>CAVYOM010000038.1:0-173640 GCA_963770135.1 uncultured Alphaproteobacteria bacterium | reverse complement strand
CCCGCGGGTGGTCAGCCAGTTGAAGCAGACCCAGGCCAGCGTCGCCGAATACGCCCAGATCGAGTCGCGCAGGCTCGGCATTCAGGTCGCCTTCGCGCTGATGTTTGCGGTGATCGCGCTGACCATTCTGATGGCGTCGGTGCTGATCGGGTTGAATTTTGCCAACTGGCTGGTGTCGCCGATCCGCAATCTGATGAGCGCGGCCAATATCGTTTCGACCGGCGATCTGCATGTCCAGGTGCCGGTGCACAAGTCCGAAGGCGACCTCGCGCAGCTCGGTGAGACCTTCAACAAGATGACGGCTGAATTGCGCACCCAGCGTGACGAACTGGTGAGCGCCTCGGACCTGATCGACAGCCGCCGGCGATTCATCGAGGCGGTGCTGTCCTCGGCCAGCGCCGGCATCATCGGCGTCGACGCCTCCGGCAGCGTCGGCATCCTGAACCGTTCGGCCGAGAAACTGATCGGCCATGCCGAGTCCGAGACACTGGACCATCCGCTGTCGGACGTGCTGCCCGAGCTCGACGACATGATGAAGACCGCGCGCGAGGGCACGCAGCGGCTGGTGCAGGGCCAGATCACGATCACGCGCGACGGCCATGAGCGCAACCTGTCGGTTCGCGTCAGCGCCGAGCAGACCAGCCAGTCGCGCGACAGCTACATCATCACGCTCGATGACATCACGGAGCTCGTCTCCGCGCAGCGGACATCGGCATGGGGTGATGTCGCGCGCCGCATCGCCCACGAAATCAAGAACCCGCTGACGCCGATCCAGCTTTCGGCCGAACGCATCCGCCGCAAATTCGGCAAGGTCATCATCGAAGACAAGGGCATCTTCGAACAATGTACCGACACCATCGTGCGGCAGGTCGACGACATCAGGCGGATGGTTGATGAATTCTCTCGCTTCGCACGGATGCCCAAGCCGGTCATGGAGGGCGAGGACGTCGCCGACACCGTGCGGCAGGCGGTATTCCTGATGAAGGTCGGCCATCCCGATCTCGATATCGAGACCGATATCAAGCAGGATCCGATCCGCGCGCAGTTCGACCGCCGGCTGATTTCGCAGGCGCTCACCAACATCATCAAGAACGCGACGGAGGCGATCGAGCAGGTGCCGCCGGAAGAGCTCGGCAAGGGCCGCATCGATGTGATTGCCGCGCGCGAAAACGACGACATCGTGATCGACGTGATCGACAATGGTATCGGCCTGCCGAAGGTGAGCCGTGCGCGGTTGCTGGAGCCCTATGTGACGACGCGCCAAAAGGGTACCGGACTCGGACTCGCCATCGTCGGCCGCGTGCTGGAAGACCATGGCGGCCGCATCGAACTCAAGGATGCCTCCGATTTCCGGCCCGGGCAACGCGGCGCCTGGATGCGGCTGCGGTTTGCCGTGTCAGGCCAGGCGCCGAAAGCGGAAGCGAAACCGCCGGCTCGGGACGCAAAACCACAGGTTGACGAAACAAAAGCGCCGTCAGGCGGAACCAACGAGGCGGCAACCGCGACCAATGATCAAGCAAAAACCGAAGCCGCGACAGGCAGCTGACAAGACAGGTGTAACCAATGGCCAGTGACATTCTGATTGTCGATGACGAAGCCGATATTCGTGACCTTGTTGCGGGCATCCTGGATGACGAAGGTTTCAGTACCCGGACCGCGCGCGACAGCGATTCCGCCCTTGGCGAGATTGCCAATCGCCGTCCGCATCTGGTGTTTCTCGACATCTGGCTGCAGGGCTCCAAACTCGACGGCCTGCAGTTGCTCGAGCAGATCAAGAAGGATCATGCTGACGTTCCCGTGGTGATGATCTCCGGCCACGGCAACATCGAGACCGCGGTGGCTGCGATCAAGCGCGGCGCCTATGACTTCATCGAAAAGCCGTTCAAGTCGGATCGATTGATCCTGGTGGCGACGCGGGCGCTGGAAACCTCGCGCCTGAAGCGCGAGGTGAAGGAACTCAAGCAGCTGGCTCCTACTGCGAGCGTTCTCACTGGCCGCTCCGCCTGCATGAACCAGTTGCGCCAGACCATCGACCGCGCAGCCAAGGCCAACAGCCGCATCCTGATCGTCGGACCCTCCGGTTCGGGCAAGGAACTGGCCGCGCGCACGCTGCACAATGCATCGGGCCGTGCAGAAGGACCGTTCGTCGTCATCAACGCCGCCGCGATTACGCCCGAGCGAATGGAACTCGAATTGTTCGGCATCGAGCAGTCGAACGGCGAACAGGCGCGCAAGGCAGGCGCGCTGGAAGAGGCCCACGGCGGCACGCTGTTCATCGACGAAATCGCCGACATGCCGCGCGAGACCCAGAACAAGATTTTGCGCGTGCTGGTCGATCAAACCTTTCAGCGCTCGGGCGGCACCGCGAAGATTCATGTCGACGTCCGCATCATCTCCTCGACCGCGCGCAACCTGGAGGAAGAGATCGCCGAAGGGCGATTCCGTGAGGATCTCTATCACCGGCTATCGGTGGTGCCGATCCGGGTGCCCCCGCTGTCGGAACGCCGCGAGGACATTCCCGAACTGATCGACTATTTCATGGACCAGATATCGGCCGCGACCGGCCTGCCGAAGCGGCAGATCGGCCAGGACGCGATGGCGGTATTGCAGTCGCATGTCTGGCCCGGCAACGTCCGCCAGCTCCGCAACAATGTCGAGCGCGTCATGATTCTGGCCGGCGGCGGTCCGGAGGCGATCATCACCGCGGACATGTTGCCGCAGGATGTGGGTTCCATGGTACCGGCGATGCCGACCAGCAACAATGGCGAGCACATCATGGGGCTGCCGCTGCGCGAGGCACGGGAAGTGTTCGAGCGGGACTACCTGATCGCCCAGATCAGCCGGTTTTCGGGGAACATTTCGCGCACCGCCGAATTCGTCGGCATGGAACGTTCGGCGCTACACCGCAAGCTCAAGGCGCTTGGGGTCGGCTGAGACATCCTAAGTTCCGCAATTGGTAGCGCATCTCAGCCGATCCATGCATTTGCTTTGGAATATTTGTCTCTTTCCGCGCGTTCAGGGAGAATGGCCACTGGGTTCCGGCCAGGCGAGGCCCGAACCGGCTTGCCTTAAAAGCGTGCGTGCCCTCTAATCGAACTGCCGAGCCGACCGGAGGGGGATCTCAGGGGACGCCGGCAAGTCGGGGGCAGGCTCCATCAGAGAGCAACAGCCGGCTTAATAAAAAGAAACAAACTGCGGGACAAAAACAATGGCGGCAGACCGCGCACAAAATCTACAAGACACCTTCCTGAATCACGTTCGTAAAACAAAAACGCCACTGACGATCTTTCTGGTCAACGGAGTGAAGCTGCAGGGGATTGTTACCTGGTTTGACAACTTCTGCTTGTTGCTTCGGCGCGACGGTCATTCGCAGCTTGTCTACAAGCATGCGATCTCGACCATCATGCCGGGGGCTCCGATTCAGTTGTTCGAAGGCGGCGAGGATGCTCCGGCTTGAGAGTGAACTGATTGGAACCCCTCAACCGTGAAGGGAACGTCGATCGTCCGCGGTCGGCGGGGGGTAAGCAAAGCGGGCGGGTGATCGTCATCGGCCCCTATTTGCGCGTGCGCCGCGGCGACGCCGAGGCGCAGGCGCACGATGTCGTGCGCGATTCCGAGGCCCGGCTCGAGGAAGCGACGGGCCTGGCGCGTGCCATCGATCTCACGGTCGCCGACACCCTGATTGCGCCGATCAGCCAGATCAGGCCTGCGACCTATCTCGGCAAGGGCAAGGTCGAGGAGATCACCGGCCTGATCGCCGGTCACGACATCGAACTTGTGGTGATGGATTGCGCGCTGTCGCCGATCCAGCAGCGCAATCTCGAGAAGGCGTGGAACACCAAGGTTCTCGACCGCACCGGCTTGATCCTGGAAATCTTCGGCCGCCGCGCCAAGACGAAGGAAGGCGCGCTGCAGGTCGAGCTTGCGCATCTCAATTATCAGCGCAGCCGGCTGGTACGGTCATGGACCCATCTGGAACGCCAGCGTGGCGGATTCGGATTCATGGGCGGCCCCGGCGAGACCCAGATCGAGGCCGACCGCCGCCTGATCGGCGACCGCATCACGCGGCTGGAGAACGAACTCAAGAAGGTGCAGGCGACGCGGCGGCTGCATCGCGCCGGCCGTCAGCGGGTGCCGTATCGCGTGGTGGCGCTGGTCGGCTACACTAACGCCGGCAAGTCGACGTTGTTCAACCGGCTCACGCGCGCCGACGTGCAGGCCGCTGACATGCTGTTTGCGACGCTGGATCCTACGCTGCGTGCGCTGAGCCTGCCGCATGGCGGCAAGGCGATGCTGTCGGACACCGTCGGATTCATTTCCAACCTGCCGACGCAGCTCGTCGCCGCGTTTCGCGCCACGCTGGAAGAGGTGCTGGAGGCCGACATCATTCTCCACGTCCGCGACATCTCGCACGAGGACGCGGAGGCGCAGGAGCGCGACGTCGACACCGTGCTGCGTCAGCTAGGCATCGATCCCGACTCTGGTGCCGGCATCCTCGAAGTCTGGAACAAGATCGATCGCTTCGATCCCGAGGAACGTGAAAACCTGCGCAACATCGCCGCACGCCGTCCGCCGGAGCGGCCGTGTTTCCTGGTCTCCGCCGTCTCAGGCGAGGGCGTGAACGAGCTGCTGACCGCGATCGAGGACCGGCTTGCTGCGACGCGCACGACGCTTGATCTATCGATCGACGCTTCCGACGGCGCCGGCATCAGCTGGCTGCATCGCAATGCCGAAGTGCTCAACAAGGAGCTTCACGACGGGCGCTTCGACATGACCGTGCGCGTCGACGAGACCAAGCGCGACATCGTGGTGTCGCGGTTCGATGCGGTGCCACACGTGGTAATATGATCTATCGTCGTCGCTGCCGTCGCAGGGACCCATAGCCACAGGCGCTCGTGATCGTCACGAGCGTCGCGCGAGGTTCCCAAATCGATAGATCACGCGGTATGGGTCCCTGCCTTCGCAGGGACGACAGATTCTAGCTTCGCCTCGTTCCACAGCGCGTCCATCTCCTGCAGCGTTGCTTGCTCGAGTGAGCGTCCCTTTGCCGCCAGCGCGCGCTCGATATAGGCGAAACGGCGCTCGAACTTGGCGTTGGTGCCGCGCAGCGCGCTTTCCGGATCGGCGCCGACGTGGCGGGCCAGGTTGACCAGCGCGAACAGGAGGTCGCCGGTTTCGTCAGCGAGCTCTTCAGGATTGCCGTTGTCCAGGGCGGCTTCGATCTCGTCAGCCTCTTCGCGGATCTTGGCTAGCACCGCGCGGGGATCGTTCCAGTCGAAGCCGACCGTGGACGCCTTGCGCTGCAATTCCATCGCGCGCGTCAGCGCCGGCTGGCCGGCCTTGACGCCCGACAGCAGCGATTTGTGCGTGGTCTCTTCCGGCGGGCGCCGCGCCGCGCGCTCGGCCTTTTCTTCGGCCTTGATACGCTCCCAGGCGCTCTTGACGCCGGCGGGGGCGATATTGCCGTCCTTGTCGGCGAACACATGCGGGTGGCGGCGGATCATCTTCCGTGTGATCGCCTCGACCACGTCACCGAAGGCGAAGGCGTCTTGCTCCTCCGCCATGCGGGCGTGATAGACCACCTGCAGCAGGAGATCGCCGAGTTCCTCGCGGAGGTCGTCGAAATCGCCGCGCGTGATCGCGTCGGCAACCTCATAGGCCTCTTCGATGGTGTAGGGCACGATCGTCGCAAAATTCTGCTCGATGTCCCACGGGCAGCCGCTTACGGGCGTGCGCAGCGCCGCCATAATCTCAATGAGACGATCAATATCGCGGGAAGGGGTCATGGGATTTCCGTCGCTTGGGAGAACGAGCCGCTTTATGCCGCAAGCGGTGGGCCGATCCCAGCGGAACGAGGTGAAATAGAGCCGGTTTCCACCGATTGGCCTCACGGCCCGGGAATGCTAATGGGCCCCACATGAGCGACCAATCATCGTCCGAAACCGCGCTGGTGCTGTTTTCCGGCGGGCAGGATTCCACCACCTGCCTGGCCTGGGCCTTACGGCACTTTGCCCGCGTCGAAATGCTCGGCTTCAGCTATGGCCAGCGCCACGCCATCGAGCTTGAATGCCGTGACCGGCTGCTGTCGGGCATCACATCGCTGCGGCCGGATTGGGCGACCAAACTCGGCGAGAGCCACACGCTCGAAATTCCGACGCTGTCCGAGATTTCCGATACCGCGCTGACCCGCGACGTCGCGATCGAAATGGGCGCGGATGGCCTGCCCAATACGTTCGTGCCCGGCCGCAATCTGGTGTTTCTCACCTTTGCGGCGGCGCTGGCGTACCGGCGCGGCATCCGCCACATCATAGGCGGCATGTGCGAGACCGATTATTCCGGCTATCCGGATTGCCGCGACGAGACCATCAAGGCGCTGCAGTCCGCGCTCAATCTCGGCATGGCGAAGAATTTTGAACTGCACACCCCGCTGATGTGGCTCGACAAGGCGTCCACGTGGAAGCTGGCGCATGAACTCGGCGGGGCAGGGCTGGTCGACCTGATCCGCGAACACTCCCACACCTGTTACCTCGGCGAGCGCGGGGCCCAACACGAGTGGGGCTATGGGTGCGGCGAATGCCCGGCCTGCGCGTTGCGGGCGAAGGGTTGGCGGCAGTACGCGGCGCTGGCCTAGCTGCCAAAATCCCCAGGTGTCAGCTCAATCGGCATGCCATGCGGCGTACGGTCGGCGGCATGGTCCCAGGCGTCGCGGTAGCGGTGCAGCGTTTCGGTGCTGGCGACACCCTTGGCGGCAACCAGATGTTCCAGCGTCGCGAGCCAGTGCCGGTAATATGTCTCGCCGGTATCCGGATCGCCAGCGGCCTGCGCACGCTTGATTTGGTCGGCGAGGGCCGCGGCCCACTCGGTCCAGCTGAACAGGCCGCGCTCGTGCAGGGCCAGCGCCATCGCGAATGCCTGCGCCTCCCAGGGTTCGCGAAATACCGGGCCGGCGTCATCGCGCGGGATGCCCGGTACAGCGGCGGCCGCGCGCGCCGCGGAAGCGGAGTCCATCACGCCGCCTCCAGATATGGTTCAAACGCGTCGATGGATATCTTCACGGTCGGATCGGCGTCCGGGCCCCATAGTTCGGCGCCCTCGAACACGACCGTGTAGAGCCATTGCGGATGCTCACCGGCTTCCATCGCGGCGGTGTCCGGAAAGACGTGACAGCCGTGATCGCGCTCCACCACGCCGACATGGCCCCGCACATAGCGCGGCAACCTCGTGTGGGTCGTCGGGTGAATGTTCTTGGCGCGCACACGATCGCCTGCCTTGAATTTGGGGGCGGCGGGAGCCGGACGGCCGAACTTTCCGCGCACCATGACGCGCTCGACGTCAACCAACGCGAACTTGCCATGCTTGAGCAGTTTCGGCGGCTGCGTTGCGTGGCCGGCGGCCACCTCTTCGGCGGCGATAAAACCCTTGTCGACCAGCATGTCCTCGAGACCGAGAAACCATTTCCTGTAATACGAACTGGCGAGATAGACGTGAGGCGGCAGCATCTCCCGGTAAAAGCGCGACGTATCGATGTTGAAGGCGCCGGCGGCGCCCATCGCCCGCACCATTGCCAGCACGCGCGCTTCCCACTCGGTGTGGAACATCGGTTCGTTCGGCTCGGGCTCGACCTTGCCGAAACCATCCATGCCGCCCATGTCGTGCACGCCGTTCACGATGGCGCTCCCGGCGTTTTCGGAAATCCGGTGCCGATCATGGAGTCGCGTGTGACGAGTTCGGCCAACTGCTGTTCGCTCCATCCCTCGGTACCCTCGGGACGCATCGGCAGCACCAGGAAGCGCGTCTCGGCGGTCGAATCCCAGACGCGGATCTCGGTTTCCTTCGGCAGGCTGACGCCGAAATCGGCGAGCACGCCGCGCGGATCCTTTACCGCGCGGGACCGATAGGGCGCGGCCTTGTACCAGACCGGAGGAAGCCCCAGCATTTCCCAGGGATAGCAGGAGCACAGCGTGCAAACGACCATGTTATGGCGCTGCGCCGTGTTCTCGACGGCGACGAGGTGGTCGCCAACCCGGCTGACATGGCCGAGCGTACTGACGGCCGCGCTGGCGTTGTCCAGCAAGGCCTGCCTGAAGGCGGGGTCCGTCCAGGCCTTGGCGACAACCTGCGCGCCATTATGCGGGCCGATCCGGGTCTCGTAAGCCTGGATGATGGCATCCAGCGCAGCCGGATCGACATAGCCCTTCTCGGTCAGGATCGTCTCCAGCGCGCGCACGCGCAGCTCGGTCTCCGACAACTCGGAATGGTCGTGATCGTGGTGGTGCCCGTGGTGATCGTGATCATGCTCGCTCATGGCGTCAGGATAGGCGCAAAATCCGGGCTATGTCGAGGCAGAGACTCTGCTAGCATTTGGCGATGGGGATCAGGGCAGGGTGCACGGCAATAGCGGTCGCGGCGGCTATTTTAGCCTGGCTTCCGGCCGGAGCGGCGCGGGCGGCCAACGGCGCCTATGCGGTCGATGCCGCCGACATTGGCGAGGCCGGCTCGTGCAAGGTCGAGAGCTGGCTGTCGGCCGCGTCCAACACCGATTTTATGGCGGTCGCTAATCCATCCTGCGTGGTCAATCCATTCCAGCCTGTTGAGTTGAGCATGTTCACCAGCCGTGCGCGCAGCGATGGCGAATGGAGCAACACGATCCAGCCGAAGGCCAAGACGAATATTGTGCCCACCGGGATCGGCAAGGTCGGCTTTTCAATCTACGCCGGCGGCTCCTTCGACGCCCTGACCGGGGAAAACCGTAGCGCCTTCGCGGTGATCCCCGCGACGTACCGGCTCAGCGAGACGATGCGCATCAACGTCAACGGCGGCTGGCTGTGGGACCGCAGCGTCGATCGGCACTATCTGCTCTACGGTATCGGCTTTGACTGGAAGTTCACGGAAACCTTGCAGTGGACCATCGAAGCTTTTGGGCAGGCGGGCCAATCGGATACGCCAAGCGTGGTCCAGCCGCGGTTTCAGACCGGCGTGCGCTACCGGCCGAACGAGATTTTTTCGGTCGACCTGATCTACGGCCGCAACATCACGGGCGAGAACGCCAACTGGATCACGCTCGGCACCACGATCCGTTTCCCGGTGCCGGGCGGCAAGCCTGAGCACCACCGCACGGGTCATCTGTAGGCTGCCCTCAAAAGCGTGCGGCGCTTCCCGATTTCTGCGCTAAGGTTTCGGAAAACCAAAGGGCAGGGAGGCCGTGCGTTGGCTGATTTTGTAAAGATCGAGAAGGGCCTGGGACCAGAAGGCCGCATCGCGGTGGTGCGTTTCGACCGCGGCGACGGGATCAATGCGATGTCGCCGGAGGCGATGCGCCAACTCACGGACGCGGCGCGAAGTTTTGAGGATGACGACGCGACCTCCGTCGTAGTGCTGACCGGCGGCGCGAAATCGTTCACCGCGGGCTTCGACCTCAAGGATCCAGAAGGCCGCTCCCGCAAATCCATGGACCTCGGTACGCTGCGCCGGCACCTGAAACTCGGACCGCGGCTGACGCGGTCGTGGCAGGAAATGGAGCAGATCACCATCGGCGCCATCGAAGGCTTTTGCGTCGGCGGCGGCGTGGCGCTGGCGGTCGCGCTGGATTTTCGGGTGATGGCCAGAGACGCTCATATGCGCGTGCCCGAGATCGGGCTCGGCATGAACATGAGCTGGCAGAGCGTGCCGCGCATGCTGCACCTGATGGGACCGGCCCGCACCAAGCAGGCGGTCATCCTGGCCGACCAGCGCATTTCATCCGCCGAGGCCTACGAGTGGCGTCTGGTGGAGGAGGTGGCCGATCCCGGCAAGGCCTTCGACGCCGCAATGGCGCTTGCCGCCAAGGTCGCCGCCCAGCCGCCGCTGTCGGTCGCCATGACCAAGCTGACGGTCAATCGCCTGGCGCACGCGCTCGACGATCTCGCCAGCCATATGGACGTCGACCAGTTTGCGCTGGCGAGCATGAGTGAGGATCACAAGGAAGGCGTCGAGGCGTTCCTGGAGCGGCGCAAGCCGAAGTTCAGGGGCCGGTAGCTCGATGCCGGCTTGCCTGGTCCGCCGGTTCAGCGCACCAGGCCATCGACCCGACGATTACGGCGTACGGGCTGCGCGGATCATATGCGGCCCGGCACCGGCGTCGGGGCCGCCGGCGGGCGCCCCCAGATAGCGTACGGCCATCTCGGACATACCGACATCTTCGAGATCCCCGAAACCGTACCCACGAAGCTCCTGCGCGATCTCGTCGGGATCGAAATGACTGAGCCAGGGTTCGCCGATTGCGGCCGTGAGGGCCCCGAGTTCAACGATCGTGGCTCGCCACTCCGGAGGGTAGTTCTCCGGAGGCTCGCTGTAATCGAACACCACCTCGGATTTCGGGACACTGGCGATGTAACGCAACGTGGCCGCGATGGCTTCTCGTCCAAGATAGGGCACGACGCCAAGCCAGATGAAGAACGCGGGACGATCGGGATCGAACCCGGCGTCACGTAGCCCCCGACCGAGATCATCGGTTTCGAAGTCGATGGCCGCGAAGGTCAAGCGACGCTGGAATTGCGAGGCCGACCTCCGACAGGCGCCTGCGTTTCCAGGCCTGGGTCGCGGCATGGTCGACCTCGAAAACCCGCAACCCCAGGTCCGAATAGGGATTGCGCAGCGCAAATGTATCGAAGCCGGCTCCGAGAATCACCGCTTGCCGCACACCGCGCGATACGGCTGCGCCAAGACAATCCTCGGCGAAACGGCTGCGCGCCGCCATGAAGATGCGTGTGCGTTGCTGGGCCGGGTCGGCGGATAACCCCGCGATGATGGCGTCGGCGCCGTCACCAAGAACGGTGCGGGCGAGGGGGTCGGAGAACACCTTGCCACCCTCCAATTGCTGATGGGCTGCACGATATCCTGCTGCGCCGAGAGCGGTCCGGCTTGGCTGTCGTTCGTTCATGAAATCACCTTGTGCCTGGAGGACATGCGTCCTCGTTGCAGCGCTCGCGCCGAGATCAATCATGATCCCAGCGCGACAACGTCGCACTGCTCAGAGGGCGTTCGAATGGATGCGAGAACCGTTTGGTTTCGGGAAACTGGCGAAGGAAGAACGAAAGAACAACTCTTGATCGAAACTATGTTTTGTGTATATTACTTGAGCAAGAGCAGCGCTGTTTTGGTAACCCGCGCACTTCAATCCCATTCATTTTTTTGGCACTTCTTCCCGCCCGAGCCACCGTGGCCCATGCTCTCTTTCTGAGCTAAGGTTTCGGGAAATCAAAGGGCAGGGAGGCCGCGTCGCGGTGGTGCGTTTCGACCGCGGCGACGGGGATCAATGCGATGTCGTGTGTATATTACTTAAGCAAGAGCCGCGCTGTTTTGGTAACGCGCGCACTTCAATCCCATTCATTTTTTGGCACTTCTTCCCGCCCGAGCCACCGTGGCCCGTGCTCTCTTTCTGAGCTAAGGTTTCGGGAAATCAAAGGGCAGGGAGGCCGCGTCGCGGTGGCGCGTTTCGACCGCGGCGACGGGGATCAATGCGATGTCGCCGGAGGCGATACGCCAGGGACGCCCATATGCGCGTGCCCGAGATCGGGCTCGGCATGAACATGAGCTGGCAGAGCGTGCCGCGGATGCTGCACCTGATGGGACCGGCCCGCACCAAGCAGGCCGTCATTCTGGCCGACCAGCGCATAACCGCTGCCGAGGCCTACGAATGGCGCCTGGCGCAGGCGCTCGACGATCTGGCAGCCATATGGACGTCGACCAGTTTGCGCTGGCGAGCCTGTCCGAGGATCACAAGGAAGGCGTCGAGGCGTTCCTCGGCCGCCGCAAACCGCGGTTCAAGGGCAGGTAGGATGGCGTGACGTCGCCGCTGGGCGCTGCGCGCCGGGCGACACCTTGATTTATCGCAAGGCGCTGGCCTGATGCCGTTCCAGGGTTCGGTCCAATATCGCCTGCAGGGACTGGCCGGGGAACCCAAGTGTAGATTTCGATACAGATATAGCGTTTGCGCAGACGCGTCGCGTGAACGAACGGCGAAGAGACTTGCCGGCTGCATCCTTTACGATTGGGGGCACACGGGATGTTCACATTTCGAACCTCAATCACCTTCGCGGTGATGGCGTTTATCGTCGCTCTGGCCGTGCTGCTGATCGCAATTCAGATCCTGGCTCTTCGTTGGGCCACGCACGAAGCCGCGTCTGCCTATATGGATGCGACCAGCGCGAAGGCCCTCGGGCGCCTCCGGACGGAGATTGCCACCATGGCGTCGTTGGTACATGTGCTGGCGACCAGCTCCAGTGTGGCCGATTCAAATGAGAGAACCGAGACCGGTCCTGCGATCCCGCTATTCAAAGCCGCCCTGCGGGAACTGCCCCAAATGGACAGTGTCTATGCGGGATTCGAAAACGGCGCCTGGTTGCAGGTACGGCGCATTGACGATCTCAACGACGAGCAGCGCGGAAGGTTGCGCGCGACGCGTCACGCTAACATTGCGATCAATTTGGTCCGCCCCACGCCCGGTGGCGATCTGCCGATGCGACGAATTTTCGAAGATCAGCAGGGCAACCAGGTCGGGCAGCTTGATCTATGGAAGTACGGATACGACGCGCGCAAGCGAAGCTGGTACCGCGAGACGGTGAAAGCCGACCGAGCGCTAGTCTCATCGCCCTATCTTTCATTCAGCATCGGCGCACCGGTGATCACGGTGAGCGCGCCCTTGCGAGGTAAAGTGTCCGGCGTCCTTGCCGCAGATCTCAAGCTCGACAGCTTCAGCGATTTCGTGCAGTCGCAACGACCTGGAGCGCACGGCAGTGTCTTGATCTTCGACTCGACCGGCGCGCTCATAGCCCACCCCGATTTCGCGCAATTCGTTGTCGATGCGATGACGCATCCATCCCAACCGCAATTGCCCAGCATCAGGGAAATCAACTCCGGGATCGTGCAGGAAGCCTTGCGCAGGTCAGATGGTCGCGACCACTACGACGGAAGTATTCGTGACGATCACGGGCGGGACTTTCTGTTCAGGGTGACAAAATTCAATCTGGGTGAGCAGTACAACGCCAACATACTGTTGCTGGCGGCCCAAGAAGACTTTGCTCAGAATGTACGGAATCTCCAGTTCACCGGATTAATCTTCGCAGTTATCGCTAGCGCGGCTTTTATTCCGGTCATTTGGATATTTGGCAGCCGAATGTCTCGATCCCTAAGAGACATTACTGCCCAAGCAGTCAAACTCCAGACGCTGGCTGCGCCCGGTCCCTCGTCAGTCACGTCACGCATTAAGGAAGTTCACGAGCTCGGCAGTGCAATGGAGCTCGCGCAGCGCGCCATTTGGTCGTTCGCGCATTTTGTCCCCAAGGAGATCGTCCAGCGGATCGTTGATGATTCCATCTCAACCGAGCTCGGCGGTGCTCGAGAGGAGATTACCGTCGTTTTCACCGACGTCCGGGATTTTACGACCATCGCAGAGTCGGCCGACCCTGACAGTCTCATGCACCAAACGTCGCGATATTTTTCCGTACTTACGGAGGCTTTCCTCGCCGAAGGCGGAACAGTCGACAAGTTCATTGGCGACGCGGTGATGGTGTTCTGGAACGCGCCCAATCCACAGCCCGACCACGTCGAGCGGGCCTGCCGAGCAGCTCTTGCGGGCAGGGCGGCATGTGAAGAGCTCAACTCTCAGTTTGAAACCGAGGGTCTGAAGCCGTTCTTCACGCGATTTGGCATTCATGTCGGGGAGGCCGTCGTCGGCAATCTTGGGTCGACGGAGCGGATGAACTACACGGCCCTTGGCAATACGGTAAATCTGGCGGCGCGCCTCGAAGGGCTGAACAAGCAGTTTGGGACCACCATTCTTGTGAGCGAAGACGTCTATTCGCGGGTTCGGCACGGCTTCCAGTTCAGAGCCCTCGAGTCGGTCATTGCCAAGGGCATGACGAAGGAAACCCGCATCTTCGAGCTGGTCGGGGCCGCGACATGAAACCAGTGATGCCAAGTGCGATGCCGGGTGTCATGCCAAAATTGTTCGGCTTGTGGCTGATGCTCGCTGTCTCAGCGGCTCACGCAGGCGAGGACACCATCAAAATTGGAATTCTCCATTCCTTGTCAGGCACCATGGCAATCAGCGAGTCGGTGCTCAAGAACACTGTTCTCATGCTGATAGCGGACCAAAACAAGAAGGGCGGTCTGCTCGGGCGGAAACTGGAACCGGTCGTTGTTGATCCCGCGTCCGATTGGAACGCCTTTGCGGAAAAGGCCAGGCAACTACTCTCGAACGATAAGGTCGCCGTTGTATTCGGGTGCTGGACCTCCGCCTCGCGCAAGTCCGTGCTCCCGATTTTCGAAGAATTGAACGGCTTGCTCTTCTACCCCGTGCAGTACGAGGGTGAAGAAAGCTCGCGTAACATTTTCTACACGGGAGCCGCGCCCAACCAGCAAGCAATTCCGGCCGTTCGATATCTGAGCAGCAATGAGGGAGGCAAGGTTCGCAGATGGGTCCTGCTCGGTACCGACTACGTCTACCCGCGCACGGTCAACCGAATCCTGAGCGCGTATCTTGCTGCAGACGGGGTGTCGCCGGATGACATCATGACGATCTATACGCCGTTCGGTCATTACGAATGGCGAGAGATCGTCCGGCGGATCAAGGCCTTCGGTTCGGAAGGAAAGAAGACCGCAGTCATCTCAACCGTTAACGGAGACGCAAACACGTACCTCTACCGCGAACTGGCAGCCCAACAGGTAGACGCCAACACAATTCCGGTGATGGCTTTCTCGATCGGCGACCGCGAATTGCTGGATGCGGACATTACCCCCGTCGGGCACCTGGCGGCCTGGAATTACTTCCAGTCGATCAAGTCAGCAGAGAACGACGCTTTCGTGAAAATGTGGGCGGACTTCAACGAGCAACGAGACATAACCACGAATGATCCGATGGAGGCTACCTTCATTGGCTTCAGGATGTGGGCGCAAGCCGTCGTTCAAGCGGGCACAACCGACGTAGATGCGGTCCGGCAGGCCACGTACGGTCAGAGGATCAACGCACCGAGCGGCTTCGAGGTTGTGATGAACACCAATCATCATCTTTCCAAGCCCGTCATGATTGGCAAAATAAATTCTTCCGGGACCTTCAATATCATTTGGCAGTCAATCAATCCGGTCCGAGCCGATGCCTGGAGCAGGTACATTCCCGACAGCGCCAACCGGACGGCTGATTGGACCTTTCCCTGGGTCTGCGGGGGATGCATCGAGCCGACGTACAAGGAATGGTGATGGCCCTGCGTTTTCGAGCGACGCCGGGGAGGTCAAAATGGTTGACCCAGGCAGCAATTGTGCGGTCGATTGACTCGCTCGACGCGTCCACGGAGGAGACACAATGAAAACGGTACAAACGATGCTGGCTGAAGCCGAGGCCGAAGTGCCGCGCATCAGCCCGGACGAAGCCAAGGGATTGCTGGGGAGGGACGACGTGTTGTTCCTCGACGTTCGTGAGCCTGCGGAGGTCGCAACCTCGGGCAAGGTGCCCGGCGCCCTTGCCGTGCCGCGCGGCCTTGTCGAGTTCCGCGCCGATCCCGCCTCGGCGATGCACGACGCGGCTTTCGACCGCGCCAAGACAGTGATTGCTTATTGTGCCTCAGGTGGACGCTCAGCGCTCGTCGGCAAGACCCTCAAGGACATGGGTTATTCCAACGTACGCAATCTCGGTGGCTTCAAGGGCTGGCTGGAGGCGGGCGGAGAGGTGGAGAAGGCCTGATGGCCTTGAAGCAATCTGCCGGCGGCATACCCGGACGCGCGCCCGTCAAACCCCGGCAACACAATCAACTTCAACGTCAAATGGACCATGCCAGCCTGAAACAAAGATAAAACTCCGGGCAGGAGGGTCCGTTGGAAAATACCGCGCGTATACCGCATTGATCGTTTGGAAATGCGCCGGATCATTGCAGTACACGTTACTCTTGATGACCTTTTCGAGTGACGTTCCGGCCGCTTCCAGGCACGATTTCATCTGATCAAGAACGATCTCTGTCTGCCTCTCTACCGACACGCGCTTTATTTCTCCCGTTACGGGGTCATAAGGCGGGTGCTGGGACACGTAGACCAGATCGCCGTGCCGAACGACGGGGGCTACGGGGACGCCGCGCGCCTCGATATAGGTCGACAACGGCTCCACGCGAAATGTTTGCTTGTTCACGACGACCTCTCCAGCCAGGTTGCTACGAGCGCAGGCTATTTCACCGATACTGACAGCGTGGTGTCAGTAGCGTTGGCGGTCCGGTCGATCAGTTTGACGCGAATCGGTTAGCCAGCTTGCTGGGGGGCCGAATATCTGGGATTCGCATAAGGTATATTATGGAATATCTATATGTATAATTAGATCAGATATTTAGACAGATATTCTGGCAAATCAGGCCAGCCCGGCGGCCATAGCAGCGTTCGTTTGGCCCAGGCAATCCTGCAGCAATCCTGATCCGCCAAAGCCTTCTGTTGCCGTCGCGTGCGGACGCTGCAATAAGCGCGCGAGTATGCGGATGACTGGCGACATCGGGTCATCGCAAGAACAATAACCCTCAAGGGAGAACCCAATGAGTTTTTCACGGCGCACGCTTTTGAAGGCATCCGCTGCGTCAGCGGTTTTGGGCGGCATTGGCGCGCCGCTGGTGGCGCGGGCCCAGACTGCCGAATTTACCTACAAGTACGCCAACAATCTTCCTGACGGCCATCCCATGAACGCCCGCGCCAAGGAAATGGCGGCGGCGATCAAGACTGAGACCAATGGCCGGTTCGACCTGCAGATTTTCCCGAACAACCAGCTCGGTTCCGATACGGACATGCTGAGCCAAATTCGCTCGGGCGGCGTCGAATTCTTCACGCTGTCGGGGCTGATTTTGGCGACGCTGGTGCCGGCGGCGTCGATCAGCGGCATCGGCTTTGCGTTCCCGGACTACGACACGGTCTGGAAGGCCATGGACGGCAGCCTGGGCGCCCATATCCGTGGCGAGATCACCAAGGCGAACCTCGTGGTGATGGACAAGATCTGGGACAACGGCTTCCGCCAGACCACGTCGTCGACCAAGCCGATCAACGGTCCTGACGACCTCAAGGGCTTCAAGATCCGCGTGCCGGTGTCGCCGCTGTGGACCTCGATGTTCAAGGCGTTCGATGCAGCCCCCGCCTCGATCAATTTCAGCGAAGTTTACTCCGCGCTGCAGACCAAGATCGTCGAGGGCCAGGAAAATCCGCTGGCGATCATCGCGACGGCGAAGCTGTATGAAGTGCAGAAGTTCTGCTCGCTGACCAACCATATGTGGGACGGCTTCTGGTTCCTGGCGAACCGCCGCGCCTGGGAAAAGCTGCCCGAGGATGTCAGGACGATTGTCGCCAAGAACATCAACGCGGCTGGCATCAAGGAGCGCGAGGATGTCGCCAAGCTGAACGCTGGGCTGCAGCAGGAACTGGCCGGCAAGGGCCTCACCTTCAACCAGCCCATCGTGACGCCGTTCCGCGAAAAACTCCGCTCTGCCGGCTTCTATGCGGAATGGAAAGGTAAATACGGCGACCAGGCCTGGGAGCTGCTCGAAAAGTCCGTCGGCAAGCTGTCGTAATGCATCGCGTTTTCGCGCGAAGGACTTGATCCGTAGTTGGATTCCGGTTCGCGTGAAGAAAACGCATGAAAACATGAGCCTTAAGTGCTGGGGGCCCCATTATGGCTCATGCCGAACTGAGTGAAGCCGTTGGCGGTGAGGTGGGTCGGCCCCCTCGCCGCCGATCTCGTCTCGCGTCGATCGAACATGCCTTGGGAATGCTGGTCGAGATTCCGGCCGCGTTCCTGGTCGTCGCCGAAATCGTCATCCTGTTTGCCGGCGTGGTGGCGCGCTATGCGCTGCACCGGCCGCTGATCTGGTCGGACGAGCTCGCCTCGATCCTGTTCCTGTGGCTCGCCATGCTGGGCGCCGCGGTCGCATTCCGCCGCGCCGAGCATATGCGGATGACGGCGGTGGTCGCCAGCGCGAAGCCCGCCATGCGCGCCTATCTCGACCTGGTGGCGACGGCAGCCGCATTGGCGTTTCTGATCCTGATTGCCGGGCCGGCCTGGGAATACGCCTATGAGGAAAGCTACATCACCACGCCGGCACTGCAGATCGCCAACATCTGGCGCGCCGCAGCGCTGCCGGTCGGCATCGCGCTGATGGCGCTATTTGCGCTCCTGCGGCTGGCGCGATCAGGCAACGTACGGACCATGGTGGCGGCGATCCTGTCGGTCGCGCTCGTCATCGCGGTCTTCTGGCTGCTCAGGGGCTCGCTGAAGCCGCTTGGCAATCTCAACCTGATCATCTTCTTTGTCGGCGTCGCGGGCTTCTGCGTGTTTGCAGGCGTGCCGATCGCGTTCGGGTTCGGACTTGCGACCTACGGCTATCTGGCGCTGACCACGGGCACGCCGCTGATGGTGCTGGTCGGCCGCATGGACGAAGGCATGAGCCACCTCATCCTGCTGTCGGTGCCGCTGTTCGTCTTTCTGGGCTTGCTGATCGAGATGACCGGCATGGCGCGCGCCATGGTGGCGTTCCTGGCGAGCCTGCTGGGCCATGTCCGTGGCGGGCTGCATTACGTCCTGGTTGGTGCAATGTATCTGGTGTCGGGCATCTCGGGCTCGAAGGCCGCCGACATGGCCGCCGTGGCGCCGGTGCTGTTTCCCGAGATGAAGGCGCGGGGCGCCAAGCCGGGCGATCTGGTCGCCCTCCTCTCCGCCACCGGCGCACAGACCGAGACCATTCCGCCGAGCCTGGTGCTGATCACCATCGGCTCGGTGACCGGCGTCTCGATTGCGGCGCTGTTCACCGGCGGCCTGTTGCCGGGCCTGGTGCTGGCGATCACGCTGTCGGCTCTGGTGTGGTGGCGTTACCGGGCCGAGGACCTACGGCATGTCACGCGGGCGAGCGGCCGCGAGATTGCGCGTGCGTTTGCCATCGCCCTGCCCGCCATCGCGCTGCCGTTCGTGATCCGCTACGCCGTGGTCGAGGGCATCGCGACCGCGACCGAGGTTTCCACGATCGGCATCGTCTATGCCTTCGTCGTCGGCTACCTGATTTACGGGCTCTTGATCTACCGCAATTTCGACTGGCGGCGGATTGTGCCAATGCTGGTCGAGACCGCGTGCCTGTCGGGCGCGATCCTTCTGATTATCGGCTGCGCCACCGGCATGGCCTGGGGCCTCACGCAGTCGGGCTTTTCGCGGACGCTGGCCGCGGCCATGACCGGCCTGCCCGGCGGCTCGGCGACGTTCATCGCGGTGTCGATCGTGGCCTTCGTGGTCCTGGGCAGCGTGCTTGAGGGCATTCCGGCGATCGTGCTGTTCGGGCCGTTGCTGTTTCCGATCGCCCGCGCCGTGGGCGTGCATGAGGTTCACTACGCGATGATCGTTATCCTCGCGATGGGTATCGGGCTATTCGCACCGCCATTTGGAGTAGGCTATTATGCCGCCTGCGCCATCGGACGCGTCGATCCGGCCGAGGGTATCCGGCCGATCTGGGGCTACCTGCTGGCGCTGATGGTCGGCCTGATTATCGTGGCGATCTTCCCGTGGATTTCCATCGGGTTCTTGTAAACGTTTCAGATGGGACACAGCCAATGAGCGCAGCCCAGAACCAGTACTCAATCGGATTGGACAAGACGCCGGCGAATTACGTGCCGCTGACGCCGCTCAGCTTCCTCGCGCGCAGCGCCGCCGTCTATCCTGATCACATCAGCACGGTCTATGAAGGCCGCAGCTTTACCTGGGCCGAGACCTACGCGCGCTGCCGGCGCTTTGCATCCTGGCTTGCGGGCCGCGGTATCGGGCACGGCGATACGGTCGCGGCGATGCTGCCGAATATTCCGGCCATGAACGAGGTGCACTTTGCAGTCCCGATGGCGGGCGCGGTGCTGAACGCGCTGAACATTCGGCTCGATGCGCCCTCGATCGCCTTCCAGCTCGACCATGGCGGCGCCAAGCTCATTCTGGTCGATCCGGAATTTTCCGGCGTGATCGCGGAAGCGCTGACGCTGATGAAGGGGCCGAAACCGCTTGTCGTCGACGTCGACGATGCGACCTATGCAGGCGGCAAGCGGATCGGCGAACTCGAATATGAGGCGGCGGTCGCCGCGGGCGATCCGGGCTTCGTCGCAAGACCGCCCGCTGACGAATGGGACGCGATTGCGCTGAGCTATACGTCAGGCACCACGGGCAATCCCAAGGGCGTCGTGACCCATCACCGCGGCGCCTACCTCAATGCCGTCAGCAATATCCTTGCCGGCAATCTCGGCCAGCATCCGGTGTATCTGTGGACGCTGCCGATGTTCCACTGCAACGGCTGGTGCTTCCCGTGGACGGTGGCGGCCTCAGCCGGCATCAATGTCTGCCTGCGCAAGGTCGATCCGGCCAAAATCTTTGAGCTGATCCCCAAGCACGGCGTCACCCACATGTGCGGCGCGCCGATCGTCTACAATACGCTGATCAACGCCCCCGGCGCACCGAAGGGCAAAGCCGCGCGCTCCGTGGTCGGGTTGATCGCGGGCGCAGCACCTCCGGTCGCCGTGCTCGAAGGCGCCGAAAGCATCGGCATCAAGCTGACGCATGTCTATGGCCTGACCGAAGTCTATGGCCCCGCCTCCGTCTGCGCCGAGCAGCCGGGCTGGGACGAACTGCCCGCCGACCAGCGCGCCCAGCTGAAGCGCCGGCAGGGTGTGCCCTACCCGCTCGAGGAAGCCGTCACCGTGCTCGATCCCGTGACCATGCAGGAAGTGCCGCGCGATGGCGAAACCATCGGCGAGGTGATGTTCCGCGGCAATATCGTGATGAAGGGCTATTTGAAGAACGAGAAGGCCACGCAGGAAGCTTTTGCCGGTGGCTGGTTTCACACCGGCGACCTCGGCGTGCTCGACGAGCACGGCTACGTCATCATCAAGGACCGCTCCAAGGACATCATCATTTCCGGCGGCGAGAACATCTCTTCCGTCGAGGTCGAAGACATCCTCTACAAGCACCCCGCGGTGCTGTTCGCGGCCGTGGTCGCAAAACCCGATTCCAAATGGGGCGAGGTGCCCTGCGCCTTCGTCGAGCTGAAGGAAGGCGCCAAGGCGACGGAAGCCGACATCATCGCCTTCTGCCGCAGCCACATGTCAGGATTCAAGACGCCGAAGGCGGTGGTGTTCGGCGCCATACCGAAGACGTCCACCGGCAAGATCCAGAAGTTCTTGCTGCGCAACCAGGTGGATTCGGCGAAGGCGATTTCGGCGTAGATCTTGTAGGATGGGTAGAGCGAAGCGAAACCCATCGAAGCCGCATCCATCACGGTTGATGGGTTTCGCTTCGCTCTACCCATCCTACGCCTGCCCTTTGTTGACCGGCGGATAATACTGCGGCGCTTCGGTCCGTTCGTACATCCCATAATCGCGCATCACTTCGAAGACGCGAAAGTACTGCGTTGTCGGATCGGCAAACAGGCGCCTGCCGAATTTGATGCCGGCCTGGTCGTCCGGCAAATCGACCAGATGCGCAAAATGCTCGTCGCGATAGACGCTGGCGAAAGAATCACGGCGCCATTCGGTCTCCGCCGCCAGCGTTGCATGCTTCGATTCCGTGGCGAGGATGTAGGTCGGCTTGCGCCGTGCGGGGTCGTTATAGGGCGTGCGCCGCTCGGGCTGCCAGGGCGGCTGGCCGGGCCTTTCTTCGTGAATGACCTGGGCGACGCGGATGCGGTAATCCGAAAAAACCCGCTCGCGGCCGATGGTCTGGATATCGTGATGGCCGGCGTGAGCCCGCCACGCCGTCAAAACCCCCTCGTCCTGCCAGATCTGGTAGGACAGCAGCAGGTTCTCCCGCGTCAGGCTCCTGAAGCGATCGATGAAGCGGCAGCCGCCGATCGCCTCGAGGTCAGGCTTCAGCGACGCCGCGAGATCAAGATATTGATCGCGGTGCCCGGGCCTTGTCTGAACTTCAAAGAACAGTCCAATCATCGATGTTCCTCTTGCGCCCAGCGTAATCCTTTTAGCCCGTGCTCTCCAGGGTCAGCCGCATCCCGTCATAGGCCGGGATCACGCCGGCCGGCAGGCTCTGGCGCAGCACCTCATAATCGAGATCGGCGTTCATGTTGGTGATGACGGCGCGCTTCGGCTTGAAGCGCTCGATCCATGAAAGCGCATCGTTGACGCTGAAATGGCTGGGATGGCCGGCATAGCGCAGCCCGTCGACGATCCAGAGGTCGAGGTTTTCCAGCGCCGGCCAGCTCTCCTCGGGAATGTCGTGGAGGTCAGGCGTATAGGCAGCCGCTCCGACGCGGAAGCCGAGCGCAGGGATTCTGCCGTGGTGAACCAGAAAGGCGGACAGTTTTACCGGGCCGCCCTTCCCTTCGGTCTCATGACTCTCGCCCGCTTCGATCGAATGGCGCGTCAGGATCGGAGGGTAGTCGCTGCCCTCCGGCGAGATGAAGCAATAGGAGAACCGCGCCATGATGTCTTTGGCGGTCGACTGGTTGAAATAGATCGGAATGCGCCGGCGCTGGTGCAACACGACCGAACGCAGATCGTCGATGCCGTGGGTCTGGTCGGCGTGCTCGTGGGTCAGAAACACCGCATCAATGTGATCGACCTCGGCGTCGATCAACTGCTCACGCAAATCGGGCGAGGTGTCGATCACGATCCGCGTGCTGCCGTGCGCGCCGGTGCGCTCGACCAGCAGCGAGCAGCGGCGGCGGCGGTTTTTCGGGTTGTTGGGATCGCAGGCGCCCCAGCCGAGCGCCGGGCGCGGTACGCCTGCCGAGGAGCCGCAACCGAGGATCGTCAGCGTCACCGTCATGCGGCAGCCTTAGGCGCCGGCACTTTTGAAAATAGCCGGAAGAAGTTTTCCGTCGTCTGCCGCGATATCTCCTCCAGCGAGACGCCGCGCGTTTCCGCCAGCACTTTTGCGACTTCGACCACGTAGGACGGCTCGTTGCGCTTGCCGCGAAACTTGCCGGGCGCGAGATACGGCGCATCGGTTTCGACCATGATGCGGTCGGCCGGGAGTTCGGCGGCGAGCGCTCGCAACGCTTCAGACTTCTTGAACGTCAGGATACCCGTGAATGAAATCGACAGACCGAGGCCAATCGCCTTCATCGCGAGGTCACGCCCGCCGGTGTAGCAATGCAGCACCGCGCGGAACGGTCCCTTGGCGATCTCGTCTTCGAGGATGCGCCCGCAGTCCTCGTCGGCTTCGCGGGTGTGGATCACCAGCGGCAGACCGGTTGCGCGCGCCGCCGCGATATGTGCGCGAAAGCCGCGCTCCTGAGCTTCACGGGAGCCGTGCTGGTAGAAATAATCCAGCCCCGCCTCGCCCAGCGCCACGACCTTCGGGTGCCCGGTCAGCTCGATCAGTTCGCCGGCGGAAATGCCGTCTTCCTCATCGGCGTGATGCGGATGGGTGCCGACTGAGCAATAGACGTTGGGAAATCGCTCGGCGATGGCGAGCAGCCCGGCGAGCCGCCTCACCCGGGTCGAGATGGTGACGATCCGTCCGATGCCGGCCGTCTCGGCGCGCCCAACGAGCGCGTCGAGATCATCGGCAAAATCCGGAAAGTCGAGGTGGCAGTGGCTGTCAACGAGCATGGCTTGCAAACGGCTCAATCCGCCTTTGGTTCGACGTAGCGCGGAAACACGCCGACCGGCGGCGGCAGGGTTGCGCCAGCCTTGATCCGCGTGCCAAGCGCAGCGAAGTCACGTTCGTCCTGGGGAACGCCAAGACTGTCGAGCAGCTTGCTTGACGCATCCGGCATCACCGGCTGGGTCAGGATAGCGACCTGCCGCACGACTTCCGCCGTCACATACAAGACGGTCTTCTGCCGTGCCGGATCGGTCTTGGCCAGCGCCCACGGCGCCTCGCCCGCAAAATAGCGGTTGGCTTCCGCGACCACGGACCACACCACGTTCAGCCATTGATGGATCTGCTGGGTGGCCATTGCCGTCCGCGACGCCGCCAGCATGGCATCGGCCTCCGCCAGGATCTCCCTGTCGTTGTCCGTGAACTCGCCAGGCTCGGGCAGCCGGCCTTCGAGTTGCTTGGCGATCATCGACAACGAGCGCTGCGCCAAATTACCGAGATCGTTGGCGAGATCCGCATTGATGCGCGCGACGATGGCTTCATGGTTGTAGTTGCCGTCCTGTCCGAACGGCACCTCGCGCAGGAAGAAATAGCGCATCTGGTCGACGCCATACTGATCGGCGAGATTGAAGGGATCGACGACATTGCCGACCGACTTCGACATTTTCTCGCCCCTGTTGAACAGGAAGCCGTGCGCAAAGACCCGCTTCTGCACGGGAATGCCCGCCGACATCAGGAACGCCGGCCAGTACACCGCGTGGAAGCGGATGATGTCCTTGCCGATGATGTGCACGTCCGCGGGCCAGTAGCGCCAGTTCGCAGCGCTTTCGTCGGGGAAGCCGACGCCGGTGATGTAGTTGGTCAGCGCATCGACCCAGACATACATCACGTGTTCAGGATCGTTCGGCACCTTGACGCCCCAATCGAACGTCGTGCGCGAGATCGAGAGATCCTTCAGCCCGCCCTTGACGAAGCTGACGACTTCGTTGCGACGTGAATCCGGCCCGATGAAGTCCGGCTGGCTTTCGTAAAGTTTCAACAGCCGATCCTGATAGGCGGACAGCTTGAAGAAGTAGCTCTTCTCCTCCACCCACTCGACCGGCGAGCCCTGCGGACCACGAAGCACATTGTCCTCACCGAGGACGGTTTCCTCCTCGGCGTAATAGGCCTCGTCGCGCACCGAATACCAGCCGGCATAGGTGTCGATATAGATGTCGCCGTTCTGCTGCATCCGGTTCCAGACCACCTGGACCGAATGATGATGCGCAGGCTCCGTGGTGCGGATGAAACGGTCGAACGATACGTTGAGCCGCTCGTCCATGTCCTTGAACCGGAGGGCATTGCGTGCGGCGAGTTCGGCGACGCCTAGTCCCTCGCTCTGGGCGGTCTGCACCATCTTCTGGCCGTGCTCGTCGGTGCCGGTCAGGAAGAACACATCCTTGCCGTTGAGCCGCTGAAACCGCGCCAGCGCGTCGGTCGCAATCGCCTCGTAGGCGTGGCCGATATGCGGAATCCCGTTGGGATAGGCGATCGCGGTGGTGATGAAGTAGGTGTTGCGCTCGGCAGCGACCGCCGGCGTGGCCGCGGGAGCTGGCTTTGCACGCGGCTTGGCCCGCTTCGTGCGTTCAGCTACCGGGACTGCCGGTACAGCGGAGTTCACTTCCTGCGACGTTACCGCGCGCGCTTTCGTCGTTTTGCTCGCGGATTTCTTTACGGACTTCTTGGCCGATTTCGTGGTTGCTTTCTTCGCCACCTTTTTGGGTGACTTCCGCGCGACCTTCTTTGCGGCCTTCTTCGACGCCTTGCCGGCCTTCTTCACAGTGCGCTTTGTCTTGGCCGCCCCATTCTTGGCGGCACGCTTCTTTGCGGCCTTCTTGCCGGCGCGAGCGGGCGGCGATTTGCGGACTTTCTTCGCCTTCTTTTTCGAAGCTTTCTTTCCAGCCTTCGCCACCACGAATTCCTTTTCAACTCACCGATATCAGGGATTATTGCCAGGCGGAGCGTTACCGCGTCGCTTCCGCGAGCATCCCAAACACCGAGAAAACCAGCGGTTTTCGTTCCAGATTATAGGATTCGGTGTCGCGCGCGGCGCGGACGATCTTTTCCCATACCTCAGCCAGCCGTGCAAGGCGGGGCAGATTCGCGTTGACGTCGCCAGTACGCAGCTTTTCGCCGATCCAGCGATCGATGCCGTCGATGAAAGCCGCCAGCGCCACCCGGTCGCTGGTGCCCAGCGCCTCGCCGAGCGCATGCAGCTCGCGTGGGTCGACCTGCGGCAGCGTCGCCAGCAGCGCTGCGGTCCGCTGTTGCAGCTTCAGCGCATCGCCGCCGAGCAATGTCAAGGCGCGAGACACGCTGCCCTCCGAGGCGTCGGCCGCCTCCGCCAGCGCCGGGTCATCGGGTGAGATGTCGGCGGCCTTTGAAGCCGCGCGAATGACGTCGTCGGTCGCGAGCGGCCGCAGCGGCAGCTTGCGGCAGCGGGACAGGATCGTCGGTAACGCCCGCGCCGGCGAATGGCTGACGAGCAGGAACAGCGATCGTTGCGGTGGCTCTTCGAGAATCTTCAGCAGTGCGTTGGCGGCGTTCGGATTGAGCTCGTCGACCGTGTCGACGATGCAGACGCGCCAGCCGTCCACCGCCGCGGTCGAGCCGAAGAACGAAATCGTCTCGCGCGTCTCGTCGACGGTAATCACGGTCCGCATCACGCCGCGATCGTTGAGCCCGCGCTCCAGCACCAGCAGTCCGCCATGCGAACCGGCGGTGACCTGGCGTGCGACGGGATCGCCCGGATCGAGCGCAAGCGTCTCGGCGTGCTGAACCGAAGGCGCCATGGGCCTGGCATTCGCGAGCACGAAGCGGGCCATTCGATAGGCCAGCGTCGCCTTGCCGATGCCCTGCGGACCGCCGATCAGCCAGGCATGCGGAATGCGCCCACTGCGATAGGCATTGAGCAACGCCGTCTCGGCCTCGCGGTGGCCGAACAGATCGGCCGTTTCGCGGGGATGCCTGACCGCCGTTTCCTGCTCGGTCTTGCGCGCGCTCATGCTGTCCTCGCGGGGCTCGGTACCGTGAGCAGATGATCGCGCAACGCCGTCCAGACGCGGGCAGCGACCGCATCGGCATCCGCATTGGCATCGATCAGCACGCAGCGCTGCGGGTCTTCAGCGGCGATCTGCCGATAGGCGTCGCGCAGGTCCTGATGAAATTGGAGGTCTTCGGACTCGAACCTGTCAGGCACACCGCTGCCGCGGCGTGCAGCCGCGCGCTGCAGGCCGACTTCCACGGGAATGTCCAGGATGATGGTCAGATCCGGCTTGAGATCGCCGATCGTGACGCGCTGCATGGCGTTGAGCACGCCCGGCGCGACCTGTCCCAGGCGGCCCTGGTAGGCGCGGGTCGAATCCGAGAAGCGGTCGCACAGCACCCAGGTTCCCTGGCCGAGCGCGGGTTGGATCACGGTGCGAACGTGATCGTCGCGGGCGGCAGCGAACAGCAACGTCTCCGCATCCGGCCCAAGCAGCTTGCCCATTCCTGACAGCACGAGATGCCGCATGATTTCCGCGCCCGGCGAGCCACCGGGCTCGCGGGTAACGATGGCGCGCAGCTTTGCCGCCGCAAGACGCTCGGCGAGCTTCTTGATCTGCGTGGACTTTCCGGAGCCCTCGCCGCCCTCAAACGTGATGAACTTCCCGCGTCCGGACGGCCGCTGCGGCGTTGCCTGGTTCATGCTCAGAGCTTCTCTGCGCTCGCGCGGAACATGCCGATAACGAGCTCGCTGGCCCCGTCGATCGCGCGGCGCATGGTCGAACCGGTGCCGACCGCTTCCGCGGCATAGACCGGCGACTCCACCGCAATATTGGCGCCGCGCCATACCTTGACGACACCGACCGGCTGGCCGGCCTGGACTGGTGCCCGAACCGGACCGTTATAGACGATGCGCGCAATCAGCTTCTCGCTGCCGTTCTTCGGCACCATCACCTTGATCGGCTGGGGGCTGGCAAGCTTCACCGAACGGCTTTCGCCGCCAAACACCTTGGCAAAGCCGACCTGCTGGTTGGCCGCGAACAGTGTACGTGTCTCGAAATTGCGAAAGCCCCATTCCAGCATCTTCTTGGCCTCGGAGGCGCGATCGTCAGGGTCCTCAAGCCCGTTGATCACGACGATCAGCCGCGTGTCGTTCTGCACGGCGGAGCCGACCATGCCGTAGCCGCCCTCCTTGGTGTAGCCGGTCTTCAGCCCGTCGGCGCCGTTGAGCGTGTTCAGCAGCGGGTTACGGTTCTGCTGCCGGATCTTGTTCCAGGTGAATTCCTTCTCGCCGAACAGTTTGTACATGTCCGGATAGGTCAGGATCAGGTGGCGGGCGAGTTTTCCCAATTCCCGCACCGTCATCCGGTTGGCGGGGTCCGGCAACCCGTTGGAATTGCCGAAGGTCGACTTCGTTAGCCCAAGCTCGCGCGCCCGCTTGGTCAGGAAATCGGCGGCAAAGATCCGCTCGTTGCCGGCCATGCCCTCGGCCAGCGCAATGCAGGAATCATTGCCGCTCTGGATGATCGCGCCATGCAGCAGATCGTCCACCGACACCTTGCTGTTGAGAATGGCAAACATGGTCGAGCCGCCGGCCGGCGCGCCGCCCTTGCGCCAAGCATTCTCGCTGATCCGGTATTCGTCCGTCAGCTTGACCTTGCCTTCCTTGATGGCGTTGAAGACCACCTCGACCGTCATCAACTTCATCATGCTGGACGGGGCCCGCAATTCGTCGGCGTTCTTCTCGAACAGCACGCTGCCGCTCGACGCCTCGATCAGGATCGCGGTCGGCGCGTCGCCGTCAAAACCGCCCTCTTCCTTCTTCGGCGCCCCCTGCACGCTGTTGTTGGCGGCGTACACGATCCCGCCCCATCCGATCGCGAGCGCAATGGCGGCCGCCATCAGGCCGCGCCACGGGAGGATGGCCGCGGCGGCGGATTTGCGGGAAACGGAAGTCTCGACTGCCATCGGCGATGTCCTGAGTCCCTGCGTTCTAACAGTTGGAAGATGCGCAAACAACACGGGGCTGGACTTGCCTTCCGGACCTGCTGCCGTGTCGATCGGATTGCGGCACCGGACGAAGGAACGTATCGTTGCGGCGCGGCAACTTGTCGACAAAATACGAAAAACAGGGCGGAAACGCGATGCCATCCTCACGCACCATTTCCGCCAACGGACTGGATTTCTTTGTCGTCGAGGAAGGACAGGGCCCGCTGGTGCTGCTCTGCCACGGCTGGCCCGAACTATCCTATTCCTGGCGGCATCAGATCGGAGCCATCGCGGAAGCCGGTTTCCGTGTCGTCGCCCCCGACATGCGCGGGTTCGGCCGGACCAGCGCGCCGGCCGAAATCGGCGCCTACACCATCTTCCACAATGTCGGCGACATGGTCGCGCTGGTGGCGGCGCTTGGCGAAAAGCAGGCCATCATCGTCGGCCATGACTGGGGTGCGCCCGTCGCCTGGCACGCGGCGATGTTCCGGCCCGATGTCTTCACCAAGGTCGCGGGCCTCAGCGTGCCGCCCCCTTCCCGCGGACGCGGCCTGCCGCTCGAGACCCTGCGGAATAACGGCATCACCAATTTCTATTGGCAGTATTTTCAGCCCCCTGGCGTGGCCGAGGCCGAATTCGAGCGCGATGTCGCCGCGACGATGCGAATCCTGCTGGGCGCACGCGGGTTCTCTGATCCGGCGGCCCATCAATATGTTCAGGAGGGCAAGGGCTTCCTCGCCGATGCCGATCCGAATCGGCCGTTGCCGAACTGGCTGACCGAGGCCGACGTCGCCACTTTCGCGGAGGTCTACCGACAGTCAGGATTCCGGGGCGGGCTGAACTGGTATCGCAACATCGACCGCAACTGGGAGCTGACGGCGCCATGGCAGGGCGCCCAAATCCACCAGCCGTCCCTGTTCATTGCGGGATCGAAGGATGGCGTCATCACCGGGCTGATCGGCGCCAAACTGGTCAACGAGATGGAGCGCGTGCTGCCGAATTTGCGGCAGAAGCTCATTCTTGACGGCGGCGGTCACTGGATCCAGCAGGAGCGGCCCGACGAGGTCAACGCCGCCCTGATTGCCTTCCTGAAAGGCTAATACAGCCCGCGCCCGCTGAGGACTTCGCTCGGCCCCCGCGGATCGACCGGCAGGTAAGCCTGACTCGGAGCCGCATAGCTGGCCTCATTCTCGTAAGACACGGCGCGCGGGTTCTGCGCGGCGCGCCCGCGCGAGCGGCTGGAGGCCGACATTTCCGAGGTCGCATTGATCGAGGCGTAGTCGGCCGAGCTGTTGCCGAGGTTATAGGGCCGCCCTTCCGGCATCGGAACCTCGCCCCGGATTCGGCCCGCGGACGATGGCATTTCGGGCACAAACGGATGGGCCGAAGCGACCCGGACCGTGGACGGGGACGGCGCGGGCTCGCCGGTCCGGAGCGTTGCCAGCAACTGGCGGTCATCGGACCCCTCCAGGGGCGCCCGGCCGACATATTCGACACGGACCTTGGCGACGCCATTCGCTTTGAATTCAAGGAGTTCCGCGGCCTTATTGGAGACGTCGATGAGCCGGTTGCCGTGGTAGGGGCCGCGATCGTTGACCCGCACAATCAGCGATTTGCCGTTCCGGACGTTGGTGACGCGAGCGTAGCTCGGGATCGGCAGCGTCGGATGGGCCGCGGTCAGCGAGGTCATGTCGAAGACCTCGCCATTGGCGGTCAGCCGGCCATGGAAATCATCGCCATACCAGGAGGCCATGCCTTCGGCGCGGTAGTTCGGATCCTCTTCCGGCACGTAGACCCGGCCTGCGACGGTGTAGGGCTTGCCGATGCGGTAGGTTCCGCCGCCCTTCGGCACGGCCTCCCCGAAGCCCACCACGCGAGGGCTGGAAGAGACGCCGTATTTGGGATCGACGCGGCTGGCGAATTTGTCCGACGAGGCGCAGTTGGCAAGCAGAAGGCACGTTGCCATGGCAACCGTACCACGCGCCGCCAGGGCGATCGTTATTGGCCGTCGAATCCCCATCGTCCCCAATTACCATTTTCAGTGGCCGATTGCCTACGTTGAAGCGCTGCGGCCTTACCCCACGATGCAGCCCACCTCCGCATCACGTCGTGAAGATATCGCAACCGGAACACGGCGGAAATGGGGTGTGCTCTCGCGTGGTGAATGATCTGCTCCCGCGTGGTGAACGAATGGTTGCTTCGCGCATCCGTTGATTTACGGGGTCCGGCGCTTCGATTCACTGTGTATGCGCCGTTCGTCGCAGCCATCCTGTACCGCATTCAGACAATCTGTTGCAGCAAATCATCACTCACAACCGATCTGCGATTCCGGCCTGTGAATCTTTTTGACTGTGCAACGCTGTAGTCGTTCTGTGGATTGCGCTGGGGGCGCAAAGGATTTGTGCGATGATCGAGACGGTTACAGCGGTGATGGGCCTGGTGAGCGCAGGCATTTTTCTTGCCCATGCATTTGAAGGCTATCGTTCCAGAGCTTGAGTTTTGAACGGCGGGCGGTCGGGCATTGGCCCGGGCGTCAGACAGAGAAATGGCTGGGCGGTTCCGGCCAAGGATTACGAAAGCTTTAATAAATTCGGACGAGCATCTGAGTGGTAGGTGTATCATGCGCAACCACGACATTGTCTCCAACGGATTTCTTGCCCTGACCACGGCCAGCTTCGTGCTCCTGTGCTCGAGCCTGCTGGCTGCGGCGTTCGGCTAGAGAAGCGCCCGCTCCGATTGCGGGTCTTTGACGCCGGGACGATACGGTCCTGACCAGAGCCAGCGTGCCCCAAGAGCCGCCGACGGACGCGTTGCGGCCGATGCCGTCGGAATGCTTTGGACCATCCCCCTCTCCAGTCCCGTTGACAGAACCGGCGGATAGCCTGGCGGCGCTGGTGACGCACGTAACGCCGACCGACGTCACGTATCGATATCCGGGCTGATCGGCGCGCGCATGCGGATTTCGACGGCGTCTTGCCCGCGCGCGGTCGATCGGCGACCATCGACCGATGCCACCGTCAGCCCCACGGACGTGGCAGCTTGGGACGGCTTGTTGCGCCGCCCACGAACCGAACTGCTAAACCTTCCGAGATCAATGAAGCTCCCACGTCCAAGCCCTTCACTTGAAGCATCCGCAGCCACGGCCGAAATTGCACGCATTGGTGGCCTTCCACGGCCGTGCCGATGGCGCCCCTGACGCCGGCCATCGCCAAGGACCTCGGAGCCTCGCCCTATCCGTTCGCAATGATCGTCGCGCTGGCCGCGTCAACGGGCTTTTACGACGCCGATCTCCTCGCCGGTGAACACGCTGGTCGTGGGACCCGGACAATATCGTTTTGGCGATTTCGTGAAGGTAGGTGCGCCGTTCACTGTCGTTGTTGCAATCGTGAGCGTGCTGCTCGTTCCAATATCCCTTCCGTTCCACTAGAGTTTCGGTCCGCTTGACTCATGTCTGCGGCGACCGATCGCTCCTCAATCATCCGAATACTCGATGAACTTTTTGTAGGACCAGCGCCGTCCGTTCCAGCGCCGCCATACCGTCCCCCAAACCAAACGGCCCGTGATCGATCGCCTCGGGAAAAGGATCTTCCAAAGGTGCCAGGCATCAGTCCACGACGGTCTCGGCTGTGAGCTGACCGACGAATCGATGTTACGGCTGTTAGCAGTCATGAGCTGCGGCCTAGGCAAAATCCAAAGCAAAGCCTTCAGGCGGAGCGCCCAGCCAACAAGGGTCGCCCAACCAACGATCGGCAGCGGCCATGACAGCCGCTGCCGATCTCTTGCTCTTTTAGCCGTTTGCAAGCGGCACGGCGACGTAACGGGACGCGTCGCCGGAAAGGAGGCGCATCAACACGCTGTTCTTCTTGTCCGTGCGTGCGGCTTCGATCGCTTCGCGAACATCACCGGGAGTTGCCACGCTCTTTCCGGCAACCTCTAGGATCACGTCACCCTTCTTGAAGCCGCGATCCGCGGCTGCGCTTTTCGGGTCGACTTTCGTGACAACGACACCCTTCCTGCCCGCACCCTCAATCTTGTCTGCCGGTGCGACCGTCATGCCCAGTCGCGGAACATCCATGGTTGGACCCTTGCTATCGGTATCGGTGTCGGCTTTCGCTTCCTGAGCATTGGGCAGTTGGCCAAGGGTGAGATTGACGACTTTGCTTTTTCCGTTGTGCAGCGTGTCGAGCTTGACGGCACTGCCAGGAGCAAGGCCGCCAATGACCCGTGCGAGCTCTCGGGCATCCTTGATCGACTGACCATTTACCGCGGTGATGACGTCACCCGAGGCAATGCCGGCCTTGGCGGCAGGGCCGTCCTTCTGAGGCTCAGCCACCAGCGCCCCCTCCGCCTGCTTGAGACCCATGCTGTCGGCGATATCCTGGGTTACCGGCTGAATCTGCACACCGATCCAGCCCCGGCTAACCCCTCCCTTGTCCTTGAGCTGGGCAATCACGCTCTTCACCGTCGAGGCCGGGATCGAGAATGCGATCCCAACGCTGCCACCGGATGGCGAATAGATCGCGGTGTTCACGCCAACGACTTCGCCCTGCATGTTGAAAGCCGGACCGCCCGAGTTTCCTTTGTTGACCGGCGCGTCGATCTGAATGAAATCGTCATATGGACCGCTGCCGATGTCGCGACCGCTGGCCGATACGATGCCTGCAGTGACCGTGCCGCCGAGGCCAAACGGATTACCGACCGCAAGAACCCAATCGCCGATTCTGGCCTTGCCTTCAGACAGCTTGGCGAACGGGAAGCCTGAGCCACCCTCGACCTTGATCAGGGCCAGGTCGGTCCGCGAATCTGTTCCGATCACCTTGGCGGTGTAGGTTTTTCCTGCGTCGGTCGTGATTTCAACCTTGTCTGCGCCTTCAACGACGTGGTTGTTCGTTACGGCAAAACCATCGGCCGAGATGAAGAAGCCTGAACCCTGGCCCATCATTCCTCGGCGCTGACCGTCCTGACCGGGCCTTTGCGGCACCCCATCTGGGCCACCAAACCGACGAAAGAAGCGCTCCATCGGCGAACCGGATTCTTCGTCATCGCTTTTCTCGCTGCCTTCGGTCGCCTTCTTCATGGTGACCTTGACCGAGATCACGGAAGGTTTCACCCGCTCCACCATGTCGGCGAAGCCCGCGGGCTGAGCGACGTTGGAGGCGGCTTGATTGACCTCAGCGTGGGCAGCGGCGCCGAAAATGTCGAAGGCGCCCGGCGCAGGACTGAAACCGTAAACGGCTACACCGAGGCCGACAGACGCCATCAATGCCAGCCTTCGTGCGGACAACAATTTAGGTCGCTTCACCTGATGCGATAGTGAGTTGGCAGCGTCAGAGGGACGGCTCGTCATAAAAACTCTCCTTGGAGCTGGCGCGCGGATGCTCGCCTTTAAGAAGCTGTGATGCAGGCTCTTGCCTTACGGCGCGCTGGCCGTGGAATTAATGTTTCGAAATGAATTGCATCGTCGTAATGATGGAATCACAGCATCGCCTTGAGATGCGTGTGATTGACGCAGCGGAGCGAAGTCGTCGCATGGCTCGCCGCAAGTCCCGATATGTGCAGCCAACGCTCCAGATCAGGGCCGAGTGCCGTCGAGAATTACATGAACCGGATCCAAGCACAGGGACGCTTCTGGCAGTAAGCTGCAGAATGCGGTATACAACGGTCAGAGCGAGGACACCGGGAAGTCATGAAAGTCGGATCGCTTGCGCTCGCTGCCGTTGCGCTTTATGCGCTCCCTGGCCCCTACGGGACCAGATCTGCATTCGCGGCAGACTTCTGTATCGAACTCACTGCCACTGAGTTCAACCGCAGAGCTGAGCGGCGTGGGGATGATAATGCCTGCGCCGGAAACCCTTCCTCAAACACAAAGGCCAATGCGAGAGATCGGGCAAGAAATAATGCGAACAATGCCATTGCCCCGCAATGTCTGGACAACGTTTCGCCAGGTATTGCGCAACGGGCTTGCTCCCGTGTCAATTTGGTTGCGAATACTTCAGCCGATAGCTCCTGGGCCGACTCTCCTCCAGCGCCAAAACCCAGCGCCGACAAAGTAAGATACATTGGTCACGGGACCGGCAGCGCCGCGAGCGTAAATCTCTGCGTCGTGGCGCATGATATCCGCCTCAGGACACACAACGTTGTGGACGGACACTGCCCTCATAACAGGGGGCTTTTGCCGCACAGAACTTTTGCAATTGCCCGAGCGTGGGCACGCTGTGCAGTTATATGTAGGACGCCATAGCGCATGACAGCGGCGTGGCGCACGTCGACCCGGCCCGAGACTACGAAGACGCATCGCAGCACGGCCTGGCAACTGAGAAATAATGCCGATCGGCCAATGAGGATGGCCTTGCGCGATTTTTGGATAAAACATGCGGCCGTGTGCCGATTTGCGCGGCTCGCATGCTCAGCGCTGGCGACGTAACGTTTCTGCAGCCGTCGCTGCATCTCTACGCGCGGAACGACTTTCTTGACCGGTAGAGCAGGTTCAACGGGCCAAAAGAACACCCTTCAAAGTCCGATCAATTTTGTACGAATTGCATACCGGACCAACTCGGCGGTCGATGAAATATTAAGCTTACGCATTGCCGATGCGCGATGGGTCTCGACCGTCTTCACGCTGAGATTCAAAGCCGCGCCAACGGACTTGTTGGTGTGTCCTTCCGCAATCAGTTGGACGACGCTCTGTTCTCGCGAAGATAGCAAGGTCTCCGATTTTTCCTTCTTGTTTGACAGATAGTCATGAAGCAACTTCTCCAACAAAACACTGGTAAAGTAAGGTCGATGGTCGAGCAGTGCTTCAATAGCTGCAATAAGGTGGCTCCTCGCATCTGATTTTAGCAAAAACCCCCGCACGCCTGCCAGAAGGACCTCCGTCAGAATCTCCTCGCTTTCGTGCATTGTGAGAATGAGCACTTCTGTGTGCAGATGATGCAGTTTAATTCGACGGCTAGCCTCCAACCCATTCATGACGGGCATTGAGTAATCGATGATTGCTACATCCGGCTTCACTTTTAAAGCTAACGCAACGGCGTCCCTGCCATTGCTCGCTTCCCCGCTCACGACCCAGTCGGCACGAGTTTCGATGATCGCGCGAAGACCGGATCGAACGACTTCATGGTCATCCGCAATCAGGATCTGCTTCACAGTGACGTTCCTGTCGGCTGGAACCACTGGCTAGGGCGATCGGGGATAGCAATGCGACAGTAGAACTGACTCATCATACTGATCGGCTTGCCTGGCGTTAATCCCACAAAACCCTGAAATTCGGTGGATGAGTATTCGGATTGTGGACGAACCCTGTTCTCATGCCTCCACGAGCTTGCTACGAACCGCGTATCGAACCAGGCCCGCGGTCGAATTTATGTTAAGCTTGCGCATAGCGGCTGCTCGATGCGTCTCCGTCGTCTTTATGCTGAGATTCAAGATCGCGCTCACGCCCTTATTGCTGTGACCTTCCGCAACCAATTTAACGATCGTCTTCTCTCGAGGCGAAAGCGGCTCGTTCGGGTCGACCTTCCCGGTCGCCATGCCCCTTAATTCGCTCGAGAACGAGCCCGCGTAGAACGGCCTATGGACTATCAATGACTCGACGGCCGCCAAGAGCATTTTGTTCGCATCAGACTTCAACAAGAACGCACGGGCACCTGCCCGGAACGCCTGCAACGCTAGCAGCTCGGAGTCATGCATCGTGAAAATGAGTATTTCCGTTATTAGCTGATGTTCCCTGATGCGCCGTGCAACTTCCACCCCCGTCATAAACGGCATCTCGTAGTCAATAATGGCAACGTCAGGCCTTTTTTCAACAGCCCTGGCGACGGCTTCTTTGCCATCGCGTGCCTCAGCAACGACCTCCCAGCCGGCACGCCCTTCCAACACGGCACGTAGTCCCGATCGTACCGTTTCGTGATCGTCAGCTATGAGAATCCGTTTCATGATCGAACAAAACTCCAATGCCGCACCGCGTCGGGCATCGACATACCGGCATCTTTTCGTTCGCATCCAACTTTCCTGGATCCCCTACATCCCTCCAACATTTTCGAGCGGCTGGCGCTCTTAATGCTGCTGTGCAACGGACCTGTGATGTCCCAGATGGCTATGACGTCGTACCGACTGTCGAGATCTCTTGAGCGGGAGAGAGTGCGGAAGTACCGCACACAACGTAGTACCTCGGCCGCCTGTCGCTGATGAAGAATGGATTGCGAGAGTACCGCCCAGCTGCCGCAATCTGGCTCTCATAGCCGGGATTCCGACACCAAACGAAACCGCCTTAGGGCCCGATCTCGCCTGATTGATTGGCATGCCGCTGCCATTGTCAGTAACCCAAAGCTTGAAATGCCCATCCGCAGCTTCCATTGCGACCTTCACCTGTGTCGCTTGGGCATGGCGGAAGACGTTCGCAAGGGCTTCCTGAATAACTCTCAGCACGGCGCGCTGCCGCTCGTAGGATAATTTATCAACCTCGGGAGCGATCTCGAGACTGGTCTTCAGCGAAGTGCGCGCCGCAAATCCGTCTACGAATTGTTCGATCGTGGTCTTCAGTCCATCGGTTAGCAGATTTTGGGGATGCAGCAGGTAGGTAAAGGCGCGGATTTCCCTCTGCGCCTGGTCGATCGACGCATCGATATCATCGAAGAGTTTCTCTGCGCTACCGTCACCGCTCACCGCGCGCCTCAACCGCATCACGTTCAAGCTGGCGGCAATCAAATGCTGGCAAGTCGAATCATGTAGATCGGATGCAATCCGCTGCTGCACCTCTTCCTGAAGCGATAACAGCCGGAGGTCGAGTTCTGTTGCAGCCCGTCTCCTGGCCATCCTGTCACCAGCGGTCGCCCGTTCTTCGATCGCCCGGTGGCTACCAACCAGTTCGACTATATTTCCGGTTTTGGGATCACAGACGGGATTGATCGTCGTATCAAACTCGCTTCGGCGTCCGCCGAGAGTGAGGTGCTGCCGGAAACGAACCGGCCTTCTCCCGGCTAGACACGCATCGCAGAAGGCGCAAACGGACTTCGCGTCCTCCTCGACCAGGCAGTCACGAATTGCTTTCTTTTGGTTGCCCTCGATCGAGATTCCGAGCGAGCGCTCGAAGGCCGGGTTCATGTTCTCGTAGAAAAACTGTCCGGTATCCGAAATGGAAATTCCGAAGAGATATTCCAGAGCATGTATCCAGTGGAACTCATGGTACGCTGGTCGGGAACTCATGGCAGTCTCGCCCCTGATGTTTCCCAGATCGCGTGGTCGCGAACCGCTCGACTTCCGTAGGCAACTTACTCTACGTCGCGTTCTGAGCTTGGCTAAAGTAAATACCCTTCAGGAAACACTCGTCAAGCTTCTGTTTCGACACCCGAATTACATGAGTTCCACGTGGCACATTCTGTACATCTCATTCTTTGCCGAGTTTTAAATTTCGGTTGCCACAATTAAAGATTGAACGTTATTTCAGCTACTTAACGACCATAGTAAAGTAGCCGTCCAAAATGCCGACCCGTCTGAATTCGGCAAGAACACCCGATGGTTACTGCGCCCGGCTATCCATGGCCGGAGGTGGTTTCGATCGCGAACCGGCCTCTTCTCTTGTTTCGCAGGCCAACAAGAGGTTCAGGCTAGACGAGAACTCGCGTCGACGAAAGACTGCACCAGCCGGCGGCGTAGCCGGCATACGCGCGGGCCCTTGTTCCGGGCGGGGACAATCAGCAGGAGCGCTCAGTACATTTGCTGATAGCGGAGGGTCTTCGCCCGACTGAAATTACCTAGAGAGATCGATCTGCAGCCGCCATCAGAGGTCCGGCTATGCCTTCACCCCCCGGCAAAGCGAAATGGTGTCGATTGCTGATGGCGGCGCGCATTGCGATAGCGCCGGCATTGTTGCTCACGGCCTGTCAGAAAGAGACAGACACCGCAGCTCCGGCAGCCCGTCCTGTTCGGACCACGACCGTAGAGAAGCGTGAGGCTGGCCAAGCGCTGACATTTACTGGCCGTATCGAGGCTGAGGACGAGGTGAACGTGGCGTTTCGAATCTCCGGGCGGCTGTTGGAAAACAGCGGCAAGCTCGGGGATCGGGTGCAAGCCGGGCAATTAATGGCGCGACTTGAACCACAGAATGAGCTGAACACGCTGCGGCAGGCGCAGGCAGGCCTCGCGGCTGCGCAGGGGCAATTGACGCAAGCGCGCAATCATTTCGAACGCCAGGAGACACTTCTTGCGCAGGGATGGACGACGCGGGCCAATTTCGATGTCGCAACACAGGCGCAACAAACCGCTCAGTCGCAAGTAGACGCCGCCGAAGCCCAACTCCGTACCGCACACGACTTGGTGAGCTTCACCGAACTCAAGGCTGATGCGCCAGGGACAATAACCGCAACAGGCCCCGGCGCGGGAGAAGTTGTTCAGGCGGGCCAAATGATCGCCAGACTTGCACGAAAAGACGGTCGCGACGCAGTTTTCGACGTTCCGGCCCAGTTGCTTCGATCGGCACCCAGTGATCCCCAGATCACCGTCAGCCTGACGGACGATCCGGCAGTGACTGCGCCCGGGCGAATCCGCGAGGTCGCCGCGCAAGCCAATCCTGTCACCCGGACCTTCGAGGTCAAGGTCGGCCTGACTGATCCTCCGGCAGCCATGCGGCTTGGGGCAACCGTCGTCGGGCGCCTGCAAACCGATTCCGTGCCGATCATCGACATCCCGGCAACGGCATTAACGAAGATCAATCAGCGACCGGCGGTATGGATTGTCGATCCTTCGACCAAGACGGTTTCAATCCGAAACGTCGACGTCTTGCGCTTCGACCAGGCGCGGGTGGTGGTCTCGCAGGGGTTGGATACCGGCGAAGTCGTGGTCACAGCGGGCGTCCAGGCCCTTCACCCGGGCCAGAAGATTCGCCTGCTCGGGTCAGAGCCATGATCAATCTGTCCGAATGGGCGCTCAAACACCGCTCGCTCGTCGCCTACATCATGATCGTCGCCGTCATCGCCGGCGTGTTGTCCTATTACCGGCTTGGCCGCAGCGAAGACCCTACCTTCATCATCAAGACCATGGTCGTACAGGCCGCCTGGCCGGGAGCGACCATCGAAGAGACGCTCAAACAGGTAACCGAGCGGCTCGAGCGCAAACTGCAGGAAACGCCTCACCTGGATTTTCTGCGCAGCTTTACCCGTGCTGGCGTTACGACGATCTTTGTCAACCTGAAGGGCAGCGCGAACGCAAAGGAGGTTTCCGACACCTGGTATCAGGTTCGCAAGAATGTCGGAGATATCCGCGCCACCCTTCCGGCTGGAATCGTTGGACCCGGCTTCAACGACGATTTCGGCGATACGTTCGGGATCATCTACGGCTTTACGAGCGACGGCTTCACGCATCGCGAACTGCGTGATCGCGTCGAGGATATCCGCTCGAAGCTGCTCCTGGTGCCTGACGTATCGAAAATCGAAGTGTTGGGGGCGCAGGACGAGAGAATCTTCGTCGAATTCTCGATGAAGGAACTTGCCAGCCTGGGGATCGACCGCTCTGCACTGATTGCGGCACTGCAAGCGCAGAACATCGTACGCCCGGCCGGCACGATTCAAACCGGCAATGAAAGTCTTTCGCTGCGGGTTTCAGGCGCATTCGCGTCGGAACAGGATGTCGCGAACACCAATTTCGTCGCGGGCGGACGCGTGCTCCGCCTCAGCGATATCGCGCAAATACGGCGTGATTATTCCGACCCGCCACAGCCGCAATTTCGAGTCAATGGCGAACCGGCCATCGGGCTTGCGATCGCGATGCGGGACGGCGGTGACATTCTTGCCCTCGGCGCAAACATCAAGAAACTGATGGCGACGGTTACCGCGGACTTGCCTATCGGCATCGAGCCGAAACTCATTGCGGACCAGGCCGTCACCGTCGACGGCGCCATCTCGGAGTTCATGACCTCGCTGCTGCAGGCGATCGCCATTATTCTCGTCGTCAGTTTCATCAGCCTCGGCGTCCGACCCGGCCTGATCATCGCGCTTTCCATTCCCTTGACGCTGGCCATCGTCTTTCCGATCATGCAATTGGCGGGCATCGATATGCAGCGCATATCCCTCGGCGCGCTGATCATCGCCCTCGCACTTCTCGTCGACGACGCGATGACGACGACTGATGCCACGCTCAATCGCCTCGCGGCAGGCGACGACAAGGTCGAGGCCGCGACATATGCGTTCCGGACCTATGCGTTTGCCATGCTCGCGGGAACGCTGGTGACCATCGCCGGCTTCGTTCCCGTCGGCTTTGCGGCCAGTTCGGCCGGAGAATACACGTTCTCGCTGTTCGCGGTGGTCAGCATCGCGCTGATCGTGTCCTGGTTCGTTGCGGTGATCTTTGCGCCGCTGCTAGGTGTCGTCATTCTCAAGCCGCCGAGGGCCGCGGCGAGCGCCGAGCCCGGCAGGGTTTTTCGGTGGTATCGGAATTTCCTCACCTTCGCCATGCGCGCGAAATGGCTGACGATCTTCGTTTCCTTGGCCCTCTTCGCGGCATCTTTTCTCGCGCTTCCTCTCATCCCACGGCAGTTCTTTCCGTCGTCGGACCGTCCGGAGCTGCTGGTTGACCTCAGCCTGCCGCAGAATGCATCGATCTATGCCAGCGAAACCGCCGCGCAACGCCTCGATGCTGCTTTGAAGGGCGATCCGGATGTGGCGCGCTGGAGCACCTATGTGGGTCGCGGCGCCATTCGCTTCTACCTGCCCCTCAACGTTCAATTGCCGAACAACTTCTTCAGCCAAGCCGTCATTGTTGCAAAGGACGTTGCGGCACGCGAACGCCTGCGCGTGAAGCTGGAAAAGATCCTGTCCGAAGAGTTTCCAAGCGCAATTTCGCGGGTATCGCCGCTTGAACTTGGGCCTCCGGTCGGATGGCCAGTGCAGTATCGTGTCAGCGGACCTGACGTAGGTCAGGTGCGCGAAATCGCGCTCAAGGTCGCCCAGATCATTGCAACCAATCCCAAAGCCGAAAAGGTCAATTTCGACTGGATAGAGCCCGCCCGCCAGGTGCGCATTCGCGTCGACCAGGATGAGGCGCGCCTGCTGGGTCTCAGCTCGCAGGCACTGGCCAGCGTTCTGAATACCGTCATATCCGGCACCTCCGTCACCCAGGTGCGCGACGATATCTATCTGGTCGATGTCATCGCACGTGCGACCGATGAACAGCGCGTCTCGCTTGATACTCTGCGCACCGTGCAAGTGCCACTGCCGGGCGGGCGAACGGTTCCGCTCAGTCAGTTCGCGACCTTCGAATACGGGCAAGAGTATCCCTTGATCTGGCGGCGAGACCGCGTTCCGACCCTGACGGTGCAAGCCGACATCATCGCTGGCGCCCTACCGGAAACAGTGGTGAGCTCACTTTCCGGCGCGGTCGAGGCCCTGAGAAAGACCCTTCCGGCATCGTACAACATCGTAGTGGGCGGCACCGTGGAGGAGAGCACGAAATCGCAGGCTTCCGTCATCGCCGTCGTTCCAGTCATGTTGCTGATCATGCTCACCGTCCTCATGGTGCAGCTACAGAGCTTCCAGCGATTGTTTCTGGTGCTTAGCGTAGCGCCCCTCGGCCTGATCGGCGTCGTCGCGGCGCTCCTGCTGTCTGGCAGGCCGCTGGGCTTCGTGGCCATTCTCGGCATCCTCGCGCTATTGGGCATGATCACCAAGAATGCGGTGATCCTGATCGGCCAGATCGAGGCGGAGCGTTCTCAGGGAAAAAATGTCTGGGAAGCCGCCGTCGACGCCAGCAGTTCCCGTTTCCGCCCGATCATGCTGACCGCTGTGTCCACCGTTCTCGGCATGATACCGATCGCTCCGACGGTGTTCTGGGGACCAATGGCCTTTGCGATCATGGGAGGCTTGTTGGTCGCTACGATTCTAACGCTGATCTTTCTGCCCACATTGTATGTTACCTGGTTCAGGGGAGCCGAAGGAACCTCAGCTCCTTCGTCGACGCCAGCATAATCGTGTAAATGCAGATCCGCGCCGGATCGTACCGATCCTTCATAGAAAACCCTTCTTTCAACTTCGGAACCATATCGCCCGATAAGGGATTCCTAATCATCAGCTAGGTGATCCACCCGATATCGTGGCGCGTTCCAAACGCGCATCGTGCGAAAATCCAAAACCGAGGCGATGATGCGGAACTCGAACGCGCGATTTACATTTGCCCTGCTGCTGGGCGCAACACCATTGATCGTCGCAGCCACTTCAATCGCATTGACGGCGGGCATGATAGCCTTCGCCACGCCGGCAGAAGCTCAGGGAAACCAGTGGTGCTCCAGAATCAAGGGAGCCACGAGTTGCATGTACCAGACCAAGAAGCAATGTCGCGCGTCTATCAGCGGAAGAGGCGGCACGGTGCGTCCGCAGTCGCAGTTAGGCGGCTGGTTTGTCGCAGGACAACGCTTCTGCTGATGCATGAGGCGCATTGCGATTTCGTCTCCGAACACCGCATGGAGCGGCGCGTCACGTCCCATTCACAGTTTCTGTAGCTCCATCAAGTCAAATTCGCAAAGATCGAAGTCATGGGCCGGCTCCCTCGCAAGGGACCGGCCCATGATTTGCATTCGACTGGATCGATCCAACCAAGCCAATGCAACTATCGCTTTTCGGCAAGGGTGATTCCTCATCTTCACCTAGGTAATCACCCGATATCGTGGTTCGCTCTAACCATGCATTCTTCCGACACTCTAAAAAGGAGGCGATGATGCAGATCCCGAACGTACGTTTCTCATTTGCCCTGCTTGTTCCCGCACTACTCGCATTGTCAATTTCCGAAGCGGCGGCGCAGAAGCAGTCGGCCAATGCGGCACGCGCAGAATGCTTCAGACAAGCCAATGAGGCGGCAGCGGCTGTCAATATAGCTAGCACTGGTGCAACTGCAGAGAGAAACGCCAGGGGTGTTTCGGCCTATCGCGATTGCGCGAGGCGAATGGGAATCCGTCCCTGATGCCGTGTCGTGATGCGGCTGCAGCTCGGTTAAAGCTGCAACCGATCTGGCTTTACTCCGGGCCATAGCCGAATGACAAACGCTTTTCACTGGCTGACGCCTACACCAAGGCCGAGTCTGCCCAACTAGCCTGGCTTTTGTGAGCGCTCGGTTGCATGCCTCTTCATAAGGCAACTGCAACTGAGAGCTGCCTCCTGATCCTCACCAGGTGATTTGGTGTCGATACGTCGGTGGGTGTGCGAAGCACCGTTGCCGGATCGAGCAGTATGGAGGTCAGTAGGGTTATGAACTCATCGGAGGAGCAAAGCAGGCCCGCGGAGCCGCCCGTGCACGGTCGAGGCACGCCTGGAAGTGCGATTTCCCGCGCTGCCGGCTTTTTTTGTTTCTGGCTGGTGCTGACCGGCGCCGATGCTGGCGATCTGGCGGCCGGGTTGGTTGCTGGTGTTGCGGCAACCTGGGCAAGCCTGCGCCTGATGCCGGCGCAAGAATGGAACTTGCATCCGATCAGGCTCGGCAAATTCGCGCTGCACTTTCTGTGTCAATCGATTGTCGCCGGAACAGGCGTCGCGATGCGCGCGCTTGATCCTCGGCTGTCGCTCCGGCCGGGCTTCGTGGTCTATCAAACGCACCTCCCGCCGGGCACGAAGAGAGATGCGTTTTGCGCAATCACGAGCTTGCTGCCAGGCACACTCCCGTGCGGACCAGCGGAAGGCAATGGCCTAACCATTCATTGTCTCGATGTAACGCAGCCGGTAGTCGAGCAGCTGGCTGCGGAGGAAGCCCTGTGCATCCAGGCACTCGGAGGAGCGCAGCGCAATGGCTAGCTTCCTGTTCGGAGCCGCGGGTTTCGTATTGACGATGGTGGCGCTCGGTTTGGTCGTGATCCTTCGGCGCCCCGCCGAGGTTGACCAGACGATGGCGGCGCAACTGTTGGGCACGGGTGGTGTCGCCATACTTCTTCTGCTGGCCCCGGCGACCGAGACACCGCCGATCGTCGACGTTGCATTGCTGTTGGCGCTGTTCGCCGCATTCGCGGCCGTAGCGTTCGTTAGAAGCGCGTCAGACCAGGAAATCGAGGTCTCGAAGGCAACGAGCGGCGAATGAACGTCGCGCTTGACATCCTCACTGTTTGCGCCGTCTCGGCGGGGGCGTTCTTCTTTTTGGCAGGGACGGTCGGTTTGATCCGCTTTCCGGACTCGCTGACGCGCCTGCACGCCCTGACCAAGGTGGATAATCTCGGCCTTGGCCTTGTCGTTCTGGGCCTGTTGCCACAAGCGAACGGACTGTTCGGCGCGTTGAAGCTGGTGAGCATCTGGCTGCTGGTCCAATTGTCCGGCGCGATTGTTACACAACTCATTGCAGGCGCGGTTCGACAACGCGGACCACAGGGATGACCATCTTGTCGGTTTTCGATATCGGTCTTGCCGTCCTGATCCTGGGGATCGGGGTTTGGACGATTACAGCACGCGAAGCGTTCGCAGCCGTTATCGCCTTCGTCGTCTACGGATTGCTGTTGGCCATCGCCTGGGTCAGGCTCTCTGCGGCCGATGTCGCGCTGACGGAGGCGGCGATCGGCGGTGGAATGACCGGCATGTTGATGCTCGGTGCAGTCGCACGCTTGCGCCTTGCCAAGGGCAACGACACCCGGGCCAGCCTGCCGGTGCGCTTTGCGGCGGGCGTATTGTGTGCGCTCGTCGCGGCAGGCCTTGCAACCGCCATCCTGTCCCCGCCCGAGGCTATTCCTACCCTCGCCCCGATGGTGATGGAGAACTTGGCGCAGAGTGGCCTCGGCAATCCAGTCGCCGGCGTTCTGTTCGTCTACCGGGCGCTCGACACGCTGCTCGAGAAAGTGGTCTTGATACTCGCTTTGCTCGGCGTCTGGTCGCTGGCGCCGGATAGCGTCTGGGGCGGAGTACCGGGGCTGCGTCTCTACGCACAACGAAGCAGCACGCTGACTTTTCTTGCCCAGCTTCTGCCACCGGTGGGAATCGTGGTGGCAATCTATATGTGCTGGGTCGGCGCGAAAGAACCGGGCGGCGCCTTTCAAGGTGGTACGGTCCTGGCCGCGATGTGGCTCCTTGTCATGATCGCAGGCCTGAAGAGTGTACCTTCGATCAGCCAGACCTGGTTACGCCTGCTGCTCGTCGTCGGACCGGTGATCTTCCTTGCCATCGGGCTCGCCGGGATGGTGCTGGCGAATGCCTTTCTTGCTTATCCATCGGGCTACGCCAAACCGTTGATTGTCGCGGTGGAAGTCGCCTTGACGCTTTCAATCGGTGTGGCACTGGGCCTGCTCGCCGCAGGCCCGCCGGAACGGGTGCAACAGCAATGAACACTGCAACGTTGTTCGGGTTATGTGGCGCAGCGCTGGCGGGCTTTGGATTGTACGGGCTCGTCACAAATCCAGAGCCGCTACGCAAGATACTGGCATTCAACCTGCTGGGAAGCGGCGTGTTTCTGGTGTTCGGCGTCGTATCCAGGAGGGCCGCAGCTTCCGGTCTCGGGGGCGATCCCGTCCCTCAGGCGATGGTCATTACCGCGATCGTTGTTGCCTTCGCGGCAACCGCGATGGCTATCGCCCTGGTGCTGCGACTTTTGCAGGAAACCGGCCGATCCACGCTCAACGCCGATAATCCCGGAGGTACAAATACGGACAGAGGCAACTCCTGATGCCGGACGCAAACGTCTTGCCCGATGCGACAACGACAGATGGAGCTCTTCTTGTTCTGGCAATCGTATTGCCGGCCGCGGGCGTTCTGTTGTCGTTCGTCCTCGGCGGGCGGTACGCTGAACGGATTGCTTCCGTTCTGCTGCCCTCCGGCTTCTTCCTTGCAACCATCATTTTCGCCGACGTGTGGCAGAGCGGCCACCAACTGATCTACATCATCGGAGATTGGAAACCTCCGCTCGGGATTGCGTTGCGCGCCGACGGACTTTCGGCAGCAATGATGGTGACAATGGCGATCGTGATCTGCGCGGTTGCCGTCTTTGCACACGCGGACTTCGGCACCCGTGCAGGGTCCGTCGAAGCCCGCGCACCGTTCTCGTTCTGGATCCTGCTGATGGCGGTCTGGGGCGCAATGAATGTGGTCTTCCTGGGCGGAGACCTGTTCACGTTATACGTCGCGATCGAGCTCCTCACCTTCGCCGCGGTACCGCTGGTCTGTCTCGATGGCCGAGCGGAGACATTGCAGGCCGCGCTCCGATACCTGCTCTTCGCCCTGCTCGGCTCGATTCTCTACCTGGTCGGAACAGCCTTGCTCTACGGCAGCTATGCGACGCTCGACATCGCCCTGCTCTCCCGCCGGGTTCATATGGAACCCGCGACACTTGTTGCCGCCACGCTGATGACCATCGGACTCTTCGCCAAGACCGCTCTCTTTCCACTGCATCTATGGCTTCCGCCAGCCCATGCCGGTGCGCCGGCGGCCGCCAGCGCGGTTCTGTCGGCGGTGGTGGTGAAGGGGTCGTTCTTCATCGTCGTGCGGCTCTGGTTCGATGCCATGCCCGGAATGCTCGGTCCCGCCGGCGCGCAACTGTTCGGTGGGTTGGGGGCGGCGGCAATTGTATTCGGAAGCGTCGTCGCACTGCGACAGCAGCGGCTCAAGCTTCTGATCGCCTATTCGACGGTCGCGCAGATCGGCTACCTGTTCCTGATGTTTCCACTCGCCTTCGACACGGTGTCGGCGCAGCTACAGGGCGGCGGCGCTTTGACCGGCGGCATGCTTCAGGCGATATCGCACGCGACAGCGAAGGCGGCCATGTTCATGGCCGCTGGACTTATCTACGCGGTGCTTGGACATGATCGCATTGCCGAGCTTGGAGGGATCGCACGGGCGATTCCCATGACGATCTTCGCATTCGCACTCGGTGGCGTGTCCCTGATCGGGTTACCGCCGAGTGGCGGCTTTCTGGCGAAATGGCTGCTGCTCGAGGCGGCGGTCGCGACCGGTCAATGGTGGTGGGCGATCGTGATGCTCACGGGAGGCCTCTTCACAAGCGCCTATATGTTCATCGTTCTGTCGCGCGCCGTTGCGCCGCCGAATGCGCCTCTCGAGCTCCGCATCGTCGTGCCGAGATATCAGGAAGCAGCGGCGCTGGCGTTGGCGCTGACATCGCTGTTGCTGGGTCTGGTCGCGCTCGGCCCTGCCGATATCTTCGGGGTTGGGCGCCCGGATCCAATGATGGGTAGGCCGCGATGATTGGAGAAAGTACACTGCTGGCCAGCGCCTTCGTCGTGCCGCTCGGCATGCTCCTGGCATGCCTTTGGCCGCGGGCGCTCGACCGGATGCCTTCTCTGCTGGCATTCGCCCCGATCCCGGCGCTGGCCGCGGTGTTCGTTGTCGCCTCTGATTCCTCGCTGGCAATAGGTTCGACGCGCCTCCATTTGACTTTCGCCCTCGACCGTCCTGGAGCCATGCTGCTGGGCGTTGCCGCGCTGTTGTGGATCGCATCAGGAGTTTATGCTTCGCAATATCTGCAGGATCGACCCAACCGGGGACGGTTCGTGGTGTGCTGGTTGATGACGCTCACTGGCTGCCTCGGCGTATTTCTTGCTGCCGACATGGTGGGCTTCTATTTTCTTCTCGCGCTGCTCACGCTCGGAGCCTGCGGCCTCGTCATCTATCACGAAACATCCCGCGCATGGCGCGCCGGCGCGGTCTATATCGGGCTCGCCCTGCTAGCCGAAACCCTGCTGCTAATGGCCTTCGTGCTACTGGCCTCGCAGATCCCGGGTGATAGCCTGTTGATCCGCGACGCCGCGGCAGCGCTGCCGACGTCGCCTCAGCGCGATCTGATACTTGCCCTGTTGATAGCGGGCCTCGGCATGAAGGCAGGCCTCGTACCATTTCACTTCTGGATGCCGCTGGCATATTCGGCGGCGCCGACGCCGGCTGCCGCTGTGCTGAGTGGTGCAGCCGTCAAGGCAAGCATCCTTGGAATGATCCGGCTTTTACCGCTCGAAACCGCTCTGCCCGATTGGGGCACGGCACTCGCAGCCGCAGGGCTTTTTGCCGCGCTCTACGGTGTCGTGATCGGAATCACCCAACGCGATCCCCGGGTCGTGCTGGCGTATTCGAGCGTGAGCCAGATGGGATTCATCATCGCGGTCATTGGCATGGGAATGCTTGCAGGGGACGGCCGCGCTGCACTGGCAGCGGCCTTCTATGCCTCCCACCATGTCCTGGTGAAAGGCGCGTTGTTCCTGTCCGTGGGCGTGATCGCCGCGACCGGCAGCCGGCGGCTATGGCCGATGCTGCTGCCCGTGGCGATCATCGCGGTGGGCCTCGGCGGACTCCCGCTCACGGGAGGCGCATTGGCGAAGTTCGTTGCCGATGAACTGCTGGGAGACAGCACCGCGAGCACGATTGCGACGCTGTCTGCGGTCGGCACGACGCTGCTGATGTTGCAGTTCCTGCGCGGCCTTGCGAAGTCGGCATCGCAAGACCCGCAAGCGATAGCACCCGCAGGACTTGTCTGGCCGTGGCTGGCGACCGCGGTGGTTTCGCTCGTCGTGCCGTGGACGCTGTATCTGACGGTCCCGAGCGGGACGCTGCCTGACCCGCTTTCTCCCGCGGTGCTATGGAAAGCGCTTTGGCCCGTTCTGCTAGGTGCCGTACTGGCGATTGCGCTGTGGCGTTGGTGGCGTTCGATGCCACGCATTCCCAAGGGAGACATCATTGTGGCACTGGATGGCGGAATGCAGCTGGCAATCTCATGGGGCAAGACGCTGGAACGAACGGACAGAGTTCTTCGTCAGTGGCCGGCCGCCGGCGTGTCGTTGCTTATCGTGACCATCGCGCTAGGTGCAGCGGTATTCGCGCGGTAAAATGGCGCGCAGCATCGCCGAACGCCTCATCTCGGCTATCGGCAACAAGCAGACGCGCCGCGGCGCGCCCGCTTCGCCACCCTGCCGGCGATTCTAGCCACCCGACGTGACGGAAACTATCGCGAGGAAGACGGCGACTACACCCACCGCCAGCCGCAGCGGCGGCGTCCCCTGTGCCACCAGCAGACCCAACGCCGGCGACGACGACCGCGACGACGGCTCGGATTAACAACGACCACTTGGGCCTTCACTACCAGGTCATCGACCTTGACTTGATTTCCCTTGGCGATGGCCAATGGCATAGCATCCGCGACTTCCGGCGCGACAGCCCAACCGATCGTCCCGACGCCGGCAATAGCAACGACGGCACCGGGCAGGATATTCGTGAGCATCGCACGGCGACTCATTGGAGCCATAAGTTTCTCCTTCGTTCGGAGGCATTTTTCGTGCGCTGCTGAAGCCGCAACATTTGTCAGGTGAAGTCGCTTGGCTCTTTGCAACGCTTCAGGTTATCCAGCACCTTTGTATCGAGGCGCATCGAACCAACGCTCATCCAAATTCAAATCGCCTTGTCTATCAATCGGGGTATTCATCCGGGCAAGCCAGGGTTTCTTCCTATCAACTCGCGCGCAAGACATCGGCATTATTTGGCAGGTCGCCTTTTGGGCGGTTCCTTTTGCGATTCCCGTGAGTACACCATCATGCGGGTTGATTGCGGACGACAGGACACGGCGCGCGGTTTCACTTTTCGGTCCATCTCCACAATCGGTCGTCCGGGTTTGTTGGCAGCGGCGGCGATGTCCAGCATTCGTGCGCCGGCGATCGTATGTGTATTCCTGGCCGTTCTTCTCGGCTCGGCACCTGCGCAAGCGCGCCCCCCTTTTCGAGTCGGCGGCTTGACATGCAACACCGACCCCAGAGTTGGGCTGGTCCTCGGCTCGCGTCAAGATATGCGATGTGTTTTCATAGCGAGCGCGACGGACCAGCGATATACCTACACTGGCACGATCAGGCGCCTTGGCGTCGATATCGGCGTGACAAGAGGCGGAACGCTGTTCTGGGCTGTCTTTGCGCGAAACAGCCAGATCGGCCAAGGCACGCTCAGAGGAAATTACGTAGGTGTCAGCGGCAACGTTGCCCTAGGTCTGGGTCTGGGCGCCAAGGTGCTGATCGGCGGATCCCGCCGCACGATCACGCTGCAGCCGTTGTCGGTCGAAGGCCAGATCGGGCTCAATTTGGCGTTGGGCGTAGCGAATCTCACACTTCGATGACAGGTACCAGGAAGGAATGATTTGCACCAGCGGTGGGCTTCGGCACCGAACAACTCGACCATGTCGATCAGCTGATCGGGGCAAACACTTCAGATATCCGAAACTAAACCAAGGCAACCTTCCCTGTGGGAAGATCATATACAGCACCCACCACGCCGAGCTTCTTCTTGGCCACCATCTCCGCCAGAATCGGAGTTGCCTGTTCCAGTCGCTTTACGTTATGGCGTACATTCGCGACAACCGCGCGCTGCTCAAGATCCGGGCCGGCTTGCTTCATTTCCCCTTCAATACCCGGTTTCATGGCCCGCACCAGATCCGCAATGTGGCCGGGCAACTCGTTGCCTTTCTGAAGTGCCGCTACGGTGGCATTGACCGCGCCACAACTGCTGTGGCCGAGAACCACAATCAACTTGGTGCCAAGCACTGCAGCGCCGAACTCCAAGCTCGCAAGACCCTCGGTTGTTACGAAATTGCCGGCAACGCGAACGACAAACAAATCTCCTGGTCCTTGATCAAAAGCCAGCTCGGGTGCGATCCGAGAATCTGCGCAGCCTAAAATTGCTGCAAAGGGAGCCTGACCAAGTGCGCGGCTCGCGCGTCCGGCAGAGAATTCCCGTTCGCGCGCCTGGTTCGCCACATAGCGCTCATTGCCCTCGGTCAATAGTTTCAACGCTGCATCAGGCGTGTCGGCGGCCGATACGGGCTGTGCGCGAGCAACACGCCCGACGAGAGGAATCGTTGCGAGTGCAGCGCACCGTAGCAACAGCGACCGACGGCTGGGACCTACTTGCGAACAAGAATCGCACATGGGACTTCTCCTTCCCTGTTTTCATTATTCCCGATTGCTCTCCCCGCCTCCACTCGCTCCGCGCTTCGGAAACTGCGTGCTTTAGCGTCGCCCGCCCATCAGACGCAGCAGCATCATGAAAAGGTTGATAAAGTTGAGGTAGAGCGAAAGCGCGCCCATCACAGCCTTACGGCCTTCAGAAGTGGCGTCATCGCCGCGGTCGTACATGCCTTTGATCCGCTGGGTATCGTAGGCCGTAAGACCCGCAAAGACGCCGACGCCGATGATGGAAATCATCCAGTCCAGCCCGCTCGATCTCATGAACAGATTGACCAGGCTCGCGATGATGATGCCGATCAGACCCATGAACAGGAACGTTCCGAATCCCGACAGGTTTCGCTGGGTGGTGTAGCCCCAGATGCTGAGCGCGCCGAAGGCCGCCGCCGAGATAAAGAACACTCGCGTGATCGAAGATTGCGTGTAGATGTGAAAAATGGTCGACAATGAAATCCCGACCAGGGCCGCATAGAGGAAGAACAATGCTCGCGCAGCTTCCACTGACAATTTGTTGATCCGGGCGCTGATAAAAAACACCAGCCCGAGCGGCGCCAGTATGAACACCCACATCAGCGGATTCTGAAGTAATTCAGGGCCGGTGAACTGATAGGTAAAAAACGCGACAACGCCGGTGAGGCCAACACCCGAGGCCATGTAGTTGTACACGCGCAGCATGTAAGCGCGCAGGCCGGCGTCGATCGCGACGGCACTGTCGGTGGGAAGACCGGGCGCGCCTGCATTTCGATCATAATCCGACATGGTCTTGTTCCTCCCTGATCCCGGACGATCCGCCGGGGCGCTTCCTCCCGGAAGCCGATAAACCTGACCTACCGATCAGTTGGATTTCTGTTGTTGCTGGCGCAGCCGAATATTTCGCTCGCTCTTCCCTCGCGGCAACGCAGTCATGTGCGGCCGCCGTCGGCTGCGGACTCCATGCGACCTTTCCGGGCTGGCATTCTTGGCAGAAGTATCGCCCACGGCCGCGGTACGGACATCGTCCATGACCGCATCGGTGACCAATCTCAGATTACGCTCAGTGGAAGCGCCGGGTTTCGCGGCAGCGGCAAACGCCGTGCATATAACGACGATCCCTACACCGGCTACCGCAATGAGGCGCTTCATGACCATTTCTCTGCCCTAATCATTGGGGCTCCCTCCCGTCATGGCCTTTGCCTGATCGGGAAATCCGGCCGTCGGCGCTCGGGGTTCAGCTGGATGCGTGTCGCCCCAATATGACCAGAACGCCATGGCGAGCCCGACAAAGAATACCACAGCCAGAATCAAAAACAGTGCGGATTGCTTGACCCACGAGATCGCCGGAACCGCCAGCGCCAATGCAACGCCGAGAAAGCCGATTTGAAGCGACCGCAGGTGGACACCGGCGAGGAACGTACCTAACGCCAGTAGCATGAGAAGGACGAGACTGGTGGCCAGCGTAGGCAGCAGCTGCTGCACTCCCGAAAACAGCATGATGTTCATCGTCACGAGAACAGCCAGCCAATGCAGCGCTTGAGTCCACATCAGTCGAAAGCGGGCTTGCTTGTCCTCAAGCTCCGACCATTGGGTAACGACGCATACGATGCCCATCGCGATGGCCAAAAACTCCCAATAGCCGACGAGAGGCCGCTGCGAAATGTTGGTATAAGCCACGCCCCCGATCGCCAGCGCGAGTATTGCCAGGAACGGCAGCTGTCGGCCAACCACACCGATCTTGCTCGCGCTATGATCCTCAGCGCGACCTGACGACGCATCAAGTTCAGTCATGACCAATACACTGCGGTTTGCACCGGGATGCAATTGAGACTAGTTAGTCGCTCAGTTACTGCGCGATGGCGTCGGCGTTCTTGCCAACGAGAGGTTATCGCGGTCGTACACCTGCACGCGCGTCTTCACGCCGTACCGACGATGTTTCCCCGAAACTGCGCTACCACCGCACCGCGCGACATCGGACGATCACCTTACTGAGGCGAGGAATTACCCTGAAAGGCAAATGCCGCCGCCTGCGATATGCGCAGGGGGGTCAATGGGGTTCCCAGGTCGGCGCGTCGGTGAACAGGCCGCCCTCGGCAAAGCCGATGTCGTAGATCTGGACCGCCCCGAAGGCGAAGCTGACCAGGCCCGATGCCACGCGGAGCCGCCAATTGAATTTCGGCAGATTGACAGCCGTGAACGCAAACGGCGCGGACAGGATCAGCGTGATCAGCATCATTCCGACGATCGTGCCGAGCCCGAACAGCAGCAGGTAGCCGAGCGCGGCCATTGGTTCGCGGATGATAGACAGGATCATCAGTGCGACGGCGGCCGACCCTGCCAGGCCGTGCACGAGGCCGACCACGAAGGGCCGCAGCCAGTCATAGAGCGCGATCCGGCCGAGTACGCTGCGGTCAAGCCGCGCCAGCGGCGTATGCTCGTCGGCGTGCCCGTGGGTGCCGGGGCCATGACCGTGCGGATGCCGGTGCAAGTAGTCGCCGTGCGCATGGAGGTGATCGTGGACGTCGAACTCATGTACGCCGGGAACGCCGGCATGCGCATAGGCCGCGCCGCCCGCGCGGCCTATCCCCGTCAAAGTGAGAACGCCGAGCAGGACCAGCATGATGCCGACGGCAAATTCCATCGACATGCCGAGCCGCGGCGGAATGACGACCCCGAACACGATGATTGCCGCGCCGATCGCCATGACGGTGACGGTGTGCCCGACACCCCAGGCGGCGCCGATCAGCGCCGAGCCCACTACGCTGCGCTCGCGGCTGACGATTGTCGCAATGGCGACCACATGGTCGGCGTCGGTCGCATGCCGCATCCCGAGGAAGAAGCCGAGAAACAGGAAGGACACGACGTTCAGGACGGCTCCAGTCATTGCGCACTTTTCAAGATGGCATTGGAGCCAAAGACCTTTCGCGCGGATACACCAAACGATACGTCCGCCCGTGATAGTTGGTCTATCAGGGCGATTCCTATGGAACGCTGGGGGAGAACCCTGATTGACACGTCTGGTTGTGGGGCACCTAATGTCGAATGGCTGTCGTTACGCAGAGGTTCTGACGACCGTTCCATGGAATCGTCGGCCGATTAGCTCCAAGTAAAGCAAGCCAGGCAGGGCCCGGAGGATTGCATGCAGCTCACTCCTAGAGAGTTCGACAAGCTGCTCGTCTACATGATGGCAGATGTCGCGTTAAAGCGAAGAGCCAAGGGCCTCAAGCTCAATTATCCCGAAGCCGTCGCTGTCATCTCAGCGGTCGCCCTTGATGGCGCGCGTGCCGGGAAGACAATCGAAGACGTAACCAAGGAGGCGCGTACCGCCCTAACCAAGGCTGATGTGATGGATGGCGTCGCCGATCTTGTTCCGATGGTGCAGATCGAGGCGGTGTTCACCGACGGCAGCCGCCTGGTGACGGTGCACACGCCAATCCAGTGAGTACCTGACAGGAGGCTAACATGGCTGGTCCGAAAGTGGGCCCCGCCGTTGCTGCAAATGTCGATCCGGCGACAAAGGACGTGCCGGTCGGCGGGTACGTATGCAATTCAGCGGCGATCACATTCGATGCCGATCGCCCGGTGACGACGCTTAAAGTGCGCAATGCAGGTGACCGCCCGATACAGGTCGGATCGCACTTCCATTTTTTCGAAGTCAATCGTGCACTGGAATTCGATCGCGCAGCGGCCTTCGGGCTGCGCCTGAACATTCCGTCATCGACGGCAACGCGGTTCGAGCCCGGTGACGAACGCGAGGTTCAACTCGTTCCCTACGGCGGCAAACGCGCCGTCTATGGCTTCAACAATCTCGTCGACGGTCCCACCGCAGGCCAGGACGCCGCCACGGTCAAATCCAGGGCGGTGGCGCAGGCGGCGAAGCGAGGCTTCCGCTCGATATAAGGCGTGACGTCATGTCGAAAGGCAAATCTTGAACGAGGGCCTGCATGCCTACCATGTCTCGGCAAGAATATGTCGGCCTCTTTGGTCCGACGACCGGTGACCGCATCCGCTTGGGCGATACGGGCTTGTTCGTCGAAATAGAGCGCGATTTACGCGGCGGCTACGGCGACGAGCTCGTCTTCGGCGGTGGCAAGAGCATGCGTGAGGGCATGGGCATGGACAATCAGGTGACGCGGGCGGGCGGCGCTCCTGACCTCGTGATCACCAACGTGACCGTCATCGACGCGGTGCTGGGCGTGGTGAAAGCGGATGTGGGGATCAGAGACGGCCGTATCAGCGCGATCGGCAAGGCCGGCAATCCGCAGACGATGGATCGCGTGACGCCTGGTCTGGAGATTGGTCTCGCCACCGATGCGATCTCGGGCTCACATCTGATCCTGACGGCCGCCGGGATCGACACACACATTCATTTCATTTCTCCGCAGCAGGCGCAGGCGGCGCTCTCAAACGGCACGACGACATTGATCGGTGGCGGTACCGGTCCTTCGGACGGATCCTACGCGACGACGGTCACGTCGGGTCCCGGAAACATCCGCATGATGTTGCGCGCGTTCGAGAACTGGCCGCTCAACGTCGGCATTCTCGGCAAGGGGCACGGACACGGCAAAGCGGCGCTGCTTGAACAGATCGAGGCGGGCGCGGTTGGCGTGAAATGTCACGAAGACTGGGGCACCACCCCGGCGGTGCTTCGATCCGCGTTGACCGTCGCAGACGAGACGGACACGCAAGTGTGCATCCATACCGACACGCTGAACGAATCCGGCTTCGTCGACGATTCGATCGAGGCGTTTGAGGGTCGGACAGTCCATTCGTTTCACACCGAAGGGTCTGGCGGCGGCCACGCGCCTGATATCATCAAGATCGCGGGCCTTCCCAACGTCTTGCCATCTTCGACCAATCCCACTCTCCCCTACGGCATCAATTCGCAGGCGGAGCTCTATGACATGATCATGGTGTGCCACCACCTCAGCCCCGACATCCCGTCGGATGTTGCGTTCACTGAGAGCCGCATCCGCGCTGAAACCATCGCCGCGGAAAATGTCCTTCAGGACCTCGGCGTCATCTCGATGTTCTCAAGCGATTCGCAAGCGATGGGACGCATCGGGGAATGTTGGCTGCGTTGCATCCAGACCGCCGATGCGATGAAGACCGGGCGCGGCAAGCTGCCGGAGGACGCGCCGGGCAACGATAATTTTCGGGTGCTGCGCTACGTGGCGAAAATCACCATCAACCCGGCGATCACGCACGGTATTGCCGACATACTGGGTTCGGTCGAGGTCGGCAAGATCGCCGACCTCGTCCTGTGGGAGCCGGCGTTCTTCGGCGCGAAGCCCAAGCTCATTATCAAGAACGGCTTTATAAGCTGGGCAGTAATGGGCGATCCAAACGCGTCGCTGCCGACGCCGCAGCCGACCTACTATCGCCCCATGTTCGGGGCCTACGGCGATGCGCTGGCGGCCAATTGCATCACATTCGTATCCGGCGTCGCTCATGCTGCCGGGATCAAGGAGCGGCTGGGGCTTCGCCGACAGGTGATGCCGGTGCGAAACGTGCGCAAGATCGGCAAGCGCGACATGGTCAGAAATGACGGGACCCCGAAAATTGAAGTCAGTCCGGAAACTTTCGCCGTGACCGTCGACGGCAAGCACGCGACCGTGCAGCCCTTGACGACGGTCTCGCTAAACCAGAAGTATTTCTTCAGTTAAGGCGATTGCCATGATCCTCATCAAGACCGTTCTGGGCAACATCGACGATCGCGAATGGGCCGAGCGCTTGTCTGCCGCGGACACTGACTTGCTGGAGATCGACCAGTGGGAAGCGCAGAAGAGCCGCTTCCGCAAGACGACTGCAAAGGGTGTGGAGATCGCAGTCTCAATCGACCGCGGCACTCATATCCGCGATGGAGACGTGCTGCTCTGGGATGCCGAGGCGCTCTCGGCACTTGTCGCGCGAATTGAGCTGCGTGACGTGATGATCGTGCACCTGGACAAGCTAATGAGCCTCGCGCCCGAAATGGCAATGCGTACATGCGTTGAACTGGGACACGCGATGGGCAATCAGCATTGGCCGGCGTTGGTCAAGGACACAGTCGTCTATGTCCCGCTCACCGTCGATCGCAAGGTGATGGCGTCCGTCATGAATACGCACCGTTTTGAGGGAATCCGCTACGAGTTCGTACCCGGCCGAGACGTAATTCCCTATCTCGCTCCACATGAATCACGGCGGCTTTTCGGTGGCGCGGAAGGACCAGTGCACTCCCACACGCACGAGAGTTATGCCGATATCGAGTCCGAGAGCGGACGCGTACACGGACATCCACCGACGCGTGTCCATGCCCACTCGGGCGCTCAGGGACAAACATCGCCTACAACGGCCGGTTCCGCGCATGACCATCGCGAATGATGGCGTCGAGGCGTCGCGCAGCGCCGCACTTCTCTCGCGGATGCTGCAGTTTGGTGACTCGATGTTTCCCATTGGCGCGTTCGCATTTTCTTCCGGCCTGGAATCCGCCATTCAGCAAGGTGTCGTCACCAACGCGGCAACGCTTCGAGCGTTTGCGCGCACCGCGTTAGAGCAGGCGGCGCGCGGCGACTGCATCGCGCTGATCGCCGCCCATCGCGCGGCAACTGCCGGCGACGTCGATTCCCTCGCCCGGATCGATGCGCAGGTATACGCGCGCAAGCTTTCAGACGAAGCGCGGACAATGTCGGTTCGCATGGGCAAGAAGTTCACCGAGATGGGTGTGGAGGTGGTGGGCGCGCCGCTGCTTCGCACCTGGCGGGAATGCATTGAAAAATCTGTTGCGCCCGGTTGCTACCCGATAGCCCTGGCCATCAACTTTGCCGTACAGGATCTGCCTGCCAGCCAGGCGTTTGTGGTGCATCAGTACGGCGTTGCGACAACGATCCTCGGTGCGGCCTTGCGGTTGATGAAAGTCAGCCACATCGAGACGCAGAAGATTCTTTACGAGCTTACCGGACAAGCTGCAGGGGCGTACGAGGCCGCCGCGACGGCGCGGCTGTCGGATATGGCGGGTTTTGCGCCGTTGACGGAAATTCTGGCGGCCATCCACACCAGGGCCCACGTGCGCCTGTTCATGAACTGACGCTGAAGGGAGCTTCGAATGTCGAAGAATATCACGCGCATCGGCATCGGCGGCCCGGTCGGGTCAGGCAAGACCGCGATCGTGGAAGCCATCACACCGCGCTTTCTCGATCTCGGCATCAAGGTGCTAATCATCACCAATGACGTGGTGACGACCGAAGACGCCAAGCACGTTCAGCGTACGCTCAAGGGTGTTCTGCTCCAGGAACGCATTCTCGGAGTGGAGACAGGTGCCTGCCCTCATACCGCGGTGCGCGAAGACCCAAGCATGAACCTCGCGGCGGTCGAAGATATGGAACGGCGCTTTCCGGATACCGACGTCGTGCTGATCGAAAGCGGGGGCGATAATTTGACGCTCACCTTTTCGCCGGCGCTGGTGGACTACTTCATTTATGTCATCGATGTCGCCGCGGGCGATAAGATCCCTCGCAAGAACGGACCCGGGATCACGTATTCCGACATACTGGTGATCAATAAAACAGATCTGGCCCCCCACGTCGGGGCCAGCCTTGGCGTGATGAAGCAGGACTCGCAGATGATGCGCGGCAGCAAGCCGTTCCTGTTCACGAACTGCAAGACGGGAGAAGGTATTCCGGAATTGGTCGCGCTGATCGAGCGGGAGTTCCTGTTCGATATCAACCCACGCGCACGGCGTTCAGCATGATACCGGCGGCCTTCCCTCACTGGGCGCGCGCTGAAACGCTCGGCGCATCGATGCCGGAATTCGCCTCGTTCCAGGATGAACCGCCGCAGATGAGCAGCGGCACTGTGGGCAAGACGGGTTTCCTCCGTTTGGGTTTCGAGCACCGCTCTGGCAAAACGATCCTGGCAGACTTGGAACGCCGCGTTCCCTACATGGTGCAGCGCGCGTTGCATTGCGACGAACAAATGCCAGGTTTGGCCTACGTGTTCTTGATCACCACCACGGGCTGCCTGCTGCAGGGAGACAGGCTCGCTCTGGACATCACCCTTGGTCCGCGCGCGCAAGTGCACCTCACGACCCAGTCGGCAACCAAGATCCATGCGATGGACGCTAATTATGCGGCGCAAAGCCAAACTATCGCGCTTGCCGATGACGCATACCTGGAGTTTCTTCCCGAACCCGTGATCCCGCACCGGCACTCACGGTTTATCAGCGACACACAAATCTCGGTCGCTCCGTCCGCCACGTTGCTCCTTTCGGAAATCATTCAACCGGGCCGAAAGCACCATCATCCGGACGAGTGCTTCGGAGCCACCGTGCTGTCGGTATCAACGGCCGGCGCGCGGCCCGATGGCCGTTCCTTATTCGCAGAGAAGCTCGTAGTCGAGCCGCGGCGATATGTAATGCGGCAGACTGGTGTGATGGATTCCTTTGATGTGTTCGCCAACGTGGTCCTGTGCACCCCCAAGGACAAGGCAGACCGGATCCACGAGCGTGCGGGGGCCGAGGTGAACCTTGCCGAGGGCGTGGCGTTCGGCGCGTGTCGTCTGCCGAATGATGCCGGCCTGATCTTCAAGGTGTTGGGTCGCGAAACCGCGCAGGTGAAAGCCAAAGTACGCGAGTTCTGGAGCGTGGTACGTCAGGAGATCATCGGCGCCGCGCTACCTCCGCCCTATTTATGGCGCTAGCCGATCGACGGTGCCAACAGGTGATCTCCAACAGCTGACGTCGACGCGTTCGGGGAGGCAGCATTGGAAAAGATCTTGGCAAAGTGGGAAAGCCTCTCTGCGTCGTCGGGCCTATTACGGTTCCTCGACATCAATTTGCGCAGCGTCGGGCAAGTTATGTTCCAGAACAATCCGCTAACCGGGATTCTCTTTCTGGCCGCGATCGCCTGGGGTTCATACGCAGCCGGCGTCCCCCGAGTGGCAATTGCCGGCGTCCTCGCTGTCGTCGTGGCAAACTTAACGGCCCAATGGCTTAACGCTGATAGCGAGTCGCTCCATTCCGGGCTCTATGGATACAACGGCGTCCTTGTCGGACTTGCGCTGGCTACATTCCTATCTCCGAACGCACTCATGTGGGTCTACGTGGCATTGGGGGCGTCAGTTTCGGTCATCACGATGCTTGGGACCGTCAACGCCCTTAAGCCCTGGGGTGTATCCAGCCTCACGTTTCCGTTCGTGCTCACGACGTGGCTCCTTCTGCTGGCCACGTATGGATTTTCTGGCCTCACAGGGGCTGCGCTACCGGCTGGCGACGTTGTCGTTGCGTTTCAACGCTACGAAGCCAGCCCACTCAAGCTGATCGATCTCCTCCAGGGTGTGCTTCAAAGTATCTCGCAGGTGTTCCTGAAGGCGAACGGTGTGGCCGCCCTTCTGTTTCTCGCTGGCCTGGCTGTGAACTCATTGGCTGCCGCCGCATTCGCTCTTGCCGGTGCGATACTGGCGGTTCTGACGGCCCATCTTTTCGGCGCCGAAAGCGAGCTGATCACTGGCGGTCTTCTCGGTTTCAGCCCGGTTCTGACGGCGATCGCGCTGGGCGCCGTGTTCTACCGGCCGAGCTGGCGGGTCGCGGTCTACGCCATGCTGGGCACGCTGTTTACGGTCATCGCACAAGCGGCGCTGAACGTTGCCTTGACGCCCTTCGCCATCCCTGCGCTTACCGCGCCTTTTGTGCTCGTCACATGGATCTTCCTTCTTCCACGCCAGTGTTTCGAGCCGGCGTCGGCTGCAACGGACGATGCCGCGACAGCGCACACAACCTAGATCTTTGCTTTTTGGAAGCCCACATGTCTGACCTAAGTCCCTTGGTACTCCCGGACGAACTCGGACGTCATCGCGAGGATTTCAAGATGCTGCTGGTGGAGGACTGAACCATGGGACTCGTCGGGATACTGCTCGGACTCGCTCTCTTGATGTGGCTTGCCTATCGAGGGTGGAGCGTACTCATGGTGGCGCCGGTGGCTGCCATGCTGGCCGCTGCGATTTCGGGTGAGCCGCTTCTCGCTCATTGGACGCAGACGTTTATGCCCGGTGCTGGCCGATTCGTTACGCAGTGGTTTCCGATGTTCCTGCTTGGCGGGTTGTTCGGCAAGCTGATGGACGACAGCGGTTCGATCACCTCTATCGCGCGTTTTCTGACTGAACGGTTGGGAACACGCCGCACGATACTCTCAGTGGTGCTGGCTTCGGCAGCGGTTACCTACGGCGGCGTGAGCGTCTTTGTTGCCTTTTTTGTGCTGGTCCCCATGGCAAAGGAGATGTTCCAGGCCGCGGACATTCCCCGTCGCTTGATGCCGGCGACCATCGGTCTCGGGGCGTTCACGTTCACGATGTCGGCAATGCCGGGAACGCCGTCTGTCAACAATGCCATTCCGATGCCGTACTTCGGCACAACCACCTTCGCGGCGCCGGGTCTGGGCATCATCGCTTCGATCATCATTTTTGTTATCGGCATGTGGTGGCTCCGCCGTGCAGAAGCCGCCGCGCGCAGGGCCGGCGAGGGTTATGATCGCAATTCGGAGGTGTCTCCCGCCATCGACGAGACCGTTCGTATGCAGGCGTCAGCTGCCGGCGATTTTGATCCAGCTGAATTTCAGCATGGCAAGCACAGTGCTAGCCTACCCCCCTTTGTGATTGCCGCCTTGCCGCTGGTTGTAGTCATCTGTACTAACTTCCTACTGTCGCTAGTCGTCCTCCCACGGCTGGATTTTTCGTTCTTGGCCAAAGACGTGTGGGGCGAGACCACGATCGGAGCGGTGGCCGGCGTCTGGTCGGTTGTTATTGCGCTCGCGACAGCGACCCTGACCGTCATTGTCCTCAACTTCAGGCGTTTCCCGGCGTTACGGGAAAGTTTGGATGCTGGCGCCGCTTCCTCCGTCATGCCAATCCTGATGATTGGCAGTCTCGTCGGCTTTGGTGCTGTCATTGCCGCGCTGCCCGCGTTCGCGGACGTACGTGACGCGCTACTCGCGGTTGGCGGAGGCCCCCTTATCTCTCTCACGATCGCCGTGAACGCGCTCGCTGCGCTTACCGGTACCGCCTCCGGGGGAATGGCAATCGTGCTCAATATACTCGGCGACACCTTCTTGCGGCTCGCCGCCGAGCACGGCATCGATCCCGCGCTGATGCATCGCGTGACCACGATTGGCGCTGGCACGCTGGATGCGCTGCCACACAATGGCACAGTCCTGTTGCTGTTTCAGATCAGCGGGCTGACCCACCGCGAGAGCTATTTCGACATGGTGATGACCGTAATCGTCACCTGCATCATTGCACTTGGCGCTGTCCTTGTCCTGGGTACGGTGTTCGGGTCGTTTTGACGACAGAGGTCATCGCTACTTTTTAGATTGCCGCAACACACGGAGGCGAGCATGAATATCCGACTTGTATGCAGCGCCCTGATTATCGGCGCATTGACGGCCGTTACAGTGCCTCAAAATCTGTCGGTGGCCCAATCGAATGACCAAAAGGCATCTGCGCAAGGGAGTGTAGCACCGAATATGAATACGACCCCGCGCAAGCATCGCTATTGGCGTCATAGCGGAGGAAGGCATCCGCACTATGGCAGTCGGCGAGTTCGTGCCCAACCGTCGCGGGAAACGGCGTTGCCGCCGACCAAATGATCGGCTGCGTTACTCCATTGAAAGCCGGGCAGGCTTTCCCATTTTCGGCAAGAGTGATTCCTCCTCTGCAACTGGGGTGATCACTTGATATCACGGCGCATTCTGGAGGTGCATCGTGCCGCATCGGGGACGACCCGGCGATCCTGCTGCGCCACTACACCAAACGTCGGCGGTCAAAGGCGGCCGACGACAACCTCGCGAACGCAATCGGAACGTTCGCGGCCGGTTTTCTTGGTAACTCTTGATGATATTGCCCCGAGATTGCCCCAAGCCCCCTTTGTTCCTATCCGCCCTCCGTGAAGTCGCTTTTCACCCATGCTGATCTGATCTTCAGGCACTGATCTAAGCTCACCGCTTTTCTTGTCTCCGTTAGCGTTGATCAGTAACGTTAAAACCGCTTCCCAATTGAACGCCTTCGTTGCGCCACATACGATTGTCGTGTCCTGCAATTGGCCGCTCCATTAGACTGCGCGGGGCCGCTGCGTATGCAGGGCGGCCGTCGGTCCTTCTGTCCCCACGGCGGGGCCGGCGGTCCACTTCCCGAATTGCCGTGCGCCACCGATGCGATCGCGCGGCGTCGAACTCTACTGATCTCGATCCAACCCTGGCTAACTAGCCGGCTCAGTATCATTTCACCTGCCGGTATTGGAAGGCGGTTGGCCAACTTCCAGTCAGTCAACTTGAGGTACTGCAAGATCGCCCGTTGGCTCATATTCGCGATGGGATTCCCAGTGGTCATTTTTAACCTTTAGTCCGAACTCGGCTAGCCAGTGGATGGCCTACGTTGGGAGGGTTCCGATCACGGTGACAAGCGAAAGTTGCTTTTCGCCATGGGACATCACTAAAGCAGTTGCAGACAGTTGCAGACGTTCCAGCAAATTCTGTATTGGTCAGCTGCCGCGCTTCAGCCTCCAACACCCGGCGGATGGCTACTGTGTCTCGCTCGGCTTGTCACGTTCATGACTTTCAGCCTTTTCAGCCGCGCACGCGTCCATTCCCCAGCACCTGCTCCGATAGTACCAAGTGCCTGCGGTGATTGCGCAGACGATCATCACGAGGAAAAATAGGACGCTCAGCCGTCTATTCATTTTGCGACCCTGGCCTTCAGCCCCAGCCCTACCGCTCCGAGCCCATCCGGTGACTTCGAATGCCGAGATCAACAGGTGTTACCGTTGTCGGCGGGCGATTGTCTTCATATCGGGCAGCCAGATCGAGCAGACGCTTCTTGGTGAAAGGATCATTTGAAATCGCCGCCAAGTCACGCGCCGTTTGAGCGCGCTCTCTCTTAAATTTTTTGTCCAACATCGTCATACCCCGGTCACATTGACGCAATCGGAAGGTACTCGAATCGGCGGCCCGTGCCCAACGGGCGCGGCCGGGGTGTGGATAAGTTGGCTCGTTCTTTGGCTCGGTCGCAATGAAACTCGCCGATTAAGCTTGATGTCGACGCGCCTGGTTAATTCCGGAACTGTAAACGAGGGTCAACCCACAGCTAACCTTTACCGGTTAGGTTAAACCGGTCGAGTTGTTGCGCTACCTTTCCAGTGCGTTATGACGAGGCGTGATTTTTGACGAGAGCAGCTACGCTTTAGACGACGACGGAAACCGTATTCTTATTGGATTGACGGTCGAAGAGACGCGAGAGTTTTTAGACCTCACTGATTTGCTTGCTGGCATCAATCCTGGGCAACCGCTCTCGTCTATCGACTGGACGTCGCCGAAGGAAATGCGCTGGTTAGCGCTCATGCAGAAGCACGCTCTAGAGCTCGAAAAACTTGTACGCGCCCGTGGAACTAAACACTGATACAGTCGTCCGTCCTGTACTCTAGCACGAGTTACCGGTACGTTTGGCTGGCTGGCCGCCGCTACCTACCCCGACGCAAACGCGCATCAGTGACCGTTTCCGAGTCACCGCGTCTACTGCGCGATGGCATGAAAGCAAGCAAGACCGCACTGAACAGAAAGACCACCGCCATCGTGATGCCAAAGCCGACAGGGTAGTTGACGGCGAAGACAATCATGCCGATTCCGCCCCAACCGCTGCGGCCTCCTCAATCGCGTTCCTCACAATGAGGACGGGAATGAGGAGAACTAGGAAAGTGATCCCGAGTGGCGCATCTGTTCTGCTCCAGTTTTGGCTACAGTCCCGTGCACGCTCGGATTTAGATGGAACACCTCAGCCCGCTGTGCATTGCAGTGAAAAGAGGAGGGTTCATATGCATCCAGCGTTTTGGCCTATGCAGGCCTTCGTGTTCTGGGCTGATGTTCTCATGCTGCCCTGGAAGATGATGATGGCACCGATGGCTGATTCCATGAATGTAACAGCGGCCGCCACAAGTCCGGCTGCTACGGCCGGCCTCGACCCGGTAAGTCCAGGTGAAATCGGCACTAGCGCGACTGATTTTTCTAAAGACGCCGACGCGTAACGGTCACCTGCACCAGTTCTCGCTCCTCTGGTACGGGTCGTAGGTCGTACCGGCGCCAGCAAGCATGGTTAGGCCGTAGCGGGTTGCTGACATGGCGTGGTTGGCGTTCTTGGGATATCCCCAAAGATCCTCATAAGGTTGAGCTGCGGCCGTCCCACAGTTACCGAGGCGGAATAATTATTGGCATAATGGACCGTGCCGCGGCGGTTGAGCGGGATCAATCTAGTGCTGAGACCGAGCATTTCGCCGGCAAATTCTGGGTACTGGCGCAAAGCATGGCGCTGTGCGCTAGAAGGTCTCATTGTCGCTCGCTAAGTCGTGCGCGCAACCATTTTACCGACCCCGGCCCTAAATTTGGAATGCTAACGAACTCTTCATCTGTGGTTTCTCGGAGATCGCCGATAGTTTTCAGTCCGGCGAATTTTACCGCGTTTCGGATTCGAGTGGGCAAGCGCACCATCTCGACTAGAGTGTCGTTCGGCAGGTCAGGCCCGAGATCAAACATTCTGCAACCAACTCATTTGGCTTTCAGCCCAGCCCGCTTCGCTATTGCCGCTCTGCACAGGGCGACTTTTTTTATGTCAATCCGGCACGAGTTCGAGCAGGTGACTGGATATCGCCATGCGGTCAGCCCCAATTTATGCAGAGGAAACTTATAGCCGTGAAGACAAGCAACGCCGCCGCGAACCAGCTGAGTTTTTCAAGTAACGGCGGTTCTCGAAATTCCCTATTGGCGTCCGTGTGTCTCGCGTGTTGCGTTGGTTGGCGCGATTGCTTCATGGCGGCCCCCACCCCCAAGTGAAAGGGGGAGGCTAATGAGGATTCGCTCCGGGTATATCCGCATTCTTACGGGACAGCACTAAACCGTGGGCGGCCTCTGGATGAGAAACGACCCCAACTCGCACTAAGCCGGGGCCGCGAACTTAACGGGCTGGAGGCTACCTGGAAGGTGGGGCTCAGCCTGCCGCAGATTTGTGAAGCTTTGAGGTCGAGAGAGGGGCGAAATCCTGACGATCTCTCAACTCCGAATTAAGTTTTAGATCGTTAGGTTCGTGAGTGGGAAGTTGGGAGCAATCCATGACCACTCTGCAGACCATAGCATTGGGCGCCATGCTCGCTTGGACGCCGGCGCTTATCATCCTGGCAGCCTCGCTTTGGGACGTTCGCGAACACGACGGGATAGAATAGTCGGCCAGTTTGCCGAATTCCGTGCGTCGGTCTCATTGAATTGGATATTCCTCGATACGATCTTGGAGTCGATATGACTTATGATCGCGGGCGCGTATCATGGAGAGCGATTGGAAATCTCAGTGGGAAATTATGACGATCGACGAGCTGTTTGAGCTCCGCGAATTGATGCAAGATGTCCTCAGCGAAAGACTGAAGGCCAAGAAGGCTGAGATCGAACGCAGATTGCAGATACTCGATCAGCCGTCGAGCGGTGTCGGGCCGACTAAGTCTGGCCGTCCTTAATGAGCCAAGTCAGACGCGCAGCTCATTATTGGCGGGCGGAGCGACGACTGCTGGATGGATCGGCTCTTGTCTGTAACAGCGCTGTGCGGCTTCGCAGGATCGTATCGCCCCTCTGAGCGCCCAAATCTCGGCCATTTGGTTGTGAAGATCGGCCGACATTTCCAGAAGAAGACGGGTTCGGACTTCGCACAACTGTTCCATGCTGCAACCCCTTTAGGCCCAACACAATAGCCAGGATCATACCTTCTTAGTCGTCACGGTCTGCATTCTAGTTCACATATGGCTAGTAAATACCACCGCCGGCATTCGTGATCGCCAGTTCCGTGAGCGATCAAACGGTTTTGACGTTCGAGGCGGCATCCTAATTTACGGGAAGCTTCCCCGGGATAAGCGAAAAGCCGTCGCTGTCCCCCAGCGGCGGCTTCTTCGTGCTGCCACCCCGGCGGGCTATCGGTAAACCCGTCTAGCTCCGTCTCACGGTCTAGCGTTTCTGGGTTAAGCCGGCGCCCTGGCAGGTCATCCCAGTAGAAGTACTGGCTGGGCCGATCGTCTGGGAATCGAACCTAGCTTCCACAGCCTGGAATGGCCTCGTGCTTGACGATACGGACTGTCCCACATGTTCACAGCCTCCTCGCCATGCAATAGCCGCGCCGTGACTCAGCGCGGGCCGTCCATGCGTTTTGGTGGCGGGCCGGTATGGGGCACTAGCAATCACGGAAGCCCGCATCAGCGAGTCGCGGTGGCCTTTCCCACGCGAACTGAATATCCCCTTGTCCGGAAACAAGGCCCTTCTGCCGAACGCTCGTCAGCGCCCGCCTGGTTGCAACATGTTGCGCCCCGCTCAACCGGTCAGGCCTGACCCGATAAACTTCAGAAGCAATGTTTAACATGGTCGGCCTTTTGCCCGCAGCCTCGTACTCCCCGAGCACCCGCAGGCATCCACGCTGTATCCGACCGAGCCCCTTCGACATGACGGGTCTCCGTAAGTGTTCCTCAAGTGGAGGTATGGTTCGTTGGGTAACACTTATCGATCACACCGCCGATGGATGGCGCCTTTGCGGCATTATTGTCCCCATGTTTAGGCATCCAGGGCGGCCGTTTCTGAGTCACTGTGCCGTCATCTCCCACGCTTAGGCCGCCGCGGCTTCGACGGGTTGAAGCGACCTCCAAATAGTGCCGACCCCAACGCCATACTCACTAGCAAGCTCAGGGATTGTCGCCCCCTGGCCGTAACGATCGGCGATAACCCGCTTCTGACCGGCATCAAGCCGCTCGAGCGCTTCAGTCCGGAGAGACGGTCAGGATCATATTCATCAGGATGGCGCCTGTAGCCGCACACACGATCAAGCCCGATATGGCAATGAGAAGGTAGGGGTTCATGGTTCCTTGACCAGCGGTAAAACCTTCAGCCTATCGTTTGACGGTTCATCGGTGGCGCCTCTATTGGCCCATATCGCTCTTGTCTGCTCTGCAAGCCTTGCTTTCCGAATAGCGGCCGGGTCCTGGGCAGTCGCGGCCTCTGACTCGGACTGCCCTTCATCATCCCCGGTCGCCATTTCTTCGAGCTCAGCCTTCTCGACTCTCTCCGGCGAAGTGCCAACCCGATAAATCCAAGCACCAATAGGACGGCTCCGGCTATAATCAGCCAATGCGGGTATCCCATCGAAGAAAAGGCGTTGATCATTTCCCCTTGCCTTCAGGCCTTAGCTCGAAAAGAGCTGGCGCGGCATCATAACCCCTTCAACGTTCGTTCGTTCCTGGCAGCCCTCGCGACCGCCTTTGCCTGCTCCAGCGCAGTCTCGCGATCGGCTGGGACCTAAGGCGCTCATTCTTTCGCCGGAATCCTGTCACCATCATTCCGGGTTTTCGATTCTATGAGGAGAGTGGACGTGGCGACAGGTACCGTAAAGTGGTTTAATTCGACCAAGGGTTATGGCTTCATCCAACCGGACGACGGCGGTAAGGACGTATTTGTCCATATCTCCGCGGTCGAGAGGGCCGGATTTAGCTCACTCGCTGAAGGCGCCAAGGTCAGCTACGAGATCGTCTCCGATCGGGGCAAACAATCCGCTGGGAATTTGAGACTTTAGACACTACTCAAGTCTCAGCGACCCTTAGCGAGCCGCTCTGTGCTGTGAGAGTTCTACTGCCTTGCGCGGTTAGGCCGCCGCGACTTCGAGGGGTTGAAGTGACCTCCAAATCGTGCCGACCCCGACTCCATATTCCTCGGCAAGCTCAGGGATGGTCGCCCCCTTGCCGTAACGATCCGCGATGACTTCGCTTTTGACCGGCATCGAGGCGCTCGGGACGGCCAAACTTTTTGCCCAGCTTCTTGGCTCGCTCGATACCCTCGTCGGTCCGCTTGCGGATCAGGCCACGCTCAAACTCAGCAATGCCGCCCATAATGGTAAGCATCAGCCTGCCGGCATCGGTCGTCGTGTCGCACCAGCTTTCCCCGAGCGATACGAAGCCGCATGAGAGGCCGTCCAGTTCGTGCACGATGTTGTGGAGGTCCCGGCTGGAGCGTGCCAGGCGGTCTAGCTTAGTCACCACAACGGTATCGCCGGGAAGCAGCACCTTCTGCAGCTTTGCAAACTCAGGCCGGCCATCAGTGGACTTGCCCGACGCCTTCTCGCTGAAGATCCGCTCGCAGCCGGCGGCCTTCAGCGCCTCGACCTGCGCGGTGTAGTCCTGACCCTTCGAGCTCACTCTGGCATATCCGTATTTCATCCCCGAAACTCCATTTATGGAAACATGACTTTCGGAAACTAATGATCAAACGTCAATCGATTTCTTTCCAAATCTGCCGGGTTGTGGAAACGATTTTGAGTGAAACGCTTCTCGCTGTCGCCCCGTAGCTCTGCTGTCGGCTATCGCATCTGACCAGTCAGGCGCATTGCAAAGTAGTCGGCAGGGGTCGTCCGTTTTTAGTCCCCACGGGCGGCCCCACTTATTCAGCCTTCATAGCAACCATTCGCACCTCATCTCGTTGAACCGTGTCGGTCGCCGACCTCACCCGAGGAGCAAGTGGCCGACTGTGACCGCCGGTGGAGACCCCGCCACCGGCGGCCCCAAGCTTCAATCCACCTCAATCATCATGGCCTGATCAGCCCGCAATGCAATCTCGATCGTCTCCAGCGCGGCTGCGAAACGACAACTATTGGCTGGGGTAAATCAAGAGCTCTTTGCTCCGAATCCAAAGTCCCCGGTCTGAAACTTTACCTGCTTTTCGGTATTGCCACCCGGTATGCCGGCTGACCCAGGCAAATAGCGGAGACAGTTATGAGCGAGCTTGCGTTACGTTTTGAACATACTGTGGGACGGGCGGCATTGAAGCTTTGGTCGGAATTGCCACGAGATCTACAGGAAAGGCTATTCGAGGATGCGGTCGGCGGCGATGCACAGCTGCGCAACCGGCTGGCCCAATACTTACACGACCATCATCCGCGCACGGCACACCCGCCACGGCCCACCGCTTTTGCTTAGATTCATCGATAGAGGCTTATTTCTGAGGAATTGGTTGATCCTGGAAACCGCGCTACGCGCTTGTCGCTAGTCGTGGTCCCTGATGACAAGCTCGCTTGGCGCGTCATTGTTGCCAACCGCGGAGAAAGGTTTCTGACGGCCGATAAAAAGCGACGACTTGCTGAAGTGCAGCGGCGGCTACGGTTGTTATATGATCTTCGCCTTTGAAGTTCCGAGCGGTCTTTCTGCTGCACCCACGACGCGCTGTAGCTCGCTCCGTTCCTGATCCCCAATAGATTGATAATTTGCATCCCGCCGCGGTCCGCGGAATCATCCGCGATGGCTTCGCAGCGTCATGAAAGATCGACTAACTTCCCGCTCGGCACCCCGGCGCAATGGATCGCCGAAGGCCACGTGACCTGCAACATCCAATGCTCAGCCCGCAGGTGCGCTCGTCGAATGGTGGACGTCCGCCTGGACACCCTGCCTCAAGACTTACCGTGGTCGATGATCGCTCGCCGCCTCGTGTGCAAGGCATGTGGCACAGCAAGTTCTGTGAACATCGTGCCGAACTGGCATGACGGGGTAGCCAGCGCCGTTCCGTTCACAAGCATTGGAAGGGTTGATACCGCTCCACTTCGTTGAAGCTGATGCGGCGGCCACACAGCGCTGGAACAGTCGCAGTTGTCTCCGGCTCGGGCATATTGCAGCGGCCGTTCAGTACAGCCCCAACACGCATAACGATTGCGAGGCCGTCCGGCAAACCCTTGATGACTCGACGCCGCCGCCAATTCGACCCAAACTCGCGGCTTTCATGCCGTTGTGGCGGAGTTCGCGTATGCGTAAAACCAATTGGACACCATCGATAGTTCCCAGTGGCGACGATCAAACCATTTATCTTGTAGCGGAAGATTTCGGACGACTAGGCCGCGCCTGGCGCGAAGCCGACTACGAAGAGACCGACCTCGAAACCGTTATTCAGGATCTTCTTTCGGGCCAATACAACAATCCGATCCGCGTCGTCGCCTTCAACACCGATGAGCGCTGGTCTGAGGACGTTTCTGAAGACGTGGCTCACGAACTGCGTCGACGCTGCGATCTGGAGGGGAGCGATGTGCCATCCTCCATTCAAGATTTCGTTGAACGGCACGAAGGTGCCGCTTGGCGGCAATTGACATTGCGGCTCGTCTAGTCATCCCGTTCGGTAGAACTGGGACCGAGCAAGTGAAAAATTGGAGATGGGCCAGCAACCTGAAAGTTCTGCTCGGGATTATCGGGGATCTGGTCTTCCTGATTTGGGTCGTTTTTAAGAGGCAATATTACTGAGGCGCGGACTGAAGGCGAAGACGAATGATATTCCCGCTTAATTCCTTTTGGACGCCGGACGAGATGACGAACTACGGTCATTGATACTAGCTTCGAAGTACTGCCACCATTGCTAAGGAACTGAACCGGACGCCCAAAGGCGATACGCCGCAAGGCTGAAAAACTGAAACTCCCATTGAAATTCGTTACGGTTGGGCGAAGGCGAAAGGGAAATGAGCAATAGGGACTTTTCGGCGAGCGGCATCAATTTCGATGCTCCGGCTACTTTTCGCAAATGGCCATCGCTCAACGGGCAACGGCACACCGATAGCTCCGGCTCCTACGTGCTACACGACGGCACACTGCTTGAGTGCATCCAACAGTTTTTGGCTAGGCCGGCTGCCGTGCGGCACTATACGAGATTCAAACGTCACCACAGCCACCATTGGTGGGCGCCGTAGTATCTGGGGAGATAGTCGCCGAACTCGCACACCTTCGGGATTTTCTCTGCTGCGTTTCTCGACCGTTGAATGCCCTTGTGAAGAGTTAGGGGCGCAAATATTGTCGCTTATCGTTTCTTCAACTGAGGCGGGCATAATGGCTGAAATCCACAAACTTTCCGTCGGGGAGACTCTGAATAAAATACGGGGCAACGATGCAAAGCAATCTAAGGAGGCCGCATTCAAAGGCAAAATGGAAGTGCTCGATGAGGAAATTGGGCGCATGAGAGCGCAGAGACAGCGCTTGGAACACAATCAAGGAAAGCATCGTCAAGAAAGCCCCGCAACGCCCGCTCCCAAGCAACGTCATTCGTTCGGGAAGGTGGTATCGCGTCTATTCTGGTTTTGGCGCTAGTAAGCCTGTGGCTCTACGGTTTCGGGTGACGCCAGCACTTCCGGCGCAGGTACCGCTGCGGGGACCAACAACACGGGTAATGCCAAAGAACCGGGTGCCGTACAAAAGGGCGTGAACAAGTAGTAAGACTTAAAACCTACCGAAGACCTGGGGCCGTCCGCTGGGGCGGCCTCAATCATGTGGGCCATCCTGACTTAGCGCGAGTCACGGGCGCGCTTTATTGGTCGGCGGGTACTGACCTAGCCATTACGCAAACGACTCTCAGCGGCCCTCGCCAGCGCCTTGGCTTTCTCAAGCGAGGTCTCACGATCTAGCGTCTCCGGCCTCAGCCGGCGGCTTGGTAGGTCATCCCAGTAATGTACTGGCTGGGCCGTCCATCCGGGTAGCGAACCTCGAAGATGCCACACTGCGGGACAGCCTCGTGTTTGATCATGCGGACGCGGTCGGTCATTTGCCCCAGATGTTCCTGATCCGCTTGTCAGCCACCGCGGTGTAGACAACCGTGTTCGCGATCGAGCGATGGCCCATGAAGGCCTGAAGCGTGCGCGTATCGATGCCGCGGCCAGCCAGGGCGTACCCGGCAGCGTGGCGCAGCATGTGGGCGTGGATCGGGAATGGCAGCTCAGCAGCCACGCCAAGCCGTTCGATTAGCTTCTGCACACCGGCGACGGAGAGGGGCGCCTTGCGTTCGGACAGGAACACGAAGTCTGCATGAGGATGCTCGCGGCGTAATGCCCGCAACAGCCGCAGCTCGTCACCCTGCAAGCCATGGATGCCAGGCGTGCCGTTCTTGGCGCGGCGGATGTGGACGGTCGCGGTATCGAGGTCAATCTGCTGCCAGCGAATGTCGACCAGCTCACTGACCCGCAACGCATGCCGGAAGGCCAAGAGGATCAGCAACCGATCGCGGGTCGGGTTGCGGCTGTTGCCGGCGGTGTCCAGCAGCGTGGCAATCTCGCCCTCCGTCAGGTACTCGCGCTGCCGGTAATCGGCATTCTTGGCCCGACCACTGCGAACTGTCGGCTTTTCAGACTGCGAGGGCTTCAATTGAACAACCGTATTCATTGGCAAATTCCCCCTTCGAGCAAATCAACTGTCTACATAATGTCTATATTGCCGACAGTTGTAAAGGGCTCTCATAGAAACCACGCGGGCAGATCGCCGTTGATCCGCGTCGGTCGTGATGCTCACTCAGCTCACGGCCGGCAGGGGTCGTCGGCTTAGCGATCATCCGTCCACAGCGGCGGCCCACTTCAGCCTCGAAACCTTCTCTGAAGTCGACCCGTAGCTATTGCAGTCGGTTGCCGCTCCTCGTGCCCAGGAGTGCCCGGCAGGGGTCGCTCGGCTAGTCCCCACGGGCGACCCCACTCTCCTGCTCTCCGCCTCGATCAGTCACGGCCTGGTCAGCCCGCAATGCATTCTCGATCGTCTCCAGCACTGGCCCCAGCTCGGCGCCGTTGGCGTTCGCCTTGATAAGATCGATCACCCGCCGCAGGATCGCCCACTCGTCGGGATCGAGATTGCCCGGCGTCCGCTGCTCGACGCTGATGAAGACGTCGCGCGGCAGCAAGCCGTAAGCGATCTGCGCCAGCTTGGCCCGTGGTTGTTCCCAGTTGCGCCGCCCCATGCCAGCGGAGATAGTCCGGAAGTCTAACCGTAGAACTACGCTCTAGATGAGCAGGCCTCACGCATTCGCTATTGCCGTCGCGCAGTGGCTGCGCTTGAATACCGCTGGGTCTGGGGAGTTTCATAAAATGCGTATTTTGGGAATCGTGGCGCTGGGCGCCGCGTTAAGCGGTTGTGCGTCTTCCGCTTCGGATAACGCGCCTGCATACGTTTCGCCAGTCGCGTATCAATCATACACCTGCCAACAGCTTGCCTTGGAGGCTCAAGCCATCTCGACAAGGGCCGCCACGCTGTCAGGCGCACAAGATAGTCAGCGCACTAAGGACGGCGTCGCCACAGCGGCCGCTATCGTCATCTTCTGGCCGGCGGCGTTCTTCGTAGGCGGCGACAAGCAGACCGCGGCCGAGTTGTCCCAAATGAAGGGACAAATGGTTGCCGTTGAGCAGGCGTCGATCGCAAAGAAATGCGGCATCCAGTTCCAGGGCCCCCGACCGCCTGGCACATAGTAGGGCCGACCGGCTTGTAGAACCATGCTTAGGTGAAGGGCGCGCGATTAGTGCCTTTGCCGCAATGGAGCAGTCGGAAAAATTGAAGCAGCAAATGGTCGTCACGACAGATTTTCGAGTGGGGGACCGCGTCCGGCTAAGTGAGTTGGGCAAATCGCGCGCCCCCAGAACCCGAAGCCAGACCGGCAGAGTGGTCAAGCTTCCAAAATCCAAGTCCGGGGGAACAGCCATCGGAGTCCTGCTTGATGGCAATAAGCTGCCGACTTGTGTTCATCGCACATACATCGAAAGAGATGACGCCGAGGCCTAAATGTGCCATCCTGCCCGCGCCGTTAGGTTGCAGAAGGCCGAGCCAAGCATCCGCCGGCTTGTAGAGTTGGGGCTGAAGGCGAAGGGGAATCATTCAGCCCGCGGGAGTGGTTCAAGCTGGTCGCAACTGCGTTCCTGATTTCAATTGATATTGATGCCACCGTCTTCTCGATCTGGTGGTGGTTCATAAAGTGAGGTTGCTTCGGCCGGTCCTGTGACATTCCGCTGAACCTCCGCAGGATGCGGTGCGTTGCCGCTCACATCAGCGTTCAGGCTCTTGGCAATTCTCATCTGATTTCAGGCGCGCCGCCCTTGCGCGAGCGCCCCGGCGCACCGTGACATGCAACCGGAAGCCCATTGCGTCGAGAACATTAAAAACAGTCGTGAAGTTTGGCTTTATTGGATCGCCTGCAAACGCACGATGAATGCTCGGCCTCGCAAGCCCAGATTTCTGCGCAAGGTCAGAGATATTGTACAGACGGGTGGCGGCGCCAATGGCGTGACAAATTTCGGCGATATCCGACTTCTCGAACGCTTGATTTATGCAGATCGGCAGCCGCTTGTCGGGGGCTCGATTGTGGGCGGGTCGCGGGCCTGACGGATTTTTTAGACATGTAACCTCCAACAAAAAGGCCGGCATTTCTGCCGGCCCAGTTTGCTGGAGAAGTCGAAATAACGCGAGATCAGTATCTCGCTGCGATGGGTGCGCCGTAACCGCCGAAGCGATAGTTGATGCGCAAGGTGACCATGTCCACGTCTTGGGTGATCCGATTGTTGATAACAGCGGCGGGACGCGAAAACGGAGGCCCGTGAACGAATTATTGGCATCGCCCATCCACAGGTGGTCGTATTCAACACCAAACGACCAGTTCGGTGCGAAGCCGTACTCAAATCCAACACCGACGGTGCCGCCCCAGCGGGTCGCGCTGGCCGAGGCCAGTTCAATGCCGGTAATCGTTTCGAGGATGCTAAAGCGGTTGCTCGTCACCGCCGCACCGCCCTTTACGTAGAACAGCGCTGATTCCAGGCGTAGCCGATCTGGCCGGTGAAGAGGCCGATACCATCGGTTTTGGTGCGAGTGGAGATGAAGCCCGGACCGGCGAAACGGATCGAAAAACAGGCTGAGGCGCGTGTGGCTGAGATCCGCCCAATCGCCCTGTGCTTCCAGGCCAAACACCCATTGGTTGGCCTGCCAACGGTAGCCGATCTGGCCGCCGATGAGACCTCCGGACCGCGAGGCGCAGCCGTCAGCGAAGTCAAAGAGACCAAAACCATCGAAATTCAGGCAGCTGTTGCTCTGACCCCAGCCGCCGTTGCCGCCGATGTAGAAGCCGGTCCAGTCGTAAATCGGGGCCAGCACCGGCGCGGGCAGGCCGTGCCTTGACGGCCATATCAGCGGCCGAAGCGGGAGCGCCAATCCCGAGAGCAAGCAAACCAACCGTCCCGAGTAAAAACTTCTTCATCACTCAATCCCCATTTGTCATGCGCTTCGTCGAAGCGACCATTTCGGCAGGAGTGCCCATCGAATTTCCGAGGGGCACTGTAGGCGCGATTCTTCGCGAGGGGTGTATCAGAAGTACAACACCCGGGCTCAAAATGAGCGGGCGTCTAAGTTGATGATTTGTTTACCTTTTTGGAAAAGGCCGTCATTCGGCGGCATATCGCGCGAATAGGCACTATTTGACCGTTCGTCTAGGTCTTCGCCTCACCGAATAGAGTCTGCCGAAACGGCCGCGCCGAATGTGTTTCGAAAAAATGCTGACCACCCTCGTTTCCACATTGGAGGATCGGTCGAACAGTGCGGACGCGATAGCTTCGATCAGCTCGCGATTGGCCTTGAATTCAGCCTGCAAGTCCCCCGTCGAGCCCCTCCGACGATCAGCCAAGTCACTAAGCGCGGCAATGCTAACTTGGCATTGCACAATTTGCTGCCCATTCCTCATCGTGAACTTGAACGTCATCAAGTCGGCATCATACCCAACGGCCTTTCCTCGCGTCAGCGGCATGAACCAGCTTCCTTTCCATGGTCCGTTGAAGCGGACCGCGAGGTGGGTCCGCCAGCTGAGCGTCTGGTTGCTCCCTACTGTAACGGACCGCCCTATGCGGCCGCGGCCCTATGAGATTTTCGTCGATGACGCCGCGGTCGATCCCTACCACCGGACTTCGGCGACCGACGGTTACTGATGTCTCGACTTCCGGCCCGACTATTCTCGCCTGTTTATCAAGAGACGTTTGACTAAACCACGGTTTTGCACAAACCCGCTCAACATCCCGGCCGACACCTTTCTCAGGATTTCCGCGCCAAGCGTGACAACAAGTTGACTAATCTCACTGCCTGGATCGCCTCCTTTGTGCGCGTGCCGTGCCGATAATTTCCGTTACGCTTGCCGGTCGGCGCGCCACCTCTGGCTCCATGCATCCGACAGACGCGACAGCCGCGTACCGCAGGCGCTCCACAGGGCTTGCCTGTTCGTTTCGATTTGGCTTTGCAGCGAGGCGCGTCGTGGGCGCTTTGCATGGGGTTGATGGTCATTTCGATTTGGTACCTCCCCCCACCCCCACTGGATCGCAGCCCTGTCTCGCTCAGGATCGGCATAGGTATCTCGGAACTAGCGGCCAGGAGCGCAGGAGACGCGACATTGCCCGAGCGGCGCCACCAGTTGTTACGCTATCGGCAATGATCGCCTGATCCGCCGTGACGTTGTTCGTGGTCACGTGCTTGACGGTGATCTGTTGTTGGCCTCGGCCTCGGTGGTGGTCGAGCCTTTCCGTCAGCATCATGACCGTCCGTGCCGCCTTGTCGGCAAGCTGCAGGTATTTCGTTCGCGCCTCGAAATACTCCGGCGGCTGCGCCCAGCCCTTCCGATACATCGCCAGCGCGGCCTCGTTTGCCGCCATCAATTGCGCGATCAATATTCCCTCGACGGGATCAGCCGGTGCCATATCCATCACGCCGTAAGAGACGGCCAGACATGCCTGGGTGATGGCATCTTTGTTTTTCAGTGAGCCATCGGCAGCGCGCTGACGGTGAGATTACTCAGCCGATCGTTCCATTCGTCAGCCTTTCCGCCGCCAAGTGACTTTCGATTGCCTTCTGGTTTATTGGGATCGAGTTTCAGCTTTATTGCAGTCTGATCGCCCTTAGGCTTCTCATCTTTAGGCTTCATCACTCGGCCTCCTGGGCATTGCTAATCGTTGTATGGCCTCCACGGGACCGATGAGATAGCTGGCAGTGGTCGCCAGTCGGTCCTTCCGATCGTCGTGAGTGAGGTTGGCAGCGCCAGGAACGGCTGCAAGTCTTTCAGGGTGTTACTGCGCCGGGGTCGCCTGGGTGGCGGGCGGCTACTTGGGACGTCATGTAAAATCCTATGAATGAAAAATGGGAATACGCAACTGACACTCAACGAACGGATAGGGCCTCGTGCTCAGCGCGGCGCCCGCTGGCGCGTTTCGATAGAAACCCACTATCAACCTTAGCCTCGACGCAAAGGCTCGCTGGCGAGTCTCCGCGGCCCTTGCTAGCGCCTCGCCTGCTCCAGAGCGGTTTCGCGATCCAACAGCTCCGGCCTAAGCCGGCGGGCCATTCTTGTAGACCCCGGTAACAGCGATAACGCGATAACACGACCATCACTCGTTATCGGCGTTATCGTTGTTATGGGGGTTTGACGGTTCGAGCCAGTAACGCGACTTCCCGGCTTTGTAGATCTCGCCGGCCTTTGCCATCTTGAACAGCAATTGCCGGACATTGAGCGCCGGCATGCCTGTTGCGCTCGCAATCTCCGCCGGCGTCATGGGTTCGCCGTGGTCGGTCAGGGCTGCCACGATCCTGATCCGCTCGTCGGAACGCCTGACCTCAGCAGCCTCGCCCAGGATGCTCCAGGAACCGCCCGCAAAGATCAGTGCCGTTTCCTTCTCCTCGACGTCGCGACCGCGGACATAGAGCGTCTTGCCGTTCTGGTCGCTGTCGAGAACCAGCGTCGTGTCGGCGCAAGCGGAAAGCCCGTTCGATCCGCTCAGAGCCTCCAGCGGGTCGTCGGCGCCGCCCTTCTTGGTATGGTGCAGCCCAAGCACTGCGATGCCGTGCTCGGTTGCCCAATGCTGGAGCGGCGCCCAGGTGCTGTAGTCGTTCTCGTATGCGTTGCGGGCCATGCTGCCGGGCGGCTTGATCCGCTGGAGCACGTCGATCACGATCAACCGCGGCGCCGGCACCGACACCCGCCAGCGCTCCAGCTCGGCAATGAAGCCGGCGTCGAGCTGTGGGGCTTCCGTCACCCATTCCAGCCGGGACAGGTCCGGCCGGTTGCGCTCGTCAGGGTACAAGGTGTTGATCCGGCCCTGAATGCGACGCGGGCCATTCTCCATGTCGATGTAGAGAACGTCGCCCTGCTCGCACGTGATTGAGCCCATAGCCACGCCGCCGACCGCAACGGCCAGGGCCCAGTCGATCGCCAGCCATGTCTTGCCGAGCTTCTGGCGTCCAGCGAGGACTAGAAAGCCCTCGCTGATGTAGCCCGGCACCACCCATTTGATGGGTCGAACGTCCGCGCCATGATGTCGTTGGTGCTGGTCCGCTGGAATGTCCGCGGCCCCTCTCGTCGCAGGATCTCGGCGTCGAGGTCTCGATTGGTCAGTGCGAGAACATTGGGATACGTCATGCGATCACCCCCTCTGCCGTAATCGCCTCGGGAATGAAGCTGACGCAGCCGGGCGCGACATCTTCCGCCCACTCCAGCGCCGTCTCTGGCGAGATAAAGCCGCCCTTGAGCGCGGTGCCGATCATGGCCAGTTCGTTGTCGATCAGCTTCACGCGAATGCATGTGGTGCGAAGCGCCGCCAGTACGAAGTCGCGACGGCTTTCCGCGTCGGTTACAAGGTTTTTGACTGGCGCGTTCATGCTGGCGCCCTCCAGGCTCGAATGCGTGAAGGTGTGCGCTTGCGGATCCGGTCTCGGATCGGCTCATGCACGACGATGAAGCCACGACCGAATACAGAGCGTGCCAAGGCTTGCGGCGAACTCGGTGGATGCCTGAATTCCTGGCTGTCGTGGTAGACAACAGCATTGGAAATCGGCCCGCCGCTCAGGTGGGCCTTTTCTTTGATGGCCATCTGATCAAGCGACCTCCAGCCCAAGCTGGCGACGCAGTGCGGATGTCGGCACCTTCAGCAGACGACCAACCTTGATGGTGGGAATTTCGCCCCGACCGGCAGCGGCGTAGCTCGCATTCCTGCTTAAGTTGTAGCAAACGCGCCCGGCGTCCGGGACCGACGTCGTCGGCTTCGATAGCAATTTCTCAAGTTCATCGTTCATAGCTCAAGCCCTCGTTTGGTTGGCGGGAGCCTGACGACTGATGACTAACAAGGCCGTCCCGTGCAATTTATGCACTGGCTTTCCAGTGCTGTAATCGGATATGGCGTCGAATACCATATTGTCAAGTATTATCGCACATGATATCCAGTGCATAAATAACCAGAAGGGACCACTAGGATGGGAAAAGAAACGAGGCCTAAAGGCCGTCCGCCGGTTCCGGAATCCGAAAAGAAGGGGCGTAATTTTACGTTCCGCAGCCGCGGCGACATGCACGAGAGATTGTCTGAAGCCGCCGCAAAGAACCAACGCTCCCTCAGCGAAGAGATCGAGAAGAGGCTTGAGGCGTCCTTCCTGTTTGATGAGAGGATAATGGACCTTCAGACGCTGTGGCAAAAGCGCGTTGCCGACTTGCGGGAAATGGCGGAAGCAAATCGCGCACAGGCCGCAGACGCTATGAAAGAGCTGGAGGCTGTCATTGCTGACACCAACCAAAAACTGACGGAAATGGAGAAAGAGGTCGAGGCAGTCGATCGATCAGCAAGCTTGATTGACGTTATGCTGGGCAAAAACGAATCCTCACAAGATCTGATGAGGTCGATCGCGCTCGAACTGATGGCGAACTCCGACTGGAATGGAAGTAGCACCGCTCGGAAAGCGATGGCAGATCGCATTTCTAAAGTTATCCACCCTGCCGGCAATACAGCAGCGCCATAGGTTGCCGCACTCAAGGGAGCGTCGAAATGAAGGGCAATATCACGCGCCGCGGCAAGAATTCTTGGCGCATCAAGTTCGATGTCGAGGGCGAACCCGGCACCGGCCGACAAACCCGCTACGTGACTGTTCGGGGCACCAAGAAAGAGGCACAGATCGAAGCGGCTAAGATCATCGCCGCGACGTCAAAGGGCGAATACGTCGACGGCAGCAAAGAGACGGTCGCGGAGTTCGTTGCCCGGTGGCTGCAGGATTGGGCCATAGGGAATACCTCGAACAAGACCTATTCCCGATACGAAGAGTTGCTACGGCTGCACCTTGTGCCGAACCTGGGGATGAAGCGGCTCCAGCGGTTGCGCGCGACCGACCTCCAGTCCGTCTATGCGACCTTGCAGCGCGAAAAAGACCTTGCTGCTCGCACGGTGTTGCACTTGCACCGGGTTGTCCATCGGATGCTCCGACACGCTGCGCAATGGGGCGTCGTACATCAGAACGTCGCGACCCTGGTCGACGCCCCGACCGTGCAGGACAGCGAGATTGATATCCTGACGCCCGGTGACGTGCAGCAGGTCCTGCGGACGCTCAAAGGTCGGCCCATCTATGCCCTCGCCACAGTGGCGCTCGGGACCGGCATGCGGCGGGGCGAGATGCTGGCCCTGCGGTGGCAGGACGTCGAGCTTGATGGCGGCCTGCTCCGGGTCGAGCGTTCGCTGGAACAGACCGCGAAGCACGGCCTCGTGTTCAAAGCGCCCAAGACGAAACACGGCCGGCGGACTATCACTCTGCCACCGTCCACCGTTAACGAACTGCGAAACCACTGGCGAGCGCAGCAAGAGCGTCGCCTCGCGCTGGGTCTCGGCAGGGTCAACGGCTCCCTGGTATTTGGGGAGGACGACGGGTCGCCGCGATCGCCCAACGCGGTGACGAAGGCATGGGCGAAGGCAATGAAAGCGGCTGACCTTGCCGCCACGCTGCACAGCCTCCGTCATACCCATGCCAGCACTCTAATTGCGTCGGGTCTGGACGTGTTGACGATCAGCCGTCGACTAGGGCATGGATCACCCGCGATAACTCTGAAGGTCTACGGCCACCTGTTCAAAACGGACGATCGGGCGGCTGCGATCATGGAAGCGTCGTTTGCAGGGGTAGAATGAGAACATCCCACCCTGTCCCATTGCGTTTACGGTGCCAATCCGGTGCCAATTCACGTAACAGGTAGCAAACGGCACCTCTAAGCAGTTGTTATTGCACGCGGAAGGGTGGCCGAGTGGTTTAAGGCACCGGTCTTGAAAACCGGCGTGCCTGCAAGGGTACCGTGGGTTCGAATCCCACCCCTTCCGCCAAAAACTATTGAAATCATTGAGAAATTTGTACGATGTGACGTCTGCGCACAATCGAGCGTACAAAGCGGTTTGCTGACAGGGTGGCTTGATCATTTTGAGCAGGGCCTTTCTCGCGGTTTTGATTGCAAGGAAGATCAGTCGCGCAAAAGCTAAATCGGATGACGGATCGCATCCGCATGATCAAACCCGAAGCCGGTCCAAGTGTGGCAGCTTCTTACCCCAGGGTCCAGCTTATCCACTCCAAGGTCCACCCGATAGCTCTGAACGTTGCAACTCCTAAGAAGGAGACCCAAGCGAGAGTGGTCAGGAGCGTGACAAGACCAAGTGTGACAGGAAAGATGTAATCCTTGGCTGAGCGTTCGGACCTCATGTCTCCCTCACGGAATTGTAGATTTGCGAAGTGCTCGACAGACGACTAGGGAAGCGGGATCAGCTTAGTAGGCAGTTCTCTCTTGCCTACTGGGCAACCCGTTGGGCCCTTTTGGGGCTGCTGAGCGGGAGGTGAAGTCTCTCCAGAGTGATCGGGATTAGAGGTTGGCGATGCGGTCGCGACCAAAAATTCGGCGAAAGCAGCGTCCGATGTCCGTTCAACGTAGCCAATAGCCGCGTAGACAAATCCGCCGATACCTAAAACCCCGACCGCCACCACCGCAGGCCACAATCTCAGGCTATCAAATGTTGGCATGTTTACCTCCCATAATCGGGTGGATGATCAGAGCTGTAAATCAATGCGCGTTTTTGAACTGTGAACTGCTTCACATCTCTCAGCGGATTGCCAAATTTTCCCGATTTCTCGAAGATGGCGGCTCAGTCGTCGGATTAGGAACGGATGCGCTCGCAAAGAATTTTACGTGAGCTTCCGGGACTAAGTCCCTAGCCCCTGAAGTGAGCGGTCCCGGCCACCTGCTTTTCTCCGTGTTGGTCGGGGCCGCCTCTCTCGGCAAGATGGATCCACCTAGGGCTGTGCTTATCTATGTGAATACAAGCAAGCAGATTGGAGACCCCCTAGGTCTTCGCGAACGCTGAGGCCGCAGCGGCGTGGTTCGCGGAAATGAGCTTGACTGAATGGAAGTTGGCTAATCGGCCTTCCAATCCCGGCAGGTGAAATGATACTGAGCCGGCTAGTTAGCCAGGGTTGGATCGACATCCAAGGCAAGGACCATAACAGCCAGGCTTACAGAGGCGGGACTTAAGGCGATGCGGTCGAAAGTTAAATGATCCGCCGGCTTGTAGATGGGGCTGAGGGCGAAGGGGAAATGAGCAATAGCGATCCATCAGCGGCCAGCACCGCGGCGCACATCAATTTCGATGCCCCCGCTACTTTTCGTAAATGGCCTTCACTTAACGGTCAGCGGCGCGTGGATAGCATTGGTCCATATTTGCTGCTCGAAGCCGATTACGAAGCCACAGACCTGGAAACCGTTATCGAGGATCTCCTTTCGGGCCAATACAACAATCCGATCCGCGTCGTTGCCTTCAACACTGAAGAGCGATGGTCAGAGGACGTGTCCGAAGACGTAGCTCACGAACTCCGTCGGCGTTGCGATCTACAGGCTAGAGATGTGCCCTCCACCATTCAAGATTTTGTCGAACGGCATGAGGGTTACGCTTGGCGGCGACTAACCTTGCGGCTCGTCTAACCTCTTTTTTCTGGCGTTCCAGCCCTTTGCGCTCCGGACTATGGAGGAAGAAATGGTTGATGTCGCTATCGTAGACTTAAACGCATACTCCGAAACGACGAGTACCCTGATTGTCACCTACGGGGATACAGAAGCTCGAATATTACTACATGGGCTAACGCCTCTCTATGACCGAGAGCCTCGACAAGAGATTTGCCGTCGAGGGATGATTTAACTGATTGAGGCGCTTTCGAAATGGGAGAAGTCGGGCTCAGCGATATCGTGGCATACTGTTCATCGGGGACAGTGACGTCGCGGCGCATTTCTCACACCCCGACGATGATGTTGTAGTTGGCGCCAGGTTGCTGGCAATTTGCCAGCCGGAGAATATCTATCCGTCGTATGAGACGACAATAGACCGGAAGCGGTCTTCATCGCGCGTGCGCCGCGATACATTAGGGATGGAAGTTCTTCCCGGTCATGTGATTTCGCTTGGTCGTAATAGACTTTAATTGGTCATCGGTCGGTCCTCAGGCCGGCGGCAACGGCCGCAGCACGCTGCTCTTTGCTGGCGGTGATCTTGTCGGGTCGATGCAGGGAAAGGCTTCCAAATCCCGTGAAGCGCGGCGCGATCAGTTAAAGCCTTCCTGCGCTCACCAAACGTATTTCGGCTTCAATCGTCCTATTCTAGGTTCGAGCCCACCACATAAGCGCACCAAAGTAATGCGCCAGGCCATGCTTTCATGTGCGGACCCGAGAATGTGGGAGGGCCGAGGGTGATCGTCATCCGGCCGAGTCAGAACATCTGACAGGACGAACGTCCTTTCCGCCTGTAGGAATCGGGACTGGATGCAGCGGCGCTTATTTGGTGCTCCCGGCCATTGGCCTTGGAACGGAGCGAACTCCTGCACGGTTGCCTACAGACTTCTGGGTTGTTCCGACCCTCGTGGAGTACCGATGCCGCACCTGACAAAAAGGACGATGCCTGACCGCAGTAAGATCGTAAGCGTAGCGCCGAGGCCCTTCAGATTGTTTGTGCGCAGACTTGTGAGCACCGCTAGAAGAGTCATCTTCGGCAAGGGTGCTCACAATGGACGACCATTCGGACGACATAAGACGACCGTCCCCACGTATCGAAGTGTATGCTGGCGCAGGTCGAAAGCGCTGGCCGGACGATTTGAAGGCACAGATTGCCGCGGAAAGCCTCGAGCCGGGCGCGATTGTCACAGATGTCGCCCGCCGCCATGGCTGCCGGCCCCAGCAGGTGCATGACTGGCGGCGTCGAGCGCGTTTGGGTCAGTTGGTGCTGCCGGCTTCGGCGGATACCTTATCGTTCGTGCCTTTGGTATCGGAATTGGCGCCACCGGCGGCTGCGGAGCCCTCCGTATCGCCGGAAGCAGCCATTGTTACGGTTGAGCTCCTGGGTGCACGGGTGGAGGTGCGCGGGACGCCTGGCCTTGCTGTGTTGAGTGATGTGTTTTTGGCGCTGCGCCGGACACGTTCATGCTGACGCCACCCGCGAGCCTCATGATTTACGTGGCGACGCAACCTGTGGACTTCAGAAAGGGTGCGGATGGCTTGGCGCTCTTGGCGAAGGAGACGCTGGGCCATGACCCGATGAAGGGCGTGGCGGTGGTCTTCCGTGCAAAGCGCGCTGATCGGGTGAAGATTGTCGTCTGGGATGGCAGTGGCCTTGTGCTGTATTGGAAGCGGCTTGAGGGCAGCGCCTTCAAGTGGCCGCCGGTTGTTGACGGCGTCATGCGGATGAACGCCGCGCAGCTGTCGGCGCTTCTGGCCGGCATGGATTGGACGCGCATGCATGCGCCTCGAATCCCGCAGCCGAAAGCGCTTGCGTAGAGATAAAATCTTCGCTGCATCGGGGCGCGAAGCATGGCAGACTCGGGCCAATGAGTGATTTGCCTGATGAGCTGCCGAGCGATCCAGCCGAATTGCGTGTCTTTGCCGCGGCTCTGCTGGATCGCTGCGCCAGGCTCGAGCGGTTGCTCAAGCTTGCAAAAGATGCGCAGTTCGGTCGATCCTCGGAAAAGCTGGACGCTGATCAGCTGCAGCTTGTTCTGGAGGATATCGATCAGGCCGTCGCGGCTCTCGAAGCAGCCGAGGATCGCGCCAATCCCAAAACACGCGAGAAGAGAGCTGCCGAGCGCAGGGCCAATCGTGGTCAAGCTGCCGGAGCATTTGCCGCGCATCGTCGAAACCCTGATGCCCGCTGCAACCTGCTGCCCTTGCTGCGCAGGCGACCTTTTTGAGATTGGGAGCGATGAGAGCCAGAGGCTGGACGTGGTACCGGCGCAGTATCGCGTAATCGTCACCCGCCGGCCCAAACTGGCCTGCCGCGCCTGTCATGGCGTCGTCCTCCAGCACGCCGCGCCCGAACGATTGATCAAGGGTGGACTGCCCACCGAGCGGCTGGTCGCGCATGTGATCGATGCCAAGTATCATTGGCATTTGCCGCTTTATCGTCAGGCGCAGATGCTGGCGACGCACGGTATCGCCATCGACCGTTCCACGCTCGCCTTCTGGGTCGGCTATGCCGCCCAGGAATTGAAGCCCTTGTGGCATCGTCTGCGCGCGCTTCTGCTCGAGTCCTCCAAGCTTTGTGTCGATGAGACCCCGGCGCCGGTGTTGGATCCGGGGCGCGGCAGGACCAAAACCGGCTACTTCTGGGCGCTCTCGCGCGATGACAGGCCTTGGGCCGGGCCTGATCCGCCTGGGGTGGTCTATGCCTATGCACCGGGCCGCGGCGCCGTTCATGGCTTGCGGTTGCTTGAGGGCTATCGCGGCATCATCCATTGCGATGGCTATGAGGCCTACAAGACCATGACTCGAGAGACGCGTGCGGACGCACTGTCCGCGACGCTCGCCTTCTGCTGGTCGCATCTGCGACGCCAGTTTGTGAAGATCGAGCGCGAGGCTTCGCCGGCGCCGGCTCCAGTTGCCCGCGAGGCCCTCGAGCGCATTGCCCAGCTCTACGCGATCGAGAAGGCACTACGCGGTCGATCTGATGCCGAGCGCTGCGCTGGCCGACAAGCGCATGCCCGGCCTCTAGCCGCTGCCTTGAAGCAGTGGTTTGAGGCAAAGCTTGATCACCTTGCACAGAAGAGCGACACGGCGAAGGCTTTGCGTTATGCGCTGCGTCATTGGGACGGCCTGACGCTCTACCTTGATGACGGGCGCATCGAGATGGACACGAACGCGGTCGAGCGTGCGATGCGGCCGATCAAGCTCAATGCCAAGAACGCCCTGTTCGCTGGTTGCGACGAGGGCGCTGAGAATTGGGCATTGCTGGCTTCGCTGATTGAAACGTGCAAGCTCAATGGCGTCAGTGCCGAGCACTGGCTCGCCGACGTCCTCGCGAAGCTAATCAATGGCTGGCCTGCGTCACGACTGGACGAACTGCTTCCCTGGGCATCGACCTACACGATGCATGCTCACGATCCGAGGCTGGCGGCATGAGCCTCAACACGACCGCAGTCCGGATCAAGGTGACCCTCAAGGACGTGAAACCGGAGGTGATGCGTCGCCTTGTCGTACCTGTCACCCTGCGCCTTGATCGGCTGCATCTGACGCTTCAGGCGGCGTTTGGTTGGACAAACAGCCACCTCTTCGAGTTCCACGCTGGCGAAGAACGTTGGGGCATCCCCGATCCCGACGGTGATTTTGGTCCCCCGCCCATCGATGCCCGAAAGGCGCGGCTCTGCGATATCGTTCAAGAGACCGGCGCCAAGACGATCCATTATCTCTATGACTTCGGCGACAGCTGGGACCATGTAATCAAACTCGAAAAATGGTTCGACAACACGACGACAGAGGGACTTCCCCTCCTGCTCGAGGCCGCCGGTCGTTGTCCTCCGGAAGACGTCGGCGGTGCGCCAGGCTATGCCGAATACCTTGATGCCATCAGCGACCCCGCCCATCCGGAGCACGAACATATGCGCCTCTGGGGCCCGGAGCGGTTCGATCCCAACGTCGTCGACCGGAAGGCGCTCGAGGCCGCCGTCAACGCATTGTCCGAAATATTGGAAGCCCGGCGACGGCACAAGCTGCGATCAAAATAGGCGTCAAGCGCCAATCAAAAGGGCCGCAGCGCTACGCTTACGTAAGATCGATATGGCGGACGCAAAGCACGTGCAATACTGGACGAAGGCGCTCGACGTTTCGAAAGAAGATCTTTTCGAGGCGATCGACAAAGTTGGTAACGCCGCTGCCACGGTCCGAAAGGAGTTACAGAGAAAGGGATTGGTTATGTCCGAGGACGACAAGCCACTCAAGCCAGAAGATTTCCCGGTAAATTCGGAAGGTAAAAAAATAAAAAAAGCAGGATGGCACCCCGATTGCGGAGTTCTACAGACCCGGCTATAGCTGCTGATGTTGCTGAGCGTCTCAATGAGGATGAAGCGCGGCGTGAAGAAGACAAGTGGTCGGCGTAATTGCAGGAGCTGCTTTCATAAAAGCCATACCAGCAGGCGCTTTGCCCTGGGACTGGAGCGAAGGCCATCTAGCTCCACTTCGAAGTGGTGGCGTTATTAGTGGACGATGATGGCAGCGACTATACCGAACTCAAATAAGCACGCTGCAGCCAAGGAACATCGCGTTACGAGAATGGATCGGGGCATCTCTCAACCTCTGCCCGGGCATAGCTCGGGCGGCATTAGTTTTCATAATCCGCCTGGCCTTCTGCCGTGATTTTGTACCACCTCCCGCGGATTTCAATAAGGCCCGAGTGGAGCAATGGAGCTAGTAGGAACGCCTGTCCATCGATTGCATTGGTTTGACACTCTTTGGAAGAGAAAAGTGATGCCGAACGAAACAAATAATCCTCAAGATGGGCTCAAACACAATACGAACAATCCTGGCAACCCCGGTGGTCCTCCGCCTGGTCCGAGCCCTGCCAAAAAGCCAGAGCCCACCGGTGCGTCTGCGCGTTAAGGCGCACGACAGGTAATCCACCGCACCCGCCGCGCTGCACGGGCTCGGCGAGCGGTCAGATCCCTGCCCCGGTTTTGAAGTTCGGACAGCGTGCGCCCGCTCGATGCCATCCGCCGCAATCCACGAGGTCTAGGAAACTCGCGAGGTCCGCCCACAAAATCTCAGTCAACCTGTCACATCGTCGTCGCCAGAGCGGACTGATACGGATGGCAGCTCAGTACTTCAAGAAGGAACCTTCGCTCCAGCAAGAGCTTAACACATGCCGGCTACCGCCCAGAAAGGGCATCCAAATGGTTCTGCGTACATCATACGATCACCTCCCGGAGATATCGATCCCGCGCGATGAAGACGCCGCGAAGATGTCGCGCGAAAGTTTTGATCGAGAACTGAAGCTACAGCCGGTGGAGCAAGACAAATCTGCCGCAATCAATAATTGGCTGAACTCCAAGATTTGCGGGAAAGCCCGCTGACGCAAGATCGCGATCGAACGGCTCAGCAGGAGGGCTGTGGCTCGAGATCATCAACGGTGCGCGCAACGCGGGCCACCTGAAAAGGTAGCCCGCCTGGTGCGCGGACAATCTGCCGCTAGAGGGATCAAGTCACTGTACCTCTGAGTTGGTCACGGCTTCATCGCACCTTGCGCACTGGTGTAGACTGCATAGAGCGACGACGAGCCGCAGATATACAGCCTGTTCCGCTGCTGACCGCCGAAGCACAGGTTCGCGACAGTTTCCGGGATATGGATCTTGCCGAGCAGATCGCCGTCAGCCGTATAGCAGCGCACGCCGTCCTCGTTCGGATCGCCCCAGCCGACCGAGCACCAGAGGCGGCCGTCACGATCGCAGCGCAGCCCGTCGGTAATGCTGGGCTTGGGTATGTCGGCAAAGACCTTGCTGTTCGAAAGCTTTCCGGCCGCGAGATCGACGTCGAACACGCGGATATGCGACGGGTTGTCCGGCCCGTCGGTGAAGCCGGTATCGCAGATATAGAGCTTCTTCTCGTCAGGCGAGAAGCAAAGGCCGTTCGGCTCCACGAAGTCATCGACCACCATCTTGATGTCGCCGGATTTCGGGTCGACCCGGTAGACGTTCTTCTTGTCCTGCTCGGCGTCGGCCTTGATGCCCTCGTAAAAGCCGCCGATGCCGTAGGCCGGGTCGCAGAACCAGATCGAACCGTCGGCCGCGACGACCGCGTCGTTCGGCGAGTTCAGCTTCTTGCCATTGTACTTGTCGGCGATGATCGTGATCGAGCCGTCGAGTTCGGTCCGGGTGACCCGTCGACCGGTATGTTCGCACGTGATCAGGCGTCCTTCCCGATCGATCGTGTTGCCGTTCGAGTTCATCGACGGCTGGCGATAGACGCTGAGGTGCCCGTCATCCTCCGAGAAGCGCATGATGCGGTTGTTGGGAATGTCGCTGAACAGGACATATCGCCCGGCCGGAAAGTAGACCGGGCCTTCGGCCCAGCGGAACCCGGTCGCGACGCGCTCGACCGCCATGGTGCCGGCGAAGGCCGGAAAGCCTGTCGGCCCGAACGAAACCGTCGGCTTCTTCATCGACTCCAGGCGAGCGTCCGGATAGCGGGCGCCGGAAAGCGGTCCGAGCGGCAGGGGCGGCGATGCCGTTGTTGGCGCGCCGGTCTGGCCGAGCGGCGCGACGGAAGCCGCAGAGGCCGCTTTTATGCTCACGGCCGCGGCAGCCGCCGTTGTCGCCAAAAATGCGCGTCTGTTCATTTGTTACCTCCCTAAAGATGTTCTTCCGAACTCCCACCGGCTTGCATTCAAACTCGGGGGGCTCGGATATTGGGAACGGTAGCACGAACAGAACTCGCTGAAGAGCCCTTCCGCTGGCTAGTGCCGACGATAGCTAGGCCGCCTTGATTAGCCCGACGAACAGCAGGTCCAGAGCGCGCGGCATGCCCGATTGCGCGGCGGCTTTCAGTGCACGCTGGTAAGAAGAACGACGTCCACAAAATGCTCGAACTGGCAACCGACGTCGCGGCGGAATGCGGCCTCGGATGCTCGTCGATCGGGTGATGCTCCGCACGACGCACTTACACAGCGCGATCGCTGGCGCTTCCGCGCCGCCATGGCCGAAGTGACCGGGCGTTCAGCTCAAGGTTGCCACGGCTGACCCGGCGCACCACAAAAAAACAATAATCCCGTTCGCCTAATGGCGTGCGCATCGGGGGACATGTCATGGTGCACCGCACCGACATCGCTGGGGGCAGCATAGGGCAGGCTCGCTCCGGCAATGGCATGCGCCGCTGTACACCGAATGGCGCCTCTCCTCGAAAACAATCCTTCGCCCGAACCTCCGCCTGTCTCTTGCTCAGGCGACAAGAGCTGAACTCGACACATCATGACGGCAGTTTCGGCGGACCGTGCAGTCTATCCCGAACCCTTGGCTCCAGAATCCTTGGCCCCAGATCCGTCCCTCCAGAGCCCTTCACCGCATGAGGTACTGACACACGACCACTGCAAGGGTCGCGACGACAATTCGGCCCAACAAAAATCAGCACAGGGAGGATACAGATGGCTTTTTACGAGCGATATCTCGGCGGCTGCGCCGCGCTTGCCGTGGCTGCCTTGTTCACTGCCTCGCCGACGCACGCCCAGGACGCGGCGGCGCTGAATGCCGAGGCGGCCCAAAAGGACTGGCCGACCTATCACGGCACCTACAAATCCTACCATTACAGCGGCCTCGACCAGATCAACACCGGCAACGTCAAGAATCTCGAAGTCGCCTGGATGCATTTTCCGGAGCGCGCCACCCGCGGCATTCAGTCGACGCCGCTCGCGATCGACGGCGTGCTGTACTATTCGGGCTCCTACAGCCGCGTCTACGCGCTGGACGGAGCGACCGGCAGGACAATCTGGGCCTATGCGCCGGAGCTCGACGAGGAACTGGTCGCCAAGCAGACGCACTCGCCATACAACCGCGGCATCGCCATCGGACACGGCAATCTCTATGTCGGCACGGTCGATGGGCGCCTGATCGCGCTCGATCTGAAGAGCGGCAAGCCGGTGTGGGACACCAAGCTCCTGGATTCCAAGAAGGTGACGGTCGGCTTCACCGGCGCGCCGCTGGTGGTGAAGGACAAGGTGATCATTGGCGCCCAGGGTGGCGAATGGACCGGTCGCGGACCGATCTTCGGCGTCGACGGCAAGACCGGACAGAAGAAATGGGAGTTCTTCACGGTCGCCGGCACCGAAGAGGCGATGGCGACGTGGGGCGGCGACTCCTGGCGAACCGGCGGCGGCGGCGGCTGGATGCCCGGAGCCTATGATCCGGAAACGAATGCAGTGTGGTGGGGCACCGCCAACCCGGCGCCGCTCTACGACTGGTCGGGCGCGGACTGGAAGAAGAGCGGACCGCGGCCGGGCGACAATCTCTACACCACATCGGTCATCGCGCTCGATCCCGATACCGGCAAGCTCAAATTCCACCATCAGGAGCTGCCGCACGATGCCTGGGACTTCGACTTTGCCGTGGGTGAATTCGTCATGATCGACCGTGGCGGCAAGAAGCTCGTGGTGCACGCCAACAAGAGCGGATACATCTTCGTCTATGATCGTTCCAACGCCAAGGTCGAGAACGTCTGGCCGCTGGTCAAGAACATCAACTTCGTCAAGAGCATCGATCCGAAGACCGGCGAACTGATCGGTCGCCGCGACCTCGTGGAAGGCAAGGTGGACCCGCCATTGTGCCCGGCCATTGCCGGCGGCATCAGCTGGAACTCCGGCGCCTACAGCCCCAAGAACGGGCTCTTCTACCGGATCGGGCAGGAGTGGTGCATGGAGATGACCGTCGAGAAGACGACGCCGATCCTGGAGCCGATGGCCCAACTCAACATCGGCGCCACCTTCAAGCTTATCCCGCCTCCGGACGGACCGGCCCGCGGTCACCTTAGCGCCCGCGACCCCGTCACCGGCGCCAAGAAGTGGGAGGTCAACTACAAGCAACCGCCGCTCGCCAGCGTTCTCGCCACCGCGGGCAATCTGGTATTCGTGCCGGACTCCGAAGGCATCGTGCACGCCTACAATGCGGACACCGGCGAAGAGCTCTGGTCGCGCAACAACGGCATGGGGCATAACGCCGGCATCATCAGCTACATGGCCGGCGGCAAGCAGTACGTCGCCGTACCGGCGGGCTGGGGCAGCCTGGTGGCCGACGAGTTTGTCGCGCTCTATGGCGAGCCCTTCAAGAGCATGCCGAAGAATACCGGTGCGCTGGTTGTCTTTGCGCTCAGGCAATGACGATGGCGTGGGCGGCAGGGATCGATCTCTCCTGCCGCCCTTGCCCTGCCGCCGCTCCATACGTTGCCGCTCTTGCGGTCGATACGTCGCGGTGAATGCGGATGCCGGAATGCGAATAGCCGTTTGTAATTGTTGCTTCCCTGGCCATTCTCTGGTCAGGGCTGCCGACCGCCTCGTTTGCCCAACAGTCCAACTCGGCGGGCGCTTCAAATCCGCTGCCGCAAGCCGAAGCCTCGCCGGACGACATCGAAGGCGGGAAAATGTTCGCAACCACCTGCGGCTTTTGCCACCAGGATGGCGGCCGCCATGCGGGCAGAGGTCCAAAACTGTCGAAGTCCGAGCGCAGCGACGAATACATCGTCGAGCGTATCAAGAAGGGCAAGGTGGGCGCCATGCCCGCCTATGGCTCGGTGTTCAGTGACGGCCAGATCATCGCGATCCTGGCCTACATTCGGGGGCTCGATGACTAGAGCGTTTTCCGCGGCGTGGAGACCGCGATATCGCCTAGCCCGATACGTGGCCTGCCTCTCGCTGCTGATGCTCTGGAACGCGTCGGCGGATGCCCGCTCGCTGGAAGCCGTCATCGAGCGAGGCGCGCTGACGCTTTGCGCCAGCCCCAACGCGCTGCCATTTGCAAGCAAGAACGGACCGGTCCGGGGCTTTCAGATCGAACTCGGCGAGAAAATTGCCGAGCAACTCGGTGTCAAGCTGACGCGGGAGTGGGTGATCAGTGCGATCCAGTATCGCCGCGCCGATTGCGACCTCGTGCTCGACGTCATCGCCCGCAAGGATACGCCGCCCGCGGGCGGTGTGCGTGCCTCGCGCCCCTACCATCGCAGTGGCGTGGTGCTCGCGGTGCGCAGCGATTCGCAGGCGTCGTCGCTGGCAAATCTCGGTTCCGATCAGCGGGTCGGGGTGCCGGTCGGCTCGCTGGTCTCGATGACCCTCGCCAAGGGCGGCACCACGACGTCACCGTTCGTGTTCGAGGACGACATTGTCGCAGCGCTGGCCAATCGCGAGATCGAGGCCGCCGCGGTCACTCCGATGACGGTCGGCTGGTTCAATCTGCAGCATGCCGACAAGCCGTTGCGCCTGATTCCGGCGTTCGACAACGACCAGGATCTGAACTGGAATATTGCGGCGGGCCTGCTTCGCCCCGACGACCAGCTGCGAGAGCGCGTCGATGCGGCCATCGAGGCCCTGCTGGCAGATGGCACCATCGCGCGGATCTATGCCCGCTACGGCATCGAGCTGCGTCCTCCGCGCTGAGATGCGGCGTCCATCTCAGCGCATCATTCCTGTCGAAAATTCAAATTTTCAGGCTGGCTTGGCTCGGGCAGCCCAAGGTCTCTGGCGCGTTTTGCCGCCAGCTTTCAATATGCGGCAGCCTGCGTCATCAAGTCGTCCTTGAACCTTGCTCGTGGATCCAATCGGCCCCGCCGGCACCGCCTTTTCGTGGGTCGGCAGACACGGGGAAACTCTACTCTACGCATGCTCGGTAGATAGTCAGCGACTTCGAAAATGCGAATTAATTCAGACTAACCGGAACGATAATTGTCGCTGATCAGTACGGCGGCATCGCCGTTGGCAACGTTCTTCTGAACATTCATGATAATGACCTAGAGGACGTGTGGTCGTTCCTTATGCGCTACTTCAACGGGATCTTCGTGGGGTATCGCAAGGACATGCGCCTCTGGCTTCACCCTCGTTGTGGATTCGCAAGTGTAACAAGGTCCATCATCGGTCGGCCGACGGCAATCATTGTTTCCAGTCAATCTCCTGTCGATGAAATCATCCATACTTCCGAGGCAGACAATAGTTCGCGCATACAAACGGAGCCATTTGGTGGCGCTGCGGCCGTCGAAGATTTCTGCCAACGATCCAGCGTCAACGTGGTGGCCGGGTGAGCGAGACTGAAAGAAAACATGTCCGCATTTCGCTTAAGAGCGGACGGCAAGGCCAAGAGCGGAAAGAACGACCCGCATGCGGCAAAACAGTTTGCTTTCGTTAAGAAGTGTTTCAAATCTTTAGATTATGGTTGGCAATCCTCGGAGGGGTGGACTGAGTAGGAGAGCGAAGCGGTCTCGGTGGCGTCGGCATGACATTTTCCAATGCCGAGGTCGCATATTTTTATCGAATATATTGCGGTGCCCACCATGCCATATTTCGTTGAAGGCTATATCGACGACTGCAAGCTAACTGCCACGGCCCTTACGGCAAAGAAGGCATTTGCCGAAGCGATCAAATGGCACGTCGCCAGACAACTCAGCGCCGTATGCATCCGCGACGGTAGCAGGAGCTATTCGATCCCCGAGTTTTCAGAGGCGATGGCACTGCAAGAGATCGCCGACACAATCTGAGTCGCTTCAACCATGCCGGTAATCGTTGGTGGGGGGCTTAATTTCGTGCTGGGACGACCTTCGCATCGATTACCTGACTAACGTCGGGCTCTTCAATGCCATTAGCGCGCGCACGGCATTCCCGCCCCGCACTGGCAACCCATTGGATCAGTCGTCCAAGCGAGGTGGGCATGATTTTCGCACACCCAGCCAGACCGCCGCAATAAGGACACTGGGGCTTTATCACTACGTTCGCAGGTCCTTTAGGAAGTCAACTTCTTCAACTGCACTGGCTCGCTCTTCAGTGCCCGGCTTCTTCGACAGGAAATCTAGAAGGGCTTCCTCGGTGCTGTCAGGCTCTTCCTTCTTTCCGAACATCTGCAAGACGCGCTGAATAATCTCGCCCATGGCTTCCTCCCAAAAACCAACCATCTAACGCCGATAAATTAGGGGGGGTCCCGCGCGCCGGAACATATTGGCTTCTCTAGCATTTCTCTTCTTTCAGGAGGATCGGTTGCCCAGATTTCATTTTGAAATCGTCGATGGATACACCTTGTCCGACCCCTGCGGGATGGAATTGCCGACCGAGCAGGTCAGCAACTTTTGGTATTTTGCGAATTAATCGATCGCGAGTTTTAGCCTCGCTCGTGACCAAGATGCGCCACACGACAAATAGCGCGTTCACGATCAGCCAAACCATTAGCCACCCCGTTATCCCCACGTGACGTCCCTTTCACGTATTGATGACAGTTCAAGGTTGTTGTGATTTTAGCCGATTCTGTGTGCGTGCATTGCGGAAGAACACACGGAAATTGGCAAAAAGCAGAGACGAAAAAGCCGCCGCTGCGTGAGTATCAGCGGCGGCTTTCACGCAATTCCTCGCGGGGATGTCTCACCGCAATTGATCGGATCGTAACGGCCGACAGTTAAGGAAGGATTGGCCGGCGCATAGCGCGTCTGTGCCAGGATTTCGCCCCTCTCTCGTCCTCAAAGATTTACAAACCAGCGGCAGGCTCACCCAGCCTTCCGGGATATTCAGCCCCCAGCCCCTTCCGGAAGTAAAGTTGACGGCCCCGGCTTTGAGAGAGCTGGGGCCGTTTCTCATTTAAATCCGGCACAAAAAGGCCGGCAGTACATCCGTGCCGGCCTTCTGTACGGCAGCCGACAAAAGCGAGGCCCGCCAGCGTGACCGGCGGGCCCATTTTGGACGACCGCGACGCTCAACCTACCCTGAGATTTTCGGCGGATTCTTTCCCGCGGTTAGCCGTGACTTCGTAGCTTACCTTGGCGCCCTCATTCAGGCGCTGGTCAGACAATGGCTGTCGCGATTAACCGTGACACAATTCATGCTTGACGGAGCAGTCATGCCGAGTGAATTTATGCATATTTCGGCTTTACGTGCCCAATCGATTTTGAGCGGTTTGTAGGAGTACCGATTATGGAAGAAGCTTTTGCTCTGCTGCGAATACATCACAAAAATGTTCAGCGCTACCGCCAATTACTGAAAACGAGACTGACAGATTTCGAGCGTGAATATATTGGCGGGCGTCTCCGCGAAGAACAGTTGGCTATCGAGACGCTTTCTCCGACGCTGCCATCGGAGACGTCACCCTCGGATCCGCGTGCGGCATAGTTGCCCCGCGGCCCCTCGAACTGAAGCGGATGGTCGGAGGCGAGCAACGTTGGCCGCTCCGAGGCCATCCGCCGGCTTATAGAGCTGGGGCTGAAGGTGAAGGGGAAATGAGCAATAGCGATCCATCCGCGGCCAGCACCCCCGCGCACATCAATTTCGATGCCCCCGCTACTTTTCGTAAATGGCCTTCACTTAACGGTCAGCGGCGCGTGGATAGCAATGGTCCATATTTGCTGCTCGATGGCACCCTAGATGAATGCATCCGGGAATTCTTGGCTAAGCCAACTGTGACACGACACCTCTATGAAATTCACACGTCGCCACAGGCGCCCTTTGTCGGTGAGGTAGTGTCGGCAGAGAACGTTGCCGAACTTGCACACCTCCGAGATTTTCTAGTTCGCGCCGAAACGGCTCTCACGCCGCCGGCTGCAGAAAACCGAGGGAGCGAGAGTGGCTAAGAAGCGCATTTCGAGCGTTGACTTGAGCTGGCTTATTTCTGAGGAATTGTTCGATTCTGGAAGCCGCGCAACGCGCATGTCGCTAGCTGTGGTCCCTGATGACAAGCACGGCTGGCGGGTCATTGTTGCCAACCGCGGTCAAAGGTTTCTGACGGCCGATGACAAGCGACGACTTGCTGAAGTGCAGCGACGGCTACGGTTGGTATACGAACTTCGCCTTTGAAAGCCTTCTGGCGCACTGCGTTGGCCCAACCGCTGCGCAGGAAAGTTGAATGAGCGATGGAGAAATCGCCGACGGACATGTGACCTGCAACATCCGATGTTCGGGCGGCAAGTGCGATCGACGTATGGTCGATGTCAGATTGGACACCCTGCCCCAGGACCTACCATGGTCGAAGATTGACCCGCGCCTCGTCTGCAAGGAGTGCGGCACAGCAGGTTCTGTGAACATCGTGCCGAACTGGCATGACCGGGTAGCCAGCGCCATTCCGTTCACCAAGCATTGGAAGGGCGTTTATCTTGTAGCGGAAGATTTCGGGAAATTGGGCCGCGCTTGGCGCGAAGCCGATTACGAAGCCACAGACCTGGAAACCGTTATCGAGGATCTCCTTTCGGGCCAATACAACAATCCGATCCGCGTCGTTGCCTTCAACACTGAAGAGCGATGGTCAGAGGACGTGTCCGAAGACGTGGCTCAAGAATTACGTCGGCGTTGCGATCTAGAGGCGAGAGATGTGCCATCCTCCATTCAAGATTTCGTTGAGCGCCATGAGGGTTACGCTTGGCGGCGCCTTGTCTAAACTCCCGATTTCAGTCGAGCGTCCTATCTTAGCGCTATGCGAAAATCAGCATTTGAACCTTGCATCCCCGAGTCGAGGAACGAAAGTTCCTGACCGTCCGGAATGGCTTCACGAAGTGAAACACGACGGCTATCGCCTGCTCATTCAGCGGGAGGGAAGCCGAGGCGATCTATGTTGGACGTCCCGGCATCAGTAGCAGAACGGGTGCACGGGAAGCTAGCCGCTCATTTCGCTGCACTGCTCGTGCTGCCGACCGATTGCTGCGCGTAATTCTACGCTTGCGAGGCGGCGATAATTTCAAAGGAAAGAGCAAGGTCGCGAGTTGGGCTCTTAGGCAAAGAAGCTCGTCGTGTTGAGCTTTTAAATCATTATCTATTTGACGAAGCAATTCTACGTCACGGCTATGCTTTGACATACCTCAAGCCCCACAAAACTGAAAACTAGAATTGTGCACATTCACTTTGGAACCGAAACCCAACCAGTTAATTAGTTCCATTGCGGGAACCGGGCTTTACTCTATTTGGCCACGATTTTTCCCCACAAAATCCTCACTACCCTTTTACCGCACTTAAATGGAAAAACAACGTTGGTTTGATTAAATAACGGACAGATAACGGAAACTGTGCTGGAAGCTGCTGTTCATAAGAATCATGATGGGGACAATCATGAGGCGAAACGAACTCTATCAAATGAATACCGACGACCTATGGTCGCTGCACGTTGAGGTCTCTCAACTGTTGCAAGAAAGGATCCAGGCGGAAAAACTGCGGCTCGAAGAGCGCCTGAAGCAGTTGAAAGCCCCAGTGTCTGGGCGACGGCCATATCCGCCGGTACCCCCGCAATATTGCAATCCCGATCAGCCCGCAGAGACTTGGGCCGGACGTGGCAAGCGGCCGCGATGGTTGGTGGCGAAGTTGCAGTCGGGTAAGCGGATCGACGACTTCAGAATTAAGGCGGCCAATACACGATAAGCCGCCGCCCGCCGCAGCGTTCAAGCTGCCGGTGAGTGGCCTGTGGTCCGCATAAGGATCTCCAGCCTTTGCATTCGAGCTGCAAGGTCAGCCGATCTCTTGTCGATCAGCCCCATCTCTCGGTAGTGCTGTACGATCGAGACAGCAATTCCAACACTTACATAAACGGCGATAGGATCTTCCAATAACCAAGCAAGAGATTGCGACATGTGCCCCCGCGAGACAATTAATGGTTGAAACTTAGCCCGGGGAGAAAATCTTCCGCAATGGAACTCATCGATTAAGCTTGCGGGTTAAGCTTGATGGTCCGCGCAGGGTCGTTTGTGGCCCATCCCATTTGAACCGCCCCAGATGACCTCGCGGCTCTTTGTGCTCATAGCCGTCGATTACAGCGTTGTTAGCACAACTCCGCAATCCACGAGGTTTAGGGAAGGTCAGCGGGTCCGATACAAGTCCTCGGTCAATCAGTTACTTCGACGGCTTCCAATGCGGCCGCGTCATGGGCGCTGAGATACACGCTAGGAGCGCCCGGGAGGCGGCTCAGAAGGCAACCAGTGAAGCCGATCGCGCCACCGCGTAGGCATTGGTCGGTTCGCATGGAGGGCTATGGCGGCCCGGCCCAGCCGTCACCGACGATCGGGCAATGCCTCAACGGCGGCCTGGGCTGGCTCGAAGTTGAGTGCAATCGCTGCAAGACGAGAGCAAGCCTGCCGCTGGACGCTATCCGCCGGCCGCGGGAGACGCCGATCTGGAAGCTGGAAGCCTCGCTGAAATGCGTCAGCTGGATCGTCCGCACCACTGGTGCGGATGATCAAGCTGACGCGATAGCTGAGCCTTCACCCAACCTCGGATTGATCATTGCCGGCATGGCCACCTCGGCCGAAATCACTGGACCGCTCGGGCCCCGCGCTGAACCGTTCCAGTTGCGATTTGCGATCGGGGCCTGGAGCTCTCCCACGCTCACTCGGTCGAATAGAACAGGCTTGCTAAGGTCGCGGAATACAAGCTTGAGCGTATACCAGCCCACTCCATCGACTTGGGGATTCCATTGCATCTGTACGGTCGGTTGACTGGCCTGATCTGTCGCCTTGCGCTCCCGGCGCTTGTCAAGGCGGCTCCAGATCAATGTTGCGGCAGAAATACCGAACGCCAGCACCACACAATGCGTGCAAACCAATCCGGATCAGCACTAGCCATCGCTTATCTCTTCGCCTTCAGCCCGAGCCGGCGGAGCCCCTTAAGGGTAGTTCGGGTTAAAAATCCCCACGAATGAGGCAACTAACCACAGTACGAATATCAAGAGCGAAACCCACCCCATGCGTCTTGCTGCGCCGGGCTCGATGCGATACTGCATGACGAGACCTTCTGCGGCCTTGCGATCCAGCGATTTTGCCACGCGCTGATCTCCGAGAGTAGGTTGAACCATTTCCCCTTCGCCTTCAGCCCCAATTCTACCAGCCGGCGATCATCCTGCACCACAAAACCGTCCCGACCCCTGAGGCATCTTTCTAGGTGTTAGCTTGGTGTGCAGTTCAGTCGCGCGAGGTGTCCTGATCTGTAGATAAGAAACATGTCGCCACTGTAATGGAAATATTCGCCAGTGAAGTCCTTGGTTCGAAACTTTAGTTGGAGCGGATTGTTGCTCAGCACAACCGGGCTAACATTGCCCTTGCCCAAATCGACTGACACTTTTGTCGCTTTACTTGCGGGACTGAAGATCGCCGTCAGCGTAGTAGACGATCTTTTCATTCCTCCAGGTTCGAACATATCGCCAGTGCAGCTAATCTTGAGAGAGTCCGCCGCCTGAGCAGCGTCCATTGTAAGAAAGGCGATCGATATGCTTCCAAGCAAAATTGTAACTTTGAGCATTCTATTTCCCCTTCACCTTCAGCCCCAGCTCCACCAGCATTAAAAAGCCGCAGCGGCTCGACCATCGTCCGTTACTTGATATTCGACGTCGCTGATGTTGGTCTTGAACGGAATCAACCATCCTATATCGACCAATCTATCGTATCTGCTGCGATCAATATTTCCCGCAGTGTATTTGCGCCCGCCGCCGGCAACGATCTGACGGATTAGCTTAAGGTCCTCGTCGGCGCCGGTCACGACTTCCCCTTCGCCTTCAGCCCCAGCTCCACACGCCCGAATGGCTTTCGGATCGGCGACCGCAGCGCCTCAAGCCCCGCCGGGGTGAGTCTGACTGCAGCACGTTGCTTTTCACCTCGGCTCTCAATCCAACCATGATGAAGTAGCCGGCCCAGAATCACTTCGCCCGCCGAAACGGGAAGACGATCGACCATTCTCCAATCAGCAAGGCTTAGATGTTGCAAAATCGTTCGCTGCCTCATGTTGGGGACTCCATCGAAAATTTTGCCGGTCATTTCTTCACCTTCAACCCCAATTCGACCAGCCGGCGGATGGCTTCAGGGCGGCGACCACGCGTGGAGATAGCATGCCTTTTCAAGCGCTCCGCGGCAGTCCGTAGTTTGCCGGCCTCCTTGATAGCTGCTGAACGATCGGGTCCTGGAGGCAAGTTGCGCGCGTGTTCGAGTGCGGCGTCGGCCGCCTTCACTGCTTCCTCAACGTCAGTTCGGCCGCTCATTTCTTCGCCTTCAGACCCAGCTCTACGAGCCGGCGGTCCGTGTTTTTGGAAACAACCTGTCGGTCGATTTGTCCAGCCGTCGGTCACCAACCGCCGTATTGAGATGACCTACGAGTTCGCCCGTTGGTTTGTAAATCTTTTCGCCCCGAAGGTCGTACAGCTTCCTGCCGGATAAGTCATAAATTTGGCTTGCCACGATGACAGCGACGTACTGTCCTTCGCTGTTGAATATTTTTCCGTCCATCCTCAGCGCCTCTTTGGACGATCGTCGGTTTTTCCCGCTAGTTCAGCCGCGCGCGCTGCGCCCTCTGAACTCGTCGACAAGACTTGGGGGCGAGCAGACGGCTTAGTAAGGCCGATTTCGACAAGGCGACGGATGGCTTCAGCACGAGTCGGCTTGTCATCTTGGTCGGCTGCCCACGCATCAAGGGCGCTTAGCGGCGATGGCTGAAGCCTAACCACAACCTGCGTTCCCTTGCCGGTTGCTGGCGGCCCGCGTTTTTTCTTTGCTAGCACAGTTTGCTTTCCCATAAAACCGTGCTAGCATAAAAGCAAGCCGAAGGGAAGTTGTTGCCTTCCGCCCCGGCTCTAACCCGAGCCACGAAGGACTGGAATCCAAATGACCCAGGCTGACAGCGTGCATAGCACGCCACCCATAAACACGTCTGCAACAGAGGGGCCGCCGCGGCCTCCAACTTCACAGGAACGCGCGGACGATCTCCTGCAGCGCTGGCGGCTTGCCCGTGCCGCCGGCATCCCCGCCAATCGCCGCCTCGAGAAGGAGGGCGAGCAATGAGCCGGTGGTTTCGCTTTTACGACGATGCGATCAACGATCCGAAGCTGCTCAAGCTTTCGGACCGGATGCATCGCGTTTGGGTCGGGCTTTTGTGCATAGCCAGCAAGAACGACGGTCAGCTTCCTGCGATGGAGGACTGCGCGCTGATGCTTCGCCTGCAGCCCGAACGCATGGCGGAGGCGTTGGTCAGCCTTGTCGGCGCCGGGCTTTTGGACCGGGATGGCGCAGCACTTTCACCGCACAAATGGAACGTGCGGCAATACAAAAGCGACGTTTCGACTGAGCGGGTGAAACGTTTCAGGCAACACCCGCGAAACGCCGGTGAAACGGCCCCAGAACAGACTACAGAACAGAACAAAACACAGCGCGCAACGGCCGGCTCGATCGAAGTCCTGGATGAGCAAGCCTTGGCCGCTTGGGACGCGTATGGCATAGCCACGACCGGCAAGCCATACCCGCGTAATCGCCGGGGTAGTTGGTTTCTGCCAAGCAAATGGCCGCCGATGCATGCCATATCGGGGAGGACGGCATGAGCAACGTCATCAAACTGTCCGCGTTCAAAGGCGTCCGACTTCCAAAAGCGCGTCCTTCCGAGAACGTCGCACCGTTCGAGCCCCGCGTCATGGGCCGCGGCGCGCCGGCCAGAACATGCACACCTTTGTGTTTCGCAGCTACACCCTGATCGTGCATCGGACGAGGCAGACTTGATCCGGGACGTCTGCTTCGACATCGACAAGGCCCTGACCAAACTCGCGAGCCTCCGGCGACAGTTACGCGCGATCGCGAACACGCTGCCGCGCGGGCAAACTGCTTACCTCAGCCGAAAGCAAGCTGAGTGCGGCGATCGCCGCGGCGCTGTCGAATTCGGACTCTGAGCCATGGATCTGAAACAAAAAGCAGAGCGGGCAGAATTTCACCGTCAGATGCGGGCGCGTATCAAGTTGCTCGCCGCCGAGCACGGTTTGCCGGGATCGGAGACCAAGGCGGTGCTTTCGCGTCTCCAAACCGATGAGGTGGTGAAGTTTTGCCGGCGGCACCGCGTGAGCTTCGACTGGCTGCTTTGTGGATGCCTCGAAGGGCGGTTGCGCATGGCGAAATGGCATAAATCGGCGGAGGCATCATGAAGCGCCGGCGCCGTAGGAACTGGCAGCTCACGCCAGACGGTTGCGGCGGTGAAGATTTGGGCCCGCCGGTTCAGCCCCGGCGGGCCTTCGCGTGCCAATCAATAAACCCGTGGCGGGGGTCTGATGTCTTTGACGTTAAATCGCACTATGCACGACACCTAGCGGACGCACGGGTTCCATGTTCAAGCCACCATTCCGCGCTTACTTATAGGCTGGAATGGTCGAGGGTTACATGACGCTTTCGCTGCTGGGTGTTGCCGCCGCTGCTGCTGCCTTCGTAGTTGGCTATGTGCTCTGCACCGCAATAGAGCGCAGGCGGCAGATTAGGCGCCGGTACCGGAATCGGTGGATCGAAGCGTGGTCGCCTTGACAGCCCCACATCGTGCTCGGGCTCGCTGCCTGTTCGCGGAGCGAGCCTGCTTTCGTGGCAGTGCCTGCCTTGCCATTTGGGAAAACGACTGGCTGATACCTGAATGAGAAACGGCCCCAGCCCTCTCAATAACTGGGGCCGTCATTCCAATGCGCCAATTCAAGGGGGCGACGGTGACCGGCGCCAGTATCAACAGGCCAAGCGGCTTCGCGTTCCCATACGTGCCAGCTCACTCGGTTCTTCCAGAACCTCATACTCAAAGGCCACGCCTTCGGGATCGTTATCCTCGAACCAAGCTTCGGCGGCATCTTCGTTGGCGAAAACCTTGACGTGGTCAACGTCTCCGATCTGCTTGCGGGTGTTGATGTCGACAAAGACGGTCATGTTTCAGTCCGGAGCAACGGCCGCAACCATGTTCATCAGAATGGCGCTTGCAATCGCGCACACGCTCAGGCCCGCTAAGCCAATGAGAAGGTAGGACTTCACCTTCTCCGCAGTCATTTCGGTTCCTTGTAAAAGACCTTCGGCCTGTCGTTCAAGGGCTCTTCGGCTCCCGGTTCCTTGTCTGCTTTAGCCCATATTTCTTTCCTCCGTGCTGCAATCTCCGCCTTTCGATCGGCTGCTTGTGATTGTGCCACCTCAGACTCGGACAGCCATGGCTTATCGCCATTCGCCACTTGTTCGACCTCCCGCTCAGCAACTCTTTGCCGAAGTGCAAAGCCGATAAGTCCGAGCACCAACAGGACGGAGCCGGCTACTATCAGCCAATGCGGATATCCCATCGAAGAGAGGGCGTTCGCCATTTTCCTTGCCTTCAGCACCAGCTCGAAATAACCGGCGCGACTCTACCAACTTATCCCACGTCCACCCGGTCCTGCCTTTTGATCCGTTGGCCTTGTCGATTCGCCCTCCACAGTCTTGTAACGTTCGAACAGTGCCTCAATTTTATCGATCGTCGATCTTACGGAGACCCAACAGACCAGAAAGCCCGCGACAAAACCGCAGACCAGTGCCAGCGCCAGATAGAGCACGATCATCAGAGCCACCCTCTCAGGCGACTCAACCATGCAGGGTGCCGGGCGGTTCCTCACAACTTAAAGCGCACTCTGTGGCTTCCGTGCAGACACCTGATTGCAGGCGGGGTTCAACTTGCATGCCGAGTGGGATGTGTGGACACCTGCTTGGCAGGACGGGGCCCAAACTCCGTTGGGGCCGTTCTTACAGGCGTGGATGCCACAAGAGGAAAGCGCCCCACTGCCTTTTCGCTAGATTAGACCGTGGTTAGAACCGTAGGTTGCCCCTGTCCAACTTCGAAAACGATAGACAAATCAATGGTGTTGACAGGACACCCCTTCCGCCAAGAGCCGATATCCGTACCCCATATATCTCTGCACCCAGCGGATTTCTTACAAGCGAAACTGCTTCCAAAGCTTCCACTGCGTCCGCAGGGAATTCCGTCTTGCAATTTTGGCTTTGGCGGCGAGCACGGCGTTGCCCTGGTCGCCTTCCTTGGCGCTGCCGAATGCTTTCGGCCCCCGCGACCTTGTAGTTGGCCCGGCGCACGACGGGTTCCGGACGACATGTGCCGGGCCATAACCACCACGGGTTTCACCCCCGAAATGGCGTGTTCACGCTGGGTCTGATTCTTGGCGGAATTTGGCGCCTCCGCCAACCCCAATCGCGGGGTAAACGTCACGCCGTTGTCGCCCCGAGGCCCCGGACCTATGGCGCTTGCGCGGTGTCCGGGCCGCGTCGCGGAGAATGGTTCTGAGGAGCAGGCTCGTCATCGGCAATCGCGCGCCAGCCTGCCCCCTCGAGGTCGTCGTACTGGCCGTTCTTGAGCGACCAGAGAAAACCCATCAGGCCGATGGCGCCGAGCGTCAGCGCCAGCGGCACCAGAAACACCAGAACTTCCATCAGCCAAACTCCCTCGTGCCGCGATGTGCGCGCAACGCGTTCAGGATCACCAGCAGCGACGAACCCGACATCGCGGCGGCGGCGACCAGCGGCGTCGCGAGGCCAGCAATCGCGAGCGGCACCGCAAGCAGGTTGTAGCCCGCCGCCAGCCACAGGTTTTGCCGCATCAGCCGCAGCGCCTTCCGTGAGAAGCCGATGGCCGTGACGACGGGCGCGAGGCGATCGCCCAGGAACACCAGATCGGCGGTCGCCTGGCTCAGATGGGTGGCGCTGACCGGCGACATCGAGACGTGCGCGGCAGCAAGCGCCGGCGCGTCGTTCATGCCATCGCCGACCATCAGGACCTTGACGCCCTGCCGCTTCAATTCCTCGATGCGGGCAATCTTGTCCGCCGGCGTCACGCCCGCGCGCCATTCATGAATCCCGATCGTCGCGGCCGCATGGCGCACGGCAGGCTCGCGATCGCCCGATAGAATCTCGACTTCGATCCCGGCCTTCAGAAGCGTGGCAATGGCGCCGGCCGCATCGGCGCGCAGGCGCTGCCGCACCGCAAAGACATGCTGCGTCTCGCCATGACGGAAGGCGACGACGGAAGCCTCGGGATCCCTGCAAAGGATTTCGTTGGCGATCTGGTCCGCGCCGCAGAACGACGGCCTGCCCAGCCGGACTTCGAGCCCGTCGACGAGACCACGCACGCCCTGGCCTGCGATCTCCTCGACCCCGCCCAACGGCGTCCTTGCGCCGGAGGCCCGGGCCACCGCGGCGGCGACGGGATGATGGCTGGCCAGTGCAAGCCGCCCGGCGAGTTCGAACACGTCTTTCGGAACATCGGCGGCATTCGTGACGTCGAGCTCCGGCAGGGTCAGCGTGCCGGTCTTGTCGAACACGACACGATCGACTTCCGCCAGCCGCTCGATGGCATCGCCGGAATTGAGCAGCACGCCGGTCCGGAACATGGCGCCCGCGACGACGGTCTGCACCGCCGGGATCGCCAGCCCGAGCGCGCAGGGACAGGTGATGATGAGAACCGAGATCGCGGTGACGATGGCATCATGCCAGGTTGCGCCATAGGCCGCCCAGCCCAGCATGGTCAGGAGCGCCGCCGTATGCACGACGGGGGCATAGAGCCGCGACGCGCGGTCGGCGAGCTGCACGTAGCGGGAGCGCGCCTGCACGGCGTTGTCGAGCAGCCGGCTGATCTCCGCCAGCAGCGTGCCTTCGGACGCCGCCGACACCCGCACCCGCAAGGCGCCCGACAGGTTGAGCGTGCCGGCGTAGACGGCCGTACCCGGTCCCGCCTTCACTGGCAATGTTTCCCCGGTGATCAGGCTCTGGTCGATCTTGGACTGCCCCTCGATCACCGAGCCGTCGACAGCCGAGCGCTCGCCCGGACGCAGCAGCACGATGTCGCCGGCCTGCACCGCGGCAATCGGCACGACGCTGATTTCATCGGCGCCGACGAACTTGGTTGCGGTTTCTCCCCTGAGCGCGGCGAGGTTTCCCGCCACCGCGCGCGTCTTGCGACGCATGCTCTGATCGAGATAGCGGCCGGCCAGCAGGAAGGCGAGCAGCATCAGCGCGGCGTCGAAATAAGCATGTTCGGCGTGGTGAAGCGTCTCAGCCACCGACATCGCCAGCGCCAGCACGATGCCGATCGAGATCGGCACGTCCATGTTGGTGCGACGCACCCGCAAGGCGCGCCATGCGGACCTGAAGAACGGCTGCCCCGCATAGGCCGCCGCCGGCAAGGCAATCAGCGCCGACAGCCAGTGGAAGAAATCACGCTGCTCCGGGATCATGTCGCTGACATTGCCGGACCACACCGGGATCGACAGCATCATGATGTTCATCGCGGCAAAGGCGGCGACGCCGAGGCAGCGCAGCAGGTAGCTCGCCTGCTCGGTCTCGTCAGCTTCGGCGCGGACCGGCTCGAACGGATAGGCCTTGTAGCCGAGCTCTGCCAGCCGGTCGATGAAACGGGCCGGGTCCAGCGTGCCCTGCTTCCATTCCAGTGCCACGCGGCGGTCGGTCAGGTTGACACGCGCCAGCGTCACGTCGGGAAGCGCGGAAAGCCCGCGCTCGATCTTCGACATGCAGCCGGCGCAACTGACGCCCTCGACCGCCAGATCGATATGAGACAGCCCCGATTCGAGATGCCGGACGTAATGTGAAAAGTCTCGCGTCGCCTGCATGATCCGGCTTCCTAATTCAGCAACACGCGGTTCTTGGACAGAAACAGCCGCTGTCCATCCGCGACGCCCTCCAGCACCAGGTCCCATTGGCCCGGCGCGATTGTCTCCGCGTTCCCGCGATAGACGCCGATCCCGACTTCTGCGAGCGCTACCGCCAGATCGGCGCGCCGATCCGTCGGCCGTTCGAACCGGCCGTGAAAGGTCAACCCGGACATCGGCCGGCCATCATTGTCGCGCGCCTCGACCCGCAGCATCGCGCCGCCCTGCCCGCTGCGCTCGACGTGGGCATCGACCTTCCAGTTGCGCGCGCTCTGGGCGCGGGCGGTCGCAATTTCCTTCTCGTAGGCGAGGCTGGCGCTGTAGGCGCTGTCGACCTCGGTGCCGGGCAAGGTCTGGATCGCGAGCCGCATCATGATGAGGTTGACCCCGATCACGACGCCGAAGAAGGCGATCATCATGAAGAGCACCATGCGCCCGGTGATGGGTTTTGGCGGTCGCCCCTGGCTCATGTGGTCACTCCTCGAGGGTATCATGGCGACACGAAATGATCGGTGGCGGCGGCAGCTTCGCCGAGCCCGATATCGGTAACGCGGAAACGCACCGGGACGGATTTCTCGGGATTGTTCTCGGCAGGCGCCGTTACCAGCAGCCGCAGTTCGGTGGTCGTATCCCGCGCCAGGATGATCATGGGCCGGTCCTGGGTCACGGAATCGAAACCGACGACATGCAGCGTGGCGTTGACCGGACCATCCACGTCGATCGCGATCACGCGGTCGAAGCCGCGCTTGTTCAGGAGGCGTACAGTATAGGCATTGCGGATCGATCCGTCGGCGAGCTTCACCGCGACAGGATTGCGGTCATGCAACACGTTGATGTCGAGCAGCGTCCGCGTCAGCATCGCGTAGAGCATGATCGCACCGACGGCCAGGATCATCGCGGCATAGGTGATGGTGCGCGGGCGCACGATGCGGTAGATCGGCGGCTTGCCGGCCTCGCGCCGGTGGATGTTGACGTCGTTGTCGTAGCCGATCAGCCTGGTTTCCCGGCCGATCTTGGTCATCACGGTATCGCAGGCATCGATGCACAGGCCGCATTGTATGCAGTCGAGTTGCGATCCGTTGCGGATATCGATGCCGGTCGGGCACACGGCCACGCACTGATAGCAATCGATACAGTCGCCGACCGGCTGGCCGAGCGCGCGCAGCTCGTTGGCCTTCTTCAGCGATGTGCGCGCTTCGCCGCGATCGTATTTGTAGGTGACGTTGAGCGCCCACTCGTCGGTCAGGGCTGCCTGAATGCGCGGCCACGGGCACATGTAGACGCAGACCTGCTCGCGCATCCAGCCGGCGAAGATATAGGTCGTCGCCGTCAGAATCCCGATCCAGATATAGGCGATCATTGGCGCCTGGAAGGTGACGAGCTGTTTCACCAGCGTCGGCGCGTCGTTGAAATAGAGCACCCAGGCGCCGCCGGTCCACCAGGCGATCATCAGCCAGATCGAATGTTTCAGCAGGAGTTCGGCGAAGCGTTCGAGCTTCATCGTGCCCTTGGCGGCGTCTTTCCGCATCCGCTCGCGGCGATCGCCTTCGATCAGCCGCTCGACGGCATAGAACAGATCGGTCCAGACCGTCTGCGGACAGAGATAGCCGCACCAGATGCGACCGCCGACGGCGTTCATCAGGAACAGCGTCAGCGCGGCTGCGATCAACAGGCCGGTGAAGTAATAGACTTCCTGCGGCCAGAGCTCGATGAAGAAGAAATAGAAGCGGCTGTTCGGCAGATCGACCAGCACCGCCTGGTCCGGCGCACCCAGGCCGCGATTCCATCGCACGAACGGCAGCAGGTAATAGACGCCGAGGCAGAATGCCATCAGCCCCCATTTGGTCCGGCGGAAGGTTCCGGAGACGCTCTGCGGATAGACCTTCTTCTGGGCCGCATATAGCGGCCCGTCGTCGTCAAGCTGCAGGTCGGTCAGGCTCACGGGTTTGTTCATCGCTGGGTTGATCTCGTCTCAGGAGCTCACTCTAGGCCCAGCTCCGCGAGGATGTTTGATCCACCTCAAAGAGGAAGGAGACCTGCCCTGCCCGGCGGCTATTTGCCACCGCCGAGCGAGTGGACGTAGACCGTCAGCGCCTTGATCGTGGAGGGATCGAGCCGGCCGATCCAGGCGGGCATGACGCCGGCCCGGCCGTTGCTGATGGTCTCGACCAGCGTCGCCTCGTCCGAGCCGTAGAGCCAGATCTTGTCGGTCAGGTCGGGCGCGCCGAGTTCCTGGTTGCCCTTGGCGTTATCGCCGTGGCACGAGGTGCAGTTATCGGCGAAGATTTTCTTGCCGGCAGCCGCGTCAAATCCCGCAGCCGTCGGCAGGCCGGATAACGACCGGACATAGTTGGCGACGGTCACGATCTGGTCCTTCTTGAGGACCCCCTCCTTGCCGAAGGCCAGCATGGCGCTTTCGTGGGCCTTCGCATGTCCGGAACGGGCGCCGAACTGGATCGTCTGCATGATCTGGTCGAGGCTGCCGCCCCACAGCCATTCGTCGTCGTTCAGGTTGGGATACCCCTTGGCGCCGGCGCCGCCGCTGCCATGGCACGGCGCACAATTGTCGCCGAACACCGTCTTGCCGCGCGCGCGGGCCAGCGCCAGCAGTGCGGGGCTCTTCTCGATCTCCTCCAGCGAGGCGGCGCCAAGCACCACCATCTTGTCGCCACGGATCTTTTCCAGGTTGGCGAGCTCGGTGGCGACCTCGGCGCGCGTGGAGTAGTTCCAGATTCCGGTCGTATGGCTCCAGAGCAGCGGCCACGCCGGATACAGGATCCAATAACCGATCGCCCAGACAATGGTCATATAGAAGGTGATCAACCACCAGCGCGGCAGCGGCGTGTTGAGTTCCTTGATGCCGTCCCACTCGTGACCGGTGGTCGACCTTCCGGAAACGTGATCGATATCGCTGTGTTCGCTCATGATCGGCTCACTCCTCGCGCAAAGGCATTTTCGCCGCTTCATCGAAGGCGGCCTGGTTGCGCGGCCAAAGCGCGTAAGTCAGAATTGCGATGAAGATTCCGACGAAGACGGGCGTCCAGAACGTCGTGACGAGGTCTGACGCAATGTTATGGACAGTGAGAATTGCTTTCATCGTTCTGCTTTCCCAGCGAAGATTTGCTCAGCGAAGATTTGCTTTTTCGTTGTAAAGCTTGAAGTCGACCAGCGTGCCGAGCATCTGCAGGTATGCGACCAGCGCATCCATTTCGGTCGGCGCACCCGACTTGCCGTCGAAATTGCGGGCAACCGCCTTCGGGTAGCGCTTGGTGAACGCATCCGCGCCGGCATTGTCGGGATCGGCCTGCGCCTTGAGATCGGCGACGGCATTGGCAACCTGTTCGTCCGAATAGGGCACGCCGACGGTGCGGTTGGTGCGCAGATGGGCCGCGACGCTGGTCTCGTCGACTTCGGTCCGCGACAAGAACGCGTAACCCGGCATGACCGATTGCGGCACGATCGCGCGCGGATTGGTCAGATGCGTGACATGCCATTCGTCGGAATATTTGCCGCCGACGCGCGCCAGATCGGGACCGGTGCGCTTGGAACCCCACTGGAACGGATGATCGTACATGCTCTCGGCCGCGAGCGAGTAATGGCCGTAGCGCTCGACTTCATCGCGCAACGGCCGGACCATCTGCGAGTGACAGAGGTAGCAACCCTCGCGGACATAGACGTTGCGTCCAGCAAGCTCGAGCGGCGTGTACGGCCTGACGCCGTCGACCTTCTCGATCGTGCTCTTGAGGTAGAACAGCGGAGTGATCTCGACGAGACCGCCGATCGCAATCACCACCAGAATTCCCGCGACGAGCACGATCGAGTTCTTTTCGAAGATTTGATGCCGTGACCAGAAAGACATTTGTGCGCTCCTCATTCCGCCGGCTGAAGAGCCACTGGCGACTGCACTTCCGATTCGCCAACGCGCACCGTCATCCAGAGATTGTAGGCCATGATCAACGACCCGATCAGGAACAGCGCTCCGCCTGCGGCGCGGATGATGTAGAAGGGATGCATCGCTTCCACGGTTTCGATGAAGGAATATTCCAGGAAGCCGAGCGAGGTGTAGGCGCGCCACATCAGGCCCTGCAGGATTCCCGACACCCACATCGCGGAGATGTAGAGCACGATGCCGATGGTCGCGGTCCAGAAGTGCCAGTTGACCAGTTTCAGGCTGTAGAGCCCCTTGCGATCCCACAGCCAGGGAACGAGGCAGTACAGCGCGCCGAAGGAAACGAAGCCGACCCAGCCCAGCGCACCGGAATGCACATGGCCGATGGTCCAGTCAGTATAGTGGCTGAGCGAATTCACGACCTTGATCGACATCATCGGGCCTTCGAAGGTCGACATGCCGTAGAAGGCGACCGACACGACCAGCATGCGCAGCACGGGGTCGGTGCGGAGCTTGTCCCAGGCGCCCGACAGCGTCATCAGGCCGTTGATCATGCCGCCCCATGACGGCATCCACAGCATGATCGAGAACGTCATGCCGAGCGTCTGCGCCCAGTCCGGCAACGCCGTGTAATGGAGATGGTGCGGACCGGCCCAGATGTAGAGGAAGATCAGCGACCAGAAATGGATGATCGACAGGCGGTAGGAATAGATCGGCCGCTCGGCGCGCTTCGGAATGAAGTAGTACATGATGGCGAGGAAGCCGGCGGTCAGAAAGAAGCCGACCGCGTTATGCCCGTACCACCATTGGAACATGGCATCCTGAACGCCGGCCCAGGCGACGTAGGATTTGGAGCCGAACACCGAGACCGGCAGCGCGGGATTGTTGCCGAGATGGAGCACGGCGATGGTGACGATGAAGGCGAGATAGAACCAGTTGGCGACGAAGATATGCGGCTCTTTTCGCCTGATGATGGTTATCAGGAAGACCAGCAGGTACACCACCCAGACAATGGTCAGCCACAGATCCGCGTACCACTCCGGTTCGGCATATTCCTTGGACTGGGTGACGCCGAGCAGATAGCCGGTACCAGCGACCAGGATGAAGAAATTGTAGCCGACGACGACGAACCAGGGTGCGAGATCGCCCGCCAGCCGCACGCGGCAGGTCTTCTGCACGACATAGAACGAGGTTGCGATCAGCACATTGCCGCCGAAGGCGAAGATCACCGCCGACGTGTGCAGCGGTCGCAGGCGGCCGAAGCTGGTCCACGGCAGGTCCAGATTGAGCGCGGGCCACGCGAGCTGCGAGGCGATCAGAAGTCCGACGGCAAATCCGGCGATGCCCCAGATGACCGACATGACGGCCGAGAATTTGATCGGACCCGTATTGTAGTTGGGCCGGCCGTTGATCTCCTGCGGCGCCAGCTCTGTACGCGCGAAATACCGGTTCCCGATTACAATGACGGCCGCCAGGCTGGCGGCGCTTGACAGCATGGCATGAAAGGCAAACGCCGTGTCCTGCGCGTTGGCCGCCGCGAACAGGCACACAAACGCGGTTAGCGAAAAGACCAGCACCAGACCGGCTTCGCCATGTGTCATCGATTTTGCGATTGAAGATTGGGTCATGGGTGAGATTCTCTTCTGCGAATGCCAGCCTTACTGATCACAGACACGCGACCGCCAAATTGATCGAGGTCAATTCTTTCCGTTTGCCCAATCCGAAAATAAGATGCTGATCAGGTTCCGAGCGAAGTCAGCAACAGGATGGGCCAATCGGCAGATAAGCCTGCGTTGCCTGGGCATCCTCGGAAGAAACATCGGGCGTGCCCAGACGCTCTTTTCCGGCGCCTATAGAATCAACGCGTCCAACCGGAAGCCCGTAAAGTTCCGGATGCGGTTGGGCGGGACGCTTGAATCTGGCGCCAATTGCCCGCACCCGGCGGCCGATGATGGCAGTCAGTTTTCCCGTATCGGCTGACATGATCAAAACGAAGCCTCACTGGAGCACCCGCCACCAAAGCGCTGACAGGCGTCCGGAGTATTGACATGCATCAAGAGAGCGGGTTCGTCGGAGTTGCAGCCGGTTAGCTGTGCCCGCCCTCCAGATGGTCCCGCCGAGGGGGCGCGCAGGGGGCGGCCCTGTCAGAAGGCGCGGCGCTTGCCGTGGGAAGAGTTGACCTCGTCCTTGGAACGGGTCTGCAGGTCACCCCAGTACAGAACAGCACCAAACACCACGAACATCGCAACAACGCAGACGGCAACAAGCAAGGAATCGGTTGGCATGTGGCTGATCTCCTATGATGGAGGAAGCATACCCACGCGCCTTGATCGGGGATTTGACCTGAGTCAAACGGCACCGCCGCTTGCACGGGATTTTAAAATGTCCGTGCGGCTTGTTACGCGGCGGCCATGGCTGCGGCCCGGCTCGGGTCCAGCAGACGGACACCACCCGCGACGATGATGAGCATTTTTTCGCGCTCGAACCGGGTCAGCGTTCGGCTGACGGTCTCGATCGTCAAGCCCAGATAATCCGCGATGTCCTGCCGGCTCATCGGCAGCGTAATGGTTTGCCGCTCGTCGCCGATCTGGGCCAGGCGCTCGCGCCAGCCGACCAGGAAGGACGCGACCTTCTCTTCCGCGGTGCGCCGGCCCAGCAGCAGCATTTGCTCCTGCGCCAGCATCAGTTCACGCGCCGCGAACTCGTTGATCCGAATCAGAAAATGCGGCCTCCGTTCGATGAAATGCGTGAACGCTTCTTTGGAGAGGCGGCACACTGTCACGGAATTGATGGCGTCGGCCGAGAAGCTGTAGCGGTCGAACGGCGCCGTGCCGAGAAAATCACCCGGCAGCGCGAAGCCGATCACCTGACGCCGGCCGTCCGGCAGCAGCTTGTATAGACGTGCGACGCCCGCCGTCAGACTATGCACAGCGCTCGCGACCTGACCCGCCGTGAACAGCGCCTCATTGGGCGCGAACTGGACCTGGCGGGCGATCCGCTCAAACTCCGCGAGGTCGGCTTGATCAAGCGCGCCGCAGATGCTGAGCGAGCGTACCGCACAGGCCGAGCAGCGGCCGAAACTTGCCCGATTTCGGAGAGATGGTTCGTATCATTGCCCCTACCCGTTCAAGCGCCGGATTGACGCGCTGTCTGCCGGTCATGACCGACCTGCCGGAGATATATTTCATTCTAACGGATCCACCGTTTCCTGGTTGATCCAGATCAAACTGGGCGGTGATTAAACCTTCACACTACGACTTGGGGCTGGAAAGCCACACTTTCCACGGAGTTGAAGTTGCAATGATCGGACGAATTCTAATGCCGCTGGCGTTTACGCTCATCACCCTGACGCCGGCCATGGCGGCTTCGCCGCAAGAGCAGCGCGGCAAGACCTACGCGCTGAACAATTGCGCGAAGTGCCATTCGATCGACAAGGTTTCGCCAAGCCCACTCAAGATCGCGCCGCCTTTCCGGACACTGCACAAGCGCTACCCGATCGAAACCATCGGAGAAGCGCTGGCCGAAGGCATCTACACCGGGCATCCGACGATGCCGGCCTTCCAGCTCGATCCCGACCAGATCGGTGATCTGCTGGCGTATCTGAAGACGCTCGAATAGGCGCACCTCAAGCCGGCCGGCGCCGAGCGCCGAGATAGCCTCTGCCTCACCTAATACGCCTGGACCGTCCAGGCGATTACGTTCTTGGCAATTCGGCCGAACGCTTCGCTGAACGCGGCGGTTGCCTCGGCCGGTGCGACGTTGGCAAATTTCTCGCGTTCTTCGAACAGCCGTGAGGCAACGACCTTGCCGTTCTTGTCGACGATCCTGGCCGACAAGCCGATTTCGGCTACCGGCTCGGATTCGATCGCGATGCGGAACCGCCTGACATCGATCAGCAACTGGAATTCGGTCTGCCCGATATCGGTCACGCGCAGCGGCGCATGCGCGATGTCGTAATTCTCGAAACTTTCGATCAGCCGCGCTTGGATCAGTTTCGGCAGCGCATCGGCCCACATCGCCTCCGCGAACCCGGGATATTCCTGCGCCGGCGAAAACAGGAAGCGCTGCGTCTCCAGCATCGCAACCGCTGTCGGCTCCGGGATCGCCCATTGTACGTTGATCGCCTTGCCCAGCGGTCCCGGATTCTGCAGCGCGCGCAGGTCATAGGTGATCTTCGGCGGCGGGCTGGTGACCCCGGTCATGCGTTCGAGGCCGGCGACGATGCCGTCCAGCTTGCCGGTGTTGCGCGCCAGGCCTTCCGAAAACACCTTCAAATTGCCGATCGTATCCTTCAACGCCCCCGAATTTTCCGACAATACCGTATCGACCTTGCGAAGCGCGTCGCGCGCGGCCTGCGTCATGCCCTGCCCTGCGCCTGGCTCCGCGACCAGCGTCGGCACCTCGCCGCTCTGTGCGACCTGCGTGCCGCCCTCGAGCGCAATCACGGGCACACCGGTCAGGCCCTGGAACTCGAGGCCGACCTTGGTGTCGGCACGCACCGGCGTCGTTGCAGCGACCGAGATGGTCGCATTGACGCCGCGCGGGTTACCGGGAGCGAGGCCAAGCTCCGTTACTTCGCCGACCCGAATGCCATTGAACAGCACGGCTGCACCGACCAGCAGCCCCGGCACCGAGCCCTCGAACTGCACGCGATAGCTGGCGCGCGCGCCGAGCCCGCCGGTGTTCTGCAGCCAATAGACGAAGCCGAATACGGCCACGATGGCCGCCAGCACGAAGGCGCCGACAATGACGAAGGGAGCACGGGTTTCCATTTTCAACGCCTTTTTAACTTGCTTTGGGTTGCAGCATCTGGGAGCGCTTGCCGTGAAAATAGGCTCGCACCCAGGGATGCTCGGATTGAAGCAATTCGCGCATCGGTCCGATGGCGACGATCTTGCCGTCGGCCAGTGCCGCGACGCGGTCGCACACGGTATTGAGGCTGGCGAGGTCATGGGTGACCATGAACACGGTCAATCCCAGCGTCTTCTGCAGCGTCTTGATCAGCCCGTCGAAATCGCCGGCCGCGATCGGGTCCAGCCCCGAGGTCGGCTCGTCCAGAAACACGATCGCCGGATCGAGCGCGAGCGCACGCGCCAACGCCACGCGCTTGGTCATGCCGCCGGACAATTCGGACGGAAACTTGTCACCGTCCTCCGCCTTGAGCCCGACCATTTCGAGCTTGGCGGTCGCGATCTCGTCCATCAGTGCGTCCGAGAGCTCGAGGTTCTCGCGCAGGGGAAACTGGATGTTCTGCCGCACCGTCAGCGATGAGAACAGTGCGCCCTGTTGAAACAGGATGCCCCATCGCCCGGCCGCGGCTCGCGTGGCGCGGTCGTGGTTGATCGGCGAACCCATCACCTCGATCTCGCCGCCCTGCCGCGGGATCAGGCCGATGATGGTCCGCATCAGCACCGATTTGCCGCCGCCGGAGGCGCCGACCAGGCCGAGAATTTCGCCGCGGCGGACGTCCAGCGCGAGGTGATCGATCACGACGTGGCGGCGGAATCCGACCACGAGATCGCGCACACGAATGGCAAATGATTCGGCGGCTTCCTGCATCGCTACATTCCAATCGATGCAAAGAACACCGCGAACAGCCCGTCGAGCACGATCACCAGGAAGATCGACTTGACGACCGACGTGGTGGTCTGCTTGCCGAGCGACTCCGCACTGCCTTTCACGCGCAGGCCTTCGCTGCAGGCGACGATGCCGATCACCAGCGCCATGAACGGCGCCTTGATGATGCCGACCTCGAAATGGGTGACGGAGACGGCCTCATGCAGCCGCGCCAGGAAGATCGCCGGCCCCATGCCGCCGTAGAACCATGCGACGAGGCCGCCGCCGTAAAGCGCTGCCATCGCGCCGATGAAGCTCAGGATCGGCAGCGCACAGATCAGCGCCAGGATCCGCGGCAGCATCAGGACTTCGATCGGGTCCAGCCCCATGGTTGACAGCGCGTCGATCTCCTCGCGCATTTTCATCGAGCCGAGTTCGGCGGTATAGGCGCTGCCCGAACGCCCGGCGACCATGATGGCGACGATCAGCACGCCGAGTTCGCGCAGCACCAGAATGCCGACCATGTCGACGACGTAGGAATCCGCGCCGAATTTACGGAAATGGAAAATGCCCTGCTGCGCGATGATGGCGCCGATCAGGAAGGTGATCAGCACGACGATGGGTATCGCCTGCCAGCCGACCCGATAGAGCTGGTAGGCCAGCGACGTCAGCCGCAGCGATCGCGGCCGGCGCAGGATGCCCAGGATCGCAATGCATAGGGCGCCCAGCATCTGCAAGAATGCGACAACGTCTTCCCTTGCACCGATGGTGGCACGGCCGATGTCGTCGAGCTTCGCCACGACGGGATTGCGTGCCGGAGCTGGCGCTGGCGTTCGCCGGTTGACCTGACGAACCTCGTCGATCAGCCCGGTGTAATTGTCGGCAATGCCGATGATATCCGCACGGTGGCCGGCGGAAGTGGCGCGCCGCGACAGTTTTTCCAATAGCCAGGCGCCGAGCGTATCGAGTTCGCGTACCCCGGCCATATCGAGCTTGATGGCGGCGGCGCGATCGAGCTGCGGCGCAATGTCATTGGATAGCCGTTCAAGTGTCGCAGCATTCGAAGCCGTCCAGGAGCCGGCCGGACGCAGTTCGAGCGCATCGCCCGATGACGTCGCCGTTAGCAGAGGTGCCGTCGCCAAGATGATGTTCCCTCAATTGGATAGTGGTGTTTCCTAGGCTGCGGGCGCCGCGTCCATGTTGACCTGCCTCAAAGCGGCAGATCCGCCTGCGTATCCCAGTTGACCCAAATCAAGTGGCGCTTTTGCGTCTCACCTACAATTGGTGCGCAAGGAAGGCGAGGTGCGCGCGATGTTCAAATCAGGCGAGCTGGGTGACGAGTTGCTGGCGCTCAAAAGCGAGATGTCGCGCCTTTTGAATACGCCTGCCGACGACGTGTTTGACGCCGCCAGGAACAAATCCGAAGCGCTCGCCGAGCAGATCAAGGCCACCTTAAGCGAATTCGGGGAAACCTTGAGCGAAGAAGAGGAGCATATCGAGCGGTTGGTCGCAGAACGGCCGATTGCGGCACTGGCATCCGCCTTCGCGCTCGGCCTTGCCATCGGTTTCATGCTGAGGAGACATTGACGTGAACAGCGAGAACGTCGTCAAGCATCTACGCGCGCTGTGGCGCACCGACCGCATCATCGCGGAAATCCGGATGCGGCACATGCTGGTCGGGTTGGGCCTGCGGGCCTTTGCCGCGCTGATCGCGGCCTTCGGCCTGATGATGCTGGAGCTATCGGCCTATTTCGCGCTGGTGCAGGTCTGGAGCGCGATTTCTGCCGCCGCAATACTTGGCGTCGCCAACTTCGTGATCGCGGCCGTCCTGTTCGTGATTGGTGGAAGGCCGCCTGCAGGCCGCGAACTCGAACTCGCCACCGAAATTCACGGCTCCGCGATTGAAGCCTTGCAGGGCGAGGCCCGTGCGCTGCAATCGCAATTCACCGGCATGGTGCACCATCCCCTGAACAGCGCGCTGCCGTTGATGCTGGTGCCTCTGATCACGATCATCGTCAAGAGCCTGAAGAAGTCCAGGGCAGCTGCGGCGAAGGCCGGCGCGGAGCCGAACTGATCACGGCCGAGGTAGCAGCCTCAGGCCGAAAAAACCAAGGAGCCGTACGAAATGTCCAAAACCAGAACCAAGACACCGCCGAAGTCGATCCTGAATGCTTCCCTGCCTGCGCAATTCCGACAATTCCGGCTCGCGCTGGCCCGCGAGCCCGGCCATCCCGACGGCGATGCCGAGGTGGCCTATATCATCGTTGCGCCGCTCGATTCCGAGGACCGCATCGATGCAGGGTTGTGGCGCGAGTATCGCGATGCCTGCCGTGTCGTGCGCCAGCGCCCGGACGCGCAGGATAAGCATGGCCACCTGGTTCACCGGCCCGGCGGTGGTTGGGCTTTCCACTATGACGACGGCGGGACCAGCCTGCCTGACGAAGTCGGCTATCACTTTGCGGACGAACGCTTCCTCGTGGGCGAGTATGTTTCGCTCAACGAAGGCGGCAAGATGCACACCTATCGGGTGACGGCGGCATCGTATCTTTGAGAGATGAAACCGTTTTTCGGCCTCACCGAAGTTGATGCAGCCGCACGGCTTCAGGCGGAGGGACACAACGAGCTTCCTCAAGCGGATCGGCGTACACCATTTCGCATAGCCATCGAGGTGCTGCGCGAGCCGATGCTGGCGCTGCTTCTGGTTGGCGGCATCGTTTACCTGACGCTCGGCGACCTGAAGGAGGCGATCATCCTGGTCGCCTTCGCAACCATGTCGATCGCGATCACCGTGGTGCAGGAGACGCGGACCGAACGTGTGCTGGAAGCCTTGCGCGACCTCACGAGCCCCCGCGCGCTCGTCATTCGCGACGGCGAGCGCAAGCGGATCGCCGGCCGCGACGTCGTCCGCGGCGATCTCATCGTTCTTTCCGAAGGCGACCGGGTGCCAGCCGACGCTGTCCTTCTGCATTGCACGGATCTGCAGGCAGACGAATTGATGCTGACCGGGGAATCCGTACCGGTACGCAAGGTCGCCTGGGACGATCGCGCCAGGTCTCTCCCACAGCGCGCGGGAGGCGATGACCTGCCGCATGTCTTCTCCGGTTCGCTGGTGGTGCGCGGCTCGGGGTTGGCGGAAGTAACCGCCATCGGCGCGCAAAGCGAAATCGGCAAGATCGGCCAGTCGCTGGCCACCCTCGAAACCGAACCGCCGCGCCTGCAGGTGCAGACACGGCGCGTCGTCAGGCTGTTTGCCATTCTGGGCGGCGGGGTCAGCGTGCTCGCGGTGCTGCTCTACGGCATCATGCGCGGCGGCTGGCTGGATGCCGTGCTGGCCGGAATTGCGCTGGGCATGTCGATGCTGCCGGAAGAGTTTCCGGTGGTCCTGACCGTCTTCATGGCGATGGGCGCATGGCGAATTTCGCTGGCGCGCGTTCTGACGCGGCGCGCGGCGGCCATCGAGACGCTGGGCTCTGCCACCGTGCTGTGTACCGACAAGACCGGCACCCTTACCGAAAACCGGATGACGATCGTTGAGCTGCGGCTGAAGGATGGGAACGTCTTCCGCCCGCAGGGCGGGACGGAAATGCCGGCGCCGTTCCACGACGTGAGCGAGTTCGGCCTGCTTGCCAGCGCTCCCGAGCCGTTCGACCCGATGGAGCGGGCGTTCCATACCCTCGCGCGCGAGCGGTTGACCGAGGCCGCGTATCGGCATCCGCACTGGAAGCTGGTGCACGCCTATGGTCTTCGGCCCGACCTCCTCGCCGCAACCCATATATGGCAATCGGACGACGACCGGCCGGAATACCGCGTTGCCACCAAGGGCGCTCCCGAGACGATCGCAGGGCTTTGCCGGCTGAGCGCAGCCGACCGCACGGCGCTGACGCAATCCATCGATGCGATGGCCTCCGCCGGCCTGCGTGTGCTGGGCGTGGCGCGTGCCCGCCATGCCGGACCACCTTGGCCGAAATCGCCGCGCGAACTGGACTTCGAATTCCTGGGACTGATAGGCCTTGCCGATCCGCTGCGGGCCAGCGTCGTCGAGGCGGTCCGCGAATGCCGGACCGCCGGCATCAAGGCTGTCATGATCACCGGCGACTATCCGGCGACCGCGAACGCGATCGCGCAGCAGGCCGGGCTGGAACGCGGCGAGCTGGTAACCGGCGAACAGCTCGATACATTGACCGAGGCGGATTTGGCCAGCCGGGTGGAAACGGCCGGCGTCTTCGCACGGATCTCGCCGAACCAGAAGCTGCGCATCGTCAACGCCTACAAGGGCAATGGCGAGATTGTCGCGATGACTGGCGATGGCGTCAATGATGCGCCCTCGCTGAAGGCCGCGCATATCGGCATCGCCATGGGCGGACGCGGAACGGATGTGGCACGCGAAGCTTCCGCCATCGTGCTGCTCGACGACGATTTCGGCTCCATCGTCAAGGCGATCCGGCTCGGACGCCGCATCTACGACAATTTGCGCAAGGCGATGAGCTTCATCTTTGCCGTTCACGTCCCGATTGCGGGCCTGGCGCTGCTGCCGCTGGTGTTCGGCCTGCCACTCCTGTTCGGGCCGATCCATATCGCCTTGCTCGAAATGGTGATCGATCCGGTCTGCTCGCTGGTGTTCGAGGCCGAAACCGAGGAGGAGGACGTCATGCGGCGCCCGCCCCGCGCGCCCGACAAGCCGCTGTTCTCGCAGGCGCTGGTCGTCTGGAGCCTGCTGCAGGGGCTGCTGGCGTTTGCGGTCGTCGCTGCCGTTTACATCATCGCACTCCGAAGCGGCATGCCGGTGCCGGAAGTGCGGGCGCTGGCATTCTTCTCACTCGTCGTCGTGATCGTCAGCCTGATTCTGGTCAACCGATCCTTCAGCGCATCACTGCTCACCGCCCTGCGGCGACCGAACCGGACGCTGGCAGCGGTGCTCGCCGCCGTCGCTGTCATCCTGGCGCTCACCTTGCTTTGGCCGTTCGCGAGCCAGCTCTTCGCCTTCGGCCCCCTCCACGCCGACGATCTCGCCCTGACGCTCGGTGTAGGCTTCATCGCGCTGGTCGTGCTGGAAATACTGAAGCCGCTACTGCTCCCGCGGCTGCATTCGCGGTCCCGGCCAAGCATGCCGCTTGAGATGGATCAAACGCCCAAGCCGACGGAACGCTAAATTAGCTCCGGAAAGAGGAGAGCCCCATGGCGTTCAAGGACATTCTGCTGACATTGACGAGCTATCCCGATCCTACTCCGGCGACAGTCGCCGAGGATGCAATTGCGATCGCTGCGACCTTCGGCGCTCACCTGACGGCGGTGGCCTGCGAGGTCCATGTCGAAGTACCCGGGCACTTCCTGTCCGGCTCGACGGTCAACATTCCCGGCATCATTGCGGGCGAAACCGAAAAGAGCCGGAAGAGCGCCAGGGACATGCTGGCCGCATTCGATGCCGCAGCGGAGAAATCCGGCATCCTGCACGAAACCCAACTCGAAAAATGCCCGACCTTCGCCGTGCCGGATCTGCTGGTAGACCACGCGCGGCTCCGCGACCTCACCATCGTGCCGGTGCCGGAAGGCTACGACCAGTGGTACGCGGAGGCGGTGATATTCGGTTCGGGGCGGCCTGTCCTCGTTCTGCCCGAGAATCCGCGGGCGCGCCCCTTCGAACTGGGAACCGTCGCCATTGCCTGGGATTTCAGCCGCGCCGCGGCGCGTGCGGTTTCCGACGCCATCCCGTTGCTCGAAAAGGCCCGGAAGGTGCGGATCGTCACCGTTGCCAACGAAAAGAAGCTGGACAGCAAGCATTCCGCCGAAGCTCTGGCCAAGAATCTGGCCCGCCACGGCATCGACGTGGTGCTGGACAAGGTCGACGCCAACGGCCGGCGGATCGGCGAGGTGCTCGAAGCCTACACCGTTTCGCATCAGGTCGACGTTCTCGTGATGGGTGCCTATGGGCACGCGCGCTGGCGCGAGTTCATCCTGGGCGGTGCCACCAAGAGCCTGCTGTCGAAGCCGCCGCTTCCGATTATGTTCTCGCATTGAGAGTATCCCACCGCCGCCGACTTTGCGGGCTGCGGCGGGCGCTTTTGCAATAGTTAAAGCGTCAGCCTGACGTTGCAGATGTCGTGCTCCTCGGGGTCCGATTTCACCTCGAAGCCAAGGCTGCGGCACATCGCCAGCATCACGGTGTTGTCGGCCAGAACGTCGCCCGAGATGGCTTTCAATCCTTCGGATTTCGCATATTCGATGATCATCTGCATCAGCGCCCAGCCGAGGCCCCTGCCCTTGAGGCCCGACCGCAACAGGATTGCATACTCGCCGCTCTCATAGATCGAGTTGGAATGAATCCGGACCACGCCGACCAGCTCATTGGTCGCTTCGTCGAAAGCGACAAAGGCCATTGCCCGGGCATAATCGAGCTGGGTCAGGCGGGCGATGAATTCATGGGAAAATTCCTTCATCGGCGCGAAGAACCGCAGCCGCAGGTCCTGCATCGTGACGTGCTTCAGCATCTCGTGGATCAGCGGCTCGTCCTCGGGCCGGATCGGACGGACGTATACGCGCCAGCCGTCCTTGACCTCGATATGACGTTGCCATTGCGAGGGATAGGGCCGCACGGCGAAATTCGCCGGGCCCGAACCGCGAAACTTGCGCTCCACGCGGCCGATCACCACGCGTGCGTCGACGGCGAGCACGCCGGCTTCGTCGGCCAGCAGCGGGTTGATATCGAGGCCGCGGATTTCGGGAATATCGGCGGCCATCTGGGCCAGCTTGACCAGAACCATCGCGACGGCATCCGGCTTTACCGCCGGCACGTCGCGATAGGCGCGCAACAGCCGCGAGACGCGGGTGTGCTCGATCAGGCTGCGCGCCAGTTGCAGGTCGAGTGGCGGCAGCGCCAGCGCCTTGTCGTTGATGATCTCGACCGCCGTGCCGCCGCGCCCGAACACGACGACGGTGCCGAAGGTCGGATCGTCGGCGAGGCCGAGAATGAGCTCGCGCGCCTTGGCGCGCACGACCATCGCCTGCACCATCACGCCCGAAATCCGGGCCTGCGGCCGCAAGGATTTTGCCCGCGCGAGAATCTCGGCGGTCGCCTTGCGCACCGCGTCGGCATTGGTGAGATTAAGCACGACGCCGCCGACATCGGATTTGTGCACGATGTCGCGCGACATGATCTTGAGCACGACAGTCGAGCCCTGCGCAAAGATTGCGTTCGCATGCGCGACCGCCTCTTCGGCATCGGCGGCGGCAAAGGTCGGCACGACTGCGATCTCATAGGCATCGAACAGCCGCTTGACCTCGATCGGATCCAGCCAGGCGCGGCCGTCAGCGAGTGCTGCGGCAACGATCTGCCGCGCTGTATCGGCATCGGGCGTGAACTCGCTCGGCATGGCGGGTGGAACCTGCGCCAGATCCGCCACTGCCTCGCGATGGCGCACCAGATGCATGAAGCCGAGGACCGCGTCGCCGCCGGTCTGATAGTTCGGAATTCCCGCGCCGCTCAGCAAGTCGCTGATCGGCTGGTCCGCCCCGACCCAGACCGCCAGCACGGGCTTCGGCGACATGCGGCGTTCGGAGCGATATTTCCTGACCACAGCGATGACGGCCGCTGCAATGTCGTCGGCACGAGCGATCGCCGTCTGGACATTCATCACCAGCACGGCGTCATTGCTCGCGTCGGCCAGCAACAGTTCGAGCGCCGCCGCGTAGCGCGCAGGGTCGGAGTCGCCAACGATATCGACCGGGTTGGATTTCGACCATGTCGGGGGCAACACCGCATCGAGCTTGTCGCGGGTCTCAGGCGAGATGTCGGCGGGGATGCCGCCTAGCTCGGCCAGCCGGTCGACCGCGAGCACGCCGATGCCGCCGCCATTGGTCAGGATCGCAAGCCGTTTCCCAGGGGGCGATTTGAGCCGGCCGAGCGTCTCGGCGCAGTCGAACAATTCGCGCAAGTCCGACACGCGCAGGATGCCAGCGCGCTGAAACGCCGCGTCGTAGACGGCATCAGCTCCGGCCAGCGCGCCGGTATGGGTTGCCGCCGCCCGGGCGCCTTGCGCCATCCGGCCTGACTTGACGACCACCACCGGCTTGATTCGGGCGGCAGCACGCGCCGCCGACATGAACTTGCGGGCATCCTTGATCGCCTCGATGTAGAGCAGGATAGCTTGGGTCTTTTCGTCCAGCGCGAAGTAATCGAGCAGATCGGCGATATCGACATCGAGCTGGTCGCCGATCGAGACAATGCCGGAAAAGCCAACCGCCCGCTGTGCCGCCCAGTCCACCATGCCCGCGGCAATGGCGCCGGACTGCGAGATCAGCGCCAGATTTCCCGCCGCCGGCATATGCGCGGAAAAGCTCGCATTGAGACTGACGCCCGGCATCATTATTCCCAGGCAATTCGGGCCGATCAGCCGCATGCCATATTTTCGCGCGGCCTGCTCCGCTGCATCCGCCATCGAACCCTGACTGTGGCCAAGCCCGGCGCTGACAATGACGGCACCCGCCGCGCCGTGGCGGCCAGCCTCATCGATCAAGCCTGGAATGGCGCGGGCCGGCGCGGTGAGGACAACGAGTTCCGGCGCAAAAGCCAGTTTTGCGATGCTGCCGACAGACGCGACTCCATCGATCTCATGATAGCGCGGATTGACGAGGCCGAATTCGCCCTTGAATTGGGCTTTTCGAATATTGTCGAGAATGGCACGGCCGACCGAGCCATGGCGCGGACTTGCCCCGACCAGCGCGACGGAATGCGGCGCGAGCAGATTTTTCAGACGATAGGTCGACATCGGTGTTTCGTATCCGGCGAGTTAGGTTGCCCTGTGAACAGGTATGGCGCGCAATGTGTTCCTGGCGCGGCATATTAAACCGCACACGGCGTCGGTTCGATGACAACGCTACCGGCCCTTCTTTAGCTTTCGCAGCCAACTCATTGTTGAGACAGATCAAAGCCGGTAACGGCATCGCATGAGAGGCTTACTGCAGCTCATTCGTTCAGGAGGCTGCAATGCCGGTAAATATCGGAACGTTAGATCAATATGTAAGGATCGTCCTGGGATTGGCGCTGATCGCCTACGCTTTCCAGGATGGCCTTGCCATCCAGGGCTGGCACTGGGCCGGTCTGCTCGGTGTGGTGCCGCTCGTGACGGCCTTCTTCAGGAAGTGCCCGCTGTATGTTGCCCTGGGCATTTCAAGCTGCCCTGTCCGCCAGTAGATCGGCGGCTTGCGGGAGCCGCGGAGATCAGTGTCGAACGTAGTCGCCGGGCGCATCGGCCAGTTTCTTTCCCTTGTCAGCTTCGGCTCCCATCCGCGGCGGCGCGGATGGCGCGCCGGACCGCGCGGCCAGCCACTTCGTCCATTCCGGCCACCACGATCCCTCGACCGGCGGCACCGTGTTCAGCCATTCGTCGGGACCGGTATAGGTGGCGTGCGCGACCTCGGTCTTGATCCGATAAGTATGCCCCGGTTCGCCGGGAGGCGCGACGATTCCCGCATTGTGGCCGCCGCTGGTGAGAAGGAAGGTCACGTCGGCATCGACCTGATAGTGGATCTTGTAGACGGATTTCCACGGCGCGACGTGATCGCGAAGGGTGCCCACCACGAACATCGGCGTATGAATATCCGACAGCGAGATCGGCTTGCCCTCGACGAGGTATCGTCCTCCGGCGAGATCGTTGTTGAGGAACAGCTTGCGCAGATACTCCGAATGCATCCGGTATGGCAGCCGGGTGGCATCGGCATTCCAGGCCATCAGGTCGCTCGGCGCCGCCCGCTGCCCCATCAAATAGTCCCGGGTAAGCCGCGACCAGATCAGATCGTTGGAGCGCAGCAACTGGAATGCCCCCGCTATCTGCGTGGTATCGAGGACACCGCGCTCCCACATCATGTCTTCGAGGAACGCGACCTGGCTTTCGTTGATGAACAGCGTCAGCTCGCCGGCCTCGGTGAAATCGGTTTGCGCGGCAAGCAGGCTGATTGACTTCAGCCGGTCGTCGCCATCGCGCGTCATGGTAGCGGCAGCGATCGACAGCAGCGTGCCACCAAGGCAATAGCCCAACGCATGCAGCTGACGGCCCGGCACGATATGGCCGATCGTATCGAGCGCGGCTTCAACGCCGAGCTTTCGATAGTCGTCAAACGCGATCTCGCGGTCGGCGGCGTCAGGGTTGCGCCACGAAATCATGAAGACGGTGAAGCCTTCGCCGATGAGATATTTTACCAGCGAGTTCTGCGGCGACAGATCGAGAATGTAGTACTTCATGATCCAGGCCGGTACGATCAGAATAGGCTCCGGATGCACCATTTCGGTGGTTGGATCGTACTGGATCAGCTCGATCAGCTCGTTGCGAAATACGACCCTGCCGCGCGATGTGGCGACGGTTTCGCCGACGACGAAATCGCCGGTCGTGACAGGACCAAGTCCCGCCGACACCAGACGCACCCAGTCGTTGCAGAAATTTTGCCAGCCGCGCACGAAATTGCCGCCGCCGCTCTCGAACGATCGCCGCAGCACTTCGGGATTGGTCGCCGCAAAATTGGAGGGTGACATCACGTCCAGCATCTGCCGGATCGAGAACTCGACGATCGCCTCGTTCTGTTTCGCCACGCCGCGCACGCCCGTGGTCGCGTTGTGCCACCATTGTTCGCCGAGCAGAAAGGCCTGCGCCATCAGATTGAACGGCGGCTGTTCCCACTCCGGCCGGCCGAAGCGCTTGTCCTGCGGCTGCGGTTTGATCGGCGACCACGGCCCCTGCCCTGGCGAGAAGAAGCGCTGCGAGGCCTCGCTGAAGCGCTTGGTGTCGACAAGGGCCTCCTGCGCGATTTCGATCTGCCGCTGGGGTGATGCTGCCAGATGCGACAGCCAGTCCGTATAGGCCAGCAACAACGCCGCCGGCGAAATGCCGCCGCTCAGGCGAGCCAGCATGGCATGCAGAGCGCGGTCGGCCTGATATGTGTCGACGCTCTCGGCACCTTGCGCTTGCGGTGAGAGCTGCGGTTCGATCGGCCCGGCCGGCTGCTGGTCCGCGATACGGGCGCGCTCCGGCACGACGGTAACTTCCGCCGCGGGCGGGGTCGATTTCTGGCGCATGTTCCCTGGCCGATCAGTTCAAGGAGCTGCCATTGATCAGGTTCGACGTGGTCGCGATCATCCGCTCGCCATGCTTGAATAGACGCTCTGAGTTGCGGCGGAGGAAGTCGAGCTGATGCTGGCCGCATTCCTGGCACATCGTCCTGACGTCCTTTACGGAATGCGCGCCCGCCATCTTCGCGATGAACTCCGTGAACAAATGCATCTCTGTCCGCGTTCGCTCCAGCATTTCGTCGCCGAGGAACACCCATTCCTCGAACATCATCTTCTGTGCGCCAAGCATGAACTCCAGCGCCCCCTGGTTCAGTTTGGTGGCTTCCGCTTCTGCATTTGCGACTGCTGGAAACGAACTGGAAGTGGCCCGCTTGGACGGTTCTGCCATGACAATCTCCGATTTCCGAGTTTCGGCCGGAACCATATCGACCGGCGTCGGGCCGAACATTGAGGTGCATCAAACTGGCTTGCGAATGCAGCCGCAGCCAAAGAGGTGCGACACAAATACCCCCCGGGAAGAAAGGTCAGATCCCCTGACCGCCCGAGATCAGTGCGACATCAGCACCGGCACGGTCATGCAGTCGAACATGCTGCGCGTGACACCGCCCAGAATTCGCTCGTGCAATCGCGAATGGCCGTATCCCCCCATCACAAGCAGGCCCATATTGCTTTCGGCCGCGACCGACAGAATGGCGCCCTGAACTTTGCCGCGATCCATCGTCAGCCGCTGCACCCGGGCCGCAATGCCGCGCCGTCCCAGATGCGCAACGAGCTGGTTGGATGAAGCTTCACCCGCATCCTCATTGATCGCAATTGCGGTGACAGCCTTCGCGCCCATCAGAAACGGCATCGCATCGCGCACCGCGCGGGCCGCGAGGCGGCTGCCGTCCCAGGCGATGCCGACATGCTGGGCGTCGAGCGGTCCCTTGTGGATATAGGGAACCATCAGCATCGGCCCGCCGGAATTGAACAGGACGTGCTGGGGAATCTCGTTGTCGTAGCTGACATTCGAGGTTTCCGGCTGCAGCACGATCGTCATGTCGTAAAGCCGGGCAAGTGCCCCGATGGTCTCTCCGGCCTCGGCGGGAATCGCTGCCAAGGTCCTGGTGCCGTAAGCGATTTTGGCCAGCTTGGCCTCGATCTCGAACGCGGCGATCGCGGCGTCAGCCCTCTCCTGGGCGCGCTCCTGTTCAGCGCCCATCACGGCGGCAACGGCAGCGCCGCCGCCTTCGACAATCATCCCGGCGGCGCTCATCGATTCATAGCCAATGGCGACCGCATCGAGATGCGACCGCCGCGCGATGGTGAGCGCGACTGCAACGTCGATCACCGGCCTGACCGGTCGCTCGGAAGGAATATGAACCAGAATGTTCCTGAACATCGCCCTTCTCCCACACATTTGCGAGGCTTTCGGCCCCATTGTAGTAAAGGTAACCGACGGGCGGATGGTCGAGCTTGACCCACGTCAAGCTCGGACAATGTCGAGCGGCAATGCGGGCGGCGGCGTCAGCGTAGCCGGACGTGTTTGAGGTCGCGATGAGCCGCGATGGCGGCGCCGAGCAGCTTTTCCCTTCGATGGGGATAGCCCGGCGGATGCTTCTTGCCTCGTTTGCCATTTTCCGCCTGCGGCGATCCAAGAGCAAGGCCGGCGAAGCGCTCGAGGTCGCGGAGGTCCCCCAATGCGCGCTGCAGCCGTTTTGCCGGCCGCTGCAGGTGAAGTAGTTCGCTCCGGCCCCACAGGTCGACGGTTTCCGTAAGCGATTCAAGCATATATCGGAAGCGTTTGGCCTTGATCCGCAGCTGGTGACGGCGGGACGCGCCCGCCGTCTTCAGGTGCCGTCCTTTGCGGGCCAGCCGTTCGTGCCAGCGGTTAAGCTCGCGCGCGCAGTAGGCTTGCAGAGGCTCCGCATCCTTGCTTCGCTTGCAGCGTTCCAGCCACGTTCCCTGCCTGATCCAGCCTGCCATTGCCGCGAGCAGGCGTTGCGTCCGGAGGGAGCGGAGGCAGCGAGCCAGGCGGCGGTGATCTCGCGTCTGGCTCTTGTAAAGCTGCTCGCCGATCATGCGCTGCGCCCATGCGCAGTATCGCTTGCGGCGCGCATATTCCACGACGACATCGCTGTCGCGCGCGGCACCGAGCGAGCCGTTCAGCCAGGCGATTTCCTTCTTCAAACGCAGCCATTCCGCGTCGACCACGATCGGCGCAAAGAACGCCACAGCGGCGCGCAACCGCGTGATCGCGATCCGGATCTGGTGCACCGCCTCGGCATCGCCGGCGCACGCGTTCGTGTGATGGGCCTTGATAGAAGCGACGCAGTCGAGCCCAATTTTCTGGAACACTGCTGCACAATCGAGACCCGCCGCTTCAGCGGCCTTGTGCCGGCTGGACGTTCCGGTTGGATAGTCTCTCATCGTCAACGCTCGTCCGGCACCGCAAACAACGAAGTACGGGCGCTGCGGAGCGACTGGTCCGGCGTCCCAGAGGCATCGATTATGTGCCAGTCTACCGCGCCGATCGCGAAAGTCTCCTGCGTCAGGACGACACTCCGTGTTGCATCGGACGCATCGCCCCTACGATTTTCGATCCGCGCCAGCCGCGTTGCGAGATCCGCGGTGAGGAACAGGCCGACGAAGCGAATCCCATAAGTGCCTGCGAAGGTTGCGATTTCTGCTCGTTCGGCTTCCTGCAAATAAGCGGCATCGAGCACCACCGAACAGCCTTGGCCGAGGATACGCCGCGCGGTGCTCGATAGCAGGCCGTAGACACGCTCCGTGACATCGCTCCGATAGGCGGTTTCCGGCAGGGCCGTGGTTTCTCCGACGCCGAACAGGTGCTTGCGAACGACATCCGAGCGGATAATCACCGCGCCGGGCGGAGGCTCGATCAGGCCCGCGAGCCCGCGCGCGAGTACCGATTTTCCCGTCCCCGACAAGCCGCCGATCGCCACCAGCAGCGGCGGCTTGGGTGCGATGAGGCGCCCCGCCAGATCGAAGTAGCGCTTGGCCTCCAGCCAGACTGCGTCGTCTCCTCCGGCCTGTTCACTCTTCATGAACAGCACATGCGCCCGGATCGCCGCCCGCACCGACAGAAACAGCGGCAGCAGTCGCAGGCCGTCGAGGCCTTCATCCCCTGCCCCAGCCAGGTAGCGATTGAACACCTCGTTCGCCGCCGCGGGCTGATTGAAATGAACCAGATCCATCAGGGTGAAGGCGAGATCGTAGAGCACATCCGTCGTCGCGATGACGGGATCGAATTCAATGGCATCGAACAGCAATGGCCGGCCGGCCACCAGGGCGATATTGGCGAGATGCAGATCGCCGTGACAACGGCGCACGAACCCACGGCTGGCACGCGCTCCGAGCAGCGGCTGCAGTGTCGTCGCAGCATCACGGCTGGCGGCATCGAGTCGACCGACGGCAACGCGATCAAGTCCGCGCACGGTGCTGAACTTTGCGGTATTGCGTTCGATGATGGGTGGGATGGAGGCGATCCAGCTTTTGCCGTCCGCGCGCGGCGCCTTGTCATGGGACCGCAGAATCGCGTCGGCCATGGCCATCGCAAGCGATGGATCGATCGTCTTCGATGCCGCGAGAATATCGAGCGACTGCCTCTCGTCGAACCGCGTCATTTCGACCGCCCATTCGACGGGAGTGCCTGTGCCGTCGATTTCGAAGGCGCCGTCGGAATTACGCGTGATCGCGACAACGCGCCGATAGAGCTCGGGGGCGTTGCCGGCGTTGACCTTCAGTTCTTCCTCGCAGGCACGCTTGCGCTTCGCCAACGTCGAATAGTCGAGGAACGGCAAGCGCACCGCCCGCTTGATCTTCAATGCCCGGTCGGCGCCAAGAAAAACCATGGAAGCATGGGTGTCGATCCGCTTGCCGCCTTTGGTCGGACCGAAGCTGGAACCGTCGAGAAAATTGAGTACCTGCCGCTGCAGGTCTGCCTCGGCTACGGCGATGTCAGGCGGTCGAACGGTCATGGCTGCAGCACGGCGGCGCCGGTGATCTGCCCGGCGCGAAGTTTTGCAAGGACTTCGTTTGCTTCGCGCAACGGAAACACGCTGGTGTGCGTCCTGATGCCGGCTTGCGCCGCAACCTTGAAAAATTCGATTCCGTCGCCGCGCGTCAGGTTGGCGACCGAAACTAGCTGCCGCTCCTCCCACAGGATATGGTAAGGGAATGAGGGAATGTCCGACATGTGAATGCCGGCGCACACCACGCGTCCGCCCTTGCGCACGGCGCGCAACGCCAGCGGAACGAGATCGCCCACCGGCGCGAAGATAATCGCGGCGTCAAGCGGCGCCGGAGGCTGGTCCTCCGATGACCCGGCCCATTCCGCGCCGAGCGATTTTGCCAGGCGCTGCGCCTCAACATCGCCCCTGCGGGTGAACGCATAGACCGAGCGCCCCTGCCAGCGGGCCACCTGCGCAATAATGTGTCCCGCCGCACCAAAGCCGAAGATTCCGAGACGCCTTCCATCGCCCGCCATCACCAGCGAGCGCCAGCCGATCAGGCCCGCGCACAGCAGAGGCGCGATGGCGACATCGCCGCCGGCCTCGCCGAGCGGAAAGCAATAGCGGGCGTCCGCGACGACATGCGTGGCAAAGCCGCCGTCGCGCGTGTAGCCGGTAAAGCGTGGGCGGTCGCAGAGGTTTTCCCGGCCGCTCCGGCAATAGGAACATTCGCCGCAAGTATAGCCAAACCAGGGAACGCCAACCCGCTCGCCGACACGAAGAGAGGTCACACCGGGTCCAAGCGCGTTGACCCGGCCGACTACCTCATGGCCGGGCACGATCGGATAGACGATGTCAGGCAATTCTCCATCGATGACATGCAGATCGGTCCGGCACACGCCGCAGGCGCCGACCTTGACGCGCACATCACCGGGCCCGGGAACCGGATCTTCCCGTAGTTCAAACCGAAGCGGCGCGCCGGGCGCCGACAGGACCATGGCGTGCATCGTCCGAAATCCTCACGCAAGCGTGTGCAGCCTAGCCGGTTCGACCAGGCAGCATTTGATCCGCGTCAATCGAGCCCGAGCGAATTTTCTCTAACATGGCGACGTCAGCAGTGCCGCGCCAGCCCACGGCGTTAGGCCAATTTTTGATGCATGAAACAGGAGAACGTCACATGCGCGCCCACCAGATCATGACCCGCTCCGTCATCACGATCGCGCCCGACGCCACCATCCTCGAGGCCGCGAAAACCATGCTGCAGCATCATGTCAGCGGGCTCCCGGTGGTCGATGCCGCCGGTAAGCTGGTCGGGATCGTCTCGGAGGGTGACTTCATTCGTCGCAGCGAAATCAACACGCAGCGCAAGCGCGGCCGCTGGCTCAAATTCCTGCTTGGCGCCGGCGCAGCTGCAACCGATTACGTTCATGAGCATGGCCGCAAGGTTTCAGAAGTCATGACCAGCGATCCGATCGCCGTCACCGAAGACGCGACCCTGGAAGAGATCGTCAATGCGATGGAGACCAACGGCGTCAAGCGCCTGCCGGTAATGACGGGCGACAAACTCGTCGGCATCGTATCGCGCGCCAACCTGCTGCAGGCCGTCGCAGGGCTCGCCCGCGAAATCCCTGATCCGACCGCCGACGATGACCACATTCGCAGCCGCGTTATCGCTGCGATCGAGAAGAACGACTGGAGCCCGTTCGGCCTCAATGTCATCGTGCGCGACGGCATCGTCCATCTCAGCGGCGTCATCAACGAGGAGCGTTCACGGCAGGCGTCCATGGTGGCCGCGCAGAACGTGGCTGGCGTGCGAAAAGTTCACGACCATCTGTGCTGGGTCGACACTATGTCCGGGATGTATCTTGAATCGCCCGAAGACGCCGAGATGGCAAAGGCCGGTTAGAGCGTTCCAGCGAAGTGGAGGCCGGTTCGCGTTAAGAAAACGCGTCAAATCAAATCTAGAGCCTTTTCTGTTCCGATTCCATCGGACCGGAAAGGCTCTAGGTGGGCGCCAGCGCTTCCGGCGCGCGGAAGGACCTTATCCGCGCGTGCTATCGGTCAACGCGCGCATGATGTCCTCGCGCGCGATGATCCCGGCCAGCCGCTGTTCGGCGTCCAGCACGGGAACACTCTTCATCCGGTGATCCACCATCAGCTGCAGGACGCGGGTCAGTTTCGTTGCCGGATCGACATAGATGAACTCCGGCGTCATCACGTCCACCACCATCCGCGACAACAGGTCGTCATAGGCCGGAACCATGCGGCCGGGGTTGAACGCAAAGCACTTCAGGAAATCGAAGTTGCTCACGACGCCAACGATGTCATCGCCTTCGCGAACTGGATAGCAGTTGTAATTATCAGCCTCGAACATTTTGTGCAGCTCGCGCATGGTGGTGTCGCGCGAAACCGTCTTCACCTTGAGCGTCATATATTGCCCGGCGGTCGCTTCGAGAAATCTATGCACGGGGGTTCCTCGCCATTTTCAATCGTTAACGGGACAGGAACGCGCAGCGGCGCGATTTAGTTGCAAGGTGGCGTGTAACGCCGCCGAGCGCCCACTCGCGGAAGCGCGAGTGGCCGTAGGCGCCGGCAATCACGGCGCCCGCGCCCACATGGGCGGCGATGTTCTCGAGCTGCCCGTTCACGCTGCCGGCCTTTTCGGGAACGACGGTGTTCGCCGCGATGCCGTGGCCGCGCAGCCATGCCGCCACGTCGCCAACATGCGACAGCGCCTCCGCGTGGCCGCCGTCTTTTTCAGGAATTTCCACAATCGTAACTTCCTTGGCGGCGGCCAAAATCGGCAATGCATCGAATACGGCCCGGCGCGCCTCGCGCACATCCTTCCAGGCCACCAGAACGCTTCGCAGATCGAGCCACTCCACCGTGGGCGGCACCACAATCAGCGGCCGCCCTGCCTGCATCACCAGATCGCTCGGGTCTGGAGCCGCACAGGGGTCGACCAGGGTCTCGGTGCGCGCGCCAATCACGAGAATATCGGCGGCTCTCACCTGCTGCAGCAGGTAGGGCACCGGCAACGACCGCGCGGAACGCCACTCCACAGCTGCGGCACGCTTCTCGACCGAAGCGCGAAGCTCCGCTTCGAGCTCCGACAATCGTCGCGCAATCGCGGCGGCCTCTTGATCGAGAAGCTTTTGCGCAAAATCGCCATCGGCGAAGTACATTGGCGGCCTGAGGTCCGAGGCGGCAACGCCAATAATCCGCGCCCCGAATCGTTCAGCGATATCGCCGGCCACCCGAAGGCAGGCATCGTTGGGCCGATCCAGCGCCAGACCGACCATGACGGTCTTGTAGTCCATAACCTGCTCCAAACCTTGGACGAAGTGGCGTATGGGCGTTGCCACACACTGCAGCATTCTAGAGCTCCGCTGCGCTTCCAAGCTGACCTAGATCAAGAATCCAGCGGGCTCTTTCAGGCATCTGCAGTCGAGCACGCTGCAGGATTCCGCGCTGGCGATTTAACAAAAGTGTATTTCTTATCAACTAGATATGCATATTATTTGATTTCATCTCGGCGCTATTTCACACACCCGATTTAATGCGGTATCTGATAAGTAACCGCAGCCTGCAGGGGAAGCATGATCGACCCCGACCGCCCCTTTCGAGATCAAGATCCGCTCGGCCAGAACGCGCGCAGCGGTGCCGAGCGATCGGGCGTCGGCGCCTGGGATCTCGAATTGTCGACCCGGACGTTGAGTTGGTCCACCGCCACCCGCAAGCTCTTCGGCGTCGGATCGGATGCGCCTGTCGATTTCGACGTCTTTCTTTCCCTGCTCGATGCGCAGGATCGCGATCACGCGGCGAGAGCCGTGCAGGAGTTGATCGATACCGGCTGCAATTTCGACGTTCAGTACCGGGTTCACCGGGATTCGGATGAGGGTCACTGGGTACGTGCGGTCGGCACCACCATCAATGGTCCCGATGGCGCTCCAGCCCGGCTCAGCGGCGTCATGATCGACATCAACCACGAGAAACTTCTCGAGGACGAGGTCAGGACCAGCGAGAGACACTTTCGCTCGATTTTGGACACGATTCCGGACGCGATGATCGTGATCGACGAGCACGGCATCATGCAGTTCTTCTCCAGCGCCGCCGAGCGTCAGTTCGGATACAGCGCGCCCGAGGCGATCGGAAAAAACATCAGCGCGCTGATGCCGGAGCCGGATCGCGGCCGTCACGACGGCTATCTGGCGCGCTACCTGAAGACGGGTGAACGGCGCATCATCGGCATCGGACGTATCGTCACCGGCATGCGCAGGGACGGCACGACATTTCCGATGCACCTCACCATCAGCGAGATGTATTCGGCAGGAAAGCCCTTCTTTACGGGCTTCGTCCGCGATCTCACTGAACAGCAACAGACCCAGGCGCGGCTGCAGCAACTGCAGTCCGAACTGGTCCACGTCTCGCGCCTGAGCGCGATGGGCGAGATGGCTTCCGCCCTGGCCCACGAACTCAATCAGCCGCTGTCGGCCATCAGCAATTACATGAAGGGATCGCGCCGTCTGCTGGCGGGCAGCACCGACGCCAACGCGCCCAAGATCGAAGCTGCGCTCGATCGCGCCGCCGAGCAGGCGATCCGCGCCGGCGACATCATCCGGCGATTGCGCAACTTCGTCGCCCGCGACGCGTCCGAGAAGCGCGTCGAGAGTTTTTCAAAACTGATCGAAGAAGCCGGCGCGCTCGGGCTCACCGGAGCCCGCGAACAGGGCGTGTTTCTGCGCTTTCACCTGGATCCGACCTGCGATCTGGTGCTTGCCGACAGGGTCCAAATTCAGCAGGTCCTGGTAAACCTGTTCCGCAATGCGCTGGAAGCGATGGCTGTCTCGACACACCGTGAGCTGATTGCCTCAAACACCAAGGCCGCAGATGATATGATCGAAATTGCCGTTGCCGACTCCGGGTCCGGCTTCGCCGGCAATGCGCTTGCGAACCTTTTCCAGCCATTTTTCACGACGAAGGAGACCGGCATGGGCGTCGGCCTCTCCATCAGCCGCACCATCATCGAATCCCACGGCGGCCGGATGTGGGCCGAAACCAACGGGTCCGGCGGCGCGACTTTCCGTTTCACGCTGCCCGCGGCGCCCACCAAGGATATGATCGATGCCGCCGAGCGCTAAAGTTTATGTTATCGACGACGATCCGGCGATGCGTGACTCGCTGGATTTCCTGCTGGGCTCGGCCGGCTTCAACGTGCGCCTCTTCGATTCCGCGCAGGCTTTCCTGAACGAGCTTGCAAACCTGGAGGCGGGCTGTGTGGTCACGGACGTGCGCATGCCTGGAATCGATGGCATGGAGCTGCTGCGTCAGTTGAATTCGGGCCCGCGCAAGCTTCCAGTCATTGTCATGACCGGCCATGGCGACGTGCCCCTCGCCGTCGAAGCGATGAAGCTTGGGGCGCTCGATTTTCTCGAAAAGCCATTCGAGGATGACCGGCTGATCGGCATGATCGAGACCGCGCTGGCGGGAAGCGAGAGCGGCTCGAAAAGCGAGGCGGTGTCGGCCGATATGGCCGCCCGCGTCGCCAGCCTTACCCAGCGCGAGCGCCAGGTGATGCAGGGGCTGGTGACGGGGCAATCGAACAAGGCCATCGCCCGCGAATACGATATCAGCCCGCGCACGGTGGAGGTCTATCGGGCGAACGTGATGACCAAGATGCAGGCCGGTAACCTTTCCGAGCTGGTGCGCTTTGCGATCCGGGCCGGCGTCGTCAAAGATTGAGCCAAGTCAATTCGGGAACTGGCAAGACATCTATTTTGTCGGGATGATCGACACCCGAACCAGCACCAGCGGTGAAGCCAGCGTCAGCCTTTCGTCAAGGAAATCGATGATTTACGTCGTCGACGACGACTACGACGTCCGGACATCGTTGCGATTTCTGCTGGAAACGGAGGGATTCGACGTCCGCACGTTCCGCAGCGGGAGCGCGTTGCTGGGGTCTTCCACCCGAAATAGCGCGGATTGTCTTGTCGTTGACTACAAGATGGCGGAACTCGACGGTTTGGAACTGGCCACCCGGCTGCGAAGGCTGGACGTTTCCACCCCGATCATTCTGATCACAGGTTATCCGGACGAAAACATCTCGGCCAAAGCAAGCTTGGCCGGTGTACTCCACGTGCTTTTGAAGCCCAATCTGGAGGATAACCTGATCGATTGCGTTCGAAATGCAATCGATACACTGGGCGCGGTAGCCCAGCCCCAAAAGGGCCGGTAGGCCCACCTCCGTAAAACCCCGTAAGGGCCCTCCCTTAGGATATCGACCCAGATATCGAGCGGTAAAAATCCCAGTTAGACCAAAGCCATCCCGCATCGAGGAGATGGCAAAATGCACACCCAGACAATCACCGCCCCGGTAGTCTCGACAGCCAAGGTTCTCCCTGCCCAGCGCACCCAGACCATTCCGGCCGTCGACCAGTTCAGCGTGATCGCGACCTGCGCGGGGGTGATTGCCAGCGAGTTTTCCTACCGGAAGGATGAGGAAATCTATGGCGAGGGCGAGCCTTCCGAATATGTCTATCAGGTGGTCCGTGGCGCGGTTCGCACCTACAAGCTGCTCAACGACGGACGGCGCCAGATCGGCGCGTTCCACCTTCCCGGCGACGTGTTCGGCCTCGATGCCGGCTCGACCCATCGCCTGACCGCCGAAGCGATCACCGACACCACGGTCCGCCTCGTGAAGCGCCGCAGCCTGGAAGCCGCCGCGGGATCGAACGTCCAGGTCGCCCATAACCTCTGGACCATGACCGCAAGCGGCCTCCGGCACGCCGAAGACCACATGTTGCTGCTGGGTCGCAAGACCGCCATGGAAAAAGTTGCCACTTTCCTGCTGGAAATGGACCGCCGGCTCGCCAAGGCCGGCATGATGGCCCTGCCGATGTGCCGCCGCGACATCGGCGACTATCTCGGACTGACGCTGGAAACCGTGTCGCGCGCGCTTTCGCAACTCAGCGACCAGGGCGTTCTGGTATTCTCGAGCGCCCGTCAGATCGTGCTGCGCAACCGCCAGCGGCTGGCAGACATGGACGCCTGAGAGTAAGCTCGGCCACAAGAATACCGGAACGACGGGAGGGCTAGATGAACAATTATCGCGTCTCCTTCTACAAGGATCTCTGCAACTCCGACGGCCACAGCTTCAAATGCCTGCAGCGCCAGATCGACGTCCAATCGGTCGGACCATCACAGGCGCTGGTGTTGGCCGAGCGGTTGGTCGATAACGAGCGTCTGAACGCCGACTGCGTCGAGGTCATGCACCTGAGCGGCCATCACGAGTTCGAACATCCGGCGGACCACACGCCCGCCCCCTGCAAGCACACATGGAATCGCGTCACGTGATGATCTGACTACGCCAAGCCTCCGGGTCTGCGCGCCCGGCAGTTCTGACGCGAGTTCCCAGACCCGGCTTGTTTCCATTTGATCCAGCTCAATGCGAACACCGCCAAACGATCGGAATATCGATCTACATGATGCTCCGACGACGATGTCGGCATCATCATTCGGCGATCTCGCCGTTTTCTCCTAAGACTGCCCCGCCATCGCTGGTCGCAAAGACCGCGTTGCGGGGCATTTTTTATTGATGCTCCGTCGGCTCCCTTCGACATCGATGATTTTATCGATTGGACCCGTCTCCGAGTTCGAGGGGCTGGAATGAAAGAACGCATCGTGGCGTGGCCGCGACGAACGCTTCGCGCTCAACTGGTATCGCAGTCCGGTCAGGTGGCTTTTGGTTCGCAAAACCATTAGAATCGGCATGCCGCGAGCCTTGTCGGGCCGCCCTCGCCGGTTCGTTTCGGAGTAATCGTTGAACGCTCGTCACCGCATCGCCTTCACCGCCCTGCTCGCTTTCGCATCGCTGGCTTTCTCGGGCGCAGCCATCGCGCAAAGCGCGATTGCGGCAGCGGTCGCCAAACCGGTATCGCTGCCGGACATTTCCATCGGGTCCGCCAAAGCGCCAGTCACGCTGACCGAATATTCGTCGATGAGCTGCCCGCATTGCGCAGCCTTCGGCCAGAATGTGTTTCCGATGTTGCGGTCGAAATATATCGATACCGGCAAGGTGCGTTTCGTGTTTCGTGAATTTCCGCTCGACATCAAGGCGGCCGCCGCTTCGATACTGGCGCGCTGCATCGGTAACGGCGATTCCGAAAAATATCTCAGCGCGGTCGAGACCATGTTCAAGCTGCAGGAGCGTCTGATGGCGCAAACCAAGGACACGCTGCTCTATATCGGCAAGCAGCACGGCATGAGCGAACAGGACGTCGAGACCTGCGAGAAAGACCAGGCGCAGTTCGACAAGCTGACCGCCGACCAGCAGTACGCCGTTCGGGAGTTGAAGGTCACCTCGACGCCGACCTTCTTTCTCAACGGCGTGCGGCTGCAGGGCTCGATGCCGTTCGAGGAATTGGAAGAGCGGATCAAGCCGCTGCTCAGGAAGTAGCGGCCGCGGGGCCGTCGCAGCCCCTTGTCTGGCGCCGCGACCTCGCCGATGATGGCCCCAACAAACATATTGGGGAGAGCGTCATGGTCGCGGCTTTGCGCGTAATGTTGGCAGCGGCGTGGCTGCTGTCCGGCGTCATGGCTTCATCGGCGCAAAACTATCCGACCAGGCCGGTGCGCATCGTGGTCGGCTTTCCCGCCGGCGGACCGACCGACGCCATCGCCCGCATCGTGGCCCAGAAGCTCACCGACAATCTCGGCCAGCAATTCTTCGTCGAGAACATCGGCGGCGCCGGCGGCAACACCGCGGCCGGCCAAGTCGCACGCGTGACGCCGGACGGCTACACGATCATGGCCATCAGCACCGGCTTCGTCGTCAATCCCAGCCTCTACGCCAAGGTGCCGTATGATCCGCTCAAGGATTTCGCCCCGGTGACGCTGGTTGCGGTGTCGCCGAATGTCGTGGTGGTCAATCCGCAGGTGCCGGCCAAAACGCTGCCGGAACTGGTGCAGCTTATCAGGGACAATCCCGGCAAATACAGTTTTGCCGGACCCGGCGTCGGATCGACGCCGCATCTGGGCGGCGAGCTGTTCCGGCTCGCCTTCACTCTCGACCTGGTGCACGTGCCTTTCACAGGTGCCGGGCCGGCGATCCAGGCAACGGTCGGCGGCCACACGCCGATCGCCTTCACCGCGCTGCCGCCAGCCCTGTCAGCGGTACAGAGCGGACAATTGCGCGCGCTTGGCGTGGCGTCGGCCGAACGTGCTGCCGGGATGCCCGACGTGCCGACCTTTGCCGAACAGGGCGTGAAGGATCAGGACGCCGATACGCTCACGGGCATCGTCGCGCCCGCGGGTACACCGAAAGAGATCGTCGATCTGCTTTATCGTGAGATCGCCAAAATCGTCGCCCAGCCGGACGTCAAGGAGCGCCTCACGGTGCTCGGTTTCAAGCCGGTAGCCAACACGCCGGATCAGTTCGGCGCGCGCATCAGGCTGGAGATCGACAAGTGGGGCAAGGTGGTCCACGACGCAAAGCTGCGGATCGAGTAACGGGGCTTGGCGTTACGATGGCGACGGCTCCGCGATCGCATTCGCGAACTTCATGAAAGTCAGGCCGATACGATTCTTCTGGATCCAGGCGACCCGGCACTCGTGCACGACCGAGGGATTCTTTGCCATCACCAGGCGAAAGTGCTGCGGAACGAAGGCCGGATTGTCGACATCGATCGCCGCTCCCTCGGGTGAGATATTCCGCACCACGCAGGGCATGACGGAACCTCCCGACGAAACAAAGGCCGGCGCCTCGATCTCCGTTCGCGGATACTTTCGCTTCTCTTCCATGTCGCCCCATCCCGACCCCGATCAAACCGTAAGGCTAGCGCAAAACCTTAAACAAGTCGGCGTGTGTGCACTGCAGAAGCAAGAACAAGATGCGGCCTGCAAGACGGTTGCAAATGATTGAGTAGCTCGCGCAATTGTTTTCGCACTCCGGTTTGTGCGGGGCGGCGTGACCTTCTCCATCGCTTCTGCGCAGACGTGCCCCGCGTCTCGCTGGGCTTGTCGTTCGCGGCGGCCACGCGATACCCTTTGCGGATAGGCGGTGCGCAGGCGCGGCGGCCGCCCGGAATGATCAAAACAAACAGGCGCCGGGGGAACGCCATGTTCGAGATACTCGATCGCCGGACGAGTCTGACCGGCAACCAGATCAAGATCCTGATGGCCGCCATCATCGGCGACGCGCTCGAATTCTTCGATTACTTCCTGATTGGCTTTGTGCTGGCCTTCCTGATTGGGCCGTGGAAACTGACCTTCGGGCAATCGGCCTTCGTGCTGATGAGTTCCGGCATCGGCGCTATCATCGGCGCCTACGTCTGGGGCTGGCTCGCCGATCGGATCGGCCGGCGCGTGGTGTTCATCGGCACCGTACTGAACTTCTCGATCGCCACCGGCCTGCTGTACTTCACGCCTGACAATGGCTGGATCTATCTCGCCATCATGCGCTTCTTTGTCGGCACCGGCGTCGGCGGGCTCTATTGCGTCGACCTTCCGCTGGTGCAGGAATTCATGCCCTCTTCCAAGCGGGGTTGGGTCGGCGGCATCGTGACCTGCGTCATCCCGCTTGGCGTCGGACTCGGCGCCGTGATGGGAGCTTTGATGGGGAGCGATCAGTGGCGGCTGTTGTTTGCGATCGGCGTGCTGCCGGCGCTTTTGGTCCTGCTGGTCCGGCTTTGGGTGCCGGAGAGCCCGCGCTGGCTGTGCCGCCATGGCCGTTACGAGGAAGCGCGCAAGTCGCTGGCTTGGGCGCTGCAGGTGGAACCGTCCGCGCTACCGATGCCAACCGCGGCCGATGCCGGCCCGATCATCAAAACGAGTTGGTTTGATCTGTTCAAATATCCGCGCAGCCTTCTGGTCTCCTGGCTGGGCAACGCCGGCGCGCAAACCGGCGTCTACGGCATAACGCTCTGGGCGCCGTCGCTGTTCGTGCTGCTGTTGAAGGTGACGCCGCAGGAAGCCGCCAAGATGATGATCCTGCTCAGCGTGTCCGGCTTCCTCGGCCGCCTCTCCTTCTCCTATTTCTCGGAGCTACTCGGACGCCGCACCTCGGGAGGACTATTGGGCATCGGCGCGGGCGTCCTCACCATCGTGGCCGGATACAATTACGATGCGACACTGTTCGGTCTGTCGGCGTTCTGGCTGATCCTCGCGGTGACCTTCTTCTTTGCCGATGGCGGCTTTGCCATTGTCGGCCCTTATGCGGCCGAGGTTTGGCCTTCGCATCTGCGAACAACCGGGATGGGCTCGGCCTATGGCTTTGGCGGCATTGGCAAGATCATCGGACCTGTCGGGCTTGCCGTGATCGTGGGCTCCAACAATTACCTCAAGCCTGACGTGCCGCTGACGCAGATTCCGGCAGCCTTCGTCTATCTTGGTTGCTGGTTCCTGATGGCCGGGATCGTGTATTATTTCATCGGCTTCGAAACCAGGGGCAAGTCGATCGAGCAGATCGACCGGGAACTGGCGGACGGGCTGGATCTATCAACAGCGAGAGTTCGGCAGGCATCATCTTGAATACAATGATTGCAACTTCTGCCGATCTGGCGGGCGACCTGACGGTGATCGCCCGCGCCGAGGCCGTTCGCGCCGATGTCGCGGCGGCTTCCGACAACATCGAGACCGCGCGTCGGCTGCCGCCCGCGCTGCTCGACAGGCTGCACGACGCGCAGTTGTTTCGCCTGTTGCTGCCCCGCTCGACCAACGGGATCGAAACCGATCCCGTTACTTTTTTCCACGTCATCGAAACCATCGCCAAGGCTGACGCTTCCACCGCCTGGTGCCTCAGCCAGGCCGGCGGTTGCGCGATGTCGGCGGCCTATCTCGACCTGCCAGTGGCGCAGGCGATCTTCGGCGATCCGCGCGCGGTGCTGGCGTGGGGGCCCGGCCCCAGGGTCCGCGCGGTCGAATGCGACGGCGGCTACAGGGTGACCGGCGTGTGGTCCTTTGCATCCGGCGGCCGGCACGCCACCTGGCTCGGCGCGCACTGCCCGATCCATGCGGCCGACGGTTCACCCAAACACGATGCCAACGGGGCGCCCCTCGAGCGCACCATGCTGGTACGCGCCGAGGACGTCGAGTGGACCGATATCTGGAACACGGTTGGCCTGCGCGGCACCGCCAGCGATCAGTTCGCGCTCAACGACTTCTTCGTACGCGCCGACCATTCGATTACCCGCGAGTTCGACCGGGAATGCCGCGAGCGCGGACCGCTCTATCGCATGAGCAACCACACCTGTTACCAGCTGGGCTTTGCCGGCGTCGCCTGCGGCATCGCCCGCACCGCGCTCGACAATTTCGTCGAGACGATGCGCAGCAAGGTGCCGCGTGGCGCAAGGCAGTCGTTGCGGGACAATGCGGTGGTCCAATCCAACCTCGCGCAGGCGGAAGTCAATCTCCGCGCCGCGCGGGGCTACGTGCTGCAGTCGATGGCCGATATCTGGAAAGACCTGAGTGCGGGTGCGACCATCACGGTTGCACAACGGATGAACATCCGCATGGCCTCGACCAACGCCATCCACAAGGCGCGCGAGGCGGTCGACTTCGCCTACAATGCCGCAGGCGCCACCGCGATCTTCGAGAACCACCCGCTGGAGCGCCGTTTCCGCGACATCCATACCGTGACTCAGCAGCTGCAAGGCCAGCTCAGGCATTTTGAAACCGTCGGCGCCTGGATGATGGGCGTCGATACCGACCTCAGTTTTGTTTAGGGAGAACGACCATGGGACTTGGCGGACTGCAGCACTACACCATCGAACCATCTGACCTTGAGCGAACCAAGGATTTCTACTGCGACGTGCTGGGTCTGGAGAACGGCGACCGTCCGCCACTCGATTTCCCCGGCTACTGGCTCTATTCCGGCGGCACCGCCACGGTGCACCTGATGGGTACCCGCAAGCCGCGCGAGGGCATCGTGGTGCGCGGCACCGAGAAAAAGTACGACGATACCGGGCGGCTCGATCATATCGCCTTTGCGGCGAGCGATGTCGATGGCATGCGCAAGCGTCTGCAGTCGAAAGACGTCAAATTCCGCGAGAGCATCGTGCCGCGCACCGGCGATACGCAGTTTTTTCTCTACGACCCGGACGGCGTCGGCGTCGAGCTGAATTTCCCGAAAACCTGAGGCCGCGCTCCCATCGCCTGGCCGGCCTCAGTTTGCGTCCGGGCCGGCCGGACTGGTGTCCGGTGCTGTGCCAAGGGCATATGTGATGTTGCGGGGCAACACTGCCCCTCAAACAGTGAGGTTCCCGACAACGCCGCAAGTCGGCCACGATCAAGGCGCGAGTTCGTCCGGGAATCTTCATCATTGCAATGAGATTGGAACCGCCGCGCCGCTGCGGCAGAGTAGCCGGGTGCCGCGCCTTTCAACCTACCCCAGGGCATGCGTACCCGGCTATTCGTTCGGCGGAGCTCGCTAGTCGAGCCCGCGCTCGTGGCTCAGATTGACCATTTCCTGAATGAAGACCACCTTTTGCTTGTCGTCCAGACTGGAAAAGAGAGGCTCGGCCGCGTCAGCCACATTGCGCTGATCGACGGCGCGGTCGTTGAGGAACTGGGCCTCATTTCGCATCTGCTCGATGATGTCATCGGGGGGGTCGCGCTTGGCGCGGGCCACACGCAGTTTGAGGCGATCGGCGCCGTTGTGACCGAGATAGTGCATCGCACTGTTGAACCCGGCCCAGTGCTTCTCCTGTTCGGGCGTAAGACTTAATTCCTTCTTGATCCGCTCGATATTGGCGTCGCTGTTGCCAACGATCTGCTCGGCCGTCATCTGCGGCACGCTGGTCTGGGTGAGGACGGCCGGCTGCTGCTGGGGCTGCTGCTTGGCGGTCTTCGTGGCCTTGCTCCCCTTCGCCGGCTTCGACGTGTCGCCTTGCTTGGAAGGCTCACCCTGCTTGGAAGCCTCACCCTGCTTTGCAGCCTCGCCCTGCTTGGCATCTTTTGCCGCCGGCGCCTGTCCGCCTTTGCTGTTGTTATTATTGCCCCCGGTCAGAACGCCGGTCACGCCGGTAACAACGCCGACGACGCCGCCGATGGCGCCGCCAAGCACGCCGCCGACCGGGCCTGCCGCCTTGTTGCCCTCGCGGACGCCCTTCTCGACCCCCTGAACCACCTGCGCATCCACAAGGGACGGCGCGTTGAGAAGCGCGATGGCGGCCAACCCCATGGCCGCGCACACTTTCCAACGCGTGCGCAGTTTGGATGTCGGGCTAGTCATTGTTGGTCTCCGTGGTCGTGTGCCGTTAACCAGGACTGGTGTCCTCGAAATCTAAATCTTATCGTTTTAGCAGCGAGCAAGTCTAGCCGCGGTGCGGCCGTTAACACTGGCGTCGACTACCCACGGACCGGAACCCCCGCGGCACTAACGCGATCCCCGACCCCCTCGCGTTCATGATGCCGTGTGCAACGCAATATGCCTCGCAGGAAGGCATCGCAGTATTCCGAGCGCTGGAAATTCGCACGCAACGTTAGTTCTAGAATGTCGCACATGTCATTTCTCGACAGACGCGTTTAATTCTGTTCTGATTGCGCAACCAAATCTTCGCGAGCTACGACGTCCAAAATCGGTGCGTCCGCGTAAATGCCAATAAGAAAAAAATCAAAAGAGGAACGACAAGACGACAACAAAAGCAAAGAGGGAGACATCATGTCACGCAAGAAGCTTTCTCGCCGACAATTTGTTGCTGCCACTGCGCTGTCATCCGCAGCGCTGATCACCGCGCCCTATGTGCGTGGCGCCTACGCTGCAGGTAAGCTTACGATCGGTTTTTGGGACCACTGGGTGCCCGGCGCCAACAAGGCCTCCACCGATCTCGTCAATGAATGGGCCGCCAAGGAGAAGGTCGAAGTTTCGATCGACTACATCCCGAGCCAGGGTAACAAGAACCTGCTGACCATTGCTGCCGAAGCGCAAGCAAAGTCCGGTCATGACATCTTCGCGATGCCGACATGGTGGGCCCATGCCAATGCCGAGCAACTGGAAGACGTCAGCGACATCATGGGGCCGATCATCGCCGAGAACGGCGAGGTCAACGGCACCGCCAAATATCTGGGCACTGCAGGCAGCAAATGGCTCGGAGTTCCGGCCTGTGTCGGCAGTCAAATCAAAGGCCCCTGTTCCCGCATCGATCTGATGAAGAAGCACGCCGGCATCGACGTGCAGGAAATGTACCCGGCTGGTTCTGAACCGAAGGCCGACAACTGGACGCTGGAAACGTTCCTGAAAGCGGCTGAAGCCTGTCACAAGGGCGGCGTCCCCTTTGGCATAGGTCTCGGCGAGACCACCGACAACGTCGATACCGCAGGCGCGATTTTCCTGTCGTTCGGCGCCCAGCTGGTCGACGCCAAGGGTAATCTTACCGTCAAGACCGATGCTGTCCGTCAGGCCCTCGACTACTACAAGAAGCTGATCGGCTTCCTACCGCCCGACGTCGCAGCCTGGGATGACGCGTCCAACAACAAATGGTTGGTCTCCGGTAGGGGCGCGATGATCATGAATCCGCCGAGCGCCTGGGCAGTCGCCAAGCGCGACGCGCCACAGGTTGCCGAGCAATGCTGGACCCACGGCTTCCCGGCCGGGCCGAAGGGGCGTTTTGCGCCCTACCTGCCCTATTTCTGGAGCATCTGGAACTTCTCCAAGAATAAGGAAGCAGCAAAGCGCCTCCTGATTCAATTGTCGAAGCCGGCGGCCATCGAAAAGATGGTGACGGCAAGCGGCGGCTACGATCTGCCGGCCTATGAGAAACTGACGACGTTGAAGGTTTGGCAGGAAGAAGGTCCGCCGAAGGGCACGCTCTATCACTATCCGAACCCCTACAAGCATCAGACGCTGTCAATTGCAGCCTCACCCGCGCCGCCTAAGATTGCGCAGCAGATCTACGCGCAAGCCACACTCACCAAGATGTGTCTGCGTTATCATCAGGGCGAAGCGATGGAAAAGACGCTCGCTTGGGCCGAAGGCGAGTGCGAAGGCTTCATGCGAAGCTAGGACGGAAAGTATCGCCGCGACGGCCCGCAAGTTGCGGGTTGCTTGCGGCGAATCTTTCTTCTCGCCGAACCGAGAGCCGACGACATGTAGGCTATCGAGCGTTCTGGGAATCGAATTTGTTGAAATAAACCGCGCGAGGAAAATGCATCATGGCTGATGTCGCATTGCAGCCGGACAGTGTTGGCGCAAGGCAACCGGCGCGAAAGCGTTCCAGTCTGCGGAAGGCGCTTAAGCGCAAATCCAGCGCGGCGTTCCTGATGACGCTGCCGCTGATCATTCTCATCACGCTTCTGGTGCTTTATCCCGCGTTCTATTCGATTCATCTGGCGACCCTCAACAAGTCGATGCAGAGGTTCGTCGGTCTCGGAAATTTCGAATTCTTGTTCAAGCGCGACACCTTCTGGCTGGTGGTCAAGCAATCCTGCATCTTCGCGGTCACGGCCGTGCTATTCAAAGCGCTGATCGGTTTTGTCGTCGCGCACTTCGTCCACAACATTCCGGCCAAGGGCCAGCGTAAATGGCGCGGCATGCTGCTGGTGCCATGGGTGATTCCACCCGCCATGAGCACGCTGGCATGGCTGTGGCTGTTCGACCCCTCCTACAGTGCCTTCAACTATACGCTGTCGTTTTTCGGCATCGGGCCGATCCCGTGGACCGGTGACGCCACCTGGGCTCGCTTCTCGGTCATTCTGGTCAACGTCTGGTACGGCGCGCCATTCTTCATGATCATGTATCTGGCGTCGCTGAAATCGGTGCCCGAACAGCTCTATGAAGCGGCCGCGATTGACGGCGCCAACTGGTGGCAGCGGATCTGGTACGTGACGCTGCCGATGATGCGCAACATCATCGCGATCACGACGCTGTTTTCGCTGATCGTCACCTTCGCCAACTTCGATATTGTGCGCATCCTCACCGCCGGCGGCCCGCTTGACCACACCCACATCTTTGCGACTTGGGCCTTCAGGATCGGCATCGAAGGCAGCGACATTCCGCTCGGAGCCAGCGTCTCCCTGTTCATGGTGCCCATCCTTGCGGTCGCAGCGATCTTCATCCTGCGCGACGTCAACAAACGCGGGAACGAATCCTGATGAGCAGTGTAACGATCGACAAGGCCGCACCATCCCGCAATGTCAAGCATGGCAGCATGAGCCGCGACCGAACCTGGGCGCTGCGATGGTCGTATTTCTTTCTGACTTTGTTTGCAATCTTCTCGCTGCTGCCGCCAATTTATATGCTGATCACCTCGCTCAAGAGCAGCGCGGAGATATCGGCGGCTACCAATCCATGGTGGGTCTTTCATCCCACGCTTGACAATTACATCGGGCTCCTGACGTCGAACCAGTTCCTGCGGTTCTTCTGGAATTCCGCCCTGGTCTCGATCTTCGTGGTCACCATCACCATGCTTATAAGCGTGCCGGCGGCGTTCGCACTGGCGCGGATGCGGTTTTGGGGCTCGGCGACGCTGGCTACCGGCGTATTCCTGACCTACCTGATCCCCGACAGCTTGCTGTTCATTCCGTTGTTCAAGGTGTTCGCCCTGTTCGGCGACTGGACCGGCATCCAGCTGATCAACCGCTGGTACGTCCTGTTGTTCATATATCCGACACTGACGGTGCCGTTCTGCACCTGGATCATGATCGGCTATTTCGCCTCGATCCCGAAGGAGCTAGACGAGGCGGCCATCATCGACGGCGCCTCCTGGTTTCAGACGCTGACACGGATCTTCATTCCGGTGGCGTTGCCGGGGATCATCGCTGCGACGATCTTCGCATTCACGGTCTCCTGGGCGCAGTTCCTCTATCCGCTCGTGTTCACCACCTCCACGGACCAGCTGGTGCTGCCGGTCGGCATCATCACCACGCTGATCAAGGGCGACGTTTTCAACTGGGGTCAGATCATGACCGGCGCCCTGCTCGGCGCGGCGCCGCCTCTCATCATCTATGCGTTCCTGATGGACTATTACATTGCCGGCCTGACCGCCGGTGCGACAAAGGGTTGATCTCATGGCTGACGTGACGTTGCGCAAGGTGGTGAAGCGTTATGACGAGGTCGAGGCGGTGCGCGGCATCGATCTCGATATCGCCGACCATGAGTTTGTCGTGCTGGTCGGGCCTTCGGGCTGCGGCAAGTCGACCACGCTGCGGATGATCGCCGGTCTGGAAGATATTTCCGACGGCGACATCATGATCGGCGGCGACGTCGTCAACGACGTGCCGCCAAAGGACCGCGATATCGCGATGGTGTTCCAGAATTACGCGCTCTACCCGCACATGACGGTCGCGGAGAACATGTCGTTCGGATTGCGGCTGAAGCGCTACCCCAAGGCCGAGATCAAGAGCCGCGTTGACGAGGCCGCGCGCATGCTCGATATCGTCGAACTCGTCGACCGCAAGCCGAAGCAATTGTCCGGTGGCCAGCGCCAGCGCGTCGCCATGGGCCGCGCCATCGTGCGTAACCCGAAGGTGTTTCTGTTCGACGAGCCGCTGTCCAACCTCGATGCCAAGCTGCGCGTGCAGATGCGGATCGAGATCAAGAAGGTGCACCAGAAGGTCCGCACCACGACGGTCTACGTGACCCACGACCAGGTCGAGGCAATGACGCTGGCGGATCGCGTGGTGGTGATGAACCATGGCCGGATCGAACAGATCGGCACGCCGAACGAGCTTTATCACAAGCCGGCGACGAAGTTCGTCGCCAGCTTCATCGGCTCGCCGGCGATGAATTTCATCCCCTGCCGGCTGGAGGATGTTGCCGGCAAGTTGCACGTCCGGTTGACCGATCGCATCGTCTTTCCGCTGCCGCCGGCCCGCGCCGCCCGTTATCAGGGTGTCCCACGCACCGACAAATTGCTGCTGGGGCTGCGGCCCGAGCACATCACCGAGGCCAAGCAGCATACCGAGCCGGGCGTGGAGACCTTCGACACGGTACTCGATGTCACCGAGCCGATGGGAATGGAAACGCTGATCTATTTTACGATGGAGGGCTCGCAGGTCTGCGGCCGGGTCAATCCCAATGCCGGCGCGCAGGATGGCGGCCCGCTTCGATTGGCTGTGGACCTCAATAACATGCACCTGCTAAACGAGGTGACCGGCGCCGTCCTTTGACGGCGCAATTGCGAGACCCAAGGGCAGGAAATGGCTACCAACAAGAAGAAAATCTTCGTCACGGAATCGATGTCGCAGCCGGGAAGAGCCCTGCTCAACTCGCGGGACGACATCGATCTCATCGAATTTCCCAACATGATCTCGCAGGCGGATTTCAACGCCAAGCTGAAGGAGCATGCGCCGGTCCATGGCGTCGCCCTCGGCGGCACTCGCTTTGGCGATCCCGAGCTTGAATCCTCGAAAGACATGCTCGTCGTGACCCGGATCGGCGTCGGCTTCGACGCGGTCGATGTCCCTGCCCTCAGCCGCCGCAAGGTCCCGCTGATGGTCGCAGGCACGGCCAATTCGCCCTCTGTCGCCGAATGCGCGCTGTTCATGATGCTGACGCTCGCCAAGCGCGCGACCGAAATGCATTCGCTGGTCAGGGACAACCGATGGCCTGACAGGCTCGGCATGCTGCCCTTCGATCTCTTCGGCAAGACAATCCTGATTATCGGCTTCGGCCGCATCGGCAGCCGCACCGCCAAGCGGTGCCTGGCAATGGAAATGAATGTGCTGGTGTTCGATCCCTACAAGCCCGCCGCCGACATCAAGGCCGCCGGCTGCGAGCCGGTTTCCGATCTCGACGCTGCGCTACCGCGCGCTGACTTCGTCAGCATCCATTGCCCGAAGACGCCGGACACGATCGGCATGTTCAATGCCGACCGGCTGAAACGCATGAAGCCAAAGGCGTTCCTGATCAATACGGCGCGCGGCGGCATTGTCGACGAGGCCGCACTTCACGCAGCGCTCTCATCGGGCAAGCTTGCCGGTGCAGGGCTCGATGTTTTCGAGCAGGAGCCGCCCCCAGCCGGCCACGCGTTGTTTGCGCTGTCGAACGTCATCATGGCGCCGCATGTCGCTGGCGTCACCGTGGAAGCCGTCGACCGGATGAGCGAGCAGACCGCCCGCAACATTCTGAGCGTGCTGGATGGCGATCCGCTGCGGCAGAACGTGATCAATCAGGACGTGCTCGGCTAATCGTCCAACGCAAGCGACCCCGGACGCGGCCGGTCCATCGTCGACCGGCCGGCAAATGAGGTATCCGCATGGCCTTCAAGGAATACGGCGAATACGACGCGGTCGGCCTTGCGGAATTGGTTCGGAAGAAGGAAGTCACGGCCAGGGAATTGCTCGACGAGGCTATCGCCCGCACCGCGAAGGTCGATCCACAGATCAACGCCGTCGTCGTAAAGCATTACGACTATGCCGAACGCCAGATCGGGCGCGGCCTGCCCGATGGCCCCTTCAGCGGCGTGCCGTTTCTGCTCAAGGATCTCGATCCGCTGGAGGGCACGCGCACGACCTTCGGCGCCACGGTCCTGAACGACTTTGTCGCCGACCACAATGGCACGCTGGTGCAGCGCTTTCTCGATACCGGCGTTTCGATCTTCGGCAAGAGCTCCAGTCCGGAATTCGGCCTAATGCCGACGACGGAGTCGCGCCTGCACGGACCGACCCGCAACCCCTGGAATCTCGAACATTCTTCCGGTGGGTCATCGGGAGGCGCGGCCGCGGCGGTTGCCGCCCGCATCCTCCCCGTCGCGCATGCCAGCGATGGCGGCGGCTCGATCCGGATCCCCGCTTCCGCCTCAGGCGTGTTCGGCCTGAAGCCAACGCGGGCGCGCAATCCGCTCGGCCCCGATCGCGGTGAAGGCTGGGGTGGCTTCGCCTGCGGCCATGTCGTGAGCATCAGCGTGCGCGACAGCGCGGTCATGATGGACACGATCCACGGCCCGGAGCCGTCGAGCCCCTACGTGGCGCCGCTGCCGGAACGGCCGTTTTCGCAGGAAGTCGGCCGCGACCCCGGCCGGCTTCGCATCGTCTTCACCGACAGATCGCCCTATGGCGACGCCATCGATCCGGAAATCGCGGCGGCCGTACGCGAGATTGCGGGCCTGCTGGCGGGATTCGGCCATCACGTCGAGGAGCGCGCGCCGGTACTTGCCGCTGACCCGGCCGCAATCATGACAACCATCGTCGGCGCCAACACCGCGCTGTCGGTGCGGCTGATCGAGCAAAGGCTCGGGCGCACCGCCACGGAAAACGATTTCGAGATACTGACTCTGGCGTTCGCTCAAAACGCGAAAAAGACCACGGCGACCGATTATGTCGCTGCCCAACTCGCGGCTTTCCAGATTTCGCGCTCGCTCGCCACCTTCTTCGAGAGCTGCGACGTCTTCCTGAGTCCGACATTGTGCTCGCCGCCGCTGCGCATTGGCGAACTGAACAGCATGTCGAACGACCTGTCGCATATCGCGCCGATCCTCCGCCGCTATATGCCCGGCACCTCCATGTTCAACATCTCCGGCCAGCCGGCGATGTCGGTGCCACTGGCGTGGAACAGGGCCGGATTGCCGCTCGGCATGATGTTCTCGGCCAGGTTCGGTGATGAGGCGACGCTGTTCCGGTTGGCCGGGCAGCTCGAACAGGAGCGACCCTGGAAGAACAGGCTACCTCAGGTTTGTGCATAACCTTCGCCGTAAAAACGCCAAGATTTGACAAATCACAGCCTTATCGGCACTGAGAAAATGCACCGGGCGGAAGTGGGACACCGATTCCGGAGACAAAGCTCGTTCCGGAGGCTCAAATCGTGGCTCAAAGCGACCCGACCGACCATGCGCTGGCGGCCATTGCAAGCATTCTCGACAGCGTTGAGGCATCCAGAGAATCCCAAAAGCCCGTGGTCACGGAGCAAAGGCCCGTGGCGCCTCCCCCCATTCCCGTCGCCCATCCGCCCATCGAGGCGCATGGATATTCGAAAATCGGTCCCGGACCGATGGCCGCGATCCGTTTCAAATGGACGGTGCGCCTCGACCATGGCGACTACTACGTCGATGAGACCATCGGCGAGAATTCCAGTCCGCTCGTCACCGGGCCGCTTGACCGTGACGCTGCGATCCAGCTTGTCGACTATCGCGAAAGCGAAGCTCGCCGGCGCTTCGAGCAGTTGAAGAGCGAAATGACCGGACGAAGCGTGGATGCTAATTCGTTGAGCAAAGCCACCAGCGCGGCGTAACGGCCGATGTGTTCCTGAGCGTCCCACCGGATACCCCTCTGGGCATCATCTCGGATGCGCCTTGGCATCATCTCGATGTGCCCCTTGGCATCATCTCGGCGGCCCCAGAAAATCCTTCTTGGCAATATCGACACCAGCATGGCGCAGGATGTCGTAGGCGGTCGTGACATGAAAGAAGAACTGCGGAACGCTGAGCGTCAGCAACAGCGATTTGCCGGTGAACATTCGCTGGGCGCCGTTCTTGAAAGTGAAAGCAACTTCCTTGTCGGCTGCAGCGTCGATATCGGCACGTGGCAGGCCCTGCACGAAATCGATCGCCGCAGATATCCGCGCCTTGAGCTCGGCGATGTCGGGCTCGGTGTCTGAAAATGTGTAGGGAGCACGACCAGCCAGCAGCGCGCCGGCGACGGTCGCATGCCGATTGGCTTCGCCCACCTGCTGCTTGAGGCTGTACATGGTGGGTGAGAGCCGCATGTTCAGAAGAACGGCGGGATCGACGTTTCGGGCTTCGGCGTGTGCCGAGGCGCGGTCGAGAAGAGCCGACAGATTGCCGAGATACGGCACGAACACGCCGACGGAAGCTTCGTGGAGCGAGATGGTCACGATTTCAATTTCTCCGGGTGGCACCACCACGATATCTGGTCTAAATCGGCACCGTCGCTTCACAGTGTCATCTAATGTGTCGGCGGAGAAGCTATGATGTTCCGAGGGTTCGTTAGCCTTGCAATGGCTGTCCTGTGGACTGTTGTCGCCCACGCATAGCAGCCGTCAAATTCACGTCTCGACGACATCATCAAGCACGGCACGCTGCGGGTCGGCATGACCGGCGACTATCAGCCGTTCACCTATCTCGACAAGGCCACGTCGAAATTCCGCGGCTTTGACGTCGATATGGCGGAAGCGCTTGGCAAAGCGCTCGGCGTCAAGGTCGAGTTCATTCAAACGGCCTGGCCGCAGTTGATGAAGGATTTCGAAGCCGACAATTTCGATATCGCGATGGGTGGTGTCTCGATCACGCTCGACCGGCAGAAGAAGGGAATGTTCTCGACGCCGATCATGCGCGAGGGCAAGACGCCGATCGCCCGCTGCGCCGACAAGGACAAGTATGAAACCATCGCCGATATCGACAGGGCCGGCACGCGCGTCATCGTCAATCCCGGCGGCACCAACGAACGCTTCGCCAAGGCGAACATCAAGAACGAAGAGATCAAGATGTGGAACGATAACGTCACGATTTTCGACGAGATCGCCAAGGGCAACGCCGACCTGATGATGACGGACTCGTCCGAGACCCGCTACCAGCAAAAGCAGCACCCGGGCGTGCTCTGCGCGGTACATCCGGACAAGCCGTTCGACTTCGCCGAGAAGGCCTACTGGCTGCAGCGCGATGTCGCGTTGAAGGCTTTTGTCGATCAGTGGCTGCACATCGCCACCGAGGATGGCAGCTTCAGGAAAATCTACGCTGCCTGGTTCGATTGATTCCTGCCTGGATCAGTCTGTTTTCGCCGGAAATTGACCGCCCCCCGGGCGCTATTTAAACTGGCCAGATCGAATTTGAACCCAGAGCCGCTAGTACACGACTTATACTTTGAAAGTGATTTAGATCACGTTGGTTGAAGCTATCGCTGCGTAATAGCTTCGGGGAATGGGGTTCCCTGCTGAGGAGGTCGCAACAATGAAGAAGTGTCTCGGTATCGCCGTGCTCTTGCTGGCGAGCAGCCTCGCCACCGCGCAGGCCCAGTACACGTTTGAGTATGGCGGCCGCACCATCACCATCGATCCCGATCGCGGCACGGTTCAGATTCCCGGCGTCTACGACAATACCGGCAAGAAGGCCAAGCGCCCGCGTGGTGAGGAAGGCGACCTTGATCGGCCGGGCAGGAAGGCGCCGCAGCAGGCCAAGTCCGCTCCACAGGCCGCACCCGAGGCGGCAACCCCGGCCGCCCCTGCACCGGCTGAACAGGCTGCCGCTCCGGCGACTGCGCCCGCGCCGGCCGCCCCTGCTCCAGCCGCTCCGGCGACCACTTCGAGGGGCGAGCCGTCGACCGCGACGGCGGCCGTTGCGCCTGCCGATACACCTGCGCCAGCACCGCCCGCCGCTCCTCAAGCCGCTCCGGCTGCGCCGCCGGCGCCTGCCCCCGTTGCCGCGCCAGCGCCACCGCCGCCGCAACAGAAACAGGCCACCGCCCCGGCAGCTTCGACACTTCCGTCTGCGAACTCACCGCTCGGCGTCTGGCTGACGGAGGAGAAGGAAGGCAAGGTGCGGATCGAAGCGTGCGGCGCCGATCTCTGCGGCTATTCCGTCGACAAGAAGTCGAACCAGAACGGCGCGCAGGTCCTGATCAACATGAAGCCCGGCAAGGACAAGTGGAGCGGCCGGATCTTCGATCCGAATTCCGGCAGCACCTACGATTCGACGATCGCCCTCAAGGGCACCGACAGCCTGCGCGTTCAGGGCTGCGCCTTTGGCGGCATGTTCTGCGGCGGCCAGACCTGGACCCGCGTCAACTGACCAGCATGTGACGTCGAGCACTGTTGCGAGATCAACGAAAGCCCCGCCGAAACGCGGGGCTTTTTACGCGTGATGACAGTCACGGTCGTCCGGGAGCCATTGTGAGAGTTTGATCGTGTCCAAACCAAAGGGGCACGTCATGATCACATCTCGGAAATCTCTGCTTGCCGCTTCGCTGTTTGCCGCCGCACTGGGCTTTGCAGCACCGTCCGCTGCCGCGACGTTTGACGGTGACTGGAATGTCCAGATCACCTCGTCAAACGCCGCCTGCCCCAGCGGGGCGTCGGTGTCGATCGAAATCAACAACGGCCAGGTTGCCTCGAACAGCGCGGCCGTCACGGCATCGGGTCGCGTCGCCGACGCGGGCAATATCAATGTCACGCTGGCAAACGGCATGAAGCGTGCGGTCGGCACCGGCCGCCTCTCGGGCACCTCGGGCTCCGGTACCTGGCGTGCTGCCCTTTGCTCGGGCACCTGGACGGCGCAGCGCAACTAGGACGCGGACCCATGAACGCTCCGGCGATCCGCCGTTTGGCGCCCGCAGTAACGCGGGAATAACCGCGCCCGTTTCGCGACCTTGTTAAGCGTCTATTGTGAATTATCAAACGGGCCGACTTGGCGGATGACCTTGCAGACTTCCAAAAACCCGCTGACGTAAAATTCTGCGTGCCCGCGTTTCATCGCTTCGACGTGTTCCGGATGGGTGCGCCAAGCCTCCAGCGCATCCTCCGACGAGAAGCGAAACACCGTCAATTCCTCGCCGTCATCCGATCTGAACGATTTAACAGACAAGAAACCCGGCAGTTGGCTCACGATGCCATACATGCGTTCTCCGAGCCTGGTATGCTCGTCGATAGACGCATCATGACGCAGTTTCAGATCTCCAATAACTATCACATCGTCGATCATGCAATCCGAACCTGACATTTTGTACGGGGTTGATAATTCGAAATCGAAGCCGTCCTCGTTACCGCGGCGCGGCTTTGGTGGCTTCGAGGATTCTGCTCGATGAAAAGCATCGACGAGAAGCCTACGGCGAGGCGTTGGCACGTTGCCGGATCCCTAGTTCGCGGCAATGACGCAAGAAACAGCACTACGCATACGCATAGCAGGACGATATCCTTGAACAGGAACTCTCCTGCCAAATTCCAGGCCATCGGGTCGGTCGAAAGGCTCCACTTCACCACGCCGGGTGTCGTAAAGAAAAAGGACCACGTGATAGCGAAAGTAACCACGCCAAGCAGCGAGCCCAAGGCTGAAAGAAACGGGTTGAACGCGCCTGCCACAAGCAGCGCCGCAATAACGAACTCCGCAACTCCCAGGAAGTAAGCCTCGCCTCTCAATCCGAGCACGGACAGCCAGGAAATGAAGGGGCTATTGGTTATGAATTGCTCGATGCCTTGTGCTGATTGCAATGTAAACTTCTGCATTCCGAACGACACGAATATGACAACCATGACCCATCTTAAGATGGCCAGCGATCGATAAGTCCCCGTGCCGCTCTCGGCGATATTGAACATTTCTTTCATGACGGTCCCTCAACATCCGATTGGTGCGCTGCGACCTTCTGCGTCGCAGGCTACAATCTGTACGCAGGCTCCATCGCGCCGTTACGCGCGGGACCGTTGACGAAGGGTCACGATTTTGTGCGGGGTAAATTGGGAATAAGCCGAGATCGCTGCTTCTGGCTCATCGCGACATATCGTGCAGCCGCACGAGTTGTGCAGCCGCACGAGCTTGATCGATATTGGGGTAAAGCGGGCGCAGCCTTCGTGGCGTCACGCTGACGGCTTTACGGGTAGATGGCCTATCCCAACTTCGCCGAATACTCCGCGTCAGTCACATGCTCCATCCAGGTGACGTAGTTGCCGTCGGCCGCTTCCTGCATGGCGATGTGAGTCATTGCATTGGTCGGCGAAGCGCCATGCCAATGTTTTTCACCGGGCGGAATCCAGACGACGTCACCCGGGCGGATTTCCCTGATCGGTCCGCCTTTGGTCTGCACCCGTCCGACTCCCGAGATCACATAGAGCGTCTGGCCCAGCGGATGCGTGTGCCAGGCCGTACGTGCGCCGGGTTCAAACGAGACGCGCGTTGAGGCCACCCGTGCCGGCGCCTCGGTCTGGATGATCGGATCCTGCAGCACCGTGCCGGTGAAAGCGTCCGGCGGCCCCCGGCGCGTCGGCCGGGAGCCCGCGAGATGGATGTCCATGGAGTTGTCTCCTTTTTCTGAAGGTTACTTCTTGGTAGCCGCGTAGCGTGCCTTGGTCTCGGCGTTCATCGGATAGAGGCCGGGCAGTGCCGCGCCGTTGTTCACCTCGTTGACGATCCAGGCTTCCATCCGCTCCTGCTCCGGCCCCTCGGCCAGCACGTGATCGAGCAGCGCCTGCGGGATCAGCACCGCACCGTCCTGGTCGGCGACGACGATGTCGTTCGGGAACACCGCGACCCCGCCGCAGCCGATCGGCTCGCCCCAGCCGACAAAGGTCAGCCCTGCCACCGAGGGCGGCGCCGCGAACCCGTCGCACCACACGGGCAGATTGGTGCCGAGCACGCCTTCGATATCGCGCACCACGCCGTCGGTGATCAGCGCGGCAACGCCGCGCTTGACCATGCGCGCGCAGAGAATATCGCCGAAGATGCCGGCATCGGTCTACGCCCATGGCGTCGACCACTGCGATGCAGCCTTTCGGCATCGCTTCGATCGCGGTGCGCGTTGAAATCGGCGACGACCAGGACTTCAGGCGTGGCGAGATCTTCGCGTGCCGGAACGAAGCGCAGCGTAAACGCCGGCCCGACCAATCGCGGCTGTCCCGGCCGCAACGGTTTGGTGCCGCGCATCCAGACGTTTCGCAGGCCCTTCTTGAGCAGAACGGTGGTGATGGTGGCGGTGGACACGCCGGACAGGGTCGCGAGGGCTTCGGGGGACAGGGACATCTGAAATGCAGGCTCCTGAGGGTAATCGATAAGGTAGCGCATCTTGCGAAGCGCGGGTGCCGCGTCAAGGCCTCGCGGAAAGGTGCGCGATCACAACATCTTATCATCCGCATGCGGATTAATTTATTGAACTTACTGGCTGATTTCGCGCGATGCGAATTCCACTCGAGCTCAAAACACGCTACAGGTGGAGGCGAGCATGATCCGGAAAAGTGGGTACCGGTTTTCCGACGAGATCATGCTCAAAAGCCGAAGCTGCGAGACAGTTCAGAGGCCATGGCCGCGACGCTTCCCCCGCCCCGCCTTTTGCCGAGTGGCGACAGCGCCATCACGGTGGAGTTCAGCCGCAACATCGACGATGCCGCCAACCGGCGGGTGCTGGCGCTCGACCGCGCCATGGCCGCCGAGCCGGTTCCGGGCGTCACCGAGACCGTGCCGACCTATCGTTCGCTGCTGGTCCATTACGATCCCGAGCAAGTCGATTTCGACAGGCTTGGCGCACAGATTCTCGCACTTGCGCAGCGGCCGGTGCCGGCAACGACAAGAACCCGGCGCTGGCGCATTCCGGTGGTCTATGGCGGCGAGCATGGTATCGACCTCGAGGATGTCGCCAAAACCCTCAACACCACGCCCGACGAGATCGTGGCGCGGCATGTCGCCGGCGATTATCGGGTCGCCATGATCGGCTTTACGCCCGGCTGGTCCTATCTCAGTGGGCTGACGGATAGCCTGCACATGCCGCGGCGGCAGAACCCGCGCCTACTGACCCCGGCCGGGACCGTCTCGATCGGCGGGGTACAGACCGGCGTGCAGTGCCTCGCCGGCCCGAGCGGCTGGCATCTCCTGGGACAGACGGCGGTCCGCACTTACCAGCTTCATCGCGATCCGATCTTCCTGCTGGAGCCGGGCGACAACGTCACCTTTGTGTCAGTCGATGCCAAAACCTTTGCCGAGCAGGATCGCGCCGCCGAGGCCGGCGAATTCATTGCCGAGCAGATCGCCTCATGAGCAAGCTCTTCATTGCATCGATCGGTCCGGCAAGTTCGGTACAGGACGGCGGACGTCCCGGCGCCCAGCGCTACGGCCTGGTGCCGAGCGGCGCGATGGATCCGCTGGCGCTGGCGGCCGCGAATACGCTGGTTGGCAATGAGCCGTTCACGGCCGCTGTCGAGGTCGGCCCGTTCGGCGCAAAGTTCACCGCGCGCGGCGCGGTCCGCGTCGCGCTGGCCGGAGCCCCACGTAATGCTGATATCGACGGCCGCGCCATAGCGTCGGATACATCAGCAACCCTCGCCGACGGCGAGACGCTGACGCTCGGTTTTGCCCGCGGCGGCTCGTTCAGCTATCTCGCGATCGAAAGCGGCATCGAAGGCGAGCCGATGTTCGGCAGCCTCGCCGTCAATGCCCGCGCCGGCCTCGGCAGCCCCTATTCGCGCCCGCTCCAGTCCGGCGACGAACTGCAGGCGAAGGCCGCCAGCGGCGCGCCGGAACGGCGGATCGAACTGCCGGCGGCAGCCGATGCGCCGATCCGCGTGGTGTGGGGACCGCAGGACGACGAATTCGCCGACGAGACCAAGAAGCTGTTTGTCGATAGCGAATGGAAGATCTCGGCCACCAGCGACCGCATGGGCTATCGGCTCGAAGGCCCCGTGCTGAGGCATCTCCACGGCCACAACATCGTTTCCGACGGTACGGTGAGCGGCAGCCTGCAGGTGCCCGGCAACGGCCAGCCGATCGTGCTGATGCGCGACCGCGGCACCAGCGGTGGTTATCCGAAGATCGCGACCGTGATTTCGGCCGACTTCGGACGGTTTGCGCAGATCCCCGCCGGCCGCGCCTTTCGCTTTCAGGCTGTCAGCATGGCGGAAGCGCAGGCGGAAGCGCGCAGATTTGCGGCGTTGCTGCGCACCCTGCCCGAGCGACTGCGATCAATCGAAAGCGTTGATCTCAACATCGATGCGCTGCACGATGCCAATGTCGCGGGCCACGCCGTCAGCGCCGTCGATGCCGGAACCTGGCACGCCGTATCTCTGGCCGACGTGGCGGGCCCGGACTGATCAATCAATCCACTCACGAGAAGCGGACCAACAACATGGCAACCATCGACCTCAATTGCGATCTCGGCGAAGGATTTGGCGCGTGGGAAATGGGCAATGACGCCGCGATGATCGAGCTGGCGACGTCGGTGAACGTCGCCTGCGGCTTCCATGCCGGCGACGCCGACATCATGCGCCACACGGTCGAACTGGCGAAAGCGCGCGGCGTCAGAGTCGGCGCACACCCCGGATATCGCGACCTGCACGGTTTTGGACGGCGGCCGATGCCGGGCTTGAAATCATCGGAGATCGAGAACCTGATCGCCTACCAGATCGGCGCCCTGCAGGCGATCGCCACCGCGGCGGGTTACAAGGTCACTCACGTCAAGGCGCATGGTGCCATCTCGAACGTCGCCTGCGAGGACGACATGACCGCGAAGGCCATTGCCAATGGTATCAAGGCCGTCGACCCCAATCTGATTTTCGTGGTGCTCGCCAATTCCAAACTGGTGCAGGCGGGCGAAGCCGCCAACCTGCCGATGGTGCACGAGGTGTTTGCCGACCGCGCCTATGAAGACAACGGCTCACTGGTGTCGCGCAAGAAGCCCGGCGCCGTGCTGCACGACGCGAAAGAAATCGCCGACCGCGTGGTGCGGATGGTGCAGGACGGTGCGGTGGTATCGGTCACCGGCAAGGTGATCAAGATGCGCACCGACACCGTCTGCATTCACGGCGACACACCGGGCGCGGTCGAGATCGGACGTGGGGTCAGGCTGGCATTGAAGAATGCCGGGATCGACGTCGCGCCGTTCAAGTGAAGCCGGGCGCGAATTCCTAAGTTCAGAAGCCCGGCCGGGTGTCGGCTTCAGCGCTTTATGGACTCATTTGAATCGCACTGATGCGAAAAGTCGCCGGTATGCAAGACGTGCCGCGGCGCTTAAGGCTCTTCAATAAGTTGTTGGCGCAACCAACGAGGGACGGTATCATTATCGGCTCTCTGGACTAGCCGGCTTCCTTGGGGGTTCAAATGGTCTCCACGTATTTCCGCCGATTGGTATCGGCGACACCGGTCTGCGCACTCATTCTTTCAACAAGTGCGGCGCAAGCTCAGCAGACCGACGGCGCGGTAACGCTGTTCAACAATGTCAGGGTATTCGACGGCAAGGGCACGTCGTTGTCCGAACCAACCAACGTGCTGGTTCGAGGCAACCTGATCGAGAGAATATCCCCTACTCCGATTCCAGTCGATCGAAGCGCGACCACGACGATCGTCGATGGCGGCGGTCGCACGCTGATGCCTGGCCTGATCGATAATCATTGGCATGCAATGCTGGCGCGAACGACCCCGGCACAGGCGTTCGGTGACGTCGGTTTCAACAATCTCGATGCTGGCGACGAAGCGACGGACACCCTGATGCGCGGCTTCACCACCGTTCGCGACGTGGGCGGTCCGGTGTTCGGTCTCAAGCGCGCCATTGATGAAGGCATCGTCAAAGGCCCGCGCATCTATCCGTCCGGCGCCATGATCACGATCACCAGCGGGCACGGGGATTTCCGCCAGCTAACCGATCTGCCACGGACGATCGGCGGCATGCTCACCCGCATGGAGCTGGTCGGTGGCGCCATAGTTGCGGACAGCCCTGACGAGGTGCGCGTGCGCGCGCGCGAACAACTCATGCAGGGCGCCTCCCAGGTCAAATTGACGGCGGGCGGCGGAGTGTCGTCGCCCTTTAGTCCGATCGACGTAACCACCTTCACCGAAGCCGAGCTGCGCGCCGCGGTCGAGGCGGCCGAAAACTGGGGTACGTACGTCGCGGCGCATGCCTTTACCTCGGCTGCGATCCGGGGAGCCATCGCGGCTGGCGTAAAATGTATCGAACACGGCTTCCTGATGGACGAAGCTACCGCCAAGCTGATCGCCGACAAGGGCATCTGGCTGAGCCTGCAGCCGCTCCCCGAGGGCTTGAGGCTGGGATTTCCGGAAGGGTCGGTCCAGCGCGCCAAGGCAGACGAAGTTTGGCCCGGCATCGCCAGGACCTACGAGTTGGCGAAGAAGTACAAGATCAAGACGGCGTGGGGCACCGATGTGCTGTTTTCCCGCGCGCTGGCGCAGCAGCAAGGGGCCATTCTGGCCTCGCTTGTCCGTTGGTACTCCCCTGCTGAAGCGCTGGTCATGGCGACATCGACAAACGCCGAACTGCTGGCGCTGTCCGGAAAGCGCAATCCCTATCCGGGAAAACTCGGCGTGGTGGAACAGGGGGCGCTGGCGGACTTGCTGCTTGTCGACGGAAATCCGTTGGACAACATCAACCTGATTGCCGACCCCGCCAACAACTTCAAGATCATCATGAAGGACGGAAAGATCTACAAGAACACTCTGACCAAGTGAGTATCCGTCGTGCCAAGCCTACGCGCCTTGGGCAAGATTTCAGAACGGATGAACCGAGAGCGTGCCGAACACGATGGCGGCAATCAGCGCGAACGCGCTGTAGAGCGCGACGGTATGCAAGCCGGTGCCGGAACGGCGGGACAGCGAGCGTGCGTAAAGGTGCAGGCGGGCTTCCGCCGATAGTTCGCGCATGGTCGATCTCCAACGCAGCATGGAGTGCATATGGAATATCGTTTGCGGGCGGATTTAAGACAGTTTCCAAAATAGTGATACGTGCGCTTCGGCGCACACCATTTCGAGAGGAAATTCCCCTTCTTCCAACGGACCTGAGAATTTTATTCGCGCGGATTTGAGCTGGTTGAGGCCCGGAATTAGTAAACGTCCTGCTGGAACCGGCCGCTCTTCTTGAGTTCCGCGACAAAAGGACCGCCTCGTCGGTCGTCCGGGCGCCGAACTGGGCGACGATATCGACCAGCGCGCGCTCGACGTCCTTGGCCATCCGCTTGGCGTCGCCGCAGATATAGATGTTGGCGCCCTCGGCAAGCCAGGTCCAGACTTCGCGGCCGACTTCGCGCATCCGGTCCTGTACGTAGAACTTCTTGTCGCCGTCACGCGACCACGCCAGCGACAGCCTTGTCAGCAGGCCTGACGTCTTCATGGCGTTGAGTTCATCCGCATAGAAGAAGTCGCAGTCGCTGCGCTGATGGCCGAAGAACAGCCAGTTCTTGCCCGGCGCGCCGGTGGCGCGGCGATCGTGCAGGAAGGCGCGGAACGGCGCGATGCCGGTGCCCGGCCCGATCATGATGATCGGGACTTTTGGATCCTCCGGCAGCGCGAAGCCATGGGCTTTCTGCACATAGACCTTCACCTCATCACCGGGTTGAATGCGTTCGGCGAGGAAGGTCGAGGCGAGGCCAAGGCGCTTGCGCTTGTTGATGACGTAGCGCACGCAATCCACCGTCAACGACAGTTTTCCCGGCGTCGCATTATGCGACGACGAGATCGAATAGAGCCGCGGCTGCAAAGCTTCCAGGGCCTCGATGAACGCCTCCGGATGCGGCCGCACGTTAGGGAATTTTTGCAGCACGGCCATCACGTCGAGCGTCGCTGCGTCGCCATCGGGATCCTCGCCCTGCGCCAGCGCCCTCGCCTTTTCGCGCTGCGTGCCACCGGTGAGGTAGGAGATCAGTTCAAACAGGGAATCCGGTGCCGGTGCGAGCGAGACGTCGTCGAGCAACACCTCGCGCAAGGTCTTGCCGCGGACTTTGGTGGTATGCGACGCCCCGAGCAAGGCAATGATCTGATCGACATTGCCGAGATCGTTGCGGGCGAAGATACCGAAGGAATCTCCGACGACATAGTCGAGGCCGCAGCCCGACAGATCGAAGTCGATATGCCAGGTTTCCTTTTCCGATTTTCCCTTGTTGAGCAGCTGGCGCCCGACGAATTTTGCCGGCGCAGGATTGTCGCGCGAACGCCCGGGCTCCGCCACGATCGCAGGCACAGCCGATAGCCGCGGCAGGCGCCGATGACGGCGCGGACGGCGCCTTGTCGATCTCCTCATACAGCGATTTGAGCATCCGCGCGGTTTCCTTGCCGCCGGGGACGCAGAGGTTGAGCCGCGCTTCGCTCTTGGTCGCAATCGCCTCGGAATAGTTGTGGCAATCGTAGCCGCACTGGCCGCAATCCTGCTGCGCCATCGCCGCCATAAAACGCCGCCGCAGCGGGCGGCCTTCGGCGAGTTTCATGCGGTCGGCAATCGGCATGGTCTGGTCGTGCCACGGCGCCTCTCCGTCATCGCCATCTCCGCCTTGCATAACGGCTGCGCCCTGCTCCGCCGACAGCGGCGTCGGCGCATCCGACAGCAATCCGGCGAAGAACCCGTTCAGCCACGAGCGTTGCGCTTCGGAAAACGGCGCGCTCGACGGAATGATCTCGATCTTCGGCGGCGGTGTGATCTGATTCATGAGGACACCCGGGCTTCAGAGATTTGCGCGTCAGCCAGCTTGCGCAGCGTCTCGCCGTCATGGCGGCGCGCAAATGTCAGGAAGGTTTCCTCGGGCGAAACGCGATGCGCAAGATAGGCCTTCAGCAGCCGCTCGACGGTCTGCGGCGCGTCCTCGGCCTTGAGGTCGTGATAGACCTCCTGCCCGACATCGGCGTCTGGACCAAAGCCGCCGCCGGTGAACAGATGATAGCCCTCGACCGGATCGACATCCTCACCGACATCCACCTTCGCGGCGATCAGCCCGATATCGCTGATATAGTGCTGCGCACAGGAATGATGGCAGCCGGTGACGTGGATGTTGAGCGGCGTCTCGATGTTGACGCGTGGTTCGCACCAGTCGCCGATCTCGGCGGCATGAAGCTTGGTGTTCGACGCCGCGAACCGGCATCCGGCATTGCCGGTACAGGCGATCAGCCCGGCGCGGATTTGCGAGGCTTCGACTGCGAGTCCGATCTTCTTGATCGCGGCGATCGCAAGCTCGACATTCTCGTCACGCACGCCCGGGATCAAGAGGTTCTGCCAGACCGTCAGCCGGATATCGCCGTCGCCGAGATCCTGCGCGATCCTGGCCAGCCCGCGCATCTGATCACAGGTAACTTTTCCGAGCGGCAATGAAACGCCGATCCAGTTCAGCCCTTCCTGCTTCTGCCTGTGCACCCCGATATGCGCCATGCGATCGAAAGCCGGCCGCGGCGCCAGCGCTTCCGGCGGCACGCGGGTAAAGGGTTTGCCGAGCCGCTCCTCGACGAGGGCGAGAAACTTGTCGTGCCCCATCCCGTCGAGCACGTATTTCAGCCGGGCCTTGTTGCGGTTGGTGCGGTCGCCGAGATCGATGAAGATACGCACAATGGCGTCAGATACCTTTGTCGCATCGGCCGGCTTGACGATGATGTCGCCGTATTTGGCGAAATCCCTGTGCCCGGTGATGCCGCCGAGCCCCAGGCGAAACCAGACGCCGGGCTCTGCGTCAAAACCATCTTTCACCTCGACCGCGGAAAACGCGATGTCGTTGGTGTCCTCCAGCACGGCGATCTTGCCGGCGCCGTCGAAGGCGACGTTGAACTTGCGCGGCAGCCCGTACAGCGAGCGATCGTTGAGGATGTGGTAGTGCCACTCCCGGGCATATTCGCGGGTATCCAACAGCTCCTGCGGATCGATCCCGGCGGTCGGCGTGCCCGTAACGTTGCGGATGTTGTCGGCGCCGGTGCCGCGCGAGCACAGGCCGAGATCCTGAATACCCTCGATCAACGCCACCGCATTCTTCGGCGGAATCTCGCGCACCTGCAAATTGGCGCGCGTGGTGACGTGACAAAACGGTCCGCACAGTTTTTCGATCAGATCGGCCAGGCCGGCGAACTGCCAGTGCTTCAGGATCCCGTTGGGGATCCGTAAGCGGCACATGTAGGAATCCTGCGCCGGGGCCACATAGAACAGGCCGTAATAGCGCCAGCGGAAGTTATCCGCAGGGTTCGGCGGCGCGTTGTCGAGCGTCTGCTGCTTCAGCCGCGGATAGGCATCGAACGGATGCTCCTCGCGCTTGAATTTTTCCTGGTCGGCGAGCTTCTTGCCGGAGGCGGTGAGCTTGTCCTGCGCCTTGATGTGCGCCGCATCCGGCCCGCTTGGCTCAGTGCCGGCCTTGCCGGCGTTACCGCCGCCGAGGCCGCGCCCTACCCGGCTGATCTGCAGGCCTGTGGTAAAGCCTTCGAGGTAGCGCTTCTGCTCGTCGGTAAAATCGACTTTAAGGGTTTCGATCATCATGGTGCGCGACGAAGCTCCTGCGGCCACGAGGGGTGGCATCAACGAAATCGGGGTAACCGCGTCTGAACCGGCCTGGCCGTAAAAGCTGGGCGTAGGTTCGTGGGCGGTCCGAACAGCTTCGTTGCTGCGGAAATCCATCTAGGATCGCGGCCAGCAGGCATCTATGACGACCGGCCGCACTGCAACATACAAGTTGCGTGCCACACCGAGTCGCGAAAAATATTGTTTTGTTTCAAATGGTTCCGAACCCAGCCTCGAAGTTATGAAGCTGGCTTCACTGCTGCCCCTGCAGCAAACAGCCTAAAAATCAGGCGACGCCTTTAAGTGCTCAATATTTCTTCACCGAAGAGGATGTCAGGGCTTCCAGCGGCCGATCTGAAATGCCGCCAGATGGCCGGCGATGTCGCCGGGGTTAAATGCAGGCCCGGCAAACGCGCCAATGGCGTCGGAAGCGCTGGGGGGCTTGCCCTGATGCCCCATGGCGGCGTCGTAAAGGTCCGGCCTGAAGACGCCCATGGCGGTTTTGAGCGCGTCCGGCCGCATCGCCGTCTGCCCCCAGCGTATCATCTGCGCGTAAAGCCAGGCGGCCTGCGCGGGATCGGGCCGGGCCGCCCCTTCGCGCCCGACCAGGAGATAACGGCCGCTTTCGCGCCGCTGGCCGTCGGGCGAAATCTTCAGCCGGCCGTCGAGGGTGCGCTGGATCACCTCGGCGCCGACGCCGATCCGGTCGGGCCGCGACAGGACATCCGCGGTCTCGGCGCGGTTTCCGGGATCCTCGATATATTCGGCGGCATGGGACGCCGCCCGGACCAGGGCAGCCAGCACGTCCGCATTCTTTTCCGACCAGCTTTGCCTGACCGCGAGAACCTTCTCTGCCGCGCGCACCAGGATGTCGGAGACGAAATGCAGGATGTGGCCGACGCCGAGATCGACCGCGACGGAATTCCAGGGCGCACCGACGCAGAACGCATCGACATGGCCATTGGCGAGGCTGTCCACCATGTAGGGTGGCGGCAGCACCACCAGGCGAACGTCCTCGTCGGGATCGACCCCACCTGCCGCCATCCAGAACCGAAGCTGGTAATTGTGGGTGGAGAACGGGAACGTCATGCCAAAGGTCAGCGGTTCCGCGCCGCTCTTGCGCCTGTTGGCCACGACGCGCGCGAGCGCCAGTGCGGTGGCCATGGGATCGAAGGCATCGCCCTCGATCTCGCCCATGATGGCCGCATGCAGCGCCGGCGACACCGTGATCGCGTTGCCGTTGAGGCCCAGATTAAATGGCGCCACGATCGGCACCTTGACGTGTCCGAGCCCGAGGCTCGAGGCGATCGCCACCGGCGCCAGCAAATGCGCCGCGTCGAACAGGCCGATATTGAGCTTGTCGCGGACATTGGACCACGACACTTCCCGCACCAGCGTGACGTTGAGCCCTTCGGCGGCCGCAAAACCCTTGTCGACGGCGATGATCAGCGCGGCGGCGTCGACCAGCGGGATGAAACCGATATGCAGTGGTGTCGTCATTTCAGCAGCTCCGAGGCGGTCAGGATCGACTGCGCGATCTCGCCGATCTTCTTTTTCTCGCGCATCGCGGTGGAGCGCATGAGTACATAAGCCTCGTCTTCGGTGAGGCCCTTCACCTTCATCAGGATGCCCTTGGCGCGGTCGATGACCTTGCGTTCCTCGAGCGCGGATTTGGTACGGTCGAGTTCGTCCTGCAGCTTCGAGAAGGCATTGAAGCGGGAGATGCAGAGGTCGAGGATCGGCTTGATCCGCTCCTTCTTGAGGCCATCGACGATATAGGCGGAGACGCCGGCATCGACGGAGGCCTGAATCGAGGCCGCATCGCTCTGGTCGACGAACATGGCGATCGGCCGCCGCACCGCGCGGCTGACCTGGAACATCTGTTCCAGAACGTCGCGGCTGGGGTTTTCCAGATCGATCAGGATGACATCAGGGTCGAGCGCATAGATCCGCGCCAGCAGGCTCTGCATTTCGCTGATATGCACGACGCCGGTAAAACCCGCCTCCCGCAAGCCCTCTTCCAGGATTGCGGCCCGGATCGGGCTTTCGTCGACAATGACGATTTTCGGCGACGACTTTAGCGCTCATCATTCAACTCTTGGCCCGGCCCGGGCATCCATAGCACGTCGGGAGCCCCGGCAAAGCCTTGTAATTGTGGGCAATTGGGACTAGTTCGTGCTGATCAATCAGGCAGATTAGATATGCAACAGGCCGCTGCGCCCAAAGTCAGCTTTGTTTCGCTTGGGTGCCCTAAGGCGCTGGTGGATTCCGAACGCATCATCACCCGGCTGCGCGCCGAGGGCTATGAGCTGGCGCGCAAGCACGACGGCGCCGATATCGTGATCGTCAACACCTGCGGCTTCCTCGACAGCGCCAAGCAGGAATTGCTCGGCGCCATCGGCGAGGCCATGGCCGAGAACGGCAAGGTTATCGTCACCGGCTGCATGGGCGCGGAGCCTGAGCAGATCGAGGCAGCCTATCCCGGCGTATTGTCGATCACGGGCCCGCAGCAATATGAGAGCGTGCTGGAAGCCGTGCACCGGGCACTGCCGCCGGTTCACAACCCGCACCTCGATCTGGTGCCGCCGCAGGGCGTCAAGCTGACGCCGCGGCACTACGCGTATTTGAAGATTTCCGAAGGCTGCAACAACCGCTGCAGCTTCTGCATCATTCCAAAACTGCGCGGCGACCTGGTGTCGCGCCCGGCCAATGACGTGCTGCGCGAGGCGGAAAAACTCGTTGCCGCCGGCGTCAAGGAATTGCTGGTCATTTCGCAGGATACCTCGGCCTATGGCGTCGACATCAAATATGCCGACAGCCCGTGGAAGGACCGCCAGGTCCGCGCCAGATTTTTCGACCTCGCGAAAGAACTCGGCGACCTCGGCGCCTGGGTGCGGCTGCAATATGTCTACCCCTACCCGCATGTCGACGAAGTCATCGGCCTGATGACCGAGGGCAAGATTCTGCCCTATCTCGATATCCCCTTTCAGCACGCAAGCCCGGATGTGCTGAAAGCGATGAAGCGTCCCGCCGCGCAGGAAAAGACGCTGGCGCGGATCCAGAAGTGGCGCGCGGAATGTCCTGACCTGACGCTGCGCTCGACCTTCATCGTCGGCTTCCCCGGCGAAACCGATTCCGACTTTGCATATTTGCTCGACTGGTTGGAAGAAGCCGAGATCGATCGTCTCGGCTGCTTCAAATATGAACCGGTAGCTGGTGCGCCCTCCAACGCGATCGGCAACGCCGTACCTGACGAGATCAAGCAGGAACGCTGGAACGCGCTGATGGCGCGGCAGCAGAAAATCTCGGCGCGACGCCTGAAGCGCAAGGTCGGCACCCGGCAGCAGGTCATCATCGATGAAGTCGGCCCCACCGTCTCGAAGGGCCGCTCAAAGGCCGATGCCCCGCAGATCGACGGCGCGGTCTATCTGTCCAGCCGCCGCCCGCTGAAGGTCGGCGAGATCGTCACCGCGAAGATCGAACGCGCGGATCAGTACGATCTGCACGGTAGCGTCGCGGGGTTCTGAACCAGACGACGCCGCTTGACACCGCTGCCCATTCGGCTGTATGGCCGTGCGCCATGAAACTGTACCGGACCAACCGCCGCGCCTGCCTGCGTCGTCGCTCCAGCGACGATGGGTTGCGCCGTGTCCGACGACCACGCTGATCAGCTAGTTTCAGCAACGTTTTCGAGAAGGCCGCACCCTCAAAAGTGCGGCCTTCTTGCGTTTCGGCCTGCCCTTTCAACCCCAGCACCACCAGAGGAGATCGACATGACTGACACCACCCATCCGTTCGACGCGCTGATGGAGATTACCGCTCGCCCGCCGGTGGTGTTCGTCCGCGGCGCGGGCTCCTATCTCTGGGACGACTCGCGCAAGCGCTATCTCGACTTCGTGCAAGGCTGGGCCGTCAACGCGCTCGGCCATTCGCCGCCTGCCGTTGCGGAAGCACTTGCCGCACAGGCCAAACTGCTGCTGACGCCGAGCCCCGCCTTCTACAACGGCCCGAGCCTGAAGCTTGCGAAAGCGCTGGTCGAGAACAGCTGCTTCGATCAGGTGTTCTTCGCCAATTCAGGCGCGGAAGCCAATGAGGGCGCTATCAAGCTCGCACGGAAGTACGGCGCGAAATACAAGAACGGCGCGTTCGAGATCATCACCTTCGAAGGCGGCTTTCACGGCCGCACGCTCGCCACCATGTCGGCGTCGGGCAAGAAGGCGTTCGAACCGCTGTTCGAGCCGAAAGTATCGGGTTTCCGCAAAGCCAAACTCAACGACCTCGAGTTGGTGAAGGCGCTGATCTCGGACAACACGGTCGCCGTGATGCTGGAGCCGATCCAGGGCGAAGCGGGCGTCTGGCCGGCGACCGATCAATTCCTGCAGGAGTTGCGCGCGCTGACCAAAGAGCACGGCCTGCTGTTGATCGTCGACGAGATCCAGACCGGCATGGGCCGGACCGGAAAGCTGTTCCATTACGAACATGCCGGCATCGAGCCCGACATCATGACGCTGGGCAAGGGCATCGGCGGCGGCGTACCGCTGGCCGCCCTGCTCGCGACCAGGCAAGCGTCGTGCTTCGAACACGGCGACCAGGGCGGCACCTTCAACGGCAATCCGTTGATGTGCGCGGCCGGGCTCGCGGTGCTCGAAGAAATTTCGAAACCGGAGTTCCTGAAGTCCGTCGCCGATGCCGGCCTGTTCCTGGAGAGCGAGTTGCAGAAATTGTCGGCGCGACATGGTCTCGGCGAAGTGCGCGGCCGAGGGCTGCTGCTTGCACTCGATCTCAAACTGCCGATCGGCGCCGCGATCGTGGCCGAGGCGCTGGCGGATGGCGTGCTCATCAACTCGCCGCAGCCCGATGCGTTGCGTTTTATGCCGGCGCTCAACGTCACGCGCGAGGAGATATCGCTGATG
>CAVYOM010000037.1:0-37070 GCA_963770135.1 uncultured Alphaproteobacteria bacterium | reverse complement strand
CATTTATCGACTGCCACGTGAATTTTCTGGCTGCACAGCGCCGCTTGCGTGAGGCGAACGTCAACCGTTTTGCAGCGCCAGGTGCGATCACCGATATCCGGCAGGCTCGACAGTCAACGGCGGATCTGACGGTATGACTTGGGCACCTGCCTTGGCGGCGGCCTGATCGGTCGTGACATCGATAGCTTTCGCACTGTCGGTTTTTGCGCCGCCCGTCAGTAACAACCAACCGATGCCGATGGCCGTTGCAGTGCCTGCCACGGTTGGCGTCAAGACACGAGCATAGGGCATTCCATTGCCTCAGGTGCCAACGTCAACCTTGCAAGTAGCTCGCGGTTCCCCGGGTGCGCGTTTCTGCTGCGGAAGTCCGGCATTCGCGCGAGCCGATCTGCGATGGGGTTGCGGGAACCTTCTCAACTCCTGCGCAGTTTCACTCCACCATTGAACCGGCATCGCTCAGCCAATTTCCCTGTCATAAAACTCAGTTTGTTTTCTTCCGTAACTTTTTGGGGCACCTGTTATTGGAGTACCTTCCATGTTCAGACTTCACGCGTTGCTTGCCTGCTTTTTCCTCGCCATATCAGTTGAACCCTCGCGAGCCGCGCCGCAGGATTCGCCCGGCACGATCTACATCGACGGGGCGGCGTGTAACCTCGCGTGCCAATCCTATCTGGCATGGTCTCGCCAGCAGCTGACGGGGCAAGCAGCTCCCGCCGCGCCGCGAACCGCGCACCCCTCGCGGATCGCCAAGCCTGTCCCGAAACCAAAGCTGCAACGCGTGGCCAAGCTGCCCGCACCGCGTCCGAGCATCGTTGCGCCATCGCCCGCTGCAACGGAGAATACACCTGCACGTACGGAGAATGCGATTGCGCCTGCACGCGTAGAACCCGCGCCCGCGGTCGCCGGAGATCCTCCCAATTCTCGGGACGGAGCGAAGGTCTCTTCGGACGACAAGCCGGCTGCAGTGGCAGCGCCGGATTCGACCACGCCGGTTGCTGGCAAAGAACCTGATCAGATGACGGCCGGAACGGCGCAGGACACCACCCCTATGCCGGAGCCGGCAGCGAAGACAAACTCGGAGCCGTCGAACCCGCCGCCGCATGATCCGCCCGCGAATACCGAAACGGCTGCGCTGGCGCCGCAGGACGGCGCCGGTGAGATGATCGCGATTGTGCTCGTGCGCCCCGACATCAAGTCGGCGTCCGACCTGGCAAACAAGATCGTCGCAGTAGATGAAACGCCGGCAGAGTATTCGATTGCCGAACTAAGGAACGCCATGGTCGCCGCTGGCGCCACCGAGGTTCAGTTGATCGAAAACAAGACGGCGGCTCTTGTACGGGTAATCGATGGAGAAGTGCAGGCCGCGGTTGTCAGTGTGATGTCGTCAAAGGCGGCAGGAGTCTGGAACGCTGGCCTGTCCGGCTTCAACGTCCTATGGATCAAGCTGCCGCCTCATTCGGAAAAGTCGAAGCGTGGATAGGCCTGAAAGCAATCCGGTCGACCGCATAATGCAAACGGCCTCAGCACGAATTTCGCGTTGAGGCCGCACTTCCAGTCAGTGCACATTTCGACCGAGACGTTTTTTCAGGGCGCTGTCGCAATGCGGATCGGCATAATGGAAAAGCGCAGTGGCTCTGATCTTGTCGGCATCGCAAGGGGCATTCGCATGAATGGATCGATAGCCCCAGAACAGGTAGAGATTTCCGGGCTCGAGCACGATCCGGACGAAGCGCCTCGGATGCCGCCTTGCCGTTGTCCGCAGCAGCCATTGGCTCAGCGGGTTGTCGAGCAGCATCTTGTCGAGCAGGTTGCTGGTGTACCAACGCCTGACCGCGCGGACATTCGGCAGCACGAACAGTTCACCGCTATCCTTGCCCGCGGGCACCTCGATCGGCAGAAGCAGCGTGAGGACGTAGGAATCGAAGTGGAAGTTCATCGAATTCTGGACGCCGGTCTCACCTGTGAGACATCGAAGGATCTGGTAGTATTCGGGATCAGGGCCGGGCCGCGACGTCAGTTGCTCGAAGGCCCGCATGCATAGGCGCTTGACTGCCGGGGACCTAGTGATCGCGCCAAGCGCAGTGTGTGCAACGGGCGCATAGCCATTCAATACGACGTACTTGTTTCCGGCCCGTGAAACGGATTCGCGGACGAACTCACGCAGCTCACTGAGGTCATCAGCTCCGATAAACCGGGGAATGACGGCGTAGCCGGAATGCTCGATGGTGTCGACCAGCGTGCGGATCTCCGGGTCGGTAAATTCATGCGCAACAGGCAATACTTCGATGCGCGGCGAAACAGTAGTCGACATGCAAATCCGCTCCCCGAAATGAATTGGGTCAAATGATGCGGAGGCTATGCATTCCAATCCTCAAAATCCGGCGGGGTGCGCTGGATGCCATTCCCATCACCGGTAGATGCCACGAGCCGGCCGGTGCTTAACGTAGTATGGGCGGCTCGATCCAATGCGCGAGTCATTTGTTGGGAGTTCACTGCAGGTTGATGCGATTTAGGTCGGATATCTGACCAACCATCGGCAAATCGCCACTGGATTTGGCGTTTGGCCGTTAACTTTCCCGCATCACCGCCGCTGGCGATCAGCTATCCAAGCCGAATTGACGCTGATGCCGAAAAATTCCAGTCGGTTGGACAGGCCCTCTTTGCCATTCGCCTCGTCAAGAACATGCCTGGTCGAACCGCGCGCCGCGTCCGGTCAAGCAAAGCGCGCCCTGGGCTTGAGCCAAGGCTTTCGACGCGGCGCGTGCCGCACTTGCTCAGATCAAATTCCCAGCAGCCAGATCGCCACGATGGTGCCCAGCGTCGCAAGGCCGCTGATGGTCCATCCGGTCGCGCAGAAACTTCGTTGTTGGCGCCGCTCATCAATTCGGCAACCACTGCATGGCACCGCTCCTCAATGCCCTGCCTCCAACCACAATACCGACTGATGCTGCCGGTTCCATCTCAAGATCAGGGAAAATTCGGGCGAATTTACTCGCTCCATCGTTCAAAAACCCAGACCGCTTCGTTTCATTGCCCCAGCGGCCCACGATCCCGACGCAAGACGAACCGCCAAGTCGCGGCAACACTCGACAGTGCCATGCGCAGCGCCAGCACGACCAGCGTGATCTGAAGCCAGATCACGCCTCCTATTTCCCGGAAGACGAATTCCATCCGTGGACCCCACGGCGGAGGCACGGCGTCGCCGAGCGCTTCAATGCCGCGCTGCATCAGGCGTTGCGCACCTGTCAGCAGCTCTGGCTTCTGATAGAAGGCGGCGACGACGAACGCCCACGCCAGGATCACCGTGAGCGTTCGAAACGAGTGGACTTTCAGATGATACCCAAATCCCGGGCGGTCGCGTTCGCGAAGATGCACCATCGGTGAAGCCGTTTTGCCCGGAGCAGGAAGGGATTCAAGAACGGCAACGTGTCGGTGTGTTGGTAGTTCCCCGCGCTGACGATTGCAGCGGAACTCAACGTCATCAGCGGCATTGATTGAGCTTACCAGGAGAGATGTTATGGCTGAGAAAAATGCAACGTTGAAGCCCGACGATTTCCCTGTTCGTTCCGACAAGAACAAGATCCTGACGACCACCGGCCAACCTGTCGCCGTGGCCAAGGACGAAAAGACGGCTGACGAAGTTGCAAAGCGACTGAATGCTGATGAGAATCGGGAGGAAGAAGACCGCTGGTCTGCCTGACCGTCTCGGTCGATGGCATCAGCGACCGTGAGTCATGCGCGAGAGGTGAGAGGGCCGATTGATTTCAGATTCTCATCGCTCGCTTCAGCAACGATGTTGCCTTCAGATTCTCGATCACCGCTGCTACAATGCAGCGTAAAGTCTTCAGCGAAAGCGCGGACTGGCCAATCGGACGCAGCGCAGCGGTGCGCGTGACCGGCGGCAAGCGGGTCATGCAGAGAAAAGCTTAAATCAAATTCCCAGCAGCCAGATCGCCACGATGGTGCCCAGCGTCGCAAGGCCGCTGATGGTCCATCCGGTTGCATAGGAGATTTCGTCGTCTTCGGTGCCGCGCATCAAGTCGGCATCCGTGGTTGCTGAGCGCCACTGCATGGCACCGCTCCTCAAAGCCCTGCCTGCAACCACAACACCGGCCGAGGCTGCCGGTTCCATCTCAAGGTCAGGGCTTTGCTCCTGGCCGGCCTATCGCCGCTGGGAGCGGAGAATCACGCGTAGGCCAGCAACCGGCGATTGGCTTGAACCGGCGGAGCCATCTCCGGCTCCTGATCGCTAACGATGATGGTGACTTCCCAGCCTTCGCTCGCCCAGACCCGCGCCTTGGCAACCGCCATCAGCGAACTGCTTCGATCCATTCTGACGGTCTCGTTGCCGCGTTCCGCCACGATCCTGTACGCCATGCCACATCCCCTACGCACGTAGAACTACTCGGGAACGAGTTTCGGTTACTGCTTTGGCCGCAATGGGCCGAGAATTTGTCCAATCGGGGGCATGGTTAACGGCGCAAAGGCAGCTTAGAGGGCCGTTTTGGCTCTATTTGGCGGCTTTTCGCTCCACAAGCGCCGGTTTGGTCACGCCGTCGAGCCCGGTCAGGATCAAGACCGTCAACAGCGCGTTCTGCGGGCCGTACCAGGCGTTGACCGGTTTGTACCACTCATTGCGCGAGTGCCAGTTGCCGCCCTCCCCGCCGCCGCCGATGGTGACGGCCGGGATGCCGAGCGACATCGCGATGTTGGAATCGGTCGAGGAGCCGGCAAAGGTCGGCCGCGGTCCGCGGGTGACGGCCGCGACCGCGCGCTGGGTCGCCAGCACGATCGGCGAATCCATCGCCACGATGCCCGCCGGCCGGTCGCCGATCAGCCTGGCCTCCACCGTCATCTTGTCCGACTTCCAGCGCGCGTTTTCATCCGCCACCGCCTCCTTGACCAGTTCGAGCAGCCGCGCCTCCAGCTTGAGCAACTCCTCGGTCGCGTTCGAGCGCATGTCGACAGCCATCCGCGCTTCGGCGGCGATGGCGTTGACCGAGGTGCCGCCGGTCACGGTGCCGACGGTGAAGGTGGTCCTCGGATCGGATGGCGGCTGCAACTCGGAGATTTTCGCAATCGCGCGGCCCATGGCATGGATCGCGCTTGGCAATCCGAACTCCTGGAACGAGTGGCCGCCGGGGCCCTTGAAGGTGAACTCGTAGCGATGGCTGCCGGTCCCCTGGTTGACGACGCGGGTGATGCCGAGCCCGTCGATCGAGATGAAGCCGTCGATATCGGTGTGATCGCGAAACAGCGCCTTTACGCCGCGCAGATTGCCGAGCTCTTCCTCGCCCACTGTGCCGACGAACATGATGTCGCCGACGGTAGCGATCTGGTTTTCGTTCATCGCCTTGATCAGCGACAGCATCGCTGCAAGTCCGCGCGAATCGTCGCCGATGCCGGGCGCAACGATGGCGCCGTCCTTCTCCTTAATGGTGACGTCGGTGCCTTCGGGAAACACCGTGTCGAGATGCGCCGACACCACGAGCCTGGGCCGGCCGCCGGCGCTGCCCTTGCGCAGCGCGATCACGTTGCCTTCGGCGTCGATGGATGCGTCCTTGAAGCCGAGCTCCTGCATCCGCTTCTGATAATATTCGGCGCGGACCTTTTCCTTGAACGGCGGCGCCGGAATTTCCGTGATGCGTTTCTGTTCGGCAAAGGCGCGTTCGTCGTCGGCCTTGATGTCGTCGAGCGTCTTGACGATTTTGGGGTTGGCGAGGATGGCTTCCAGGTCGGGCGCGGACGCCGTTTGCGCGCCGGCCGGCTGCGCCAGCGCGTGCTGCGCGAGAGCGACAAGAGCGATGGCCAGGATCGATCGAGTAGGTGTCATCAAAAATCTCCGTTCGCAGGGTTCATCCTGCGCTCAAGCCTGCATCCTTCAGCCGCCCCGCGAACCAGCCGGACAGGGCCTGGTCGAGAACGCCGGAGGTATAGACCTCCGACGCGGTGACCTGCGTCTTGCCCAGCGTCAGCAGCACGCCGATCCAGTAGGCGAACCACAAATGCGGATCGGTCAGCGCCCGCAGCTTGTGCCGGTCGTGTTCGAGCGGCTGATGATTGGCCGATTTCCGCGTCTCGACCGCAAGCAAATTGTTGGGAATGCCGCGCTGGTGCACCACGATGTCGGGATAGATGGATTTGGCGAGATGATCGTCGGTCGAGACGATCGATCCGTGCGGCAGCCGCAGCGTGCGGTCGCCGAGCCGGTCGTATTCGCAGTCGATCTCCCAGCCCGCGAACTGCTTTTCGAAATGCACTGCAAGCCGGTGCGTCAGCGCGCGTTCCCCGGCTTCCTTTTCGAGCAGAAAGGCTTCGTGCGCATAGAACTCGTGAAGTGCGGTGATGACCTTGTTCAGCACGGTTTGCATGACGCCTCCCACGAAGGCGAGCGGTCAAGGTCGCCTTACATCTGCACTTCGATCAGCCGCGGTCCCGGTTCGGCGACGGCTTCCGCCAGCGCCTTGACGAAATCGTCGACATTGGCGACCGCACGGCCCGGTACGCCCATGCCCCTGGCGAGGGCCACGAAGTCGAGGTCCGGGCGGTCGAGCTTGAGCATGTCGAGCGCCCGCTGCCCCGGCTCGCCGGCGCCGACGCCGTCGAACTCGCCACGCAATATCTGGTAGATCTTGTTGGCGAATACAATCGTGACGACGTTGAGGCCCTCGCGCGCTTGAGTCCACAGCGATTGCAGCGTGTACATGGCGCTGCCGTCACCGACCATGCAGATGACCTTGCGATCGGGACACGCCACCGCGGCGCCGGTCGCGACCGGGGTCGAGAAGCCGATCGAACCGCCCACGTTCTGCAGCCAGTCGTGCGGGTTTGCGGCCGCCGTCGGCGGAAAGAAGCCGCGGCCGGTGGTGACGGATTCGTCGACCACGATGGCGTTTTCCGGGATCGCCATCGCAATCGCCTGCGCGATCGAGGCATGCGTCAGCGCGCCGGTCGGCTTTGCGAGTTCGACCAGCTTTTGCGACTGGCGGTCGACCGGCTGCGCGTGCAGCGCGCCGGCCAGCGCTTCCAGGGCGGCAACGGAATTTTCTCCGCCCGTGGTCATGCGGTGCACCTCGCAACCCTGGGGCTTGAGCAGGCTCGGCTTGTTCGGATAGGCGAAGAACGCGACGGGCTCGCCGGCCTCGACCAGCACGATATTCTTGAAGTCCTTCAGGATCGGCAGCGCGTGCTCGATCACGTAAGGGATGCGGTCTATCGAGAAACGGCCCCGGCCACGCGCCACGCGCGGGTTGGAGGTCGGCGTCATCACCTTGCAACCGGTCTTGCCGGCGATCCGGCCAACCAGCTCAAGCCCGTGCTCGGTAAGCGCGCTGCCGGTCATCAGCAGCAGCGTCGACGCGCCGCCGTTGCGCAGTATCTTGGCGGCATGGTCGACGGCCTGTGCGGAATAATTGGCGCGCTGGCTCTCCGCCGGAACCTGGGCGATGCCGTCGGCCTCGTTCCAGGCGGTATCGGCCGGGAGGATCAGGGTTGCGATCTGCGCCGGCGCGCTTTTGGCCGCGGCGATCGCAGCGGCGCCGTCGGCGGCAACGGATTTCGCATCCGGCGAGGTCCGCACCCAGGCGGACATCGGCCGCGCCAGCCCTTCGATGTCAGAGGTCAGCGGGGCGTTGTAGGCGATGTGATAGGTCGCGTGCTGGCCGACGATGTTGACGATGCCGGAATTGGCCTTCTTGGCGTTGTGCAGGTTGGCGAGGCCATTGGCGAGGCCGGGCCCGAGATGGAGGAGCGTCGAAGCGGGCGTGCCCTTCATGCGGTAATAGCCGTCGGCGGCCCCCGTCACCACGCCCTCGAACAGGCCGAGCACGCAGCGCATCCCCTCGACCCGGTCGAGTGCGGCGACGAAATGCATCTCCGAGGTGCCGGGATTGGTGAAGCAGACATCCACGCCGCCTGCGACCAATGTCCGTACCAGACTTTCCGCGCCGTTCATGGTCTCGTTCCCCTTCGATCGTTCCTGTGAGCCGCCGACGATCAAACATTGTTCCCGCGTTTCGTCAAAGGTTTAGCGGAACAATGCAGCCATCGCCTAAGGCATGTTGCCTTTTCTCCCCGCGGCGTTCGAAAATGGCTGGAGTCACGGCCTCGTTGGTTGCACGATCGCCGCAATTGTGGCCTGTCTCGACAGGCATATTCAGATTTTTTCACGAGGAAGAAAATGATTCGGGCTTTTGCTTTTCTTGCGGCGGTGATGGTGCTGGCGGGAGCCGGCCAGGCGCAGGCCCAGGGCTTTCCAAACTTCTTCGACGACTCGCGCGACATCATGGGCGGCGGCCCCGGTTTCTTCCGTCCCGGCATGCCCAGCGGATCGAGCCCGATCCCGCGCTCCACCGTGATGTTTGACGGCGGCTACGCGCCCGGCACGATCTACATCAACACCGCCGAGCGCCGGCTCTATCTCGTTCTCGGCAATGGCCAGGCGCTGCGCTACGGAATCGGCGTCGGCCGCGACGGCTTCCGCTGGGGTGGAACCCACCGTGTTTCCGCAAAGAAGGAATGGCCGAGCTGGACGCCGCCCGCGCAGATGCTGCGCCGCCGTCCGGATCTGCCGCGCCACATGCCCGGTGGCATCGACAACCCGCTCGGCGCACGGGCGATGTATCTGGGATCGACGCTCTACCGCATCCACGGCTCAAACGAACCCGAGACGATCGGACAGGCGGTTTCCTCCGGCTGCTTCCGCATGACCAATGAGGACGTGACCGATCTCTACAGCCGCGTACGCGTCGGCGCCACGGTCGTCGTCAAGAACTAGCGCATGATCCGGAAAAGTGGACGCCGGTTTTCCGAAAAGATCATGCTCAAACAAATCGATAGAACGTGGTGACGTTTCAAGGAGACATCACCACGTTCTATCCCGTCGTCCTGGAACTCGGTGCGCGCATGCACGCATGCGCGTGATCGAGGCTTTCAACTCTTGCGCGCGCGCGCCGATTGCTGCAGCGTCGCCTTAATGCGCACGCCCCGCCGATTCCCGCCTCTATGGACGCTCGCGGCGGCCCTGGGCGCCGTCGCGTTCGGCGAGATCCTGGTGCCGTGCACGGCATTCGCCGACACCCCGTCGATCGCGCAGCGCCAGCGCGCCGAGAAGAAGACCTTCACCGACAGCGAGATCGTCGAAGGTTTTCTGAAAACCGCGTTCGGCGCCGAATATCATCTCGCTGGCCGCGTCGACCGCATCCGCAAATATGACGGGCCGGTGCGGGTGTTTGCCGACGGCAACCGGCCCGACCGCAAGGCGCAGCTTTCAAAAATCGTGGCCGACATCGCCGCGCGCGTTCAGCACCTCGACATCGCCATGGCCGAAACCAACGAAGACGCCAATGTGCAGGTCAAGCTGGTGCGCGACCGCGATCTCCAGCGCACCATCGCGACCTTCTACGGCAGCGAACGGGCGAAAGAAATCCGCTCTTCGCTCGACCCGCAATGCCTGTCGGGCTTTCGCAAGAACGAGAAGTTCGAGATCGAGCATTCCGACGTGATCCTCACCGTCGACAATGGCGACTTCGTCTTCTTCGACTGCGCCTATGAGGAATTGCTGCAATCGCTCGGACCGATCAACGATACCGAGAGCGTGCCCTGGACCATGTTCAACGACAATGTGTCGATGGGCTATTTCGACGTCTACGACCAGTATCTCCTGAACCTTCTCTATGATCCCCGGATCAAGCCCGGCATGACCGTGCAGGAGGTCAAGGAATTGCTGCCGGATGTGCTGGCCGACGTGCGCACGTGGGTGCGCAAGGTCAACAACCTGCCGTAGGTGGCGGGCCGCGGGCCTCACCGCCGTCGTTGGCTCGCAATAACTGTTCGTCACACCCCGCGAACAGCCCTTGTGCAGCGGTGGAACTACCAGCGGCCTCGCCGCCATCCACCTTTTTTCCTATAACAACGCAAAGTTTTATTTACGAAACATTGTGACTTCCGGAAGCAAATCCTGTCTAATGGGCTATGGGCGCTGCCAATAAGTTTTCCAAATGAACGATCTGCCACGTATCCAGGCCTTGCGCTGCTTCATCACCGTGGCCCGCGAAGGCACGGTTTCGCGCGCGGCCACGTTGCTGCATCTGACCCAGCCCGCCGTCAGCCTCCAGCTGAAGGGGCTGGAAGAGAGCACCGGCCTGCAGCTTTTCAACCGGACGCCGGGCGGCTTTACGCTGACCGAAGCGGGAGCCGCCTTGCTGCCGCTGGCGCACCGGACCGTATCGGCCTCGGCCGATTTCAGGACGGCGGCCGATTCGTTGCGCGAATCGCTGCGGACAACGCTGCGCGTCGGCACCATCCTGGATCCCGAGTCGATCCGGCTGGGACCGTTCGTGCGAACCCTCGCCACGTCCTCGAAGAAGACCGAAGTCTTCCTCCGCTACGGCATGAGCGATGACGTGCTGGCCCAGATCGGCAAAGGCGAGTTGGACGTCGGGTACTACATCGATGCTACGCCCCCCGAATCCCTTGCCTCGGGGACACTGCCCGAACGCACCATCGAGGATGGCAAGTTCCGGCTGATGGCACTGATGCGCTACGACTACCGCGTGATCGCTCCGCGCGAATGGAGCGACAAGGTGCTCGGAAAGGACTGGGCCGATCTCATCGACCTGCCCTGGATCACGACGCCGCAGGCGTCGGCGCATCGGCGGCTGATCGACGACGTCTTCCGGTCAACGGGATCATTGCCGAAGCGCGTCGCCTTCGCCGAACACGAAGACGCCATGATCGAGTTCGTCGAAGCCGGCAACTGCCTCAGCCTGGTCCGCGACTGCGTGCTCGACCGTATCACGCGCAACCGGAATTTCGTGATCGCCGACAAGCTGGCGCTGACCTGCGACCTCAGCTTCGCCTGCCTGACGTCACGGCGTCACGAGCCGATGATCTCCCAGGCCTTCGCTGCCATGCAGGCGGTATGGGAATTGAGCCCGGGCAGCGCAACGCCCGCGCCGATCGAAGCGGCAAGATCGCGGAAAAGCGCCCGGCGCTAGCTCAAGTTTTGTCGGCTCAAATTTTGGTCGGGTCAGACTTTTTGGCCGGGTCGGACTTGCCGTCGCAGATCGATTTCAGCGATCGCCATTCCTCTGATGTCAACAGCGTCGGCCCGCTGGCTGACCGATCTTCCCGGCTCATCCGCGCCAGCCGGTCCTCGCTCAGGGGATGAGTGGAGATGATGGAGAGCCCCTTGCCCTCCTTTCCGGTGACCCGAAGCAGCAATTCCCCGGTCGGCTTCGCCGGCCGGCCCAGCCGGTGCATGACGTCGATGGCGAAGCCGTCGGCATTGGTCTCGGCCTCGCGCGAATGCGACGACGTCACCAGCGTGCGCGAGCCGAAGATCAGCGCGCTGGAGCCGGTGATGTCGCCGAACAGCAGTCCGATCAGGAACGACGTGCTGCCGTCGCGGATCAGCCCGCGCATGCTGTCGCGATGCTTGAGGTGGCCGAGTTCATGGGCCAGCACGCCGGCGATCTCGTCGGCGTTGTCGGCCTTCGCCAGCAATCCGTTGAACAGAAAGACCCTGCCGCCCGGCAGCGCGAAGGCATTGGGAATCGGACTCGACAGCACGCCCGACTGCACAGAGGTGTCGAGGCCGGCAGATTCGCGGATGGCGGTGACGAGCTTGACAAAGGCCCTCTGCCCGGCGGGGTCGTCGCAAGCCTTGGCATCGAACATCGTCTTGATCTGGCTGTCGGCGACATCGCCGAGCCGCCGTTCGAACGCTTCGGGCACCAGCACCGCGAGGCGATCGGCGATCAGCGGAAGCCCTAACAATACCACGGCAACGATCGAAACCGCGGCCGCGAGCGACCAGCCTACAATGACGGCGACGCCGCGGCGGCCGGGCGTGTTTTCATCCAGCCTGGCGCAGCGTGAGACCAGTTCGGCGGCAAGCACGCCGTCGCGAACCTCGAGCCGTGCCAGCGCAGATACGGTCGGGCAACCCAGGCGCAGCATGCCCGAAGGGCTGTCGGCGCGGCGGATGTCGGCATAGTCCCACGCAGCCAGCGCCTGTTCATGGTCGCTGATTTCGAGCCGGTCGGCGAAATGGAGCGTGACCGCGCGGCGCCGGCTCGACGCTCCGTCGAAATAGGTTGCCGCATTGGCCAGCGGCGTTTTCGAAATCTCCGGCGCGTCGCTATCCATGGTCATGCACGCTTTCGCTAGAACCCGCCGACATCGAGACCGTCGGCAAAGCCTTCACCGAGCGCGTTGGCGAGATCGCCCCGCGCCGCAACGTTGGCAGCGGCCTCGATACCGATGATATTGACCGAGCCCAGCACGGTCACCCAGAGATCGCGCGTCAGATAGACCCGCATCACCACGTTCATCGCCAGCGCCATTACCAGATAGCCCAGACCAGCCAGCACCAGCAGCGGAATGCTCCGCATCAATTCCGGCGTCTTGAAAAACTCCGTCAGCCCCTCGCCGCTCATGCTGGCGACCAACACCGCGCACAGCCCCAGATAGACCGCGAAGACCAGCCCCAGCAGGGCCATCCAGCCAATCACTTTCCAGTACAGACCGATCAATGCGCTCTTCGGCAATGACGATTCCAGACGCACGCCGCCGAACCGGATGCCGGACAGCCACCAGCGCCATTCGATGGCCTTGTAGCCGGCGTAAAGGAAGGGGGCGATCGGGCTGATATAGATTGCGATCGGCGTGAGCAGCCACAGCCACCAGCCGCGCTTGAAGAACTCCCAGCCGCGCCCTTCGAAACTGCCCTGCAGGTCGCCGTAGTGGGAATGGCGCATCTTGTAGCGTTCGAGCGCCGCCGCGCGCCATGGCAGGATCAGCCCGAGCGTGAGGATCATCAGCAGGCCCCACAGCGACGCCTGCAGGGCATAGATCCAGCCCGAGCCCGTCATCCAGAAGCGCACGCCGCGCCACACCGTGCGCGTCAGCCGGTAACGCCGCGCGCGAAAAATCGCGAACTGCCCGAACAGATAGAAGAACGCGACCAGGGGAATGCTGGCGAACGCCTGATAGTGCTCGGCCTCGAGACCGATCAGAAAATAACCGAGATAGATCGGCACCAGGATCGCTAGCGCGACCAGAAATCCGATCAGCAACTCCTTGCCGCGGCCGGTATATTCGGCGGCATCGCCATCGATCAGGGTATTCGACCAGAGATGGCGGCGGATGTCGGTGAGCAGCCAGAACCGATAGAAGCCTAGGGTGACGAGTTCGAGCGCGGCACCGCGCTTGGCCAGATCAAAGAATTCGCTGCGGATGCCGGAAAACGCCACCGGCATCGGCGGCGGCACAGGCATGGGAGGCGGCCCGGGCGGCACCTGCGGAGGCCAGCTCATCTCATTCATGGTTCAACTCCAGCGCGAACGGTGGCGGATCAAACCACAAATTTGTCGGCCGTTGTGTGACCGAGGTCCCACACCCGAAGCGTTTTCGGGCGAAGCGTACCCTCGAAACTGCTCGCGCCGATTGCGTAGATCTATCTGCGGTAGAAAACGCGCCTACAAGAATCTGGAGCTTCGGACTCTGTTTCAATCAGGACCAAAGCGCTACGCCGTTTTTTCAAACAACTCGCGGCCGATCAGCATGCGGCGGATTTCGCTGGTGCCGGCGCCGATCTCGTAGAGTTTGGCGTCGCGCAAGAGCCGCCCGGTCGGGTAGTCGTTGATGTAGCCGTTGCCGCCCAGGAGCTGGATGGCGTCGAGCGCGCATTGGGTGGCTTTTTCCGCCGCGTACAGGATCGCGCCGGCCGCGTCCTCGCGCGTGGTCTCGCCGCGGTCGCAAGCCTTGGCCACCGCATACACATAGGCGCGGGAGGCGTTCATGGTGGTGTACATGTCGGCGATCTTGCCCTGCACCAATTGAAAGGTGCCGATCGGCTCGCCGAACTGCTTGCGCTCGTGCACGTAGGGCAGCACCACGTCCATGCAGGCCTGCATGATGCCGATCGGCCCCGCTGCGAGCACCGCGCGTTCATAGTCGAGGCCGGACATCAGCACATTGACGCCGCGGCCGACCTCGCTGAGCACGTTCTCCTCCGGAACTTCGCAGCCTTCAAACACCAGTTCGCAGGTGTCGGAGCCGCGCATGCCGAGCTTGTCGAGCTTTTGCGCGGTGGAAAATCCCTTCATGCCCTTTTCGATGATGAAGGCGGTCATGCCGCGCGGGCCGGCGTTGAGGTCGGTCTTGGCGTAAACCACCAGCGTGTCGGCGACGGGGCCGTTGGTGATCCACATCTTGTTGCCGTTCAGGACAAAACGGTCGCCCTTCTTGTCGGCGCGGGTCTTCATCGACACCACGTCCGAGCCGGCACCGGGCTCCGACATCGCCAGGGCACCGACATGCTCGCCGGAAATCAGCTTTGGCAGATATTTCCGTTTCTGTGTTTCGCTGCCGTTGCGACGGATCTGGTTGACGCAAAGATTGGAATGCGCGCCGTAGGACAGGCCGACCGCGGCCGACGCCCGCGACATCTCCTCCACCGCAATGCAGTGCTCGAGATAACCGAGGCCGGTGCCGCCATATTCCTCTTCCACCGTGATGCCGTGCAGGCCGAGCGCGCCGATTTTGGGCCAGAGATCCCTGGGGAATTGATTGCTGCGGTCGATTTCGGCGGCGCGCGGCGCGATTTCGTTCTGCGAGAACGCATGCACCGTCTCGCGGATCGCATCCGCGGTTTCGCCGAGATCGAAGTTAAACATCCTGTTGGCGTTGGGGATCATGGTCGCCTCCCGGCGAAATAAACGTTGTTTCAAACAGCCTTAGTCTCCGAGGATACGCTTGTCACGAGGCGAAATGTGCCTGTCAGGCCAAGGCCCGGCGGCGGTATCGACGCGGCCACATGCACCCAACTCACCCTTGCGCTGGCGCGCGGCTCGGGATGTAATAGGGTAAAACATCGCCCGGCCTACTTCGGTGCGGGAAACAGTCAGGGAGAGCCGTCCATGCACGGAACCATCGATCTCGCCGGAGATTCCCATCAGCAGGCCGCCCGCGAACGGGCGCAGTCGATTCCGCTCGGCGATTTCGACGTCAGCAATCCCGAACTGTTCACAACCGACTCGTTCTGGCCGTATTTCGACCGCCTGCGCCGGGAAGACCCGGTGCATTACTGCAAGGACAGCATGTTCGGGCCGTATTGGTCGGTGACCAAATACAACGACATCATGGACATCGAGACCAACCATGCGGTGTTCTCGTCGGCCTCTTCGCTTGGCGGCATCACCATTCGCGACATCGCACCGAATCTACGCTCCGAGAGTTTCATCGCGATGGACCAGCCGCGACACTCCGCGCAGCGCAAGACGGTGGCGCCGATGTTCACGCCCACCCATCTCGATCAGCTCGCGATCAACATCCGCAAGCGTTCCGCCGAATGCCTCGACAACCTTCCGAGAAACGAGGTGTTCGACTGGGTCGACAAGGTCTCGATCGAGCTGACCACGCAGATGCTCGCCGTGCTGTTTGATTTTCCCTGGGAAGACCGCCGCAAACTGACGCGCTGGTCCGACGTCGCGACCACGCTTCCCGGCCCCGACGGCCTTGTCGCCACGGAGGAAGAACGCCAGGCCGAGCTGATGGAATGCGCGACCTATTTCGCCCGCCTCTGGAAGGAGCGCATCAGCCAGCCGCCGAAGAGCGACCTGTTGTCGATGATGGCGCATAGCCCTGCCACGCGCGACATGGACCCGAAGAATTTTCTTGGCAATTTGATCCTGCTGATCGTCGGCGGCAACGACACCACGCGCAACACGCTGTCTGGCAGCGTCTATGCGCTGAACAAGAATCCGGACCAGTACCGCAAGCTGCGCGACAACCCGGAACTGATCGACAGTTTTGTCCCCGAAGTGATCCGCTGGCAGACGCCGCTGGCGCATATGCGCCGCACCGCGCTCGAAGACATCGAGTTCCGCGGCCGGCAGATCAAGAAGGGTGACAAGGTCGTGATGTGGTACGTCTCGGGCAACCGCGACGAAGACGTGATCGACAACCCCTACGAATTTATCATTGATCGCGCCCGGCCGCGCACCCACATCTCGTTCGGTTTCGGCATCCACCGCTGCGTCGGAATCCGGCTTGCAGAGCTGCAACTCAAGATCATTTGGGAAGAAATCCTCAAGCGGTACGATAATATTGAGGTGGTCGGCGAACCGAAGCGGGTGTATTCCAGCTTCGTGAAGGGTTACGAGACCCTGCCGGTCCGCATCGGCGCCTAGCCGCGCACTTGAACCCATTCGGGATGATCGACAATGAACGTCCAGACAGCCATCAGAGCCGACAAGGAAGAGCTTCTGCGCGCCGCGCGTGAAGAGGCCTACTCGACGCCGCTGAAGGATTTTCATCCCGGGGCGCCAAGGCTGTTCCAGAACGACACGCTGTGGCCGTGGTTCGAGCGGCTGCGCAAGGAAGAGCCGGTGCATTACTGCACCAACGCGCCGATCGAGCCCTATTGGTCGGTGACGAAATACAACGACATCATGCATGTCGACACCAACCACGGCATGTTCTCCTCCGACTCGACGCTAGGCGGCATCTCAATCCGCGACGTGCCGCCCGGCTATGATTATCCGAGCTTCATCGCGATGGACCAGCCGCGGCACTCGGCGCAGCGCAAGACGGTGTCGCCGATGTTCACGCCGACGCATCTGGATGAGCTGGCAAAGCTGATCCGCGAGCGCGCGCAAAAGGTGCTGGACAATCTGCCGCGCAACGAGACCTTCAACTTCGTCGAGAGGGTCTCGATCGAACTGACCACGCAGATGCTGGCGACGCTGTTCGATTTCCCCTGGGAAGAACGCCGCAAGCTGACGCGCTGGTCCGACGTCTCGACCGCGCTGCCCAAGAGCGGCGTGGTGGAATCGCCGGAGCAGCGGCGCCAGGAGATGGACGAGTGCTACGCCTATTTCTCAAAGCTCTGGAACGAGCGCGTCAACGCGCCGCCGAGGAACGATCTGCTGTCGATGATGGCGCATAGCGACGCGACGCGGCACATGGACCCCGACAATTTGATGGGCAACATCATCCTTTTGATTGTCGGCGGCAACGACACCACCCGCAACACCATGAGCGGCTCGGTGCTGGCGCTCAACGAGCACCCGGATCAATACGAGAAGCTGCGCAAAAACCCCGCGCTGATCGATTCCATGGTGCCGGAAGTGATCCGCTGGCAGACGCCGCTGGCGCATATGCGCCGCACCGCGCTGGTCGACACCGAAATCGGTGGCAAGAAAATCAAAAAGGGCGACCGCGTCGTGATGTGGTACGTCTCGGGCAACCGCGACGAGGAAGGCATCGAGCGTCCCGACGAATTCATCATCGACCGCGCTCGTCCGCGCACCCATCTGTCGTTCGGCTTCGGCATCCACCGCTGTGTCGGCATGCGGCTTGCCGAGCTGCAATTGAAGATCGTATGGCAGGAAATGCTCAAGCGCTTCGACCGCATCGAAGTGGTCGGCGAGCCGAAGCGGGTCTATTCGAGTTTCGTGCGCGGCATCGAGCAACTGCCGGTCCGCATTCCCGGATGAGCGGCGAGCTCAATCCGCCCGAGCTTGCGGAAGCGATCAACGCCAAGGGCTTCATGGGCGCGGCGGGCTTCCGCATCGTGGCCATCAAGCCGGGACATGCCGAGATCGCCCTGGCGCGGCGCGACGACCTCTTGCAGTTCTTCGGCCATTTTCACGGCGGCATCATCTCAGCCCTTGCCGATCACGCCGCCGGGATCGCGGTCACTTCGGCCCTGCCCAAGGGCAAGATCGGCGTCACCGTCGAGATCAAGGTCAATTTTCTGAGCCCCGCCGACGGCACCGAGCTGATCGCCCGCGCCAAAACCCTGAAGATGTCGGGTTCGATCGGCGTTGCCACCGTCGAGGTGTTCTCGAAAAAAGAGGCCACCGAATCGCTTTGCGCGTTCGGCACCGCCACGATGCGCGCCATGGATTTGCCGGGCGAACTCCGGCAGCCTAGCGCGTCAAGCCACGAAGCCTGAATGGTCGGCGGGCGGTGCGCATCGCAGAACCGCGTCCGCAACGCTCCGCGCTGTCGCGGAAATAGCCGGAACCCAGAATACGACCCTTCCCCACACTAATATGTAGCCCGCAACGGGCTTGCTTCAAGCCCCGCCTCATCCCGTAGAACCGCCGGCCGAAGCCACAACCTGCGGGGTCACGAAATGAGTGCATTGGTGTCGACGAGCGGTTCGCGCGCAGCCGAAGCGACTGGAGTGGCGAGGACCGACCATGCGGTGGTGATCGCCGGAGGAGGTCCGACCGGGCTGATGCTGGCGGGCGAGCTGGCGTTGGCGGGAATCGACGTCGCCATTGTCGAGCGTCGCGCCAGCCAGGACCTCGCCGGCGCGCGCGCCGGCGGCCTGCACGCACGCGCCATCGAGGTCCTCGACCAGCGCGGCATCGCCGATCGATTCCTCGCGCAGGGGCAGTTGCATCGCGTCGTACACTTCCACATACCCCTGGACATCAGCGACGCCCCCACCCGGCACAACTACGTTCTCGGGCTGTGGCAGCACCACATCGAACGCATCCTGGCCGAGTGGGTCGGCGAGCTGGCGGTGACGATCCATCGCGGGCGCGACGTGACCGGCTTCGCGCAGGACGATAGCGGCGTCGACGTCGCGCTCTCCGACGGCCAGTCGCTGCGGGCAAAGTATCTCGTCGGCTGCGATGGCGGTCGCAGCCTGGTTCGCAAGGCGGCCGGCATCGCGTTTCCCGGGTGGGATCCGACGACGAGCTGGCTGATCGCCGAAGCCGAGACGGCCGAGGAACCGAAATGGGGGCTTCACCAGGACGCGTACGGCATCCATGGAATTGGAAAGGTGGAGAACGGCGGGTCGGTCCGGATCGTGCTGACCGAGCCGGAGCTGCGGCTCGACGGCGAACCCACCCTGCGCGATGTCGCCGCGGCGCTCGCTGCCGTTTACGGCACCGATTACGGGATCCACAGCCCCACCCGGATTTCCCGCTTCACCGACATGACGCGGCAGGCGGCTTGCTACCGCGACAGGCGCGTGCTGTTGGCCGGCGACGCCGCACATGTGCATCCGCCGGTCGGTGGACAAGGCCTCAACACGGGCGTGCAGGATGCGGTGAACCTGGGATGGAAGCTGGCGCAGGTGATCAAGCGAAGATCACCGGAAAGCCTGCTGGATACCTACCACGCCGAGCGGCACCCGGTCGCCGCCCGCGTGCTGCACAACACGATGGCGCAAGTCGCGCTGCGTCGCACCGACGAACGCAGCAAGGCCGTGGGCGACATCGTGTCGGAGCTGCTCGGCATGGACGAGCCGCGCCGAAAATTCGCCGCCGAGATGTCCGGCCTGAGCATCCACTACGATCTCGGCGAAGGACACCAGATGCTCGGACGCCGGATGCCCGATCTGGATCTGCTCACCGTCGACGGCCCGCTGCGGGTGTTCACCCTTCTGCACGACGCCCGGCCGGTGCTGCTCAATCTCGGCGAGCCCGGCGGCTTCGATATCGCGCCATGGGCGGACCGGGTCAAGCTGGTCGATGCCACATGCGACGGCGTATGGGAGCTTCCGGTGCTCGGCGTCATCCCTCCTCCCCCTGCCGTTTTGATCAGGCCCGACGGATATGTGGCCTGGGTGGGCGACCAGACCGATCTCGGGCTCGCCGATGCGCTCACCGCCTCGTTCGGACCGCCCGGTGCGGCGTAGCGCACCGCGTGTGTTGAACATCAAACGGCAGCGTCCGGTGCCGGGCTTTCCTCCTCGACACTGCCCACGGAAAGCGGCATCCGGGTGCTCTTCCAAAGGAGACCGGAGCGCAAAGCGCTCTCGGTGATATCCCGGCCAAGACTGTCGGGATCCTGGAGCATGCGATGGTGTGTGACACCCGCATCCCTCAAATGGTCCAGCAGGTCACCAATCTCCTTTTTTTTGATCTCTATTTTTTCAACACAATCTGGAACAAGCTCATCAAGCGGTTCCCTTCGTGTCCCGTGATACGTGAAGACGCCTTGTTGATGCTCAATTCGACTGTTTCGCCAGTCGACTGCGATGGCTATCGGAAGCTTGCATTTCCAGTTGTTACCCGCGATGCCCTCAAGCTTTAGCTCCGGGGGTTCGTCCATGTTGTCGAAAATTTTGCGCGAGCCGCTTTTGCCGTTGAGGTGGAAAGGGTTGAGGATCCATATGTGGGGTTCCTCAAGTTCTTCCTCGGCCTTGACCCTGAAGGCGAGAGCAAAGTAGATCGCAGCGGTTACGTTGGTCGTCCAATCCATAAGCTTGGTCGGGACGCCGTAATGTTGCATGAAAGCAAGTCGCTCCCACTTGTCTTTGGTGTCGAGATAACGCGCTCCCTGACGCGTGAACCGCGCCATCAGATTGTGCTCCTTTCCGCGTAGTTTCGGAAATCGCAAATAAGATGGCTCCAGTTTGTAGCTGCTCTTTTTCATTCCCCGATACCAGGCGCCTTGACCGTGAGGATCAAATCACCTCTTCGCCTCAGCGAGCCGATCGAAGAAAGCACCGCGACTCATTTCACCCTCCCTGGTTGAACGGCGGCAGATGTGGGGTGCCCTGCGTTCCGTCGCCGATCTTAAGCCCCTATCAACCGCGTCTTCAACCCGACAGAGATCGTTGCAAGGGCGCTAGGCTTGCCCGCAAATTTGCGATCTGTCTGCATTCCGATCGAACACGAGATATCCAAAGCGATAAAAGCGGCTCGTCTCGTTATCGGAGCATTAAACGCGCTTGAGGTATCGATGGCAAAACACCAACGTGAACACCGATGCCAAACTGGATTGCCGAGCAATGCGCCATCTCACATTACTCCTGTTCATGGTTCTGGTTTGCCCGATGCGGGCGGAAGCCGAACCGACGTCCATCCGCTGCGACGGCAAATACTTCCAGCAGCAACAACCTTATTTTGTGACCTATGATATCGAGAAAAATCATTTCGTCTTCGAACGCCCGGGCGGAAACCTTCTGACGGGTGAGATCGTCTCGGCAAATGACGAGCAACTGGACCTGAGCCTCAGGGGCGCAGGAGGACGCGTGCTGCTTTTCTTCGACCGAAAGCGCGACGTAATGACCTGGCCGGGAATGCCTGCCGGCGAACTGGGAAGACATGTGATGCAGCACACCTGCACTGCAGTTGCGGGCAGAACAATGCTTTCCACGTTCTATCAGCCGGAGCAATTCGATCCAAAACGGCTGGACCCGGTCGACGCATTTTCCCTCAGTTGTCCGGGCAATACCGTCAAATATTATTTCATCACGCTGGATCGCGCGACGAAAGTCGTGGTGTTGGAGACCGAAGCAGCCATCAGTCTGCCGGGCAACATCACGGACATCGACAACGGTGTCATCAAATTCACGTTCGGACGTGGCCCCTCGGATCAACATGATGCGCTCTGGGACGAGCGAAGCCGGTCGTTGACTTTCGTCGGCGTGGCGAACAACCCTGCTCGACCCACCAAGGTTCAGGAATGTGTGGTGACAAAGCCGAGATCGATCATGGAGATCTACGAGGGATCGGCGCGCTAGGGGAAGTGAGACGCATCCACGGCAGCTCCAAGAGCCTGCTTCCGCCCAACCGCCATCGTTCCGGCAAGCCCGCGCCCCCTATACAATTGCGGCATGGCAGCTGTAGCCAGATGAGAATGCCGCCCCGCGCCCTTTTGCTCTAAGCCATTCCGAACGGCCCGGCATCGGCTCAGGCGAGCTTGATGTCCCAGAGGCCCTCTTCGCGGCAGGCGGTGAGTTCGTCGCGGAGAAGCTCGGTCACAAGCGTGATGGCCGTCGAGCCGGGATGATCGATGGGAGACGCAAGGGTCAGTTCGCGCATCGGCGCAGGTTTTGCGAGCGCAGCCGTTTCCAGCCGGCCGCTCGTCACTTCGTGGCGCACCGAGGACGGCGGCAGCAGCGTGTACCCCAAGCCTTCCTCGACCAGGCTGGTCAGCACCCGAAACGAATCCGCTTCCAGCCTGACGTCGAGCTTCAGTTTCTTCTTTGCTGCCGCCTGCTCGATCAGCGCCCGGAGGCCGTGCGAATGACTGGGCAGCACCAGCGTCTGTTTCAGCAGCCAGCCGATATCGACTTGTTTCCTCTGCGCCAGTCCGCTGCCGCGCGGACCCACCGCCACGATGGTGTCGCGGCCGAGACTCTGCACGGTCAGATGCAGGTCGCTCGACGGCCCGTAGATCAGCGCCAGATCCATCTCGCCGCGGTGCAGCCATTCCATCAGATGGCCGCTGTAGCTTTCGACGATGCAGAGCGAGATGCCCGGATATTTGTCGACGGTGCGCCGCGCGAGCCGCGCCGAAATCACGCAGCTCACGGTCGGCACCAGCCCGAGCACCACGCGCCCCGAGGGCGGGCCGCCGGCGGACTGGATCTCGTCACGCACCTGGTCGATCTGCCGCACGATGCCGGCCGTGCGCGCCAGCAGCAGCCGGCCGGCGTCGGTCAGCACCATGCCGCGGCCGTTCCGGGTAAACAGATCGGCGCGCAATTCGTGCTCGAGCAGCTTGATCTGGCGGCTCAGCGCCGGCTGCGCCACCCGCAGCGTGTCGGAGGCTTTGCTGAGGCTGCCGAGTTCGGCGACGCAGCTGAAGGTTCTGAGCTGCCGGATATCCATTGCTTGCCAATCTTCGAAGGCAGGTTCATACGCTATAACAATTCAGCATAGGAGACCGGCTGTGGTTTCACAACAGCCCGCCATCCGGCAATTGACATCCCCCACCATCCATCGCCAGAAAAACCAATGACAGCACAAGAACAGCAAGACGAATTCCACGACATCCGCGACGCCGTCGCAAAGCTCTGCGCCCAGTTCCCCGGCGAATACTGGCGCAAGCTCGACCGCCAGATGGCGTATCCGAAGGAGTTCGTCGACGCGCTGACGGAGGCCGGCTATCTCTCGGTGCTGATCCCCGAGGAGTATGGCGGCTCCGGGCTGAAACTGTCGGCGGCGGCGGCGATCCTTGAAGAGATCCAGCGCGCGGGCTGCAATGGCGGCGGCTGCCACGCCCAGATGTACACGATGGGCACCGTGCTGCGGCACGGCAACGACGCGCAGAAGGCAAAGTATCTGCCCGGTATCGCCAGCGGCAAATTGCGGCTGCAGGCGTTCGGCGTCACCGAGCCGACCAGCGGCACCGACACGTCCTCGCTGAAGACCGTCGCCAAGCGTGACGGCGACCACTACGTCGTCAACGGCCAGAAGATCTGGACCAGCCGCGCCGAACATTCCGACCTGATGGTGCTGCTCGCACGCACCACGCCAAAGGAACAGGCCAAGAAGCGCACCGATGGCCTGTCAGTGTTCATCGTCGACATGCGCGAGGCCAAGGGCAACGGCCTCGAGATCCGACCGATCCGCACCATGATGAACCACGCCACGACCGAAGTGTTCTTTACGGACATGAAGGTTCCCGCCGAGAACCTGATCGGCGAGGAAGGCAAGGGATTTCGCTATATTCTCTCCGGCATGAACGCCGAACGTATCCTGATCGCAGCCGAATGCATCGGCGACGCAAAGTGGTTCATCGCCAAGGCCACCAACTACGCCAAGGAACGCGCGGTGTTCGGCCGCCCGATCGGCATGAATCAAGGTATCCAGTTCCCGATCGCCAAGGCCTATGCCCAGATGCGCGCGGCTGAACTGATGGTGAAGGAAGCCACCCGCAAATACGAGGCTGGGCTGGATTGCGGCGCCGAGGCCAACATGGCCAAGATGCTGGCCGCGGATGCCTCGTGGGAAGCGGCGAACGCCTGCGTGCAGACCCATGGCGGGTTCGGCTTTGCGGAAGAGTACGACGTCGAGCGCAAGTTCCGCGAAACGCGGCTCTATCAAGTCGCACCGATCTCGACCAATCTGATTTTGTCGTTCGTCGCCGAGCATGTGCTCGGCCTGCCCCGCTCCTACTGAGAACAGAACATGTTGCCGTTAGAGGGATTGATCGTCGTCTCCGTCGAACAGGCCGTTGCCGCGCCGTTCTGCAGCTCGCGGCTGGCGGACGCCGGTGCGCATGTCATCAAGATCGAACGCCCCGAGGGCGATTTCGCCCGCGGCTATGACGCCGCGGCAAAAGGCCAGAGCAGCTATTTCGTCTGGCTCAACCGTGGCAAGAACTCGCAGGTGGTCGATCTCGCCACGAAAGAAGGTCGCGCCGAGCTCGAAAGACTGATCGCGAGCGCTGATGTGCTGCTGCAAAACCTCAAGCCTGGCTCGATGGACAAGCTCGGCTTCTCGCTGGAGCGGCTGCGCAAGGATTATCCGGCGCTGATCTGCTGCACGATCTCGGGCTATGGCGACACCGGGCCTTACGCCGAACGCAAGGCTTATGATCTGTTGATCCAAGCCGAGAGCGGCCTTGCCTCGATCACCGGCGGCCCCGAGGGCCCATCCCGCGTCGGCATCTCCGTCGTCGATATCGCGACCGGCGCCACGGCACATGCGTCCATCCTCGAGGCGCTGATCGCGCGCGGCCGCACCGGCAAGGGCGCCGATATCCGCATCTCGATGTTCGACGTGATGGCCGACTGGATGGCGGTGCCGCTGATTAATTCGGAAGCCGGCAATCCGCCGAAGCGGATGGCGCTGGCCCATCCCTCGATCGCGCCCTATGGCGTTTTCAATTCCAAGGACGGCAAGGGCATTCTGATTTCGATCCAGAGCGAGCGCGAGTGGAAAAAACTCTGCGCCGAGGTGCTCGGCCAGCCCGACCTGCCCAACGATCCGCGCTTTGCCAACATGGTCGAGCGCGTGCGCAACCGCGCCCTCACCGACAAGGCGGTGGCCGACAGCTTTGCCGCGATGGACCGGGTCGAACTGCTCAAGCGCCTCGACGACGCCGATATCGCGTTCGCAGAAGTGAACACCATGGCCGACCTCGCCCTGCATCCGCATCTGCGCCGCATCGAGGTCGATACGCCGAACGGCAAGATCAGCTATGCCGCGCCAGCGGCGATCTTCGTCGGCGAGGACAGGCACTATGGCGCCGTGCCCGCGATCGGCGAGCACGTCGAACTTCCCGCAGCCCGCAAAAAAGCTTGAAGCCATGACCCAAGCCGCCGAAAAGCTCGACCTCGACCATCTGCGCCAGTGGATCGGCCGCAGCACGGAAGCCTCCGACATCGTCACCGCGCAACTCGTGAAGGGTTTGCGCGCGACGCTGTTCCAGGACATCGGCGAGCCGAAGGCCGGCGACGCCGCGCCGTGGACCACGCATTGGTGCCTCGCGCAGCCGGTGTTTCCGATGTCGATGCTCGGCCCCGACGGCCATCCCACCCGCGGCGGCTTCCTGCCGCCGGTGCCGCTGCCGCGCCGCATGTGGGCCGGCGGCGAGATCCAGTTCCTCGAAACCCTGCGCGTCGGCGATGAATTCGACGCGCACCTCGCGGATCTCGGACGTGACGATGAAGACCGGCTCGACCGGCGTGCTCTGCTTCGTCTCCGTCGAGCACACCATCACGACGCCGCGCGGCGTTGCGATCCGCGAACGGCAGGACATCGTCTACCGCGACATGGGCGGCGCGGCCCCGGCCGCACCAGCCAAAGCGCCTCCGCCGCTGCCCTTAGCAAAGCACCGCGAAACCCATGTCAGCGATCCCGTGCTGCTGTTTCGCTATTCGGCGCTGACCTTCAACGGCCACCGCATCCATTACGACCGCGACTACGTCACCAAGGTCGAGGGCTATCCGGGCCTGATCTTCCATGGACCCTTGCAGGCCGCGCTGATCGTCGAGTTCGCCGCAAAACTTCACGGCGGCATCGCGCCAAAGAAATTCAGCTATCGCGGCGTACAGCCCTTGTTCGAAGGCAGCGAGTTCTCGATCAACGCCAGCGAAACCAGCGCCGGCCTGGAACTGTGGATCGCGAACGCCGAGGGCCAGCCGACCATGAAGGGAACGGCGACCTGGTAGGGGCTGCAATGTCCGGTTTGCGCGCCAGGCGGCGATGCGCTGATTGCGCCAAAGTATAATCTTTTGACTGGCCCGTTCACCACAGGAAACCGGCAAGCCGTAATCGTTCGTGGCGCATGATTCGAGGCTCCGGTTTCAAAGCTTGAATGACGTCTCGGGCAGCGGCATCAACCCGCATTGGCCTTTGCCGGAAGTGCTCAAAACTAGTACGGGAGATCGGCAAGCCCATCAGATCACACGTCGTCCGTTTGCAGCCTACGTACCAACGCCGCAAGGAATATCGGCGGTCACGGCCATTGCGATCAAAACTATCTTCTTCATGCCAGCTCGCTTCGGATGCAGAAACGCACTTCCGAAAATCGACCAGATCATGCTGGTTTGCTTTGCCGCGATCTCGCCCGTTAGTTCTCCGACGGCCGAGCCGAACGCAGCTCCTTCCGGACCGCCCATCAGAAATCCGGCCGTTCCACCGGCAAGCCGCAGAAACTTCCCGAGCAACGATATTTCGCGCTTAAGCTCGCCGGACTTGCCCTCTCCCGCCTGTATGTCGGCAAGCGGCGCGAGGATTGCAGCCTTCTCCGAGTTTACGGTCATCGCTGCGATTTTCGCTGTGGCAGCCGTTATCTGCTTCTCGTTTTCCTCGGGAGCTTGATTCGCCATGAACCTGCCTCCTGTTCGGCTCCTGCGTCGGCGGTGCCGACGAGATTGGTACAGGGGTCACGCTAGCGCTGACGTCATCCGGGCGTCCTTAGGGCGCCCTTACATTTCGCTTAGCTTTCTCTTAGGATCGGCAGGATCAGGACCGTGAGGGTGCTGCCGTGAGTACAGGCGAGCTTGCCTTTGGCCAGTTTCGGCTAGATCGGGCCAATGCCATGCTGCGGCGGGGACAAGACCGCGTTGTCCTCGCGCCGAAACCTTTCGAAGTATTGTGTTGTCTCGTCGAGCGCCCAGGGGAATTGGTCACCAAGGACGAATTGCTGGCCGCCGTCTGGTCCGATCTCCACGTCAGCGAGTTCGAGCCTGACAGTAGCGATAAACGCGCTTCGCTCCGCATTAGGCGATGACAGACAGGCCCCCCACTACATCGAGACTGTAACGCGGCGTGGATACCGTTTCATCGCATCCGTCGGGGCGGTTCAATCCTCAAATGACGAGCAGCCGCTTGAGGAGAGAATTGACGTCTCGGAAGGTCTGACCGATCAACGCCGGCGCTGGCGGGTCGGGCGGGCCGGTCCGCTGGAGGTTCTGGAAGGCGTCCTGCAGCAAGTACACGCCGGACAACGTCAGATCGTTTTCGTCACTGGTGAGGCTGGGATAGGCAAGACAACGCTTGTCCAAATGGCCCTGGAGCGGATGGAACAGCGCGGAGTGGGTGTGCTGCATAGCGGCTGCAATGAACTGTTCGGTACCCATGAGGCCTTCCTGCCGCTGATTGAGGCGCTGCACGAACAGTGTCGTGGCGCTGATGGCACATTGCTGCTCAAGTCTCTTCGCGATTACGCGCCGACATGGTTGGCGCAGATGCCGGGCTTGCTTCGCGACGAAGATCGTGCCGCATTCCAACACGAGGTCTTCGGAGCGACGCGAGAACGCATGCTTCGCGAGTTCGCTGACCTCATGGAACGCCTGGCAGCCAAACGGCCCTGGGTTATTATCCTCGAGGACCTGCATTGGAGTGATTTTGCGACGGTGGACGCGCTATCGCGCATTGCGCGGCGGGATCGCAAAGCGGCGATCCTTGTTCTTGCGACCTATCGGCCGGTGGATGTTGCAGCCGAAGGGCATCCGATTCGGACCGTTCACCAGGATCTGCAAATCCACGGGCAATGTACGGAGCTTGCTCTCGACCGGCTGACGCGTACTGAAGTGGAGCGCTACCTGGCCCTGCGGTTCGATTCGACCACCCTCGCCAGCGGATTGGCGGACCGCATCTTTGCGCGGACCGGGGGACAACCACTGTTCGTGGCCTCCCTCGTCGATCATCTCATTGCGCAGCGGACGATCGTCGCGATCGACGGACTGTGGCAAGTGGAATTTGAAGAGGCCATTTCGCAATTCAGCATGCCACGCGATTTGCGGGAAATGATCATGCGGCAGGTCGATCAGCTGACCACCGAGGAGCGGGGCTTGCTCGAAGTCGCAGGCACTGCGGGCGCCGAGTTCTCGGCGTTGCTGGTCGCGGGGGCGATGGATCGCAACGTCCTGGACGTCGAACAACTTTGCGAGGAGTTGGCCCGGACGGGCCGAGTTGTGGTATCGGCCGGCGTGACGGAATGGCCGAATGATGCGATCTCGGGCAGCTATGCCTTCCAGCACGCGCTTTACCAGGAAGTCCTGTACCAAAGACTTGCGCCCGCACGTCGAGTCGACACGCATCGCCGCATAGGAGAAAGTCTCGAGCGCGGATATGGAGATAGGGCGCCCGAAGTCGCTTCAGTGCTTGCGCTCCATTTCGAGCTTGGACACGACTTCGCAAAGGCGATGCGCTACCTGGGGCTGGCTGCCGAAAGTTCGGCGCGGCGGTTCAGCACACGCGAAGCCGTGAGCTACCTGAGCCGGGCTCTGGACCTCGTGTCCCACCTGCCTGCCGGGCTACAACCGCCGGTTCGCTTGAAGCTTCTGCTTCAGAGGGCGTGGGCGTGGCGCGCCGGGGGAGATTTTGCCCGCTCGCTCGAAGATCTTTTGACGATGGTTGCCTATGCAGTCGAAACAGGGCATCTGCGAGAGGAAGTCAGCGGGCTTGTCGATCTCAGCCGGTTTTGCCTCTACGTCGACCGACGGCAGTGCTTGCCATTCGCAGCGCAGGCGTTGGAAAAATGCCGCGCGATCGAAGACCCTGCATTCAGGGCGCTGGTTCAGGGCAACTTCGCCAATTTGAACATGATGCTGCCCGGCTGGCGGGCGGAAGACGCGGCCTTTTGCCGACAGGCGGCGAGCCTGATTGGCGACTCGCAGGACGTCAGCATGCGGTTGCGACGCTGCTCGATTGAGATGGTACTCGAATTCCTGAGTTCAAATTACCCTGCGTGTAACGATGCGACCAAAAGGGGCAAAGATCTGGCCCGCATGGTGGGCGATGTCTATCTGTTCACCGTCTACAACACGGTTGAAGCATTTGCGCTGCTCTATCTCGGTGAATGGGGCAAGGTGCAGGAAAGCGTGACCTCCACGCTCGCGATGGCCGAGCGGAACGTCAATCCGCAGGCTAGCGCGTTGTGCCGTGTGACTTTGGGATTTCTGTACGCCGAGGCCCAGGAGTTCGGGAGCGCCGCAGGCCATGCGGAGGATGCCCACAATCCGATGATCGAGGCGAACCCTTTCAGCTTTTTTCTCGTTAGGACTTTGCTGGCGAAGGCCTATATCGGGTTAGGCAATCTACCCCTCGCGCGTCAGCATCTGGACGCGATTGAGCGGCGGACGGAAGCCGATGAGGTGCCGTTGGATTCGCTGATCGTTCCTCAGCATCTGATGAATCGCTGTGCCTACTGGCTTGCGGTCGGAGACCTCGGTCAAGCGCAAACTACGGCCTCGCGACTTCATGAGGTTACAATGAGCGCGCCGGACCGTCCCTTCCTCGCGCTTTCTTTAAGCACTAAGGCAAAAATCGCAGTGCTAACGGGCAATCCTCAGGCGGCCAGATCTCAACTGGCGGAGGCCATCTCGATCGTCCGCCATGCCAGGCTTCCGCTCGCGGCGAGGCATGTTTACGCCACGGTGGCCGACCTCTATGAGAACCTCGGCGATGCAGCAAGAGCCATCAAATGGCGATGTCGTTCGCAGCAGGTCGTGGAATCGCTGGCAAATTCGCTCCAGCCGGGTGATCCTCTGCGATCAGTGGCGTTTTTTAGCGGCGCCGGAAACGGGCGGCCGACCATCAAGGCGACAGGAATGCGGTATCCGAAGCAGACTTAGTCCGGAAACTCGGAGATGTCTCGCGGCTCCTTCATGACGGGCTCTTTCTTTTCATTCTTGTTCTTTTCATTGCGAAAAGCGCTCGATGCCGCGTAAGCCTCTTTGCGAAGGCGCATGATGGAGCCCAGCGGTCGATGTTCGGCAAGGCATCGCCATGGATCGAACGACAGGACATCGTCCGAATAGAAGCGACGGGCCGGGCTGTCGGCCGCCTGGGGCGGAAGCGTAATTCTTGCAAGGGGTAGTTGTGGCGAAATGTCTTCGGGCCAATCGATCGAGGCATCCTCGATAGGGGTACGTTTCAGGTCTGTACAGAGTTGCGCACGAAGCTCGTATTCCGCCGAATTCTTGTTGAAATAGGCGACGACCGATTTCAGCACGGCACCGTCATCGTCGTGGCAGGGCTGGCCGCTGAGCCTGATAAGCGGTTCGGAGATGGGGGCCGCCGAGAGTCTCGCAACGTAGTCGCCAAAGCGTATCGCGGCTTCGGAATAAAACGTCTCCCCCAGGATGTTGTTACCTGCCTCACCAAGCGCCTTCAACACCATTGGAATACGGACGCCAGTACGGCTGGAGAAATTGACGAAACCTCGCCCCACGAAGCCCAGGAATCTCAGTCCAAAATCCGGCGTCCGCGGCTCCCACTCGAAACTGCGCTGTGCGCTCAAATAAGCGGCAGCATCCGCAAAATAGCTCTTGTGGTTGACAAGGAGAAAATCCTGATTGGTCGAAGTATCCCCCGGCAGCGCTTTACGACCGCTCACGCCCAAGACCTTGATGGCCATGCCGCGCGGAACGCGGATGCGGTCACTGCGGATATCGCCGAACGCGGTGGAGAGACGCACGATGATCGGATGGGTGCCGGGTGATGCAAACATCCCCTGACGCAGGTGAGCCGGCAAATTATCATGAATCTTCAGCTCGCCTCTGAGGTATCCTTGACCTTTGGCATGCTGCTGGCGAATGCCACGGTGGTGCCTGTCGAAGCTGGATTTGTTGGTCCTTTGGATCGAACCGACAATTGCTGCGATTGTTTGCGCCTCATCCGGCCGTGGTTGTTCTACGGAAGGCTCATAGCGTAGATACCTATCGTCTGGCATGGCGTTCTTCCTCCGGCCGCGCAGACGTGTCCTCGGCGCCCATTCGCGCGGCGAGGTCGATATTAGATGCACGCAAGCCGCGCGGGCAACTGCATCGCACGTCGCGCGAGCGCCAGGCCTGGTATTTTGCGAAGGACAGTCTTCCTGACTTAATATGGATGGAGCGTGTATCAGTGCTTCGGTCGCATTCCCCGAACCCCTGCGGCTCAGCGATCAATCGACACGCACCTCGCGGATCTCGGGCGTGACAATGAGGACCGGCTCGGCCGGCCTTGCGCAAACGCTTTGCGTTTGTCGCAGATAATGACCGAATAAACGCTTGGCGACCTGTTCGTGTCCCCCACGACTGGTGCCCAGCTCCAGTCGCCCGCGCAGCATAGGTGCCATTCGTGACGCGGCGACGGTCGCGCTTGCCGACCTCCGTGCACCCGCCCTAATCTTCTCAGCGGAAACGCGACAAGAAAACAGAGGGACAGGCATGGCTCAAGCGAGTGCAGCAGCGCGCGCTCCCGAAACGAGGGTTTTCGATGCGGTCGTGGTCGGCGCGGGCTTTGCCGGCTTGTACATGCTGCACCGGCTGCGGGGGCTCGGCTTCACGGCGCGGGTTTATGAAGCCGGTAGCGGCGTCGGCGGAACCTGGTACTGGAATCGCTATCCCGGCGCCCGCTGCGACGTCGAGAGCCTGCAATATTCCTTCTCGTTCTCCGAGGAGCTGGACCAGGAATGGAACTGGTCGGAGAAATATTCGCCGCAGCCGGAAATCCTCGCTTACGCCAACCACGTCGCCGACCGCTTCGACCTGCGCAGCCAGATCGTGTTCGACACCCGCGTCACCGCGGCGACCTTCAACGAGGACGCCGATAGCTGGCTGATCGAGACGGATCGCGGCGACCGCGTCACCGCAAAATTCTGCATCATGGCGGTCGGCTGTCTGTCGGCGCCGAACCGCCCGGTCTTCCCCGGCATGGATGATTTCAGGGGACCGATCTACCACACCGGCGAATGGCCGCACGAGGGCGTCGACTTCACCGGCCTGCGCGTCGGCGTCATCGGCACGGGTTCGTCCGCGATCCAGTCGATCCCGATTATCGCATCGCAGGCCGCGCAGCTCACCGTGTTCCAGCGCACCGCGACCTGGTCGGTGCCGGCGTGGAACGAGGCGCTGTCGGAAGATTACCTGAAGGAAGCCAAGTCGCACTATCCGGAACTCCGTGCCAAGGCGCGCGCGCGGCCGACCGGGTTCTATTTCCCGTTCAATCTCCAGCCGGCGCTGCAGGCCGGTGCGAAGCAGCGCGAAGAGCAATATGAGGCGGCGTGGCAGCGCGGCGGGCTCCCCTTTCTCGGCGCCTACGGCGACCTGCTGTTCGAAAAGTCGGCGAACGACACCATCGCCGAATTCGCCCGGCAGAAGATCCGCAGCGTCGTCAAGGATCCCTCGACCGCGGAACTGCTGTGCCCGCAGAACGTATTCGGCTGCAAACGGCTCTGTGTCGATACCAACTACTTCGAGACCTATAACCTGCCGCATGTGAAGCTGGTGGATGTATCCAAAACGCCGATCGAGCATTTCACCAACGACGGCATTGTGGTTGACGGCACCGAATACAAGGTCGACGCCATCGTTTCCGCGACCGGTTTTGCCGCCATGACCGGCTCATTCGACAAGATCAAGATCACCGGCCGCGGCGGCCGCACGCTCGCCGAAAAATGGCGCGCCGGCCCGCGCGCCTATCTCGGCCTCGCCTCGGTAGGCTTTCCGAATCTCTTCATGATCACCGGTCCCGGCAGCCCGTCGGTGCTGGCGAGCATGATCCAGGCGATCGAGCAGCATGTCGACTGGCTAGCCGATTGCCTCGGCCACATGCGCGAGACCGGTGCCCGCAGCATCGAGCCGCTGCAGGCCGACGAGGACGCCTGGGTGGAGCACGTCAACGACGTCTCGACGGTCTCGCTGCGCTCGACCTGCAGCTCCTGGTATGTCGGAACCAACATTGCCGGGCGCCCGCGCGTGTTCATGCCCTATATCGGCGGCTTTCCGGTCTATGTGCAGAAGTGCAACGAGGTAATGAACAATGCCTATGAAGGCTTTGTGTTGAAAGGTGCGCGCGCCAACAATACGCCGCCGCAGGTGAACTTCACTGAACGCTGGCAGGTGCCGCTCGATATCGAGGTGATTTCGCCGGCCGCCGTGGCTGCGAAGCGCGTACCCGTCGTTTGAACCGGAGGAGACCAGACATGAGCCGCCATTCTGACTTCGTGCCCCAGGGCGTCATTCCGGCGGTACTGCTGCCGTTCCACAACGATCTCTCGATCGACGAGGCGAGCTTCCGGGCTCACTTGCGCGATGTCGCCGCGGTGCAGGGCTTGTCCGCCATCACAATCAACGCCCACTCCACCGAAGTCGCCTCGTGCACGTCGGACGAACAGCGCCGCGTCATGGAGATCGCCAGCGAGGAAGTCGGCGGCAAATTGCCGATCATTCACGGCGTCTGGGCGGACGGCAGCCTGGAGGCGGCGCGGATCGCCAGGCAGGCCCAGGCCGGCGGCGCATCGGCGCTGCTGGTGTTCCCGCCGGGACCGTTCACCATGGGCCAGTCGGCCGAGATGGCGTTGGCCCATTTCAAGACGATCGCCGATGCCAGCGACCTACCGATGATCCTGTTTCAATATCCGCTCGCAACAGGCCAGGGCTATCCGTCGGCGACGCTGGAGCGGCTGTTCGACGAAGTACCGGCCATCCGCGCGATCAAGGACTGGACCCAGACGGTGCCGCACCATGAGAGCCAGATCCGCGCGCTGCAAGGGCGCACGCGTCCCATCAATGTGCTGTCCACCAACAGCGCTTGGCTCCTCAGCTCGCTGGTGCTCGGCTGCAATGGCCTGCTTTCTGGAAGCGGCAGCGTCATCGCCGATCTCCAGGCCAGGCTGTTCCGCGCCGTCAAGGCCAACGATCTCGCGGAAGCCCGCCGGCTGAACGACCGGATCTATCCGACGGCGCGCGTGTTCTACGCCGATCCCTTTGTCGACATGCACAACCGCATGAAGGAAGCGCTGGTGCTGCTCGGCAAGCTGCCGCGCGCCGTGGTGCGTCCGCCGCTGGTCAAGATATCGGAGGCGGAAATTGCGCGGATCAGGGACGCGCTGATCGAGGCAGGGCTGCTCGACGCCCGAACCGCCCAGGGTCGCAACGCGGCATAGCGGCCGACATTCCGTGTGTGACCCTAGGTCAGCATTTTCCACGCGCGCATCTCGTCGTCCAAGATGCAAATCCTGGTTGGCTGATTTACTTCGGGGCGACAAGCGCGATGGCGGTCTGCAACGCCGCAGCGAGGGCCTGATCTGCCTCCTCGCCGTCAGGCATCGCCCGCGAGATCGCAATTGCGCCGATCATCATGGCGATGATGCTCCACGCACGCTTCTCGCGATCAGGTCCCGTCCCACCCAGGGCATTCGACATCTTCTGGACCAACGCCAACATTCTGTGCTCGTAGGTGGCACGTATTTGGGGGCTTGATCGCGCAACGTCTGCGCTCAAGGTGGGCATGACGCAGCCGGATGCCGGGTCTGCGCGATGGTCGGCGCTGATGTACATTGCCAACCATTCCTTGAGACGCGCTTGCCGTTCGGCAAGGCTCCCGCTCTCCGAATCGATGAAGGGTTCGCCGAGGCAGGTCTCGATGACCTCTTCGAGCAGCTCCTCCTTGTTTGAAAAGTTCGAATAGAAGGCGCCAGACGTGACGCCGGCCGATGCCGCGACGCCGTCAACCCCAATCCCATTAAAGCCGTTCGTTCTCAGAGCCCTGGCTCCAGCCTGCAGGATCGCTTGTTTCGCCCTCGCTTTTTGGTCCGACGGATATCTCATCACCAGCCTCTGACAATCGCTTGATCGCACTCGATAGCGCTTGATCCCTGGAATAACGACCGTTATATAACGGTCGTTATTCCAATGGCAACCCCCTCGCGATCGTTATCTAACCTCGCGATAAATCGAGAGAAAAGCGATGAGCATGACCTTCGAAAATGCGGCGACCCAATCGGTCGATGTGAACGGCACGAATTTCGTCTACCGGGAAATTGGCAAGAAGGGCGGTATCCCCGTGGTGTTCCTCCACCATCTGACGGCGGTATTGGAGGACTGGGATCCGCGGGTCGTGGATGGCGTGGCGGCGAAGCACCACGTCATCGTGTTCGACAATCGCGGGGTCGGCGGCTCCGGCGGTTCTACACCCAAAACGGTCGAGGAGATGGCCCGGGATGCCGTCGCGTTCATAGGCGCGCTTGGCTTCAGCAAAGTCGATCTGCTGGGCTTCTCGCTCGGCGGTTTCATCTCTCAGGCCATCGCGCAACAACAACCCGGCCTGGTCCGCAAAATCATTCTCGCGGGCACGGGCCCGGCCGGCGGCGAAGGCATCGCCAATGTCGGTGCCGTTCTACAGGACGCATTTGGCAAGGCCGGCCCCGCCAACAAGCATCCGAAACATTTTCTGTTCTTTACACAGACGAGCAACGGTCAGACAGCCGCCGACGAGTTCCTGCAGCGCCTGAAAGAACGCACCAACAACCTTGATGCGCCCGTCAGCAACGAAACCATTCAGGCTCAGATTACGGCAATCCATGCCTGGGGACAGGGCGATGCCACGAAGCTCGCGACGGTTCAGCATCCCGTCCTGGTCGTCAATGGCGATCACGACGTGATGGTGCCGTCGTTCAACTCCTTCGAACTCGCCCGCAGGCTGCCGAATGCACAGTTGAGCATTTTCCCCGACGCCGGGCACGGCGGCATCTTCCAGCACCATGCCGCATTCGTTCAGCAGGCGCTCACGTTCCTCCAGCAGTGAACCGAGCGGCGCAGGGTCCGGCGCATGCACCTCGCGTCGGACCATCTTTCGTTTGAGCAACGGAAGTGTCAGCCGGCCTCGGCGCGAGACAGAGCGCACACGTGATTAAACGATACCAAAAATCGCACGATCTTGAACCGTCAGCGACTTAGGGATTGATATGATAATTATCATTCAATCTGAATGGAGAAGCATGATGCCCCTATGGAAGGTCTATCATCCCGTTGGCGCCTATTCAGCTCAGGATAAAAAGGAATTCGCCGAAACGGTTACCGCGATGTATTCAAGGATTCCAATCCCGAAATTTTACGTCGTGATGATCTTCGAGGAAGTCGCCGCAGACTTCGGTCTACGTCGGCGGCGTGTCGCACGGCAAATTCGTTCGTTTCAAGCTCGAGCACATGGCAAGGACCTTGCCTGGCCCCATCATCAGGGAATGGTGGGTGAAAGCGGTCGACCAGTTGATTGCACCCTATGTGAGGGACCGGGGATATGACTGGGAGGTCACCATTGACGAGGTGCCGGCCGACCTTTGGTCACTTCAGGGTGAAATTCCTCCACCCTTCGAATCCCACGCCGAAAAACGATGGGTCAAGGAGAACCGGGCCAGTCCATACGGCCTGCAGGAGAAGTTGCCGGTCGGAGCCCTCTTCACGCCGGGAGTCACGGAAAAGTCAGCGGGCTAAAGCGTCGGACAGTCGGGCTCTCGATCGATGCCAGGCGTCGCTCCGATCCTCGGGCGACGCCTGCCTAAGATCGAGAACCGCCGGATCATGACCATCTGAAAAGCGCCAATCGGGAGAAGAAAAAATGTCAGCGAGCCGGCATCGCTGCTGAAGTAACAGCGCCGCCGCGACGGCCGCCGCACCGGCGCTAGTCGTCGCGCAGCCTGAGTTGCTCGACCATGGACGCTATCTCTCCCTCGAACTTCGCAAGGCGGTCGCCCTGTTCCCGGAGGCGGTCGGATAGCTTCTGCATCTCGTCGCGCTCAAGTGACTGCGTGATCCGCTGAATGATCTCGTCGTTGAGCGAGCGCCCATTTGCCGCTTCGACGAGTTTGTCTCGCATCCCTTCTGGCAGACGGATCTGAACTCGATCCGAAGTCTTGCCAGTTGCTGTTGCTTTCTTTGTCCGGGCTGCCACGTCCGTGGTTGATTTCGGTAAGGTTGCCTTTTTCTTGGCCACGCTCGTCTCCCCAAAGGCCAAGCCGCAAGAAATTGCGCCTCGATGAAGCTTGCGAAGCAATCCGATAATTCAGGCGTGATTGAGGACGTTGACCAAAGATCAGGCGCGCTGCATTCGATCTGATCCCACAAAAGTCCCCGCCCGTCTCGA
>CAVYOM010000036.1:0-27486 GCA_963770135.1 uncultured Alphaproteobacteria bacterium | reverse complement strand
GACGGCCAATCCGCGCGCCTATATTCGTTGCTGAACAGAGATCGATCGACCAACATCAACGGGACACACAATCCATGAGCGTCCCGCCGGCCATTCTCGTCACCGGCGGTGCCGGTCTATATCGGCTCGCACTGCTGCCGGGCGCTGGATGCAGCGGGCTACCTCCGTCACCCTACGATAACCTTTCAACCGGCCACCGTGGCTTCGCCGCGGGCGCCCTGGTGGTCGGCAACATCGCCGATAAGGCCACGCTGGCACGGACATTTGCCGAGCACGACATCGTGGCCGTCGTGCGCTTAGCTGCCTCGAGCCTTGTTGGGCAAATCCGTTACCGATCCGCAGAAGTATTACATCAACAATCTCGCAGGCACGCTGTCGCTGCTGGCCGCGATGCGCGAGGCCGGCTGCAACCGTCTGGTATTTTCGTCAACCGGCGCGGTCTATGGCAATGCCGACGGCGGAGCATCCGGAGAACTACCCGTGCGTGCCGATCAATCCCTATGGCGCCTCGAAATGGATGATCGAGCGGGTGCTGCACGCGGATTATCGCGTTTCCTATGGTTTCGGTTCGTTCGCGCTGCGCTACTTCAACGCCGCCGGCGCCGATCCCGCGGGCGGCATCGGCGAAATGCGCGACGTCGAAACTCACCTCATCCCCCGCGCCATGATGGCGCTACAGGGGCACGTGCCTGATTTCGCGGTGTTCGGCGACGACTACGACACGTCGGACGGGACGGCGATCCGCGACTATATTCATGTGACCGATCTCGCGGCTGCCCACGTGTTGGCGCTCAAGCTGCTGCTGGGGGACATTCAGGCGGCGCGTTCAATCTCGGTACCGGCAATGGGCTATCGGTACGCGAAATCCTCGCAGCGATCGCGGCCAGGCCGAAGAACCAGTCGCCGCGAAGTTCGGCATGTCATCGAAGCCGACGCGCCGGTGATCCGACCTCCTGGTCGCCGATCCCTCCGCCGCGCGAGCGACGCTGAATTTCCGCGCCGTCCATTCGGATCTGGCCACGATCATCCGCACCGCCTGGGCGTGGCACAAGAAGGCTCACCCGCCGAAGACGGGTGAGCTGGATCGCGAGTAAGTCAGCCGCCTCGAGTTCCGGAAGGATGACCTGCTGAGATTCCACGGCTGGCCGGGCTGCGCGAGCTTCGAGCGCGGCGCTTCGCCACACAGGGCGCCGTCGCGTTGTTCGGAGTCTCGAGCAGCTCGATTTGTCGCCGTTTCTTGAGCACTTGATGCCAAGGACACGGGCCGTTGAGGCGCACCTAGCAAAGCCGCCGGCGTTCGTTTGCGCGGGCTGTGCGCCGTTTGTGAAGGAGTACCCCATCGAACACTCAGCCCTTGCGCGTCTCCACCGCTGAACCGCTTCCTGAAGTACCTTGTCTTCCTCCCCTGCCCCTCGCTTCGATGCTTCGCACGTCTCACAAGCCACGCGACGGGTCGTGCAAGAACACCATGCCGCCGTTGACGCGGGTACGGATATGGCATCAACGCGAGCGTTTCGATACCGCTTGTCATGGCGTAGCCGCCGCGCCCGAACAGGGCTGGAAAGGAGGACCGCGCGCTTGCGTCGACCGTGACGCCGAACACCGCAATGCCCAGCCTTCGCGCCTCCCGCACGGCCTTGCGGGTGTCTTCGACTGCAAAGCGGGCCTTCATAGTGATCGACGTCGTTGGGCTTTCCGTCGGTCAGCACCAGCAAGAGTTTTTTGCGCTGCGGCTGGTCGACCAGTTGGGCCGAGGCATGGCGGACTGCCGCGCCGATACGCGTGTAGTAGCCCGGTTTGAGCGCGCCGATACGCCGTTCGACGGCAGATCCCATCGGCTCCTCGAATGACTTGACCGCTTCGATGCGAAGGCCACGAGTTCGCTGAAGACGAGCACCCACATCATCGCCTTTGCCGGTGCACTGAGGGCGATCGGCGTCCTGTCCACCACGGCGACCGTATTTGCCGTCGGGCTATCGATCGCCATCGCCGTGGTGCTTTTCACGACGCAGTAGCGTCGATCAGGCGTTGCCAATTCCGCAATCCGCAGTATGCGTCGTCGCCCGCGTCACTCGATGAGTATGGGCGCCGCGATATCGACACGGTCGTCCTTTGCCATGTCGATGCCGAGCGACAGCGACCACTTCCCGCTTGCCGCAGCTGTCAGGCGAACGCGCCAGCTATCAGCCGACACGCGCTCGGCCGCTGCGCTGACGGGAGCGATCCCCTTGTCGGAATTGGACAGGGTCACGGAAAGCGCATCGACCGCGAGAGGTTTTTCGTCGCCGTCTTCGAGTTGCACCAGCACCTCGACCGGACCGCTGCGGCCCGGCGAAACGGTGATGTTCGCCATCACGCGTGTTCCGCAGATGTGGGTGAAGAAGGGTTCGTCAGTCGCCGCGGGTCGCGCCGGCGCGGTCGCCGTCACGGCAGGCTCTGTCGAAGCCATCTGCAGCCGGGGCCCCTTGGCGCCGACGCTGCCGATCTCGAAGATTGTCTCGATCTTGCCGGCGCGCTCGAAATTCAGCGAGACCGGGATGCGTTGGTCCTCCTCGAACGGCGCGGTCAGCCCAATGAACATGATGTGGTCTCCTCCCGGCACGAGCGTCACCGTCGTGTCCGGAGCGATCGCAAGACCGTCGTCGAGAGGACGCATCGTCATGATGCCGTCCTGCATGCTCATCTGATGGATCTCGACCTTGGCGGCTGCGCCACTCGACGCCGAGAGCAGCCGGTCGGGCTGCACCCCGCGGTTCTCGATGGCGAGGTAGCCGCCCGCGACTTTCGCCCCTTTCGGAGTAGCGCGGCTCCAGGCCTGTTTTGCGGTGATGTCATGCGCGGCTGCCGGTGAGGAAACGAAGAACGCCACCGAGGCGATGGCGACGAGCATGATTTTGCTGAACCGGTAAAACATGACTGACCTCCGATGAGACCGCGTTTGCTTGCGCAATATCACATATCCCGGCGTTCCGGACTTTGATAAGGCGCAAACTGGCGACGATTGGAGCAAATTGCCGTCGGCCGGGCGGCGCTTCAACGTTCGACGAACCGGTCTTTTGCGGAAAGAATTGTGGTTCCGCTCTCGTCACGCGCCGTGAACACCAATTCGGCTTCCCTGGGGTTCATCGCGGTGAGCGTGACACGGACGGCTTCGGAACCGTCGGCAGGCACCTCGATCGGCGCCAGAACTCTCATTGCCGACGATCGCCATTTTTGCATCCACGCCGCTGACCGAAAGCGTGTAGGCGTGGGCGGCCGACGACTTGTTCAGGAGCTTGACGGTGTAGGCGTTGCGCACCGATCCGTCCGAGAGCCGGACTGCCAGGGGATCGCGATCGTGCTGGACTGAAAGGCTGGCGCTGGTCTTGGTCATGAAGGAAAAGACGATCGCAGCCGTCAGCACCAGGCAAGCCGCCGTCAGTCCCACGGTCTTCGGGCGCACCAGCCGGGAGACTCGCGGCACCGCACGATGGCCGCGTTCGATGTTGTTCCAGCTTTCGTAGTCGATCAGGCCGCGCGGGCGGCCAAGCTTCGACATCACGCTATCGCAGGCGTCGACGCACAGTCCGCAATTGATGCACGCGAAGTTCGGTCCTTCGCGGATGTCGATGCCGATCGGACACACCGTGACGCAATGATTGCAGTCGACGCAGTCTCCCGCCGGCTTGCCCTGCAGGCGGAGTTCGGCGGCCTTCTTGGCCGACATGCGCTGCTCGCCACGATAGTCCCGGTAATTGACCGTAAAAGCTTCCGGATCCCAGATCGCGCCTTGAAGGCGCGGCCACGGGCACATGAAAGTGCAGACCTGCTCGCGCGCGAAACCGGCGAGGCCGTAGGTGGTGCCGGCGAAGACAACGATCCAGCAAAGCGCATTGGCCGAGACGTCGCCACGCGCAAAGCTTCGCAGCAATTCCGGTGCGTCTGCGAAGTAGAAGATCAGCGTGCCGCCGGTCGCAAGCGAGATCAGGAGCCAGGCGGAATGCTTCGCGACGATCTGCATCGCCCGTTTGGCGTCAAGAGGCGCGCCCAGGTTCTTCAAGCGCTGACGCCTGTCGCCCTCGATCAGCCTTTCGACGAGCAGGAACAGGTCGGTCCAGACGGTCTGCGGGCAGGCAAACCCGCACCACAACCGTCCCGCCAGCGCGTTGGTGAGGATCAGGATGGTCGAAGCCAGAACGAGAAGCCCCGTGACCAGATAGAGGTCCTGCGGCCAGATCTCGACGAAAAAGAAGTAGAGCCGTCCGTTGACGAAATCGAGCAGGACTGCCTGATCCGGCGCGTTGGGGCCACGGTCCCAGCGAAGGAACGGCGTGACGTAGTAGATCGAGAGCGTCAGCAGCAGGACCAACCACTTGATCCGCCGGATCGGCCCCTTGACGGCTTGAGGCACGACCGGTTGGCCTGCCGCGGCGGCCTTGGCGCGCGTCTTCGCGTGGTTGATCTCGATGGTAAGCGCCATTGAACGTCCTGGCCTCTAGTTGACTGCGGCGAAGCCGAGTGAGGCGCGGACGATCGGCGCGATGCGCGAGGGCGCCCAGGGCGGATCGAACGTCATCACGATGTCGACGGAGCGCACGCCCGGCACCCGTGCGGCAGCGTTCGCGACACCCTCTTTAAGGAAACGGATGGCCGGGCATCCCGGGGTAGTCGCGGTCATGGTGATGCGAACGGCGCCATCATCGACCGAGATGTCGTAGACGAAGCCGAGATCGATGATGTTGTGACCAAGCTCGGGATCGATCACGACGCGGAGTGCGTCGCGAATATGGTCGACGAGTTGGTTCGTCATGACGGAGCCCTGACGGTCAGTTCATAAGTGGCACCGTCCGGCAAGAAGCCGCCAAGCCAGCGATACCCACGCTTCTCCAGTTGCGGAAACAGAAAAACAGGCTCGCGCCGCAGCAGCGCCGAAAGCGTCTCACCCGGCCCCAGCTTCTCGGCGGCCGCGAGGATCCGGACCATCGGCTCCGGGGGCTCGAGGTCGCGATTGTCGAGCTTGACGGCCGGCTCGGGCCAATCGCCGAAGACCGAGGTGCCGGAGGGCGACGCCGTCTGTTTCGTTGCCCCGGGCGTGAACAGCACTTCCCATTCGCCGGCGTCGAGCGCCTGCGCGGAATGTGAGAATCCTTTGTCTGCCATGACAGCGAACAGCGGAACCGGCTTGAACGTGGCGTAGAGGCGGAGCCCCTGCCCCGGTTCGAGGCGTTCGAGCGCGGCCATGATGACCGAGAACGGCTCGCCACCTGCGCGCAGGATTGGACGGACGTCGACATCGATATATTCGGTCATGCTTCTTCCTTTCGTTTCATCCTCAGCTCTCATCTTTAGTTTCTGGCACACAGCAGATGCGGCGCGCATGCGCCGTCCGGAAGGCGCAGCGGGCTCTCGACGTCCGCGAGCCGCCGCGTCCGGATCACTTCCCGGGCGATGCCGACGAGGCCGATCATCATCATCGCTACGGCCGCCCGGAACGCCGACGGTTGGCCGGCCAGCAGCATCAGCGTGCCGAGCCAGACGCCGACGTGGTAGATCGCGAACCACTTCGATGCCCTTGCCTCGGAAACGAGGTCCTGAACGCGTGGGGTCGGGGTCCGGCCCATCACGGGACCGTAGGTCTCGAGCCAGGTCAGGAACGCCACGATCTTGTAGAGCTTGGCCAGCACCAGGCCCGACAACCAGCCGAAGATGGCTAGAAAAGCGAACGCGCCGAGATACGCTGCGAAAGCGCCGGTCAGGACGAGCACCATACCCAGCAGCGCCGCCCCTGCGAGACTGGCAAAGGACAGCACCGCCATCTTCGTGTTGAGCTCGAGCTGCCGCCGCTTGCGTCCGCCAAAGATTTCGATCACGTCGCGCCCATACAGAACGATCGTCGCCAGGCCGAGCGCGCCGACCACAGGCAACACGACGCTCAATCCGGAGAGGAGCCAGATTGCGAGAACTCCGCCGACCACCGCAACGGCGATGGCGAGCGCGCCGGCCGCCAATGTCATATTGCTCTTCCGGTCGTCGACATCGGGTGAGAGCATGAACATAGAGAGCAGCCGGTAGCTCACCCCCATGGCCGTCAACGTCAGCCAGCCGCCGAGCCCAGCGATCGCGTGCAGCGGAACGCCGACTGTCAAAAGCCTTTCGCCGACCGGTCCCGCCCAGCCCGCATGCGCAAACGCGAAGATCGCGCCGAAGGCTGCGGTGGCACAGAGCGAAGCCAACCCGACCAGAACGAAACGTGCGGGACCCGCCGGCCGCAGCCATGCCGTCAGCCCGAGATCGACAACGACCAGGCCAAATCCGGCGATGAGCAGGACCGCGCCGACCGGAAGGAGCCAGAGCCAGGCGGGAAGCCGGCCGCCCAGTCCCAGGAAGCCCGCGAGCAGCGCGGCGAGACCGGCGGTCAACAGGCCAAGCGCCGGCAAAGCCCACTTCTCCGAAAACAGCGGCCTTGCCACGAGGACCGGCACGAACTGCAACAACGCCCCGCACATCGCCAGGCTGAGCCATCCGATGCAGACCACATGCACCAGGACGAGGGTATCGGGTGAAGCAAGATGCGTCGCCGGATAGCCTGCCCCCGCGACCATAAGCGCCAGTGCAACAAACAACCACGCGAGCGCCGCCGCGAAGTAGCTCATCGTCCATCGTGATATGCTGGCACCGATCATCTTGCCCCTCTAGAACTTCCGCACGCCGCACAGCAGCGGTGCGTAAATGAACGCGAAGCCGAGAAACGCCCCCGCCCACGCAACACCCGAGATCACAAGCAGCGGGATCGCATGGCTCGGCTCGAGCGCCGCACATATCCGCGCCAGCGCGGCGACGACGATCGACGCGTAGACGAACTGGGTAGCAATGGACGCCGAGAGCGCCTGCCCCGTATGGCCAAGCGAGGCGCGGGTCATCACGGCGATCGTCATCGAGCCAATCGCGCCGCCGGTCCAGGCGTGGATCCCGGCGCCGGGGGCGACAAGGTCCACCGCCGATAGCGCCGCCAGAAGGAAACCCGCCGGCACAAACGCGTAGGCCACATGAAGGATCAGCACGAGGCGGTCCGATACGGTGCGATAGCCGGCCCAGCGCGCCAGGCGGACGACGTGGAGCAAGCCGGCGACGCCGAGTGCAGCTGCGACGAAGCGGCCCGAAGGCGTCACTACCCACGCGATCATGGCGCCGACGCCCACGACCATCACGATCGCATCGAAGCGATTGAAGGGGACGGGCAGCCGTCCCGGCTCGCGGCGCGCCAGCCAGTTTCGCGTAAAGCTCGGAACGATTCGCCCACCGATCACGCAAACCAGCGTGACCACGAGGGCGACGCCAAATCGCGTGGAATATTCCGCCAGACCGCCAAAATGCGCCTCGACATGAAACGCGATGTTGGCGACGGCCAGCAGCGAGATGATGCCGACCACCTTCAGGTTATTCCACTTGCGCCCGGCGACGATTTCGCGGGCAGCCGCGCCAGCGAGCAACAGCAGAAAGGCGACGTCGATCGCCAGCGCGATCTGCCAGCCGATCAAGCCGGAGAATGTCACAGCCAATCTCCCGGCAAGCCAGGCGGCGAACAGGATCGCGAGCGGACCGCCCTGGATCGGAAGGCGGCCGGTCCAGTTCGGCACCGCCGTCAGCAGAAAGCCGGCGATCACCGCGCTCACATAGCCGAACAGCATTTCATGGACATGCCAGTCCCGCGGCGCGAAGGCGGTCGGCAGCGAGACGTCGCCGGCGAATACCGCAAGCCACAGCGGAACCATGGCGCCGGCATAGATGGCGCCGAACAGAAAGAACGGCCGGAAGCCGTGGGAGAACAGCGCCGGCCCCTGGTAGGCCCTCAATTTCTGCATCGTCGCCATAAGCGATCCTCGGTTATTCATTGTGATCTTAGGTCGATCCGATCGGCGCTCTTTGTCGGAGCGCAACTTGCAGCATCGTTCGGCGGAGTGTTTGACCCGCGACAAAGATCGCCCTGCCCCCGACCTGCATTGTCAGCCCGCCATCAACGGAGGGCACGATGCGGATTTTCGAGAGATTGCGAGGACGAAGCCGGAGCGATAGCGCCATCGAGCGCAAACTTTTCGAGGCGGTGACCGACGGTCTCTTGCGGAAACTCGAGGGCGAAACCCCGATCCCGGTCTTCACCGAGAGCAACGCGAATTGCTGCTCCTGCTGCTCAGCCGAAGAGAAGGCGCCTCAGTAGACGATCTTGCACCAGCTAAATGTGCGCCCATAGCCTTCGGCGGGAATAACCGCCGATGTGCGGGGCTGCCGCGCGAATGGCTCCCGGTCGCGCTTGCCCCTGACGATTGCGACCTCGCACTCGGCCACGATCCACGTGGCCGGGATCGAGGCGTTGCGTTTCCAATGCCGATGCAAATCCGGCGTCCGTACAATATCTGGATGGACGAGGCGTTGCTCATCCATCCGACCAACTGGAGAAGCTGGCGCTGGAAGACCGCTATTTGGAAGCGGTCTTGCTGGCCTCGAGCTTGTCGAAGAGCGTCGCAAAGACCTGCTTTGCCTTTCCGACCTGCGGAACGGCCTTGGCCTGGTCGACATTGCCGGGCTTTCCAACCACGATCATCGCAACCATCCCCATGCCGTAGTGAGGCAGACACTTGATACCGTAGACGCCTTCCTGCTCGAACTTGACGGCGATATCCTCGTTGTTCTTGCCGAGGAACGGCGTTGCGCCCTCGGGGAGCATGCCCTTGATCAATTCCGCGTTGTGGCCCTTGTCCGTGGACACGAACTTGACGGTGTCGCCTGGCGCGATCTTCACGAAGGCCGGCTCGAACACCATCACAGCGCCATCGCCGCCCTTGTTAAGGAGCTTGACTTCGACCTCCGCCGCCCGGGCGCTCCCGGCCAGAACCAGAGCTGCCGCGGCGGCGGCCAACATTGCGATCTTTTTCATGATTCCCGTTTCTTTCCTGTTTCCTGGAACTTGCGCCCGGGATTTACCGGGCTCCCGGGGCATCAGATACCGCCGCCGGGTCCTGCGGAGATTGCGCCAGCGCAATCTCCGGGGGGAATTATGGGCTAAGAGATTATCCTGGCAGGCCGTTGAGGCCTGGTTCGGCCGCGGGTACCATCCGCAGCAGATTTGGAACGAGGGTATCAATGGCCTCAGTCGACCGCTCACTGGTCGCAAACCTGCCGATGTTCGCTGGCCTTACGCCCGCCGAACAGGACGAACTGCTGCGGGAAGCGCGGTCGAACTCGATACCCGAAGGGCACCGCAGTCTTCGATCAGGGCATGGAAGCCGATCGCTTCTACATCCTGCTTCACGGCCATCTTCGCGTCGAAAAGACCACGCCGCAGGGGCAGCAGTCCGTCGTCCGCTACGTCTCGGCCGGCGAGTTGTTCGGCGTAGCACAGGCGATGAATCTGACCCACTATCCGGCGACCGCCGTTGCCGCCGTCGATAGCATCGCGCTCGCCTGGCCCTCGTCTTCCTGGAATCGCCTGATCGCGAAATATCCGAGCCTCGCCTCAAGCGCGTTGCAGACTGTCGGCAGCCGCCTGCAGGATACACAGGCCCGCGTCCTGGAGATGTCGAACGAACAGGTCGAGCAGCGCGTGGCGCATGCGCTGCTGCGCCTGGCCAAGCAGGCCGGAAGGAAGGTCGACGCCGGCGTCGAGATCGATTTTCCCATCAGCCGGCAGGACGTCGCCGAGATGACAGGGACGACGTTGCACACCGTCAGCCGGATTCTCAGCGCGTGGGAGCAGCAGGGACTGGTCGAGGGAGGCAGGCAACGGATCGTTCTGCGCGATGCGCACCGGCTGCATGTCCTCGCCGAAGGCGACGATGCCGCTCAGGCGCGCAAGCCCGCGCCCTAAGCTGCCGCTTTCACCGTATCCTGGAGCTTCGACAGGAACGCTGCCGTATCAGCGCTATGTTCGTCGCATGCCTCATCGACCGAATGGAAGGTGGCGATTGGACAACCGACACAACGCATCCTGAAATCGAGGAAGACGCGTATCGTCGACGGCCATCGCCGCATTACCTCGTCAACCATCAGATCCGCGATAGGCGCTGCATCATATTTCATCCAATAATCTTAACCTGGCGGTTACCAACCCTCTCTGCTCTCGCGCAAATTCCCGAACAGTCCCGTTCGATCGATAAAACGTCTTTCCTTGTTCCAGCGCAAAGAGACTCGCCACCACATCGCGCATTCTGCATCCATCGAATTAGTACACACGAAGCGATGGAGAGCATCATGCTGACGAGAAGGACTGCTTTGATGGGCGCCGCTGTCGCGACGTTGATGATGGCCGCACCGGCTGTTGCAGGAGCGGCGGACGATCTGAAGCTGCCGCGCCAGAAAGTCGAACTGGTCGCCCCGCCTCTTGTCCACGCCCACGAACAGGCGACCAAGGCGGGCCCGAAGATTGTCGAGTTCAAGATGACGATCCAGGAGAAGGAAGTCGTCATCGACGCGGCCGGCACGAAATTCCATGCCATGACGTTCGACGGATCGATGCCCGGTCCGATGATGGTGGTCCACGAGGGCGACTACATGGAGCTCACGCTGGTCAACCCCGCGACCAACAGCATGCCGCACAACATCGACCTGCATTCGGCGACCGGCGCTCTCGGTGGCGGCGCGCTGACCCACGTAAATCCCGGCGAGCAGGTGGTGCTGCGCTGGAAGGCAACGCGGCCGGGCGTCTTCGTCTATCACTGCGCCCCGGAAGGCATGATCCCCTGGCACGTCGTCTCAGGCATGCACGGCACGGTGATGGTATTGCCGCGTGACGGCCTGAAGGACGCCGAAGGCAAGGCGCTGCGCTACGACAAGATCTTCTACATCGGCGAGAACGACCTCTATGTGCCGAAGGACGAGAAGGGCAAGTACAAGACCTACGAGACCATCGGCAAATCCTATGCCGACACGACCGAGGTCATGCGCAAGCTGATCCCCACTCACGTGGTTTTCAACGGACGGGTCGGATCGCTCACCGGCAAGAACGCAATGACCGCGAAGGTCGGCGAAACCGTCATGCTCGTGCATTCGCAGGCCAACCGCGATACCCGGCCGCATTTGATTGGCGGGCATGGCGACTACGTCTGGGAGGCCGGCAAGTTCAACAATCCGCCGCAGAAGGATCTCGAGACCTGGTTTGTTCGTGGCGGCTCGGCGGGCGCGGCCCTCTACACTTTCCGCGAACCCGGCATCTACGCCTACGTCAACCATAACCTGATCGAGGCGGTCGAGCTCGGCGCCAGCGCCCACATCAAGGTGGAAGGCAAGTGGAACGACGACCTCATGAAGCAAATCACCCCTCCAGGCCCGATCCCGCCTGACAAGGTCGGCGCCCTGGCACCGACGGCCATCACCCGATAGCTGAAGCGGAAAATGATGGCCCGCGGTTTCGACCGCGGGCCGTCGCACGAAGAGGAGGCAAGGTCGTGCTCATCCTGATCAAAATAAAGACGGCGATGCTCGCAGGCGCGCTGGCCGCGCCGATCCTGGCGAGCGTGCTCGCGCCCGCTCCTCCGCACGAGCAGGATGGCGCGCTGCGGCTGGCGTCCGCTTCCTTCAGCTACCGGGCCGCAGGCGATTTCTCACGGAACGGTCGACCGGTCGAAGGACCGCTGCGCGAACTGCGCCTCCCCACCGATCTCTTCATCATGAAACGGCAGGTCACGGTCGCCGAATACGCGCGCTGTGTCGACGAAGCCGCCTGCCCCCGCGTCGCCGTTCCGGCGGGCGCACAGGATGTACCCGTCGTCGGCGTCAGTTGGCACGATGCCTCGGCTTACGCCGCATGGGTGTCGCGCAAGACCGGTATCACCCATCGTCTGCCGACCGACGAGGAGTGGACATTCGCAGCCGCCGAGAAGGCGCGCGACGAAGCGATGCCGCTCGTCGACCCCTCCGATCCGGCGCAGGCCTGGATCGCCCGCTACGAAGCCGAAATCCGCCCGCTCCAGGCCGGCCGCGACGGCCGCTCAGTCTGGCGGCACGTTCGGCACCAACAGCAACGGACTGGACGACCTGGCCGGCAATGTCTGGGAGTGGACGAATAGCTGCTTCTTGCGTGTTTCGCTCGATAGCGAGCGCGAGCAGATCACCAACACCAATTGCGGCGTTCGCGTCGTGGAGGGAGCCCATCGCTCCTACATGACCGACTTCATCCGCGATCCCCGGTCCGGCGGCTGCGCCGCGGGCGTCCCGCCGGCCAATCTCGGCTTCAGGCTCGTCGCCGAACCCTCCCCGTCGGTCGCCGCAGCCGCCGTTCGCGGCGTCACAAAGCTGCTGCGCCGAGCATAGACGTCCCGCCGATGGGTGCTGGTTTGAGCCAGCGCAAAGTCCTTCCGCCCTTAGTCCGCTAATTGATCCGAAGGCTGAAGGAGACAAGCAGATGCGATCGGACTTGGCGAAATCCTACGGGCAGGACCGGCTGCCGCGCTACACCAGCTATCCGACGGCCCCGCATTTTTCGCCGGCGATTGGCGAGGAAAACTATCGGAGCTGGCTGAAGTCGATGCCGGTCCGTGAGCCGGCCTCGATCTACCTGCATGTGCCGTTCTGCCGATCCATGTGCTGGTACTGCGGATGCCACACCTCGGTCACCAAGCGCGACGATCCGATCGCGACCTATACGGCGGGCCTGCGTACCGAAGCGCGCCTTGTCGCCGAAACAATCGGCCAGAGAATGCCGATCTCTCATGTCCACTTCGGCGGCGGTACGCCGACCATCATGCCGCCCGAGACGTTCGTGGATCTTGTCGGCGCGCTACGCTATTCGTTTTTCGTCCTCCCCGATGCCGAGATCGCCGTCGAGATCGATCCGCGCACGCTGACGGAGCCGATGGTCGAGGCGCTCGGCTATTGCGGCGTCAACCGCGCAAGCCTGGGCGTCCAGAGTTTTGACCCCGCCGTGCAGCGCGCCATCAATCGGCTGCAGAGTTTTGAACAGACCGCAGCTTCCGTCGAGCGTCTGCGCCGGGTGGGCGTTAACCGGATCAATTTCGACCTGCTCTACGGGCTCCCGCTGCAGACGGTGGACTCGTGTCTCGACACCGTCGCCAAATGCGTCGAGCTTCGTCCGGACCGTTTTTCGGTGTTCGGTTACGCCCACATTCCCTCGTTCAAGAAGCACCAGCGCAAGATTGCCGAAGACTCCCTGCCCGGCAGCACCGAGCGCCATCTGCAGTCCGAAACCATCGCCGAAGCCCTGCTGGACGCCGGCTACATCCGCATCGGCCTCGATCATTTCGCCCTTCCCGGCGACAGTCTGGCCATCGCGAGACAGGACGGCAGGCTGAAGCGCAACTTCCAGGGCTACACCGACGATTCCGCCGATACGCTCATCGGTCTCGGCGCCAGTGCCATCGGCCGCATGCCTCAGGGGTTCGTGCAAAACGCCGTTCCGACGCGCGACTATCTCGCGCGGATCGCCGAGGACCGGCTCGCTACCGCCAAGGGATACGTATTCACCAGGGAAGATCGCTTCCGCGCCGATATCATCGAGCGGATCATGTGCGACCTTGCGGTCGATCTGCCCCGGGTATCCCGGTTGCATGGTCGGGACCACCAATCCGCGATCGTCGACCGGCCGCGTATCGAGAGCCTCATCGCCGACGGCGCCGTGACCATGATCGACGACCGGCTCTCGATCAGCGACGGCGCGGAATTTCTGGTGCGCAGCGTCGCGTCGGCGTTCGATGCCCATCTTGCGAATTCTGCGGCAACGCACAGCCGCGCGGTGTGACGCGCCGACCAGAGATTACTTTGCCGCGAGAGACGGAGCCTGAACCGCCTCCATGTACCCGTTGCGGGTCTGCGGAATTTTTGTGCCGAGAATCCTGGATGCCACCAGCGTCCTCAGCACCTGCGCCGTGCCGCCGGCAATCGTGAACATGCGGGCATCCCGAACCATGCGTTCGAGCGGATAATCCCGCGAATAGCCCCTGGCGCCGAACAGCTGGAGCGCCTGGTTGGTGACCATGTTGGCCGTCTCGGAAGCGATGATCTTCGCCTGCGCGGCGAGCAGAGGATCCGGAAACGGGTCGGCGCTAAGCGCTGCCTGATGCAGCGACAGCCGCGCGGCGTTGAGCGCCACCGCCATGTCGGCCAGCATCCACTGCAGGCCCTGAAATTCAGCGATCGGCCGCCCGAACTGCTTGCGCTCCTTGACGAAGGACATGCCCTTCTCAAACGCACCCTGTGCGAGCCCGAGCGCGACGGTTCCGGCGCCCACCCGCTGGCTGTTGTAGGCGTCGATGAGGTCGGCAAATCCACGACGCAATCCGCGCGGCGGCAGCACCAGCATATCCTCGGGAATTTCCAGATTTTCGAAGATGATCTCCGTTTCGGGGATACCGCGAAGGCCCATGGCGGGCTCGCGTTTGCCAATGATCAGACCCGGCGTACCGCCAAGCGCGAGGAAGCCGCCGATCCCCTGCTCAGCGCCCCGCTCATCGAACACCCGCGCGAAAATCAGGTGGAGTTTTGAGACACCGCCGCCCGTGATCCAGTGCTTCTTGCCTCGGATGACATAGGTGTTGCCGTGCTTGTCTGCACGCGTCGTCATCTCGGTAGCCGCCGATCCGGCTTCCGGCTCGGTGATGCAAATCGCCGGCTTGTCGCCCGAAAGAACGAGATCGGCTCCCAGCCGCTTCTGCTTTTCGGTGCCATACTGCATGACCGCGGAGATCGCGCCCATGTTGGCCTCGACCGTAATGCGCCCCGTCGCCCCGCATACCCGCGCCATTTCCTCGATGATCAGGGCGGCTTCGAAGTAACTACCTCCCCGGCCGCCGTAGGATTCAGGAATCGTGTAGCCCATGAAGCCCGCGGCCTTCAGCGCGGCCACGTTGTCGAAAGGGTAGGCTTCGGTTCGATCGATCTCCGCCGCCTTTGGCGCGAATTCGGTTTCGGCCAATTCACGCGCGGCACTGCGGAGCTTGAGTTGCTCGGGCGACAGTTTCATATCCATGGCATTATCCTCCCAGCGTCGCGGTCTTTCGATTATTCGGCTCCGAAGCGCACCAAAACGCAACCGAATAATTTATCAAGTAATCTGTGGCCCGTCATGCCGCTCCAGCTTTACTTATCTCGCGCGAACCTGACATTAAGCAGACGCGCGCTTGGAGACCTTCGAGATGTCCAATTCGAAAACACCGCTTGTCGATCGGTTCGGCCCTGATGCTGCGGATGTGGAATTCGGCGATGACGCCCCGTCCGTCCTCGGTCAGTTGGCGGCTCGCGGCTCGGTACGAAAATTCCGGTCCGATAGCATTCCGTACTCGACCTTGCGACGGCTATGTGCCTTGGCGCTGTGTGCTCCGACCAAAAGCGATCTCCAGCAGCGGGACATCATCATTATCGATGCACCGCCCCTGAAATCCCAGATAGGCGCGATGCTGTCCGACGGACCTCTGGGCCAGAAATGGCTTGCAGACGTCCCGAGCCTTCTCATCTTCTGCGGCAATAACCGGAGACAGCGTCGAATCCAAACGTTGCGCGACAGGCATTTCGCCAACGATCACCTCGATGCTTTTTTCAACGCCGCGGTCGATGCCGCTATCGCACTGTCTGCGTTCGTGATTGCCGCGGAGGCTGACGGCTTGGGAGTCTGTCCGGTCAGCGCGGTCCGTAATCACTCTGCTGCGCTGTCACAACTCCTGAAACTTCCCGACCATGTTTTCCCGGTAGCCGGCCTTGCAGTAGGATATCCGGCAGAGACGCCACAGATCAGCATGCGGCTTCCGCTGTCCGTGACCGTGCATCACAACACGTTTCTGGACGACGGACTCGATGATGCCATCGAGGCATACGATCGGCGCCGCGAGGCAGCCCAGCCTTATGCGGCTCAACGCTATGTCAGGGAATTCGGATTGGCGGATACCTACGGCTGGTCGGAGGACAAGGCGCGGCAATACGCTCGGCCCGAGCGCGCGGACTTCGGCGCTTATGTGAGGCGTATCGGCTTCAAGCTGGACTGACCACGGTCAAACGGGACATCAGTTGAGCCGGAAGAAGCCGATCGCTGCTTTGCTGCGCGCTCCGCCATGCAGACGCGGGGCGAGCAACAAAGGCCCCACTAGAAAATCGCGTTCTTGACGAGCGACGCAACGCGGCTGAAATCGTCAAAGACGCCCGGTTCGAAGAAGATGGCACGGCCAATCACGATGCCTCCAACCAGCGACCAGAACAGGCCGGCGCCGGCCCACAACAGATATTTGGACGCACGCGAAGGCGCTGCGCCCCCTTCGGGCGCCAGATGCTCGCCAAACGGCTCGTATCTCAAGCGTTCCATTGCGCGGCCAATCCGTTGATCTGCCGGGAAAATGTCGTCGTTTCCGGCCGATAGAGCAACGGAAGCGATTTGCCTTTTCGAACCACGGAATGGAAACGTATTTCCGTATTGACCGGTTGCGGAATTGCTTTCTTCTTTGCCGGACCTTCGGCGCGTCAGATGTCGTTTCGATGCCTTGATGCGGGCCACCGGAGTGCATCCGACGTGGTCCGGCGAGCGGGCTGGGAAGCGTCGCAGGCTCGGGCCGGGCTCTGGACACTGTTGCGGCCGCAGGTCATACCGGCGTCATCCTCAGGCTTGGAGTCCTGTTCGCCTATCTATTCCTCGTAGCGCTTACCAAAGCTGGGCCATCCCGGCACCAGTGTTTCTGGCGGTCACGGTCGGCGTCCTTCTCCTATCTTGGCATCGGTTTTTCGTGTCTTTAGTTACTGGCAGTCGCCTAATCTGGCCGACCTGCTGGTTGCCGCAAATTGAAACGAGCCCGGGTTTCGTGTGAAAAGACGACCGGATCGACAGCAAAAACGCCTTTCTGCAGGGCAAGCAGGGGCAATCTCAGGGACGGGTCTGCTTCCATTCGTGCGGCGAGGTCGGCGCGATATGCAGCGCCGCTCGCTCCGGACTGCGCTCTAATTTGGCCGATTAAAGTGGTTAGAAACATGATGCGCCTGGTTCTCTCGGTGCGGCGCCGATCGTACGCGAGAAAAGTGGTGGCATCCCACTGGGGCGACGACCGCAAAGCGAGCGCGATTGTCTGAACATCGTCGAAGGCGCAGCTAAGTCCTTGGCCGCCGCATGGGTCAGTGTAACCGGCAGCATCTCCAATCAGAACGAACCCTTCGCCAGACGCGCGATCGCACGACGACGAAGCATCCGTATATGTGATGCAGGGACCGGCCGGTCTCGCTGACCTGATTGTGTCGGGCAGACACGGCCGATGAAAGAGTTGGAGAAAAGATGTCCCCTTCTCTTCCGGCGGCTCAGTCATGAAAGGAAGCTTAGGGTGAGCAATATAGAGACGCGCCTTGCCGTGCCCCTGCGGGAACACGTAAAAAGTCAGACCGTCATCCACGGCGATCGTCTGTTCGTCCTCGGGCCAGGAAGACATTTGGTCAACAAGCAACCCAGTAAGATAGAGAAAAGGATTGCTTCTGGTGTGTTTAAGGCCAGCCTGGCGGGCGATCGTCGAGTTGCGTCCATCAGCACCAACGACAACACGCGCCTGCAACTCGAACGCCTCGTCATTGCGGCTGTAAGAAAGCCTTGGATACAAGCCTCCTTTGAATTCGATTCTGCCAACGCTCCGTAGCAGTAAAGCACCTGCCGCCTCTGCTTCCTCGTTGAGAACCCGGCACAAGATGCGATGCTCAAGATTCAAGGCGCCACGCACACCTGGCATAACCAGGGAGATATCCTTTCGGAGGTGCCGGGCAGAGATGGGGTCCAAACCCTCGCCATACGGGATAGCCCAACGCGTATAATTTCCACCCGCCCGCTCCAAGGCGGTCAAGATCCCCAGATCCTCTGCTATGGCGACGCCCCAAGGGAGCAGGAATTCGCCGCGTACGTTATCTTCGTGATAGGGCGTCTTTTCCAGCAGGCAGACGGACAGGCCTCCTCTCGCTAATTCGAAAGCAAGTGCGCTGCCAGCGACGCCGGCGCCTACAATTGCGACATCTGTCCTATGGGGTGTTGGCTGCGACATATCAATTTTTATGCATGCTTGGTTTTTGGGTCGCCTCGTGGAAAACGAATCAGATTTGCGCTGCACGTGTTCCGAGAAATGAATGTGCGATCTTCCATCCGAACTCTCTCGAAAAGAGCGACGAATCTGCCTTGCGGGCAGTTCGGATTACCGCGAATATCTACCCAGGTTAGGCAACGGAAAGTCCTTGATCAAGTGCATCCGAAGCCGAACGTCGAGAGGACCGCATGCAAGATGCTTTTGCAGAAGCCCGCAACGTTGCCCCGCCGAGACATCCGTTAGACCCGTTGACGCCGGACGAGATACGTCGCGCCACTGCCGCGGTGCGGGCAGCCCACGACCTCGGGGTGGGCATGATGTTCGAGACCATCAGCTTGCACGAACCGGACAAGAGCGTCGTGCACGGCGCCATCGCGGGAACGGCCTTTGCGCGCGAGGCGTTCGTGTGCGCTTTCGACCGGAACAATGGCAAAGTCTGGGAAGCGCGGGTCGATCTCATCGCGGATCGGGTCGTCGATTGGCGCCATGTGCCCGGCGTGCGGCCACGTATCCTGCTCGATGACATAACCCTGGTGGGAGAAGTGGCCCGAGCCGATCCGCGTTTTCGAGCGGCACTGGCCGAACGTGGCATTACTGACATCGAAAATGTTCAGGTCGACCCCTGGTCTGCAGGCAATTACGGATTGCCTGATGAGGAAGGCCGGCGGCTCTCGCATACGTTCTGCTGGTACCGGAATGAGAAGAATGACAACGGCTACGCCCACCCCATCGAGGGACTTTGTGCCGTGATCGACCTGGATCGGGCAGAAGTTCTGCGCGTCGATGATTATGGCGGGGCTGACATCCCGATGCAGAATCGCAATTATGCCGCGCGCTATCGCACCGCTTTCCGTAACGATGTAAAGCCGCTGGAGATCGTGCAGCCGGCCGGTCCGAGTTTCGTGGTCGAAGGCAACGAGGTTCGCTGGCAGAAGTGGCGTTTCCGGGTCGGCTTCAATGCGCGCGAAGGATTGGTGCTGCATATGGTCGGCTACGAGGATGAAGGCAGGCTTCGGCCCGTACTTCACCGAGCGGCCCTATCGGAAATGGTCGTGCCCTACGGACATCCGGGCGGTGGGCATTTCCGCAAAAATGCCTTCGATGTTGGCGAGTACGGCATCGGCGTGCTGGCGAACTCCCTCACACTGGGCTGTGACTGTCTTGGCGCCATCCGCTATTTCGACGCGTGGCTGGCCGATAGCAAAGGTGATCCCTATTGCATCGAGAACGCGGTGTGCTTGCACGAGGAGGATTTCGGCATCCTTTGGAAACACACCGATTTGTTCACGGGCGAGGTCGATGTGCGGCGTGCTCGCCGCCTGGTGCTGTCGTCAATCTCGACGGTTGGAAACTACGAATACGGCTCGTTCTGGTACTTTCATCAGGACGGCTCGATTCACTTCGAAATGAAAGCAACCGGCATTCTGAATACGGCCGGGCTAAAGCCAGGCGAATCGCCGGATTACGGCACCATCGTTTCACCCGGAGTCTACGCACACTACCACCAGCACATCTTCAACATGCGCCTTGACATGACAATTGACGGCGAACGCAACCGGGTCGTTGAGGTTGATACGGTGGCGCTACCCGTCGGGTCAGACAATCCGTACGGCAATGCCTTCACCATCCGCGAGACCGTTCTGGAGACGGAACAAAAGGCGCAGCGCAACGTCGATTTCAACGCTGCCCGTTTCTGGAAAATCGAGAGTGCCGAGGCCCGCAATTGGCTCGGACAACCCACCGCCTACAAGCTGCTGCCGTTAAGTCCGGTGCCGAGCTTCTCAAACCCGCAATCCATGGTGGCCAAGCGGGCGACCTTCATGATGCGACAATTGTGGGTTACGGCCTACCATCCCGACGAGATTTACGCGGCCGGCCGTTATCCCAACCAGAGCGGAGGCGGAGACGGACTGCCAGCCTGGACTGCCGCGGATCGGCCATTGGTCGACAAGGATATCGTGGTCTGGCACAGCTTTGGCCTGCACCATATTCCCCGCCCCGAGGATTTCCCGGTCCAGCCTGTGATCTCGGCCGGTTTTGCGCTTCACCCCGCTGGCTTCTTTGACGAGAATCCAGCTCTCGATGTTCCGCCGGCCGACAGTCACCTGAGCTGTTGCGTCGACTGACGTTTCGGTTTCAAAGCATTTTTTGTCAGCCGAGACGGTGGAGAGGCAATTGACAGAAGCGCGCATGCGAGATCGCGAGGGTGACGGTTTGGCTGGCAAGGTCGCAATCGTCAGCGGTGGGGGTGCTGCGGGCGACGGTGTCGGCAACGGCCGGGCAGCGGCGATCCTGCTGGCGCGCGCCGGCGCCAAGGTGGTGGTGGCCGATCTCGATCCTGGACTTGCCGGGCGCACGGTCGAAATGATCGAGGCCGAGGGTGGCGTTGCCCTGGCCATGGCCTGCGACGTCACCGTTGAGGCCGAATGCAAACGGCTGGTCGAGGCCGCCGTCGACCGCTGGGACCGGCTCGACTTCCTCGACAACAATGTCGGCATCGGCAGCCGCGGCAGCGTCGTCGATGAGAAGGTGGAGGAATATCGGCGCGTGATGCAGGTCAACGTCGAAACCATGTTCCTGCTTTCCAAACACGCCATTCCCGCCATGATCAAGACCGCCAAAGGCGGCGCGATTGTCAACATCTCGTCGATCTCGGCACTGCGGCCGCGCGGCCTGACCACATACACGACCTCAAAGGCCGCGGTGATCGGACTAACCCAGGCGATGGCGGTCGATCACGGCCGCGACAACATCCGGGTCAACTGCATCTGCCCGGGTCCGATGTACACGCCGATGGTCTACGCCCGCGGCAACGGCATGAGCGAAGCTGCGCGCGCCCAACGCGCCAACGCCTCGTTGCTGAAGACGGAAGGTACCGGCTGGGACGTCGGCCACGCCGTGAAATTTCTGCTGAGCGATCATGCCCGCTACATCACCGGCCAAGTGCTGGTGGTCGACGGCGGTGTCACGCTGCAAGGCCCGGAGCGCGACTCCCGGGATCATTGATCGCGGTTCCGCCCCGTTGGCGATCGATTTAATCGTTCGTACGCACAATCATTACCCACGCCGCGGCTCCGCACGGTACCGAAGTTTCAGTTCTACCGAGTAGATTGCGGAACGCCAAAGCTTGTGGCCTTGACTATCACTGCAGCAGGCGTCCGCTTCATCAGCGCGACCAGGCCCTAGACGTTCCGGTCGTTGCAGACACGGAAAGGCTTTGGTTGTCGTGACCGCCGCGTTCGCACAATGGCAATTGCAGGCGCAGCCCTGCCGGGAAAGCTGCAGGCGGAGCCCCTCATAGGATGCTCCTCATTGCTCACCAGCCACGGTAGACATACCATCTCGGCATTTCCTTAACTTCAAATGAAACGTTTCATTTTGCTTGCACTGAATGGCTTCGCACGTTTAGTGTGCGTCAAAAGGGTGTTGCCGACCATGCAGACACCGCAGGCCGCGATTGGAATGGCAACCAAATCGGCTGGCCGTGTGAGGCCCGTTGCGAACGGCCGGGGAAAAAGGACGGGAGATTCGCGGTGCGGGTAATCACGCAGATTCCGAACAACGATTTGCGGCAAGCCCAAGAGGTCGCGCAATTGGCGGAGAAGGCCGGATTCGATGCCGTGGTCACGGCCGAGAATGCCCACAATCCCTTCTTGCCGCTGGCCGCCGCAGCGCTCGCGACCGACCGTGTCCAGCTTGCTACGGCCGTCGCCATGGCGTTTCCGCGCTCGCCAACGATCACCGCGCACAATGCCTGGGACCTGCACAAGGCGTCGAACGGACGCTTCATGCTCGGCATCGGGTCGCAGGTGAAGACGCACAACGAGCGCCGCTTCGGCATCCCCTGGACGCCGCCGATGCCGCGCATGCGCGATTATATCGGCGCATTGCATGCGATCTGGCGGACATGGGAGAAAGAGATTCCTCTTGAGTTTGAAAGCAACACCTACAAGCTCAATCTGATGACGCCGAACTTTTCGCCGCGCCCGACCGGATTGCCGTGCATCCCGATCGCGCTTGCGACCGTAGGCCCGATGATGCTGCGTTTGGCCGGAGAAGCCGCGGATGCGGTCATCCTGCACCCGTTCTCGACGAAGAAATATCTGATGGAAGTGTCCACCGCTCGCCTCAACGAAGGGCTGGCGAAAGGCGGCCGCGCCCGTGAAAATCTTGAAGTGATCGCAGGTGGCTACGGCTTCATTGCAACAGGCCGTACTCCCGAGGCGGTAGAAAAGGCGCGTCAATACGCGCGCTATCGCATTTCTTTCTACTGCTCGACGCGCGCCTACTGGGACGTGCTGCGCCTCCACGATCTCGAATGGCTGGGCGAGAGGCTCAATCCGTTTCCACGCGAGAACCGCTGGAGCGAGATGGCCGCGCAGATCCCGGAGGACAAGATCGACCTGTTCGCCACTGTAGCGGACTATGCCAGCCTGCCGGCTGCTATCGAGGCACGTTACGGCGGCTATGCCGACTCGGTCATGTTACAGATCTCAGCCGACGAAGATCTCGAAGCTCTAGGCGAGTGCGTGCGAGCGATCCAAAAGATTCCGTCCCGTTTCAAGTCGTACCGAGCGACCTGGGACTAGCGGTGTACCGCGTCTAAGGCGGAGCAACGCCTTCTTTCGTCAAATCGTGGACAATCGCATTGGCGCAAGTTCTTTCCTGTGCGGAAAACAGAATTGACGGATGTACCCTTGATGCAATGAACCGTTTCATTATAGATTGTGTAGCCATCGAGCCGCTTCAAAAAAGATAAAAATCGAGCCGAGGCAGGCCGGAGATCGAAGCCGCAGAGGCTGAGCGGCAGGGAGGATCGGATAATGCGAGGCAATAAGCTGCTGAGCGCTCTGACCATCGCAATCGCGATTTAGGCTGGCGCCGCTCATGCCGAATACCCTGACCAGCGCATCAACGTCATCGTCCCCTTCGTGGCCGGCGGCGCAACCGACATCATTGCAAGGACCATAGCGGCGGACTTGGCCAGCCGATTTGGCCAACCCGTCACGATCGAGAATTGCGCTGGCGGCGGGACCGCAGTCGGCACCGAGGCCGTCGTGCGATCGCCTCCCGACGGCTACACGATCCTCTTCAATAGCGGTGCTCTGACGATCGACGCCGGCTTCAAGAAAAATCTCACTTATGACGTCCGCAAGGATTTGCTGCCAGTCACCAAAGCCGCATGGGGTCCCTATGCGGTTCTTGTGTACAAGGAGCTACCGGTCAAGACCTTGAGCGAACTGATAGCCTACGTCAGGGAGAAACCCAGCGAACTTAACATGGGCTCAGCCGGTGTCGGCACGATGGGGCACCTGGCCAGTGCCTATCTGACGGCAAAAACCGACATCAAGCTGACCCATGTTCCATTTCGTGGATCGGCGCCTGCGCTTACCGCAGTTATGGGCGGCCACGTCCAGGTTCTCCTCGATCCACCATTCACCGCTCTGCCGGCGATCGAGTTGGGTAGCACGCGCGCGCTCGCGGTCACCGGTGAGAAGCGGTCCCCGCTGCTGCCGAATGTGCCAACCGTTGCGGAACTGGGCTTTCCGGGCTTCGCCGCTGGACATTGGGGCGGCTTTTTTGTCCCAGCCGGCACACCGCCGGCCGTGATTTAGAAGCTCAATGCCGGGATTGTCGCGTCGCTACAGGATCCAAAAGTCCGCGAGGTGCTTCGCGGTCAAGGCCTTGAAATTATCGGTAACAGTCCTGACGAATTCCGCAAAGAAATCGACGACGAGATCGAGTTATGGAGCAAGGTGATCAGGGACTTAGGCATCAAGCCTGAATGATAGTTGGGTCCGCCAGACTCCGGCGGCTATGACGGCGGGGGACCGCATGACGAGCGCAGAATCAGCTCGGTAGGAAATTTCAGTTTGCGCGGCGTGAGGGTCGGGTCTGCGATCCTGTCGATGACCATGCGCGCGGCGGCCTCCCCGATCGCGTCGTATTTCCAGCGGATGACGGTCATAGGCGGCGTCGTCAGCTCCGCCAAATCGGAGTCGCCACAGCCAATAATGGAAATATCGTCGGGAATTCTGAGTTTCTCGGTCGAAACGGCGCGCAGAATTCCTGTCAGCATCGAAATTCCGCCAGCCACGACTGCCGTGGGCCGCTTCCTGCTGCCGAGCAGACCGGAAACGGCCTCATAAGCATAGCTCGCGGTGAAACTCTGGGACCGGATGAGGTCGTTATCAATCGCAACGCCTCGCTCCAAATGGGCCTCACGATATCCGCGGATCCTCTCGCGCGCCGACAACACGCTGGTTGGCCCCGTCACCAGGGCGATTCGCCTGTGTCCGAGATCCAGAAGGTGGCGCACTGCGTGATAGGTCCCGTCGCGCTGCGCGATGACCACCGAATCGAGTGGCGCCGCCGTCTCACGGTCCAACAGCACGACGGGAATTTCCAGCGAGCTATGCATCTTCACCAGTTGCGGATCGGTTTCGGTTGCAGTGCTCATGATCAACCCATCGACGCGGCGCTGCAGCGATTCCAGCAGTTCAAGCTCTCGTTTGACCAGGTCGTCCGAACAGCCGATTACCAGGGTATATCCCGCCTCGAGAAAGACGTTCTGGGCCGCCCGCACGAAGCTCGCCAGCGCCGGCACCGTGATATCGCGAATGATGATGCCGGCCGTACGCTTGGACTTGCCGCGCATGCCCTGAGCAGTCGTGTCCGGCATGAATTTTAGACGCGCCATGATTTCCTGGACACGCTGCCGAATGTCGGGGCCGACGGTATTGTTGTTGTTAATGACCCGCGACACGGTACCAACCGATACCTTTGCAATCCGCGCCACGTCCTTGACGGTTGGGCGAGCCGGATGCGAACTGCGAAGGCCTGCCTTTGCAGACTTGATCTGTTTCTTTGGCATGCTGACGGCTCAGGGTGGTGACTGCGCGATTTACCACGGCGACGGCTTGCTGTCCGCATCTCAATTCCCACCGCGACGATCCAGCAGTTCTACAACAGCGCCGCGTGGAAGGGCGAAAGCGTTCGCTGAATAACGCTGACCGCAATTGTAGAAAAGTCGGGCGTGCGCTCAATGAAACGTTTCATTGATTTTGACCAGATTGCAGCCTAGAACTGCCAAAATCACCTCGGCACAGGAGCCGCGGCAAGAACACGAACTGTCAGGATCTGCCGCGGGAAATGTCGGAGGAACGTCTCGTTACGCTTAACCGCGAAAGTCCATGGATACCCAACGATGAAGATGACCGCTGCCGTTATGTATGAACAGGGGCTCCGGCGTCCCTTTTCGGAGAGTCAGCCGCTCAAAATTGAAACTGTCGATCTTGACGGTCCCGGAGAGGGCGAAGTCCTGGTGCAAATCGCCGCCGCGGGCCTTTGTCATTCGGACCTCTCGGCGATCAAGGGATTGCGGCCGCGGGCCATGCCGACAGTGGTAGGCCACGAAGCCGCCGGCGTCGTTGTCGAGACCGGAACCGGCGTATCTAAATTTATTACCGGTGACCATGTCGTGATGGTGTTCGTCGCAAGCTGCGGCCGATGTTCCTACTGCAGTTCCGGGCGGCCGAACCTCTGCCAGTCCTCCTGGAAGGCACGGTCGGAAGGAACGCTTCAAAGTGGTGCGCGTCGGCTGCGAATAAACGGCAAATCTTTGAATCACTACAGCGGCATTTCGGCGTTCGCCGAGTATGCGGTAGTATCCGAAACGTCGCTCGTGAAAATTCCCAAAGCGCTGCCCCTACCACTGGCAGCGATTTTTGGATGCGCTGTGATCACCGGTGTCGGCGCGGTTCTCAACACAGCCCGAGACGTTGCAGGGAAAAGCATCGCGATTGTCGGACTGGGCGGGATCGGATTATCGGCCTTGCTGGGAGCCGTTCTCGGGGAGGCTCGTACCATCATTGCGATCGACACCAAGGAGGCGAAACTCGATCTCGCGAAGGAGTTGGGCGCGACGCACGTCTTTCTTGGGTCCGACCCCGACTGCGTGGCCAAGGTAAAGGAGGTCACGGATGGAGGCGTGGATTACGCCATGGAAATGGCCGGCGGAATTGCAGCCCTGAATCTCGCTTATGCCATCGGACGGCGGGGCAATACGACGATTTGCGCCGGTCTTCCACCTCACGACGCGACATTTCCTGTTCGACCAGCCGAACTGGTTTCTGATGAACGCGTCATCATGGGCAGCTACATGGGAAGTTCGGTTCCGCAGCGAGATATTCCTCATTATGCAGAGCAATTCATGACAGGAAAGTTGCCGGTAGATCGATTGCTTACCGTTCAACTTTCCTTCGACCAGCTCAATGCCGGCTTCGACAAGCTTGATGACGGTGAAGTTGTTCGACAGATCTTGCGATGCAAGTCATGAGTCACTTGGCGGGACAAAGCGCCCTTGCCGATTCCGACGAACTCGCTGAACCTCTTCGGAAAACCGGTTTCCACTTTTCCAGATCTTGCTCAAAAAAACTCCTCGGGCGGGACGCCGAGCAGGATCTGCCCGACCAACTCGAAATGGGCGCTGCGCGCCTGGATCTGCTGCGAGAGCGTGTGCATGTCGCGGAAGCGGCGCTCGAACGGGCTGCCCGGGAAAATCGCGTCGACGCCCGCTCCCTTGTACGCGAAATCCACCACCTCGGTCGCTGCCTGGATCGCGTTGGTGCAGACGAGCCGCACGCGGGCCCGGTCGGCGATTTCGATCGGCGCCACACCGTCGGCATACGCGTAGATCGTGGAGAGCGTCTCGATCAGATAGGCGCGCGCTGAGCCGAGCCGGGCCTCGGCGCGCGCCACGTCGGCCTGCACGACCGCGTTGTCGGCGAGCCGGGCGAGGCCTCGCGGCGCCTTGCGGGACGCCAGCGCGATGAACTCGGACAGCATTGCGCGCGCGATGCCAACTCCCACAGCGGCAACCCCGACCGCGTAAAGGCCCTGCATGGTGAAAGCATAGAGCGGACCACGCTCGCGGCGCAGTGTCGGGTCCTCGCGCGTCGTGCTGAATGCCTCGGAAACGAACAGCTCATTGACGCTATAGGAGTCCGACGCCGTGCCGCGCAGCCCAATCGTCTGCCAGGTATCGAGCAGGGTCGCCTCGCCGGCCGGAAACAGCAGCGTGCGGACCGTGGGCCGGCCGAAACGGTTGAGCCGCAACGTGCCGTCCGCTTCGAGCACATGGCAGTGTGCGCCCATCCAGCGGGCCTGCCGACAGCCGCTGGCGAAATCCCATTTGCCGGTCAGGCGATAGCCTCCGTCGACCGCCCGCGCGCGCGACGCGTTTGGCGGTCCCCAGGCCACGAAGCTGCGCGGATCAGCGAACACGGCGCGATTGGCGGCGGGCTCGAGATAGGCGGCAATCAGGCAGGAACTGTTGGCGACGAATACATTCCACGCGATCGAGGCGTCGTGCCGGGCGAGTTCTTCGATCGCCGCCATGTAAAGCGCAGGCTCCGTCTCGTCGCCGCCCGCCGCGCGCGGCAGCAGCATGCGGAACAGCCGTGAGGCA
>CAVYOM010000035.1:0-173642 GCA_963770135.1 uncultured Alphaproteobacteria bacterium | reverse complement strand
GCGAGCGGCGCGCTGACGACCTTGAAGTCGATGGCGCCATCCGCATTGGTGAGAATGAACAGTTCATCACCGCGATCGGCGAGCGAATACTGCACGCCCTCTTCGCGCGCGGCGACGAGGCGCGGGGGCGCTTCGGGATGCTCGAGATCGATCAGCCGTTGCTCGGAGGTTTCATGGTCACCTCCGGCGATCACGCAGAAGCGGCCGGACGAACTCTCATGCAGATGGGTGAACCAGCCGGAATCCTGCTCTTCATAGACAAGCGTATCGTCAGCTTGTTTCGTGCCAAGCCGATGCCGCCACACCTGCATCGGACGGTGGTTGTCGTCGAGCTTGACATAGAAGAAGCTGTTGCAGTCCTTGCTCCAGACGATCCCGCCGTCGGTCTCTTCGACCAAGTCGTCACGATCCGTCCCGGTGCTCCAGTCGCGTACGCGGATCGAGAAATACTCGGAACCCTTGGTGTCGGCGCTCCACCCTTGCAGCTTGTGATTAGGCGAATGCCGCGCGCTGCCGAACTTGAAGTACTCATGGTCCTTGGCCAACTCGTCGCCATCGAGCACGATTTTTACATCGCCGCCATCGCGCGGCGTGCGCCCGAACAGTTCATGCTGTCCGCCTTCGCGGAATTTTCGCAAATAGGCGAACGCGCCGTCCGGCGCGGGCACGCTGGAATCGTCTTCCTTGATTCGCCCGCGCATTTCCGCAACCAGCTTCTTCTGCAAGGGCGCGGTGTGGCCGAGCAGTCCCTCAGTGTAGTCGTTCTCGGCTTCCAGATATTTTCGGATACCCGGTTCCAGGATCGAGGGATCGCGCAGCACTTCCTGCCATCTGGCGTCTTTCAGCCATGCGTAATCGTCGGTCACCGTGATGCCGTGCGTGGTGAAGGAATGCGGACGGCGCGGCGCGATGGGGGGTGCTTGTGTCACTCAGGCCTCGTTCCATGTGCGGCAGGGTTGCCGCGCACGCGTTATATAAGGTGGAATGCGCGGAGGTCGAGGTTGATCCGTAGGGTGGGCAAAGCGCAGCGTGCCCACCATCTATCCGCAATCTCCCCCGGAAGGGTGGGCACGCTTCGCTTTGCCCACCCTACAATTCTTTCTTAGCTATTCCTTAACCTCGCCGCGGCGCCGCCGCCGAACACCGGGATCCGGTTCACCGCCAGCACCACCGCAAACGTAATTACCAGCATGGCGATACCCAGCACCGAGATCGCCGCGAGATCGCCGCTTTCGTTGAGGTCGTAGATCAGGACCGACAGCACCTTGGTCTGCGAGGTGAACAGCACGATCGCCGCGGATAGTTCGCGCATCACGCCGATGAAGATGAAGCACCAGGTCGCGATCACGCCGGTGCGCAGCAGCGGTGCGGTGATCTGCCACAGCGACTGCAAGCGCGTCGCGCCAAGGATGCGGCTGGCGTCTTCCAGTTCGGGATGAATGGTCGCGAACGCCGCCTGCAATTGTTGATAGGCCGACGGCAGATTGATGGTGAGGAACGCCAGCAGCAGGATCCACAGCGTGCCGTAAAGCACGAAGGGCGGCCGGGTATAGCTCAGGAACAGCCCGACGCCGAGCACGATGCCGGGCACCGCGACTGGCGCGGTCGCGAGAAAGCCGAGTATGCGGTGGCTCGCGATCACCCGGCGCGTGGTGACATAGGCGACGACGAGGGCGAGGATGGTGCCGATGGTCGCCGTCGATGCGCCGAGGATCACCGTGTTCTTCAGCGCGAGCTGGGTCGACGACAGTTCGGTGAACACGAATACGATGTTGTGCAGCGTCGCGGTCGACGGCGTCACCAGCGTGGTGGCGTTCGGCGAGAACGCCGCGTTGAGCAGCGCGAAATAGGGCAGGAACACCGGATTGAGCAGTACGATGAGGCAGAACGCCAGCGCCGCCCAGCGCCATCCCTTCATCTCGACCTGACGCGGCGCGCCGTATTTGCCGCCGACCACCGAAAAGCCGCGGCGGCCGAGCAGGAATTTCTGGCCCTGCAGCAGCAGGATCGTCAGTAGCAGCAGCGGCACGGCGGCGGCTGCGGCCAATTCCAGTTTTGGCGGATACTGGAACAGGCTCCAGATTTTCGTCGTCATGGTGTGGAAGCCGGCGGGCAGCGCCAAAATAGCAGGCGATCCGAACAGCGTCATCGCCTGCAGGAAGGCGATCAAGGCGCCCGCGACCAGCGCGGGCAGGGCGAGGGGGATCGTGACGCGCCGGGCCGTGGTCCACGCCTTGCCGCCGAGAATGGCGGAGGCGTCTTCCAGTTCGCCCGGCATATTGTCGAGCGCGTTGGCGACCAGCACGAAGACGAACGGAAAGGTGTAGCAGGAGATCACGAAGATCAGCCCGGTCAGCGAATAGATGTCGAACAGCGGGTCTTCGGCGCCGGTGAGATAGCGATAGAGCTGGTTCAACAGCCCGCTGTTCGGCGCTGCCAGCAACTCCCAGGCGACCGCCCCGAGAAACGGCGGCGTCACAAAGGACGCCGTTACCAGCGCGCGGATGGTCTGCCGCCCCGGCATGTCGGTGCGCGACACTAGCCAGCCGATCGGCGCCGCGACAAGGCAGCAGATCACCGCCGAGGTGGTGGCGATGATCGCCGTCGTCAGCAGCGGATCGAGGAACGCCGGGTCGGTGAACAGCGTGACGAAGTTCTGCAGCGTCGGGTTTCGCGCCTTGTCCGTGAACGCGAACACCGCCAGCCACGACATCGGCAGCACGATCAGCACAATCATGAACGCGGCGAACAGCCACAGCACCGGCTTGGTCCAGTCGATGCGGGATTTCCGGGCTTCGGTGGCGGCGATCGTGATGGTGGTCATGCGAACTTTCTCTCCGTCATTCCGGGGCGATGCGAAGCATCGAACCCGGAATCTCGAGATTCCCCGATGCGCAACGCGCATCTGAGGTCTGGTCCTGGGGACCATCCCGGAATGACGGCGGTGAGTGTGGTGGACAGCATCCTCAAACCCTGAACAGCCGCGCATAGCGCGTCTTGATCTCTTCAGCCATCTTCTCCACGCCCTCCGCATCCTCTTTCATCAGCTTGATGTCGGAAATCTTTCGTCGTCCCGGCTTCGACTGCACCTGGGCGTGAACCGAATACTGCGCAGTGAAGTCGCAAAAGAATTGCTGGGTCTCACGCGTATGAAACCATGCCTGGAACAGCCGCGCGGCATTCGGGTGCGGCGCTGACGCGAAGATGGCCGTCGGCCCCGAGATCGTCGGCGCGCCCTCGGCCGGATAGATCGGCTCGACCGGCTGGCCGGCTTCCTTCAGCAGCACGACGCCGTATTCATTGCCGTCGGCCATCACGGCGCGTTCGCCCAGCGAAAGCTTCTTTGGCGGATCGGTCGAGGACTGCACCTGCATGACCCGCTGCTTTGAAAGTTTTTCCATGTACGCCCAGCCGAGGTCGCGCACCATCTGGAAGGTCGCCGTCATGATGGTGCCGCTGTAGGCCGGATGACCCTTGACCATCTTGCCTGCCCATTTGGGATCAAGCAGGTCGGCAAAGCTCTTTGGTGCCTCTTCAGCCTTTACCAGATTGGTATTGTAGGCAATCGACGACAGATAGATCCGCGACGTGGCGGACATGCCGTCGGGGTCGCGGTACTCGGGGAGAAAATGCCGGACCATATCTTCCGATACGAATGGCGCCAGCCATTTGTTCCGCTTCCAGCTGATGATGTGCGATGCATCCGAGGTGGTGATCACATCGGCTGCGCGGATGCCTGAACCGAATTCCTGGTCGATCCGCTGGAACAGCCGCTCCGACCCGGAACGCTCGATCTGCACGGCGACGCCGGGATAGGCGGCTTCGAACGCCTTGCCGAGCTTTTCGCCGACCGGCAGGTCCATCGACGAATACAGGATCAGCTTGCCTTCCTTCTTCGCCGCTTCCACCAGCGCCGGCGTGATCGCGACCGGCTCCGGCGTCTGGGCCCGAACCGGGGAGGCGAACACGGCGCCGGCGGCAAGCGTGGCCGTGCCTTGCAGGATGTCGCGTCTGGAAAGTTTTCGTCCCTTCATCGCGTCCTCCCGTTTCTTGTTGTTGTTACCGGCTCAGCGCCCGGCAGCGCTCGGGCGGCAGCGTCAGCCAGACCTCGCCGCCTTTTTGCACACTGACTTCGGTCGGCGTGGTGGCGCGCAGACTGGTGCCGTCGGCCACCTCCACCATGTAGTCGCGCGCGGCGCCGAGATAGACCTGACGCGTGACGACGCCCTTGATGGCATTCGCGGGCGAAGCCGGCGCCTGCGTCGACAGTTCGATATCGTGCTGGCGGATCGCAACCACGGCGCTTTGGCCCGATGTCAGCGGCGCACCGACCACCTTCAACGTCGCCCCAGCAAAGTCGACATGGTTGGCGTCAAGCGCGGTGCCCTTGATGACGTTGCTGGCGCCGATGAAGCGCGCCACGAACTCGGACTCGGGGCGGGCGTAGATGTCCTCGGGCGTGCCGAGCTGGTCGATCCGTCCGCCATTCATCACCGCGATCAGGTCGGCCGTGGTCATGGCCTCGGACTGGTCGTGGGTGACATAGACGGTGGTGTAGCGATATTCGTCGTGCAGCCGTCGGATTTCGAACCGCATTTCCTCGCGCAAATTGGCGTCGAGGTTGGACAGCGGCTCGTCGAGCAGCAGCGTCTGCGGCTCGACGATCAGCGCGCGCGCCAGCGCCACGCGCTGCTGCTGTCCGCCGGAGAGTTCGCCGGGATAGCGCTGCGCCAGCGCTTCCAGTTTTGTCGTGGCCAGGATAGCCGCCAGTTTCTTCGCGATGGTGTCGCGGTCCATTTTGCGCAGCCGCAGGCCGTAGACGATGTTTTCGGTCACGGTCATGTGCGGCCACAGCGCGTAGCTCTGGAAGATCATCGACATGTTGCGCTGTTCGGGCGGCAGCGTGCGCGCCTTCGACGACACCAGCCGCTCGCCGACATGGATCTCGCCGTCGGAAGGTTCCAGGAAACCCGCAATCAGCCGCAACGTCGTGGTCTTGCCGCAGCCGGACGGGCCGAGCAGGCAGACCAGTTGTCCATGGTCGATTTTCAAGGAGACATTATCGACCACCGCAAGCGGTCCAAATCGCTTGGTCAGGCCACGCAAATCCACCGACGCCAATCGCTCACTCCCACGCTTTCGTTCCTGCACGGATCAGCGCCCGGCTTGGTATGCCAGTATACGGACAAAAACGCGATGGGAAAGGGAGTTGAGTTGGGAAAGCCGGCAGTCGTCCGCGCGTGTGGCGCAATTGCGCGCAGGATTTCACATCGTGAGAGACACAGGCCGTAGGATGGGTAGAGCGAAGCGAAACCCATCATCGCAGCCACGGGTCCCGGCTGATGGGTTTCGCTTCGCTCTACCCATCCTACAAGCGATGCAGGTCGGGGCTTACTCCCCGACGTTCTCGCCGAGATATTCGATCGCGGCTTCGGTTCCGCCCTTGCCGTGCGGAATATTCAGCGCGTTGAGGCCGACCTCGATGACGCCGAGCGTACCCAGAATCATCGGCGCATTCACATGGCCCATATGGGCGATGCGAAACGCCTGGCCGGAGAGGTCGCCGATCCCGGTACCGAGCACCACGCCGCATTTTTCCTTGCAGTAGCGCTGCAGCGCGGCCGGATCGGCACCGTTCATCGTCACCGTCGTCACCGTGTTGGAGCGCTCATTGGCTTCCGCAATGTTGAAGCCGAGCACCTGGCCTTCGGACCACGCCGCCACCGCGCGGCGCACCGCTTCGGCGAGCAGGCGATGCCGCAGAAAGGCGTTCTCGAGTCCCTCGACATGGAGCATGTCGATCGCCTTGCGCAGCGCGAACAGCAGATGCACCGGCGCGGTGCCGGCATATTTGCGGTAGTGCTCGCTGCCTTCGCGCTCGGTCCAGTCCCAATAGGGCGTGCGCAGGTTGGCCTTCTTGTGCACTTCGCGGGCGCGGTCGTTGGCGGCGACGAAGCCGAGGCCCGGCGGCGTCATCAGGCCCTTCTGCGAACCGGACATCGCGACATCGATGCCCCATTTGTCCATCTCGAACGGCATGCAGCCGAGCGAAGCGACCGTGTCGACCATGAACAGCGCCGGATGGCCGCTTGACTTGATCGCCTTGCCGATCGCCTCGATGTCGTTATAGGCGCCCGACGCGGTATCGACCTGTACAGCGACGATCGCCTTGATGGTATGATCCTTGTCCTGCTTCAGCCGCGCCTCGACTTCGGCGGGACGGATCGCGCGGCGCCAGTCGCCCTTGAGCACCTCGACATCGACCCCCATCGCGGCGGCCGCATTGCCCCAGCCGATCGCAAAACGTCCGCTTTCCAGCACCAGCAGCTTGTCGCCGCGCGACAGCACGTTGGAGAGCGTGGCTTCCCATGCGCCATGGCCGTTGGCGATGTAGATGTAGGATTGGCCCTTGGTGGCGAACAGTTTTGAGAGATCGGCGAGCAGGCTCTCGGTCAGTTGCACCATCTGGTCGGAATAGATGTCGAGCGCCGGGCGATGCATCGCCTGCAGCACTTCGTCGGGCATGGTGGTAGGTCCCGGGATGGCCAGAAATTCCCGGCCCGCGCGAACGGTCATTTTTTGGTTTTCCTTATAGGCAAGCACGCTGGATCGAAGCGCATGAGGTTCTGCCGGGACAATATTCGATCGGAACCGTCATTGCGAGCGTAGCGAAGCAATCCAGAGCCGCAAAAAACGTCAAATTGCACTCATTGCTCTTCACAAGCACGACAAGCGCATGCCTATTTCCCCACCGCTTTCGCGATCGCGCGCCAGATCTGGTCCTTCAATTCGGTCGCCGGCGGGCTCGGGATCGTCACCGCCGGCCCCTCGCGCTTTTTGCAGGCTTCAACCAGCCGTAGCACCCAGATCTCGCCGTCGGTGTAATAGAGGTCGCCGCCGCCGTTGTGGCCGGCAATCGTCGGCCCGATGCCGGTGACCTGATATTTCGCCTCGACCATGCCGGCGTTTTCCAGATCGGCCGCAAGCAGCGCGCGCTCGGCGTCGAGATCGGGGCTGATGTGGTGCGTCACGGCAGCGGTGTAGCTGCTGACGCCGACGCCGCGATCCTCGGTCGCTGCCCCAAGCCAGACCGGCCGCTTTTCCTCGCCGCTTTCCAGCACCTTCCAGTAGCGCACATGGTTGCGGCGGTCGGCGCTGGCCCCGATCGGCTTTTCATAGGCAAGATCCTCGCGGCGGCCGAGATAATAGAGGTTGCTCACCGGCGCGTCCCGATAGGGACGGTCGAGCAGCACGCTGCCAACGATCTCGATCGATGATTTCAGTGTGATCCGGTCGGCCGGATACCAGCCCGCCGCGTGCATCGCGCAGACCACGTCGCCGATGTCGCCGATCAGCCCGACATTCATGGGATCGCCGGGAATGCCCTGCCCGGTCCGCGTCACCATCGGCATGCTGGCAAGCCCGCGCTGATGCTCGTAATGCGTCCAGAACTCCGGCAGCACCAGATAAGCGAGCAGGCCGTAGCCGCCCAGGATGGCGAGCGTGAACATCGTCGCACGCCGCACCCCGCCGCGCTTTTTTCGCGGCAGTCCCAATTGTTGATCGGTTGGATTTTCCGGCACTGCCGTTCGTCCTCCCTCGCCCCGTTCTTGCGCGGTGAGGTTAAACAAAAACTACCGACGTGTCTCGCGGCAGCCGGCGGCTTCGGCCTCCTCGACCGAGCAGAACCAGCGCGTACCCTTTGAAATCTGCATCTCGATCTTCGCATACCAGCGGCTGGTCGGCTGGTGAAAGATGCATTCGCCGGCGCGGTTGACGTTGCCCTTGATGGTGCAGTCGGGCGAGGGCGCGCTCGATCCCGACGCCGACGCCAGCAGGATCGCCCTGGCATTTTCCGGCGGGGTGATGGCGCCGAGAATGGCGGTCTTCTTGTTGCGGACGCGCCAGTCCCACGGCGCGATGAACGCGCCTTGCCACATCCCGGCCTTGGCCTCGCGCGCGGCCTTCTCGTCGCCCTCGTAGTCGCGCGAGACCCGCGTCAGCGCCAGCGCCCAGCCGTTCGCCACCAGCCATTTCTGGATGTCCTCGCCGTCGGCCTCGCAGCGCGCCACGGTGCGGCCGCGGCGGTCGGTGACGCCCCTGATATGACAGGTCCAGTTCTTGCCGCCGAAACGCTTGATCAGTTCGTCGCGCGCGGCGGCGCCGCAGGCCCAGCGCTCGCTCTTGGTGTTGAGGCAGAGCTGATCGACGGACGGCGCGTCGATGCCGCCCAAACGAATGCGGCTGTTGCCGATCTGGAGATGGTCGCCTTCGCGGATTTTCGGCACGCCGCTGATGTCAGCCGCCTGCGCCATGGCGGGGAGCGACAGCAGGAAAAGCGCGGACAGCAATTTCCGAAAATTCATCGGCGGTCCCAGCAGCGGAATGTTGCGGATAGTGCGGACAATGGCGCGATCTTGCCAGAGCCGGAACGTCGCATCGTTTCAACTTCCCGTCATTGCGCAGCGCTTCGTAGGGTGGGTTAGCGAAGCGTAACCCACCGAAATCTTTCGGCCTGGCGAGGAAGCTGGTGGGTTACGGCTTCACCTAACCCACCCTACGACTTCACCATCGCCTTTCTTGCCAGCGCCAGCCCCATCAACACGAACGCCGAGGTCACCTCTGGGCCACCGACCAGGATCCGCGTCGGCGTCTTCATCTTGTTCCATTCATAGGCCTTGTACGGCCCATGCCTGCCGCCTTCGCCGACCTGGGCCGTGATGCAGTTCAGCGCCGGCGTGAAGGTCGAAACGTCGGCGCCGAGATGCGCCAGCGCCATCAGCGCCAGCGCGGCGTCGAAGGCGTTCATCTCGCGCGCGATCAATTCACCCTCGACATAGGCCAGCACTTTGCCCCGGATGAACGCGAACGCGCCGTCCGGATCGATCGCCCGCCGCGCCGCATCGGGCAACGCCATGAACGCGGCATGGCAGCGGCCGAAATAGGCGGAGTAGAGTTCCGGGAGGTAATAGATGTGCGAGCGCGGATTCCTGAACGCGCCGGTTTCGACCAGCCGCCGCTGGAAGCCCAGAATGCGATGCACCATCTCCAGCCGCTGCGGCGTCTCCAGGATGTTCCAGCGCTTCAGATTGCGGAACGACACTTCGAGAATATCGAGATTGAGGGTGGGATCGAGGTCGTTGCCGTACGGCCGCTCGCCCGCCAGATTGTCGATCCAGGTGACGACGCCGCCCTCGTAATCGATGTGGTCGTTCAAGGGCACGGTGACGCGCGGCTCGTTGGCGCCCTCGCGCACCTGGTAGCCGCGGTAGAAATCCAGCAGCGGCTGGTCGAGGATCGGATCGGTCGAACCGGCCTGGGTAGCCGCTGAGAACGAGCACGCGGTGGTGTCACAGTCCGGCACGTAGATGCCGAAACCCAGATCCTGCTTGATCTGGGCGAAGAAGCGCGAGAAGCGCGGATGCGGCAGCGGCGCCAAGGCCGTGACGACGCGCACCGTCGAGCCGTCATGCGAGAACACTTCCTCCGCTGAGGTCTTCAGGCAGAAATCGACCATGTCCGCGATCGCGCGCCGCGATGCCGCAGCCTCGTCGGCAGACGCGAGGCCGGTCTCGACATAACTCAGCAGCGCCTCGGTGAAGAAGGCGTCGTAATAGGCCGAGCGGTGGCGGATCTGCATCGGCTGCCACATCGGCTCGGCGATCCCCGTCCAGGGCGGGTTGATCAGGTCGCGGGCCGGCGAATGCGCGATGAAGATCCGCGCCAGGCTGAACAGCAATGTCGAGTTCTTGTAGCCGCGCGAGTTCAGCCCGGTCAGCGCCATCAGCATTTCGCGCCCCCCCATGTCGGCGTCGCCGATCAGGTTGAAGGCGGCGTAGGTCGGAATGAAGCCGTTCTTGGAAAACGAGCCCAGCAGATGCGCGGCGCAGCGCCGGATCACCCGATCGATCTCGCTGCCGTCAGGCGCTCGGCCAGCAGCCGCCACCGGCTGCGGGGAGGGATGGTTCACCCCGATATCTGCCATCAGCTCGGCGATCGGCGCGCCGACCGCGGCCCAGTCCGGCACGGCCTCGTCGCGCGCCCGCCGCAGCGCCTCCTGCAGGGCGCCGAGCCGCTTTTCGTCCCGCAGCGCGGGTAGCCCGGTCCGCCGCAGCAACGGCCGCAGCGCCGGATTGCCCAGCGCGGTCCGATAGAACTTGCCGAGATGAGGGTCGCCGCCGCGGTATTTCAGCAGTACGGGATCGCAGACGTCGTACAGCGACGGGCCGTCTTTCCGCGCGGTCAGCGCCCGGAAGGCGGCGCCGGCGATGTTGTGGAAACCCATGCAGTTTCTTTCCGCCGGAACGGTGAAGGAAGGGCCGCGTTAAGCATGAAATCGCAAAAGGCGGCCACCGCCGGCCGGATCGGGCCTGCAAGCCGTTGAAAACTATACAAATCCGCGAAAAACACAAATGTGATGCAGATCACTTAAGTGAAATTAACTTTCCACCACTATCTGCGGGCGTGGGGGTCCATGCGTCAAATGAGGTTGTTCGGGAAGGGCCGGCAGGCTAAAAGCCGGGTTGTTGCAGTGCCGCAAAATCAGCGCAATTGGTCGTCACATACCCTGCAACCCCTTCAAAGCTGAACAGGCCCTCACGCGACGAACTCGCGCGGTCTTGCTTGGTGCCTTTGGACAAAACGTTGGGATGGTAACGCGATGAACCTTGGTAAGCTCCGGATCTCCCGCCGCACCGTCACCATTGCCGTTGCTTTCGCAGGCGTGGTGTCGCTGGCGATCGGCGCCCATGCCGCGCTGAACAAGCGTTCGCTCGACGCCGCCAAGGCGATCGGTACCGAACACACCGGCTCGATCGGCACCACGGCCAGCCGCGTTGCGCTCGTGATCGGCAACGGCCATTACCCGGATGCGTCAGCGCCGCTTTCCCAGCCCATCAACGATGCCCGCGGCCTCACCGCCGCGCTGCGCGCTAAGGGCTTTGACGTCGACGTGGTCGAGGACGCCACCAAGGACGACATGGCCCGCGCCATCGTCCGCCTGAAGGCCAAGATCAAGCAGGACACCGTGGCGATGCTGTTCTTCGGCGGCTATGGCGTCCAGGTCGGCCGCGAGAGTTTCATGATCCCGGTCGATGCCGCGATCTGGAAGGAAGCCGACGTTCGCCGCGACGGCGTCTCGATCGAACAGGTGCTGGACGCGATGAACGAGAAGGGCGCCAAGGCCAAGCTCGTCGTGGTCGACGCCTCCCGCCGCAACCCCTATGAGCGCCGCTTCCGCTCCTATTCCCACGGCCTCGCCCCGATCTCCACGCCGGAAAACGCGCTGATCCTGACCTCGGCGACGCCGGGCAAGGTGGCCGACGATGGCAAGGGCCAGTACAGCGTGCTGGTGACCGAGCTCCTGAACAATTTGAATTCGCAAGTGAGCGCGGCCAGCGCCTTCAACAAGACCCGCATCTCCGTCTCCCGCGCCTCCGACGGCGAGCAGGTGCCGCAGGTGTCGTCGTCGCTCCTGGAAGACGTCCGCATCGGCGGGTAAGACGCGGCCATCGGACACGGCATTCAAAACAAAAAAGCCCCGGCCGCAGCCGGGGCTTTTTTATCGTGAACGCTGTCTGCCGCTGGTTGTTACCTATTTCGGGTCCGCGCTCGCCGTCACCGCGCGCACCGGATCGCCTTCGCGCAGCAGCGCGCCGGCGCGGGCCACGACGATGTCGCCCTCGGTCAGCCCCGATGTGATCTCGACCTGTCCGGCCGACATCAGCCCGGTCTCCACCCGCCGCGTTTCGACGCGTGCGCGGCGCACCACCTGCACCACGGTGCCGGCGGAGCCGTAGAGGATAGCTGTGAGCGGCACCGAGACGCTGCAACTCTGCCCGGTCTTGATCTGCGCACGGCCGCTTGAATTCACCAGCAGGCGGCGGTTGGTGGTGACGCTGAGGAACACCTGCGCGAGCTGGCTGTTCGGCTCCACCGTGGTTGACAGCCGCCGCACCTTGCCGTCGACCTCGCCGGCGCCGATTACTTTGATCCGCGCGGTCTGGTTGACCTGAAGCTTTTGGATGTCGCGCGTCGGCACCATGCCAACGAGATCGAACTCGCCGCGCGTGATGATCGAGAACAACGCCTCGCCCTTGCCCGAGGCCATCGCACCGACGGACGCCGTCGAGGCTGAGATTACCCCGCCCACCGGCGCCTGCACCGCGATCTGCCCGCCCTCGGGCAGCGTCAGCCGCGCCAGCACCTGGCCTGCGGTGACACTGTCGCCCGCATCCACCATCACTTCGGAGACCTTCAGCCCGATCCGTTCGGGGCGCACCTGGTTCTCCTCGCGCGGAATAATGGTGCCGGACACCTCGACGATGTTGGCGAAACAGGCTTTTGCGGCCTTGAGCACGGTGACGGCGGCGCCCTTCGCCGGCGCCTCCTCGTCTGCGGCAAGGAGCGGGCAGGAAAACAGGCAGAACATCCCCGCTGCGATCAGGGGGGCCAGTCTGGGCGAAAGGTCGCGCGCGCGGATGGTCATCGGCATTTCGTTTCCAGTTTCGGTCTCTCAACCGTTACCAGAAGGTCCGCACGCGCGCCAAGCGCCAAGAAGTCACCCCTCTGCACCCGCCGCCGCCGCCAGCGTCGCTTCGAGCGCCAGCGGAACGGCTGCGAGTTCGTCGGCGCGGGCGATATGCGCAGCGATCGCGGGATTGACCGACGACGCGTGGGTGAGCGGGAGCATATGACCTGCGGCCGGTAGATGCCGGACCTCGGCGCGGTCGATGATCTCGCCAAGCCGCTGCACGATGCGCTGGGTGACGTAGGGCGACAGCCCGCCCGAAAACAGCAGCGTCGGAATGCGAAGCGAGGCTGCCGCGGCCGCGACATTTTCCTCGGCGAACGCCGCCGTGAAATCGAAGGCAAGCTTGTGGGCGCGCTCGATCATGCGCAGGCGCGCGCTTTCCGGTAGCGGATCCTGCGGACCGGACCCGTTCCAGAACGCCATGAACTGGTCGATCGCCTCGAGCACCGATCCATTCCAGATGTCCTCGGAAACGTCCCGCGCGACCTGCGCGAAGCGGGCGTGCAGCCTGCGGTCCGCATCGCTGTCGCACAACAGCGTCGGCAGCACCGGCTCGATCAGCGTCAGGCTGCGCACCCTGTGCGCAAACGTCGAACGGGTCGCGATCCCGAACGCAATCGCGCCGCCATAGGAATGACCGACCAGATGGATCGGGCCCTCCGCGTCGTTGAGCGTGCCGCTGATTGCCCGGATTTCTTCCGCGATCGTCAGCGGCAGGTCCAGCGCGCATCCATTGGCGCCGTAGCCCGAGATATCGGGGGCGAAAAACCGATGGCTGCGCCCGAGTTCGTCGGCGAGCGTCTTCCACTGCCGGCCAGAGCCGAGCGAGCAATGCAGCGCCACGACGCAAGCCTTGTCGGTTTCCTGGTCGCGCTCCGCGCGCGAAATCTGAATCACATTGGTCATCGAAATATTCCTGGTTTTTATGGGGCAGATAGTCAGCGGGACCTCGCGAATGGTCCCGCTGGAAATTTTTCGAGTGGCTCGATTTCACCGCTTGGTGATGACGACCTCGAGGTATTCGCTGGGCACGACCATGGTGCCGTCGCCGGAGCGGTTCATGCGAACGATCAGGGCATGCAGATCGTTATGCAGCTCTTCCTGTTTCGCCGGCTCCAGCGCGGCGAACGCTTTCAGCACCGGGCCGTAATAGGTCTTGAACACGTCGAGGAAGTGCGAAGGCGAGCGGTAGCGGAACTTGAACAGGCGCGATTCCGCCCGGATCGACCGCGCGCCCGCGTCGAACATTTCGGTCAGCCGCGCGCTGGTTCCCCACACTGCTGGCGATCTGGCCCCGGCGGGGGGCGGCAGATGGTTGCCGAGCGTCTTGAAGACCTGCCCGATAAAACCTTCCGGCGTCCAGTTCGCCAGGCCGATCTTGCCCTTGGGCTTGCAGACCCGCATCAGCTCGGCGGCTGCGCGGTCCTGGTTCGGCGTGAACATGACGCCGAAGGTGGAGAGCACCGTGTCAAAACTGTTGTCGTCGAACGGCAGGTTTTCCGCGTCGGCTTCCCTGAATTCGATCTGCCAGCCTTCCGAGGCGGCGCGCGCTTGACCGCGCTCCAGCAACGCCGGCACGTAGTCGGTCGAGGTGACGTCGCACCACCGCCGCGCCGCGGCGAGGCTAGCCATGCCGTTGCCGGCGGCGACATCAAGCACTTTTGATCCGGCCTTGAGATCGAGCGCTTCGCAGAGCTCCTCGCCGACGATCTGCAGCGTCGCGCCGACAATGGCGTAATTGCCTGATGACCATGCGGCCTGCTGGCGCGTCTTGAGGGCGGCGAGGTCCGGGGCGGGCGGGGCGGAATCGGCTTGGATCGTGGTCGCTGCGGTCGCGGTCTGGCCGGCCATCGATGTCTCCTTCGGTGTCATGCAGCCACGGAATGGGGCCGCGATGAACCGAACATGACCCTGTCAGGACCTAAAGACTTCTGATGCCGCGCTGATTTTGCCTTGAGACCACCCTCATTTTTCAGTGAGATTTCTAAACTGTGAGATTTCTCACACATTTCTGACAGTAAATTCGCTCTAGCTATTCTTCGTGTGCGGGACAAATTGATCTGTGATGATTTAACCGGGATGAAGCTGTGCAATTTCACTTTTCCGACCATGTGCTTGATGTCGAGCTTCGCGAGCTGACCCGCGGCGGCGAAAGCGTGGCGGTCGAGCCGCAGGTGTTCGATCTCTTGGTACATCTGATCGAAAACCGCGACCATGTCGTCACCAAGGACGATCTGATCGAGACGGTGTGGGATGGCCGCATCGTCTCCGAATCCACGCTGACGAGCCGGATCAACGCCGCGCGCCGGGCGGTCGGCGACAGCGGCAAGGATCAGATCATGATCCGCACCCTGGCGCGAAAGGGCTTTCGTTTCGTCGGCGACGTGCAGCCGAAAGGCGTGAACGGTAGTGCTGCGCACGCTGCCGCGCTCCAGCCGCTCGATCTCACGGGCGAGCTGCTGCATCCGCCGCTGCCGGCGCTCGATCGCACCGCGATTGCCGTGTTGCCCTTTGCCAACCTGTCCGGCGAGCAGGAGCAGGAATATTTTTCCGAAGGCATCAGCGAGGACATCATTACCGCGCTGTCGAAGCTGCGCTGGTTCTATGTGATCGCGCGGAATTCCTCGTTCATCTACAAGCAGAAATCCGTCCACCACCAGCAGATCGGCGAGGAGCTCGGCGTCGGTTACGTCGTCGAAGGCAGCGTGCGCAAGGACGGCGACCACGTCCGCATCGCCGCCCAGCTCGTCGACGTGGCCACCGGCAGTCACCTCTGGGCGGAGCGCTACGACCGCGATCTCGCCGACGTATTCGCCGTGCAGGACGAAATCACCCAGGCCGTCGTCGCGGCAATCGAGCCGCAGCTCTACGCCGCCGAGAATTTCAGGGCCCGGCGCAAGACGCCCGACAACATGGATGCGTGGGGCCTCGTCATGCGGGCGCTGTCGCATTACTGGCGCGTGACGCGGCAGGACAATCTGGTGGCGCAGGCGCTTCTGGAAAAGGCGATCGCCGTCGATCCCGCTTACGGCCAGGCGCTTTCCTTGCTGGCGGCCTGCCACACGTTCGCCGCCCATATGGGTTGGGAGGAAATGTCCAAAGCCGTTCCGGTGGCCGAGCGCGCGGCGCTGGCGGCGATCCGCGCCGACAGTGAGGACGCCTGGGCGCATTATGCGCTCGCCAGCGTCTATCTGTTCTACCGGCGCTTCGACGATTGCCTCGCCGAATTCGAGCTGGCGCTGCGGCTCAACCCCAGTTTCTCGCCCGCGCGTGGCATTTACGGCGTGGCGCTGTCCTATCGCGGGCGCTGGGAGGAGGGCGATCGCGCCGCACGCGAGGCGCTGAAACTCTCGCCGCGTGATCCCTTTGCTGCGATCTATTGCGGCGTTGCCGCCTATTGCCAGTATATCGGCGGGAATTACGCCGAGTCGATCCGCCTGTCGCGCGAAGGGCTGCGGCAGCGCACCGACTTTGTCGGCGCCCACCGCGTGCTGACGGCGGCCCTCGGCATGGCCGGCGGCGAGGACGCCGCCAAGGTCGCGCTTGCGGGCCTCCGCCGCGCCCAGCCCAACCTCACGCTCGCCTGGCTGGCCAGCGAACTGCCGTTCGAGCACGACGCCGACAAGGCGCATTACGTGGAAGGGTTTCGGCGCGCGGGCCTGAAATAGTTTCGCGGCGATATCTCAAGCGCGTCTGGACGGTAAATCACAGCCGTCTCAAAGTCTTTGCCGGCTGTTAAGGGCATGTTGATGCTGCCATCGCTTCCGCGAGGCGCATCAAGGAGAACGACATGCCGTTGATAGAGGTTCACGTTATCGAGAACGTGTTCAATGCCGAACAGAAGCGCCAGATGATCACCAAGCTCACCGACGCCATGGTGTCGATCGAAGGCGAGGCCATGCGCGGCGTCACCTGGGTCAAGATTTCCGAAGTCGCGAGCGGCGAATGGGGCATCGGCGGGCAGGCTCTGACCACGGAAGCCGTCAAGGAGCTCGCAGCCGGCCGAAAAGTGGCCTGACGCGCTATCGGCCTTGCATCGCCGGCGGGTGCGTCCTGCCGGCAGTGCGGTGCATTGCGTCCCTAATTTATTTTTCCATTCGGCCCATGCCCAGTGCTTTTTGCGCCTTCTGACAGACACACCGAAGCCTGCTGACACCATGCTGGCAGCAGGCCTTCGATAGAAAGACAGGCAAGCTTAACGGCCTCGGCCATTCATTGAAGAACACAGCCATGACCATGCTGACCACCATTTCGACCTCCGCCACCAGGCCATTGGCCTGGCGAACCGCAATCTGGCTGGCGCGCGGCCGCCGTCTCGCCAACCGCTTCTTCGCAGCGGTCATCGCGCGCCACGAGCGCCACGCCACGCGCCTGGCCCTGTACCGGCTCGACGACCGCCAGCTCAAGGATCTCGCCATGGCCCGCTCGGAGATCGACAGCAGGCTCGAAGAACTGGCCCAGACCCGCGCGCGAATGCAGCAGCCCGGCTGGCACTGACGGGGCGGGTAGGATTTATTGTCGGCGTTCAGCCGCTGTTGCGGGAGCGCTTCGCTCGTCTCGCGAAGCGCTCGTATGACGCGAAGAGAGTGAACCTGGCTGCTTGAAATTTGAAACGAGCGGGCGGCACATTCGGTGTCGTCCCAGCGAACGCAGGGACCCATAGCCACCGGCCGATGTGTTGTGAAAGGCGTCTACGGCTCTGCCCTATCGACAGATCACGCGATATGGGTCCCTGCGTTCGCAGTGACGACTAAGACTTTTTCTTCATCCGCACGGCGGCCGACGTGGCATCGACGACGTTGTCGACCTCCTCGCGCCACGTCAAAATCTCGGCCGCCAGAATCGGATGATTGAATCCCTTCAGATTCAAATCATCGATCGGCTTGCCCTCCACCCATGGCTCGACCATGCCGTAGACGCGCCTACTCACCACGATCTGGTTGGCCTTGGCTTCGTCGCACAGCCGTGACGCCAGATTGGTGACGCTGCCGATCGCGGCGTATTCCAGCCGCTGCTCGAAACCGATCTGACCGAGCGTGGCGTAGCCCAGCGCAATGCCGATGCCGAAGCCGAGATTGTGGCCGCGGTTGCGCCACTTCTCGGTCAGTTGCCCGATGGTGTCGCGCATCTCGACCGACATCCGCACGGCGCGCGCGGTGTGGTCGTCGAACTGGATCGGCGCGTTGAACAGGATCATCACGCCGTCGCCGGCATAGCGGTCGAGCGTGCCTTCATACTTGAAGATCAGTTCGCCCAGCGCTGCGTGATATTCGCGCAGCACGTTCATCGCCTCTTCCGGCTCGGTGGTCTCGGTGAACGCCGTAAAGCCGCGCAGATCGCAGAACACCACCGTGACCTCGCGACGGTGGCTGTCGAGCAGGCCCTCATGGCCGTCGGAGGAGGCGATCAGTTGCGCCACCTGCGGCGCCAGGAAACGTTCCAGCCGCCGGATGCGCTCGATCTCGCCGAGCTGGGTCTCGACGCGCTCCTCCAGCGATTTATTCCAGTCCTTGAGCTGGTCGGTCTGGTCCTGCAGCTTGCGGGCCTGTTGGCTTACAATGCTGTTGGCGTCCTGAAGCTCGCGGCTCTTGTGGTCCACTTCGGTGAACAGCCGCGCATTGCGCATTGCCAGCACCGCCTGGTGCGCAAAGGTCTTCATCAGGCCGATCAAATTGCCGGAGAACTCGCCCGCGTTCTGCCGCAGCACCACCAGCGAGCCGAGAATGCCGGTCTGGTCGACCAGCGGCACCACCAGCACGGAGTTGAAGCCGGCTTGGAGGGCGACGTCGCGCAGCGGATGTTCCGATATCGCGCCGAGTTGGGGAAGGGCGATCGGTTCGCCGGTGCTGGCGGCCTCGCCGAGCGGGGAGTTGTCGGCGTCGATGGCGCGGTGGCCGCCTTCGGCCGCCTGGTCGATGCCGATCGATTCGGTGAGGTTGAACTGATGGTTGCCGGCGTCATAACCGTAGATCAGCACGGCGTCGGCATGGGTGATTTCCAGCGCCCGCGCGGCGACGGTGGGCAGTACGGCGTTGAGGTCGAGCGAGGAGGCGACCGCGCGGCCGACCTCCTCGAGCACCTTGAGCTCGTTGATCGATTGCGCCAGATCCCGCGTCCGCTCGTTCACCTTGGCTTCGAGGTTCGAATAGGTCTCGGCGAGCTGCCCAGCCATGCCGTTGAACTGGTTGGCCAGCTCCTCCAGTTCGTCCGACGTCTTCACGTCGATACGGTGGCCGAAATCGCCGGCGCCGAGACGCCGCGCGCCGGCCCGCAGCGCCGTGATCGGCACCAGCATGCGCCGCGCCATGATGGTGCCGGCGATGATCGCGACCACGAGGCCGAGCCCGATCAGCAGCGCGATCCGCACCAATTGGTCGCGGATCGGCGTCAGTGCCTGCGCCGTCTCCTGCTCGAAGAACACGTGCCAGCCGAGTTTCGGCACCAGGCTCGACGTCGTCAGCACCGCGTTGCCTTTGATATCGGTGCCCGAAGCTGGCGCCACGCCGCCGGGCCTGCTGACGGCCTGGACCTGCGGCAGCTTCGACAGATTCTTGCCGACCTCGGGCCCGGTCGAGGAGGCGGCCAGCACGTCGCCTTTGGCGTCGGTGACATAGGCAAACGCCACCTTGCCAACCTGGGCATCGATCAAGAACTCTGACAGGAAGTCGAGGTCGATCTCGGCGATGGTGATGCTGCCGTCGGCATGCGACAGCGCGATCGACGTGAACGGCCGCTCACCGCGGAGGTAGGCCGGCGCAAAACTGGTGCCGCGCGAGAGGGTCTCGGCCAGCCTCACATCGCGGGAGAAATCTGCGTTGCTGTCGAGCGTGACGGTCTGGCGCGTCATGCGGAGCTGTTCGCGGCCCTGGGCGTTGAGTAGCGAGAGCTGGCTGACCTGTGGCACCTGCCGCAGCAATTGCGCGTAATCGTCGCGGCGCTTGTCGCGGGTGTCGGAGGAGGCGCGTGTCACCCAGGAAATCTGCCGCTCGAGGTCGGACAGCGATTGCTGGATCCGCTTGGCGGTCGCTTCCGCCTTCTCGCTCATGCCGTCGTTGAGCGAGCTCTTGATGCCGCGGTAGGTGATCCAGGTTTCGATCGCGCCGTTGACCGCCAGCACGAACACGACGAGGCCGACCAGGGCTACGACGTATTTGGCGAACAGCCCTTCGCGCAGGAACCCTGCTCTGTCCTTGACCTCGTTCATCCGGACCCTCGTGCGCCGCGGCTTGCGCGCGCGCATCGGCATTTCACTGCGCCGGCCTGCCTCGGCAGCCCCGGCATCGGGGCTTGTTTAGCATGAATTGGGGGCAGGGATTGTGGGTCCGCCCACATGGTTAGCACCAATTATGGGCAGGAATCGCCGGGGATTCGTCATGCCCGGGCTTGGCTAACCTCGCCCCGCTTGCGGCGGGGCGAGCGAGTGGCGCCTCAGCGGTTGAAAAGCTGCCGCAGCACGTCGTTCATTGGCTGACTGTCCTGCTGGGCGGTCGCCTCACCCGGCGGCCCAGGAGGGATGGGCTCAGCGGCCGAAGCGTCTTGGGTCGGCGTGGCTTGGGTCGGCTCGGTCGACGCCTCGGCGGGCGAGGTGGGGCTCGGGATGCTGCGCTGGCCGCCCGGCCGGCCACCCTGGCCTTGGCTCTGGCCGAGGCCGCTCATCCCCTTCTGCAACAGATTGCCGAGGGTCTCGCCCAGCTGGCCGCCGAGTGGACCGCTCGGCTGGGTTCCAGCCTGCCCGCCGGCGCCACCTTGCTGTCCGCCGGCCGCTCCCTGCTGCCCGCCGAGCAGGTTGCCGATCGCAGCCCCGATGCCCGCGCCCTTCTCGCCGAACAGGCCCTTACCCATCTCCTTCAGCTTGGCATAGGCGCCGTCGGGATTGTCGAGGATGCCCTGCATCTCCGGATAGATCCGTGGGCTTCCCCACGGGCCGGAGATCATCACGGGGACGCCGAGCCCGACCGGATCGCTGAGGCGGCCCTGGCCTTCGGTGGTCATCACGAGCTTTGGCTCGACGCGGAACCCGATCTGCTTGGTGCCGAGATCGATGGTGCCCGCGCCGGTCATCTTGACCAGCGGGCCGACCAGATTGAGATCGGTGGTCTGCGCCTGGCCCTTGTCGATCTTGAACGACGCCGACAATTGCGAAAGGTCGGTCGCCTTCTCCTCGCTCGCCTGCCAGCCCGACAAGGTGCTGGCCGTCAGTGAGCGGATCATCTGCGCGACATTGAGCCCCTTGATGGCGCCGTCCTGGAACACGATGAAGGCGGTGCCGGCCATGTTCGACATGATCGCGCGCTGGCTGGTGCCGGAGGAGCGCACGCTGACCTTCGCCTGCATCCTGCCGTCGATCTTGTCGAAATCGGCCAGGCCGTCCAGCAGCGGCAGCGCGCGCACGCCGGTGAGGTCGGCCCGCATCGCGTAGGTGGGATTGGCGGTGGAGACGTCGGCCGTTAGATCGCCCGTGGCGGTGCCTTCATAGGCGCCAAGGTTGGAGACCTGCGCGTTCAGGACGCCGGCTGTGAGCGTGGCGTCGATCGCGGCGGGGATGAAGCGCGCGTCGCCGATCTTGAGTTCGGCCGCGGACATGCGCACCTGCAGGTCGATATAATTGAGGCCGTTGACGTCGATCGTCGCACTGCTCCAGGGCTGACCTGCGGTACTGCCGGTGCTGCGCGCCATCGCGACCGCAAGCTTCTGGAAATCCAGGTCGAGCTTCACCAGCGGCTTGCTCGACAGATCGACCGAGGCCCAGCCGTTGAACGCGGCGTCGCCGAGCGCGCCGGTGACGGCGTTGATCATCACGACCGAGCCGTTAAGCCGGGCTTCGGCCTTGGCGGTAAGCGGGGCGGACAACAAATCGGGCGCGTCGATCCTGATCTCGGTCGGGATATTTTGCCGCTCGATCGGGGCCGCGGGCGGTGCCGCCTTGATCTCGAATTTCAGCGGATAGCCGCTGCGGCGGGCATTGCCGGTCAGCACGATCTTGCGGTCGGAAGCGATGGTGATGTCGGCGTTGACGGTCTCGATCCTGTTCTCGACGCGGTCGCGGACGTTGGAGAGGATGACAGTGCCGCCGCTGACGCTGATGTGCTCGATCGTGAAAGCCTCGGATGACTTGCCGGCAGCAGGCTTCGATGCGGGATTGGCTTCCCTGTCGCGCTCGCGGCGCAGCGGCAGATTCGCCACTGGGCGGATGATCGCGAGCTCGGTGATATGCGGCTTGCCTGCCCACAGGCTGGCGAGCGTCACATCGGCCTCAATGCTAGCGGCCGCAAAATGGCGGTTGATGTCGCGGTCCTTCGGATGCTGCACCGTGACATCATTCAGCGTGATGTTGAGCGATGGCCAAAGGCCGAGCCTGGCGCCGCCGTTGATCGCGAGCTTGTAGCCGGTCTCGCGCTCGACCCGCTCCTGGATCTGCGCCGTCAGGAAGCCCGACGGGATGCCGATCACAAGCAGCAGCGCGATGACGACGACCACGGCGCCAATAACGGCGCCGGCAATTTTCAGTGCTCTCATATCGACATTCCAGACCGCGGCGAACGGTACTTATTTCGGTCACGCGGTACGCGCGCGCAACCGGTCAGGCGAGCTTATCCCGGAAAGAGGTGGGGCCCAATGAAGCCAAAAATATTCCGGGGGTACTGTAAAGTTATGTGACTTATGACACACTCATAGGCATGGGAATCTTGCTAACGGCCTGAGGGGACGGGTCAAGACTGATTTTGGAAGGTAGTACAATGAGCAAACAGGCCGAATTTGCGGTCATCTTGAAAATGAATCCGATGTTTGCGGATTTGGGCGCGGACGAATTGCAGCGCATCTCCGGCCTTTGCCACACCGAGCAGCTCGGTCTCGGCGAAATGCTGTTCCAGAAGGGCGATGCCGGCGATGCTCTTTATGGCGTCCGGCGTGGCCAGATCCGGATCGAGACCGGCGCCTCCGACGGCAGCCGCCTGACGCTGAATTTCATGGGCCCCGGCGATCTGTTCGGCGAAGTCGCCGTCCTCGACGGCCAGAGCCGGACCGCCGACGCCACCGCCGGCGAGCCGTCGGAACTGTTCGTGCTGCGGCGCGAGGATTTCCTGGCCTTCCTGGAACGCGAGCCCAAGGTCGCGATCAAGATCATGATGCTGCTGTGCCAGCGCATCCGCTGGCAGAGCGAGCGGATGGAAGAATTGGTGCTGCAGCCGCTGCCGGTTCGCCTCGCGCGAAGGCTCTGCGCGCTCGCCTCCGACTTCGGCTCCGAAGTGCACATCTCGCAGGAACAGCTCGGCGTCTTCGTCGGCGCCGCCCGCGAGAGCGTTAACCGTCAACTGCAGCTCTGGCGCAAGGACGGCATTTTGGACCTGCAGCGCGGACGGATATTGCTGCAGAACATGACCAAGCTGACGGCGGTGGCGCGGAACGACTGAGATCCTCTCCGTCGTCATCCATGACCTGTTGTGGTATGATGACCGCATGAACAAGTTGCTCAAGGAAATGGTCGAGCATGCCGAGACCTGGCCCCGGGAGGACCAGGAGGAACTTGCCGAGTGTGCCCGCGAAATCGAGGCACGCCGGACCGGCGTCTACACCATGTCGGACGACGAGAGGGCAGCAGTCGGGAAGGGATTGGCGGAGGCAGATCGCGGGGAGTTCGTGTCGGATGAGCTGATTGCAGAAGCCGACAAGCGCCACGAAGGATGAGGGTACGCTATACGCCCCCGGCGTTCTCCGACCGTGAACGCATACTTCAATATTTGAGAGAGCGATCACCTAAGGGCGCTATGAACGTTGCGACAAGCATTCGCGAAGCGGTCGCAAAGCTTAAAGACCATCCACTCAGTGGTTATCGGACGGACGATCCCGGAGTGCGAGTGCTGTTTGTCGTCCGTTACCCGTACAAGATCTTCTATCGCGTACGCGACGCGGTAGAATCTTGCATATCCGGCACACATCCCGGAGAGCATGGAAAAGCGATCGATAGCGGGAATCGCTTGAGGCCATGCGGCTCTCGTTACTCCGCCGCAGGCGACATCGCCGGCGGCACGGCAGGTGGACCCTTGGCTGGCGGCTCATTGTGATGATCCGATCCGTGGCCGGCGGGCTCGTGCTCGCCTTCGCCGCTTGACGCCAGCAGCTTCTTGCCGAAGCGCCAGCACAGCGCGCCGAGATCGTCCATCACCATGAACATCGCCGGCACGAACACCAGCGACAGGATGGTGGAGAAGATCAGGCCGCCGATCACGGCGAGCGCCATCGGCGAACGGAATTCGCCGCCGGCGCCGAACGCCAGCGCTGACGGCATCATGCCCGCGGCCATCGCGATCGTCGTCATCACGATCGGGCGCGCGCGCTTCATGCCGGCGTCGATGATCGCCTCGTCGCGCTTCTTGCCCTCGCGGATCGCTTCCACCGCGAACTCCACCAACATGATGGCGTTCTTGGTGACGATGCCCATCAGCATCAAAATCCCGATCCACACCGGCGTCGTGAGCTGCTTGCCGGTCAGCAGCAGCGCCACGATCGCGCCGCCGATCGAGAGCGGCAGCGAGAACAGGATGGTGATCGGCTGCAGGAACGTTCCGAACAGCAGCACCAGCACGGCATAGACCATCATCAGGCCGGCGGTAATGGCGGTGGCGAAACCGTCCGACAATTCGGCCAGACTTTCGGCGTCGCCCGATGGGCTCACCTTTACACCCTTCGGCAGGCTCTTCATGACCGGAAGGTCGTCGATCTTCTTGGTGGCATCGCCCAGCGCTGCGTTGCCGACGAGATCGGCGGCCACCGTCGCCTGCCGCTCGCGGTCATAGCGGTTGATGCTGGTCGGGCCCTGGTCGAGCTGGATGTCGGCGACGACAGACAACGGCACGCCGCCGCGTTCGCCGCGCTGGCCCAGCGGCACCCGCAATTGCTGCAGCATCTGCAGGTCACTGCGCGCGCTGTCTTCGAGCTGGACGCGGATCGGCACCTGTCGGTCGCCGGCGTCGAACTTCGCCAGCGCCGGGCCGACGTCGCCGATGGTCGCGACACGGATGGTCTGCGACAGGCTTTCGGTGGAGACGCCGAGCCGCGCCGCCAGTTCAGCCCGCGGCCGGATTCGCAGTTCAGGCCGGTCGAGCGAGGTTTCCGAAATCACATTGGCAACGATCGGAATCCGTTTCATCTGCGTCGCCAGCTCGCTGGCGACGTTATTGACGATGTTGCTGTCGACCCCGGTCACGACCAGCGCGATCGCGCGCAGGCCGTTCTCGTCCAGGAACCAGAAGCGGATGTCCGGAACGTTCTCCAGTTCCTGGCTGATCTCGAGTTCGAGCTGTCGCTGGGTGATCTTGCGATCAGCCTTCGGCGTGTAATTGATGATCAGCGCGGCGCGCCGCACTTCCTGTGTTCCCGGTGGCACCCTGCCGCCGTCGACGAAGATGCTCCTCACCTCGGGCCGCTTGCGCAGGCGGGCGACGATTTCCTCCGTCACCTTCTCGGTATAGGCAAGCTGCGAGCCCGGCGGCAATTCCATCGCCAGCAGCGAGCGCGCGGTGTCCTGCGCGGGCAGGAAGCCTTGTGGCAGCAGCGTGATGCTCCAGATCGACGCGGCGAATACGCCGAAGCCAATCAATACGGTGATGAAGTAGTGATGCACCGACCAGGTCACGAGCCTGGTGTAGCCCTGCAGGATGCGGCCGGGCGGCGGATCTTCATGCGGATGATCCTTCAGGAAGTACGCCGCGAGCACCGGCGTGACGAAGCGCGCAGCGAGCAGCGAGAAGAACACCTGCACCGACACGGTGATGCCGAACTGCTTGAAGAACTGCCCGGCGATCCCCGACATGAAGCTGGCGGGTGCGAAGATCGCGATAATCGTCAGCGAGATCGCGATCACGGCGAGGCCGATTTCGTCGGCGGCTTCGAGCGCTGCGCGATAGGGCGACTTGCCCATGCGCATGTGGCGAACGATGTTCTCGATCTCGACGATGGCGTCGTCGACCAGAATACCCGTCGACAGCGTGATGGCGAGGAAGGAGACCAGGTTCAGCGAGAAGCCGAGCAGGTCCATCGCCCAGAACGCCGGGAAGATCGACAGCGGCAGCGAGATCGCGGCGATGATGGTTGCGCGAATGTCGCGCAAAAACAGCAAGACGACGACGACCGCGAGGATCGCGCCTTCGAACAGTGTCGAGATCGCGGCGTGGTAATTGCCCTTGGTGAATTCGACCGAAGTGTCGATCAGCTTCAAGTCGACATCGGGGTAGGCGGCTTTCAGCGCGTCAATGCGCTTCTCCACGGCCTCGGCCACCTTCACGTCGCTGGCGCCCTTGGAGCGCTTGATGCCGAGCGCCACCACGGGTTCACCGTTGAAACGGGCAAAGGTCCGGCGATCGGCGATGGTATCGGTGACGGTGCCGAGGTCGTCGAGTCGCACCTCGCCGCCGCCGAACAGCGGGATCATGGTGCCGGCGAGTTCGTTCAGTGTCTTGGCGCCGGCCAGCGTGCGGATCGCCTGGTCGTTCTTGCCGATTTCGGCGCGGCCGCCGGCAAGGTCGACATTGGTGCCGCGCAGGATCTGGCTGACGTTGACGGCGGTGAGGCCCGCGGCCTGCAGCCGGTCGGGATCGAGTGACACAAGAATCTCGCGCTCGACACCGCCGATGCGCTCGACCTGCGCCACGCCGCGGACGCCCTGCAGCGCGCGTTTGACGACGTCGTCGACGAAATAAGACAACTGCTCCGGCGTCTTGCCGGGCGAGATCGCGGCGTAGGTGACGATCGGCAGGCCGATCACGTCGACGCGCTGGATCAGCGGCTCGTTGACGTTCTGCGGCAAATTGGAGCGAACGCGGGTGACGGCGTCCTTGACGTCATTGAGCGCGCGATCGGTGTTGGTTTCCAGCGCGAACTGGATCGTGGTCACCGACAGGCCGTCGGTGATCGACGACGAGATATGCCGGACGCCCTCGACGCCGGATACGCCGTCCTCGATGGTCTTGGTGACCTGGCTCTCCAATTCCGCGGGGGCAGCTCCGAACTGCGCGACTGCGACCGAGATCACCGGAATGTCGGCGCTCGGCAGCCGTGTAACTGCGAGCTTGGTGAAGCTGACCCAGCCCAGCACCAGCAGAATGATCGAAAAGACGATCGAAGGCAGCGGGTTCCGAATCGACCATGCCGAGATATTCAAAGCCATTAGCGTGCCCGCGTGCGCTCGAGTTCGTCGGCGAACATGGTCTTGATCTGGTCGCCGTCATGCAGCGAGGTGCCAGCATCGGCCACGACGGTTTCGCCGACGTCGAGGCCTTCAAGAATTTCGGTGGAAGTTTCGGAGGTCAGGCCGACGCGCACCTTTCGCGTCTCGATGGTGTTGCCTTTCACGACCTGCAGCGTCAGGCGGTCGATGGCGGTGCGCGGCACGGCGACGCCGCAGGAACGCTTGGCGTCGATATTGGCGCGGGCAAACATGCCGACCTTGAGCGATGGATTGTTGTTCAGCGAAATCCGGACCTTGCCGAGCTGGGTGGCGCGGTCGATCTGCGGCGAGATCTGTCGAACCTTGCCGACGACGTCGGGGGCGTCGTCACGGCTGATGCGCACGGTCGCACCCGGATTGAGCTTGAGCAGATGGACGCTCGGCACTTCGGCCTCGAGCTCGATTTCATTATTCACGGAAATGCGGAACATCGGGCCTGCCTGCGGCGAGGCGGGAGCACCGACCGCGGTCCTGACCTCGGTGACGAGGCCGGCAGCGGGGGCGCGTAGCGAGACCGGCCCGGGCCTGCCGGCGGGGGCGCCCGGTATTTGCGGCGGCGCGGTGAGGCGCGCCAAATCCTGATTTTCGGTGACCGTGTCGCCTTCCTTGACGAACAGGTCGGTGACGCGGGAGCCTTCCTGATCAACACCGACCTGGGCCTCGCGGCGCGGCACGATGAAGCCGGTGACGCGGACCATGTCGGAGAAGCAAGCGTTGGTGGATTTGGTGACGATCACCAGCGCCTGGCCCGGCGTCTCCTTCTCTTCGGGGCGAGGACGGTGCTCGAACCAGTAATAGCCGACAGCGAGAGCGGCAACGAAGACCACGCCGAGCGCAGGTTTGAGGTATTCGGAGAATTTCATCGCCGGATCAATCCAGACTGGAAGTCAAATCAAACAGGGCGCAATTTGCCGGCCGAAGACCTGCAATGGAGCCCAAAACGAATACGTCCCGCACGGGTGCTGCGGGACGTATTGTAGCCGGAAACTATTGGTCGGCGCCACGCCCTTACTTGCACGCCTTATTTGGCTGTGTTCGACGCCGTGGCCTTGTTTTCCATGTTTACGACCTGGACGCGGCGGTTCACTTCCGCCATCGGCTGGCTCGGATCCTTGAGCTTGCTCTTGCCGTATCCGACGGCGACGAGATCGGTGCCGTTGATGCCATACTTGTCGACGAGATAACGCTTGATCGCGTCGGCGCGGCGCTCGGACAGGTCCTGGTTATAGGCATCGCCGCCGGCCGCATCGGTATGGCCCGCGACCACGAAGGTCGAGCCTTTGAGATCATTGTTGGTGAGCGCGCGTCCAAGCGCCTGAACCGACGGTAGCGACTTCGCGCTGATATCGGCCGAGTTGTAGTCGAAGTTGATCTCCAGATCGATCTTCGGCTTATCCTTGACGATGGCGGCGATCTCTTCGCGCTCGGCGCTCGAAAGCGAGCGCGTGGAGCGGCCACGGATCTTCTGAACGAATTTGCCCTCGGCGGCGCTTGCTGCCGGGTCGACGACGGTCTGCGGACCGGTCGAAAGGCCGCGGGTCAGCGGCTTCTTTTCCGGCGCCAGCGCGCGGAGGATCTGATCTTCGGTGACGCTCTTGTCCTGGGCCAGGGCGGTTCCCGTGCTGAAGGTAATTGCGGCGCCGAGCGCTGCAACCGAGACCATCACGCCAAAGGTTTTTGAGATAATTGCCATTGCCTGTCCCTCTTGCGGGCTTCCCGCGCGGTTCAATGTCATCCAATTGGGCTGCCGGACCCCGGTTGCGGCCGGCTGCTATGCTTTAGTCTGGATGCCGGCCATCTCGGTTCGAGGCGCCGCCAGCCTTCATCCAAAAAAATCGTCACTGCACCCCGTAATCGGCAAATTCCTTGACGATATTGGGGTCCATCGCCTTCGCGTTGTTAATATCCAGGTCGCCTTCCGGAATCGAGCCGTTGCGTTTCTTGGCAAGGCCGCGGCCGTAGAGCGACGACGTCAATCTCGGGTTGATCTTGAGGGCGGCGTCAAAATCAGCAATTGCATTCTTGTTCTGGCCGCTCTTCAGGTTGACGAGGCCGCGGCTGTCGAGCGCATCGACGAAATTCGGCCGCAGCCGCAGCGCCTCGTTGCAATCCTTCAGGGCCGCCTGCAGGTCGCCGATCACCGTGCGCGCCCAGCAACGGTTGTTGAAGGCTTCCACATCCTTCGGGTTCAGCCGCAGCGAATTGTTGAAGTCCTTGATGGCGAGTTCATAGGCGCCTTTGCTCGCAAAGACCTGCCCGCGCCGGTATAGCGCGGCCGCATCGTCCGGATTGTCCTTGAGCTTGTCGTTCAGGCTCTTGATGGTCGGGTCGTCGGCGAACGTCGAGCTTGGGGGATCGGCCGGTTTGGCCGGTGGCGACGGCGGAGGAAGCGCGGCTTCAACCGGTTTTTGCACCGCGGGCGGCGGAGGCGGAGGTGCCGGTGCTGCCACCGGCGGGGATGGCGGTGGCGGTGCGGGAGCAGCAGCGGGTGGCGCTGCAGGCGCCGTGGCCACAGGAGTCGAAGGCTGGGTCGCCGGCCGCGGGCCTGAGCCGCCGGGGATGAAGGAGAAATCCTCGGCCAGCGACGACGAAATCCACGGCACCTGTTCCTGGCGCGAGGCGCGGGTCACGCCGACACGGGTCCGATTAAGCGTTTCCTCCGCCATCAAATCGGGGGTGCGGATTTCCTTCAGCAGCTCTTTCACGAAAAGGCTGCGGTCGCTGCCGTTATCTGAAACGACGGACGAGAGCGCGGCCGAATACATCACCAGCGTGCCGTTCGGCGCGATCACCGGCGCAAGGCCGGCTGAAAAGCTGCGGAACCGACGCTCGAACGGATTGCGCCTGGAGGCGTCGATCAGCGCGATCTTGACGCCGGCGCCGCGGCTGTTGATCTCCCCCAGCACGGTTTCGAGGCTGAAACCGTCACGGCGGACGTCCGGCTCGGTCCAGATCTGGGCGTCGACGGGGATCATGTAGCTCTGGCGGCTCGACTGCACGCCAAAGCCGGAGAAGAAGATCAGTGCGACAGACCCCGGCTTGATCTTGCCATACAGGCGGTCGAAAGCGCGACGCATCTGCTCGCCGGTCAGGTTCTCGCCGATATCGACATTGAAACCGTCGCGCTTGAGCTCTTCGGCGATGTCGCGGGCATCGTTGATCGGCTCCTTCAGTGGCGCCTCGGCATCCGGATATTTCGCGTTGCCGATCACCAGCGCATAGCGCTCACCGGCTGCGAACGACGGGGCTACCGACGCGACTGAAAAAAACAATGTAAGGAACAATGCGAGGCGGATTTTCATAATGACGGCAGTCCAGATCACAGCAGTCCAGCCAAAATAGCGCCGATACCAGCTCGCGCTGCGGCGACCTTACTCTACGCTTTCGGCATTATCAAACTGGGCCCGCAGTCCGTCAACCGCTTGCGATGTCGTCACTAATTGCGACAATTAACCGCGACGGGGCCTGGGCGGGCGAAGGGAATAAAATCATCTGTGGTGGCAGAACCACAGCTTGCGATTTGGTTTGTGCAGACGGTTCCCGGTCAGCCGATAATGCTTTCGCGCATGTACCCGGCTTCGCGTCCCGACATCACCACCTGCAAAAGCGGGTTATCCTGTACGGCGCAGCCCCCCGGCATCTATCGATGCGACACGTAAACGCCTTTCCACCACCTCCGCGGGCGCTAGCGTGATCCCTCTCACATAATATTCCACGCTGTCGCGCGGCTGTCATTCGCGCGCCGCGTTTGACCTTTGCGGATGACGATGGCTTGTTGCCGGGATCGGCCAAAATCCAGACCTCCAAGAAAAAAGTGACACCGATGGGAAATGCCTACGAAATCTACGCGCTGCGCTATGCGACGATGTCGCCGCGCACCCCCAACATGAACTTCCTGGTCCCCGATCCGCATGAGACCACGGCGCTGGACCTCGATTATTTTGTCTGGCTGGTCCGCGGCGGTGGACGCGACATCCTGGTCGATACCGGCTTCAACGCCGAAGAGGCGAAGGCGCGTTCCCGCAAGCTCACGCTCAATCCCGTCGATGCGCTGGAGAAATTTGGCGTTTCCGCCGACACCATCAAGGACGTCGTCGTCACCCATTTGCATTACGACCACGCCGGCAACCTCGATCGCTTCCCCAACGCGCGGTTTCATCTGCAGGAACGCGAGATGAGCTATGCGACCGGGCGCTGCATGTGCAACGGCATGCTGCGGCATCCGTTTTCGGTGGAGCACGTCACCACGATGGTGCGCCATGTCTATGGCGAGCGCGTCACCTTCCATTCCGGCGACGGCGAGATCGCGCCGGGCGTGACGGTGCATCGCGTCGGCGGCCATTCCGATGGTCTGCAGGTGGTGCGCGTGGAAACCGCGCGCGGGCCGGTGGTGCTGGCGTCGGATGCGGCGCATTACTACGCCAACCTGCAGAAGCGCAGCCCGTTTCCGATCGTCTACAATGTCGGCGATATGGCGCAGGGCTGGGAAATCGTCGAACGGCTGGCCGGCCATCCCGATCGCTTCATTCCCGGCCACGATCCGATCGTGAGCGAAATCTACCCGCGTGCCAGCGACAAGGTCGATGCGTTCGCCCTGCATCTGGCGCCGTCACGCTCGTTCGTGAAATAGCGGGCGATGGCAATGTCAGCGTACAAGACGATCGGCTTCATCGGCCTCGGCGTGATGGGAGAACCGATCTGCCGCAATCTCGTGAAGAAGAGCGGCAGGCGCGTCCTTGCCTTTGACCTGTCGCCGGAGCCGTTGGCGCGGCTGCGGGAAGAGGGCGCCGAGATTGCGGGCTCCGTTGCCGATGTCATCACGCAAAGCGATCTGCTGTTCCTCTGCCTGCCGAGCGCCAAACATGTGCGCGCGGTGTTCGAAGGCGACGGCATTCTCAAGAACGCGAGGGGCGACCAGGTCGTCGTCGATCTCGGTACGTCCTCGGTCAGCCAGACGCGCGATTTTGCCGGGCAGTTGCAGGCCAAGGGCGCGGCCTGGGCCGACGCACCGATCGCGCGCACGCGTCAAGCAGCGCAGGACGGCACGCTCAGCGTCATGGTTGGAACGACGCCTGCGCTCTATGCTGATATCGAGCCGCTGATCCGCTGCTTTGCGACCGACGTCACCCATTGCGGCGAGGTCGGCGCCGGTCAGGTGACGAAGATTCTCAACAACATGGTGCTGTTCGAAACCGTCAATGCGCTGGCCGAGGCCGTTGCGGTCGCCAGGCATAATGGCGTCGATCCAAAACTGCTGCTCGACACGCTTTCAAAGGGCTCGGCCGACAGCTTTGCGCTGCGCAATCACGGCATGAAGGCGATCGTGCCGGGTAATTTCCCGGAGCGTGCGTTCTCGACCGAATATGCGCTGAAGGATCTATCCTACGCGCTGGAGCTCGCGGCCGATGCCGGATTGAAAATCCGCGGCGCGGAGTTGATCGTCACCGTGTTGCAGGAAGCGATCGATGCCGGCTCGGGGGACAATTATTTTCCCGTGATCGCGAAGCATATCGATAACCGCTAACCGGAGATTCCCATGATCACGCGATTTCCCGGGCTGACGCCGACCCGCAGCCGCGCCGTCACGCACAATGATCTTGTTTTCACCGTGGCGGTCGCGCCCGACCCGGTCAGTCCCTCGATGTATGAGCAGAGCGCCAAGGCACTCGCCCGGATCGACGAAAGCCTCGCTTTGTGCGGCTCAGACAAGAGCAAGATCCTCTCGGCGATCGTCTATGTCGCCGACATCAAGCAGAAGGGCGAGATGAACCGCGCCTGGGACGAATGGGTCGATACCAAGAACCCGCCGATGCGCGCCTGTTTGGGTGTCGATCTCGAACCGCCGCACATCGTGGAGATCGTGGTGACGGCTGTGAAGTAGGCCGTAACCCTCAACGTCATTGCGAGCGCAGCGAAGCAATCCATCGCGCGGCATAACGATAGGTGGATTGCTTCGTCGCTTTGCTCCCTTGCGTAAACGCTTCGCGTTTGTCGCACGCAATGACGTGGAGAGAGCGGCGGTCAGTACGCCTCTTTCGCGTCGGCCTCTTCGCTGGTCTGCACCAGAGCGAGGCTCTGCTCGATCTTGCCCAAGAGCCGCGTGAAATCGCGCCGTTCCTGCGCCGAGAGGCATGACAGGATTTCCTGCTCCTTGCGCAACAGGCGCGGGATCAGTTCTTCGTAAAGCGTTGCGCCCTTGCGCGTCAGGCGCAGACGAAATTCGCGGCGGTCGTCCTCGTTCTCGACGCGCTCGATGATCTGCTGCTTCATCAGCGACGTGACCGCGCGGCTGATGGTCGATTTGTGGGTGCGGGTGCAGTGCGCGATGTATTGCGCGCTGCAGGCATGGTGGCGGAAGCCGAGCGTCGCCAGCACGCGCCATTCCGGAATGTCGAGCCCGTAACGCGCCGCATATTCGACCGAGAGTGCGGAACTGACTTCCGCCGCCAGCCGATTGAGCTGAAACGGAACGAACTTGAAGAGATCCAGCCGGACGCTTCGCTTCGCGGCGGTCTCATCGCGCGAGTCGACAATCACTTCGCTTGAAGGCGCCTTTGGCAAAATCGCTCCAATTTGAGTTGACGCCGGGCCCGGCTCGGGGTTTAAGATAGTTGCAGATGCGACTAATTTAGCAGGGTCGCCCGCCCTTGGCCAGTCACAAGGTTGAGCCTTATGGCGCAGACTAAAACCCAGTTCGGCTATCGTCGGCATCCCGATCAGGATCGGGCGGGTGCGAACGTGGCCGAACACGCGGTCGTCGTGGTCGGTGCCGGCCCCGTAGGGCTGTCGCTGGCGATCGATCTTGCGCAGCGCGGCCAATCTGTCGTGCTGCTCGACGATGCTGACCGCATCGGCGAGGGCTCGCGAGCGATCTGCTTCTCAAAGCGCTCGCTCGAATTCTGGGACCGGCTCGGCATCGGCCAGCGCATGGTCAACAAGGGCGTGGTGTGGAGCGTCGGCAAGATCTTTCACGGCGAGCAGCAGCTCTACCAGTTCAACCTGCTGCCCGAGGAGGGTCACAAGCGGCCGGCCTTCATCAACCTGCAGCAATTCTACGCCGAGGCGTATCTGGTCGACCGCGTCGGCGAGCTTCCCGCCATCGACCTGCGCTGGCGCAACAAGGTGACGGGGCTGGAGCCGCACAACGACCATGTGGCTTTGACAATCCAGACGCCGGATGGTCCGTATCGGCTGGCTGCGCAATATGTCGTCGCCTGTGACGGTGCCCGATCCTCGCTGAGGCAAATGGTGGGCGCGGAATTCGCCGGCCAGGTGTTCGAGGACCAGTTCCTGATCGCCGACGTCAAGATGACGGCCGCTTTTCCGACCGAGCGCTGGTTCTGGTTCGATCCGCCGTTCCATGCCGGGCGCTCCGCGCTGTTGCACAAGCAGCCCGACGACATCTGGCGGATCGACCTGCAGCTCAATCGCTTTGCCGATCCGACTGTCGAAAAGTTGCCGGAGAATGTGCGGCCGCGCATCGCGCGCATGCTTGGGCACGACAAGTTCGATTTCGAATGGATCTCGCTGTACAAATTCCAGTGCCGGCGGATGAACAAGTTCATCCATGGCCGGGTCATCTTTGCCGGCGATGCCGCGCACCAGGTTTCACCGTTCGGCGCCCGCGGCGCCAATTCCGGGCTCGAGGACGCCGAAAATTTGGCGTGGAAGCTCGATTGCGTGCTGCGCGGGGCGTCGCCCGAGGCGCTGCTCGAGAGCTACCATATCGAGCGAAGCGCCGCCGCTGACGAGAACATCCGCGAATCCACCCGCTCGACCGATTTCATGGCGCCCAACTCGCACCAGGAAGCGCGGCTGCGCAAGGCGGTGCTGTCGCTCGCCAAGGAGACCGAGTTCGGCAAGCGCATGGTGAACGGAGGGCGGCTCTCGACGCCGTCGGTCTATGCGACGCCGCTCTCGACTGCCGACAGCGATTCGTGGCGCGGCGGCCCATGTCCCGGCACCTCGATGTCGGACGCGCCAGTTGCAGGCGCGCGCGGTGAACCGGAGTACCTCACCGATGCCTTCATCGGCGCCGGAATGCGGTTCACGCTGCTGGAGTTCGGCAATGGTGCTGCGCCGGAATTGCCCGAAGAAGTCGCTGCGATCCGGGTCGGCGGCAAGGACGGCCTGGTCGATTCGGCAGGCCTCGCCGCCGCGCGCTACGATGCCGAACCCGGCACGGCCTATTTGTTGCGACCCGACGGTTATGTCGCGGCGCGATTTCGGCACCCGACCCGCGAGGGGCTCGACGCCGCGCTGGCGCGTGCCGCCGGCCACAACTGAGGTTTCATCATGGCGCTATCGACTGCTTCGAATTTTGCCAAGCCCGACGACGCGTTCCGCGCCATCGTCGAGGCGCATCGGGGCTTGAGCGACGAACAGAGCGCCGACCTCGACGCCGCGCTGGTTCTCGTGCTTGCCAATCACATCGGGGATATTGCCGTGTTGCACGAAGCGATCGCGCTCGCCAAGCGGCGGATGCTTGATGCGAGTCAGCAACAACAACAGCAGCAATAATTCACGTCTCGAACGAAGTCAGGAATCGAATTGATGGCCAAAGGTTTCGCATCCACGACCGATATGGCGGAGAAGAAGATCACGTTCTCCGAGATCGGCACCGATCTCTACGCGTTCACCGCCGAGGGCGACCCGAATTCCGCGATCATCGTCGGCGACGACGGCTGTCTGGTGTTCGACGCGCAGTCGACGCCGGCGATGGCGAACAAAGTGATCGAACGCGTTCGCACCGTCACCGACAAGCCGATCAAATATGTCGTGCTGTCGCATTATCACGCCGTGCGCGTGCTGGGGGCCTCCGCCTACAAGGCGCAGGGCATCGTGGCCTCGGCCGAAACCCGTCGGCTGATTGAGGAACGCGGCCAGCAGGACTGGGATTCCGAGTACGGCCGCTTTCCGCGCCTGTTCCAGGATGCCGAGAGCATTCCGGGTCTGACCTGGCCGACGCTGACATTCGAGGGTGAGATGTCGATCTATCTGGGAAAACGCGAGGTGCGGCTGATGCAGCTCGGCGCCGGGCACACTTCGGGCGACATCGTCGCCTGGGTGCCGGATGCCGAGGTGATGTTCTCGGGCGACCTGATCGAATACCACTCGGCCTGCTATTGCGGCGACGCGCATTTGCGCGAATGGCCGGCCACGCTGAATGAAATCCGCGCCTTCAATCCCAAGGCGATCGCACCGGGCCGCGGCGATGCGCTGAAGGGACTTTCCACCGGGCGCGACGCGATTGCGATGACGCGCGATTTCGTCACCTCGCTCTATGGCGCGGCGGAAACATCCGTCGCGAGAGGCCGCAATCTGAAGGAATCGATGGCCGCGACGCGCGAGGTGATGGACCCGAAATTCTCCAGCTTCGCCATTTACGAGCACTGCCTGCCGTTCAACGTCTCACGCGCGTTCGACGAGGCGTCGGGGATCGACGATCCCGTAATCTGGACCGACAAGCGCGACCAGGAAATGTGGGCCGCCCTGCAAGGAGGAGGATGACCATGAATATCAATACCTCGCCTGATGCGATCGTTCGAAGTGCTGCGCAACTGACGCCGGGCTACATGTCCGGCTTCGGCAACAGTTTTGAGACCGAGGCGTTGCCCGGCGCGCTGCCGATGGGGCGCAACTCGCCGCAGCGCTGCGCCTACGGGCTCTATGCCGAGCAGCTTTCCGGTTCGCCTTTCACCGCGCCGCGCGGCAGCAACGAGCGTTCGTGGCTCTATCGCATCCGTCCATCGGTGAAGCATTCGGGGCGCTTTGCCAAGGCCGATGCCGGACTGTGGCGCACCGCGCCGTGCCATGAATACGAACTGCCGATCGCGCAGTTGCGCTGGAACCCCGCGCCGATCCCGAAGGAAGACATGACCTTCCTGCAGGGCGTGCAGACCATGACCACCGCAGGCGACGCCAACACCCAGGCCGGTATGGCCGCGCATGTCTATCTCATCACCAAATCGATGGTCGATCAGCACTTCTACAATGCCGACGGCGAGATGATGTTCGTGGCGCAGCAGGGCAATCTGCGCCTTGTCACCGAATTCGGCCGCATCGACATCGAGCCGGGCGAGATCGCCGTGATCCCGCGTGGCGTGAAATTCCGCGCCGAGATTCCGATCAGGTCCCGCGCGCGGCTATCTCTGCGAGAATTACGGCGGCGCGTTCACGCTGCCGGAGCGCGGGCCGATCGGCGCCAACTGCCTCGCCAATTCGCGCGACTTCCTCACGCCGGTGGCCAGCTACGAGGACAAGGACACGCCGACCGAGCTCTACGTGAAATGGGGCGGCGCGCTGTTCAAGACCACGCTGCCGCATTCGCCGATCGACGTGGTGGCGTGGCACGGCAATTACGCGCCCTACAAATACGATCTGCGCACCTTCTCTCCGATCGGCGCGATCGGTTTCGATCATCCCGATCCCTCGATCTTCACGGTCCTGACCGCGCCGTCGGAAACCGCCGGCACTGCCAACATCGATTTCGTGATCTTCCCGGAGCGCTGGGTGGTGGCCGAAAACACCTTCCGTCCGCCCTGGTATCACATGAACATCATGAGCGAGTTCATGGGGCTGATCTACGGCGTCTACGACGCCAAGCCGCAAGGTTTTGTCCCCGGCGGCATCTCGCTGCACAACATGATGCTGCCGCACGGCCCCGATCGCCAGGCGTTCGATCACGCCAGCAATAGCGAGTTGAAGCCGGTGAAGCTGACCGGCACCATGGCCTTCATGTTCGAGACGCGGTATCCGCAGCGCGTCACCGCGCACGCGGCGAAGTCGGCGACCCTGCAGGACGACTACGCCGATTGCTGGAAGGGCCTGGAGAAAAGGTTCGATCCGAACAAGCCGTGATGTTTCTTCCCCTCTCCCCTTGTGGGAGAGGGTGGATCAATCGCGCATCGCGCGATTGAGACGGGTGAGGGGTCTGTCTCCGCGGAAAGAACCCCTCATCCGGCGCAATCGCCCTTCGGTCGATTTCGCCACCTTCTCCCACAAGGGGAGAAGGAAGAAAGGACGAGCCCCAACAATGCCCCATCCCAACGATCCCAAACTCCGCTCCTTCATCCCCGTCGCGCCCACCTCCGACTTCCCGATCCAGAATCTCCCCTACGGCATCTTCTCCGCCAAGGATGGCCTCGCCCCACGCGTCGGCGTCGCGATCGGCGACTACGTGCTCGATCTCTGGCAGCTCGCGCAGGATTGCCGCTTCGACGTCGTCGAGCCCGCGGTGTTCGCGGCATCACAGCTCAACCCGTTCATGGCGCTGGGCCCAAAGGTCTGGTCGAGCACGCGCGCGCGGATCAGCGAGCTTTTGCGGCACGATTATCCGGAGCTGCGCGACAACGAAGAAGCTGCGCAAGCGCGCGCTGGTGCCGATGGCGGATGTCAGGCTGCACATGCCGTTCGCTGTCGCCGGCTACACCGATTTCTATTCGTCGAAGGAGCACGCCACCAATGTCGGCGTGATGTTCCGCGGCAAGGACAACGCCCTGCAGCCGAACTGGCTGCACATGCCGATCGGCTATAACGGCCGCGCTTCCACCGTGGTCGTCAGCGGCACCCCGGTGCGGCGGCCGCGCGGGCAGCTGAAGCCGCCGACCGCCGACGTGCCGAGTTTCGGCCCCTGCAAGCGGCTCGATTTCGAACTCGAAATGGGCGTGGTCGTCGGCCAGCCGTCGGTCATGGGTGAGATGCTGACCGAGAAGCAGGCCGAGGAGATGATCTTTGGCTTCGTGATTCTCAACGACTGGAGCGCGCGCGACATCCAGCAATGGGAGTATGTGCCGCTCGGCCCGTTCCAGGCCAAGGCGTTCGGCACCTCGATCAGCCCGTGGGTGGTGACGCGCGAGGCGCTGGAGCCGTTTCGTTTGCATGGTCCTGCGCAGGACCCAACGCCGTTGCCCTATCTGCAGCAGGTGCAGCCGAACAATTACGACATGGCAGCTCGAGGTCGGCTTGCGCGCGGCGCCGATGAACGAGGCCGCGAACATCAGCCGCACCAATTTCAAATACATGTACTGGTCGTCGGTGCAGCAGCTCGTGCATCATGCGTCATCGGGCTGCGCCATGAATGTCGGCGATCTCCTGGGGTCCGGCACCATCTCGGGCCCGGAAAAGGACCAGCGCGGCAGCCTGCTGGAGATCAGCTGGAACGGCACCGAGCCGGTCGAACTGGCCGGCGGCGTGAAACGGACGTTCCTCGAAGACGGCGACTCGCTCGTGATGCGCGGCTGGTGCCAGGGCGACGGCTACCGCGTCGGGTTTGGCGAGGTCGAGGGGACGATCCTGGCGGCGGAGTGATTCTCTCTCCCTGTCATTGCGAGAATCCGTAGGGTGGGCAAAGGAGCGAAGCGACGTGCCCACCATCCATCAGTCACCGAGCTGCGAGATGGTGGGCACGCTTCGCTTTGCCCACCCTACGGCATCTCGCAATCACGCAAGGCTTCATCGCTCCTGCGGTGGAATATCCCGCAGCCGCGCGCAATGCGCGGCAACATCCTCGACGCTGTACTTCAAATGCACCCGCTTGTCCGACGGCAGCTGCTTCGTCACGCACACGCCCGGCCGCCGCTCGGTCGCAGGCCGGATCGGCCGCGGCGCAAAACCGCCGCCGCAATTCGGGCAGACATTATGCAACTTGCTGTCCACGCAATCCGCGCAAAATGTGCATTCATAGGAACAGATCCGCGCATCCATCGCATTCGGCGGCAGGTCCTTGTCGCAATATTCGCAGTTCGGGCGGAGTTGCAGCGCCATCGTCGCCTCGTAAGATGATTCCCGGGGATCATCGCAAATCGGGCCGAAAACGCGAATGACAAATTTCCCTCGAATTGCGCCATGCTTTGAGGTAGCGCGGGCTTCATCCTTCGAGACGGCGCTTCGCGCCTCCTCAGGATGAGGTCTGGCAGCTCAGCACAGGTCTTAGACTCTCATGGTGAGGAGCGCGGCACTGCCGCGCGTCTCGAACCATGTTGCCTCGATGACTCAGCGCATTTTCAACGGCAACCTCGCGCTCTCCTTCAGCCGGTCCAGCACGATCGACGAGCGTACATGCGCCACGCTCTGGTGCGGCATCAGCACGTCGTTGACGAGGCCGGAGAGATCCTTGAGGTCGCGCAGCACGACCTTCAGCACGTAGTCGGCGTCGCCGGTCAGCGAATACGCTTCCTGGATGTCGTCGACGCGGTTGACCAGCGCGCGGAATTTCTTGGAATTGTCGGGCGAATGCGTTGCCAGGGTGATGTGGATGAAGGCGATCAAATTGAAGCCGAGCGCCTCGCCGGCGAGGTCGGCGTGGTAACCCGCAATCACCTTCTCTTCCTCCAGCCGCATCCGCCGCCGCGAGCACTGCGAGGCCGACAGGCCGACGAGATCGGCGAGCTGCTGGTTGGTCAGCCGGCCGTCGTCCTGCAGCGCGGCCAGCATTTTGAGGTCGAAGGCGTCTACGGATATCATGCGTGAATGGCTACGTTCGTGCACAGATCGTGCACCACTCTAGCTGAATGCGAGCTTATTTGCACACACTTTGCGGCTGTTTCGATCGATATTGATTCAGATCAATTTTCGGGAGATTTCGCCATGGGTCCGTTTCCGCACGACGCGCCAGCCGCCACCGTCAGCGCCGACAACCCGATGGGCACGGACGGCTTTGAGTTCGTCGAATACGCACACCCCAAGCCCGAAGAACTGCACGCGCTGTTCAAGCTGATGGGTTATTCGGCGGTCGCGCGGCACAGGACCAAGAAGATCACGGTCTATCGCCAGGGCGATATCAATTATCTCGTCAATGAGGGGCCGGGCACCCACGGCCATGGTTTCGTCGCCGCGCACGGACCCTGCGCGCCGTCGATGGCGTTCCGCGTGGTCGATGCGAAGCTGGCCTATGAGCGCGCGCTGTCGCTGGGCGCCGAGCCTGCCGAGGTTTCTTGGGTGCAGAAGACACTCGACGTTCCCGCGATCAAGGGCATCGGTGGCAGCCTGCTCTATTTCGTCGATCGCTACGGCGCCAAGGGCTCGGCCTACGACATCGAGTTCGAATGGCTGGGCGCAAAGGATCCGCAGCCCGCGGGCGCCGGGCTCTATTACATCGATCACCTCACCCACAACGTCCATCGCGGCCGGATGGATGTGTGGACCGGCTTCTACGAAAAGCTTTTCAACTTCCGCCAGATCCGTTTCTTCGACATCGAGGGCCGCGCCTCCGGCCTGTTCTCCCGCGCACTGACCAGCCCGGATGGCAAAATCCGGATTCCGATCAACGAGGATGCCGGCGACTCCGGGCAGATCGAGGAATATCTCAACACCTATCGCGGCGAGGGCATCCAGCACATCGCCTGCGGCGCGCGCGACATCTACCGCACTGTCGAGAGCCTGCGCGCGGATGGTTTACCATTCATGCCGTCGCCGCCGCATACCTATTTCGAGAAGATCGACGCGCGCCTGCCGCAGCACGGTGAAGACGTCGTCCGCCTGCAGCGCGACGGTATTCTCATTGATGGCGAGGGCGTCGTTGACGGCAGCCACACCAAGGTGCTGCTGCAGATTTTTTCCGCGAACGCGATCGGCCCGATCTTCTTCGAATTCATCCAGCGCAAGGGCGACGATGGATTCGGTGAGGGCAACTTCAAGGCGCTGTTCGAATCGATCGAGGAAGATCAGATCCGTCGCGGCGTGTTGAAGGTGGGGAACGCGGCGTAGGTTCGTAGGGTGGGCAAAGCGAAGCGTGCCCACCGTCGAGCAGCGTGATTGGTGATGGATGGTGGGCACGGCGCAAGAGCGCCTTCGCCCACCCTATGGCATCGAAACTACCGCTTCCACGCCGCCGTCACATCGCCGATCTTTGCCACCTCCGGCTCGCGGATCGCCGACGGCGTGCGCGAAAACCGTGGCGCGGGCGCCGGTTGCGTCACGCCATGGCGCTCGACGAACACTTTTCGCGCGGCCATGTGCGGATGATCAGGCGCTTCCGCCATGGTCAGGATCGGCGCGAAGCAGATGTCGGTGCCTTCCATGATCTTGCACCAGTCAGCGCGGCTCTTGTTCTTGAAGACTTTCGTCAGCTTTTCCTTCAGCGCCGGCCACGCCTTGCGGTCCATCTGCGCGTCGAAATCGGCGTCGGTCAGGTCGGCATGCTTGCGCAGCAGCGCGTAGAACTGCGGCTCGATCGAGCCGATCGAAATGAAGTTGCCGCAGGAACATTCGTAGACGCCGTAGAAATGCGCGCCGCCGTCGAGAAAATTCTGGTCGCGGCCCTCGGTCCAGCGCCCGCTCGCACGCATGTCGAAGAACATCGACATCAGCGAGGCCGCGCCGTCGCACATCGCGGTGTCCACCACCTGGCCCTTGCCGGACTTCGAGGCTTCCAGCATCGCGGCCAGCACGCCGACCACGAGATAGAGCGCGCCGCCGCCGAAATCGCCGACCAGGTTGAGCGGCGGCACCGGCTTTTCCTTGGTGCCGATCGCGGCAAGCGCACCTGTGATCGAGATGTAGTTGATGTCGTGGCCGGCGGCGTTCGCCAGCGGGCCTTCCTGGCCCCAACCGGTCATGCGGCCATAGACCAGCTTCGGGTTGCGCGCGAGCACGACATCAGGGCCGAGGCCAAGACGTTCCATCACGCCGGGGCGAAAACCTTCGATCAGCGCGTCCGCACCGGCGAGCAGGTCGAGTACCTGCGCGATGGCGGCTTTGTCCTTCAGATCGAGTTCGATCACCTTGCGGCCGCGCACCGCCACCGCCTTGAGGTTCTTGCCGGCGCCGACGCGGTCGAGCGTCACGACCTCGGCCCCCATGTCGGCGAGCAGCATGCAGGCGAACGGACCCGGGCCGATGCCGGCGAATTCGACGATGCGGAAACCAGCGAGTGGGCCGGAGGCGCGGGTGGCGGATTGGGCGGCTGGTTTGTCGAGCACTTGTTCTCTCCCAAGGCGAACGCTTTAATTAGTTGATTAGCTAAATTGTCCCGCCGAAGCGAGACCATGGCAAGTTCTTTTGCCGAGAATCGGACCAAAATGCGAAAGCGGCGCGCATTGCTGCGCGCCGCTCGCATGAAAGTTGTGTTCAGGCGCTATCAACCTGCCGCGGTCACCGCACGCTGCGCCATCACCTTGATCAGATTGGCGCGATAGTCCGAAGTTCCGTGAATGTCGCTCATCAGGCCGCTGGCGGAAACCTTTACGCTGTCGATTGCCGCCAGCCGACCAGTTGGCTTTCAGCGCCGCCTCGATCGCCGACACCCGCATCACGCCGTCTTGCGAGGCGCCGGTCGCCGCGACCCTGACGTCACCTGCCTTGGTCTTGGTCACGAACACGCCGGTCAGCGCGAAACGCGAGGCGGGGTGGCGAAACTTGGCGTAGCCCGCTTTTGCCGGGATCGGGAACGACACCGCGGTAATGATCTCGCCGTCGTCAAGCGCCGTCGTGAACAGGCCCTTGAAGAAGTCATCCGCCGTAATCGAGCGCTTGTTGGTCTTCACGGTGGCGCCGAGCGAAACCAGCGCGGCGGGAAAATCCGCGGCCGGGTCGTTGTTGGCGATCGAGCCGCCGATCGTGCCGCGATGGCGCACGGCGGGATCGCCGAGCACCGAGGTGAGGTAGGAAATCGCCGGGATCGACTTCTTCACGTCGGCGCTTTGCATGATGTCGAAATAGGTCGTGGCCGCCTTGATGGTCAGCGTATCGCCCGACGCTTCGATGCCGATCAGCTCCTTGATTTTGCCGAGATCGATCACGTCCGACGGCGCGGCAAGCCGCTGTTTCATCACCGGGATGAGGGTATGGCCGCCGGCGAGGTACTTTGCTTCGGTGCCCTTGGCGAAGGCTGCCGCAGCTTCGTCGACGGAAGAGGGACGATGGTAAGTGGTCTGGTACATGGTTCTTGCTCCCTCTCAGCGGTGGATCGCATGCCAGACGCGATCGGGCGTCGCGGGCATTTCGAGCTGGTTGTTGCCGATCGCATCCGTGATGGCGTTGATGACGGCTGCCGATGCGCCGATCGCGCCTGCCTCGCCACAACCCTTGACGCCGAGCGGATTTCCCGGACACAGCGTCGTGGTGTGCGACAGCTTGAAGGAGGGCAGGTCGTCGGATCGCGGCATGGCGTAGTCCATGAACGATGCCGTCAGGAGCTGGCCCGAGCTATCGTAGACCGCGCCCTCCAGCAGCGCCTGCCCGATGCCCTGGGCAAGGCCGCCATGGACCTGGCCTTCGACGATCATCGGATTGATCAGTCGTCCGAAATCGTCCGCCGCCACGAAGTTGACGAAGGTGCTTTTGCCGGTGGCGCTATCTACTTCCATTTCGCAGATATAGGCGCCGGCCGGGAAGGTGAAGTTGGTCGGATCGTAGAACGCGCCCTCCTTGAGGCCGGGCTCCATGCCGTCGGGCAGGTTATGCGCGGTGTAGGCGGCGAGTGCGACCATCGGTAGCGCGATCGACTTGTCGGTGCCGGTGACCTTGAACTCGCCGTTCTCGATGACGATGTCGTTTTCTGACGCCTCGAGCTGATGGGCCGCGATCTTCTTGGCCTTGGCCTCGACCTTTTCCATCGCCTTCAGGATCGCAGTGAGGCCCACGGCCGCCGAGCGCGAGCCATAGGTGCCCATGCCGAACTGCACTTTGTCCGTGTCGCCATGGACGATCTGCACCTGGCTGATCGGGATGCCGAGGCGTTCGGCGACGAGCTGGCAGAAGGTCGTCTCATGACCCTGGCCGTGGCTGTGCGATCCGGTCAGCACCTCGATGGTGCCGACCGGATTGACGCGCACTTCCGCCGATTCCCACAGGCCCACGCCGGCGCCGAGACTGCCGACGGCCTTCGAGGGCGCAATGCCGCAGGCCTCGATGTAGCAGGACACGCCGATGCCGCGCAGCTTGCCTTCGGACTTGGCTTTCGCCTTGCGCGCCGGGAAGCCGGCGTAGTCGATCGCCTTCATCGCGGAGTCGAGCGAGGCATTAAAGTCGCCGATGTCATAGGCCATGATGACGGGCGTCTGATGCGGGAACTGCGTGATGAAATTCTTGCGGCGCAGTTCGGCCGGATCGACCTTCAACTGCCGCGCCGCCGTCTCCATCAGCCGTTCCACCACGAAGCTGGCTTCGGGGCGGCCCGCGCCGCGATAGGCGTCGACCGGCACGGTGTTGGTGTAGACGCTGATCACTTCGGCGAAGATGTTCGGAATGTTGTACTGGCCCGACAGCAGTGTCGCGTAGAGATAGGTCGGCACTGACGACGAGAACAGCGACATGTAGGCGCCGAGATTGGCGTAGGTTTTTACGCGCAACGCGGTGACCTTGTTGTCCTTGTCGAAGGCCATTTCCGCCTTGGTGAGGTGGTCGCGGCCGTGTGCGTCGGTGAGGAAGGCCTCGGTGCGGTCGCCGGTCCACTTCACCGGCCGGCCGACCTTCTTGGAGGCCCACAGCGCCACCATCTCCTCGGGGTAAATGAAGATCTTTGAGCCGAAGCCGCCGCCGACGTCGGGGGCGACGACGCGCAGCTTGTGCTCCTGCGCGATGTTATAGAACGCCGACAGCACGAGGCGGGCGACATGCGGGTTCTGCGAGGTCGTGTAGAGCGTAAAGTGTTCTTCTGGCTCGTTATATTCGGCGATCGCCGCGCGCGGCTCCATCGCGTTCGGAACCAGGCGGTTGTTGGTGATGTCGAGCGAGACGACATTGGCCGCCGCCTTGAAGGCCGCGTCGGTCGCGGCTTCCTCGCCGATGGTCCAGTCGTAGATCACGTTGCCCGGGGCTTCCGGGTGCAATTGCGGCGCGCCCGGCTTGATCGCGGCGCGAATGTCGGCTGCGGCGGGCAATTCCTCGTAATTGACGACCACGGCCTCGGCCGCGTCCTTGGCCTGGTTCTTGGTCTCGGCGATCACGACCGCGACCGCCTGGCCGACAAAGCGCACGGTCTCCGGCGCCATCGCCGGCCATGCGCCCATCTTCATGCCGGTGCCGTCCTTGGAGGTGATGGCCCAGCCGCAGATCAGATTGCCGATCTTGTCGTCGACGATCTGCTGGCCGGTCAGCACGCCGACCACGCCCGGCATCTTCATCGCTTCCGAGGTGTCCAAGCTCTTGATCTTGGCATGCGCGTGCGGGCTGCGGACGAAATGTGCGTGGGTCATGCCCAGCAGCTTGATATCGTCGACGTAACGGCCCTTGCCGGTAATGAAACGGCGGTCTTCCTTGCGCACCACGCTTGCGCCAATGCCTTCAACGCCCATGTCCTGTCCTCCCGACCGGAGTTATTGTTTCCGCCATTTCCATCGAAACGCGGTCTTGTATTCGGTAAACGGCAGCCTGCGGCTATTCCGCCGCCTGCGAGACCTTCATGCGCCCGACCGCGTCGAGCACCGATTTGACGATGTTGTGGTATCCGGTGCAGCGGCAGATGTTGCCTTCGAGTTCCTGCCGGACGATCTCTTCGTCGAGCTGGCCGTTGTGGCGGTGCACAATATCGATCGCCGACATGATCATGCCCGGGGTACAGTAGCCGCACTGCAGGCCGTGATTGTCGCGGAACGCCGCCTGCATCGGGTGCAGTTCGTCGCCTTTGGCGATGCCTTCGATGGTGGTGACGTTCGAGCCCGCCGCCTGGCCGGCCAGCACGGTGCAGGATTTGACCGCCCGGCCATCGATATGGACGACGCAGGCGCCGCACTGGCTGGTGTCGCAGCCGACATGGGTACCGGTCAGGTTGAGATTTTCGCGCAGGAGATGGACCAGAAGCGTCCGGTCCTCGACTTCGGCCGACACGGCTTTGCCGTTCACGGTCAGTTTGACTGTAGACACGCGTGGTACCTCCCCGATGTTTTATAATTATTCCAATTAGAAACAGCGGCGCAGCAACTTGCAACTAGGATTTTGGTCGGCGGCTTGTGAAGGGAGCGAGGAATCGCGAGCTCAATCTCTTACCCTTCCCTGGAGGGGTCCGAGACGAGCAAAGCTCGCTCGTGGGTCGACGCGCAGCGGCGGGGTGGGGTGACGGTCTCTCCACGTCCGACAGCGCCCGAGTTGAGAGACCGTCACCCCACCCCGTCTCTCATTTCGCTGCGCTCATGCGAGCCGACCCACGAGCGAGCTTTGCTCGTCTCGGACCCCTCCAGGGGAGGGTAAGAGCGACCGTCCCCGCCCGCTTGCCGCTTTTGCCCGTATTTACGCACCTTTATCCATTCTGCCTTACATTTGCGCAGCGCGTTGGGGTTGGGGCCTCGATGCCTGATTTTCAGAACGAAAACGGGGGGTAACGTGCGATTCCAGAAGCGTAGCGGCTTGTCTTTCCGACTTCCGACCCTGCGATTTCGCTCCAAGATCATGCTCGGCTTTGCCGTGGTGCTGGCGATCTCGGCTGCCAGCATGGGCTTTGCCTATCTCGGCTTCGAGCGGGTTTCCGACGTGGTCGATGCCTACCGGCGCAGCGTGCAGGAGGCCGATCTGGCGCGCGACATCGATCGCGAACTGATCTCCTACCGCGCGCTGGCCCGCTATTTCGTGGTGACCGGCAAGGAAGAGGACGGCAAGGCCGCGCTGGAGGCCGAAGCTCGCCTGAAGGATGCCATCCTGACCTCGATGAAGGGCACCACCGACCGGGCGCGGCTCGAGCAGGTCGCGAAGCTGGAGCGCGAATTCCGCACCTTCACCAAGATTTTCGCCGACATGCTCAAGGTCAAGGAAGAGAGCGCGCGTATCGCGCAGAACCAGCTTGCGCGCACCGGAAACTCGCTGCGCTACAAGCTCGACGATCTCCCGAGCAATGCCGAAGATGAAGAGATGCCCCTGATCACGCTCGGCGCCAAGAAGGTGACCGAGCAGTTTCAGGCGGCCACCGCGCTTGCCAATACCTTCGTGGTCAATTCCGACCAGTCGGTCGCCACCAGCGCGTTGGCGCGCCTGAAATTTGTCGAGAATGCGCTGAAGGCGATCTCGACAACCAACGCAAAGATCCTGGACGGCATCAAGGAAGTTTCCGGCATGCTGGAGGAATACCGCCGGTCGCTCGCCATGCTGGTCGGCAATGCCAAGGAGATCGAAGGCCTGACCCAGGAAATGACGGAGACGGCTGCCGAGATCAACAAGGCCTCGGCGGCGATGAAGTCGGACCTGCTGGCGGATCAGAAGCGGCTCGACGCCGATTCGGACGCCGCCATCGCCGAAACCGAACGGCTGATTTTGATGCTGGCGGCGGGCGGCTTTCTGCTCGGCGGCGTCTGGGCCTTCTTCCTCGGCAAGGGCATTTCCCGGCCGATGACGAGGATGTGCAGCGCGATGCGCGAACTTGCCGCCGGCAATTTCGAAGTGGTGCTGCCCGGCCTCGGTCGCAAGGACGAAGTCGGCGAGATGGCGAGCGCGGTCGAGGAGTTCAAGGTGCAGGCCGTCACGCGGGCCGAGCGCGACGCCGCCACCCAGGAAGCGCAGAACAAGGCGGCAAGCGCCGCGCGTCGCACTGAGCTGATACGTTTTGCCGACGATTTCGAGGCCGCGGTCGGCGCCATCGTCGCCAACGTTTCATCTTCGGCCGTGCAACTCGAAGCCGCGGCGGGCACGCTGACACGAACCGCGGAGACCACCCAGAGCCTGTCGAGCCAGGTTGCCGGCGCCTCGGAAGAGGCCTCCACCAACATGCAGTCGGTGGCATCCGCGACCGAAGAATTGTCGGCATCCGTCGACGAGATCGGGCGGCGCGTCAGGGAAAGCAGCCAGATCGCGGAAGCCGCCGTGCGTCAGGCCGAACAGACCGATGGCCGGATCGGAAAACTGTCGCGCGCCGCGCAGGAAATCGGCGATGTCGTCAAGCTGATCACGGCGATTGCGGAGCAGACCAATTTGCTCGCGCTGAACGCCACCATCGAGGCCGCGCGTGCGGGCGATGCCGGCCGCGGCTTTGCGGTCGTGGCGTCCGAGGTCAAATCGCTCGCCAGCCAGACCGCGAAGGCAACCGACGAGATTTCCAATCACATCTCTGGCATGCAGGGCGCGACCCAGGAATCGGTCGCCGCCATCAAGGAGATCGGCGGCACCATCGGAAAAATCTCCGAGATCGCCTCGACAATCGCCAGCGCCGTCGAGCAGCAAAGCTCGGCGACGCAGGAGATCGCGCGCAGCGTTCAGAACGTCGCGCAAGGCACGCACGAGGCCGCCACCAACGTCATGCATGTCAATCGCGGCGCGACCGAAACCGGCTCGGCCTCCGAGGAAGTACTGAACTCGGCGCGCAGCCTGTCGAGCGAAAGCACGCGGCTCCGCGAAGAGCTCGATCGCTTCATGGCGAATATCAGGGCGGCGTGAGCCGGTGATCTGATCGCGCGAAAAAGACGCTGACATCTCGCGCAACAAAGAAGGTGTCATCATCCGCCTTGCGCGCAATTGCGCACTGGGGCGGATGATCCAGTATTCCAGAGACGGTAGTGATAAATCGATAAGCCGCGGCGTACTGGATGCCCGCCTTCGCGGGCATGACGGTCGGAGATTTTTCATTCCCTGCCGAACTGGTGCTTCAGCTCCACCTTCGCGTATCCCTCAATGTCCTGCGTGAAGTGCATCGTTGAGATAGATGCAGGTCAGAATCGCAAACACGTAAGCCTGCAAAAATGCCACCAGCAGCTCGAGGGCGGTCAGCGCAACGGTCAACGCCAGCGGCACCATGCCGCCGATCCAGCCAACCGCGCCGAGCGAAGTGCCGAGCATGGCGACGAAGCCCGCAAACACCTTTAGCGTGATGTGACCGGCCAGCATGTTGGCAAACAGACGGACGCTGTGCGACAGCGGCCGCGACAGGAAGGAAATGATCTCGATTGCGACGACCAGCGGCAGGATGTACATCGGCACGCCGCTGGGAACGAAGATCTTGAAGAATTTCAAGCCGTTTTTGTAGAGGCCATAGATCAGCACCGTGAAGAATACGAGCAGCGCGAACGAGGCCGTAACGATGATATGGCTTGTTACCGTGAAGGTGTAGGGAATGATACTGATCAGGTTCGCGACCAAGATGAACATGAAGATGCAATACACCAGCGCGAAGAACTTCATTCCGTCCTCGCCGGCGGTGGAGCGGATCATGGTCGCCACGAACACGTAGCTCAGTTCGGCGGCCGACTGGAAACGGCCGGGAACCAATTGCCGGCCCTTCATGCCTCGAAGCGCCAGCACGCAGATCACCGCTACCGTGATCAACATGTAAACCGAGGAGTTGGTGAAGGCGATCGTGTGGCGGCCGATATGGCCAATCGTGAAGATGTTGTTGATGTTGAACTGGTGGATGGGATCGAGGGTCATCCGCGGGTCCTCCGGACCAGCAACAACAGCAGTTGCTGTCACATCATTGTAATGGTGACACGAGCCAGGTTGACGGAGAGCCCCGCACCCAGTTTGGGACCGCGAACCACCAAGGTAACCCCTTTCGCATTACGCAACCGCGCGACGCCGGCGCCTCCCGCCAGGGCTCCGCCTGCTCCAAGCGAGATGTAGTTGCCGGCGAGATCCTCGGGGGCATGCAAGTTGAGTGCCCGCCCTTCGAGCTCACTGACGGTCTGCGTCAGCGTCGCGCCAAAGCTCGCGCCCGTAACCTCGAACGGATACGTTTTTCCATGGAACGTTAGCGTGCCCTTGCCATTGCCAACACCCACGACAATGCCGGCCGTGCCGAAGAGAACGCGCAAGGTTGCCGTATCTGCCAGCAATGGACTGCCCATGGCCGCCCATGCCGCAAACGTCAAAAAAATGTATGTCACCGAACTGAAAAGGTGACGCATCGCATTCCTGCACTTGATGCAGTCGTCAAAGTGCAGGCCAATTGTGCGTGCGCATGTTGAGATAGATCAAGGCACCGCACAGAGGCCGGTCGACCGGATCGCTTCGCTCGCCACGTTTAAGCGGGCGTCGCGTTAAGGCCTCGCAGACACGCGCCAGCTATGCAATTTCGCCGGCCCAAAAGCCCCGGAACCCCCACCCGCCGAGGGCGTTATCTTGCCGTCGGGCATCACGTTTGCGGCAATTTGACGTGAAAACCCTGGGGCTGGGGCGTTCCGGGGTGTTTTTCATTGGTCCAATTCGATGCGTTCAGCAGCAATACGGCATGGTGCGGCGGTGGATGAGCGTGCGTCCATTTCCGCAACGGCCAATCATAATGATGACAAGGTCATCGAAACCAGCATTCCTGCGCGGCTCGATAGCCTGCGCTGGGGTGGCTTTCACACCCGCGTCGTGGCCGCGCTCGGGATCACCTGGATTCTGGACGGGCTGGAAGTCACGCTGGCAGGCGCCTTGTCGGGCGCGCTGAAGGAAAGCCCGACGCTGCAATTTTCGAATTTCGATGTCGGCCTCGCCAACAGCGCTTATCTTGCAGGCGCCGTGCTTGGTGCGCTCGGTTTCGGATGGCTGACGGACCGGATCGGGCGCAAGAAATTGTTCTTCATCACGCTCGCGCTGTATCTCACGGCGACCGCGGCGACCGCGCTGTCGTGGAGCGTAACGAGCTATGCACTGTTTCGCTTCCTGACCGGCGCCGGTATCGGCGGTGAATATACCGCGATCAATTCGACGATCCAGGAACTGGTGCCGGCGCGCTATCGCGGCTGGACTGATCTCGTGATCAACGGCAGCTTCTGGATTGGCGCCGCAATCGGCGCGGTCGCCGCCATCGTGCTGCTCGAACCCGGTCTGCTGGCGCCGGATCTCGGCTGGCGGCTGGCCTATTTCATCGGCGCCGCGCTCGGCCTGATCGTGCTGGTGATGCGGATGTGGATTCCGGAAAGCCCGCGCTGGCTGATGATCCATGGCCGCCCCGAGGAGGCGCACGCGATCGTCGACGACATCGAGAAAGCGTCGACGCGACATCCGGATCATCCGGCCGATGAGGTGTTCCCGAAGATCAGGCTGAAGATGCGCAGCCACACGCCGCTGGGAGAAGTGGCGCATACCTTGCTCACGACATACCGGCAGCGTTCGATGGTCGGATTGGTGTTGATGGTTGCGCAGGCGTTCTTCTACAACGCCATCTTCTTCACCTTCGCGTTGATACTGACCGATTTCTTCGGCATCCCGTCCAACCATGTCGGCTGGTACATCCTGCCGTTCGCGGCAGGCAACTTTCTGGGACCCCTGCTGCTCGGCCGGCTGTTCGACACGCTGGGTCGGCGCATGATGATCACGGTGACCTATGGCGTCTCGGGCATCTTGCTCGCGCTGTCGGGCTATCTGTTCTCGATCGGCATTTTGACGGCGCAGACCCAGACCATCGCCTGGATGGTGATATTCTTCTTTGCCTCGCCGGCGGCGAGCGCGGCCTATCTCACCGTCAGCGAGACGTTTCCGCTGGAGGTGCGCGCGCTTGCCATTGCGCTGTTCTACGCGATCGGAACAGGCATTGGCGGCGTGGCGGGACCGGCGCTGTTCGGCGCCCTGATCGATACCGGATCGCGCAACAGTGTCTTCGCCGGCTACCTGTTCGGGTCGGCATTGATGATCATCGCAGCCGCCGTCGCGTGGCGGTATGCCATCGCGGCCGAGCGCAAATCGCTCGAATCTGTCGCACGGCCGCTCGCATTTGTGGAGTAGGATAGGATGAACGAGGATCTGCTGGAAATGCCATTGGAAGAAGATATCGTGCGTGACGACGACGACGCGCCGGAAACCGTTCCGGTGCCGCGCTCGCTGGTGCCGCATCTGAGCGAGACTGCGATTCTGCTCGACATTGACGGCACGCTGCTCGATTTGATGCCGACCCCGCGCGAAGTCTGGGTACCGCCGGGCCTGGTGAAGACCTTGAACCGCCTGATGGTGCGAACCAACGGCGCGCTGGCGCTGGTCAGCGGCCGTTCGCTCAACGACATCGATTTGATTTTCGCGCCGGATCAATTCCCGGCCGTCGGCGGCCATGGCGCCGAGATGCGGATCGATCCGGACAGCGAGTCGGTGGACGCCCATGCGCCGCCACTGGACAAGGAATTGAAGCGCCGGCTGGCCGCGATCGCAAAGCTGAGTCCGGGAATTTTGCTGGAAGACAAGGGCTATTCGCTGGCGCTGCACTATCGCCTCGCGCCGCACGCCGAGAAGGCGATTTATGCCGCGGTGTCGCTGATCAGGGCCGATCTTCCCAACGCGCCGATCGAGGTGCTGCCCGGCAAATGCGTCTGCGAGATCAAGCATTCCGGATTCAGCAAAGCGAGCGGCGTGCATGAGTTGATGAAACGCGAACCTTTCAAGGGCCGCCGCCCGTTCTTCATCGGCGACGACGTCACCGACGAGACCGTGTTTGCGATCATGCCGGATCTCGATGGCCTTGCCTTCTCCGTCGGACGGCGCGCCAAGGGTGTCGCCGGACATTTCGATGCGCCGAGCGACGTGCGTGAGTTCCTTGCGCACCTGCTTGATGATGAAAGGGACGCACCGCTGCCATAATGTTTTTCGTCTCGACCGCTTTCGACCACAGATTCTCACGCTTGATGCCGAGGTTCACGACAAAATTTATTTTTCGTGAATTCCGGTGAGTTCCTCCACGCCGCAGCCCGAATTTGGTTTCAATTCGTTGAAAGGGTGATCAGGAACCATATTGATGAACGGCTGTTAACCGGTGCGTATCAACGGGAGGGGACCATTGAACCTCGTCGTCGTTTCTAACCGCGTTTCGCGCGGAAAACCCAACGAACCCATGACGGGGGGACTCGCCGCGGCGTTGTTGCCGATTGTCGAGAAGTCGGGCGCTATCTGGGTCGGTTCCTCGGGGCGGGTCCGCGACGGGAACCTGAAGGAACCCTTTGCCGAAGTCGAAGCACTGGGTACCGGCGCGCTGGCGATGCTGGACCTGCCGGCGGCGCATTATGGCGGCTATTACGAAGGCTTCGCCAATTCCGCCTTGTGGCCGGCGTTGCATTCGCGCGCCGATCTGATCCGCGCCACGCAGGAGGACTACCTCAGCTATCGCGAAGTGAACGCCTTCATGGCGCGCGCGCTGCTGCGATTCCGAAAAACCGACTCCGCGTTCTGGATTCAGGACTACCATTTCCTCGCGCTCGGCGCGGAGTTGCGCGATCTCGGCGTCACCGAGCCGATCGGCTTCTTCCTGCATACGCCGTGGCCGTCGCGCGCGGTGATATCAGGCGTGCCGCATCATCGTGAATTGATCGAGGCGATGCTGGCCTATGACCTGGTCGGCTTCCAGACCGAGGAAGATTGCGAGAACTTCCTGTCTTACGCGCAGTCCGATCTCGGACTCTCCGTGCATGACGGCGTCGTGATTTCGCGCCATGGCCGCACCCGCGCCGCGGTATTTCCGATCGGCATCGATCCCGGGCAATTCGCGCAGTTGGCGGCGAAGGCGTCCACCCATCCGGACGTCTCGCGGCTGCGGCGCAGCCTGAACGGCGAGAAGCTCGCGATCGGCGTCGACCGGCTGGACTATTCCAAGGGCCTGATCAACCGCATCAAGGCTTTCGACCGGATGTGGACGCTGCATCCGTCCTTGGCGCGCACCGCGTCGCTGCTGCAGATCGCGACGCCCTCGCGCGGCGCGATCGAGGCTTACGGCAATTTGCAGAATGATGTCGCCAGGCTCGTCAGCGACGTCAATGGCCAGCATGGCGAGGTCGACTGGACGCCGATCCGGTATCTCAACAAGGGCTACGGCCAGGCCGTGCTCGCGGGCCTCTATCGCACCGCGCAGGTCGGCGTGGTGACGCCGTTGCAGGACGGCATGAATCTCGTCGCCAAGGAATATGTCGCCGCGCAAAACCCGGTCGACCCCGGCGTGCTGGTGCTGTCGAAATTCGCCGGCGCCGCCAACGAGCTCGATACCGCACTGATCGTCAACCCGCACGATATCGACGGTATGGCGCGCACCATCGCCATCGCGCTGTCGATGCCGCTGACCGAACGCCGGATGCGCTGGGAAGCGATGATGGCGAAGTTGCGCGGTCAAACGATCCAGACATGGTTCGCCGACTTCACCGACACGCTGCGCGAATGTCAGCTTGACAGGAACGAGTTGGCGCCCGGGATCGCCGAACCCGTGATATGGCCGCTTCACTCCGCCACCACCGGCGGGGTGCGATATCACTAATCCGCAAACCAGAACTTTTTCGACCTCATCCTGAGGAGCCGCGCAAGCGGCGTCTCGAAGGATGAAGGCCCGGCTGTGGCCTCATGGTTCTCGCGGCGATGCGCAGCATCGTCCGGAGACGCGCTGCGGCTCCTCCCCACGGGGTTTGAGATAATGGTGCCGCCGACCTAAGCGATCGCGCCTAATAGCAATACGACACGCCATCCAGCACGGGGCATCGCGCCTTGCTCGGCGCGCTCGGATTTTCCATCGGCACGTAGCCGCCCTTGCCGTTACCGGCGAACACGCCGGGACCGATCACGACCGACGACTTGTTGCCGATGATGACGCTCGGATGCGGCGAGACCAGGTTCGATCGCGTGCCGTCCGCCCAGATCAGGGATTCGCCGGCGAAAACCCCGCGTCTGCCGTCGTCACAGGTAACGTCCACGCCCTGGCGGGTGCACGACTGCGCCGATACCGGACCAGCGGCCCCTAGAGCGAGCGCCGATGTCAGGATGGAGAATTGAAGCGTCCGCGTGATCATCATGCCGTCCTCGACCGATAGGGTTGCCACTTATCGTCGGCGATCGTGGCCGGATTTCGGTTCAAGGGCTGACAGCGGGCCATTATTCGGCGTCGGCCGACCGGAATTAATGAATAAATTCAATGAATTGGGGAAATATTGGCCGCCGTGCCCGGCCTCCCTTGCAAAATCAGTCCTGCCCCTTCAAGAGAGGGCCTCCGGAGAGATGGCCGAGTGGCTTAAGGCGCACGCTTGGAAAGCGTGTGTGCGGGAAACCGTACCGTGGGTTCGAATCCCACTCTCTCCGCCAGTCCCCCAAAGTCATTTCGTACTGCGATATGGAGACTGGCTGAAAAAGTTCGGCCCTCTTACGGCATTTTTCTACCAGAGAAATCCAATTATTCACCCAGCCATACCTTCGATAAGTCTGGACCTACTCTGGGTTGTGTAACGAGCTAAACAGGCTAATATCGAGGCGTTGCCGGGGGGGGCATGCTTTGCACATCAATTTCGTCGAAGTCGCAAATTTTCGAAAGCTCTTATCGGTCCGCGTCGATTTTTCCGAGGCTACGACGCTTTTTGTTGGCGCAAACAACAGCGGTAAGTCCTCCGCAATATTAGTGCTGCGGCGGTTCCTTGTTCCGCAACGCTGTCACTTTGAGCTTCACGATTTTACACTGTGCCATTGGCCGTTGATTGATGCCATCGGACAAACCTGGATCCGGGCGAGCCAAGCAGAAGAAACGATCAACTTAGACATCAAGCCGTGGGAGTCTCTGCTGCCCACCTTGGATTTATGGCTCGATGTGGGTGCTGGCGAAATGCATCGAGTTCGCGACCTAATTCCCACGCTCGATTGGGAAGGTGGGGCACTCGGTGTTCGCTTACGCTACGAGCCAACCGACCTTACGATTTTGTACAAGGACTTCATTACGGCTGTCGCCGAGGCAGAAGCCCTCAGAGAAGTTGCGACCGCCCAACAAGCCGCAGGGGGGAGCGGAAGGCAAGACGGATACTTCTCAGAAATCAAAGCTTACTCTCTGGCCATCAACCATGGTTGACTTTTTGAGCCGTCGCCTGTCGCGACATTTCACAATCCGGGCCTACACTCTGGACCCGTCGCAACTCAAATCACCGATTAAGTCTCAAGCTCAAATGCAACCCATTCCAACGTCATCGCAACCGATAGACGGCGATCCGCTCAAAGGCCTAATCCGGGTCCACGATATTCCTGCGCAACGTGGCTTTGGCGAGGATTCCGTAAAGGACGATGACGACGGGGCTTCGTCTGGACCGCCTGGTAGCCGATTATCGGATCAGCTTCGAAGCTATTACTCCAAGCATCTCGATCCGGCTAGGCGCCTGGCCGAGTTGCGGTGTGCAAGTCAGACGCAACAACGCGTCGAATTGACCGGAAAGCTGCGCAGCGCCCAGTCCTGACGCTTGTCCTTGTTGTCGCGCCTGATCCTAGTCAGCCGACGAAATGTCGATGCCAAGCGTGGTCTGCCGATGACACCCATCGCTGACGTCGGACAAGTGCCTAGCACCGGCCCAACGGGAAGCCGGCACGAGCCGCATCACACACAACCGGTTTGGAGAACGAGATACCAAACCACTTGCTCGTCAACGAGCCGTCATTATCGATCCACGGGATCGGTGGCAGTCGCGGCAGGTAGGATGCATACGGCATCACTTTCGCAAGCGTCACCCTGTACGGAAACCGCGCGAGGAAAGCCTTGTTCATTCCGCCGTCAAGTCCGCTGTAGATCGGGGCCGCCGGCACATTGTCTTCAAGCAATTGCGCGTAGGCGCGCTCGTCGGCGCGCCGTTTTTCCTGTGCTCGCCGCGCGATTTCCGGATTGACGACGAAGGGAGGACATTTTTCGTTCGCGTTGAACACGAGAGGCTGCGGCGAGTTCGGCGGAGGTTGCGCATCGAAAACATAGCGGCGGTCGCACACATCCACTTTGGGTTCGCGTTGCGTCGTCTCGAAATGATCGTTGCCGACCTTGAGCATTTTCCAGAAGGGCAGGTTGGGACTATTTCGATGCCGCGCCAGATTCGCCGGCGTCAGGCGGAACGGATAGGCCTGGACCTGGAACGACGGCCGTCCGCTGAGCGAATCGCGCGCCAGCGAATAGATCTCGCTGATCTGTTCGTCGGTCATGGCATAGCAACCGGCCGACAGGCAGTCGCCATGGATCATCAGGAAGCTGCCGTTGCGTTTGTTCGCCTTGTCGAAGCTGTTGGGGAAGCCGAAGTTGATTGAAAGATGGAAGTTGGAGTTGGGGTTCATCAGCTCAGGCGTGATGGTATAAAACCCTTCCGGCGCCTGCCGGTCACCCTCGTACCATTTCGGCCCGAGATCGCCCGACCACCGGCAGACCGGATAGGTCTTGAGGATCTGGAAACGGCCGGTGGTGTCCTGTTTCCAGACTTCGAGCTCCGCCTCTTCCTTGAAGAGACGCACGACGATAGGCGAATATTTTGGCATCTTCTTCTGTTCGAGCAGCGCGAGCAGCTCGGCGGGCAATTCCTGTGTCGCCTTGGCCGGCAACGGCTTGCTGTTTTCGCCAAGGCACGTGACCGGCGTCAAGGCAGCGGCAAAAACCGCCGCCAGCACGAGTGCCCTATTCGTTCCGATTGAAGCGGAACGGGGCTCTCAATTCTCGTTTTGACGCGTTTTCTTGACGCGAACCGGTACCCACTTCGCTGGAAGACGCTCTAGTGCACGTCGGACCATGGCGCGGATCACTGCTGTACCTCCGGCCCTTGCGCCCGCGCGTTGTTACTTCTCGAACCCGACGAACACCGTCGCTTCCTCGACCGACTTCCGTTCCGACACCACCGCATTCGCCGGAAACGTCTCATCCGGCCAGCCCAGCGCGATGCTTTTCATGATGACCTGATCGTCGGCGATCCCTGCGTGCTCGCGCACGACGGGGGATTGCATGATGCCCTGGCTGTTGATCACGGCGCCGAGCCCACGAGACCAGGCGGCGTTGACGAGAGCGGTCGCCACCGCGCCGCAATCGAAGGGCGTATCGTCGCTGCCATCAAGCACGCGGTCATAGGTGATGATCACGCAGACCGGCGCGTCGAATTGACGGAAGCCGCGCAGCACCCAGTCCTGGCGCTTGTTCTTGTTATCGCGCTCGATTCCCATCGCGGAGAACAGTTGCTTGGCGACGCCGACCTGCCGGTCGCGGTGCTTGCCGGCAAACGGCTGGCCGGTGCGGAATTCGCGCGAATGCGGAATGCCGGCCATGTTTCGTTCGGTATTGCCGGCACGGATCCGGTTCAGCGGTTCGCCCGTGATGACGTAGAAATTCCAGGGCTGGGTGTTCATCGACGACGGCGCGCGCATCGCCAAACCAATGATCTCTGCAATCAGCTCTTTCGGCACCGGATCGGGTTTGTAGCCGCGGATACTCCGGCGACCGAGAATAACGTCATCAAACTTCATCTGTGCCCAATTCCCCTGACAGGTTCTGAAACAGCCCGGATTTTCGCGGTTTCTGTACCCTCGCGCAAGCTGCGGCGGCGTGTCCTCAACGGTCCAGCCACGCGGACATGATCGCATCAATATTGCGCGCATGCACTCATTCAGCGAATTCCGGGATGATGAAGCTGTGCCGCTGATTTGCCCGACGTGTCAAGTTTTCGGCCCAAACCGCCGGTTGCGGCGGCCGCCGGCTACTTTGCATGGGGTTGTTTTCGATATTTTGGGTGGGAGCCGCGGCGACCGGGCGCGACCGCGCGGTCCGAACTCCGCAGGGGTCCGGCGCGGCAAGGTCCCCGGATCAAGACAGCGCGCGAAACATGCTCAATTCACGCCCTATTCCTCATCTGCGTCCGGCGTCTTCCTCAGCATGAAATGCCCGAATGCCGAAGCGATCGGTTTGGCCGGGTCGTCCTGCCATGCCTGCGCTTCGAAGGCGACGATGCGCCGGCCCTGCTTCACGATGGAAACCCTGGCGTAACTGTCCAGCGCGCGGCCGGAGCGCAGGTAATTGATGGTCAGTCCGATCGGCTTTGGCGGTGCCGATACGCCGAGCTCGCGCGTTACGCCCACAATCGCGGTCGTTTCCAGAAAAGCGCCGGTCATGCCGCCGTGGATGGCGGGCAACATCGGGTTGCCGATGATCTTTGGCGAGAACGGCATGACAAGCGTGTCGTCATCGCCCAGGCGGATACCGAGACAGCGTGCGAACGGGCTGTTGGCAAACAGGCTTGTCGGATCCTCCGGCGCTTCGAGCGCCGGAGGTGCGCCATTGTGTATCCGCTCGTCGGTCAGCATGTTGGTCCGGTTCGCGCCAACCATGAAGCAGGCCGTCGCGGTAGCGACCGGATCATCCTCCGATTCCTGGTAGGCGGCCGAGCGTACGAAGGCGATCGAGCGGGTGACGCGATAGCAGAAGGAGTGCGCCTTGATGTCGAGGCCGGGTGTCGCAGGTTTCTGATAGTCGATGCGCAGGTCCAGCGTGGCGATCGATCGCGTCCCATCGAGGGCGAGCTGGACGGCCATGCCGCAGCTCTCGTCGAGCATGGCGGTAACGACACCGCCGTGTAGAACGCCTGTCTCGGTGTCGCCGACGAAGACGGGACGGTAGGGCAGGCTCGACCATGCCTCTCCGGGCGCGGCGCGATCGAGCCGAAGCCCGCTAATAAATCCATAGACGGAACGGCGCGCTTCGATGGCCTTGGCAAGCTGGTCAAACGGCAGGGCCGCATTCAATGATCTGGTCATGCAGATGTTCTAGACCAAGGTCGTGGGATCGGCAAAGGAGGCCGTTACTTCCCGGACGCACGCATTTCCGGGATGAGCTGGACGCCTGCCCGGCGCGGGCCAATGCGCCGGCAGAGGTTGAGCAAGGGCCGCTCCGCAAGGATATTGAGCAGAAGGCCAAGCGCCACGACGATGCCGCACGTGACAATAACCAGCAACAGGGGCGGAACGACGGGAACCAGGCTTGCGATCGTCGTGCTTGCCAACGACACCGTCTGCACCTGCGCGAGATAGATCGAATAGGACGCGTCCCCCAGCCGCGCCAGCGCTCGCTCCGGCCAGGACGGGCTAATGCGCTTTCGACTGACAAAGGCCGCCGCGGTGACGAGGCAGGCTGACGGAATGCCGGATACGATGACGCGGTTGGCGGGGTCCTCCACAAACACCGCCGCGATCGCGCAGGCTGCGGCAACGGATATCGGCCAGCTGACCCGGCCATTCACGAATATGCTGGCCGCGATGATCCCGAGAACGAATTCGAGGATCATTGGATCGACGAAGAACGCATAATTCCCGAGCGTCGCGTTAATACCGGGGACTCGTCCGACGATGGCGAGCGCAGAAAAAATCATCACGATGTTCCGCCAGACATCGCGTGTCAGTGCCATCAGCAGCGCCACGGCGAGATAAAAATACATCTCGTATTCGAGCGACCAGCCCATATAGACGATCGGCATGTCGCCGTCCGTGAAAGCGATGAACGCTAGCGATTTGAGGATGTGGCGAGGCGTGTACCATCCCTCGGCGCCGAACGTGGCGGGAAGCGTCATGGCCAGGATGATGACGGCGAAGGTCACGACAAAATACAGCGGCGCGATGCGCTCGACGCGACGGCGCAGGAATTCCGACGGCGTCAATGTCGCGCGATGGGTCGCATAGAAAATGATGAAGCCTGAAATGACGAAGAAAAGATCCACGCCATGACCGCCGTGGGACAAGACGAAGGAGATGGCGCTCTCGGGAACCTTGAATCCTTCAGGCGCGACGCCCCAGGCATGAAAGGCAACGACGGCGACAGCAGCGAGCAGGCGAAGAATCTGGATGTAGACGAGCATCGAGCCTCATTAGCGCGCGGCGGAGGCCGCGACCAGCCTCGCCTGCGAGGCTGACGCTGGGATCTACTTCCCTTGTTGAATGGCCACGTCGTAGGCCTCGATCGTCGCCCTGGCGCGAACAGCGACTTCCGCCGCCGTCATGCCGGGCTTGTAGAGGCTGCTGCCGAGGCCGAATGCCAGAATGCCGGCCCTGATGTAATCAGCGAAATTCGTGTCGGAGACGCCACCCACGGCAGCGATCATCAGGTCTGCGGGAAGTACGGCGCGAATGGCGGTGATCCCCGCGGCGCCAAGCACGCTCGCCGGAAAGAATTTGAGGCTGGAGGCGCCTGCCTTGGCGGCAAGCAGCGCCTCCGTCGGGGTGAAGACACCGGGCATCGCGACCATGCCGTGGGCGCGGGCCCGGGCAATGATATCAGGATCGACGTTGGGGCTTACCAGGAGCCGGCCGCCGACATCATGGAGCCGCTCGACGGCTTCCAGCGTCAGGACGGTGCCCGCGCCGACCAGAATCCCGGCGGGCGCTTTTTTGACGGCGATCTCGATGGAGCGGAACGGATCCGGCGAGTTGAGAGGGATCTCGATCGCCGTCATGCCGCTCTCGATCAGCACGCCGACGATATCGCCCGCTTCCTCGGGCTTCACGCCGCGCAGGATCGCGACCAGCGGACGCTTCATCGGGGGGAAGGGGACAACGCTCATTCATACACTCCAAAACGATTGCGCGGCCATGGCAAGGCCGCGACGGACCGCATCCTCGGCGACGATGGATCGGACAGGAACGGACACCGTGTCAAACGCCAGTTGATAAAGCATCTGTAGCCGCCCTGACGCTATCAACGTGATGCCGGTCTTCGATACGTCTCCGGCGAGCCCGGCCGCGAGTTCGAGACCGATCAGGGTCCCCGATATTTTCTCGCGGGCCGAGGCTGGCTTGCCGCCGTAGAGGAGCTGACCCGATCGCACCTGGAACAGCAGATTGGCGGCTAACGCAGGCGTCTCGAACGCGGCCATGACCGCCGATCTGAATGTGTCGATATCTTCCGCGTCATCGGCACCGCCCACCGCGTGCGACAGGATCGTCTGTCGCGACACCACGTCAAACAGCTCTCCGGTCATGAACGTGGCGAAGCGTTCGACGGTGCCGCCACGCGTTCTAACCCACTTCGAATGGGTGCCCGGCATGCAGACGACAGCATCGTCAGCCGCGTCAACGCCGAGCGCGCCAAGCAACTGCGTCTCCTCGCCCCGCATGACATCCGGCGCCCTGGGGTCGCGCTGCGCAATGCCGGGGAGAATGCGGATGTCACGGTCCTGTCCCGGCACCGGGACGGCGTGGTCCGGGATCGATGCGAGCTGCGCCGGCGTTTCGACATATCCGGCTTCAACCCAGCCCTGCCGGGCGCCGGCCATGCCGCAGACGACAACGGGCAGCGCAGGTGCGGCGCCGACGGCGTCCAGATGCGATTGCAGCACGGTGGCGAAGCCGAGCTTGCCGGCCGCCATCATGCCCTCGTGGCTGCGTCGCTCCCCCAGGACGTCGCCGGCCGGGTCGACGAGCCACAGCCGGAAGCTGCTCGTGCCCCAATCGACCGCGACATATGCAGCCTCGCTCATTACGCCTCCGTCCCCGCGCTAACCGCGCCTCGGGAGATGGTATCACGCCGGTCTGCCGGCGAGCTACGCTCGCTTTGCAATTGATTTGCGTAACCACAATCAGCATGATCCGCAGTCATGCGGCGCCCCGCTGTTTTCCGCGGCGTGGCGTCGCCAACGAACGCACAACCGCAAGAATGCGGCGCAGCAATAAAAAAGAAAAACTCTGGAGGACGCCATCGTGATCAATCTTCTCTACAGAAGCGCCCTGATGGGCCTTGGTCTGCTGGCTGCGGCGCTTTCGCCGCAGGCCCACGCGCAATCGAATCCCAAGACAATAACGCTGGTGGTTCCCTATGCGGCCGGCGGCGGCACCGACACGGTCGCGCGTCTCATAGGCGAGCGGATGTCGCGCACGCTCGGTCAGACCATCATCATCGAGAACGTGGTCGGAGGTGGCAGCACGCTGGCGAACGATCGGGTTGCGCGATCGGCACCCGACGGCTCCACGGTTCTGATCAATCACGTCGGACTGCTCGCGGCGCCCAGCCTGTTCACCAACCTGCGGTACGACACGAAGACGGCGTTCGAGGCGGTCGGCCTCGTCAACAATGCGCCGATGGTCCTGATTGGCCGCAAGTCGATTCCTGGCGAGGGTCCGAAGGACTATGTCGCCTGGATCAAGGCGCAGGGCAACAAAGCAAACTTCGCGCATGGCGGTCTCGGGACGAACAGTCATTTGTGCGCCGTGATGATGGGCAATGTGCTCGGCTTCAAGCCGACGGTCGTGGCCTATCGCGGATCGGCCCCCGCAATCGGCGATCTGCTGGCGGGGCAGATCGACCTTCTGTGGGATCAGGTGACCAATGCGCTGCCGCAGATTCAGGCCGGCACACTTCACGGCATCGCCATTACGTCGCCGCAACGTCTCGAGCAGTTGAAGGACGTGCCGACCACCGCCGAGCTCGGGATGCCCGAAGTCAGCTACTCGATGTGGCATGGGCTCTATGTGGCGAAGGGCACGCCCAAGGAGACCGTAGTGGCGCTGAATTCGGCGCTCCGTGCGGCGCTGGCTGAGCCGGAGCTTTTGGAAAAGCTGAAGCAGCTCGGAACCCTGCCGTTCCCTGCAAACGAGTTGACGCCAGAGGCGCACGCGCGCCTGTTCGCCGCCGATCTCCCGCGCGTGGCGACGCTCATTGAAAGCTCGGGAATCAAGGCGAGCGAAGCGAAGTGAGACGGTTCGCAGCGCTGCTGAAATAGCTGCGCTGAAATCGGCGCGGCTCGGTCACACCAGCAGATCGTGGTGCTGCGCATGGTTGTTGGCGCCGCTCCACGCATGGTCCGGACCGTTGCCGATATGGTCGAACCAGTGATGGTTCGAATTGTCGGACGCGTGATGACCTGGTGAAGCCATTTCAATCGCGGCCTCTGAAATCGCCGGAGGTTCGCTGGTTCTTGCGGCGTGTCCGCGATAACCGCTCGGCGCCGGACCGTGGTGCACCTCTGCGGCGTCTGAAACCTCAAGAACGGAAACCTTGTCTTTGAAGTGGAATGTGTCTCCAGACCCATGCGTACGGGCGGCCGATAGGCCAAATGCTACATCGGCATTTGATAGCTCAAAATCATGGGCTCCATGCCTGGACGTGGCATGCCTGTTCAGTTCACCTGAATTCGAATGGTGATCGTGCCCATGACCGTCGTTGTTCTGCTGGATGCCGGCGTGAATTGCGGAATTGAACGATCCATCATTGTGTGATCGCGCGAACCAGTCATCGCCATTCAGGGCTCGGTCATGTTCGGTCTGCCGCGGTGCGCCTCTATCCTCGTTCAGAACGGTGACGCCCGTAGTGCGGACGGCCGTATCGTGCGTCGAAGCCTGATCCAGCGTGAGGCCGCTATCCGTCTGTGCGGGTAGGTGAGCGTGCTGTGATTCGATGACCGGTCCACCTGTCGGAACAATTGCTTCGCCATCATTGGCGGGTTCGGTTGCTCGCGTCTCGTCAAGGCGGGAGAAGTCGAAGCTGTCGTCCTTCCAGGCTGTTCGCAACGTCCAGCTTCCGCCGTTGACATGCGTGCTGTCACTGTCGGTCCCGTCAAACGAAGCGTCGGCGGCAAGCGTCGTGACGCCCGCGCCAGTTTCCACTGTTGCGGCCAGTTCGGGAATGATCGAACTCGGCGGCGACCACGACCGGCGCCGCCGTCGGCTCGGGGACGAAATCCGAGGCCTGAACGGTGACGAGCCCTTCCAGATGAACTTCCAGCAGGGCGGAATCGCCGATATCAAGGATGTGATCTGTTGGATTGACGTACAGAATGGTTTGGTTCGTCGCGCTGTCGTAGAGCCAGGCGATCGTGTGCGCCGGTACGGATGTGCTTGCGGACGTTAGCGCCAAGAGAGCAAGTGCGCCGAGCGCCGTTAAATCGATCCTGTCAGATCCCGATCTGAAATCAGAGATAACGTCGTGCCGTGCCGCGCTGGAATCTGCGGCGGACAAATATACGAAGCGATCGTCCCCATAGCCGCCCGTGAGCTTGTCCGCGCCATATCCACCGATGATGGTATCGCAGCCATGATTGCCGTTGATCGTATCGTTTCCTGAGCCTCCGTAGATTTTGTCGTCACCCTCGTTGCCCTTGACCGTGTCGTTGCCGGAGCCGGCGTAGATCAGGTCGGTTTTGCAGGTGCCGTTGATGGTGTCATTGCCGGCGCCGCCATAGATAATTTGACCATGGTGGCCACCGCCCGCGATGCTGTCGCCTCGCGGGGTCCCATAGACATAGGGCGGATCGCATATCACGGTCTTCCCTGTCGCCAGGTAATCGAAGTCGTTGGGGTCTGCGTCGTTGGCGCCGTGGATGGCAATTGTCACCACCTGCTCGGTGCCGTCGATGGTGGTTACCGTGAAGGTATCGGTCAGCGTGTCGCCGGCGTCGAGCGCCTGCACCGCGCAGTTGGCATCGTCGAGCTTGTAGGTCCACAGGCCATCTGCCGTCATCGTGAAGGTGCCATAGCCGCCGTCACTGGTCGTCGGGCAGTTGACCGCCGTGAAGCGGTTGGGCGTGTTGTCGACGTCGGTATCGGTCAGCGTGCCGGTGGCCGTCGGCTTGCCGCACCTGTCAGCACCATCCTCAATGACTGAACCGGTCGTGGCGCCGGAAATGATCGCCGCGTCGTTGGCGCCGTGGATGGCAATTGTCACCACCTGTGGGGTGCCGTCGATGGTGGTCACCGTAAACGTGTCGGTCAGGGTATCGCCGACATTGAGTGCCTGCACCGTGCTGTTGGCATCGTTGACCGTGTAGGTCCATACGCCAGCCGTCGTCATCGTGAAGGTGCCAAAGCCGTGCGCACTCTCGGTCGGAGTGTCGACCGCCGCAAAAGTATTGGCTGCGTCGTCGACGTCGGTGCTGGTGAGCGTCCCGGTGGCGCTCAGCGCGACCCGCGCGGTGTTGGCAACGCTGCCGGCCTCGATCGCCGTGCCATTGGTGGCCCCGGAGATGACGGCCGCGTCGTTGGTGCCGTTGATGGCAATCGTAAAAGGTTGATTGGCCGAAAGCGTCCCGTCGGATACGGTGATCGTGAAATCCGTGGTGGTCGGCGCAACAAGCGCATTGATCGCGTCATTGTTCGGAACGAACGCATAGGCGCCGGTCGTGCTGTCGACGTAAAGCGTGCCGTAGGGACCCGCCCTCGACACATCGTAGTTTACTCCATCGATGACAGTGCTGCCGGCGGTGCCCCCGTTGATGCCGAAAGTTAGCGTCGCGCCGCTGTTGGGGCTGCTGGCGAGGAAAGTGCCGTTTGTCGCAGTGAAAACGTCAAAGACCGTGGTGTCGATTTCGGTCGGCCCGCTTATCGCATTCAGCGTGGGCGGCGTTGGCGGTGGAGGCGGCAATTTTGCGAAAATGATGTCCGGGGGAGAGACGAAGAGTGACCCGGGCATCGCAGGCAATTCCTGCGCCGGAGAAGAGTCATCGGTCTGAATGAAATTGATCGGTTGCACCGGTAGCGCGTCGAGGTCGGGAGGCGTGCTCGACCCGGTAAACCCCAGTCCTTTTTCATAGGTGGAGAGCGCTTCCTGCTGGGCCGCCTGCAGTTCGGCCATTCGCGCGGCGGAATTTGTACTCTGACTGACGCTGACCGAGGAACCCTGCGAACGCAGGACGATGGTCTGTCCGGGATCCTCAACGAGGAAGTATCGAGGGATCACCTCCTTGGTGATCAGTTCGAATGCGCCATGCTCAAGGTCTTTGTAGGTGATGTTGCCGTCGTCCAAAAATGTGACGTTCGGGTCGGCGGCCCGGACCTCGCTCATCAGCGAGAACGTTACCGCTGTGAGCCACAGCGCGCCGAATCCGCCGGCGCGAGCCTGGCCTCGAGGATCGCCGATCGTGGTGGGAGCGTCCGTGCAGGTCGCACGCCTGAGGGGGCCGGAACCGGCCTGGGTCTGAAAATTGCCGACAATACGGGGAAACACGGCCGCAACGGCCTTACGTTCATCCCCAGTCTCGGCGTGGGACTCGACGGGCATGACTCAAACCCCGCCCCTGGTGCGAATTGTTGGGTCCGGGCTTTACCCGGCCCATGTGGTCAAAATGTCCTAGTGCTGCCAGCCGAGGGCTGGCCGCCAACATCGCCAAACTAGCTCAATCCAGGGGCGTTAGCTTTAGGCTCAAAAGATATAATACTTTTGAGCGGACGGCCGATAATGCCTTTCCCCGACATCGGGTCTAATGTCGCATCTGATGCCGCCTTGGCCGTTGGGTTCGGCGCGCCAGCGAGCGGTCTCTCGGACAAGATCTTCTCGGGAAAGGGGGGATCATGTGCACGCATGCGATTGCCGTAGTGGTGGCAGGTTTGGTCCTGACGGCGGGCGGGCTTTTCGCCGGTCCGGCTCACGCGCAACGCGACAACGCCAGGCCCGCCGTTCAGGATCTCGCATCAACACCGATCGGGAAAGTTGTTGTCGCCACGGGATCGGTCACGCTCGAACGCGCGGGTGCGCCGGTCGTTCAGGTGAGTACCACAGGTCAGGCTGCTCAGGCGAAGGTAGGTGATCTCGTCTATCAGGGCGATGCCGTCGCAACCGGTGCGGACGGCAAGGTCGGTATCAACTTCACCGATGGCAGTTCCTTTAATCTGTCGAACAACGCGCGCATGGTTTTAGACGAGTTCGTCTACGATCCAAATAGTAAGTCCAATGCGAGCTTGTTCAATCTGACCAAGGGAACTTTCACCTTTGTCGCGGGCAAGGTCGCGAAGAGTGGCGATATGAAGGTCGACACCCCGGTCGCGACCATGGGCATTCGAGGCACCACGCCACGCGTCGAAATTTCGGATGACGGGACAGTGAGATTTTCCACGCTGATTGAAGAGGGCAAGAGCAAGGTCGCCAGAAAGCCGGGAGCACCGGCGGCGCTACAGCCCGACCAGAAGCCTTTTCCCAAGTCAAATCTGAACATCTGTCGGGGGTGCTAGGCCCGTTCTCGGCAAGCGGTTCACGGTTGCGAGGAATTTATCGGCCAACCAGGTTCGGGCGCGCCGCGTTCAAAACAACGGCCGCCCATTCGCTGGCTCCAACATCGGAAAGCCTGATATGGAATTGAGTGCGAGCGGGCGCATCATCAATGGCGTGGCGCCTCTTGTTGTCGTGCTGCTGCTCGGGTCGGTGGCTGCCGCGCAGAGCCCGAAGAAGAGCGACTATCTCGGCAACATCGCGCTCTGCAACGGCTCGGATCGCACGTCGCTCTCAGCCCGGATCGATGGTTGCACGGCGCTGATCGATTCCGGTCAGGGTACGACGACGGCGCGTGCCATCGCCTACAATAATCGCGGCAATGCCTATACGGCAAAGGGAGACCTTGACCGCGCCATCCCCGATTTCGATCAATCGATCAAGCTCGATCCAGCCGACGCCAAGCCGTTCAATAACCGCGGGGCGGCTTACTTGCGGAAAGGCGAATACGACCTCGCCCTCAAAGCCTTCGATCAGGCGATCAAGCTGAACCCGAACTACGGCAGGGCTTTCGTCAACCGTGCCGGAGTTTACCTGAAAAAGAACGAATACGATCGCGCAGGCCGAGACTACGATGAGGCCATTCGCCTTGAGCCCAACCTGGAAGCCGCGTGGAGCGGACGCTGCTGGACCCGGGCCATTCTCGGCGCGCTGCAAGCGGCACTTGAGGACTGCAACAAGGTGCTTCAGTCGTCGCAGAACGACGCCGCCACCTATGACTCGCGTGGACTGATCCACCTGAAGACGGGACATGCTGACGCGGCGATCAATGATTTCAGTTCCGCGCTGCGGGTAGATCCGAAGCTGGCCAGTGCGCTCTATGGACGCGGGCTTGCCAGGCTCAGGAACGGCGACAAGGCCGGCGGCGATGCCGACATCTCCGCGGCAAAGGCGATCCAGGCCGGAATCGATGACGACTTCATGCGCTATGGCGTGCGCGTGAGTAACTGATCAGCGAGCCTGGCGCGGCGTGCTTGTCACGAAACGATGCCGCGCCAGCGCGAGCGCGGCTAATCCAACTTCACATTCGCTTCCGTCACGACCTTGCGCCAGCGCTCGATTTCCGCGGACACCATCTTTGCGAATGCGGGCCCCGTGACGTTGGGAACATCGGAGCCGTTGCGTTCCCAGGCTTCCTTGACGGCGGGCGTCTGCATCGCCTTCTGCAATTCCTTGATCATCTGGTCGACGATTGCCGGCGGCGTGTTCTTGGGTGCGAACAGGCCGTACCAGGTCGACACTTCATATCCGGCCAGGCCCGCTTCCGCGGCGGTCGGAAGATCGGGGAAGGCCGGCACGCGTTTCGGCGCGGCCACCGCAAGCGCGCGCAACTGTCCAGCCCGGACCGGCGCGGCCGACGAACCGAGCCCGTCGAACACAACAGGCACGTGGCCGGCGATGAGATCCTGCATCGCGGGGCCGGCCCCGCGATAGGGGACGTGCTGGATGTTGGTCTTGGTCAGGATCTTGAACAGTTCGCCCGCGAGATGATGCGTGGTGCCGGCGCCGGCGGAGCCGTAGTTCAATTTGCCCGGATTGGCTTTGGCGTAGGCGATGAACTCGGCGAGCGTCTTGGCGGCGACCTTGTCCGGATTGACGACCACAACCTGCGGCGGCCGCGCGATCAGCGCCACCGCGATAAAATCCTTCTCGATATTGTAGTCGAGGCTGGGATAGAGCGAGGGGGCGATGGCGTGATGCGCCGCGCCCATGAAGAAGGTGTAGCCGTCGGGCGCAGCCTTCGAGGCTGCGGAAGCGCCGACCGTGCCGCCGGCGCCGGCGCGGTTTTCGATCAGCACGCGCTTGCCCAATTGTGTGTCGAGCTGGGCCGCCAGCGGACGGGCAAACGCATCGGTGCCGCCGCCAGCCGCGAACGGCACGATGAAGGTGATCGGCTTGTCCGGCCACGTCTGGGCTTGGCTTGGGCCGACGGAAACGACCGCGATAAGCGCAAACAGGGCGCACTGAATGACATTTGGTTTCACGGCATTTCCTCCGGCTATTGCAAATGGATGCCGCTGTCGGCAGCGCGATTGTCTTTTTTGCCTGGTTCCGGTCTCAAACACGGAGGGGGCAAGACAGCGGCGTCTCACCGTATGCAAGATGCCAAACGCGATCCATTGAAATGAGCGCTCGGAAGCGGGCCGATACCGGGACGTTTAGTCGCTCCCCTCCGCCATCCTGCCGCCCGTTTTCGGCAAACGGTCCTACCAAAAACAGCAATGGCTGGGCCTTCGCCTATCGTCCGTGTGCCGGGGTCGAAATGCCGGGACGAAGCAGCAGCACGATCAGCAGGATCGGAAACAGTGGAGCGGTTCTAGCCACGGGAAACAGCAGCGGCGGGCTCAGCATCGGCAGCAGCCAGATCATGAATGCCAGAGTCCAGCACCACAGTGGCAGCGGCGCGCTGCGCGCCATCAGCCAGAACGCCGCTGCGATCACCAGCAGCGTCACATCATAGGGTCCGGAATGCGGCGCGGCGAGGACCGTGGCGGCCAGAAAGACCGCCGTCTTTTCCCGCGTCCCCAACCGCGATCGGAAAGCGATGACGACGGATACCGCGGCGCCGAGCGTACCGAGCAGTTGAATCCACGACGCCAGCCGTTCCGGCGCGCCGAGCAGGACCGCGCAGGTGTAAACGCTGTGGCCCCACATGCGGCCGAACTCGATCCACTTCTCGCTCGGGCTGACGAGATTCTCGATGATGAGCGGAAACCAGCGTAGCCAGAGGTCCCATCCGAAAATCAATCCACTCGCGAGCATCATGGCCAGCGCGGACAAGCCCGACGCCAACAGCGCGCGCCACTGCCCGGCCGCGATCAGGGCGATCGGGACCAGGACGCAGAACTGGGGTTTGAATGTCAGCAGTCCCAGCACCAGGCCGCCGAGATAGGGGCGCCGTTCGAGCAGGCCAAACCCGCCGACGATCAGGGCCGCGACGAGAAATACCGCCTGACCGTCGATCACATTGATGGTCGACGCCGGGCAGGCCAGCACGGCCAAGAGCAGAGCACCCGATGGCAGGGTCGTTTCCGTAACTGACCGCAGCGCAGCCGCCAGCAGGGCGCCGGTCACGATCTGAAACGCTAGATAGGAGCCGAAGAAGCCCAGTGGCGCGAACGGCAGCAGCATCAGCAGAAAGCTCGGCGGATAGGCCCACGGTCGAAATTCCAGCGGGGAGGAGAGCCAGCCTGCAAAATTCGTGTTGAGGAAGTCGGTGAAGCGATCGCCGTCGAAGATCAGAGCCGCGTTACCATCGAGCACCGAGCGGATCGCGCCGTAGAACACCATCCAGTCGGTGCCGAGCGTATTGTAGTCGAGCCCGATCTTGCCCGGATAAGGAATGGTCGTGACCAGAACCAGCCAGACATAAAATGCCATCACGAGGCCCGGGATCAGCACGACCGCGGGCGGACGCAGTACGTCCATCTGCCGGAAATCGTCTCCGCCGTGTGCCAAGTCCATGCGTTGTCCTGCCAGGCGATGAGCTGTTTTGCTGCGGGCGGATGCGAATCGGTGCCGATTTTACGACGATCGAGACGATGTGCCGAATGATCCGGCAAAGACCTTAACGAAGCGCTTCGGCAGTTGGGCCGCCTGTGGCCATGAAACCGCTGCCCGGCCGATTTTTCCGCGTCCCGCAACAGGAAAATCCTACCCTTGCGCATGGTCCAAATGGACTCCGGTTGCAAAGACAAATATGCTCACCCTGGGTGTGTGGGGAAAAGCTATGAAATGCCGGGCTGCTGCGGTCGCAGTTTTGTTGTGTATGATTTTTGCCAGTTCGAATGCGGATGCGCGCGGGCCTTACGGGACGATCAGCGTCGGCAACTGGCAGGGTGGGGCCTACACCAACGACCAGACCGGGTCTTTCACGCACTGTGCCGCCGGGGCCCGATACGCCAGCGGCGTCTTCTTTCTCGTGATGATCGATCACGATGGCGGCTGGAGCCTCGGCTTCATGCATGAACAATGGCGGCTGACGACCGGGGCGGCGTTTCCGTTGACCCTGACATTCGATGGCCAGCAGCCGTTCAACGTTCACGGCGTTCCGATCGCCGACAAGCTGGTTCGCGTTCCGATGCCGAGCAATTCCTCGCTCATCGCCCAATTCCGAAAGGCGAAGGCGATGACGGCCTTTACCCAAGGCCAGCTCTTCCAGTTCAACCTCGACCATACCGGGCAGCTATTGTCGGTATTGGCGCATTGCGTGGCCAAGGTCAGGCAATCGGGCGTGGCCAGCGCCGGCGATTTCTCGGTCCTGCCTGCCGCCAAGGCGGTCGCTGCGGCAGCACCGGATGCAGCGCCGGCCAAGCCCGACAGACTGTTCGATCAGAAGGGCACCGGCTTCCTGGTGAGCACGAACGGACACCTCGTGACCAATGCGCATGTGGTGCAGGGTTGCGTCGGCGACATCCAGGGCAATCCGTCCGGCGAGGCGCCTGCCAAGCTGCGCCTGGTGTCGAGCGACGAGACCAACGATCTCGCCCTTTTGCAGGCCACCGGTTCGTTCAAGGATATCGCCAAAATCCGGGACAAGGCGATCCAGTCCGGCGACAGCGTGGTGGCGATCGGCTACCCCTTCCATGGGCTGCTGACATCCGACTTTACGGTGACGACCGGGATCGTGAGTTCGCTCAGCGGCATCCTGAACGACACGCGCTTTTTGCAGATCAGCGCGGCCATTCAGCCCGGCAACAGCGGCGGACCGCTATTGGCTTCGAGCGGTGACGTGGTCGGCGTGGTCGCGGCCAAACTGAATGCCATCAAGTTCGTGAGGGCCACGGGCAACATTCCCGAGAACATCAATTTCGCCATCAAGACCGGGGCGCTGCGGGATTTTCTCGACAACAGCGTGGTGCCCTATCAGATCTCCGACGCCAAGGACGAGTTGAAGACCGCCGACATCGCGCGCAATGCGCGGGCGTTTACGTTTCTCATTTCGTGCAAGGCAAAGGCGAAAGAAAAAGAGACCGCCCGGAATTAGCGCGCCTGACGGCCCTTGGCCGCGAACGCATCGGCAGCGCGCCAACATAACGAACCGCCAACTCGAAACCCGCCGGGGAGGCCCGGCGGCGTTAAGGCCTGTGAAGGCTTACCGCGGATTGCCACGGCTGTGCGCCGCCTGGGCATTCCAGCTGCTCCAGCTCACGCTGGCGAGGCTTCGCTGGTCCGTCGCAAGCGGCCGCCGGGTCTGCCGCTCGTAGGCGGCGATGATGTGCTGCGACTGCCGGATTTTCTGCTCGAGTTCGGCAACCGCCTTCTGCGTCTTGCCGGTCCTGCTCGACTGCGCGGGCTCGCCCACCGTGAACCTTGAGGTCTCGATGCTCTTCAAGGTCTCGCGAAGCTTCTTGAGCTGGGCGCGGTGCCACGCAATGGCGCTGTCACTGTCTACCGGCATGCAAACCCTCCTGATTCGTGGCCGAATCTAGCACGCATCGGGCAAGTCGGGCCAAGGGGAGGCGGCCGCGGGTCACCGGCGGCCACCGGTTCCGCAAGGTGCGGTCCGGACGTTCCCGATTTCGGCCTTTTTTTGCCATCGAAGCGACTGCGGGCGAGCCTTCAAACAACAAACTTGCATGGCGATCTGTGCTGAGCGCGGTCCCTCTTACCGTCCTGGCGACAGAATGTCGGCCCGGCGCACTGGAGCGTGTGATGAGCGAATTGGAATTCGATCGGGTTGTCGATGCCGTGCGGAAGGAAATCGCGCTGGTACCGGCGCTGCATTCGTTGACGGGGTTGCGGGCTTCCGACTGGCGGCTGAAGGCCGCCGGCGACAAGGCAGCTTCCCGCCGCAACGCTCCGATCGCGAGAATTCGCCGCATCGGCGAAGGGCAGAAGCGATACCGGTGAAACGATACAGAGTGAGCCGGTAGAACGGTCAGTATTCGAAATCGTGAAGGTGCCACTCGGATCCTGCCGACGCGGAGCAGGCGCGGACGACGTGGCGCACGGTAAAGCCCGTGTGAAGACAGTCGCTCGACTTTGACGGATCGCCTCCACGCCCTGGGAGGACTTTCAGCCTAGCGTGAGCTTGTCCACGCAATTGCGAGCCATGCGTGGATCGACCTTGGCCGCCGTCGGGTTTCCGCCGGCGGCCTTTTGTTTTCGCATCCGGCCGTTATTTCACATCGTCGAACGGCGACACCGCTGGGCTACCGACGCGCAAACGCTTGATGCGGCGCACCGCCATCGGCGTGCCGTCGGACTGGTACTGCAATTCGTATTTCTTGCCGTTCTGGTCGACGGCGGTGCAGGAAATGCTGGAGAGTTCCAGCGTCACGAAATTCCCGGCCTGCCTGCAGAGGCCCGTTGCCAATTCGATCGACGGCACCGGCAGGCCATCGACCTTTGGCCGATCCTTGGATTTCAGCAGCATCCTGTCGATCGGCAGCTCATACACGTTGGGGTCCGGCCTTCGTCCGTTGTCACCGGAAAACGTAATGATGTGACTGTCGTCCCTGGGGTCGTTGATCGCGATCGTGAAATTCGCCCTGCCTTCCTCGGTCTGGGAGAACGCCACGGCCCGGCAGGGCAGATCCCGCCCGCCGATCTTGAACGTCCTGCACTTGCCGGACATCATTGCGAAGATGATGGTATCGGGCTCAGGCCGCGGCTGTTCGTCCTGCGCGAGGGCCGGCATAGCAATGAAAGCGATGGCAAGCGCGAAAGCCTGCCGGCAGAATTTCATGGTCATGCCCCGGTTGATAGGACATGGCGCGCTTTGTGACCAGAGTCTCGCAGGCTCGCAACGGTAAGATAACGCCGTTTTGCAGCGCCGAACGGCATCAGAAATCGAGCGGCGCATTGTCGACCACTTCCTTCATGACGAAGAAAGTCCGGGTCTGGCGGACGCCCGGCAGCGCGATCAATTGTTCGCCGTGGATGCGGTTGAAATCTTCCATGTCGCCGACCCGGATCTTGAGGAAATAGTCGAAATCGCCGGCCACCAGGTGGCAATCCAGCACGAATTTCAGTTGCGCGACCGCCCGCTCGAAGGCGGCAAAGCTTTCCGGCGTGGAGCGGTCGAGCACGACGCCGACCATGACCAGCGCCCCCTTGCCGACCTTGCGCGGCGCCACCATTGCCCTGACCTGGGCGATGAACCCGTCGTCGAACAGGCGCTGGGTGCGGCGGTGACAGGTCGCGGCGCTGACCCCGGCCGTCTCAGCCAGCTCGGCATTGGTGAGCCGGCCGCTATTCTGTAACAAACGCAATATCTTAAGGTCGATACGGTCGAGTCGGCCGGCCATGAAAGAATCTCTCGAAAAACTATCTAGTATCGAATGGAATACCAGGTTTGGTCAGCATTCCAGCAATATTCATCAGGATTACTGGACAACTTAGAGAGCACCTTTCTGGCCGTCGATGATACCGCCGTTCCCGAAGATCAGGACCATCAACGGGGATGACGATGCTGGAGAAATTCGAGCGCTATCCGCTCACATTCGGACCCACCCATATCGAGAAGCTGGAGCGGTTGTCGCAGCATCTCGGCGGCCAGGTCGAGCTCTACGCCAAGCGCGAGGATTGCAATTCGGGTCTGGCCTTCGGCGGCAACAAGCTGCGCAAGCTCGAATACATCATCCCCGATGCGATCGCTTCCAATGCCGACACGCTGGTCTCGATTGGCGGCGTGCAGTCCAACCACACCCGCATGGTCGCAGCCGTGGCGGCCAAAATCGGCATGAAGTGCCGCCTGGTGCAGGAAAGCTGGGTGCCGCACGAGGACGCCGTCTACGACCGCGTCGGCAATATCCTGCTCAGCCGCGTCATGGGCGCGGATGTGCGCCTGGTCGATGAAGGTTTCGACATCGGCATTCGCCAAAGCTGGGAAGAGGCGATCGCGGATGTGAAGGCCAAGGGCGGCAAGCCCTATGCGATCCCGGCCGGCGCATCCGTGCATAAATATGGCGGGCTTGGCTATGTCGGTTTCGCCGAGGAGGTGAGGGCTCAGGAGAAGGAGCTTGGCTTTGCATTCGATTACATCGTGGTCTGCACGGTTACCGGTTCGACCCACGCGGGTATGCTGGTGGGATTTGCCAAGGACGGTCGCGCGCGCAAGGTGATCGGCATCGATGCCTCCTTCACCCCGGCCCAGACCAAGGCCCAGGTGCTCGACATCGCCCGCAACACCGCCGCGCTCGTCGAACTTGGCCGCGAGATCGTCGAGGACGATTGCGTGCTGATCGAGGACTATGCCTATCCGGCTTACGGCGTTCCTTCAGACGAGACCAAGGAGGCGATCCGGCTGTCCGCGCGTCTCGAAGGCATGATCACCGATCCGGTCTACGAGGGAAAATCCATGCAGGGCATGATCGATCTCGTGAACAAGGGCTATTTCCCGAAAGGATCGAAGGTGCTCTACGCCCATCTCGGCGGCGCGCCCGCGATCAACGGATATGCTTACACGTTCCGGAATGGATGAGGCGGTGCTGATTCTGGTCTGAGTCCGAGGCGTGCGCTCCAACCTCGCCCCGCTTGCGGGGAGAGGTCGGATCGCCCTTGCGATCCGGGTGAGGGGGTACAGGTCTAACAATTGGCCGCAGTGTTCGCGGAGAGAGCCCCTCACCCCGACCCTCTCCCCGCAAGAGCGGGGCGAGGGAGAAGCGGGGGCCTCGTCGCGCTCCAACAACTACGCGTCGGCCGACCGCACCAGCGCGAGCAACTCGTCGCCGTAATGTTCGAGCTTCTTGTCGCCGATGCCCGGGATGTTTCGAAGCTCGTTCAGCGTCGAAGGCCGCGCGGCGGCGATGCCATCGATGGTGGAATCGTGCAGCACGACATAGGCCGGCACGCCGCGCTGGCGCGCGATATCGGCACGCCATGCCCGCAGCGCCGCCTGCAGGGGCGCATCGGCGGGCTTGGTCTCGGCGCGCGGCGCCAGATCGCCGCGCCTTGATTTGGTACGGCTGGCGCGAACGCGTGTGCCGGGCGCCGCCTCGCGCAGCATGACTTCCGTCTCGCCTTTCAGGACGCCGCGTGCGCTTTCTGTCAGCTTCAGCGCGCCGAAGGCTTCGCTGTCGGCCCGCAGATGACCCATGGCGACCAACTGGCGGATCACCGCGCGCCATTGCTTTTCGTTGAGATCGTTGCCGATGCCGAACACGGTCAACTTGTCATGCCCGAACTGCGTGACCTTCTCGGTCAGGCGGCCGACCAGCACGTCGATCAGGTGCATGGCGCCGAAACGCTGGCCGGTGCGATAGGCGCAGGACAATAGTTTTTGCGCGGCGACCTTGCCGTCGCGGAGTTGCGGCGGCGACAGGCAGTTGTCGCAATTGCCGCAAGTAGTGCCCGTGACTTCCTCGCCGAAATAACCGAGCAGGCGGCTGCGCCGGCAGCCGGCGGTTTCCGCCAGCGCCACCAGCGCATCGAGCTTGCCGATCGACACCCGCTTGAACGCATCGGATCCGGTGGATTCGTCGATCATGCGGCGCTGCTGCACGATGTCGGACAGGCCATAGGCCATCCAGGCGCTGGACGGCTTGCCGTCGCGCCCGGCGCGGCCGGTCTCCTGGTAATAGGCCTCGATGCTTTTCGGCAGATCGAGATGCGCCACGAAGCGCACGTCCGGCTTGTCGATCCCCATGCCGAACGCGATGGTGGCGACGATGACGACGCCGTCCTCGTTGATGAAGCGATCCTGGTTGCGGGCACGCACGCCGGCGTCGAGGCCGGCGTGATAGGGTAGCGCGGGGATGCCGGCACTGGTCAGTGCTTGAGCAGTATCTTCGACCTTGGCGCGCGACAGGCAGTAGACGATGCCGGCGTCGCCGGCGTGGCGCTCGCTGATGAAGGCCTTGAGCTGGGCCGGCGCGTTCTGCTTTTCGACGATCTCATAACGGATGTTCGGGCGGTCGAAACTCGCGACGAAGCTCGGTGCACCGGCAAGCCCGAGCCGGGTCACGATCTCCTTGCGCGTCATCTCGTCGGCGGTCGCCGTCAGCGCGATGCGCGGCACGTTGGGAAAGCGTTCGGCGAGGACGGACAGGCCGATATATTCGGGACGGAAATCGTGCCCCCATTGCGACACGCAATGCGCCTCGTCGATCGCAAACAGCGCGATATTGGCTTGCCCCAGCAAAGAGAGGCAGCGCGGCGTCAGCAGCCGTTCCGGCGCGACGTAGAGCAGGTCGAGGTCGCCGGCGAGCAGCCGCCGCTCGACCTCCGAGGCTTCGTCAAACGACAGCGTCGAGTTCAGCACGGCCGCGTTGACCCCGGCCTCCAGCAATCCCGCGACCTGGTCGCGCATCAGCGCGATCAGCGGCGACACCACGATGCCGCAGCCTTCACGCAGCAGTGAGGGCAGTTGATAGCACATTGACTTGCCGCCGCCGGTCGGCATCAGCACCAGGCAGTTGCCGCCGTCCGTCACGTGCCGGACGATTTCCTCCTGCGCGCCGCGAAAGGCCGGCAGGCCGAATACGGAGTTCAGCACGGACAGCGCATCGGGAACACTATCGCGGTGCAGGGCGGCGGGGGCAGGCATGGGGATTATGTCGTCCGATCGGCGTTCGCGCGCAGGCGGTATTGATACGGGAGGTCGAGATTAACATCGATCATGGCACGTTCGATCCAGATTCGACACTCCCGTCGCTACGCGGCCATTCAGGGCCCTGCAGGGCAGACCTGCGGTAATTGATGCTTTCGCGAGTGAACGGCGGCGGCTGATCCATGTTAAATAGGGCCGAACAGCAATAAACGCAAAGGGAGCGGATGACGGGACGGTCCCGAATTATCACTGGCATCGTTGCCATTGCGCTGCTTGGTGGCGCGGCGGCTGCCTTGCGATCGTGTGGCGCCCGGCGATTGCGGCGGTCGAGCCTCCCGGGCCGCGAGCCTTCGATGCCGCCCTTGTCAAACGAGGCCGCGACCTGGCGGCGATCGGCAATTGCAACAATTGCCATACCGAGCGCGGCGGCAGGAACTTTGCCGGCGGTCTGCCGGTGCCGACCCCGTTCGGTACGATCTTCTCCTCGAACATCACGCCGGATGCGGAGACCGGAATCGGGCGATGGTCGGAAGCCGCGTTTCGGCGCGCGATGCGCTCCGGCGTCAACCGCGAAGGCCAGCACCTCTATCCGACATTCCCATACGACCACTTCACCAATGTCAGCGACGAGGATGACAGGGCGCTCTATGCGTTCCTGATGACGCGGCAGCCCGTCCGCGCGCCGGCACGCGAAAACCAGCTTTCTTTCCCGTTCAACCAGCGGTTCGCGATTGCCGGGTGGAAATTGCTTTTCCTTCGTCACGACACCTATCGGCCCGATCCCAGCCAAAGCGCCGAATGGAACCGCGGGGCCTATCTGGTCGAAGGGCTGGCGCATTGCGGCGCCTGCCACACGCCACGCAACGCGCTGGGCGCCGAACGCAACAGCGCGCAGTTTGCCGGCGGCGATGTCGACAACTGGCACGCCTATGCGCTCAACGATCGGTCCCACGCGCCGGTGCCCTGGGATGCCGATGCCTTGTTCGCCTATTTGCGCGATGGTTGGCACCCCGACCACGGCACGGCGCGCGGGCCGATGGCGGAGGTGGTCAGCAATCTGTCCGCGGTCCCGTCAAGCGATGTCCGCGCGATCGCCGTCTACATGGCCGGCGTATCGGGAACGCCGACGCCGGATCGCAAACGTCAGGGCGAGGTCGCGCTGGAGCAAGCCAAATCATCTTCGATTCAGGGTTCCCAAGCCAATGCAGCGGGTGCGTCGATCTATGCGGCGGCCTGCGCATCATGTCACGCGAGTGGGCGGCCGCTGCCGTATGGTGGGATCAATCTGGCGCTCAGCACCGCGATCACTGGCCCCGATCCGCGCAATCTCGCCAATATCGTGCTGTCCGGCGTCCAGGCCGTCGAAGGCGAGCGCAGCCCGATCATGCCCGGATTTGCCGCCAGCATGACCGACGCGCAGGTTTCGGGCCTGCTGGATTATCTGCGTGCGCGTTTCAGCAACCAGCCGCCCTGGTCTGGCCTTGAAAAGACGGTTCAGGACGCTCGGCGCGCACAGAGCGCGTTTCTCCTGACGTCGCCCCCACCGCGTAACGCACCTGCCGATCCTCAGCAGCGAGAAAAGCCATGATGACATTGAAGGTCAACGGCCGCGAACATCAGGTGGATGCCGATCCGGATACGCCGCTGCTCTATGTGCTGCGCGAAGACATCAAGCTCAACGCCGCCAAGTTCGGCTGCGGCCTCGGTCAATGCGGCGCCTGCACGGTCATCGTCGACGGCAAGGCCGTGCTCTCCTGCGTAACGCCGATGGTGCTGCTCGAAGGCAAACAGGTCACGACGCTGGAAGGTCTCGGCACGATCGCAGAGCCCGCCCCGATCCAGCGCGCCTTCATGGAAGAGCAGGCGGCGCAATGCGGCTATTGCATCGCCGGCATGATGATGCGGGCGCAGGCTCTGCTGCAGAGGAATTCCAAGCCGACCGACGAGCAGATCCGCGCCGAACTCGAGCCGCATCTCTGTCGTTGCGGCACCCACATGCGCATCCTGCGCGCGGTGCATCGAACCATCAGGCTGATGGACACGGCGGATGCGTCACCGGTGGCCAACGGGAGCGCCCGATGAACGTCCCCGTGATACTCGATCGCCGGCGCGTACTTGCAGGTGGCGGAGCGCTGATTGTCAGCTTCTCGCTCACGGGTGCCTTCGCGCAGCAACAGGACACGCCGGTTGCGGCTCCCTCGCCGAGCCCACCCGGCAGTTTGAAGGCATCGCCCTATCTCGATTCCTGGATCCGGATCGACGGTGATGGCAGCATTACCGTATTCACCGGCAAGGCCGAACTCGGTCAGGGCTTCAAGACGGCGTTCCAGCAAATCGCGGCCGAGGAGCTTGACGTTCCCTTTGCCTCGCTGAAGGTCGTCACCGCCGATACCAAGCTTACCGCGAACGAGGGCTATACGTCCGGCAGCAACTCCGCCAAGGACAGCGGCACCGCGATACAGAACGCGGCGGCTCAAGTGCGTGCTCTACTCATCGCGGAAGCGGCCACGCGGCTCGATCAGCCGGTCGAAAGCCTGCGAACCGAAAATGGTGCTGTTGTCGCGGCTGACGGCAGACGCTTGACCTATGGCGAACTCGTCGCTGCCGACATGCTGCATGTGCAGGCGCAGCCGAAGTCGAAGCTGAAAGACCCGGCGACATTCAGGCTGATCGGCCAGTCTGTGCCGCGCGTCGACATCCCGGCAAAAGTCACCGGCGGCGCGGCCTACGTCCAGGACTTGCGGTTGCCCGGCATGGTGCATGCCCGAGTCGTGCGCCCGCCGAGCTATGGCGCGCAATTGACCGAATGCGACACGTCCGCCGTCGAGAGGCTTCCCGGCGTCGTTAAAATCGTGCGCGACGGCAATTTCCTCGCCGTCGTGGCGGAGAAGGAATTCCAGTCGATCAAGGCGATGAACGCGCTTGCCGCGGCGGCGAAATGGAAGGAGGCCGCCAACCTGCCGAAGCAGGACGATCTGCACAAGGTATTGACCGGCCTGCCTTCGCAGGACACGACCATTTTTGCGCGGAGCAATGCCGCGGTCGCAGGCCAGAAGACCATTGAGGCGACCTATACGCGGCCGTATCAGGCGCATGGATCGATCGGGCCATCCTGCGCCGTCGCGGAATTCGTCGATGGTGCGATGACGGTTTGGACGCACACCCAGGGTGTCTTTCCCGATCGTCAGGGCATCGCGGAAATGCTGCGCATGCCGCCGGCCAGCGTCCGCCTGATCCATGTCGAAGGCTCCGGCTGCTATGGCCACAACGGCGCCGACGATGCGGCAGCGGACGCCGCGCTGATCGCCCGTGCACTGCCCGGCCGCCCGGTTCGCGTGCAGTGGATGCGTGAACAGGAACATGCCTGGGAGCCTTTTGGCCCCGCGATGGTGACCAAACTGAAGGCCTCGCTCGACGGCAACGGCAAGATCGCGGACTGGAATTTCGAGGTGTTCAGCAACACCCATTCGATGCGGCCGGGCGGCGCCGGATCGATGCTGGCGGCGCAACACATGGCGCAGCCGTTTGCCTTGCCGGCGCCCAGACCGCTGCCGTTGCCCGAAGGCGGCGGCGATCGTAACGCGATCCCGTTTTACAATTTTCCCAACGCGCGGGTGGTGCATCACTTCATCCCGGCGATGCCGTTGCGGATTTCGGCGATGCGTGCGCTCGGCGCCTACCACAATGTGTTCTCGATCGAGAGTTTTATGGATGAACTCGCGGCCCTCGCCGGTGCCGATCCGGTCGAATTCAGATTGAAACATCTCGACGACCGGCGCGGCCGCGACGTAATCGAAAAGGCCGCGCAGAGTTTTGGGTGGAAGGCCGGCCAAACACCGCCGCAGGACCGAGGCTACGGCTTTGCCTTTGCGCGTTACAAGAATCTGGCAGCCTATTGCGCCGTTGCTTCGGAGGTTGAGGTAAATCGCGAGACCGGCCGTCCGCGCCTGGTGCGCGCGGTGGCGGCGGTCGACAGCGGGCAGGTGATCAATCCGGACGGGTTGGTCAATCAGATCGAAGGCGCGATCGTCCAATCGATGAGCTGGACGCTGTATGAAAGTGTGACTTTTGACGACACCAGGATCACCAGCATCGACTGGCAGACCTATCCAATCCTGCGTTTTAATTCGGTGCCCGAAAGCGTCGAGGTTCACATCATCAACCGCCCGGGCCAGCCGTTCCTCGGCAGCGGCGAAACCGGGCAGGGGCCGGCGGCGGCATCGATTGCCAACGCCATTGCCAATGCCACCGGAAAGCGGCTGCGGAATTTGCCGCTGACGCGAAAGCGCATCAAGGAAGCGATCGATGCGTGACGGCGCCTACTGATAGCTCGCTGCGATATCCGACACAGCGGAATCCATCAAATTGGCGATCCCGTGAGATGGATCGCGACGTATTGCAGGGTCTTCGTTCTCATGCAACTATAGCACGAATTATGTAAAAATTGCTCTTAAGTTATTGCTCAGGTGCCGCCTCAATTGCATAGGGGGATGAGAGATGGCGAAAAAGTCCATCCCGAAGAAGCGCGGCCGGCAACGTCGATCGTCTCCGCCCGCGACATCCCCGCCGGCTCCATCACCGTCTGGCGTCAAGCATTTCGGCATCGACGAGCGGGGAAAGCTCGACGAGGCGACGCTCAGGCGCTTCGTGTTTCAGACCTTCGGCCGTGCCCGCAGAACCCAGGACAGCCCGGTAATGCCGGACGTCTGGCTGCGCTACATCCGCGTGGCGGAAGCGATCGCGCAAGCCCGAAATCCAGGGGAAGCAATCCGCCACGTCGGAATGGGTCGACCTCCTGCTCACGCCCTGGTCGGGCGCCCGGGCAGGCGAGATCGCGAAGCGGCTTCGCGATCAATTGCCGGGTGGAGCGACGGCTAGGTCCGAAGCCGAGCCGGGCAGTCAACGGGCCGTCGCGCGAATTGCGATCAGCGACAGCCGGGCGGTCGTTAGCGCCAATTTCGAGATGCTCATCTGCCATATCGTCCCGCTGTCGAACTGGTGGCGCAATTCGATTCGCGGGCCGCAGTGGAAGCCAGGCCAGCCCATTCCCAAATTCGAGGATGCCTACGATGCGATCGTGAAGGATCTCGGCCGCGGGCCAAGGAATGAACTGGCGCGCTATCTCGCGCTGGTTGGATTCATCGAACGCCTTCGTACAGCCGTCTCCGAGGAAGAAATAACGAAGCTAGCCGAGTTGGCTCATCGGCTCGGACCGCCACCAGAGGTCAGCGAAATATCCGAAGACGACCATGAACGCATTCCGGGGAAGATCGTGGAAGAGCTCTATAAGCGGGCACGCGGCCTGCTGCGTCGTGTGGAGGACGATGGCGACGATCGTAAGGGCATCTACCTGATAAGCCTCAATCGATCTGCATCGCAGACGCTCTTCGAAATCGCGAAGCACGGTGAAAGCTGACGCAGCGCAGCGGGTTTTCGATATCAATACAACGGGGATCGTCGTCGCCGTGATCGACGGCGGAATCGACGCGACCCATCAGGCGTTCCTGCGGCGAAGGGACGACGATGTTGCCAAGCTTCTCGATGGAAAGAAAAGCAAGCCGCCTTCGCCCGATCAATGCCTGAAATGGTCCCGGGTGAAGCGAACGTTCGATTTCACGCTGCTGCGGGACATCGTTGCGCACGCAGAAAATCCCGATCAGATCGAAGGGCCCAACAAGACAGCGATCGAGCGTCTCTTCAAGCGTCTCGCCAAGGACAAAAAAGGTAGGCTGGCGCTCGATCATCTGAGGACACGAAGCCTCAATGCGCGGGATCTCGATTGGGAGATCGTGAGCCCCCTCGTCGAAATCGCACACGTGGGGCCGGTCGTGAACGACGGGCCAGCGGTGCAAGGCGGTCCCTCATATCGCGTCCCCGGCACGGATCATGGTACCCACGTCGCGGGCATTCTGGCTGCAGATCTTCCCGAGGACCCGGACTCCGGACGGGAGCTCATCGGCATGTGCCCCCACCTCACGCTCTATGACCTCCGGGTGTTCGACGCGTCGGGCCGCGGCGATGAATTCGCGATCCTGTCTGCGCTCGAATTCGTCGGGTGGCTGAATCGCGACCGTGCGAACCCGGTGGTGCATGGCGTCAACCTGTCGCTGGCGCTGGCACATGACGTCGACAGTTTTGCCTGCGGGCAGACGCCGATCTGCGAGGCCTGCGACCATCTGGTCGGCGCCGGCACCGTGGTGGTCGCAGCGGCGGGAAATACCGGCTTCGAGGGTAGCGGGCCCGGAACCCAGAGCATGGGAAAGGGCTATCGCGCGATCAGCATCACCGATCCCGGTAATGCCGATCACGTCATCACGGTAGGCTCGACGCACCGGCGCGACCCGCACCTTTATGGCGTGAGCTATTTCTCCGCCCGCGGACCGACCGGCGATGGCCGTCGCAAGCCCGATCTGCTCGCGCCCGGCGAAAAGATCACGTCCACGGTTCGCGGTGGGCGCAGCCAACGCATGGACGGTACGTCCATGGCCGCGCCGCACGTTACCGGCGCGGCAGCACTGCTGATGGCGCGCTATCCAGAATTGATCGGACGCCCGCTTCGGATCAAGGAAATCCTGATGCAAACCACGACGGATCTGAAGCGCGAGCCGAGCTTTCAGGGTGCCGGGTTGCTTGACGTGCTGAGAGCGCTCCAGTCGGTATAGGAGGTCGACGGTGGTTATTCTGGAAGCGCTGAATGCACTTTACGGGGATTGCCTGCTGCTGCGCTATCAGGGACCCGACAACAAGGAGCGGCTTTGGATCATCGACGGGGGCCCCAAGGCGGGAAAGACCGGTGACGAGAAGATCGCGGTGTGGAAGGACGTTCTGTTACCCCGTCTCAAGGAACTCAGCCCCGCGGTCCCCATTCCTGTAGCGCTTGGAATGGTCAGTCATATCGATGACGACCATATCTTCGGTATCCAGAAGCTGACGGCCACGCTGGTGTCGCCCACGCCGGCCCGCCCCGCCGCGGTCAGGTTCAATCGTTTCTGGTTCAACTCGTTCGACAAGATCGTCGGCCCGACGCCGAGCGCCGTACCACAGGCGGTGGCTGCCGCTTCGCTGGCATCGCTGGTCAGCGTCGAAAACCTGCCCGGGGTCGACGATGAGCATGCGCAGATGATCATGCAGAGTGTGGGCCAAGGCAACGCTCTCGCCAGCGATCTCGGCTCGCTGCAACTGCAGGGCAATCGTCCTTTCGGTGGCCTCGTCGTCGCCAAGCCGGGCCAGAAGAAAATCGAGATCGACGGCGCCAAGATCACGGTGGTCGGCCCATTGCAGAAGCGGCTCGATGCCCTTCGCAAGGAATGGGCCAAGGCGCTCAAGAAACCGACCAAGAAAGCGCGCCAGGCCGCACTGCAGGATCTGTTCCTGCCGGCGAAGTCGATGGACAAATCCATCCCCAATCTCTCATCGATCGTCGTGCTGGTGGAGATTGCCGGCAAGAAGCTGTTGCTTACCGGTGACGCTCATGGCGATGATATCGTCGCGGCATGGAAAGAGCTCGGACTGGGAGCGACGCCCGCGAAGCTCAACGTGCTCAAGATGCCACATCACGGCAGCATCCGAAACTGCAGCGAAGCGTTTCTCAAATCCTTTGTCGCCGACCATTACGTTTTCTCGGCGAACGGCAAGTACGACAATCCCGATGCGCCGACGATTGAAGCGCTGGTGAAGATGCATGGCGACCGCAAGATCACGCTGCACTTCACCAATGAGGATATCACCTGGTCGAAGCCGCCCTACAAGCTGGAAAAGGACCAGACCAAGGTACAAAATCTCGCAGCGATGCTGAAGGCATTGCGCAAAGCCTATCCAGGGCCGTGGAAGGAAAACCTGCGCAAGAAGAAGGACAAGTCGGTCATGGTGGAGCTTTCTTGAGCCAAGCCGCCGCGCAAGGATTGTGCTTGTGCCTGCTGCCTATTGATAGCTCGCCACGATATCCGACACCGCGCGTTCGAGCTGTTTTGCGGTGGCGCATTGGCGGACCACGGTACAGAAGGTCGAATAGCGCGGCATTTCGGAATCGCCCCAGCCCCAGGCCATGCGGCCCTCCGGATTGAGCCACACCAGACGCTTCGATCGCTCGGCGATGCGGCGCACAATGTCGGCGCGGGGATCGAGGTTGTTGCTGCGGGCGTCGCCGAGCACGATCACGGTGGTTTGCGGCGTGATCGCGTTCATCCAGCCGTGCTCGAAATCGTCGAAGGAGTTGCCGTAGTCGGACGAACCGAACCCTACCTTGGACATGATCTCGGCCATCGCCTCTTCCGGCGATTTGGATTCCAGGATGTCGCTGACCTCGATCAGATGCCCGGAGAACGCAAACGAGCGGACGTCGTCCACGACCTCGTGCAGGCTGTGGATCAGCAACAGGAAGAAATCGGACACCCGCGCCACCGAACCCGAGACGTCGCAGAGTGCGACGATCTTCGGCCTGTCGCGGTGCCGCCTTTTCCACGCGGTGAGGAACGGCACGCCGCCCCAGGCGGCGTTGCGGCGGATGGTGCGGCGCACGTCGAGATGGCCGCGGCGCTGCCGCTTGCGCGGCTTGGAGTAGCGCTCGCGCAGGCGGCGCGCGATCTGGCGGATCAGCCGCCGCATCTGTTCGACCTGCCGCGGCTCGATCCGCGACAGCGGTGCGTTGGCCAGGATTTCGTTGCGCAGGTTTTCGGCTTCCTCGCGCCCGTACAGCAGCAGCGCCTGCGAGACGGTCTCGCGCACCGTGCCGCGCAATCCGTCCAGCGCGTTGGTCAGCCGTTCCGCCAGCGCCGGGTTGGTCGCAGTTAGATTGTCGAGATCGTCGCGCAGGCGCTCGATGCCCATCCGGTCGAGGATGCGACCAGAAAAAATGCCGCGCTGGGTGAAATAGCGGATGTCGGGCAGCGAGGCCGCGCTCGCGGCGTTGGCGATGGCCGCCGAAATCTGGTTGCGGTCCTGCGCCAGCAGCATCTGGGCAAGCTGGCCTAGCCCCTCGGCTTGCTCGTCGCCGCCGCTGGCGTCACCGGGTGAATCGGAGGCGGCGCTGGACTCTGACGGCTCCTGCTCGTCAGTCTTGCCGTCCTCGGGCGGCGACTGCGGCTCGGGCTGATCGAAGAACAGATCGAAACAATCGCCGAGCGCCTTCTTCTCGTCCTGCGTCTTGGCGAGCGTCAGCAGAAACGTGTCGCGCAGGATGGTGCGGTCGGCAAAGCCGACCTTGGAGACGGCCCGCATCGCGTCGATGCTTTCGGCCGGCGAGAGCCTGACGCCTGCGCCCCGCGCCGCACGAAAGAAGCGATGCAGGTTCTCTCTCATCCCGTGTCTATCCGAAGACGTTCTGACGCGAGGCCTTGGCGATGAAGGTGGAGACCTGAGGCATGGTGGCCTCGATATCAGCCTCGTATTTCAGGAGAACGTTCAGCGTGTCCTTGACCACCTCGTGACCGAGCTCGGGCGCCTGCAGCAGCACCAGCACGCGCGCCCAGTCGATGGTTTCGCTCACCGACGGCAGCTTCTTCAGGTCGAGCGTGCGGACCTCGTGAATGAAGCTCACCATCTGCTTGCGCAGCGTCTGCGAAATACCGGCCACCCGGCTTTCGACGATCCGTTCTTCCAGTTTCTGCTCAGGGAAGCCGATATGCAGATGCAGGCAGCGGCGCTTCAGCGCGTCGCCGAGATCGCGTTCGCTGTTCGAGGTCAGGATCACGGTCGGCGCCGCGACGGCGACAATCGGTGCCGAGTTCCGGAATCGTGACCTGGAAATCGCTGAGGATTTCCAGCAACAGCGATTCGAACTCGGCGTCCGACTTGTCGATTTCGTCGATCAGCAACACGCAGCCGGCGGGCTGCTCCAGCGCCTGCAACAGCGGGCGCGGCTCGACGAATTCCTTGGAGAAGAACACGTCGCCGAAATCGTGCAGCTGGCTGAGCGCCGCTTCCAGCGTCGGCGCGCCGCCGAGCACTTCGCCGAGCTTGTCCTTCAGGATCTGCGTATACAGAAGCTGCTTGGCGTATTTCCACTCGTAGAGCGCCTTGGCCTCGTCCAGTCCCTCATAGCACTGCAGGCGGATCATCTTCAGGCCGCGCCAGGCGGCGATCGCCTTCGCAAGCTCGGTCTTGCCGACGCCGGCGGGGCCTTCGACCAGGATGGGTTTTTCGATCTGCTGCGCCAGATAGACCGCGGTCGCGATCTGGCGGCTTGCAATATAGCCTTGCGCCGCAAGACCGCTTTCCACTGCCTCGATCGAGGCCGACGGCCCATTTTCAGCCACGGGGTTTCAACTCCGAATTCGGTAGATTTCGCAATGTTCTGCCTGCGTTCCCGGCAAAGAACAAGCGCCGTTTGGGCATGGAGCGCGCGCAAATTCGGCTTTTTCCGCCTAGCGCAATGTCAGCCCGGTTGCCGCTTCAAGCTCGTCAATCGCCTGCGCGGCGTTAAGCACCTTGATCGTGGTCATGCCCATCTCGCGCGCCGGCTTCAGGTTGACGCCGAGGTCGTCGAGATAAACGCAGTTTTTGGGATCAACCTGCAGCGTCTCGACCATCAACCGGTAGATGCGCGGGTCGGGCTTTCGCAGGCCGATTTTCGCGGATTCGATGACGTGGTCGAACAGCACCATCACCTCGGCGACATAGAGCGAACGGCCGCTGTGGCTGCCGATGGCGTTGGCCGGAAGGTTGTTGGTGATGCAGCCGGTCTTGAACCGCGCCTTCACGCGCTTGAGCGCCTCGACCATTTCCGGGCGCAAGTCGCCCGAGAGCAGCGGCAGCACGTCCTTGCCGCGAACTTCGGCGCCCAGCGCGCGGGATTCGGTCGCGAACAACTCGTCAAAGGCGTGGATGTCGACTTCGGCGCGTTCGAACTTCGCCCAGGCATTTTCCAGATGGTTGGCGGCGTTGGTGCGCCGGATGATGTCGGCGGGCAGCCCGCGCTCGGTCTCATACCGCGCAAATGCCTCGAACGGCGAGGTCGTCAGCACGCCGCCGAAATCCCAGATCACTGCCTCGATCATTATTTCCCCGCCTGAAACAAATGTGTTGGCGAGCGGCTAACACGAATTGTCAGCTGGAACCAGTGCGATCGGGCGCTTGGCGACATGCGCCGCGCGGGTTATTGCTGCGCCGATGAACATCCTGCCCCGCCTGATTGCCGGCCTTGTCCTGCTGCTATCCGTTCCCGCGCACGCCATCGTCGGCGGCGGTGCGCCGTCGACGGAAGGCGTGGCGCGGTCCGTCGTTACCATCGTCGGCTCGCGCGGTAATTTTTGCACCGGCGCATTGATCGCACCGAAACTGGTGCTGACGGCGGCGCACTGCGTGCCATCAGGCGCGGATTACAAGATCGTCGAATACGGCGCGGATCGGCAGCCATCGCTGCAGGACGTGAAGAGCGTTGCCATTCACCCCGGCTTCAATATGCAGGCCATGCAGGCGCATCGTGCGACGGCTGATGTCGCGTTGCTGCAATTGGCGGCGCCGCCCAAGGGCAAGACGCCGGCCGCGCTTGGATCGCCTGATATCCCGATCAATGTCGGCAGCCGCTTCACCATCGCCGGCATCGGCGTGACCGTGCGTGGCGACGGCAAGAGCGGCGGCACTATCCGCGTCGCCGGCTTGGTCGCGACCGGCAGACCGGGGACGCTGCAGATCCGGCTTGTCGATCCCGTCGGGCAGGGCACCCGCGAGGGGCTCGGCGCCTGCACCGGAGATTCCGGCGCTCCGGTTTTCGAGGACAAGCAAGGTGGGCCGGTGATCGTCGGGGTGGTGAGCTGGTCGACCGGGCCGAACGGCTCGGCGGGTTGCGGCGGCATGACCGGGGTCACGCCGCTGACGCTCTATCGCGACTGGATTTTGCAGACCGCGCAGAAGTGGGGTGTGGGGTTGTAGCTTGCTCGGTGCCGTAGGGTGGGCAAAGGCGCACTTGCGCCGTGCCCACCATCACGAACTCTGCTCGCAATGGTGGGCACGCTACGCTTTGCCCACCCTACGGCTTTCGTGGCTAATGCTTTGCCGCCTTGTTCGCCGCAGCATTGTTCAGCACGATCAGACCGTCGACGGCGACGCCGACCTTGCTGTTGATCAAAAACGGATTGACGTCGATCGACGCGATGCGGCTGCCGGCGTCGGCCATCAGATTGGAGAGGCCGACCAGCGCCTTCACGGCGGAAGCCTCGTGCAGCGCGGGCTTGCCGCGATAGCCCTTCATCTTCACGCCGGCCTTGGTCTTGGCGATCAACTGCTTCGCCTCGGCCTCGTCCAGCGGCGCGCCGGCCAGCGCCACGTCCTTCATCAGTTCGATATCGACGCCGCCGGTGCCGAACAGCACCACCGGCCCCATCTCGGCGTCGAGCGAGGCGCCGACCACGAGTTCGAGGTCGGCCTTGACCTGCTGCGCGATCAGAATGCCTTCCAGCTTCGGTTTGCTCTTGATCTTCTTCACCCGCGCGGTGATGTCGTTGAACGCCTTCTTCACCTCGGCCGCGCTGTTGAGGTTCAGCACCACGCCGCCGATGTCGGACTTGTGCAGGATGTCGGCGCTGACAACTTTCGCGACCACCGGAAAGCCGATCTGTCTTGGCGATTTTCACCGCCTCAGCAGCCGTCTGCGCGATCTCTTCCTTTGAAACAGGAATGCCGTACGCCTTGAGCAGCTTCTTCGAGGCGACCTCGTCGAGCGCCGCGGCGCCATTGGCGGCCTTGAGCGCCTTCTCCAGCACCGCGCGCGCGGATGCCTTCGAACTCGACTTGATGTCGGGCACTTCCTTGCGCAGCGAAGAATATTCAATCAGCGACTTGATCGCGCCGACCGCGCGGTCGAGGCCCTGCATGACCGCGATGTTCGGCAGCGACTTGCGCAGTCCCTTGGTGAATTCGGTAAAGCCGATCGACATCGCGCTGATGTAGACCACGGGCTTGCTGGCGGCGCCCGCCATCTCGTTGACGATCCGCAAGTTGCGTTCGCGCAATTCATGCGGCGCCTTCGGCAGTTCGGCATCGATGATGACGATGTCGGTGTCGGGATCGTCGATCATGATCTTGATCGAGTTCATGTAGACCGAGGGGTCCACGACCGCGGCAAAACCGGCATCGAGCGGATTGCCGACGATGCTGCCGGGGCCGAGCATTTTTGCCAGTTGCGCGGTCGCATTCGCGCTGAGCGGCGCGAAATTCATGCCGGCCGAATAGAACGCGTCGATCAGCAGCCCACGCTTGCCGCCCGACAGCGAAACCGCGGCGAGGCGGTTGCCCTTGGGCGGATCGGCATGCACGAAACATTCGGTGGTCTCGATCAGCTCGTCGAGCCCGCGGACGCGGATCACGCCTTCGCGCGTCGAGATCGCGTCAAATGTTTCGATCGAGCCGGCGAGCGCGCCGGTGTGCGCCATCGCGGCGGCGCGGCCGCCCTCGGAAGCGCCGAGTTTCAGCGCGATGACAGGCTTGCCGGCGGCACGCGCGGCCTTGCAGGCCTCGCGAAACACCTTCGTGTTCCTGACGCCTTCGAGATAGACCACGATGACGCGGATCGAGGGATCGGCCGCGAAATAGGCCATCAGGTCCGGCGTCTCGAGGCCGGTCTCGTTGCCGGTCGTGACCATGTAGCCGACGCCGACGCCGCGATCTTCCAGCGTCTGGCGGATCGCCATCACGATCGCGCCGGATTGCCCGGCAATCGCCACCGGGCCTGCTTCCATGGTGACGATGCGGTCGTCGATATTGGTGAACAGCTTTTCGCCCGCGCTCAAGTTGCCGAGGCAGTTCGGGCCGGTGACGGCAAGGCCGGTCTCTCTCACGGCCTGCTTCAGTTCTTCGGCCAGCCGCTGGCTGTCCTCGTCCTGCAACTCGCTGAAGCCCGAGGTGACGATGGTGGCGGAGCGCGCGCCGGCGGCTGCGGCGTCGCGGATCACCTGCACCGCGAAACGCGCCGGCACCAGCACCAGCACATGATCGGGCTTTTCGGGGAGGCTCGCGAAATCCTTGTAGCAGGGCACGCCCCAGATCGTTTCGCGCTTGGCGTTGACCGGGAACAGCCCGCCTTCGTATTTGTACTTGATCAGATTGTTCCAGATGCGCTCGGCATAGTTGCCGGGCTTGTCGGTGGCGCCGACCAGAACGATGTTACGCGGGTGCAGCATCGCATGGATGCTTTTGACGATGTCGCTGGCGTCAGGCGAAGGCGACCATTTTTCGGCTTGGTGCGATGCGGTGCTTGCCTGAGCGTCCATGGGAATCCCTTAAACTGTGTTGTTCCTTTGGCCGATGCGATCGAGGACGAGCGCCCGCGCCATGTCTTTCTTGTGATTGAGGCCTTTCTATTGGCACTTGGCTGACGTGGCAACACGCGTTGCGTGCGCAGCGCCATTCGCGCCGCGCACGATATCCCGGCCCGCGGAGAATTCAGCGTGAACCCGGCGCGCCCCCGAGCATGGTGGCGTGCACAAGATAGCGCTCGGGCCCCTGCGTCAGCGCGTCGAACGGCCAGCAGGTCGACAGCACCAGTTCATGCCCGTCTGCGAGCGGATCGATGCCGGAGGCATCGAAGCGCACGACCGAGGTGGCGTCCACCCGATAACGGAACGTCCGGCCGTCGTGTCTCGTGACGTCGATCTCGTCGCCGACGACGACGTTCTTCAGGAAGGCGAAATGCGTATCGCGGTGCGCGGAATAGACGGCGACGCCGCGCTCGCCGGCTTCCGGCGTGCGTTCGACATGCCCCGGACCGAAGGCGAGCGCCTGGCCGCTGCTGCCTGCGAGCACGATGGCGCTGGCATGGAGCCGCTTCACTTCGATGCGGGCGACCGGCCAGGTGTCCGCCCATGACCACGGCTTTGTCTCGTGACCGGTGGCGATGGTCTTTTCAAAGGCCCGTTCCAGCAGAACCTGTGCAACCAGCGCCTTGGCGTGGATGTAGGCGCCCTGGCCGAACAGGATCAGGCCGATGAGCGGCGAGAAGGAGCGGGAGGACGAAGCGGGGCATCATGTTGGTCCCTCGCGTCATTGCGAGCGCAGCGAAGCAATCCATTCTTTTCTTTTCGCGGTGAGGTGGATTGCTTCGCTGCGCTCGCAATGACGCGTGTGAGAGAAAAGCGGCGCGCGCGGCCCTGGGGGGACGGGTGGAAGCCGCGCGCGCTCTGAAAGAGGAAGTGGGGAGCCTCCTCTTTTCAGCCGACGTCAACGCAGTGACATCTGACGTCGAGTAAACACGAACAGGATCAGGCTGAACGTGAGCAGGATCACGCCTGCAATCATCTTCAGTTCGGCATCCGTTGCCGTCTTCGGCAGCGTGACCGTATTGGGCGCCTGGGTGACGATGGGCTGCACCCGTTTCAGCGCCGCGATCTGAACCTGCGCCTGCTCGTTATCCGCGCGCCGTTCCGTCGGAGCCACGGGGGCGCGCTGGCGTTCGCCGAACACCTTTTCAAAATCCCAGCCCGCCGGCAGGTTGATCGGCAGCTCCGCGACCTTGAGCGGCGCGCCTTCCGGACGGCTCGGCGTCTTGTCGACCGCGACCAGGCTGGTCAGCCGCGTGACGAGCTGATGCTCGAGCGCCAGCGCCAGAATGGTCTTGTCGGCATCTTCCGGGCTCGCCTGCCGCGTGGTGCGCGCGACTTCGGCATCCGCGATCTTGCGCCGCGCCCAGAGTTTGGACAGGCCCTTGCCTTCGGCGGCGTTCGCCAGCGGCAGGGTGACGACCCAGGGACGGTCGCCGATGCGGCCCTTGATCTCGACCGAGCCTGACAGCTTGTCGAGCTTTGCCGCGAGAACCAGCGGCTCGTCGCGATAGACGTCGGGGATCGCGACCGGCGTGATGTCGGCCGCAGCGTCGGAGAATTTTGCGGTGAGATTGGTCACCGCGGGATTTTCCAGCTTGGCGAACAGGCCGCGCATGCGCTCCTCGACCTGTTCGACCGAGCCGATATGGGTGAAGGTGCCGCGGCCGAGTTCGGCGGCGCGCGTCATCAGGTAGGTGTTCGGCGCCGAGCCGATGCCGACCATGAAGATGCGCGAGCGGCCGCGCAGCGCATTGATGGTTTCGAACAATTGCTGCTCGTTGCCGATCGCGCCGTCGGTCAGGAACACGACCTGCCGGACGTAGCCGGTATCGCTTGCGTTGTCGGACAGCGCGGCGCGCATCGCCGGCACCATTTCGGTGCCGCCATTGGCCTGCAGCGCGTCGACAAAGGAAGTCGCCCGGCCGACATGCTCCCTGTCGGCCGGCACGGCTGACGGGAACAGCACATCCATGGTGTGATCGAACCGGATCACGTTGAAGCGGTCGTTCGGCTGCAGGCGGCCGAGCGCGTAAGTGAGGCTCGCCTTGGCCTGGATGATCGAGACGCCGCCCATCGAACCGGAATTGTCGATCACGAAGATGACCTCGCGCGGCAGCGGTTTCTGCTGGGCCTGCTCGACCGAAGGCGGGGTGACGAAGGCGAGCAGGTAATCGCTGTCGCCGACGTGCTCGCGAAACAGCCCGACCGACGGCGCTTTCTCCGCGGCCGGTTTCCAGGTCAGCTCGAAATCGCGGTCGGCCGGCACCGGGCCTTCGGCCAGGCGAATGATGCTCGTGCTGTCATCGACCTTTTCCGTCTTGATCGCGTGGTGATGGCTCTTGACCTCGCCGAGCGGGAAGCCGGCCTGCAGCCGCACGGTGATGCGGGTCGGATTGACCGGCGCGTTGGTCGCGGGGTCGAGCACTTCGGGCGAGATGCGGTCGCGGTCCGGCACGGGATCGGATTTGGCCGAACCCCAGCCGCCGCCATCGGGCCGGAAGTCGACGCTCTGCACGACGGGCGCGGGATTGTAGCGCGGGGCGACCACCATCGGCACCCGCAGCGAGAATTCGTTGCCGGATTGCTGGACCGGCTCCTGATATTCGATCTGCACCAGCACGGTTTCGCCGGGGCCGATATTGGCGACCGAGTTGGTGAAGATGTTCGGCCGCTCCTGTTCGGTCAGCGCCGCCTTCTGTCCGTTCTGCTTCGCCTGTTCGTAGATGATCTTGGCCTGCTGCCGCTCCTTGATGTCGCCGACCACGACGCGGTCGCCGATCACCATCTTCAGCGTATCGACCGCGCCGCCCGACGGCAGCGGATAGACATAGACCGCCTCGACCCAGTCCTTGGTCGGGTTGCGGAAGATCTGGGTGACGCGGGCGCGGACGGTCGGACCCGAGACGGTGAGATCGACATCGATGCCGAGCCGCGACGCATCGGCGTAGCCGTCGTCCGTCTTCAGCAGCAGCGATCCGGAACGCGCGTCGCCGGGCTTGACGAAGGCGGCTTGAACACGCTCCGCCGACCATACCGGCTCGAAGCTCAAGAATAATGCCGCAAACCCGACCAGGATTACGGCAACGCCCTGCATCACGAAGAACAGCACCAGCCTGATCAGGCTGGGCTGTTCGCCGGGTTTGTCGGCCTCAATTTCGTCTGACGTCGTCATGTCGCTCACTCCAAAACGGCGATTTCGCCGTGGTGTGAGGGTGCGGAAAGCCGCTGATTTGGCGCGAGCGGAATGATCGGCCTTGTTCGGTCGCCCGCCACCGTGCGCCGCCACGGCGGAGACGGCTTTGTGCGGGTTTGTGATGGATTGTGCGTCTGCTAGACTGGCGCGAATAGAGCAGGGGTGACGATGCCAGCGCCGGACAAGCAGCTTTCCGCCGAGCAAAGCCGGCAGATCGCCGACACCATTCGTGAGGAAATCGCCCGCCGCCGCATCTCCCGGCAATCGCTGGCGGAGCTTGCAAAGCTCAGCCTCTCGACGCTGGAGAAGGTGCTCGGTGGCCGCCGCCCGTTCACGCTCGCCACCACCGTCCGCCTCGAGCAGGCGCTCGGCGTCTCCCTGCGCAAGACGCCCGACGCACCGGCGCCCGCCGCGCCCAATGGCAACGGCGACGTCGCGCCTGATGGGCTGGGCGCCTATTCGCGCCGCGCGGTGGCCTGGATCGAAGGGACCTATGTCACGGTGCGTCCGTCGTTCGGCGACAAGGAGGCGGTCTTCGCCTACCGCACCGAGATCGCATGGGACGATGCGGCGTCTTCCCTCCTGTTTCACGAGAGCGAACGGCAGGACGCGGCCTTCACCCAGTTCGGCGAAGTCGCGGTGCCGAACCAGTCCGGCCACATCTATCTCGTCACCAACCGGCACGGCCAGCACCGCCTGATCACGGTGGCGCGGCCGACCATTTCGGGCGAGATGTACGGCATCATCACCACGCTGCTCGCCGGCCGCGGCTCGCTGTTGACGCCGATCGCGGCGCCGATCGCCTATCTGCCGATCAAGATGGTCGGTAACCCGACCTTTGGCCGGGTCTCGGTCGATGACCCCAATTATGCGCAGTATCGCCAGCATTTGCGGCGGACGACGGAAGAGCCGTTTGCGATGTTCCTGCCGGGATAGGGCATTCAAGCCTTGCATTTCCTGCGAAATAGCCTATATGGCTCTTATTCGAATGACCGCTCTGCCTTGTTGACCACGCCGAAACCGGCCCCAATCCCCAAGACATCGTTAAATCGGATCAAGCCCGCGCGGAGGTCGTGCAGGCAAAGCGCTTTGCGCATCTTGGAGATAGTTACATGGCTACCGGAACAGTTAAGTGGTTCAACGCGACCAAGGGTTTTGGCTTCATCCAGCCCGATGATGGCGGCACCGACGTTTTCGTTCACATCAGCGCCGTCGAACGTGCTGGTCTGAGCTCGCTCAATGAAGGCCAGAAGATCTCGTTCGAAGCGAAGAAGGACCCGATGCGCGGCAAGACCAGCGCCGAGAACCTTCGCGTCGATTAAAGGTTGCCGATTTACGGATTTCCACGGATGTACTGGGATCCACTAATCAGCCTCCGATACGAGAGCCCGCCGATGATGAATCGGCGGGTTTTTTGTTTGTCGTGCCGGCGCACGATCATGAAGCGATGGTGAGCTTGTAGGATGGGTAGAGCGCAGCGAAACCCATCATGTTTCGGCGATTGCGATCGATGGGTTTCGCTTCCGCTCTACCCATCCTACGAAGCAATCTTGTCGGTCGCCTTCGACGCATTGAACTTCTTTCGCAGCGTCGGCTTGTGAATCTTCCCCGTCGCGTTGCGCGGCAGGGCATCGACGAACTCGATCAGCTTCGGGCATTTGAACCGCGCCAGATTGGCCGCGCAATGGGCGTGGATTTCGGCCGGCGTCAGCGTATGGCCGGGCTTCACGGCCACGATCGCCATGCCGACCTCGCCCCATTGCTCGTTCGGCACGCCGATGATGGCGGCTTCGGCGATGGCGGTGAGCTGATGCAGCACGCTCTCGACTTCGGCCGGATAGACGTTTTCGCCGCCGGAGATGTACATGTCCTTCCAGCGATCGACGATGTAGTAAAAGCCGTCTTCATCGACGCGCGTGGCGTCGCCGGTGTGCAGCCAGCCGTCGGTGAATGACGACGCGTTGGCGTCCGGCCTGTTCCAGTAGCCCGGCGTGACGTTCGGTCCCCTGACCCAGAGTTCGCCGAGCTCGCCGACATCGGCGTCGGTGCCGTCGGGGCGGACGATCCGCACTTCCGTATGCAGCACCGGCTTGCCGGACGAGCCGGCCTTGCGCGCGGCGTCCTCCTTGTCGAGCGTGAGCACGGCCGGGCTGGTCTCGGTCATGCCATAACCTTGTTGGAGCGCGACGCCGCGTTCCTCCCACACCTTCAGGAGCGGCACCGGCATCGGCGCGCCGCCGACGCCGCCGATCACCAGCCGGCTGAAGTCGGAGGTGGCGAAGGCCGGATGCTGGGCCATGAACTGATAGATCGAGGGCACGCCGAAAAACTGGTTGATGCCGTATGACGGGATCGCTGATCAGCTGCAGCGCCAGGCCGGGATCGAACGCGCGCATGATCAGCGCCGTGCCGCCGGCATGCAGCACCGGGTTGGTGTAGCAATTGAGCCCGCCGGTGTGAAACAGCGGCAGCACGGTGAGCAGCACGCTCGACGGCGAGATATAGGCGGGGCCGCCGAGATTGACGCAATTCCAGAACGTCATGCCATGGGTGATGATCGCGCCCTTGGGCTGACCCGTCGTGCCCGAGGTGTACATGATGGTCGAGATGTCATCGAGCGTGACGATCTCCGCACGATCGAGCGGCTTTGAGCCTGCGATCGCCGCCTCGTAGGAACCATCAGCGCCGAAGCGCAGCGCGGACGAAACGCCGCAGAGCTTTGCGACCGTGAGCGCGACCTCGGCCAGATCAGTGTCGTGGATCATCACTTTCGGCGAGGAATCGCCGACAATGAACTGCAATTCGGGAACCGTGAGCCGCGTGTTCAACGGCAGGAACACCGCGCCGATCCGGAAACAGGCGAACTGCACCTCGAGCGTATCGGTCGTGTTCAGCGCCAGCACGGCGACGCGCTCGCCGCGCGCGACGCCGAGTTTGTCGCGCAAGTGAGTGGCAAGCCGCGAGATGCGCGCGTCGAACTGCGCGTAGGACAACCGGCGTTCGCTGGCGAGGTCGTGGACTGCGATCTTGTCCGGCGTGCGGCGGCCGAAATGCGCGATCCAGTCGTAATAGCGAACCGACGACATGCTTCCTCCACGTCCAGCGGTCTCGCGCCGCCTGTTTTGCTTGATGGCATTCAATTTAGCAGATGAGGGGTCATATGGGGACGCTGTCTTGCGTGGAGTGGCTGGGGAGGGACTGTTCGGGAGGAGCAGGTCTAAGCCGCCGTCATTGCGAGGAGCGAAGCGACGAAGCAATCCAGACCTTCTTGCGCCGCACGATGGATTGCTTCGCTACGCTCGCAATGACGGTGGTCTCCATCGCCCGTCCAATCTCAATCGGCAAACACGACTTCACGATCTCGCGGCTCGATTTGCCCGAGGCTTGCCATCGAATTTCCTTACCCTCCAGACAGAGGGCGCAGGGAATGCCGGGTGCACGCTGCACCCGCGGTCTCGTGTGCAACAGGTAGATAGAGGCGCACACGAGCATACAGGGCAGCGGAGGCATCCGACATTCCCTGCGCAATGGCTTTACGGCTTATATCGTGCTCCCCGGTCGGGCCGGGCTCGTTGTCACCGTCGCCGGCGGAATTGCTTCCATCGGCTTGACGCCAGCATCGGGGCGTCAGGACCACACGACTTCACCGTACGCATCCGCACCGTTCGTCAAAGGCACATCCGCGTCCACCGCATCCCATCCCGCGCTTGTGACGATCGCGAAACGCCCCTCGTATCGAGACGGGACGAAATCGGTATATTGCTGATTTGGTCTTGTGGTCAACTACAATTTCGGAAAATCAGAAATTGCCCGACGCGACCGAGGACATCGCGTCAGGCCGAGAGGTTTCAAAAAGCGGAGCTCGCCTGTCGGTGATCTCACGCGGCTCCTATAGTGGCTAGGGCGCGTACTCATAAAGCCGACTGACAAGCAACCGGCAACCGCGATAGACCAGTTGCGTCGTCCCGGTTGCGAACGCCTGCGGACCCGATAGCGCTGCGAGCTGCTGCATGTTGCGGAAGATATCCGAACGCCTGCGTATCTCGACCTGACGTGGACGCTGCGCCGGCGAATTGGTCACCGGCTCAAGGCGTCACCAGGGCCAACATGCGGTTCGTACCGACCAAGACTCCCGAGCAGCAAAGCGGCTTGGTATTGCACCGCACGCGCCACATGTTCATCCGTCAGCAGACCTCGGTGATCAATGCGATCCGAGCTCATCTTGCCGAGTACGGGATCGTTGCGCCGGTCGGTCGTCACGGCGTCGAGGAGCTGCTCACTGTCGTCGCCGATGTGAACGACAGAAGGGTTCCAGAGATAGCTCGTGCGTGTCTCTCGGCACTCGGGGCTCAACTGCGCAGGATGAAGGAACAGATCCTGGAGTTCGACCGGTTGATCAGGGCATGGCATCGCTCCAACGAAATGAGCATGCGGCTCGAAGAAGCCCCCGGCGTCGGTCCAGTGCTGGCCACTGCTTTGGTCGCTGCCGTTGCTGATCCAAAGTCCTTCCGATCAGGGCGCAACTTCTCGGCCTGGATCGGTATGGTACCGAAACAGCACTCCACTGGAGGCAAGAACAGGCTCGGCAATATAAGCAAGCAGATGACCGATATCGAGGCCTAGATTGTGCACGTGTCAGCCGCTCGCCAAACGGCATCAGCATGTAGCCGCCGGTCGCCAGAAGCGTCGTCAGCGCGAACGCCATCCAATGCGCGGCTGTGCGACTGTTGCGATCAGATCCCGGAAGGCATTTTTGTCCTGCTTGAGCGAGAGATGGCCGTATCACCGGCTGCGTCAAGAACAGTCCTTCGGCCATCCCGGCGATCGACAGACCGACCAATGGCAACGCGATCCTACGTCGAACTGCGACCATGTTCGGGGGCGGCGGCACTAGGAACGGTGAGCCTGTCCAGGGCCTTCAACATTGAAATGCGATGATAAGGCTTGGTGATGATCGGTACGTCGACAAGTGCATCACCCATCGTTAGGTCTTCGCCGTAGCCCGTTCCAAATGCAAACGGAACGGAGTGGGCCTTTACGTACCGGGCGACGGGCAGGCTATTCTCTAGGCCGAGACTAACGTCCAAAAGCGCAAAACTGAAAGTCTGTGTTGCAAGAACAGCAAGCGCATCGGCGACTGAATTTGCGACCACCACACTTTCCGCTCCCAGCGAGCGCAACAGGTCTTCGGCATCGATCGCAATAAAAAGGTTGTCCTCAACCAGCAAACACCTGTGTAAAAGGCGTTTGACGTCGGCGGGGGCGGCGACGATGCTTTTATCCGCCGGCTGTAACGCGGCTTCGGGGCGTTCCACACACTTGGCGACCGCCGCCGGAAGAACAACGTCAAGGCAATACCCCAGCCTATGATAGCGCGGTGTGCTGCTGCCGTTCAATTCGAACGGTATCACTTGCGCCAGTACGGTCGATCCAAAGCCTTTACGAATGGGAGCAATTACGGCTGGCCCGCCCGTCTCGGCCCATGTCACCGAGACATTGCCGATCTCGTCGCTGGAAGTCGTCACCGTGATTTGCCCGGCCGGCACGGAAAGAGCTCCATACTTTCGCGCATTGGTGACGAGTTCGTGCACGACCAAGGCCATTGGCGTGAAAGCCCTCGGCTGCAACATGACCTCGGGACCGATCAGTATCAGGCGATCATCGACTTTCCCATACGTTTCGATTTCCGCAGAAAGCAGCGAGTGCAGCGGCGTTGGCGTCCAGTCGCTTGATGTCAAAAGGTCCTGCGCCCTTGCCAGCGACCGAATACGATGGTCGAGGCTTTCCACCAATGCGCGGATATCAATCGCGGTGGCGGCGCTCTGGGAAATAAGGCCACGCACCAGGCCGAGGATGTTGCGGACCCGGTGATTAAGTTCGGCGACAAGAAGTTCCTGGCTTTGCTGGGCCGCATGGCGGTCCGTCTGAGCCGACTCAGACATCCGCAGAATGATTTCAATCAGGGTAACTCGAAGCTTCTCGGCGGCACGGATTTCGCCCGTACTCCAGCGCTGGGATTGAAGGCGGACCGACTCTCGCCAGGCTTCGAAGCTTTTCCTTGGAGTAAGGCGTACGCCATGAGGACCTGCGTCTTGAATTTTCTCCGGCTCGCCGGCCCAAGTAATGGTCTTTTCCACTTCCTTGCGAAAGAACACGAGGTAGTCCCGAGGTATTCGGGAGAACGGGATCGAGAGAACACCGGCCGCCCTCATCGGATAGTCCGATGCCTCGGGAAACAAATCTGCAAGATGATGCGTCGAAAACACCTGGCCCGATGCGGTAGTGTTGAGAAATCGCACCAGCTGAAGGAACTCTTCGCGGCTTGGCGTGACGCCTGCCAGGTTAACCTCGCCAGCGATGTAGACGCCGATGCCGTCGGCGGCGATATAGTCTGCTATGCGCTCCAAAAATCCGGGAATATTCTTCGTGAGCGCGTCGGGTGTCGCAAACGCGGTCGCGACGGCGTTGTGTATTTCCCGCGCACGAATGTCATAGGCGGCCTCGTCCGCGCGCTGCCTCCCCTCCAGCAAATAGGAAAACATCTGTCCGAAGAGTTCAGCGGTTGAGCGTGTCTCTAATCCGAGATGCCGGGGTGTGAGATGATGGCACGCGATCAGGCCCCATAACTCCCCGCCAACAATGATGGAGATCGACATCGACGCCTTGACACCCATGTTACGCAGATATTCAAGATGTATCGGCGAAACGCTTCGCAGGCCGCTCATCGAAAGGTCAAGGCGGGCACCTTCCGGCGATACGACCGGCAGTACCGGGACGGGTGCTGCGTCGACATCGACGATGATGCGAAGGTAATTGCGCCGGTAAAGCGCCCGCGCCTGGGCTGGAATATCCGAGGCTGGGTAGCGCAAGCCGAGAAATGACGCCGCACTGCTGTTTGCCGATTCGGCAATAACCTCTCCGGCACCGTCCTCATCGAATCGGTACAGCATTACACGATCAAATTGAGTGAGAGCGCGGACTTGGCGAACGGCCTCGTCACAGACTTTCTTTGCAGATACCTGCCGTTCGGCCCTGGCCATCATCGAACGCAGGACGCTTAGGGGAGCGATGGTATCGCCGGTCGCTACCTCGAACTCCAGAACGGTCTCTCCCCCAGAGACATGCACGGCGGCATCATAGCGAAGGGAGCCCGCGACAAGTCGCTGACCGAACAAGCGCTCGACGATGCCGGTGCCTGCGGCAATCTGCAGGCGGCCCCTGATGTCGTGCAACAGATCGGCGGACAGGAAGTTTCTGGCAGGCTGTCCGATGATCTCGCCGGTGATGCCCAGGCACGTAGGCGCGTTTGCTGAAGCGCGGAGAATGAGCCAGTCCGCGCTGATAGACAGCAGGAATCCGATCGATTGGATCGCTCCCAAAAGATGGATTGGTTCGCTTTCGCAGGAGGTGAGCGCCGCCGGATCATGATTATTTCGGTTCATCGTGCGAACCGGCAGAGGGAGATGCTCGGCGGAATTCGCTGAACGGAGCCCATTTTCTCGCAAGGCTGGCCAGCAACGCTAGAATTACTATCGGTAATAAAAATGCTATCCACTGGCTCGCTCCTCGAAGGGCGGGAGCCGCGCTGCTCTCAGTCACCGATAAAAGCCGAGAGGGGAGCGATGATCGGCAACGCTATACCCTTGGTCCGGCGGAAGCGACACAATTCGACGAAAGAGAGTCGATCAAGGATGGTTCGCACGCCCGGCTTACATTCACCGATGCGAAGCCATGCAGCCTCTTGGCACCTGTGAGACATGCCCGTCTTCGGACGGCGATCCGCCGCCTCGTGAATGCTACCGCAGCCGCAGTTCGAGCGGTGGCGGCGGCTCCTAGCAAAGCGCATGTGTGGAAAGGTGTCGGTTTACCGTCCATTTGCCGGGCTCGATCAGGCTTAAGTAATTGAACAAATTCGCTCTCCGGGAGTCGGATAAGCAGCAGCCGTGGTGACTGCCAACGCGCAAATGCAGGGTTTGGCATGTGTAAAGAGTGCGTGGAGCTGGACGGAAAGATCGAGCATTACGAGCGGATATGCTCCTTGATAGGAGACCAGCTTACGGTAGATCGGATCAAGGAATTGGTGCAGAAGTTGAAAGCCCAGAAGTCCGAATTGCACCCCGAGTAGTCGGTGAACGCTTGGCCAAGCAGGTGTCCGCTTGCGGCCAAGTCCTCAAATTTAAATTCGTTGTGCCCACTAGTTCTCTTATATTCGACCTACAGACCACCCACGTTCATATCATCACCGTTCCCATATGCGGTAACTATCGGTGACTGAGAGAGACTTGCGCTCCCGCCTTACTCGAAAGAGGGCGCAGCGCGATGAAGGAGCGACGAAACCGTTCTCCCCAAAGTCAGTCTCTTGAAGGGCGCCTGGTCACACATGCGACGCGGTTGCGAGAGGAAGCTGAGACGCTCTCCCCTGGTACCGCGCGCGATGCGCTTCTAAGGCGGGCTGAGCAAGCAGAAACCGCCGCCATGGGCATGAGCCAGTGGCTGTCGCCTGAGAGTAACTAGTGGGCCGCCTCAGCTGGCGTCCGCAGTCTTTCCCTTGCCGCCGCAGTCCTTGCATTTGACGGGATAGATTTTGCGGTCCGGCCGGATCGGTTGCGCCACCACGGGGAAGCCGGTTCCCTTGCAGCTCTGGCACGTAAGCTCTTTGATTTTCGGCGTCATAGTGCGCATTCAGACCCCTAAGTTGAGCGAGGCAACAAGTAGCGGACAGTCATTCCGGCCCCGTTGGCGCGCTCAATAAGTACGACATCGCCAAGCTTCATTTCAGCTTCCATGGCGTCACAGCAGAAAGGCATCCCATGCGTAGAGCCGCGATCGCCGCCAAGTGAGCGGTAAAGCTCCCCGGAGGTGATTAGGACATCAATCCGACCTTGATAGGTAGCGCGCGCCATCTGCGCTAGCAGCCCTTGTCGAAAGAGATCCATTGTTACCATGCAGGGGCTTAGCACGGCTTGGCGACGAACAGGTGGCTTATCTCGGAGGCTCTCCGGCGGCACCGGAAAAATCATTTCCGGCGCCGCTGTACCTCCGAAGCATCCGAAACTTTCCTCAAATGGGATGCTTCCATGACTAAGATACTTCCGATTGTCGGCCGCGTGGTCTGGTTCACGCCTTCAAAGCTTACCGGCGACGACGGCTTTACCCACATTGACGGCCGAAAACCCCTCGCGGCGATTGTCTCCCACGTCTTTAGCGATGATCTGGTGAACCTGGCCGTCTTCGACAGCAATGGCGTTTCCCACAGCCGTCATCGAACCGATTCAAGGTCCGGCCGTCCATATTCCTGCAGATGCGAGCGAACTCGCCAGCGGTAAAGGCCAGTTCTCCAGGTCTTCGAAAGACGATACCCAGCGGTTACTGCGATTCTGGCAGTTCGCCCGACCGGCTCGCCGCAGGATCGTCATCGATCCCGCGGCGACGCGATAACGTCATGCGACTTCCTGTTCAGCGACGTTCTGTTGCTGCACCGGCTCGGCCGGCGTCGCAAGCTCCTTGGCCAAGCCTGGTCGCGCCGACATAGTCGGTCTTGCCGGAGCCCAGCAGCGGCACGTTGTCGACCACGCGGATATCCGCCGGCACCGCCAGTTCGGACGCGCCGCGGTCTTGGCCTGGCGCTGCATCGCCGGGCGCTCGGCATCCTTCTGCGTGGTCAGCAGCACGATCCGCTCGCCCTTGCGGGCATCGGGGATCGATACCGCAACCGACATCGCCTGCGGCCACAGCGTTGCGGCCATGGCTTCGACCGCCGACAGCGAGACCATTTCGCCGGCAATCTTGGCGAAGCGTTTGGCGCGGCCCTTGATGGCGATGAAGCCGGCCGCATCGATGGCGACGATGTCGCCGGTGTCGTGCCAGCCGCCGGCGAGCGGCTCCAGCACGCCGGGGTTTTCCGAACGCAGATATCCCAGCATGACGTTGGGCCCGCGCACCGACAGACGTCCGCCTTCGTCGATGCCGGGGACCGGATCGAGGCGGGCTTCCATCAGCGGCGACAGCCGGCCGACGGTGCCGGGACGATTCGCCATCGGCGTGTTCATCGCGAGCACGGGCGCGGTCTCGGTGACGCCGTAGCCTTCGAGGATACGGATGCCGTAGCGCTCCATGTAGACCTGCCGCGTGCGGTCCTTCACCGCTTCCGCGCCGGCGATCACGAGGCGCAGGGTGCGGAAGTCGTAGGCATGGGCCGAGCGGGCGTAGCCGGTCAGGAAGGTATCGGTGCCGAACAGGATGGTGGCGCCGGTCTGGTAGATCAGTTCCGGCACGATCCGGTAATGCAGCGGCGACGGATACATGAAGATCGGAATGCCGGCCAGCAGCGGCATCATCATTCCTCCCGTCAGGCCAAAGGAGTGGAACACGGGGAGCACGTTGAACACCTTGTCGTTGGCGTTGGCATCGACGCGCGCCAGCGCCTGGGCCGCATTGGCCAGGATGTTGCGATGGGAAAGCACGACGCCCTTGGGTGTGCCTTCCGATCCCGACGTGAACAGGATCACCGCCGGATCGTCCGCCTTGCGTGCCACGCGCGGCGCGGATCCTGCGAGCAGTCCGCGGACCTTGTCGAGCGAACCGATGCCGGCACGCACGTCCTCCAGGTACACGACGCTGGCCTGTCCGGCGATGGCTGATATCAGCTTGTCGAGCTTGCCCTTCTCGATAAACGCCTTCGAGGTCAGCACGGTCTTGACTTGCGCGGCCTGCATCGCCGCCAGCACGTTGACCGGGCCGGCGGAGAAATTGAGCATCGCCGGCACGCGGCCGATGGTCTGCAGCGCCATGAACACGACGGCGACGCCGGCCGAATTCGGCAGCAGCACGCCGACATTCTCGCCGGCCGCGGTGCCGTTCTCGAGCTTGCGGCTCAACACCTGGGCGCCGAGGATCATCTTGCGATAGGTCAGGCTGGTGCCGAGCGCGTCCTCGATGATCGGCTTGCCGGTATCGCGGTCGCGGCGGGCATGCGCCAGCGCTTCAAACAGGGTGTGGTCCAGCATGGCGTTCTTGACCACGGCGTCGATCATGACGTCCTGCAGCGCGGCGCCTGCCGCGTTGCGGCGGGTCTTGCCCTTCAGCGACGGGTCGACCGGCAATTTGACCGGCGGCAGGATCGTGATCGTCACCTTGGGGAACCACGTGCGCTTGATCTCGCCGTTCTTCAGGTAGCTCAGACGCGAACGCTGCGCGCCTTCGATGCGGACGGGCACAACGACTGCGTCCGCCTTGTCGGCGATCATCGCCGTGCCGTCATAGACCTTCATCAGCGAGCCCGACACCGTGATGCGGCCCTCGGGAAAGATCACGACCGGCTCGCCCGATGCCACCAGCTTGATCAGGTCGCGCGCCGCCAGCGGCTTGCTCGGATCCATGGTGTAATGCTTGATCAGTTTCAGGAACGGTTTTGCCCACCACGCCTTGGAAATCCCGGTGTCGACGGCAAAGCTGGCGTCGATCGGCAGCGTGGCATGCAGCAGCGGGCCATCGATCAGGCTGACATGGTTCGGCGCGATCAGCATGCGGGTGCCGGCTGGCGGCAGGTTCTCCATGCCGCGGACCTCGACGCGGAACAGCGCACGAAACAGCAGCGCGCCGAAGTCGCGCACGCCTTCGCGGCCCCATTTGTTGAGCACGAACCAGACCGAGCCAAAGCTTGCGATCGCAAGGCCGAAGAAGATCCAGGCGACCGGAAGACCAAGCGCCTGCAGTCCCGCGACGAGCAGCGAGCCGCCCACCATGAAGGCCGCCTGCAGCACGTTGCCGGCCGCGATCACGCGGGCCCGTTCCGACGGCGCGGACCATGCCTGGACGGCGGCAAAGGACGGCACCACGAACAGGCCGCCGCCGACGGCGAACAGGAAGAAGTCGGCCAGCATCCGCACGCCGGCGAAGGAGGTGGTGAATGCGGCGGCCGTCACGTCGGTTCCGTGCACCGTGCTTCCGATCGCCCAGGCCAGATCGAGACCGACGATGCCCATCACGATGGCGCCGATCGGCACCAGCGCGAGATTCGGGCGCACGTGGCTGAGCTGCGCGGCAACCAGCGAGCCCGCGGCGATGCCGATCGCGAACACGGCGAGGCAGACCGTCACGACGCCTTCGGTGCCGCCGACGCCGTCCTTGACCAGCGCGGGCAGCAACGACAGCACGATCGCGCCGACCATCCAGAACCAGGACACGATCACCATGCCGTCCCACAGGCGCGGTTCGGCGTAGAGCGACTTCAAGAGGTGAACGGTGGAGGTCCAGGGATTGACCGTGATCGGCAGGTCAGGCGCGGATGGCTGGCTCACGGGGATGCGGGCCGCGAACGCCCAGGACAGGATCGACAGCCCGACCACGGCCAGGCAAATCCATCCCATATGCGAGGCGCCTGCGATGAACAGACCGCCGGCGATCGTGCCGATCAGGATCGCCAGGAAGGTCGCGCCCTCGACAAGGGCGTTGCCGGTTGCGAGTTCGGAAACCTGGAGCTGGTCGGGAAGGATCGCGTATTTCACCGGGCCGAACAGGGCTGCCACCACGCCGAACAGCGCGAGCGCCACGAACAGCAACGGGATCGAATGCATGTAGAAGCCGGCGGCCGCAAAGCAGGCGGCAAATATTTCGGCGAACTTCAGCCGCCGCGCGACGGTCATCTTGACGAATTTGTCGGCCAGTTCGCCGCCGAGCGCCGAAAGCACGAAAAACGGAAAGATGAAGACCGCACCGGCCAACGTCACCAGGGGAGCGCCCTCTTCGGCGGCCACGCCATAGAGCAGCATGATGACGAGCGCGTTCTTCAGCACATTGTCGTTCAATGCCGAACAGAATTGCGACCAGAACAACGGGGCGAAGCGGCGAGAGGACAGCAATTCCTTGATCATGACTATTTCCTGTTACTTCGGCCGGGCAATCCCGGATGTGGTCTGCAATCGTAAGCTGCTAATGTGGGCGTCGTCGGTCGCGCGAAAGTTGTGGCTCAGTGCGCGAAGTGGTCACCGGGAACGGTTGCATTGAAAGGTTGTACGGAAAGTTATCCGGACATTGGCGCGGGGGACCGGGTGGTAGATTTGCCTCGGCATAGTGATCCCTTTCTTACGATGGGAGACACATTTGAACGAAAGCGGCGGCGCCTCAGGTCAGGTAGTGCAGGGAGGCAAACGGCGACAGCGAGCGCTTCCACGGGCTGCGGGGACGATGGGCCTTCATCATCGCGCGCAGGCTGCGCGCCGACTGCCGGCGGGCCAGAACGCCGCCGACGTCGCAGGCATTGGCAATGCGCTCGATCGGCGCGGTGGCGATATGGACGATAATTTTGCCAAATCCCTTCACGAGCTCGATGGCATCGTCGACGAAAGTGGTGGTCAGTCGGGAAACGAGGGTTTGCATCGGGGTAGCCTCCGGGTTAAATGAACATTGTTCAAAATGTATAGGGCAAACGTGAGCAACTGCTCAAGAAGAATCTTTGCGGGAACGCAAAAAAAAATTGCGGCGCCATCTCATGATCGAGACCGCGCGGCGGCTTAATTGCCGCTAACGGCTTGAGATCATTGAAGGTTCGGGATGTCGCGGAGGCCGCCGATTGCTCGATCGGGAGCGTCTATAACGAGTTCGGCGACTTCGACGGCCTGATCCTGACCGTGAATCGGGAGACGGTTGCGGGCCCTGACCGCCCGCCTGGTCGCGGTCGCTGCCGAAGACCCGGTCCGCCAGCTCCACGGCTTGGCCGAGACCTACCTGGCGTTCGCGGCCGATCACGCCAATCTGTTGCGCTCGCTGTTCGAACACCGGATGGAGGACGACCGGCCATTTCCCGAAGACATCCTGCTGATGGTGATGCAGGCGTTTGCGCTGATGCATGAGCCGCTGGTCCGGCTGCTGCCCGACCGGAATCCGGAAGAGGTGGCGTTGCTGGCGCGCATGATGTTCTCCGCCGTGCACGGCATCATTTCGCTCGGCCTGGAAGAGCGAATGGTCGCGGTGCCGCCGGAAAAGCTGCGTCACCAGCTGGCGCAATTCGTGGATACGCACCTGGCGGGGTTGGGCATCGCTCTTGATAAAGCGCGAGACGGCGAGGGCTGAGCCTGCGCCGCTTACGTTCAATCACGCCGCGATGTGTGGCCGGCGGCGGAATGAAAGCGGATAGTCGTACGACGCACGCACAGGATCTGACGAACTCAACAAGCTTGATTCCGTTGCTCCCGCGAGATTAGCTTCAGCCGAGCGTTCGGGAAAATCATATGGCGCGCATTGTTGTGCTTGGTGCGGGATTCGCAGGGCTCTGGGCCGCCCTCGGGGCTGCGCGCAAGCGCGACGAAATCGGTGCGCCGGCAGCGGATGTCGAAATACTCGTCGTCGATCGCAACCCCTACCACAACATCAGGGTACGCAACTATGAGGTCGACATCAGCGATGCGGCCATACCGCTTGTCGAACTGCTTGACCCGGCCGGGGTCGATCACAGGGTTGCGGAGGTCCGGGAAATAGATCCCGTCAAGCAGCATGTGAGCGTGACAACGAACGCCGGCAGCGAGGTCATAGGATACGATCGGCTGGTGCTGGCGCTTGGCAGCCAATTGGTGCGCCCTGCAATACCCGGGCTGATGTCCAACGGCTTTGACGTGGATACCTACGCGGCTGCCGTTCGGCTCGACACGCACCTCGCCGCATTGGGCGAGCAAGCGGCTTCGGAAGGCCTTGCCACGGTGGTCATCGTGGGCGCCGGCTTTACGGGCATCGAAGTCGCAACGGAGATGCCAGGCAAGCTCGAAAAGGCTGGCCTCTCCGGCAACCGGCGCGTCATTCTCGTCGATCCAAACCCCGTCGTGGGCGAGACGATCGGGGAGCAGGCGCGCCCGATCGTCAGCGAAGCGTTGGCGGCGCTGGGTGTGGAAACGCGGCTCAACGTAACGGTCACCTCTGTCGATGCAGGCAGCGTCACGCTGAGCTCCGGTGAAATGATCCCGACGCGGACAGTCGTGTGGTGCGCGGGCATGAGGGCAAGCCCCGTGGCCCAGACGATCGCGGTCGAGCGGGATCGGCTTGGTCGCCTCCATGTGGATCATTTCATGCGCGTTGCCGGTGCGACAAACATCTTTGCCGCCGGCGATGTGGCTTCCTGCGTCGTGGACGGTGAACATGTCACCGTGATGTCCTGCCAGTTCGCAAGACCGATGGGCCGCTTTGCCGGGAATAACGTTGTGGCCGATTTGCTTGGACAGCCGATGCTTCCACTCCACATCGATTGGTATGTGACCGTGCTCGACCTCGGAACCTGGGGAGCACTTCAAACCATCGGATGGGACCGCCAGCTGTATTCATCCGGGGCGCCTGCGAAGGCGACCAAGCAAGTGATCAACCAGCAGCGGATCTATCCGCCGAGGAACGGCGTACGCGCGGACATTCTGGCTGCCGCCGCGCCGACGGTGCAGAAGCCGCCGCCAGCCGCGCGTCGATAACTGGCTGCGTAGACCGTGCGGGCCGGACAGGTCGCCAGTTCACGAACCGCGCAGCAATTCGCTGATCACGTTCAACTGGTTGTCGCGAAACTCGACCATGTAACCGTCCCTGATCGGACGATAATCCGTCGGCGAGGTATTGAGCGTGATGCCGGGCAGCAGCATCGAGAGCGGGACGTTCTTGAGGTTGGCGGCCTGCGCCATGATGTTGGCGCGGCTGAGATCGTTCTTGCACTGCTCCAGCACCACGACCAGCGCCTGCGCGACCATATAGCCATAGCCCGCGGCGAAGTTGCCCAGATCCACATTCGGCAGCCGCGCCTTCATGAAGTCGGCGTAGGCGAGGATCCCGGGGTCCTTGGAATCCTGGCTGTAGGACTTCAGGGCCACGACCGACATGATGCCCGGTCGATGCCTCTGCGCCGGCCGGCACGAACACCGTATCCTTGTTGGCGCAACCCGAGGAGATGAAGCGCATCGGCCGCCAGCCGGTCTCGTACGCCTTGCGGACCGCCTGTGCGCACGCGCGAGGCGTCACGCTATAGATCAGGAAAACATCGGCCTTGGTGTTGGCAAGCGTGAGGATCTGCGAGTCCACGGTGGGATCGGCGACTTCGAAGCTCGAGGCCATCGCGATGGCCTTGTCGGCGTCGGGACCGAGCGCTTCCTTCACGCCGCGCAGATAATCCTTTCCGGCATCGTCGTTCTGGTAAAGGATCGCAAAGCGGGCATTGGGATTCTTGGACCGCGCATAGCGGACTTCGATGCCGGCTTCCTCGACGTAATTGGGCGCCCACGGCAGCGCCATCAGCCAGGGCTGCGTCGCCGGCTCGTTCCATTTCGACGCCGAGCTGATCAGGAACAGATGCGGCACCTTGGCGCCGTTGAGATATTTCGCCGTCGCCGAACTCGGCGCGGTGCCCATGGTGCCGAACATGAAGGCGACGTTGTCGTTCTCGACCAGCCGGCGCGTGGCCTCGACCGTCTTCGGCGGCGAAAAGCCGTCGTCGAGCGAGATCATGTTGAGCTTGCGCCCGTTGACGCCGCCCTTCTCGTTGATCATGTCGAAATAGGCAGCAAATACCTTGCCGGTGACACTGAGCGCCGACGCCGGGCCGCTATACGGCATGATATTGCCGAATTTGATTTCGGTGTCGGTAATGCCGGGTTGCTGGGCGCTTGCCGTGGTCGCGATGCCCAGAGCGAGCAGCGCGGAAAGAAAGGCCGGGGCGAACTTGCTCGATCGGATCATGCTTCATCCTCCCCGGCGAATGGCCGACAATGTTGTTATTGGTTTTGAACCAAGGCTAGGGCATGCTCGGGTGACCGGTCTTGCGTTCAGTTGCTGGACGCAGCACGCGTCGGCTCGGCAGGCCGCGCCTGCAAGATAATGCCAGCCGCTCAACGCAAGTTTGCGCGAGCCAAATCGGGGCATCGTGATCCCTCGGGAGGAAAGCATGCTGGAGCGCACAAGGGTGCAAAGCCCGTTCTATACGGCCGAACACGAAGCCTTCCGCGATGTGATGCGCCGCTTCGTGTCGCGCGAGATCGAGCCGTTCGCCCATGAATGGGACGAGGCCGGCGAGTTTCCGCGCGAGCTTTACCGGAAGGCGTCCGAGATCGGGCTATTGGGGCTCGGCTTCCCGGAAGAATATGGCGGCGTGCCTGCCGACCAGTTCATGAAGATCGTGGCGTCGCAGGAACTGGCGCGCGCCGGCGCCGGCGGCGTCAGTTCGAGCCTGATGAGCCACACCATCGGCTCGCCGCCGATCGCGCGTGCCGCGCGGCCCGAGGTCAGGGACACGGGTGCTGCCGCAGGTGCTGTCGGGCGAGAAGATTTCGGCGCTCGCGATCACCGAGCCGAGCGGCGGCTCCGATGTCGCCAATCTGCGCACCAAGGCGCGGCGCGACGGCGACCATTATGTCGTCAGCGGCGAAAAGACGTTTATCACCTCGGGCATGCGGGCCGATTATCTGACCGTTGCGGTGCGCACCGGCGGCGAGGGGCCGGGCGGCGTCAGCATGCTGCTGATCGAAGGCGACACGCCGGGCCTGTCGCGCACCAAGCTGAAGAAGATGGGCTGGTGGGCGTCCGATACCGCGACGCTGCATTTCGACGAGTGCCGCGTGCCGGTGGAAAACCTGATCGGCGAGGAGGGCCAGGGTTTCAAGATCATCATGCACAATTTCAACAGCGAGCGCATGGGCATGGCGGCGAGCTGCACGGCCTATGCCCGCGTCTGCGTCGAGGAGGCGATTGCCTACGCCAAGGAGCGCCAGACCTTTGGCAAGCCGATCGCGCAGCACCAGGTGATCCGTCACAAGCTGGTCGACATGGCGCAGAAGGTCGCGGCGTCGCAGGCGATGCTGGAAATGCTGGCGTGGCGGCTCGGGCAGGGCGAGAGCCCGGTCGCCGAAATCTGCATGATGAAGAACCAGGCCACCCAGACCATGGCGTTCTGCGCCTCCGAGGCCGTGCAGATCTTTGGCGGCGCCGGCTTCATGCGCGGCATCAAGGTCGAGCGCATCTACCGCGAGGTCAAGGTCAACGCCATCGGCGGCGGCACCGAGGAGATCATGAAGGATCTCGCGTCGCGGCAGATGGGGCTGTGACGCTGCCGCCTCCGTCATTCCGGGGCGGCGCGAAGCGATCGAACGCCGTGCAATCGCACATCGGGAATCCGAGCAAGACAGTAGTGAATTGGTTCCGGGTTCAGCCCTGCGGGCTGCCCCGGAATGACGGAGGATAGATCGAAACATGCTCTTCACCGCCGACCACGACGAACCGCGCCGAGCCTTGCAAAAATTCATCGCCGCCGAGATCAATCCGTTCGTCGACGAATGGGAGAAGAACGACATCTTCCCCGCGCATGAGCTGTTCAAGAAGCTCGGCGATCTCGGCTTCCTCGGCCTCAACAAGCCGATCGAGTTCGGCGGCCAGGGGCTCGATTATTCCTACGCGCTGATGATGGCCGAAGAACTCGGCGCCATCACCTGCGGCGGCGTGCCGATGGCGATCGGGGTGCAGACCGACATGGCGACGCCGGCGCTGGCGCGGTTCGGCTCCGACGACGTGCGCCGCGAGTTTCTGGCGCCCGCGATTGCCGGCGACGCGGTGGCCTGCATCGGCGTCTCCGAGCCCGGCGCCGGCTCCGATGTCGCCTCGATCAAAACCAATGCGCGCTCCGACGGCGACGATTACGTCATCAATGGCGGCAAGATGTGGATCACCAACGGCGTGCAGGCCGACTGGATCTGCCTGCTCGCCAATACCAGCGACGACCAGGTCCATCGCAACAAGTCGCTGATCTGCGTGCCGATGAAGAGCAAGGGCGTGCAGGTCGCGCGCAAGCTCGACAAGATGGGCATGCGCTCGTCCGACACCGCGCAGATCTTCTTCGACAATGTCCGGGTGCCCAAGCGCAACCGCATCGGCGACGAGGGCAAGGGCTTCACCTACCAGATGGTGCAGTTCCAGGAAGAGCGGCTGTGGGGCGCGGCGGCCTGCCTCAAGGCGCATGAGTTCATCATCGCCGAGACGATCGAATATACCCGCAACCGCAAGGCCTTCGGCGGCTCGATCCTCGACAACCAGACCGTGCACTTCAAGCTCGCGGAAATGCAGACCGAGGTCGAGCTGCTGCGCTCGCTGATCTATCGCGCCGCCGAAGCGCTGGTCGCGGGCGAGGACGTGACGCGGCTCGCGACCATGGCCAAGCTCAAGGCCGGGCGGCTGGGGCGCGAACTCACCGACGCCTGCCTGCAATATTGGGGCGGCATGGGCTTCATGAACGAGACGCCGGTCAGCCGCGCCTATCGCGACAGCCGCCTGACCTCGATCGGCGGCGGCGCCGACGAGGTGATGCTGATGGTGCTGTGCAAGATGATGGGCACGCTGCCCGGCATGAAGAAGAAATAGCGCGGCCGGCGACCGGCACCGCGGCCCTCAAGGATGAATGGAATTCGATATGCTCTATCAGGAGAGCCAGAAGGTCGTCGAACTGAAGCATCGCCTTCGGTCGTTCATGGACCGTCACGTCTATCCGAACGAGGAACGCTACTATCGCGAGGCGGAAGAGCTCGGTCCGTGGAAGGTCTACCCCGTCGTCGAGGAACTGAAGCCCAAGGCGCGCGAAGAGGGCCTCTGGAATCTGTTCCTGCCGGAGAGCGAGCACGGCGCCGGGCTGACCAACCTCGAATACGCGCCGCTGTGCGAGATCATGGGGCGGTCGCATCTCGCGCCGGAGCTGTTCAACTGCTCGGCGCCCGACACCGGCAACATGGAAGTGCTGGCGCGCTACGGCACGCGAGAGCATCAGGAGCGCTGGCTGAAGCCGCTGCTGGCCGGTGAAATCCGCTCCTGCTTTGCCATGACCGAGCCGGCGGTCGCCTCCAGCGACGCCACCAACATCGAGAGCTCGATCGTTCGCGACGGCGATCACTACGTCATCAACGGCCGCAAATGGTACACCACCAACGCGACCGACCCGCGCTGCAAGATCTGCATCTTCATGGGCAAGACCGATCCGGACAATCCGGATCGCCATCGCCAGCAGTCGATGATCCTGGTGCCGATGGATACGCCGGGCGTTAAGGTGCTTCGCCCGATTCCGGTGTTCGGGTTCTACGGCGTGCCCGACCGCGCCTCGGAAGTCGTGTTCGAGAACGTGCGCGTTCCCGCGACCAACATGCTGCTCGGCGAGGGGCGCGGCTTCGAGATCGCGCAGGGGCGTCTCGGCCCCGGCCGCATCCATCATTGCATGCGCCTGATCGGGCTTGCCGAACGAACGCTCGAGAAGATGTGCATTCGGACCCGCAGCCGCGTCGCCTTCGGCAAGCCGGTTTCGGAGCAGACCGTGACCCAGGAGCGGATCGCGGAATCGCGCATCATGATCGAGCAGTCGCGGCTGCTGACGCTGAATGCCGCGCACATGATGGACACCGTCGGCAACCGGGTCGCCAAGGCCGAAATCGCGATGATCAAGGTCGCGGTTCCGAACATGGCCTGCCAGGTGATCGACTGGGCGATTCAGGCCCATGGCGGCGGCGGCACCGGCAACGATTTCGGTCTGGCCGCGGCCTACGCCACCGCGCGGCTGCTCCGCCTGGCCGACGGTCCGGACGAAGTCCACCGCAACCAGATCGCCCGCCTCGAACTGCGCAAGCACAGCAACGCCTGAAGCGCCGCTGAAAGATATCGTTGCGGCCGGCTGGCCGGCGTTTAAGACTGTTTCGATCAAGAAGAGGGAACGCCTGATGATCACGCTCTATCACTGCGACGGCGCACGCTCGTTCCGTCCGCTCTGGATGCTGGAAGAGATGGGGCTGCCGTATGAGCTGAAGATGCTGCCGTTCCCGCCGCGGGTGTTCGCCAAGGAATATCTCGCGATCAATCCGCTCGGCACCATTCCGTTCATGGTCGACGGCGAGACCAAAATGACGGAGTCCTCTGGTATCTGTTATTACCTCGGCACCAAATACGGGCCGACGCCGCTGGTGGTCGGACAGGACGATCCGGCCTATGGCGCGTTCCTGAACTGGATGTATTTCAGCGACGCCACGCTGACCTTTCCGCAGACGCTGGTGCTGAGATACAGCCAGCTCGAACCGGAGGAGCGGCGCAACCCGCAGGTGGCCGGCGATTATGCCAAATGGTTCCTCGGCCGGCTGCGCGCCGTCGAGGCAGCCACCGCGAATGCCGGAACCTTGTGCGCCGGCCGGTTCACCGCGGCCGACATCGTCAACGGCTATGCGTTGCGTCTGGCGGGCAATATCGGGCTCGCCAAGGATTTTGGCCCCAATGTGTCAGCCTATTGGGCCCGGTTGCAGGAACGCGACGGCTACAAGCGTGCGGTTGCGGCGGAACGCAAGGCCGGAGTGGAACAGAACATAGCGCCGCGGGTAAGGGCGTAACAGCGTGTGTCATTCCGGGGCGCGAAGCGATCTGCGGGGCGCCCTTGCGCCTCTGGGAATGACGGTCGCTTCTGTCGGTGACAGGCCACCGAATTTCCGCTATGGTTGACCCCGTCGCAGCGGCCAAAGAGCCGCGCGAGGAGGACGAGCCATGGACGACATCGGCCACAAATCCGGCCATCTGATGCTGATCACCCCGGAGCGCGTTTTCTACGCCGGCCTGCTCGGCCGTCCGCGCCAACGCTGCTCGGGTGCGTTCAACATCTACGTCTCGATCGAGGGCGGGCTGTGGCTCACCACCGCCGATGGCCGCGAGAGTTACGGCGAGATGGTCGCCGTGCTGCCGAATGTCAGGCACACCATTGCCAGCGACCACCGCTCGGTGCTCAGCATCGTGATCGAGCCGGAGAGCGTTCGTCCCGGCATGCTCGAAGATTTCGCCAAACGCCTCGCGGGACCTGAAGGCGAAGCGTTCGCCAGCCGCATCCGCGCCGCCTATCTCGAACTGCGCGAACACCACGACGGCAACGAGTTCTCCAGTGTCGAATTCGATACGCTGTGCCTTGGTGAAGCGCTGCCGCGGCGCGAACTCGACCCCCGCGTGGCGCGTGCGATCCTGCAGATCGGAAAATTCTCCGGCGAACCGGTGACGGCGGCGAGCTGTGCCGCGGAGGCGGGACTGTCTCCGTCGCGCTTCCTGCATCTGTTCAAGGAAGAAACCGAAATCTCCTTCCGCTCGTTTCGCGCCTGGAAGCGGGCGCGGCATCTGCTGCATTTCGCCAACCAGGACATCAACCTTGCGCATCTGGCGCAGGACATCGGCTATCCCGACTCCACGCATTTCAGCCACTCGATCCGCCGCTTCTATGGCTTGAAGCCGCGCGCGATCTTTTCAGGTTCGCGGGATCTCGCGATCTACAGCCACCGTCAAGCCGCGCTCGACAATAGCGGGTGGACGCAAGAAGCCGGCTGATGCGGGACGCATGATCGCGCTGGATATTTTCGCGATCCCGCGCGTCTCGCAATCGAAGGCTGATCCATGGGCGACAAGGCCGTCATTACCTGCGCGCTGAACGGCGTGCTGACCGACCCGAAGCAGCACAACGTGCCGGTCACGCCGGAGCAGATGGCGCGCGAGGCCAAGGCTGCGTTCAACGCCGGCGCCAGCGTCATGCATGTTCACCTGCGCCAGCAGGAGCCGAACAAGGGCCACCTGCCGTCCTGGGACGTGAACGTCTCGAAGGAAATCCAGCAGGCCATTCGCGAAGCCTGTCCCGGCGTCATCATCAACCACACCACGGGTACGTCAGGCCCGAACTATCAGGGCGCGCTCGATTGCGTGCGCGAGACGAAACCCGAGATCGCGGCCTGCAACGCCGGCTCGCTGAACTATCTCAAGGTGAAGTCCGACAACACCTGGGCGTGGCCGCCGATGATGTTCGATAACGCGGTCGAGAAGGTGCAGGACTATCTCGACGTGATGAAAGTCGCGGGCACGAATCCCGAGTTCGAGTGTTTCGACGTCGGCATCGTGCGTTGCGTGAACATGTATGTGCAGACGGGGATGTATTCCGGTCCGCTGGAGTACAATTTCGTGATGGGCGTTGCCTCTGGCATGCCGGCAGACCCGGAATTGCTGCCGATCCTGCTGAAGCTGAAATTGCCGCAAGGGCGCTGGCAGGTCACCGCGATCGGCCGCGCCGAAATCTGGCCGCTGCACCAGCGCTGCGCCGATCTCGGCGGGCATCTCCGCACCGGCTTGGAGGATACCTTCTATCTCGCCAACGGAACCAAGGTGACCTCGAACGGGCAACTGATCGACGAAATCGCCGGATGCGCGCGGCGAGCCGGGCGCGAAATCGCAAGCCCGGCGGAAGCGCGGCAGATTTTCGGGACCAGACATTAGTGCCGTCATTCCGGGGCGCGCGAAGCGTGAACCCGGAATCTCGAGATTCCGGGTCTGGTCCTTCGGACCATCCCGGAATGACATCCACGCGGATGGAGACAAAATGACCAATCTCGCAGCAACCGGTGGCGTACCCGGTCCCGGCCGGATCGGCAGGGTCGCGATCGGCGATCTGCTGAAGCGCGCTGCCGCACGGTTTCCGGATCGCGTTGCGCTGACCGATGGCGCGCGCCGCGTGACGTATACCGAGCTAGAGCAGGACGCCAATCGCTTCGCCAATTACCTCGTCAAGCGCGGACTGAAGCCGGGCGAGAAGATCTCGACGATCTGCAACAACTCCGTCGAGTTCGTCAAAGCGCTGTTCGGCATCCACCGCGCAGGCCTGGTGTGGGTGCCGATCAACACCATGCTCGGCCCGGCCGACATGGGTTATATCCTCGATCATGCCGAGGTGCGCTTTGCGCTGATCGACGACGTCATGCATGCGCAGCCCGATCGCCGTGCCGCGCTGGAACAGCGCGGCATGCAGATGATCGCGATCGATCTCGCCGGCAAGGTCGCCGAGACGGGACTGGAAAACTTCAACGATCTCATCAAAGGGCAATCCGAGGTCGAGCCGGAGATCGAGATCGACGACCGCGATCTCGCGATGATCATCTACACGTCGGGCACCACGTCGCGGCCGAAGGGCGCGATGCATTGTCATCTCGCCGTGGTCATGGCCGTGATGAGCAACGCCATCGAAATGAAACTCGGTCGGGAAGACGGCATCACCGGGCAGTTTCCGTTGTTCCACTGCGCCGGACATGTGCTGCTGCTGAGCTATCTGTCGGTCGGCGGCCGGATGGCGCTGATGCGTGGCTTCGATCCGGTGGTCTGCATGGAAGCGATCGTGCGCGACCGGCTGACCGTGTTCGTCGGCCTGTCGCTGATGTACCAGGCGATTCTCGATCACCCGCGCCGCAGGGAGTTCGATCTCTCGCACTTGCGGACCTGCATCTACACCATGGCGCCGATGGGCCGTCCGCTGCTGGAACGCGCCATGGCCGATATGTGCCCGAATTTCGTGCTGAGTTCAGGCCAGACCGAAATGTATCCGGCCACCACGATGTCGCAGCCGGACCGCCAGCTTGAACGCTTCGGCAATTACTGGGGTGAGTCGCTGATCGTCAACGAGACGGCGATCATGGATGACAACGGCAATTTGCTGCCGCGCGGCCAGGTCGGCGAACTCGTGCATCGCGGGCCCAATGTCATGATGGGCTATTACAAGGATTCGAAGGCCACCGAGGAAGCGCGCAAGTTCGGCTGGCATCACACCGGCGATCTCGCGCTGATCGACGAGCATGGCGAGGTGCTGTTCCTCGACCGCAAGAAGGACATGATCAAGTCCGGCGGCGAGAACGTCGCGTCGGTGAAGATCGAGGAGACGCTGCTGGCGCATCCCGCCGTGCAGAACGCCGCCGTGGTCGGTCTGCCGCATCCGCAATGGGGCGAGGCGGTGTCCGCCTTCGTCAAGCTGAAGCCCGGCGCGCAGGCCGATGAGGCCGAAATTGCCGAGCATTGCCGCAAGCATCTCGGCGGCTTCCAGGTGCCGAAGCTGGTTCGGATCCTCGACGAGATGCCGATGACTGCGACCGGCAAGCTGCGCAAGGTAGAACTGCGGCAGGCGTTCAGCGAACATTTTGCCGGAAAGTAACAATGGCCATCCTGGAATCCACGATTGCGACCGGCAGCGCGGCCTTCAAGGCCAATCGCGACGGCATGCTGGCGCTGATCGCGCGGATGCGCGGGCTTGAGGAACGCACGCGGGCTGCTTCGGCCGCGGCAAAGGATCGCTTCCACAAGCGGGGGCAGTTGTTGCCGCGCGAACGCGTGGCGCTGGTGCTCGATCCGGGCTCGCCCTTCGTCGAACTGTCGACGCTGGCCGGCTACATGTTCGACGTCCCCGATGCCGAAAAGAGCGTGCCCGGCGGCGGCCTCGTTGCCGGCATCGGCTTCGTCTCCGGCATCCGCTGCATGGTCAGCGCCAATGATTCCGGCATCGACGCCGGCGCGCTGCAGCCGTTCGGCCTCGACAAGACGCTGCGGGTGCAGGAACTGGCGCTGGAGAACAAGCTGCCTTACGTGCAACTGGTCGAAAGCGCCGGCGCCAATTTGCTGCGCTACCGCGTCGAGGACTTTATTCGCGGCGGCAACATCTTTCGCAATCTGGCGCGGCTGTCGGCGGCCGGATTGCCCGTTGTCACCGTGACGCATGGATCCTCGACCGCGGGCGGCGCTTATCAGACCGGGTTATCTGATTACATCGTGATGGTGCGCGGCCGCACCCGCGCCTTCCTGGCCGGGCCGCCGCTGTTGAAGGCGGCGACAGGAGAGATCGCGACCGAGGAGGAACTCGGCGGCGCCGAGATGCACACTTCCATCTCCGGGCTCGGCGACTATCTGGCTGAAGACGATCGCGATGCGTTGCGTATCGCGCGCGACATCATGGCCAATCTGGAATGGGACCGGCCGAAGCCTGCGGAAAATTCCTTCAAGCCGCCGCGCTACGATGCGGAGGAGTTGCTCGGCATCATGCCGATGGACCACAAGCGCCCCGTCGACATGCGCCAGGCCATCGCCCGCTTTGTCGACGATTCCGATTTCACCGAATTCGGCGCCAATTACGGCCCCGCAACAATATGCGGCCACGCCCGCATCGAGGGGCAGGCGATCGGCATCATCACCAATAACGGCCCGCTCGACGTGCCCGGCGCCAACAAGGCGACGCATTTCATCCAGGCCTGCTGCCAGTCGCGCACGCCGATCCTCTATATGAACAACACCACCGGCTACATGGTGGGCAAGGCCTACGAGGAAGCCGGCATGATCAAGCACGGCTCCAAGATGATCCAGGCGGTGACGTCGGCGACCGTGCCGCAGATCACGATCTATTGCGGGGCGTCGTTCGGCGCCGGCAATTACGGCATGTGCGGGCGCGGCTTCCATCCACGCTTCTGCTTCTCCTGGCCCAATGCCAAGACCGCCGTGATGGGCGGCGAGCAGGCGGCCGAGACCATGGCGATCGTGACCGAGGCGGCGGCCGCACGGCGCGGCAAGCCGATCGAGAGGGAGAAGCTCGACGCCATGAAGGCGCAAATCACGGGCGTGTTCGACGGCCAGATGGACGTGTTCTCGACCAGCGCGCGCGTGCTCGACGACGGCGTGATCGATCCGCGCGATACCCGCAGCGTGCTTGCCGAAGTGCTGGCGATCTGCCGCGAGGCCGAGGCGCGCACGCCGCAGCGCATGCAATTCTCGGTCGCGCGGCCATGAGCGATGCAGCGATGAAGCGGACGCCGTTCTTCAAGATTTTGGTCGCCAACCGCGGCGAGATCGCGCTGCGGATCATGCGCACTGCGCGACGGCTGGGCTACGGCGTGGTCGCCGTCTATTCCGACGCGGACCGCGACGCGCTGCATGTGCGTGAAGCGGACCAGGCGGTGCGGATCGGGGAAGCGCTGCCGGCGCAATCGTACTTGCGGATCGATGCGATCATCGCCGCTGCAAAAGCCAGCGGCGCCAGCGCGGTGCATCCGGGCTATGGCTTCCTCGCCGAAAACGAGGACTTTGCGCAAGCCTGCCGCGATGCCGGGCTGGTGTTCATCGGACCCTCGCCGGAGGCGATCCGGGCGATGGGCAACAAGGCCGGCGCCAAGGACATCATGCAAAAGGCCGGCGTGCCTTGCGTACCCGGCTATCAGGGTGCGGACCAGAGCGACGCCGCGATGCTGGCGGAGGCAAAAAAGATCGGCTTTCCCGTCATGATCAAGGCGGTGGCCGGTGGCGGCGGGCGCGGCATGCGGCTGGTCGCGGACGCCGCGGCATTTCCGGATGCGCTGCGCAGCGCGCGGTCGGAGGCGCAGGGCGCGTTCGGTGATCCCACCGTCATCCTGGAGCGCGCCATCGTCGATCCCCGGCACATCGAAATCCAGGTGTTTGGCGACCGCTATGGCAACGCGGTTCATCTCGGCGAGCGCGATTGCTCGGTGCAGCGCCGGCACCAGAAGCTGATCGAGGAAGCGCCGTCGCCGAAGGTGACGCGAAAATTGCGGACGCGCATGGGCGACGTCGCTGTGGCCGCGGTGAAACAACTTCGCTATGAGGGGGCGGGAACGCTGGAATTCCTGCTCGATCCGTCGGGCGAGTTCTATTTCATGGAAATGAACACGCGGCTGCAGGTCGAGCATCCCGTTACCGAGGCGATCACCGGTCTCGATCTCGTCGAACTGCAGTTGCGCGTTGCCAGCGGCGAGCCGCTGGGGCTTGTGCAGGAAGATATCAAGTTCTCCGGCCATGCCATCGAGGTGCGGCTGTGTTCGGAGGACACCGATCACGACTTCATGCCGCAATCCGGCACGATGGCGTTGTGGCAGATGCCGGATGGCGTTCGCGTCGAGCACGCGCTGCAATCCGGCTCCGAGATTCCGCCGTTCTACGATTCCATGATCGCCAAGATCATCAGCTACGGCGGCGACCGAGACGAGGCGCGGGGCCGGCTGATTTGCGCACTGGAGCAGACCGCGGCATTCGGCGTCACCACCAATCAGGGATTTCTGATTTCCTGTTTGCGTCATCCCGGTTTCGCCAAGGGCGAGGCGACCACGTCCTTCATCGGCCAGTATCGCGACGAATTGCTGGCGCCGCGTGCGAACGACAAGGCGGAAGCTGCGCTGGCCGCCTTGCTGCTCTACGTCACCAATCCCCACGCGCCGCCCTGGCGCAGCGGGCGAAGCCTGGCCGCGACGTTTCCGCTGACGATGCGGATCGATCTCGGGCATGGCGCGCAGGAGGTGGACATCGTGCGCGGCCGCGACGGCGGCTATGGTGCCGTCGTCGACGGCAGCGAGCTTCGCTTCGAGATTGACGAGCTTGGCTCCGATACGATCCGCTTCCGTACCGACGGCATGATGGAATCGGTAAGGTTTTTGCGCGATGGCGACCGGCTGTATGTCCTGCATCGCGGCGTGACGATTGCGGTCCGCGATCTTACCCTTGCGGCTCCGGTCTCAGCCGCGGCGGCCGGTGGCGACGGCAAGGTGCGCGCGGCGATGAACGGCCGTGTCGTTGCCGTGCTGGTCAAGGCCGGTGAGCAGGTTGCCGCCGGCCAGCCGGTAATGACGCTCGAAGCGATGAAGATGGAGCATGTGCACACCGCGGGTGTCGCGGGCACGGTGTCGTCGATCGATGTCGCCGAGGGCGAGCAGGTGACGACGGGCAGAATCGTCGTGGAGATCGCGGGGGCTGTGTAGCTCCGTAGGGTGGGCAAAGGAGCGCAGCGACGTGCCCACCATCTATCACCGAGCATGCTGTGAGATGGTGGGCACGCTCCGCTCGCTTCGCCCATCCCTACGAGACCTACGTTTTGCTGCGTAGCCCGCATGAGCGGAGCGATATGCGGGACCGGTCCCCGGGATCGCTTCGCTCGCCCGGGCTACGACGCCACCCTACGAATTCTCCGGCCGCCCCGTGCCGTCATTCAGCCAGCAAGCCACCTCGTGCCGCTCGCCAGCCGCCACCAGCGCCGGCCGCTCCAGCTTGCAGCGGTCCATGACGTAGCGGCAGCGGGTGTGGAAGGCGCAGCCCGAGGGCGGGTTGATCGGGCTCGGGACGTCGCCGTCGACCATCGGTGCCAGTTTCTTTGCCTTGGGATCGGCGATCGGGACCGAGGCCAGCAGCGCCTGCGTGTAGGGGTGGCGCGGGTTGGCAAACAATTCGGTCTTGTCAGCGATCTCGACAATGCGCCCGAGATACATCACGGCGACGCGGTGGCTGATATGGGCGACGACGGCGAGATCATGCGCGATGAACAGGTATGAAAAATCGTTCTTGCGCTGCAGGTCGATCAACAAATTGATGACCTGCGCCTGGATCGAGACGTCGAGCGCCGAGACCGGTTCGTCGCACACGATCAGGCTCGGCCCGAGCGACAGTGCGCGGGCAATGCAGATGCGCTGCCGCTGGCCGCCGGAGAACTGATGCGGATAGTTCTTCATCTGGTCGGCCCGCAGGCCCACTTGCGCGAACAGTTCGGCGACGCGCTCCTGCTGCGCGCGGCCGGTGGCAAGACCGTGCACGCTGAGCGGTTCGCCGACGATATCGCCCGCGGTCATGCGCGGATTGAGCGAGGCGAACGGGTCCTGGAACACGATCTGCATCGAGCGCCGGTGCGGCCGCATCTCGGCCTTGCTGAGGCCGGTGATGTCGGTGCCGTTGAGCTTGATGGCGCCGCTGGACGGCTCCACCAGCCGCAGCACGCTGCGTGCCACCGTCGATTTGCCGCAGCCGAACTCGCCGACCATGCCGAGCGTCTCGCCCTTGCCGACGGAGAAGCTGACGCCGTCGACGGCATGCACCGTGCCGACTTGACGACGCAGGATGCCGCCGCGCACGGCGTAATGTTTGACGAGGTCGGTGACTTCGAGCAGGGGGCGTTGATCGGTCATGGCGCGCCCTCCAGTTCCGCCGCGCGCCAGCACGCCGCGAGATGACCGCCGTCGACTTCCTGCAGCGGCGGGTATTCGGCGCGGCAGCGATCGATGGCGAGGCTGCAGCGCGGCGCAAAGGCGCAGCCGGGCGGCAGGTTGGTCAGCGACGGCACCATGCCGGGAATTTCGTTCAGCCGCGCGTCGGTCTTGGCGCCGAACGAAATCACCGCCGGCATTGAGGCCATCAGCCCGCGCGTGTAGGGGTGTCTCGGATTCGCGAACAGGTCTTCCACGGTCGCTTCCTCGACCTTCTTGCCGGCATACATCACGATGACCCGCTGCGCGGTCTGCGCCACCACGCCGAGGTCATGCGTGATCAAGATCAGCCCGGTGCCGAGCGTCTTCTGCAGATCGACGATCAGCGCCAGGATCTGCGCCTGGATCGTCACGTCGAGCGCGGTCGTCGGCTCGTCCGCGATCAACAGCACCGGGCGGCACGCCAGCGCCATCGCGATCATCGCGCGCTGCCGCATGCCGCCGGAAAGCTGATGCGGATATTCCAGTGCGCGGCGTTCCGGCTCGGGGATGCGGACCAGGCGCAGCATCTCGACCGCCTTCGCCCAGGTCTCCTTGGAGGTCATTTCCCGGTGCAGGCGAAGTACCTCGGTAATCTGGTCGCCGATCCGCATCACGGGATTGAGCGAGGTCATCGGCTCCTGAAAAATCATCGAGATGCGGTTGCCGCGGATCTTGCGCATCTCGGCCTCGCCGAGGCCGAGCAGGTCGGTGCCTTCCAGCGTCACCGATCCGCCGATCACCCGGCCCGGCGGGTCCGGCACCAGCCGCATCACCGACAGTGCGGTCACGCTCTTGCCGCAGCCGGATTCGCCGACGATCGCCAGCGTCTCGCCGCGGCGGACGCTGAACGACAGGTCGTCGACCGCGCGGAATAGTCCCGAATTGGTGAAAAACACCGTCTGCAGGTTCTTCACGTCGAGAACCATGTCGTCCTTCTGCGCCTCGGTCATCAGCCGCGTTGCCTCGGGTCGAGGATGTCGCGCAGCGCATCGCCAAACAGGTTGGTGCCGAACACGGCAAGGCTGATGGCGACGCCGGGGAAGATCACCAGCCACGGCGCGGTGCGGACATATTCCGCTGCCGATTCCGACAGCATGCGCCCCCACGACGGATAGGGTTCGGGAATGCCGAGGCCGAGGAACGACAGCGAGGCCTCGGTGAGAATGGTGGAGCCGAGCTGCGCGGTCGCCAGCACGATCAGCGGCGCCAGCGTGTTGGGCAGCACGTGACGGAACGCAATGCGCGTCTCGCTCATGCCGATCGATTTTGCGGCCTCGACGAACGGCAGTTCGCGCAGCGCCAGCGTGTTGGCGCGGATCACGCGGGCGACCGTCGGAATCAGCGGGATCGCAATGGCGATGATCACATTCGGCAGCGACGGTCCGAGCGCCGCGGTCATCACCAGCGCCAGCACCAGCAAGGGCAGCGCCTGCAGAATATCGGTGACGCGCTGGAACACCAGGTCGACCCAGCCTGACAGATAGCCCGAAGCGAGGCCGACAAGGACGCCGAGCGACGATCCCAGCGCGGTAGCGCCGATGCCGACCGCCAGCGATACCCGCGCGCCATGGACGATCCGGCTCCAGACGTCGCGGCCGAATGAATCGGTTCCCATCCAGTGCCGGGCGCTGGGTGCGGCCAGCCGTTGCGCGGAATCGACGCTGAGCGGATCGTAGCGGCAGATCAGGTCGGCCGAGATCGCCATCCAGACGAACATCACCATGATGACAAGGCCGATCGTGCCGAGCATGTAGCGCTGGGCGAGAAACAGCAGCCGGCGCCAGCCATGCGTCGAATAGGCGCCGGCCCGTCTTAACTCGCTATCGAAATTGATCGTGGCCAAGCTGTTAATCCCCATACCGGATGCGCGGATCGATCACGGCGTAAAGCATGTCGACGGTGAAGTTTGCGACCACCACGACCACGGCGATCAGCATCACGAGGTTCTGGACGATCGGGTAGTCGCGCCAGCGCAGCGCCTCGACCAGGAAGCGGGCGACGCCGGGAATATTGAACACGGTCTCGGTGACGATCAGCCCGCCGATCAGGAACGCCGCCTCGATGCCGATCACGGTAATGACCGGGAGAATGGCGTTCTTCAGCGCGTGGCGATAATTGACCGATGTCTCGGAGGCGCCCTTGGCGCGCGCGGTGCGGATGTAGTCCTGCCGCAGGATTTCCAGCATCGAGGAACGCGTGATGCGCATGGTCAGCGCGGCGCTGCGAAAGCCGACCGCCATCGCCGGCACCGCATAGATCGCGAACGCCTCGGTCCAGGTCTTTGGATTCGGATTGTAGATCGGCATGCTGCCGAACAGCGAAACCGACGCCATCAGGATCAGCAGCCCGAGCCAGAACGAGGGCAGCGACAGGCCGCTCAGGCTGACGATGCGCAAGGCATAGTCGAGCCGCGAGCCCTGATGCACCGCGCTGATGACGCCCAAGGGGATTCCGATCGAGGCGGAGAACAGCAGCGCCAGCGCCGCCAGCCGCGCGGTGATCGGAATGCGCGGCAATATTTCCTGCAGCGCCGGCTTTTCCGAGACGTAGGAATAGCCGAGATCGCCATGCAGCAGCCCGCCGATCCAGTTCAGATATTGCTGCCAGATCGGCAAATTGAGGCCAAGCTCCTTTTCCAGATTGGCCTTGTCGGTGGGATCGACGAAGCCGGCGGCGTCGAACAGGATGTCGACGATATTGCCGGGGACAACGCGCAGCAGCACGAAGATGATGATCGAGATCCCGATCAGGGTCACGAGCATCAAGGCGAGGCGTCGCACGATATAAGCAAACACCTGGGCGGTTCTCCCTGGCAGGCTGGCTTGAGTTCGATTCTGATTAAATCAGAACCGAACTCCAGTTTTGTTGTTTTGACGCGTTTTCTTCACGCGAACCGGATGCCACTTCGCTTGAAAACGCTATGTTTGTACGGCTGGACTTTACTTGTCCATCCAGACGTCTTCGTAACGATAGCCGTTATAGGAGCTGTTCACCATGACGGTGACGCCCTTGACGTAAGGCTGCCAGCAGGTCCCGGTACGGCCGTGGAAGATGATCGGGCGGGCCACGTCCTCCTGCAACTTCTTGTCGATTTCCCACACCAGCTTCTTGCGCTTTTCGGTGTCGGTCTCGGCGGACTGCTGATCGAACAGTTTTTCGATCTCCTTGTTGCAGTAGTTGGTGTAGTTGCGCTCCGACCCGCAGGAATAGTTCTCGTAGAACGACTGGTCGGGATCGTCGACGGCGTTGCCGGTCAGATTGAGCCCGAGCGAATAATCCTTGCGCGCGACCTTCGGGAACCATTGCGCGGTATCGACGACGTCGAGCTCGCCGTCGATATAGATGCTCTTCAACTGGTCGATCAGGATGACGGCGGGATCGCGGTAGATCGGAATGTTGCGCGTGGCGACCTTGACCGCGACGCGCTTGTCCGGGCCGTAGCCGGCCTTCTGCATCAGCTTGCGCGCCTCTTCCCGGTTGGCGTTGATGTCGGGGCCGTAGCCGGGAATCGTCTCCAGCATTTCCTTCGGCATCGCCCACAGGCCGCCCGGCGCGGGCAGCATGGTGCCGCCGATATCGGCCTGGCCCTCGAACATGATCTGGATGAACGCCTTGCGGTCCAGCGCCAGCGCCAGCGCGCGCCTTATATCGAGATTGTCGAACGGCGGCGAGGACGAGTTGACGATGATGTTGGTCGAGACGTTGATCGGTTCGACCACGCAGACCGCGTTCGGCGACTGCGTCTTCACTTCCTTGAGCAGCGGGATCGACACTTCGGTCGGGAAGGTCATGTCGAACTTGCCGGAGACGAAGCCGAGGATCGCCGTCGAGCGGTTGGTGATGATGGTGAATTCCATGCCGTCGAGATGCGGCAGGCCCTTCTTGAAGTAGTCGGTATTCTTCGTGAGCTTGATCGATTCGTTGGCCTTGAACTCGACGAACTTGAACGGCCCGGTGCCGACCGGCTTGGTGCGCATGTCGCCCGGCGAGACGTGGCAGGGATAGACCGGCGTATAGCCCGAGGCGAGCAGCGACAACAATGCCGGCTGCGGCCGCTTCAGTTCGAACGACGCCTCGTAATCGCCGTTGACGGTCACGTCGTTGACCTGGTCGTACCAGGACTTTCGCGGGTTCTGGCGGAACTTCTGCTGCGACTTGCCCATCAGCATGTCGAAGGTGCATTTGACGTCGGCCGAGGTGAACGGCTTGCCGTCATGCCATTTGACGTCCTTGCGCAGCTTGAAGGTCAGCTTCTTGTTGTCGCTGCTCCAGGCCCAGCTCTCGGCGAGATCCGGCACGATCGATTCGACGCTGTTCTGCGGCACGTCCTGCTTGAACACGACGAGGTTGTTGAACACCGGCATGAAGGGAATGTTGACCGAATAGGTCGCGCCCTCATGGATCGAGGCGCTGCCCGGGCTGTCGCGGTGATACATTCTGAGAATGCCGCCCTGCTTCGGCTCGGCCGCCGATGCAAGGTCGCAAGCCGGCAGCAACAGCAACGCCGCGGCGGCAAGCGCATGAACGCTCCGCATGATCCCCTCCACAATTTTCGGTCTCAATTGGCCGATTGGTATTGACGATACCATGGCGCAGCGCTGGAGCAACCTGGCAAGCCAGTGCAAGGATTGACAATTCGGACTACCGAAAGTCCGTGTCGCGGAACTTGCAGGCTGCTTTTGGGCTGTTAGCCCGAAATTCCGCCGGCGGATGACAGCGCCGCTCGCGCCATAATGCCTCACCCGAAGATGATGCACCGCACCACCACGCAGCGACATTACACGATCCGCGAGGTCTTGTTGCCCCAGTAGCGATCGCGCAACAGCCGCTTGTAGAGCTTTCCGGTCGGAAGCCGCGGCAGCTCGGCCTCGAAATCGATCGAACGCGGCACTTTCTGGCGCGACAGCGACTGGCTGCAGAAGGCGATCAGTTCGTCGGCCAGCTCCTGATCAGGCGAAACGCCCGGCATCGGCTGCACCACCGCCTTCACTTCCTCGCCGAGATCCGGATTGGGCACGCCGAACACGGCCGCATCCGCGATCTTGGGATGGGTGATCAACAGGTTCTCGCATTCCTGCGGGTAGATGTTGACCCCGCCGGAGATGATCATGAACGTGGCGCGATCGGTCAAATAGAGATAGCCGTCGTCATCGACATAGCCGACGTCGCCGACCGTGCTCATGCTGCCGTCGGCCGAACGGGCCTCCTGCGTCTTGCCCGGATCGTTGAAATATTCGAACGGCGTGGCGGTCTTGAACCACACCGTGCCCGCCGTGCCGACCGGGCAGGGCTGCATATTTTCGTCGAGGATGTGCAGATCGCCGAGCAGCACCCGGCCCACGGTGCCGCGGTGGGCCAGCCATTCCTCGCTGTTGCAGGCGGTGAAGCCGAGCCCTTCGGTGGCGCCGTAATATTCGTGGATGACCGGTCCCCACCATTTGATGATGTCGGCCTTGACGGCCGCAGGGCAGGGCGCGGCGGCATGAACCGCGATCTCGAGCGACGACAAATCGTAGCGCGTGCGCACCTCTTCCGGCAGTTTCAGCATCCGCGAGAACATCGTCGGCACCAGCTGGGTGTGCGTGATGCCCCATTTCGGGATCAGCGCGAGATATTGTTCGGGATCGAACCGTTCCATGATGATGGCGGTGCCGCCCATCTTGATCGTGAGGTTGACGGCGGCCTGCGGCGCCGAATGGTAGAGCGGCGCCGGCGACAGATAGATCATGCCCTCGCGGTACTGCCAGATCTTCACCAGGAAATCGAACAGCGGCAATTGCTGGTCGGCCGACAGTTCCGGCAGCGGGCGCAGAATTCCCTTCGGCCGCCCCGTGGTGCCGGAGGAATAAAGCATCGCGGTGCCGACACACTCGTCTGATGATCGGGGTGCGCGGCATATCCGCCGTTACTTCCTGCAGGCCAACGATGCGATCGCTTTCGCCCTCGCCGTCGGCGACGATGCAGAGTTCGACCTTGGGGCACTCCTTCAACGCCTCGCGCGCGATATCGAGTTTTTCCTTTGACGTGATGAGGATGCGCGACTGGCTGTTGGTCAGGATGTAGGCGAGCTCGCCCGCGGTCAGATAGGAGTTCACGCAGGTGTAATAGAGGCCGGAGCGTTCGCCGGCGCCGCAGGCTTCGAGATAGCGGCTGTTGTTCTCCATGAAGATCGAATAGTGGTCGAGCCGCTTGAGGCCGCGGTTGCGAAACAGGTGCGCCAGCCGGTTGCTGCGCGCCTCCAGCTCGCGATAGGTGACCGTTTCGCCCGTGCTCGCCATGATGAAGGCGGGCTGAAGCGGACGAAGAAGAGCATGCTTGCCGGTGTACATGTTGGCTTTGGTCTCCCTAGGCGGCCATATCCAGAATTTCGCGCACCTGCGCCGGTCCCTCGATCTTGCGCGGGTTGCGCGGCACCCAGGGCGTTGCCATCGCTGCCAGCGCGATGCGGTCGAAATGCTCGGGCCGAACCTTGACCTCGCTCAGGCTGCGCGGCATGCCGAGGTTGCGAATGAAAGCATCGAGCACGTCGCCAGCGTCTTCGTCCGGACGCCCCATGGCGGCGGCCACGAGCGCCTGCCGCTCGGCATTGGCCGATTTGTTCCAGCGCATCACCGACGGCAGCATCACGCAGGAGGTGTAGCCGTGCGGCACGCCGAACTCCGCGCCGAGCACGTAGCCGATGCCGTGGCTGGCGCCCATCGGCACGCCTGACGTCAGCGGGCCGGTCGAAAGCCAGGTCCCGATCTGGCAATCCATCCGTGCGTCGAGATCATTGGCGTCGGCCTTCACCCGCGGCATGGCCTGCGCCAGCATCGACAGCCCCTTCAGCGCCTGGGCGTCGCCATAGGGCTGCGCCTCGCGCGAGCAGATGCCCTCGACGCAATGGTCGACGGCGCGGATCCCGGTCGAGAGCCACAGCCATTCCGGCGTGTTCATGCTGAGCCAGGGATCGAGGATTACGGCGCGCGGCATCACCAGCGGGTGACGCAGCGATTCCTTGACCTTGGTCTTCTCGTTGGTGACCCCTGCTGACGCCGAGAACTCGCCACCGGCAATCGTCGTCGGCACGCTGATCTGGCGTACCGTCGGCGCCTTGAGCTGCGGCGGAGTGCCGCGGACGGCTTTGATCCGGTCGATGTCGTCGGGGTTGCGGATGTCGTTGGCGAGGCAAAGCTGGACAGCCTTGGCGCCGTCGGTGATCGAACCGCCGCCGATGGTCACGATGAGATCGGCCCCGGCGGTGCGGGCCTGGTCGGCCGCGGCAATGACCGCCGCGCGCGGCGTATGCGGCGGCATCGCGTCGAAGGTGCCGACGCAGCGCGGCCCCAGCACGCGGCGAATCTTCTCGATCTGGTCGGTTTCGCGGTTCAGCGTGCCGCTGACCATCAGGAACGCGCGTTTTGCGTCCAGCCGGTTCAACTGTTCGACAATCGCCTCGGATGCCGGCCGCCCGAACACGACCTCATCCATCGCGCCGAATACGACACGACCTTTATGCACGGCAGTCCTCCCCGGACCTTTTTGGCTCTTGTTACGAGCCTTCTTGTGAAGCCTTGGCGCCAACGTTAGCGGAGGAAATCCGGCACGTCATGCATGAAGATGATGCGGTCGGTCCGCATAGCCCCCGTAGGATGGGTGGAGCGAAGCGATACCCATCGCGATCCGCACCGGCGTTGATGGGTACGCTGCGCTCCACCCATCCTACGACGGCGGTCAGCGACGTCACGTTTTCGTCACCAGCCGGCGGTTAGCTGAGGCGTTCGCCGCAATGCGCTCCGCCATCGGCGCAGTGCGAAAAACACGAGATTTGCTTCGCGCAGAGCGTCGCCTGCGGGAATGCATAACGATTGTGCTTGATCCCTGCGGCTTCTTGACGAGACTGGGAACCGATCACATCTGTGGCCTCCGCCAAAGTTCCACGGCGGCTTTCATCCATCAGGGATGTCGAGACTGGGAGATGGGGTTTGACCGCAACTGAGCAATTGAAACGTCCGGCTTTGCCGGCGGGGATCGACCTGCGCTCACCTCATGGCCTTAAATGGCTGACCCCGCTGCTCGCGCTGGCGCTGTCGGCGTGCGGCGACAAGCCGCCGCAACAGCCGGCTGCCGCGGCGCCGCCCGTTACAGTTGCGCAGCCGGTGAAACGCACCGTCACCGACTGGGATGAATTCACCGGGCGGTTCGAAGCGGTCCAGGAGGTCCAGGTTCGCGCCCGTGTCGGCGGCTTTGTCTCATCAGTCGAATTTCGCGACGGCTCCATCGTCAAGACGGGCGATTTGCTTTACGTGATCGACGCCCGTCCGTTCGAGGCGGTGGCGGAGCAGGCCAACGGCCAGTTGTCGGACGCCCGCGCAAAGGCGGAGCTGGCCAAGCGCGAACTCGATCGCGCCCTGACCCTGAACCAGACCCAGGCCGTGTCCGATTCCATCGTCGACCAGCGCCGCCAGACCCTGCAGGCGGCCCATGCCGCCGAGATGCAGGCCGAAGGCACGCTCAAGGCCGCCCAGCTCAACATCGAGTTTGCCCATGTGGTTGCGCCGATCACGGGCCGGGTCAGCCGCCATCTGGTCACGCCCGGCAACCTCGTGCAGGGCAGCGAGGGCGGCGCGACGCTGCTCACTTCGATCGTCTCGCTCGATCCGATCTATATTTATTTCGACGTCGACGAGGCGACCTATCTGCGGAACAGCCGGCTCTGGTCCGAAGGCAAACGCCCGAGTTCGCGCGATACGCCAAACCCGGTCGAAGTGACGCTGACCGGCGGAACCAAGCCCTCGCATGAGGGCAAGATGGATTTTCTCGACAACCGCCTGGACGTCTCGACCGGGACGCTACGCAGCCGCGCGGTGATCCAGAACAAGGATCTCTCCATCCTGCCCGGCCAGTTCGGACGGGTCCGGATCATCGGCAGTGCGCCCTATGAGGCATTGCTGTTGCCGGACACGGCGATCGCGACCGACCAGTCGCGCAAGATCGTTTTCGTCGTCAAGGACGACAATACGGTCGAGGCGAAGCCGGTGACGCTGGGGCCGCTCGACGAAGGCCTGCGCGTGATCCGCGAGGGGTTGCAGCCTGAAGACCGGGTGATTGTTGACGGCCTGCAGCGCGCGCGGGTTGGGGCGAAAGTCACCCCGCACATGGCCGAGGTCAAGCCGGCCGGTGGCAAGACATGAATCTGGGCCGGCTCTCCATCAACCAGCCCATCCTGGCGATGGTGCTGTCGATCGTGCTGCTGATTGTCGGCGCGATCGCCTACACGACATTGCCGGTCTCGGAATATCCGCAGGTGGTGCCGCCGACGGTCGTGGTCACCACGCAATATCCCGGTGCCTCGGCGCAAACCGTCTCGGATACAGTCGCCGCGCCGATCGAGCAGGAGATCAACGGCGTTGAGGACATGCTGTATCTCTACAGCCAGGCGACCTCGAACGGGCAGTTGACGATCACGGTCACGTTCAAGCTCGGCACCGATCTCGACAAGGCCCAGGTGCTGGTGCAGAACCGCGTCGCCATCGCGCAGCCGCGGTTGCCCGAAGAGGTGCAGCGCAACGGCGTCGTCACCCGCAAGAACAGCCCCGACATCCTGATGGTCGTGTTCATGCTGTCGCCGGACGACACGTTCGACCAGCTCTATATCTCCAACTATGCGCTGCTGCAGGTCCGCGACCAGTTGCTGCGGCTCGACGGCGTCGGCGACATCCAGATGTTCGGCGCGCGCGACTATTCGATGCGGCTGTGGCTCGATCCGGACAAGATCGCCACGCTGGGCCTGACCGCAGCCGAGGTTGTGGCCGCGATCCGCGCGCAAAACGTGCAGATCGCGGGCGGCCAGATCGCGGAACCGCCGATCACCGACCGCGCTTTCTCGCCGAACCTCACCTTTACCGGCCGCCTGAAGGACGCGAAGCAGTTCGAGGAGATCGTGGTAAAGGCCGGCTCCGACGGGCGCACCGTCAAGCTGCGCGACGTCGCGCGGATCGAGCTCGGTGCGTTGGCCTATACCACCAACAGCTTCCTGCTGCGGAAATCCGCCGTCGCCATGCTGGTGACCCAGCGGCCCGGCTCGAACGCGCTGGCGACCGCCAAGAACATTTCGAACACCATGGAGCGGCTGAAGACCAGCTTTCCAAAGGGGCTCGACTACAATATCGGTTACAACCCGACCGAATTCATCGCGCAGTCCGTCAGCGAACTGATCAAGACGATCTATGAGGCGATGGCGCTGGTCGTGATCGTGGTGCTGGTGTTTTTGCAGGGCTGGCGGCCGGCCATTATCCCGATCATCGCCATACCCGTGTCGCTGGTCGGTACCTTCGCGGTGATGGCGGCGCTGGGGTTCTCGATCAACAATCTCACCCTGTTCGGTCTGGTGCTCGCGGTCGGCATCGTGGTCGACGATGCGATCGTGGTGGTCGAGAATGTCGAGCGCCATCTCGAGCACGGCATGAGCCGTCGCGATGCCGCATTGCGCACCATGGAAGAGGTCGGCGGCGCGCTGGTGTCGATCGCGCTGGTGCTGTGCGCGGTGTTCGTGCCGACTGCTTTCCTCGGCGGCATCTCCGGACAGTTCTTCCAGCAATTTGCAGTGACAATTGCGGTAGCTACCGCGATCTCCTGCTTCTGTTCGCTGACGCTGTCGCCGGCGCTGGCCTCGCTGATCCTGCAGCCGCATGAGGACAAGCGGCCGCCGGCAAGCTGGAATTTCATCGCACGCGGCTGGGATTGGTTCACCGGCCTGTTCAATCGTGGCTTCGATCGGCTCGCGCATGGCTATGCCGGCGCGGCCGATTTCGTGATCCGGCATTCGGTTCTGATGCTGGTGCTGTATGCGGTGTTGATCGGCAGCGCCGGATGGCTGCTGGTGACGACGCCGCAAGGCTTCATCCCGGCGCAGGACCGCGGCTACGTCATCGTCTCGGTGCAGTTGCCGGGCGCGGCGTCGCTGGCGCGTACCACCGAGATCGTGCGCGAGATCGAGCGAATTGCGCTGGATACGCCGGGCATCATTCGGGTGGCGGCATTCGCCGGCTTCTCGGGTGCGACGCGGACGCAGGCGAGCAATGCCGCGGCACTGTTCCCCGTGTTCGAGGACGCGGAAGAGCGCCACAAGAAGGGATTGTCCGCGATGGCGGTCACGAACAATCTGCGCACGCGGCTGGCGAGCATCCAGGGCGCCTTCATCATCGTCATCCCGCCGCCGGCGGTGCCCGGCATCGGCACCGGCGGCGGCTTCACCATGCGGATCCAGGACCGCCAGGGCCGCGGCTCCGAACTGCTGGCCTCGGCGACCGACGAACTGGTCGGCGCGGCGCGCAAGGCGCCGGGACTGACCCAGGTGTTCTCGCCGTTTTCCGCCAACACGCCGCAACTGTTCGTCGATATCGATCGCGTCAGGGCGCAGAAGCTCGGCGTGCCGATTGCCGGGATCACCGACACGATCCAGACCTATTTCGGCTCGTCCTATGTCAACGACTTCAATTTGTTCGGCCGCACCTACCACGTCACGGCGCAGGCCGATCTGCCGTTCCGCAAAGAGACCTCCGATCTGGCGCGCCTGCGCACCCGCAACGCCGCCGGCGACATGGTGATGCTCGGTAGCGTCGTGAGTTTCCGCGATGTCTCAGGGCCCGACCGCGTCGCGCGCTACAATCTCTATCCCACGTCCGAACTGCAGGGCGATACGCTGCCGGGCACCAGTTCGGCGACCGCCATCAACACCATGAAGAAGCTGGCCGAGGACACGCTGCCGAGCGGCTTCTCGTTCGAATGGACGGATCTGTCGTATCAGCAGGTCACCGGCGGTAACACCGGCCTCTACGTGTTTCCGATCTGCGTGCTGTTCGTCTTCCTGGTGCTGGCGGCGCAATATGGCTCGTGGAGCCTGCCATTCGCGGTCATCCTGATCGTACCGATGTGTCTGCTCGCCGCCACCATCGGCGTGCGGATCATGGGGCAGGACGTCAACATTCTGACCCAGATCGGGTTCGTGGTGCTGGTGGGGTTAGCTGCCAAGAACGCCATTCTGATCGTCGAGTTTGCCCGCGATATCGAGCTGGAGGGCAAGCCACGGCTGGAGGCTGTGGTCGAAGCCTGCCGGCTGCGGTTGCGGCCGATCCTGATGACCTCGTTCGCCTTCATCCTCGGCGTGCTGCCGCTGGTGGTCTCGACGGGCTCGGGATCGGAGATGCGGCAGGCGGTGGGCGTCGCCGTGTTCTTCGGCATGCTCGGGGTGACGCTATTCGGCCTGATCTTCACGCCGATCTTCTATGTGATCGTGCGGAACCTGGCGGACGGGAAGAACGTCAAGAAGCCGGCCGTGGCGTAGGTACGGCGTTCATTCACCGTCATCGTCATCCCGGTGCGCAATTGCGCACCGGAGACGGACAGAGCTCCCCATACTTTTGGCTGATCCGAAATGGATGGGCAGGGGCGGGGTTATTGAATAGTGTTGCCAGGTTCCTCTGACAAAAAATTCCGGGAGAAAAACATGAAGTCGGGATTGTTGGCCGCCGTTGCGGCGGGTGGTCTTTTGCTTGCCGCGCCGGCCTCGGCGCAGGGCGTCAAGATCGGTATTTTGAACGATCAGTCCGGGGTCTACGCCGATTACGGCGGCAAATGGTCGTTCGAGGCCGCCAAGATGGCGATCGAGGATTTCGGCGGCGAGGTGCTCGGCCACAAGATCGAAATCATTTCCGCCGATCACCAGAACAAGCCGGATCTCGCCAGCGCGATTGCGCGGCGCTGGTACGATGTCGAAAACGTCGACATGATCACCGAGCTGACGACCTCGTCCGTGGCGCTCGCCGTTCACGAGCTTTCGAAGGAGAAGAAGAAAATCGACATCGTCGTCGGCGCAGCTACGTCACGTCTTACCGGCGATGCCTGTCAGCCCTACGGATTCCACTGGGCCTACGATACGCATGCGCTGGCGTTCGGCACCGGTGGCTCGCTGGTGGAAGCCGGCGGCGACAGCTGGTTCTTCATGACCGCCGACTACGCCTTCGGCTACGCGCTTGAGAAGGACACCAGCGATTTCGTCAAGGCCAAGGGCGGCAAGGTGGTGGGTTCGGTTCGCATTCCCCTCAACACCGCGGACTTCTCCTCCTTCCTGCTGCAGGCGCAGAGCTCGAAAGCCAAGATCATCGGTCTTGCGAATGCGGGCCTCGACACCACCAACTCGATCAAGCAGGCGGCCGAATTCGGAGTCGTCAAGAGCGGCCAGAAGCTTGCCGGCCTCTTGCTGACGCTCGCCGAGGTCCACGGCCTCGGGCTCGACGCCGCGCAAGGCCTGGTGCTGACGGAAGGCTATTATTGGGACCGCGACGCCAAGAGCCGCAACCTCGCCGAACGCTTCTTCAAGCGTACCGGCCGCATGCCGAACATGATCCAGGCCGGCACCTATTCGGCGACGCTGCAATATCTCAAGGCGGTCAAGGCCGCAGGCACCAAGGACACCGAGGCGGTCGCCAAGAAGCTGAAGGAACTTCCGGTCGACGACGATTTCGCGCAAGGCGGCAAGGTGCTCGAAAACGGCCGCATGGTGCACGACCTCTATCTGTTCGAGGTCAAGAAGCCGTCCGAATCGAAGAAGCCGTGGGATTACTACAAGCAGCTCGCGGTGGTGCCCGGCGACAAGGCGTTCCCGGCGGCAAAGGATTCCGGCTGCCCGCTGGTGAAATAGGCCCGACTTTCACCACGGGTCGTCCCTGCGAACGCAGGGACCCATAACCACAGGCGCCCGTTATTAGAACGGGCGTCTGGCATTCTACTTCATCGATAGGACACGGCGTATGGGTCCCGGCTCAAGGCCGGGACGACGTGGGAGTTCGCGCAATTCTCACGCCTGCGTCAACCGCCACACGATGGCGCCGAACGCTCCCACCCACAGCGCGATCGCAGCCAGCGCCTGGATCGCAAAGCCCGGGCCGCGGTCCTTGACCGCCCTGGCATAGCCGAGCACATAGAGAATGCGGCCGATCACCCAGACCAGCCCGAGTGCGGCGGCGATGCCGTCGCCGATATAGATCGCGAACAGCCACAGCGACGGCAGGAAGATTGGCATCCATTCCAGTGTGTTCATCTGCGCGCGAAACACGCGCTCGAAATCCGGATTGCCGGAAATCGCCGGCAGCTTGACGCCGAATTTGCCGCGCGCCCGCGACACCAGGATGGACGAGTAGAAGTAGACCATGACCGCCAGCAAGGTGACGAGCGCGGTGAAATGATACATCGACGAAATTCCCCTGTTAGGTGCGAGGGCTCAATAGCCCGTCATTTCCAGATAGCCGAGCCCGGCATGGCTGCCGGCAAAGCGGATCGGGCCTTCCCAATAGGGAAAGCTGGTGCCCATCCAGCTTCGGGCGTTGAGCGGCGTGCACTCGATTGACAGCGCCATCTTCGGAACGGCGATACGCCATGCCGTCGGGATCTTGCGTCCCTCGATCTCCGTGACCGTCATCGGGGTCATGACGATGTCTTCAGTGCCAAGCATCGTCGCCGTGCCATCGGGCGCGATCCACTTGCCGGAGCCGTAATGCTTTCCGTCGGTCTGGCGCATCCGGTACAGCATCAGTTTGTCGCCGGCACTGAAATGCAGCGAGAGCCAGTCCCATCCGCTCTGATCGGAGGCCAGCGGCTGGCTGCTCCACTCGCGATCGAGCCAGGCTTGTCCGGTCACCTCGACCGGCTTGTCGTCGATGGCAAGGACGCCCTTCGCCGTGTAATGCGGCTGGCTGTAATAATAGGAGGCCTGCTCGCGCAGTGATTTGCGGCTGTAGCCGGCCTCGCCCTGCAGCACCAGCGGACGTATCGCGTCGAGGCGCAGCGCGTAGCTGAAGTCGGCGCCCGATGCGCTTAGCTGGAGCGGCGCGACATTTGTGTCATTCACCGCAGCGAGCCCGCGCATCTCCCAATTGTCGATCCAGGCGTGAAACGGCGAGGCTTCGACGCCGGCCTGACCGACGCCGCCGCGTGCGAACGACTGGCTCACGCGATGCGTATCTGCCCGGGTCACCGCCGCATGGCCCATCCATATCTGCTGGTTGGCCCAGCCTTCCTGCGGCGCTCCCGCCGCGATGGCCTGACGAAACAGCGTCCATTGTGCGCCATAGGCCGTCCCGCTGCTGTCGGCGAGATTTGCGGTTACGTACCACCACTCGATGCGAAACGCGGGATGTGGGCCGTGGTCGGCGGGAAATGCAAACGTCCTGCCGGGAACGACCGGCGCAAATCCATCTGCGCCTTCGCCAAGGCCGGCAAAACCCTGCGCGAACGCCTTGCCGCCCAGTCCCGCGAAGAGCGCGCCGCCGATGAAGCCGCGGCGGGTGATCGAACCGCTACCGTTCATTGGCGAAAATCCTGATCAGGCTCGCCGGCTGCATGCGCGCCAGCCTGATGACGGGGAGCGCAGACGCGGCGACCGCGGCCGCCATTGCGACGCCTGTGAGCCACAGCAGTTGCATCGGAAAGACGTGAAACGGCAGCCGCCAGCCGAACGCCTTGACGTTGACGACCGCAAGCAGGCACCACGCGACCAGGAGACCGAGCGGAAGCGCGAAGATGGTAGTGATCAGCGCCACCGACATCGTCTTCAGAAGCTCGATTCCCGCGAGCCGCCGCCGCGTGATGCCGATCGCCCATAGCGGTGCCAGTTGCGGCAGCCGGGAGTTGGCTAATGTCAGCAGGCTCGTCAACAGCGCAACGCCGGCGACGCCGAGCGTGAAGGCATTCAGCGCCGCGGTCACCGCAAAGGTGCGGCTGAATATCCGCTTCGATTCCGCCTTCATCGTCGCTTGATCGGCGACGTTGCGGTTGTCGAGCGCGAACTTTTCCTGCAGGGCCGAGATCAGCGCCGGTATATTTGGCGGCGCGACCCGCAATCCCATGCGCGTCAGCGGAATTTCCGGAAAGCGCCGCGTCAGCGCCGCGAAGTTGACCGCGATCTGGCCCTTGGGGTTGCCGTAGTCGGCATAGATGCCGACCACATCGAGCGGCCAGTTTCCGCCTGACGCCGGCACCTCGATGCGGTCGCCGACCGAAAGGTGCAGCCGCCGCGCCAGTTGTTCGCTGACGAGGGCCGCATTGCCGGGGCGTAGTTTGCGCCAAGCGTCGTCTGCGGACTCCAGTAGCGGCCAGTTGTCGCGATAGGTGGCGTGATCGGGCAGGCCGAGCACTTCGATCGGTGCGCCTGCCAGTTGCGTATCGGCGCGGGCGCCGGGCAGGACCGCATCCACCTCGGGGCGCTCGCGCAGCCACGCCTTGATCTCGTGCGCCTGATCGTCATTGGCGGCGCTGATATAGACATCCGCCGCCAGCCGCCCGTCGAGCCACACCAGAAACGTGCGGCTGAAACTCTCGACCATGGTGGAGACGCCGACATTGACGGCCAGCGCGAGCAACAGCGCCATCAGGGCGAGCGACAGCCCGGAGAGTTGTTGGCGGCTGTCGGCCCAAAACCAGACGCTGACGGGGGCCCGTGCATAGCGCTGACCAATCGACAGCACGATCTCTAGAAACATCGGCAGGATCAGCGCTGCGCCGAGCATCAGCGCTGCGAGCACGGCAAAGCCCGAAATCAGGGAATTGCCGAACCAGAGCAGGCCTGCGGCGGCGGCGAACGCCGCGAGCGCCAGCGCGCTCTGGTAGGTCAGCCAGCGCCGCTGTGCCTGTTGCCAAGCATAGGGCTGGGCGGTGGCGAGCAGCGGCAGCCGCAGCGCCTTGGTTAGGCTGACCGCGGCCGCAGCCAGAGCGCCCACAATGCTGATGGCGATGCCCGCGAACCACCATTGCGGCTTGAGCGTCAAATGTCCCGGAATCTGCGCGCCATAGAGCCCGCGCAGCGATGCTGCGACGTCGGGCAGCAGGGCGCCGGCGATGAAATAGCCGCACACGAGGCCCATCAGTCCGGCGATCAGCGCCAGCGACACCAGCTCAAGCACCAGCACGACGTTGAGCATCCGCGCCGAGACGCCGCAGGCGCGCAGGGTGCGCAGCACCGGCAGCCGCTGTTCGAAAGCAAGGCCTACCGCCGAATTGACGATAAAGAGCCCGACAAAGAATGACAGCAACCCGAACGCGGTCAGGTTCAGATGAAAACTGTCGGTGAGGCGTTCGAGGTCGGTTTCCGCATCTGGTTCGATCAGGCGAAGCTGGTCGCCCGCGATGCTTTCAAGCGGGGCGCGTTTGCCGGCCGCCTTTCCGATCAGAAGCCGCGAGAGCTGATCCGGCATCTTCAGCAGATCTTGCGCGATGCCGATGTCGACGACCAATACGCCGGGCACCAGGTTCGGCTGCACGCGCAGCGGCGGCAGCAATGCGCCGCCATTGGCCTGGGCGCGCGCGCCCTCCGCTAGCTTGAGATCGGAAAGCGTTTCCGGCGCCACCAGCATCGTGCCCGGCGGTGTCATGAAGGATTGCAGATCGGCCCTGCCGACCGCCGGCGCGTTGCCGACTTCCGCGGGCAGCGTTACCGGCTCGATGCCCAACAGCCGGAACGAACGTCCCTCGATCTGAATGCGTCCTTCGAGTACCGGCGAGACCGGCCAGCCGGCGCGGCGCAAGTCGACGAACAGTTTTTGCGGAAAGCTTGCGCCGCTGCGGGCCGCCAGCATGGCGGTGCGCGTTCCGCCAAAGGTGGCGGCGGCGCGATCGTAGGAGGTGCGCGCCTGCTGATTGAGCGCCTGTACGCCGCTCCACAGCGCGGTCGCCGAGATCAATCCGATCAGGAGGGTCGCAAGCTGCATCGGATGCCGCCGCCAATGGCTCAGCAACACGGCCAGCGTCCACAGCGCGCGCTTCACGCGATCACCCCGGCATGGAGGTTGACCTGCCGGTCGAGCGTTGCGGCGAGCCTTGCGCTGTGCGTCACCATCAGAAAACCGCAGCCGCTGCGCGTCACCAGATCGCGCGCCAGCGCCAGCACCTCGTCCGCGGTATCCTCGTCGAGATTGCCGGTCGGCTCGTCCGCCAGCAGCAGCAGCGGCTTTACCGCCAGCGCGCGGCCGATCGCGACGCGTTGCTGCTGGCCGCCGGACAATTGCTCGGGATAGCGTTTGAGGAAATTGCCGAGTCCGAGTCGCTCCACCAGTTCACGGTGCCAGGCCGCGTCGTGACGGCCGGCAATGCGCGCCTGGAAAACCAGATTGTCTTCCACTGTGAAGACTCGGGATCAGGTTGAATTGCTGAAACACCAGGCCGAGCCGGTCGCGGCGCAATTCTGCGCGCCCGGCATCGCCGAGTTCGGAAACCTGTGCATCCGCCAGCCTGATCTCGCCGCCATCGGCGGCATCGAGGCCCGCGATCAGGTGCAAAAGCGTGCTCTTGCCGCTGCCGGATTTGCCGGTCAGCGCGACGCTCTCGCCGGCTGCGACCGTCAGGTTCACCCCGCGCAGCACGGCAACCTGTTCGCCGGCGGTGCGGTAGCTCTTGGTCAGGCCAGTGACGTGAAGCACCTGGCCGGTCGCGCTGGAATTACCGTTGGTCATGCGCGACGATGGACCGATCTGACCATGAAAATCCCCTGACGTGACGGCATCCAACATATCAGGGCGCGTGCCCGGGATCACGTCTCAATACCGCCGCGACGTGATCGTGATCCGGTCACGCTGCGCGCCCTGCAACAGCAGTGGGCAGTTGAGAAAATCCCGGTTGCCTTCCGCGAGCCCCCTTGTACCATTGGAACCGGCCGATCTTACAGAGCCAGCAAAGAAAACGGGGAAACCTGCCATGACCGCGCAAGCGACGCCCGAGGGGACGCCAAAGGGCGCCTGGAAAATCACCTTCCTGCTGTTCCTGTTCATGCTGGTGAACTTTGCCGACAAGATCGTGGTCGGCCTCGCCGGCGCGCCGATCATGGACGAGCTGAAGCTTTCGCCGGAGCAGTTCGGCCTGCTTGGCTCCTCGTTCTTTTTCCTGTTTTCGATTTCGGCCATCGTCGTTGGCTTCATCGTCAACCGCGTCGATACACGCTGGGTGCTGCTGGCGATGGCGGTGATCTGGTCGGTGGCGCAGTTTCCGATGGTCGGCACCGTCAGTTTCACCACGCTGCTGATCTGCCGCGTCATCCTCGGCGCGGGCGAGGGGCCGGCATTTTCGGTGGCGGCGCACGCGATCTACAAGTGGTTTCCCGACGAGAAGCGAACGCTGCCGACCGCCATTCTCTCCCAGGGCTCGGCCTTCGGCGTCATCCTGGCCGTGCCGGCGCTGAACTGGATCATCGTCAATCACAGCTGGCATTACGCCTTTGGCGCGCTCGGCGTGGTCGGCCTGATGTGGGCGGCAGCGTGGCTGGTGATGGGCAAGGAGGGCCCGCTGGTTCAGAGCGCTGCAACAGCAGCGGCTGATCAGCGGATTCCCTATTTCCAGCTTCTGACCTCGCGAACCTTCATCGGCTGCTGTGCTGCGACCTTCGGCGCCTATTGGGCGCTGTCGCTCGGCTTGACCTGGTTTACGCCCTTCATCGTCAAGGGACTCGGCTTCTCGCAAAAGGATGCGGGCTGGATCTCGGTGCTGCCTTGGGTGTTCGGCGCCACCATCGTGCTGCTGACGGGATGGATCTCACAGGTGATGCTGGCGCGCGGCTATACCACGCGCGGCGCGCGAGGCGTGCTCGGTTCGGTACCCTTGATCGTCGGCGGACTGATCCTCGCCGTGCTGCCGCATGTCAGCGGCACGGGATGGCAGATCGCGTTTCTCGTGGTCGGCTCCGGGCTCTGCGGTTCGATCTATGTCGTCTGCCCGCCGATGCTCGGCGAGTTTACGCCGGTGCAGCAGCGCGGCGCCGTGATCGCGATCTATGGCGCGATCTATACGCTGGCGGGGATAATTGCCCCTTCGGTGATGGGCGCCGTGATCCAGAACGCGACGGTGCCGCTCGACGGCTACATGACCGGCTTCACCATCAATGCGGTGGTGATGGCAGCGTCCGGGCTGCTCGGGCTGTTGCTGCTCTGGCCGAATACGGAACGCAAGAGGCTGATGGCGCAGGTGGCCGCGCAGCCGAAATTCGCGTGAGCAGCTTCATTGTCGTCCCTGCGAACGCAGGGACCCATACCGCGTGATCTATCGATGAAGCGCGATGATCGACGCTCTTCATTAGTCAATCATCGTTCGTGCCCCTTACATGGGCCGCGGCGTATGGGTCCCGGCTCAAGGCCGGGACGACACCGTTTTCGGGTTTGCTAACTCGCCGCTGCGTTCAACAGCGGCTTGCTCCCCTGCGTTCCCCGCACCAACCGGCCCGGTCGCACGCCGGTGGCCGCACCGCCGCGCTGCGTCACCACGCCGGAGACGATGGTGGCGTCGTAGCCGTCGACCTGCTGCATCAGGCGGCGGCCGCCGACCGGCAAGTCGTAATGCACCTTCGGCGGATGCAGGTGCAGTTTGTCGTAGTCGATCACGTTGACGTCGGCCTTGAAGCCCGGCGCGATCACGCCGCGGTCGTACAGCCCGACCGACAGCGCGGTCTTGCGCGACTGCGCCGCCACCACGAACGGGATCGAGAGTTTTTCGCCGCGGCTGCGGTCGCGGGTCCAGTGGGTCAGGAGATAGGTCGGGAAGCTGGCGTCGCAGATGATGCCGCAATGCGCGCCGCCGTCGGAGAGTCCCGGCACGGCGCTGGGTTCGCGCAGCATCTCGTGCACGGCGTCGAGATTGCCGTCGGCATAATTGAGGAACGGCACATAGAGCATGCCGCGGCCCTCGTCCGTCAGCATCGCCTCGTAGGCGAGTTCTTCCGGCTGCCGGCCCTGACGGCGGGCCTGCGGGCCGAGCGCATTCTCCGGCGGCTGCTCGTAATCAGGGGGATTACCGAGCAGATACATCTTGTCGTAGTTCGGCCGGAAGAACAGCGGATCGTCGGTCGCCGTCGCCGTCTCGCTCAGGATGGCCGCGCGAACTTCGGGCCGGCGCAAATGCGTGAGGCGCTCGGCCAGTGGCAGCTTGGCAATCGCGCGGTAGCTCGGATGGGTCTGGAACGGGTTGCGCGACAGTTCGAGCCCGAGCAGCAGCCCCACGGGGCGCGCAGCGATCTGGGTTGTGATCGACAGGCCGCGGGCGGCGGCTTCATTGATGGTGTCCATGGTCTGGCGCCAGCGCCGCGGCGCCTTGTCGGCCTGCGCTACCGAAAACGAGATCGGGCATTTGGTGTTTTCAGCGACCCGCAGCATCATCGGCAGATCTTCATGCACGGTGCTTTGGTCGAGCACGAATTGCAGCACGCTGCGGCCGACGCCGTGCATCGCCGCCGCAATCGCGGTCAGTTCATCTTCGCCCGCTTTCAGCGTCGGCGTGTAGTCGCCGGTCGAGGTGCGGTGGTTGAGGGTGCGGGAGGTCGAGAAGCCCAATGCGCCTGAGCGCACGGCGTCTCCGGCGAGCGCCGCCATTGCCCTGTTGTCCTCAGGCGTTGCGGGATCGCGCCGTGCACCGCGCTCGCCCATCACATAGACGCGCAACGCCGCATGCGGCAGTTGCGCGCCGATATCCATGTCGAAACTGCGTTTCGACAGCCACTCCATGTAATCCGGAAAGCTTTCCCAGGCCCAGGGAATGCCGGCGCTCAGCACCGGCTCGGGGATGTCTTCGACGCCTTCCATCAATTGGATCAGCCGGACATGATCGACCGGACGGCAGGGCGCAAAGCCAACCCCGCAATTGCCCATGATCGCCGTGGTGACGCCGTTCTGGGACGACGGCGTGATGTCCTGGCTCCAGGTGACCTGGCCGTCATAGTGAGTGTGGACGTCGACAAAGCCGGGCGCGACCAGTTTCCCTTTGGCGTCGATCTCTTCCTTGCCGGTTCCCGCGACTTTGCCGACTTCCGTGATGCGGCCGCCGGAGATCGCCACATCGGCTTCGAACATATCGCCACCCTTGCCATCGGCAACGGTGCCGCCACGGATTACGAGGTCGGGGGTCGAGGTCATGGCTTTCCATCCCGGTTGTGGTTTTGTTGACGCATCATCCGGTGTCCTCGGATGCAGTCAACCGCCGGGATTGAGGCTCAGGAATGCATTATGCCCTTGACCGGGCCGTCTGACCGATCCTGCGGCTTGCGGTCGGTCACCAGCGCCAGCAGCACCGTCATGACCATGAAAGCGACGGACGCGCCAAACACCCAATGCGGCATGTGCTGGTCCATGATCCAGCCGAACAACAATGGGCTGAGGATGCCGCTGAAATTGAAGCCGGTGGAGACGATGCCGAAAGCTCTACCGGCGGCACCCGGAGGTGCGGCGTTGCGGACCAGCATGTCGCGCGAGGGCGCGATCACGCCACCGAGGAATCCGGCGATGCCCATCGCTGCGGTCAGCACCACGGACGGCAGCGTCGTCGTCGCAATCACCAGCATGATGACCGCGTTGATCCCGAAGCACGCCGCGGCGACCTGTCCGTGGCGCGTGGTGCGGTCGGCCAGATAGCCGCCGGCGAGCACGCCGGCAGCACTGGCGCCGAGAAACGCGGTCAGCGCGATGTTGGCGGCCGAGAAGGTTACGCCATAGCCGCTCATCAACGCGACGACGCCGAAATTGCTGATGCCGGCATTGGAGAGGCCGAGCAGCATGAAGAAGAACGTCAGCATGATGATCGCGGGCGTGATGACGCTTTGCTTCGGCGCGGCGGCGCCGTCCTGCTTGCGGTCGGCTGAACTCGCATCGGGAATGCCTGCGGCCATCAATCCCAGCGCCACCACGGGGCCGACGGCGCCGGCCACGATCAGGGCGCCGAGGCCTCCGACCGACGCGACGAGCGCGGCCATGATCGCGGGCGCCACCGCGCCGCCGAGGAAGCCGGCAAAGGTGTGGATCGAGAACGCGCGGCCCATCCGCGCTTCATCCATATGCGTGGACAGGATCGCGTAATCGCAGGGGTGATAGACGCTGTTGGCGAGCCCGAGCAGTGCGGCGCAGACGATCAGCGAAGTGTAGCTCAGATGCAGGCCGAGCATGATCAGCGCCACGCCGCCGACGCTGAGCCCGATCAGCAGGACTTTTCGCGCGCCGATATGGTCGGCCAGATAGCCGATCGGCGCCTGCGTCAGGGCGGACACCATGCCGAAAACCGTGAGCGCGAAACCGAGCTCGATATAGCCGACGCCGAGCTGCGCCTTCAGGAACGGGAACAGCATCGGCAGCACGAACAGATGGAAATGGCTGACCCAGTGCGCGACCGAAATCGCCGCGAGCGTACGCAGCGAGGTGTCCGTCCTGGATTGTTGCGGTGCGGCCAGAATATCGACCATGTCGGCTCAGAACCCCGTGATGCTTAACGCCCGGCAAGGGCCCGGTGAAAATAGAGGCAACCCGTTATTTGTCCATGAATACCGGCGCATAGCTGCCCCGGCGGAGCGCGAGGTCGCGTCAATTGCGTTACTAAACCAGGAGACAAGGGCGGCCCGGCGCATCTGGTCAGTCGCGGCATCTTCTCGCAGGCGCGGATCTACAGCCGCTATGTCGCGCCGCGGATCGACGCGGGCCGGCTCGCGAAGGCGCTGTGACATTCGTAGGATGGGTGGAGCGAAGCGATACCCATCAACTCCGGCATCCACACTGGCGATGGGTTTCGCTTGCGCTCTACCCATCCTACGAAGCTGGGGGTGCGGCTGGCGACTTCTTCCTTCTCCCCTGCAGGAGTAAGCGCTCCGCTCTCGGCGTCATTGCGAGCGCAGCGAAGCAATCCGTTCTTTCCTTCTGTGGCGCGATGGATTGCTTCGCTTCGCTCGCAATGACAGGTGGCTGGCAGCGCGTCACGAATGGTGGGCACGCTTCGCTTCCACCTTCGCTCTTCGAGCTACGGCGAGACAAGTTGCTCACCTACGAAGCACCTAGCACCAGCGCTTACAACGGCTCATCATCATTGCCGTGGCTGTCGCGCTTCGGTGTGGCGATGTCGCCGTCCTCGTCGTCTTCATCCTCGACCGGCGCGCGCTCCGGCTTCTTCGGCTTGTCGCCGTTCTTTTTCGGAGGCTCTTTCTTCCTGCCGGTTCCGCCCATGTGATGCCTTTTTCGTCGGATGAATCGACATTGCTCTGCATGCCGATTCGGAGTATCCGCATGATCTCAATCTGATCGCGTTTGGCCGGCATGTTAGCGCCGGTCTCAAGAACTTTCCTGCCCTTTTTGCGGCGTTCAGTCCAAAAGGGCGTTCACACGGAGCCAGCATGAAGAAGCCCCGCCCTGCGGCGGAAGAGCCGCAGCCGCGTAAAATCATCCGCGCTGACAAGGCGCCGACCACCGGTTACTCGTTGGTGGTGGACGGTCATTTCAAATCGCATCACGAAACGGTCGAGGCTGCCGAAGAGGCGGGCATGGCCCTGAAGAACAAGTTTCAGATGCTTCAGGTGCAGGTATACGACGCCGAGAACAAGACGCGCTCGATGATCGATTGGCCGGGACCGGCGTAACGCTGCCGATATCCGACTTTGCTTTTCGTCAGGGCCGGCACATCGCGCGCGAGGACGCGCTTCGCGCTTTCGCCCGGGCATGACGACACCGGGAAGAATCCGATCTCAGGTTCGCCGTCCGCCGTTCTGCTGGTTCGCCAGCCAATCGGACAAGGCCACCGGCTTCTCTTTCGACCGCTTGGTGCCGGCGGGCGCCTTCCTTGCGGCCTTCGCGGTGGGGGCAAGTTGCGGTTCTGCTGCCTCGCGCGCGAGCCGCAATGCCTTCAGCTTGGCCATATTGTCGAGCACAGCCTTTGAGCTGGCGTCGCGTTCGGCCTTGCCGGATCTCGCGTCTTGCGCCGCCCTTGCCACCTTGTCGGCGCGGGCCTGGGCGCGATCACGATCATCTTTCGTCATTTCGGGTCAGCCCTTTTTCGCGGCCTTCTTGGCCTTGGTCTTGACCGCCGGTTCCGGCGGGTTTTCACGGTCGGCCGCTTCCTTCGCCAGACGCAGTGCGCGCAACTTCTCGGTTCGCTTCCGGATCGCGACATCGGCGGCCGCGATCTCGGCCATTGCCTTGATGCCCTCGACCTCCTGGGTGCGCTTGCGGTTCAGCCTGATTTCTTTCAGTTCCGCGGCGCTCTTCGGCTCATCGTCCATGTCATACCCCTGAAATCACGACAGATATCGTCGAGCGGTTTTGGGGCGGTTTACCACGGATCGAGGCGCAAAGGACGTTATTTTCGGTCGAAAAAGCCGAACTTTCTTGTCAAATCGGCCTTCATGATGAACGGCCGTTTCGTCGTCGGGGGCCGCCTGATCGAAGCTCGCAAGCCAGGCGCTCAGCGCCGCTGACGCATGCCCCTGTGACTTCATCTGCCGCAACGCAATGCGTCGAACGGCAAGCCGGTCCGGCGTGGCGCCGAATTGGCCATTCCGGTCAGAACGTCGCGCCGGCCTTCACCATGTAGGTCCGGCCGGGCAGCGGATAGGCCGAGAAGCGGCCGGGCGTGAACAGGCTCTCGACGGCGTAGTCGTAGTACAGCGCATTGAGAATATTGTTGACGGAGATTGACCAGAAGAAGCGCTCGTATGCGCCGCTCAGCTTGAAATCGACCGTTGCGCTCGCTGGTATCAGGCGCTGGGTATTGGCCTGGTCGTTGTCCATGAAGCGCTCGCTCCAGGCACGCACGGTGGCGTCGGCGACGAGATAGTTCTGCCAGATGTTCCAGCTGACGCCGGCGCTGCCGGTATAGCGGGACACCAGCGGAACGTCGTTGCCGGCAAACGGGCCTTCGCGGAACACCGCACGGGTATAGGCCATGCCGCCGCGCAACTGCACGGTATCGCTGACACGAAACGACGCGCTGGTTTCCGAGCCGTAGCGGCGGGTCGGATCGAGATTGACGTTGAAGCGCTGTATCGGGTTGAACTGGAGTTCGTTCTCGAGGTCCATGTTATAGATGCTCGATTGAACTTCGAGCGGTCCGGATTTGATGCGAATGCCGCCCTCGATGTCATGAGAGGTCTGGGTCTTCAGCTTGAAGTCAACGGGAAGCGCGTTGGAGAAGGGGTCGAAGGCGGGACCCGAGGAGAGCCTTTCGTCGACGTTCGGCGTGCGGAACGCGCGCGCTGCCCGCCCAAACACCGAGAGCACATTATTGAAGCGATGTTCGAGGCCGATATGCAGGGCGTATTGCCCTTCCTCGGAATCCAGCGGGAAGTTCTGGACGCTGCACGAAAAGAATATCGCGCAGTTCGGATCGTTCTGGAGAATGTCCCGGGCTTTCAGGGTGGTCCGTTGCAGGCGTCCGCCATATGAAAAATCTGTCGTCGGCAGCAGCCCGATGGTTTGCTGAAAGTACCCGGCGAGCGTTTGCTGTGACAAATCGTAGGTGTGAATGGGGATCATGCCTTTGGCGACCGGACGCTCCGAGTGATAGGTCGCGTCGTAATAATCGACACCGGTCAGGATGGCCGAAGGCATTCCGAAGATCACGTTCTTGACGCTCAAGCGCGGCGTGATCGACCATGTCTGCAGATGGCTGTCGACATAATTGAACGGAATCGTCGGCAACAGCCCGAAGAACCCGGCCTGCTGCTTCTTGTCGCGCACGCCGCCATCGACGATGAGGTCAACGCCGTCCACCAAGGTCTTGGTGAAGCCGGCAGTGGCATTGGCACCCTGCTGGTTGCCATAGTCGAACGGGGTATTGGTGCCGCGGCGGTTGGTGACGAGCTGGTTCAGGCCGGTCGCCGGATCAACGGTGCGGCCGCCGGGGAACCCCAGCTTCTGGTCGTCGCCCGAGAGCGTCAGGAACGCGGTGAGACCGGGCGTGGTGTAATTCAAATTGCCGACGCCATTGCGCTGGTCGAGGGCGTTGTTGACCCGATAGCCGTCGGACTTGACGCCGTTGCCGTAGAACGACGTCGACCACGGCCCGAAATTGGTCGCGGCCGAAATCGAGGCCTGCCGCTGGTTGAACGATCCGACGCCGGCTTCAGCTCGAATAGCGACCGGTGGGCCGCCGACGCCGTTCTTCAGGACGATGTTGATGACGCCGCCGATCGCATTGTCGCCGTACAGCACCGCGCCACTGTTGCCGCGGGTGATTTCGATGCGCTCGATCGAATCGCGCGGAATGGTCGAGAAATCCACGCCTTGTATGTCGACATCATTGACCCTGCGTCCATTGATGAGGAGCAGGGTATTGGAGGAGGCGAACGCACCGAAGCCACGGAGGTCAACACTGGTCCTTGCGCCATTAACGCCGCCAAACAGGCTTGTCAGTTGCACGCCCGGTGTCTGCGCAATGATTTCCTGTACGGTGTAAGCCGGCGAACGCGCGATATCTTGCGCTGTTATGACCGCGGTCGATGTGCCGACGATGCCGTTGAATTGCCGGACAGCGCCTACGCCGGTCGAGAACGAGTCCGCTACCGGGCCGGGTGCCGACGCAGCGTCGGTGCGTGGTGTCGGAGATGTGCGAGGCACCGCGCGGCGCGAGGTCGACGCTTCATCGTAGGTCGGTTTGGCGCGGGTCCGGTTCGGGTCGGTGGGCGAGGTGACTTCGATCGGCGGCAATTGCTCCGACGGCGCCTGCTGCGCCTGCGCCGCGGAAATGCCGAGCGATAGGATGGGCACCAGGAAACTGGAGGCAAGCCAGAAGCGGCGCTGCCGCGTGGCGGTGGTGGAAGACATGGTTGTAGGCCTCGGTATGACGTCAGTGGCACGTCACAGCGAACCAAGTCTCACCTTCCCGCTTGCGCGAACCCAGTGAAGCTAATGCCTGCAATCCCCGACCGACATCTTCGCATGTGACCACGGCTGACGGCAGGTCTCCTGGCTCGCGGGTCGCTACCCTTCGTCGCCTTCCCAGGACCGAGATTTCCCAGTGGCATATGACGAAGGATTCGCCGCTTACAGTTGCGGGGGCAGCCGCGGAATTGGGGGACTTCCCCTCACCGCATTCCCTTTTGATCCCCAAAACGGGAACCGTCGGAATTATGCTAGAAGTTTGTCAAAGTCCGAGTCAATCCCGCCACGGGCGCCCGCGATCCTCACTGGACGAGTGCGCTATTTTTGCCGCATGAGCACGCCTGCCCGAGCTGCTGTACCGAGGCGGGCAGAACTGCTTTAGGACGATCGATGAGTGTCGAGACTGTTGCCGTGACCAACGAGGATGCCGCGCGTCGCAGGATCGGCGCGACCGCGACGCTTGCCGCCCTCGTTGGGCTGCTGGCGCTGACCTCGCTCGGCATCGGGCCCGTGCGGCTCTCTCCACTGGCGGTGGCGGAAGCGCTGTTCGGCGGCGGCAGCGACGTGTCGCAGGTGATCGTGCGGGAAATCCGCCTGCCACGCACGCTCTTGGCGCTGGCGATCGGCGCCATTCTTGGGCTGTCAGGCGCATCGCTGCAGGGCCTGCTGCGCAATCCGCTCGCGTCGCCCTCGCTGTTCGGCGCGCCGCAATCCGCCGCCTTCGGCGCGGTGCTGGTGATCGCGCTGGGGCTGGCCGACGTGCGCTCCTACGCGCTGCCGGTGGCGGCGATCTGTGCTGCGTTCGCTTCCGTGTTCGTGCTGCTCTCGATCGCCGGCCGCAATGCCGGGCTGCTGATACTCATCCTGTCGGGCCTTGCGATTTCGAGCTTTGCAGGCGCTGCCACCGCGCTGGTGATGAACCTCTCCAGCAATCCCTTCGCGGTGCTGGAGATCGCCTTCTGGCTGCTCGGCTCGCTGGAGGACCGCAGCTTTCAGCATGTCATGCTGGCATTTCCCTTCATCATTGCCGGCGCGATCATGCTGTTTAGCCAGCGCCATGCGTTTCGCGCGCTAAGCCTTGGCGAAGAAACCGCGCAAAGCCTTGGTGTCGATGTCGGACGTTTGCGGCTGTTCGTCATTTCCGGCGTCGCGCTCGGCGTCGGCGGCGCGGTTGCGGTCACCGGCACCATCGGTTTCATCGGGCTGGTCGCGCCGCATCTGATGCGGCCGCTGATCGGGCATGATCCGGGGCGGCTGTTGGTGCCGAGCGCGCTCGCCGGCTCGGCGCTGCTGCTGGCGGCTGACATTGCTGTTCGTATCATCCCCTCGACATCGGACATCAAGGTCGGCGTACTGACCTCGATCATCGGCGTGCCGTTCTTCCTCTATTTGATCATGCGCGAACGCCGCGCGCTCGGCGGAGGCATCGCATGAGCGAGGTGGCGCTGCTGACCGCAAAGGGACTCGGCGTGCGGCTCGCCGGCCGCGTCGTGCTGAACGATGTTTCGCTGGCGCTGTCGCCGGGACATCTGGTGGCGCTGGTCGGGCCCAACGGCGCCGGCAAGACCACGCTGCTGCGGGCGCTGGCGGGATTGATCCCGGCCGAGGGCGAGATCGAAATCGGCGGTCAAATCTTGTCATCGCTGCCGCTGCGCGAGCGCGCAAAACGCTTTGGCTATCTGCCGCAGGGACACGTCGTGCACTGGCCGCTGCCGGCGCGCGATATCGTGGCGCTCGGCCGCTATCCGCACGGTGCCACCGATCCGGCGCACCTGTCGGCCAGGGATGCGGAAGCAGTGCTGCGCGCGATGCAGGCGGTCGACGTGATGGAGTTCAGCGATCGCCGCGTTACGGAATTATCCGGCGGCGAGCGCAGCCGCGTCGCGCTGGCCCGCGCGCTGGCGGTGGAGGCGCCGGTCATCCTGGCCGACGAACCCACTGCCTCGCTCGACCCGCGGCACCAGATCGACGTCATGAAGAATTTGCGCGCGACCGCCGACAAGGGCGTGCTCGTCATCGTGGTGACGCATGATCTGGGATTGGCGGCGCGGTTTGCCGACCACGTGCTGGTGCTGCGTGAAGGCCGTCTGGTGTCGCAGGGTACACCGGCAGAAGCGCTGTCCGAGCAAGTGATGGCTGATGTGTTCCGGATTTCGGCCTATCGCGCGGAATTCCAGAACGAGGCCGTGATCGTGCCGTGGGCGGATATCTGACGGCGGAGGTGGAGCGGGTGGGGCGGTGATGTCGGCGACTCGTAGCCCGGATGAGCGAAGCGATATCCGGGAAGACTTTATCCATTAGCGAGACTGTCCCGGATGTCGCTTCGCTCATCCGGGCTACGAAAGATCACCCCATCACCACCGGCCCACCCACCTTCTTCCACGCATCGATACCGCCCTCGATATGCGCGGTGTTGGCCAGCCCCGCGTTCTTGGCCGCCGCCACCGCCATCGCGGAGCGTTCGCCGAAGGCGCAGAAGAACACCACGCGGCGGCCGGTGGCGGCGGCGACTTCGCGCAGCATGCCGCCGGGCGTCAGGCTCTCGGCGATGCCGGGATAGGGCGCATGCAGCGCGCCCGAGATCGTGCCGTGCTTGGCGCGCTCGCTGGCCTCGCGCAAATCGACCAGCAGGATGTCGGGCCGGCCGAGGCTGTTGATTGCGTCGCGGGCGGATAGCGCGAGCCCCTGCTTCGCCAGGTCCTCCTGATGCAGGCCGACATGCATGTTGGCGGGAACCGCGACGTCCATCATCTTCGGGTTCGGCAGCTTCAGATTGGCCATCAGCTCGATATATTCGTCGACCGAGCGCACCTGCAGCCGCGGATTATAACGCTTCTCCTCGCCGATGGTGGAGACCGTGTCGCCCTTGTAGTCATGCGCGGGAAATACCAGCGTTTCTTCCGGCAGCTTCAGCAGGCGATTGAAGATCGATTCATACTGCGCGCGCGAAGAGCCGTTCTGGAAATCGGTGCGGCCGGTGCCGCGGATCAGTAGTGTATCGCCGGTGAAGACGCGGTCGCCCATCAGGTAAGAATAGGAATCGTCGGTGTGGCCGGGCGTGTACATGACGTCGAGGCAAAGGCCCTCGATCGTCACCCTGTCGCCGTCGGAAACCCGCATCGACACCACGTCGGCCTTGCTCTGCTCGCCCATGATGGTGATGCACTGGGTGCGGTCCCGCAGCTCGCCGAGCCCGGTGACGTGATCGGCGTGCAGATGGGTGTCGACCGCCTTTACCAGCCGCAGATCGAGTTCGCGCAGCAGCTGGCAGTAGCGGTCGGCCTTCTCCAGCACGGGATCGAGGATCAACGCCTCGCCGCCGGCGCGGCTCGCCAGCAAATAGCTGTAGGTGCCCGAAACGCTGTCGAAAAGCTGACGAAAGATCATGCCTGCTGCCGCGCTCCTCAATCTGAGCTCTCGCGCAGGATATTATTCTAGTCTTGATGGTCTTCTCAAACATATTTCATCTACGGAAAGTAACATTGTCGAAGGAGTTTTACTCCTTAAGGCCAGGCGTGGTCTTCCCCGTCATGGCCGCACCAGCGTGTATCCGTTCTCGGTCAGAAACAGGATCTGCGCGACGCCGACCTGCACCGGCGTTGCCGCCGATATGAACTCCGGCCGCTTGCCGCTCTCGCGTTCGAGCGTGTCGACGGTGTTGAGGCAGATGTCGAAACGGGCGCCCTGCGCCACCAGGCTCTCGACCATCTTGCGGTTGGGATTTTCCGGGCGCAGCAGCTCGATGCCGGGGCCGAACGCCACAACCTCGATCGCGACCTTGTCGGGATCGTAATGCTTCATCAAATTGCTGGCGACGCTGAGCACGAGGCCCTGCTTGCGCGGGTCGTTGTCGGAGAGCTGCAGCACGATCTTGTGCTCGGCAAACGGCTTGTCCTGCAGCGGCACCTGCTGGGCGCGGGCATCGGGCGTGGCGGCTGCGATCAGAAGCGCCGCGATCGTCGCGCGAAGGATGGTCGAAAAGCTGTTCATCCCTGTCCCGCAATGCCTGGATTGTCCTCGACGCCTTTCAGCGTGACGCCCGGCAGCGACCGGTTGGGCGGCTTGCCCGACCGCAGATGTTGGGCGACCACGTCCCAGATCGGCGCGCCGGTCTGCTCGTTGACGGAAGCCCACCCTGCTACCTTGTAGCCCTTGCCGGCCTGCAACGCGTGGCCGTTGTCGAGCTTGAGTTCGGAAATCCGCTTGCCCACGGTTTCGTTCGGACTGCAGGTGTAGGCGAGGCCGCCGACGCGGACCATGTCGCCGCCCTGCTGGTAATAGGGATCGGTGTTGAAGAGGTTGTCGCAGATGTCTTCCAGCACGTCCTTGATCTGGCCGCCGGTCATGGTCTGGACGTAAGTTTCGGGATAGGTGACGGCGGTCTGCGCCATCACGTCCTCCATCGTCAGCGGCTGGCCCGCCAGCGCGGTGGTGCCCCAGCGAAAGCCCGGCGACAGCGCGATCTCGGCATTCAGTTCGCCGAGCAGCGCGTCGCAGATCAGTTGATCCATCGTGCCGCTGAAGTTGCCGCGGCGATAGAGCAGGCGGTCGGCGGCGGCGATCTTTTCGTCCAGCGCGGCCGCATGTGGCGCGCGTGTCTTGTCGATCAGCGCCTGCATCGCCGGATCGGGCTTCAGCAATTCCGAAAACACCGGCAGCAGCCGGTAGCGCACGTCCTTGACCTTGCCCTTGGCGAGTTCGAGATCGAGCACCGCCAGAAACTTGCCGTTCGAGCCGGCATTGGTGACGAGCGTGACGCCGCCGGCGTTGGTCACGGCGACCGGCTGCGGCACGGCGTCGTGGGTATGGCCGCCGAGAATGACGTCGATGCCGGTGACGCGGCTGGCGAGCTTGAGGTCGACGTCCATGCCGTTATGCGACAGCAGGATGACGGCATCGACCTTGTCGGTGTTGCGATGGATATCGACGAGCTTTTGCAGCTCCTCGTCGCGGATGCCGAATTTCCAGTCCGGCGTGAAACGCTTCGGGTGCGCGATCGGCACGTAGGGGAATGCCTGTCCGATCACGGCGATGCGATGCCCGCCGATTTCCTTGATGACGGACGGCTTGAACACGCGCCCCGACGCCGGATCGAACGCCTTGGCGTCGTTGAAGGCGGCTTCCTCGGTGAGGAAAACGTTCTGCGCGAGAAACTCGCCCTTGAAGCGTTCGAGGTTGGCGCGCAGCACCTTTTCGCCATAGGTGAACTCCCAATGGCCGGTCATCGCCTCGATGCCGAGCAGGTTGGCCGCATCCACCATGTCGGCGCCCTGCAGCGTGTTGGAAAGGCCGGTGCCCTGCCAGAGATCGCCGCCGTCGAGCAGCAGCGCGCGCCCCGCGCCGGCTTCGCTGCGCATCCGGTCGACCAATGTCTTCAGATGCGCAAAACCGCCGAGCTTGCCGAATCTCCCGGCGGCTTTTTCAAACTCGATGCAGGTGAAAGCATAGGCGTCGGCGCTGTCGGGCCGGATGCCGAAACGGTCGAGGAAGGCGCGTGCGACCAGATGCGGCGGGTTGCCCCGCATCGATCCGACGCCGAGATTGACGCTCGGCTCGCGAAAAAACACCGGCCGAAGCTGCGCATGGGTATCGGTGATGTGGAGGATGCGCGCATTGCCGAAGCGTTCGAGATCGTAGACGCCTGCATTATTGTCGGCGGCCTGCGCGCCAACGCGCGGCAGGGTGCCGTACAGGGTGGCGGCGCCCGCAAGCGTCAGGAAATCGCGGCGGCGGATGGTCATGCGGGTCTCCGCGCGTCGTAACGGCGTCAGTCATTGTTGGAGCATGATCTTGGCGGAAAACCGGTTTCCACTTTTCCGGATCGTGCCCTAGCGTATTTCCATATCTTTCCAGCGGGTCTTCTCGCTGGTGGCCTGGAAGATCGAAGCCTTGGCGAGCGCTTCGGCTTCCTTGGCCGACACGGTGGCCTTGTCGAAATCGCCGGCTTCGGCCGACTTCTTCGCCGCCGCCAGCGTCGCCGCCGTGGTGGTCCACTGGTTGCGCAACTTCCCGGCCTCCTTGTTGGCGGCTTCAGCCGCGGCGTACGCCGCCTTGAACTCGTCCTCGGAGCCTGCGGCCATGGCGCATGTCGCGCCTGCGGCCAGCAACACCAGAGACAACACCGATGTAAGCGTTTTAATCCTCATGGCCGCGCTCCCGGACCCGAAATCGGCAGCCCGTTGCTGACATAGGACAGGTAGTATTCGACGTTGCGATATTCATCGTCCTGCGGGCTCAGCGGCACGCCGCGAATCTGGCTGTTGCAGGTGGTGAAACGCCGGCTGGTGGTTCCCATGCCGCTCCATTCCGAGCGATAGATCGGCATCGCGTTGACGATGCCGAGCGCGGGCGCCAGGATTTCGGCGCGGATGCGCTCGCCCGGGCTCTGCACATGGCAGGTGGCGCAGGAGAAATTGAGCTGGCCGCGCCGGGTGTAGAAATATTCCTTGCCGTTCTCGTAGGCCGCGAGCGCGCGCGGATCGTCCGGGATCTTGATGTCCATCGGCTTGCCGCGCGAGGTGAACGCCATGTAGGCGGTCAGCGCCGCCATTTCGTCCCTGACATAGGAATACGGCGCTTCGCCATTGGCCTCGCGGCAGCGGTTCAAGGCCAGCTCGAGCGTGATGACCTTGCCTTCCTTCTCGTCGAAGGTGGGATAGTTCTGGCGAACGCCGATGCCTTTATTGGGGAAGCAATCCTCGTAGGTCTTGCCGTTCTTGAACGGCTTGGAGAACATTTCCTTGCCCATTTCGAGCGAGAACTCGTAAGGCGGAAATTGCTCCTTCTCCTGCCACTGCCGGTACAGGTCCTCATTCATCGAATAGGGACCGTTGACGAAATCGTCCAGCTTCACCTTGGGGAATTTGTCGGTGAAGAATTTCCTGAACGCCTTGGCGTCGGCGACGGGATCGACCTTGTCGGCGGCATCGGAGGGCAGCGCGCCCGCAAGCGACAGCAACGCGAGCGCGAGCACGGCGGAAGCCAGATAGATCGCGGATCGCAGCTTCATTGGATCTTTGCCGTGGTGGTGTCGGTCGCGCCCTTGTTGTCGATCCAGCTGATCTTCAGATCGTCGCCCTTCTTGCCGCCCTTGAAGGCGAACTTGACGTAAGGGTCCTTCGAAACGCCGCCGCCCCAGTCGGCGGTGAATACGTTCTTGCCGTCATACTCGAAGGTGAGTTGCTGGATGAAATGCGGCGGAATGATCTCGCCCTTGGCGTCCTTGACGAAGCCGGAATCCATCGGGTGCTGGATCAGCGCCTGCACCTCGGTGGTCTCGCCGCTCGAAGTGGCGCGCACGCGAATGGTCGATGCCATCTGAATTCTCCTAGTCTATTTTCTGGCGCATGATCTTGTCGGAAAACCGGTGCCCACTTTTCCGGATCATGCGCGCTGCCCGTTAGCCGCCGCAACCGCCGACGGTGACTTTGACTTCCTTGTTGGCGCTGTAGAGCTTGCCGCCGGCTTCCACGACCACGATCACGTTGCTGGTCTTCGCCATCTTGATGCGGTTGGCAACGTTCGGAAGCGTGCCGGCCGAAATCTTGTAGGACGCCACCAGCGCGACCGGATTTTCGCTGACCAGGAACGAGATCGAGGTCACGTCCGCCAGCGTCGTCGTCACCGATATCGGAACCACGGCGCCGTTCTCCGCGATTTCGGGCGCGTCCATCTTGACCTTGTCCGAAGGCTCCGCCGTCTTGCCGTAGAGCGCCTTGATCGCATCGGCTTCGCTCTTGGCCTTGAACGCCTCTTCCGGATATTTGTCGTTGGCCGCGGCCAGCGCCGGCGTCAGGCCAAAGGGAATATTGCCGAGGCCGACAAGTGCGACCGCGCCTGCACCCTGCAGGATCAGCCGCCGCGTGGCCGAAAATCCGACGTCAGTCATGTCCATCGTCTCCTAAAGCGTGCGCGCGCACGTCACAGCGTCTGCAGGAAATCCACCACCGCTTCGATTTCCTTTTCGGTCAAAATCCGGTTCCGTCCGAATGGCGGCATCACAGTCAGCGGGTTGCGCAGCGTTTCGTCGGTAATAATGGCGACGAGATCCGCGCGATTGGGGTACTTGCTCCTGATGTCGATCAACTCCGGCCCGATCGAGCCGGGAAGGTTGCCGCCCTTGATGGCATGGCAGGTCAGGCAGTTGCCCTTGCTGCGATCGAAGGCGAGCTTCTGGCCTTCGGCCGCGGCGGACTGCGCCTGTGCGGTGCCAGCGGAAGCGAAAGCGCCGATCACCAGCGCCAGCGCGAGCGTCGGCAGCCTTGCGGATTGGGTCAGGGAATGATCGGTCAAAGGCGTTTCCGTAATTTCTATTTCGGTTGCATCGTATCGAGCGGTCCGGTGGTGCGCGGCGTCAGGTTCCGCCCCTCCGCCGTCGACGATAGCCTGACATCGGCGGCGTTGACGCACGCGTTCATGCAGGGCTTGGCCATCGTATCGGGGCGCGGGTCGGTCCAGATGAAATTGTCGCGATTGCGCATTTTGACTTTCGGCAGACTGTTGCGATCGGCAACGAAATCATGGTGAACGAGGTCGTTCAGGCTCAGAATATAGGCGGTCAAAGCATAAACGTCATCCGCTGACAATGTGTGCGGCGCGGCCATCGGCATGGCGCGGTTAATATAGTCCCATAGGGTCGGCGCAAAGGGCCAGTAGCTGCCGACCGTCGGCTCCGGGCGCTCGTCCCGGAGCGATCCGACGCCGCCCACCAGCTTGGGAAAGCGGCCTTCGCCTTCGCCGAAGGTTCCATGGCAGGCGGCGCATTGCTCGGCGTAAACCTCCGCGCCCCTGTCGACCGTGCCCTTGCCGGGTGGCAGGCCTGCGCCGTCCTCGCCGCGCACGTCGATGTCCCAGCCGGCGATCTGCGCCGGCGTCGCCACGCGGCCGTAACCGAACGAGCCGGGCTCTGCCGCGCCGGCGAGGCTGCCAGCGGCAAGCAGGATGGCGCCGATCGGCAGGCCAATCTTAAGCGAGCTGTACATTGAACACGCTTCCGTCCGGCTTGACCTGCCAGGTCTGGATCGAATTGTTGTGATAGACCGAGTTCGAGCCGCGCTGTTTTCGCAGCTCCGCAATGGTCGGCTGCACGTAACCGGTCTCATCGATGACGCGGGAAGCGACCAGCGCCGGGCGGCCGTCCCAGCGCCAGGGCATGGTGAACTTTGTAAGTGCCTTCGACAGCACCGGCTCGTGCAGCCGCGCGGTCTGCCAGTTGATGCCGCCATCCGTGGAGACATCGACGCGCCTGACCTTGCCGTTGCCGGTCCACGCCAGTCCCCTGATCTCATAGAGGCCGGGTCCGTCGAGCGGCTTTTCCGGGCAGGGAAAGGTGACGACGGATTTGGCGTCGATCAGCCAGGTGAAGCCGCGCGAGGTGCCGTCCGGCATCAGGTCGGTATATTTCGAGGTTTCCTCGCGCGAATGCCATGGCTTATCGCCGAGCTTGATCCGGCGCAGCCATTTGATGTTGACGTTGCCTTCCCAGCCCGGCACCACCAGCCGCAGCGGATAGCCCTGTTCGGGCCGCAGCGCCTCGCCGTTCTGTGCATAGACCACGAGGCAATCGTCGAGACATTTGTCGAGCGGCAGGCTGCGGTTCATGTGCGCGCCATCGGCGCCCTCGACCATCGCCCACTTCGCCTCTTTCTTGACGCCAACCTCTTCCAGCAGCGTCGATAGCCTGACGCCAGTCCATTCGGCGCAACTGACCATGCCGTGGCTGAACTGCAGCGAGTTCATCTGCGCCGCGCGCCAGTTCATGCCGCCATTGGCCGGGCATTCGATGAAATGGATGCGCGTTGTCTGCGGGAAACGCAGGATGTCCTTCATGGTGAGCAGCAGCGGGCGCTCGACCAGCCCATGGATCATGAGCTTGTGCTGCGCCGGGTCGATGTCGGGCCGCCCCGCATGGTGGCGCTCGAAGAACAATCCATTGGGCGTGATGATGCCGTGCAGGTCCTGTAGCGGCGAGAAGCTCACCGAGGATTCCGCGCTGGCGGTGAGCCAGGGCACGTTGCGCCGGATCACGGAGGCTTCGGTATCCGCAGGCCGGCCGTAGGGCCGGTCGACCACGCCCGCGCCGATCGATTGCGACCAGGGAGCGTCCGCGGGAGGAGCCTCGGCGGGGTTCGCCACGGCGGCTCTGCCGCCAAGCGCGAGCCCGGTCAGCGCAAGGCCCGCTTTCAGGAAAGCCGCGTCGCCTCGACTGGGCGTCCGGCTCGCTGACGTCAGAGAGAACAGTTTTGCTGCGTGACGGGAAAGGCCGCACGGTTTATTCTCCTCCCGGCTGCATCGCCGCGCTATTTCTTGCTTTTTTCAGCCGATATTGAAAGAGAATTCCTGCGAACTGAAATAAGGCCAGCAGCGTTTCAAGGCTGCAACGACCCAAAGCGAGGCTGCCATGGCTGAGTTTGTAGTGGAATTCGGCAAGGATGGCCGGCCGGTCGAACCCGACGGCCGGCTCGATGCGGCGGCGTTCCATCGCAACCATGAGCCGATCTGGGCGGTGCTGCAGAAATTCCTCGCCGGCAAATCCGGTGACGTCGTCGAAGTCGGAAGCGGCACCGGTCAGCATGTCGTGCATTTTGCAAAACACACCCCCGGCATCATCTGGTGGCCGAGCGATCTCAACGAGAACCATCTGAAGAGCATCGAGGCGTGGCGCGCGTATTCAGCCCTGCCGAACATTCGTGCGCCGCTGCGGATCGATCTCACCGATCCCGCCTGGTGTTCGGCGATGCATGACGGCAGCGGTCCGGCCGAGTTACTGGCGGTGTTCTGCGCCAACGTGATCCACATCGCGCCCTGGCGCGTCGCCGAAGGCCTGTTCGCCGGCGCGGGGCGATATCTGCGCGCTGACGGCCGGCTATTTCTCTACGGCCCGTTCAAGCACGACGGCAAGCACACCGCGATGAGCAACGCCGTGTTCGACACCAGCCTGCGCGAGCAGGACGCCGAATGGGGCGTGCGCGACATCGCCGATCTCGAGAAACTCGCCGCTGGCGTCGGTCTTGCCTTGATCGAAAAATTGCCGATGCCCGCCAACAACATGATTTTGGTGTTCGGGCGATCGGACGTGCCGGCGTAGCGTCTTTCCGCGCCTTAATGATAGGCGAGGCACCACCCCGGTCCGCGAAGCCAGCAGCGCTCGTCGGAGACGTCCTCGTCTCGATACAATCGTGTGACCTTTTGCCAGCCGCCATGGGCAAAGGCTTCGGCCAGCGCCCGTTCTGACGCCTCGTCGCGGCCGCCGGCGCATGGGAAGATCGCAACCGGCAAAATCCAATGCGCAAGATAGTCCGCGCCTCTCCGCTCAATTCGAAACACCGCGCCGGTACTCGCCATGCGCTCCGGCGTAATGCGACCAAATCCCTGGTCCGACGTCATCGGCATGATCAGGCGGCCGCCGTCAGCAAGGCCATCGAGCCAGCGTGTCGCTGGCCGCGTGCAGCCGGCATTGACGTAGATGACATCGGCGACATCGAACGGCACCTGCGTGCCGTCGCCCTCAATCACGGCAACATTCGCATAGGATGCCAGGTTGGCTCTGGCTCGCGCGGCGAGGCCCTCATCATATTCGATTCCCGTTACCCGCCCTGACGACCCGACGAGATGCGCGAGGATGGCGGTGTAATAGCCCGTGCCAGTCCCAACATGCACCACGTGCTGGCCGGCAGCGGGCAATGCCTGATGGATAAGGTGGGCGTGCAGCGACGGTTGTCCGTTGTTGACGCGGCGCTCGGGCACCAGCGCGACCAGATCGTCGGTATAGAGATAGACGGGGTCGTCGTCGGGCGTCGGCACATAGTCGCGTAGCCACCGCATCACCAGCCACGGACCGGGACCGACAAAGTCCTCGCGGGGGATGGCGGCAAACGCCTGAGCGAGCCGCGCATCGTCGACGCTTGCGGCGGCAAGGACCTGCTTGGCGTAGGCCGCACGGATGATACGGAGCTCGGCTTGCGCGTCCATTTTGCCCTCCGTTTCAAGGTATGCTACATTCGATGTGTGATTTGACACACCAATATATGTGTTAAATAGCATAACATTTGTGGGGAGGCCAGATTGAAAAAGCGGCTCTATCCGGCGGTGCTGGAGCGCGGTCCGCGCGGCGCACTCGGCGCGTGGTTTCCCGATTTTCCAGGCTGCGTTGCCGGCGGGCGATCGCAGGAAGAGGCGATCGAGCGCGCGGAGGGTGCGCTGGCGCGAGCGGTGGACGGCATGGCCGAGCAGGGCAGGCCGCTGCCGGCGGCGACGCCGATCGAGCAGATCGCGTTGCCGAAGGGCGCTGACGTCGTCGCCTATTTCATCGTCGGGGTCGATCCGCCCGATCCGTCCGAGCGGGTGAACGTCTATTTGCCGAAGAGCCTGATTACGCGAATCGACAGGCGCGCCACGGAGCTCGGCATGAGCCGCTCCAGCTTCTTCGGCTTCGCCGCCACGATTGCGCTCGATTGGAGTCCAGGCTTTCCGCACGCCGCCGTCGTGGATCCTCGCTCGAAGGTCCACAAAACAGGTGCGGTGCGCGCCGAAAAGAAATCGGGCAAGAAGCGGCCGTGAAGGGGATTGCGGTCCGCTAAGCGGCATCGGGGTCTGAGTCCATGTGCGCCCTTCGCATGGCGCGCGCCCGCTTGCGCCGGTTGATCGCGTCCTCACCCGTCTTCATAGTGTTCGCAATGAATCGATAAGGCTCCCCGCCCGGGGCCTGCCGGGCGGGAAGGCCGATGCTGGATACGACAGCCACCGTAGAGGTCACCAATGACGCGCGTGCGCGCGGCAATGTGTTGCGGCTCGCCGCGGCGCAGGCGCTGACGGGTGCCAATTCGGCCGTCATCTTTGCCACCGGCTCGATCGTCGGCGCGACGCTGGCGCCGAGCATCTCGTTCGCCACCGTGCCGCTCTCGATGTACGTGCTGGGGCTCGCCGCCGGCACGCTGCCGACCGGCGCGATCTCGCGCGCCTATGGCCGCCGCGCAGCGTTCATCATCGGCACGTTCTGCGGCATGCTGACCGGCGCGCTCGCCGCCATCGCCGTCCTGTACGCGTCGTTCTGGCTGTTCTGCGGCGCGACGTTTCTCGGCGGCCTCTATGGCGCGGTGGCGCAGTCCTATCGATTTGCCGCCGCCGACGGCGCCAGCGCCGCGTTCCGGCCGAAGGCCGTGTCGTGGGTGATGGCGGGCGGCGTATTCGCCGGCGTGCTCGGTCCGCAGCTCGTGCAGTGGACCATGGATATCTGGCCGCCTTATCTGTTTGCGTTCAGCTTCGTGGTGCAGGCCTTCGTCGCGCTGGTGGCGATGGCGGTGCTGTGGGGCGTCGATGCGCCAAAGCCGGCACCGTCGGACATGCATGGCGGCCGGCCGCTGTTCGAGATCGCGCGGCAGCCACGTTTCATCGCAGCCGCCCTGTGCGGGGTGATTGCTTACCCCATGATGAATCTGGTGATGACCTCGGCGCCGCTCGCCATGAAAATGTGCGGATTGACCGTCAGCGATTCCAATTTCGGCATTCAGTGGCACATCGTGGCGATGTACGGACCGAGCTTCTTCACGGGCTCGCTGATTGCGCGCTTCGGCGCGCCAAGCATCGTGGCGCTCGGCCTGCTGCTGGAAGCCGCCGCGGCAGGAATCGGCCTTTCCGGTATCACCGCGATGCATTTCTGGGCGACGCTGGTCGTACTCGGCATCGGTTGGAACTTTGCCTTCATCGGCGCCTCGGCGCTGGTGCTGGAGACGCACCGGCCGCAGGAGCGCAACAAGGTGCAGGCGTTCAACGATTTCCTGGTGTTCGGGATGATGGCGCTGGGCTCGTTCTCGTCAGGCCAGCTGCTGGCGCATTACGGCTGGTCGATGGTAAACATGGTGGTGTTCCCGCCGGTGCTGCTCGGCCTTGCGGTGTTGTCGGTTGCGTCATTGGCAAAACGCCGAGCGAATCTGCAGGCGGCCGGCGAGATTTCCGGTTCGGGTATCTGATCTTCAAGTTGTTTGCTGGAGGCTCCATGCCGTCGCGCGCCCGTCTCGATGAATTCATTGCAGCCGTCGTCGCCGGCGATCATGCCGGCGCCATCGAGCGCTTCTACACTGAGGACGCCAGCATGCAGGAGAACGCGGCCGCGCCGCGGGTAGGCCGCGATGTTCTGGTCGCGCATGAGCGCGCGGTGTTGGAGCGGGTGAAGAGCGTGATGTCGACCTGCGTGACTTCAGTGGTCGAGGGCGATCACGTCGCGATCCGCTGGGTGTTCGAGTTTGTGTATCAGTCCGGCAAGACCGCCCGGTTCGACGAAGTGGCGCTGCAGGAATGGCGCGGCGACAAGGTGTTTCGCGAGCGGTTCTTCTACGATCCGACGAAGCCGGCCGCCTAGAGTTCCGTTTCAATGGTATCGAAACAGAACTCTAGATTTTTGATTTGACGCGTTTTCTTTACGCGAACCGGGATCCACTTCGCTCGAAAACGCTATAGTTGCCATCTGCTGACAGTTCGGCGTCCATCGAACCGATGGCCCTTGTAGCCTTGTGAACCGTTGCCGACATGTGCCGGGACAAGCCGGCAGACAGCAACGAAGGGACATCTCTTGGACGCCCGCAACTACATTACTCCAGACGAAACCTCGATCCGCTACGACGGCTGGCGCATCGTCGTCGTCTGCTTCCTGCTGGCCACCTTCGGCTGGGCGTTCGGCTTCTATGGGCAGAGCGTCTATGTCGCCGAGTTGCAGCGGCTGCACGGCTGGCCGGCGTCGCTGATCTCATCGGGCACAACGTTCTTCTACCTGTCGGGCGCGGCGCTGGTCGCCTTTGTCAGCGAGGCGATCAAGGGATTCGGCCCCCGGATTTGCATGATCGCGGGTATCTGCACCATGGCCGTGGCCGCGATCGCAATCGGCCAGGTGCGCGAACCCTGGCAGCTCTATCTCGCCAACGCGGTGCTCGCCTTCGGCTGGGCGGGAACCAGCCTCGGCATGATTACCAACACGCTCGGCCTGTGGTTCGACAAGAAGCGCGGCATGGCGATCAGCCTGGCGCTGAACGGCGCGAGCTTTGGCGGCATTATTGGCGTGCCGCTACTGGTGGCCGCGATCGGCCATTTCGGCTTTTCCGGCGGGATGACCGCTGCGGCCGTGGTGACGGTCGTGGTGATGGTTCCGGTAATCCTGCTCTTCGTCGGACGGCCGCCGGTTCACGCAAGCGCGAGCGCTGTCGAGGCCGCGGACGCGCCGTCGCCGACGCAGATCCGCGCCCGCGCGTTTCGCGATATCGGCTTCCTCTCGGTGTCGGCGGCGTTCGCGCTGGTGCTGTTCGCGCAGGTCGGCTTCATCGTCCACCTGATCTCGTTTCTGGATTCGGTGATCGGGCGGCAGCAGGCGGCGATTGCGGTGGCGCTGTTGACCGCGATGGCGGTGGTCGGCCGAGTGCTGTTCTCCTTCGTGATCGACCGGATGAACCAGCGGCTGGCGTCCGCGCTCTCCTTCGTCAGCCAGGCGGTCGCGCTTCTGGTCATCATCAACGTCCATCATGATTACGCGCTGTTCGCCGCCTGTGCGTTATTCGGCTTTTCGGTCGGCAATCTGATCACGCTGCCGGCGCTGATCGTGCAGCGCGAGTTCGATCCGCGTTCGTTCGGCGTGCTGGTCAGCCTGATCACCGCGATCAACCAGATCACCTACGCTTTCGGGCCCGGCGTGGTCGGGATGCTGCGGGATTGGTCGGGAAGCTACACGCTGCCGTTCTATGGCTGTATCGCGGTGGAGCTGACAGCGGCGGTGCTGATCATGATTCGCGGACGCGCGAAGTCCTCATCCTGAGGAGCCGCGAAGCGGCGTCTCGAAGGATGGCGGCATCGGGGCTCTCATGGTTCGAGACGGCGCTTCGCGCCTCCTCACCATGAGGAATTAGGTTTCCCGCTGCCGCAACAGATCCTCCAGATCCAGCCGCTTGGTGAACATCGCCAGCGATCCATCCGGCGTGCGCGGCCATTCTTCCTTCTGCCGGTCGCGGTAGAGCTCGACGCCGTTCTGGTCGGGATCGCGCAGATAGAGCGCCTCGCTGACGCCGTGATCGCTGGCGCCGTCGAGCTCGATGCCGGCCTGGATCACGCGATACAGCGCATCCGCCAGTGCCGGGCGCGTGGGATAGAGAATGGCGGTGTGAAACAGCCCGGTGGTGCCTGATGGAGGCGGATGGCCGCCTTTGCTTTCCCAGGTGTTGAGGCCGATGTGGTGGTGATATCCGCCCGCTGAAATGAAGGCCGCGCTGTCGCCCATCCGCTGCATCACCTCGAAGCCGAGCACGCCGCAATAGAAGCCGAGCGCGCGATCGAGATCGGCGACCTTGAGGTGGACATGCCCGATCCGGGTGCCGGCGATGATGGGTGGGTTCTGGGGCATGGTGTCTCCGCTGTGGATGCTTCTTACCTCGCCCCGCTTGCGGGGAGAGGTCGAACTTTACGCGAGGCGGAAAGTTCGGGTGAGGGGGGACAGGTCTATCGTGAGATCACAATTCGCGGAGAGAGCCCCTCACCCCAACCCTCTAAGAGCGAGCTTCGCTCGTCTCGACCCCGTGAAGGACGGGGAGAGGGAGCTTAGAGCTCACGCAAGATCCGAGACCTCGCCATCCGGCAGCCCGAACTCAAACGTGTTCAGCGTCATCGACACCATCGTGTAATAGCCGCACAGCCCGATCACTTCCACGATCCCGCGCTCGGTGAGCACCTTTACCGCTTCGTCGTACAGCGCCTTCGACACACCCTTGCCCTCATGCAGCGATTTGGCGAGGTCGTAGATCATCTGGCCCTTCGGGTCGTCAAACGTCGGCGTGCGGCGGTCGCGGATGTCCTCGATGATCTTCGGGTCCATGCCGCCCTTCAGCGCCAGGCGCTTGTGCGCAAACCATTCGTAGTGAGAAGTCCAGTGCCGCGCCGTCACGAGGATCGCGATCTCGGACAATTTTGCCGGAAACATCGTGTTGAACCGCAGCTGCTCGCCGAGCCGCGTGGCATGCCGCGCCATGTCCGGGCTGTTCAGCCAGGCCATCATCGGCGCCGGCGGGGCGCCGCGCTTGCCCGATATCGCCTCGTCGTAGGTTTCTTTTTGTTCGGCGCTCATTTCGCCAGGCGAAAGCAATTTCAGCCGCATACCCGTTTCCTCTTGTTTTTCAATCGTTACCGCTCTGCGCTTACACCCGATTTCGCGTCCTGACTACCGCCGCAGAGGCATGGGCTGACGTCAGACATATATTGAATTCCGCAATGCGAAGGCTAAGGTCGCTTCCAACATCCAACATGGAAACGCCGACATGTCCGATCTGGAAACATTCCGCCGTGAGACCCGCGCCTGGCTGGAGGCCAATTGCCCGCCGGAGATACGGCGTCCGATGACTTCTGAGAACGACACCTATTGGGGCGGGCGTAACGCAAAGTTTTCGTCCGAGCCGCAGCGCCTCTGGTTCGAACGAATGCGCGACAAGGGCTGGACCGTGCCGGACTGGCCGAAGGAATACGGTGGCGGAGGGCTCGACCGCGCCGAGCACAAGGTGCTGCGCGAGGAAATGTCGGCGATGGGCGCCCGCGCGCCGCTGTCGAGTTTCGGCATCTGGATGCTTGGGCCGGCGCTGCTGAAGTACGGCAACGAGGCGCAGAAGAAGGAGCATCTGCCGAAAATCGCCGCGGGCCTGATCCGCTGGTGCCAGGGCTATTCCGAGCCGAACGCCGGATCGGACCTTGCCTCGCTGCAGACCCGCGCCGAGAGCGACGGCGACGATTACGTCATCACCGGCCAGAAGATCTGGACCTCATACGCGAACTACGCCGACTGGATTTTTTGCCTGGTGCGCACCGACCCCACGGCCAAGAAGCACGACGGCATCAGCTTTATCCTGTTCGACATGGCCTCGAACGGCGTGTCGACCAAGCCGATCCTTTTGATCTCGGGCTATTCGCCGTTCTGCGAAACCTTCTTCGACAATGTCCGCGTGCCGAAATCGCATGTGGTCGGCACCGTCAACCGCGGCTGGGATGTCGCGAAATATCTGTTGCAGCACGAGCGGGCGATGATCTCGGGCACTGGAGAGCGCGGTGTCGGCCGTCCGCTCGGGCAAGTCACCGCCGACTCCGTCGGAAGCGATGATTCTGGCCGGCTCGACGATGCCATGCTGCGCAGCCAGATCGCCGCGTTCGACATCGACGAGGCGGCGTTTGCAGCCGTGGCTGAGCGTGCCGTTGATCTGGCGAAAGCCGGTCAGTCGCATCCGGCATTTTCCTCGGCGATGAAATATTACGGCACCGAACTCAACAAGCGCCGGCACGAAATCCTGATGTCGGCCGGCGGCATCGATGCGCTGGAATGGGAAAGCGAGCGCTCGAGGAATGGCGCGCGTCCCCGTGCCTGGCTGCGCACCAAGGCCAACTCGATCGAAGGCGGCACCAGCGAGGTGATGCTCGGCATTGTCGCCAAGCGCATCCTCGACCTGCCGGGGGCTTAGGAAAAGTCCTCATCCTGAGGAGCCTGCGAAGCAGGCGTCTCGAAGGATGGGCCGCGGGCCTCATGGTTCGAGACGGCGCAAGAGCGCCTCCTCACCATGAGGGTCAACAGCGAAATCAATCGAAGATCAGCGTAACGGAACTCTCTCAATGGCTCTCGTCCTCACCGAAGAACAATCCATGCTGCGCGACAGTGCGCGTGGCCTTATCAGCGACAAGGCGCCGGTGGCGCATCTGCGCGGCTTGCGCGACAGCAAGGACGCCACGGGCTTCTCCCGCGAACTCTGGAAGGCGTTCGCCGACATGGGTTTCTCCGGGCTGCTGGTGCCGGAGAATTTCGGCGGCAGCGGGCTCGGCTGCGTCGAGGCCGGCGTGGTCATGGAGGAGATCGGCCGCACGCTGATGCCGTCGCCGTTCCTGTCTACCGCGGTGCTGGCGGTCTCCGCGCTTTCGCGCGGCGGCAGCGAGGCGCAAAAGTCCGCGCATCTGCCGAAGATTGCGGACGGCTCGCTATTGGCCGCGCTTGCCGTTGACGAGGGCGCAAAACATCGACCGCTGCACATCAACCTGCAGGCGGTACGCTCGGGCAACGGCTTCAAGCTCAACGGCGCCAAGGCCCTCGTGGTCGATGGCCACACTGCCGATCTCTTGATCGTCGCCGGCCGTACCGGCGGCGCTGCCGGCGAGCGCAGCGGGCTCACGCTGTTCCTGGTCGATCCCAAGGCCAAGGGCGTCGCCATCGAGCGCACCGTGATGGTCGATGCGCATAACGCAGCGCGAATCGAATTCACCAATGTCGAGGTCGACGCGGATCACGTGCTCGGCGAAGTCGATCAGGGCGGGGCGCTGCTGGACGGTGTGCTCAATATCGGCCGCGGCGCGGTGGCCGCGGAAATGGTGGGCCTGAGCGAAGAGGTGTTCGGCCGCACCGTCACCTATCTGAAGGAGCGCAAGCAGTTCGGAAAACTGATCGGCGAATTCCAGGCGCTGCAGCACCGCGCAGCCGAGCTCTACATCGATATCGAGATCACCCGCGCCGCGGTGCTGAAGGCGCTGCAGACGCTTGATGGGGATTTCGATCACGCCGGCGCCGCCATCGCGGTCGCCAAGGCCCGCGCCGGCACGACGGCCACGCTGGCGGTGCAGGAGAGTGTGCAGATGCACGGCGGCATGGGCATGACGGACCAGTTCGACATCGGCTTCTTCGTGAAGCGCGCGCGGGTCTGCCAGGAATTGTTCGGGGACAGCAATTACCACGCTGATCGATTGGCGCAGATGAAGAGTTATTGATCCTCTTAGTGGGGCGCGCGAAACCGCACCCCACACACCGCTGTCATCGCCCGGCTTGACCGGGCGACCCAGTAGGCCGCGGCTTCTCGATTATTCACCGACGTCTCTGGAATACTGGATCGCCCGGTCAAGCCGGGCGACGACAGCCGGGATGTGGTAAGCCGCGATCTCTCTTACCTTATCGGCGGCGCGTACTGAATCCCGCCGTTGTTCCAG
>CAVYOM010000034.1:0-147412 GCA_963770135.1 uncultured Alphaproteobacteria bacterium | reverse complement strand
CAGGAAGCCGACAAGATCGCCAACCAGTCGATCCGCGTCAACGTGGACACGCTGGAACACCTGATGACCATGGTCTCCGAGCTGGTGTTGACCCGCAACCAGCTGCTGGAGATCTCCCGCCGCAACGAGGACACCGAGTTCAAGGTGCCGCTGCAGCGGCTCTCCAACGTCACCGCCGAGCTGCAGGAAGGCGTCATGAAGACGCGGATGCAGCCGATCGGCAATGCCTGGCAGAAGCTGCCCCGCATCGTCCGCGACCTCTCCGGCGAACTCGGCAAGCAGATCGAGCTCGAGATGCACGGCGCCGACACCGAACTCGACCGCCAGGTGCTCGACCTGATCAAGGATCCGTTGACGCACATGGTGCGCAACTCCGCCGACCACGGCCTGGAGACCCCGGCCGAGCGGCTGGCCTCCGGCAAGGGCGAGCAGGGCACCATCCGCCTCTCCGCCTATCACGAGGGCGGCCACATCATCATCTGCATCGCCGACAATGGCCGCGGGCTCAACACCGAGCGGATCAAGGCCAAGGCAGTCCAGAACGGTCTCGTCAGCGAGGCTGAACTGGAGAAGATGACCGAAGCCCAGATCCACAAGTTCATCTTCGCGCCGGGCTTCTCCACTGCGGCTGCCGTCACCTCGGTCTCCGGCCGCGGCGTCGGCATGGACGTGGTGCGCACCAATATCGACCAGATCGGCGGCACCATCGACATCAAGTCGGTGGCCGGCGAGGGCTCTTCCGTCACCATCAAGATCCCGCTGACGCTCGCCATCGTCTCGGCCCTGATCGTGGAAGCCGCCGGCGACCGCTTTGCGATCCCGCAGCTCTCCGTCGTCGAACTGGTGCGCGCCCGCGCCAACTCCGAACACCGCATCGAGCGCATCAAGGACACGGCCGTATTGCGCCTGCGCAACAAGCTGTTGCCGCTGATGCACCTGAAGAAGCTGTTGAAGATCGACGACGGCTCTTCGTCCGATCCCGAGAACGGCTTCATCGTGGTGACGCAGGTCGGCAGCCAGACTTTTGGCATCGTGGTCGACGGCGTGTTCCACACCGAAGAAATCGTGGTCAAGCCGATGTCCACGAAACTGCGGCACATCGACATGTTCTCCGGCAACACCATCCTGGGCGATGGCGCCGTGATCATGATCATCGACCCCAACGGCATTGCCAAGGCGCTCGGCGCCTCCGGCTCCTCGGCCCATGAACTGGCGGACGAGGCCTCGGCCGCGCATGCGATCGGCGGCGAACAGTTGACCTCGCTGCTGGTGTTCCGCGCCGGCTCGGACCAGCCCAAGGCGGTGCCGCTCGGCCTCGTCACCCGGCTGGAGGAAATCGCCACCGACAAGATCGAGCTCTCTAACGGCCGCTACATGGTGCAGTACCGCGAGCAGTTGATGCCGCTGGTGCAGATGGCCGGGGTCACCGTCCAGACCCAGGGCTCGCAGCCGATCCTGGTATTCGCCGACGACGGCCGCTCGATGGGGCTCGTGGTCGACGAGATCATCGACATCGTCGAGGAGCGGCTGCACATCGAGGTCGCCGGCCAGGCCGACGGCATTCTCGGTTCGGCCGTGATCAAGGGCCAGGCGACCGAAGTGATCGACGTCGGCCACTTCCTCCCGATGGCGTTCGCCGACTGGTTCTCGCGCAAGGAGATGCGGGAGTTGTCGACGGCGCGATCGGTGCTGCTGGTCGACGACTTCGCGTTCTTCCGCAACATGCTGGCGCCGGTGCTGAAGGCCGCCGGCTACAAGGTGCGGGTCGCCGTCAACGCGCAGGAGGGGCTTTCCGCGCTGCGCTCGGGCCACAACTACGACGTGGTGCTGACCGACATCGAAATGCCGGACATGAACGGCTTCGAGTTCGCCGAAACCATCCGCGCCGACAACAATCTGAGCACGATGCCGATCATCGCCCTGTCCTCGCTGGTGTCGCCGGCGGCGATCGAGCGCGGGCGGCAGGCCGGCTTCCACGATTACGTCGCCAAGTTCGACCGTCCCGGCCTGATCGCGGCGCTGAAGGAACAGACCGCCGAGACCAGGAAAGCGGCATGAGCAAGCTTGGCCGGGGCATAAGGAAGCAAGACCATGACAACCAAGACCGAGACCATCGAGGGCACCGTGGCCGAATACGTCACCGCCGTGATCGGCGGACAATTGTTCGGCCTGCCGATCTCGCGGGTGCAGGACGTGTTCATGCCGGAACGGCTGACGCGGGTGCCGCTGTCGTCGGCCGAGATCGCCGGCGTGCTCAATCTGCGCGGCCGCATCGTCACCGTGGTCGACATGCGCGCGCGGCTCGGGCTGCCCAAGAACGACGACGGCAAGCCGCCGATGGCGGTCGGCGTCGATCTGCGCGGCGAGTCCTACGGCCTGCTGATCGATCAGATCGGCGAGGTCCTGAAACTCCACGATAACGGCCGCGAAGAAAACCCCGTCAATCTCGACCCCCGCATGGCCAAGCTCGCCGGCGGCGTTCACCGTCTCGACGGCCAGCTCATGGTCGTCCTCGACGTCGATCGCGTCCTCGAAATCGTGCCGGACCTGATGGCGGCATGAAGACCGAACCTGGAACGAAAACATCCCTGTTGGGATCTGGTGCAATTGGAGACCTAAAATGAAAACATGTCTGGTGGTCGATGACTCGAGCGTCATCCGAAAAGTCGCGCGCCGCATCCTCGAAGGTCTCGACTTTCAGATCGTCGAAGCCGAGGACGGCCAAAAGGCGCTTGAAGTCTGCAAGCGCGCCATGCCCGAAGCGGTTCTGCTCGACTGGAACATGCCCGTCATGGACGGCTACGAGTTCCTCGGCAATCTGCGCCGCATGCCCGGTGGTGACGCGCCCAAGGTGGTGTTCTGCACCACTGAAAACGACGTCGCCCACATTGCGCGCGCGCTGCACGCCGGCGCCAACGAGTACATCATGAAGCCGTTCGACAAGGACATCGTCACCGCGAAGTTCCAGGAAGTCGGCCTGCTCTGATCTCGAGCAGGTGATCCCGGCGGCTCAACGGCCTTCGGCGTTGTCTTGTAAGTGTGCCGCTTGAGTTGGGTCGGGTGAACTAATGAGTGTTGCGTTAACGAGGTCTCCACCGCCAATCTCGACACGGCAGGACAAGCTGCGCGTCATGGTGGTCGACGACTTCGTCGTGATCCGCGGGATGATCTCGCGCTGGATCGACGCCGAGCCGGACATGCAGGTCTCGGCCTCCCTGCGCACCGGTCTCGACGCCGTCAACCAGATCGAACGCGTCAAGCCCGACGTTGCCGTGCTCGATATCGAAATGCCGGAGCTCGACGGCATTTCGGCGCTGCCGCAACTTTTGGCAAAAAAGCGCGACCTCGTCATCATCATGGCGTCGACGCTGACCCGCCGCAATGCGGAGATCAGCTTCAAGGCGCTTTCGCTCGGCGCGGCCGACTACATTCCAAAGCCGGAGAGCACGCGCGAGGCCACCGCCGCCGAGACCTTTCACCACGATCTGATTCAGAAGATTCGACATCTGGGCGCCCGGGCCCGCCGGCGGGCGTCGCCGGCCGCGAGCCCGGCCATAGCGCCGGTCCCAGAGCGGGCACGCGAAGTATCGGTCCAGCCGGTCGCTGCACCGGTTGCGCATCTGCCGCTGGCGCGCCGGCCGTTCAGCATGCTGGCGCCGCGGGTGCTGTTGATTGGCTCGTCGACGGGCGGTCCGCAGGCCCTGATGACGCTGGTTGCCGACATCGGTCCGGTGATCGATCGTTTTCCGGTGCTGATCACCCAGCACATGCCGCCGACCTTCACCACGATTCTTGCCGAGCATCTGGCGCGCGCAAGCCACCGGCCGGCGCATGAGGCCGTCGATGGCGAGATCGTCAAGCCTGGCCGGATCTATCTGGCGCCGGGCGGCCGCCACATGCGCGTGGTGCGCCATGGCGCCGAGACCGCGATCGCGCTCGACGACGGGCCGCCGGTGAATTTTTGCAAACCCGCGGTAGACCCGCTGTTCAACTCCGCCATCGACGTCTGGCATGGCGGCATCATGTCGGTGATTCTGACCGGCATGGGCTCCGACGGCATGCGCGGCGGCAAGGACATCGTCGCCGCCGGCGGCAGCGTGATTGCCCAGGACGAGGCGACCAGCGTGGTGTGGGGCATGCCGGGCGCGGCCGCCAATGCAGGTATTTGCGCGGCGGTTCTGCCGCTCAATCAGATCGCGCCAAAACTGGTTCGGTTGTTTTCGGGAGATCGTTCGTGACGCCGTCAGACTATGAGTATCTGCGTAAGCTTCTGAAAGAGCGTTCCGGGCTCGACCTGTCCGCCGACAAGCAATATCTGGTCGAAAGCCGGCTGTTGCCGCTCGCGCGCAAGTCCAGCCTGCCGGGAATTCCGGAACTGGTCGCAAAGATGAGGGGCGGCACCGAGGCGCTGACGGCGGAGGTGGTCGAGGCGATGACCACCAACGAGACGTTCTTCTTCCGCGACAAGATTCCGTTCGACCATTTGCGGGAGACGGTCATCCCGGCGCTGGCGCAGGCGCGCGCGGCCCGCCGGGCCTTACGTATCTGGTGCGCGGCTTCCTCCACCGGGCAGGAGCCGTATTCAATCGCGATGTGCCTGAAGGAAGCCGGCTCCCTGCTGTCGGGCTGGCGCACCGAGATCGTCGCGACCGACCTGTCGCTGGCGGTGCTGGAAAAATCGAAGGCCGGAATCTTCAGCCAGTTCGAGGTGCAGCGCGGATTGCCGATCGGGTTGCTGGTGAAATATTTCACCCAGAACGGCGAACTCTGGCAGATCAATGCCGATATCCGCAGCATGGTGCAGCATCGTCAGCTCAATTTGTTGCAGGACTTCTCCAATCTCGGCGTGTTCGACATCGTCTTCTGCCGCAACGTGCTGATCTATTTCGATCAGAATACCAAGGTCAATATCTTCGAGCGGCTGTCGCGGATGCTGGAGCCCGATGGCGTGCTGGCGCTGGGCGCGGCCGAATCCGTGGTCGGCATTACCAACACCTTCAAGCCCTATCCGGATCGCCGCGGACTTTATCGTCCGAACATCGCGCCGGTGATACGGGTGGGGGCGTCCACCATGGTGCCGCAAACCCTGCGGGCGGTTGCCGCGGCGCGCTGAGCCCGATCTTCACCCGGGTCCGCTCGCCGTATAGCGCTACACGATCGCGTGCGGCAGGAAACGCGACGTGTTGCCGGTGATCGGGTTCTCGTCCTCGCGGATCGACAGGCCGCATGGCGTGTGATCGACCAGCCAGCTTCCGACCACCGCGTATTGATCGGAGAAGCTCGGCAGCGGCGCGAACGCCTGCCGGATGAATCCTTCCGCGCCGTAAGGGCCTTGCTGTTCCATCAGCGTGGTGCCGGCGCTGACCAGCGCGACATTGGCGCCTTCGCGCGAATAAAGCGGCTTGCGCACGAACGAGGAGCCGAGCATGGACGCCTTCGGATCGTCCTCGAAATAGGCCGGCAGCAAATTGGGGTGCTTCGGAAACATCTCCCAGAGCAGCGGCAGAATGCCCTTGTTGGAAAGGATCGCTTTCCAGGGCGGCTCGATCCAGCGTGTCGGCGCGCTTGCCAGCTTCGTGCCGAACGTGTCGTGAAACATCCATTCCCAGGGATAGAGCTTGAAGGCGAGTTCGATGGCGCGGTCGTCGAGATCGACGAAGCGGCCATCGCCGCCGAGCCCGACGTCCTTGATGTCCATCAGCGTGGTCTGCAATCCGGCCTGGCTTGCGGTATCCTGCAGATAGGCCAGCGTGCCGGCATCCTCGGTATTGTCATTCATCCCGGCGAGATGCAGATGCTTCGCGCCGCCGTGTTTCTTCCAGGCGTCGATCAGGCGCTCATGGATTGAATTGAACTGGTCGGCGCGCTTCGGGACGATGTTGCGTTCCATCGCCTGTTCGAGCCAGGTCCACTGAAAAACCGCCGCTTCGAAAATCGAGGTCGGCGTATCGGCGTTGTACTCCAGCAGCTTCGCCGGGCTCCAGCCGTCGTAGCTCAGGTCCAGCCGGCCATAGAGGCTGGCGTCGCGGCGGCGCCAGCTCTCCGAAATCAGCGGCCAGAACGCTTCCGGTATTTTCAGCCGGCGCAGATATTTTTCGTCCTTGACCGTACGGCCGACCAGTTCGAGGCACATCGCCTCGATCTCGCCGGTGGGCGCCTCGATCCGCCGTTCGATCTCGTTGAGCGTGAACGCGTAATAGGCCCGCTCGTCCCAATAGCGCTCGCCGTCGATGGTGTGAAAAGTGAAGCCTACGCCTTCGGCGGTGGCACGCCAGTCGTCGCGTTCGGGGCAGGGGATGCGCTGCATGAATTCAGCCGCCGGAAAAACCGACCGCATGGCCGAACGAGCCGAAGCCGCCGCGCTGCACGCTGTGCGAGGCTGAATTGGAAGTGCCCGAGGACGAATGGCTCGAGGACGAATTGCTCGAGTAGTAGCTGCTGCGCGACGAGCTGCCGCCGGAGCCGCCACCGGAACTGCTATGGCTGCTGGACGAAGAGCTGCGCGATGAGCACTCGGTACTACCTTGCTGGAGCGACGGCGAGACCGCATTCGGCGATGGTTCGCAATTGCGGTTCGGCATCAGCGTATAGGCGGCAGTGCCGACCGCAAACGTGCCCATCAGCAGCAGCGCAACGTGGCCCGAGCGCTTCGCCGGCGGCGGAGCGGGCCGCGGCGATGCCGGCACCGAGACCGGCTTGCGCTTGCCGAAGTCCTTGTCTGGTTTGTCTGCCATGGTCAGTAGATCATGCAGGCGGCGTTGAGGGCGCCGGCGGCCAGCGAGGCCAGCCCGAGCCAGATTGCGGCGGCGAGTTCGCCGGAAGCGATCCGCTCCGACAATTTCGGCACCGGAACCCTGACGAGAAAATAGACGATGATCTGCACGATCAGCGCGATCGCGGCCCAGATCAGGCAATCCCAGACATTGGCGGAATGGGCGATGGCGCTGACCAGCGGCAGCACGAAGCCGAGCAGGCTCAGGCCCAGCGCGATCGCGGCTGCCGGCTCGTTGGCGCGGATCAGCTCGAACTCGTTATGCGGCGTGACGCGGGTATAGACGAAGAGGTAGGCAACCACGGCGACAATTGCCGTGCAGAAATAGACCAGGAACGCCGGCAGGCCGGCGAGCGATTGCAGGATCATTGACGACGCCCCAACTCGTGCGTTCCGACAGGTTCGCACGATCTATCAGTCGGCGCATAGGCGCAGGCGGTTCAATCCAACAAAAACTCTGCCCCAACAAAATCCCGCCATTTCGGGGCGGAGGTCGCGAATCTCCACGCTTTGACGCAGCCTTCTATTCCCTGACCGATCTTGGCGGGGGAGTGAGCCTTGCGGCTGGCCGTAACGTAGCCGCGGCCCCACACGGTTTCGATGAAGTTACGGCTTTCGAATGAGTGGGGGGCAATCCGTTTATCGTGCGTTTGGCTGATCCGATCTTCGAGCCAAGCTTCGGATCAGGCGGAATGCCAGCCAGAAAAAGAGGACGACCAGCGCGAGCGCAGCGAGCGGCGCTGTCAGCGCCAGAATCGAGATCAGCGTGGCGCTGCCGAGTTCGGCGGTTGCGACTGTCGAATTCCCGAGGCCGCCGGTGAAGACGGTGGATTTGGCCCTGAGCATTGCGGTCAGGCCTTGCGTGATGCCGGCAACGCCACCGCCTGCGATAATGGCCGCCGTCCATTTCAACATCGGCGGCAGGTCGGTCATGACAGCGGCGGACACGATCGTCCCTGCGACGACGGCACCGGGCGTCGCCACCGTATCGAGCAGGTTGTCCACACCGGGAATGTAGAACGCGGCGATCTCCACGATGGCGGCCGTGCCGAGCATGATGACGGCGGCTGGAGTGCCGAGCCATGCGAAGCCCTCGTTCAGGCTTGCGTGTCCGGTGTAGGCTGCGACGCTCAGAATTAGCAGCGGCAGGAACAGCCGAAAGCCGGTAGCGGCGGCAAGCCCGATGCCAAGCGCAACCGACAGTGCAAGATCCAGGTTCGACATGTTCCTGCAAGCTCCATCCCCATCAGCACTCTCTCACGTCGCGCGCCGGTTCCCAATGGGAGCGATATTCGTGGAACCCGGATTGATCCGGAGAGGTTGTAATATAAGGTGATCAAACTTGAGAGACGCAATCCGGATTGAGCGGACTAACCTGAGCACGCAAATGTATCTTGCTCAGGAGAATCGCCATGGCGACGAATTTGATCTCTGTAGTGATGCAATTCCTCACGCCGGACATGATAGCTAAGATCGCTTCTGCTCTGGGTCTTGATCGCAATGTCACGCAAAAAGCCATCGGGGGTGCGATTCCCGCGCTTCTTGCAAGCTTCGCTGACGTTGCCTCCTCTCCCAATGGGGCACGCCAGCTCACCAACACACTGACACAACAATCCGGGTCGCTTGAGAGCCTCAAGAATCTCATCGGTGGTTCCGGCCAGAACTCGCTGGCGGAAACGGGATCGAGCATGCTTTCGGGCCTGTTCGGTGGCGGAACGCTGGACACAATGGCGCAGACGATAGGCAAGTTCGCGGGGATCGGTGAGGGCGCCAGCAAGTCGATGCTCGGCATGCTTGGCCCCTTGGTCCTTGGTGCATTAGGTCAACAGCAACGCAGCACGGGTCTCGACGCAAATGGGCTGGTGTCTCTTCTCACTTCACAGAAGGATCAGATTGCCGCGGCAATACCATCCGGTCTCGCCGATCAGTTGAGTGCCGCCGGTCTGATCGACGGAGCGACTGGAAGCTTGCGCAGCGGTGCGGCGGCAGCCAGCGCGGCTGGCGGCCGGATTGCAGAGGCTTCGGAGCGAACCATTTCCGGGACTGGTCAGGCGGCCTCGGCGCTGGCCAGCAGAACAACGGCATCCCAATGGCCATATTGGTTGGTCGCCGCGTTGGTATTGGGTGGTCTGGCCTGGTTCGCCCTTGGTCGTTCAGGGGAGGACACAGTCGCTCAGGTGTCGCCTCCCGCCACGACGCGGACCGCGACCGGAACCGTGGGCCTGGCGCCGGCGGATTTGACGGTCGGAGGGATGAATCTGGCGAACCAGATCAACGCGTCGGTTGGTTCCATCAGGACCTTGCTTCCCGGCATCACCGATGCCGCATCGGCCCAGGCTGCCCTGCCCAAAATAAAGGAAGCAACGGCTCAATTGAATGAGGTCAGTTCCCGCGCAACGCAGCTCTCTCCGGAAGGAAAGAGCACCCTCGTAAAGCTGATTGTGGCCGCGACCCCCACGATCAACCAGATGTGTGACAAGGTGCTGGCAACGCCCGGCGCCGGCGATGTTGCGAAGCCGGCGATTGATGAGCTTCGAGGCAAGCTCGACGCGCTCGCGCGCTCCTGAATTTCAGAACGTCGTGCCGTCCGGCCTGCGCCGGACGGCTGCGCAACGTGCTGCCGGGAGCGTTACGCACGCGCGCTGCTGCTGATCGTAATCCGCCGTTTGTGTTCACCAGGAGTAGGATCAATGGCTGACAAGACGAGCTTCACCAAGGATGAGTGGACGCTGTTGCTGGAGAGCCCGATGATCGCCGGCATGGCCATCACCGCGGCCGAACCCAGCGGCCTCTGGGGACTGTTGAAGGAGTCCTTTGCCGGAGGCACCGCGCTCACCCGGGCGGTCACCGGGTCCGACACCAATGCGCTGGTCAAGTCGGTCGTGACCGACTTTTCCAGCGGCGAAGGGCGAAGCGCCGCTCGGGACGGGCTGAAGGAGAAATTCGCGAACAGCAAGCCGGCCGAAATGAAAGACAAATGCATCGACGGACTGCGGCAAGTTTCCGCTCTGCTCGCCGCGAAGGCACCCGGAGACGCAGCAGAATTCAAAGGCTGGCTCCGGCAGATCAGTCAGAGCACCGCCGAGGCAGCCTCGGAAGGCGGGGGTCTGTTCGGTGGCGGCGTCAAGGTGAGTGACGCCGAGAAGGCGACGCTTGGCGAGATATCGACAGCGTTGGGCGTTTAGGACTTCGATCATCCCGGCAGGTCCCAACAAAAACCCCGCCGTTTCGGGCGGGGTCCAGTCGGGAGGAGGGAGCCTTGCGGCTCGCCGTAAAACCCTGGGTGTCAGGCGGGAATGCGCTCTTCCTGGTCGTGCGGCTCGCGCAGCACGTAGCCGCGGCCCCACACGGTTTCGATAAAGTTGCGGCCTTCGGAGGCGTTCGCCAGCTTCTTGCGCAGCTTGCAGATGAAGACGTCGATGATCTTCAGCTCGGGCTCGTCCATGCCGCCATAGAGGTGGTTGAGGAACATTTCCTTGGTCAGGGTGGTTCCCTTGCGGAGCGAGAGCAGCTCCAGCATCTGGTATTCCTTGCCCGTCAGGTGAACCCGCTGGCCGCCGACTTCGACCGTCTTGGTGTCGAGGTTGACGACGAGATCGCCGGTCTGGATGACCGACTGGGCATGACCCTTGGAACGGCGCACGATCGCATGGATGCGGGCAACCAGTTCGTCCTTGTGGAAAGGCTTGGTCATGTAGTCATCGGCGCCGACGCCGAGGCCCTTGACCTTATCCTCGATACCGGCGAGGCCGGAGAGGATCAGAATGGGGGTCTTGATCTTGGAAACCCGCAGCTGCTTGAGCACGTCGTAGCCGGACATGTCGGGCAGGTTAAGGTCGAGAAGGATAATATCGTAATCATAGAGCTTACCGAGGTCGACGCCCTCTTCCCCGAGATCCGTCGTATAGACGTTAAAGCTCTCGGATTTGAGCATCAGCTCGATCGACTGCGCGACAGCGCTGTCATCTTCAATCAGCAAAACGCGCATGCCAGTCCCCTTTAGTCCGCCGCTCCGGGCGTCAGGTCGGCCGCACCTGCGGCACTCAAAACGCCTTTAACAACTGATTCGGATCCTGACAGACACATGGTTAACAAATCCTGATTCCGGTTCGCAAGCTCTTTAAGTGCAATTTTTAGCGAATCGCTCTAAGATGTTGCTTGGAAGCAGCTTTTCTCAACCGTGCCTACTCATGCTCCAGATTAAGAGGCGGGCCTAACCGACTCTCAGGTTTCGCCCTTCTGGGCGAGCGCTCTCAGTCACCAAAGACAGTGACGCAATGATTAATGATGCGGGTAAACACGAGGTTAAGCGGTGGCCCCAAATGCGTGAAAACTTAAGGTTTTCGCAATGAAGGCGCTTGCGGAACAGATCGGCGATATCGACGGCGTCAATATATATGGCCGTGTTGTGGGCGTGCGCGGGCTGATGGTCGAGATCGCGGGGCCGATCCATGCGATGTCGGTCGGCGCGCGTATCGTGATCGATACCGGCAGCAACCGTTTCATCCCCGCCGAGGTCATCGGCTTTTCCGGCAGCAATGCTGTCGTGATGCCGTTCGGCGGGCTCGACGGTGTCAGGCGCGGTTGCCGCGCGGTCATTGCCACGGCGGCCAGCCAGGTGCGGCCGTCACCGGCCTGGCTTGGTCGCGTCATCAACGCGATGGGGGAACCGATCGACGGCAAGGGGCCGCTGATGCAGGGGCCGTCGCCGATGCCCTACCGCAATTCGCCGCCGCCGGCGCATTCGCGCAAGCGCGTAGGCGCGCCGCTCGATCTGGGCGTGCGCGCGCTCAACACGTTCCTGACCTGCTGCCGCGGCCAGCGGCTCGGCATCTTCGCCGGTTCCGGCGTCGGCAAATCGGTGCTGCTGTCGATGCTGGCGCGCAATGTCGATGCCGACATCACCGTCATCGGCCTGATCGGCGAACGCGGCCGCGAGGTGCAGGAATTTCTGCAGGAGGATCTCGGCGACGAGGGTCTTGCGCGTTCCGTCGTGGTGGTGGCGACATCGGATGAGCCCGCCTTGATGCGGCGGCAGGCGGCTTACCTCACGCTGGCGATCGCGGAGTATTTCCGCGACGAGGACAAGGACGTGCTGTGCCTGATGGACTCGGTGACGCGCTTTGCGATGGCGCAACGCGAGATCGGGTTGTCGGCCGGCGAGCCACCGACGGCCAAGGGCTATACGCCGACCGTGTTCACCGAATTGCCGAAGCTTCTGGAGCGGGCAGGGCCGGGCACCGGCGTTGGCACCATCACCGGCATTTTCACCGTGCTGGTCGACGGCGACGACCATAACGAGCCGATCGCCGACGCGGTGCGCGGCATTCTGGACGGTCACGTCGTGATGCAGCGCTCGATTGCCGAGCGCGGACGGTTTCCCGCGATCAACATCCTCAAATCGGTCTCCCGCACCATGCCGAGATCGGCCAATCCGGAGTTCCTGCCCGTGATCATGCGGGGCCGCCAGGTGATGGCGACCTACGCCGACATGGAGGAACTGATCCGGCTCGGCGCCTACCGGGCGGGTTCGAGCCCCGAAGTCGACGAGGCGATCCAGCTGCACGAGCCGCTGGAAGCTTTCCTGCGCCAGGCCAAGGAAGAAAAGTCGAGCCTGGATGACGGCTACCGCCAATTGGCGCATATCCTCACCAGTTTGGAAACGGAACGCTAACTTTGTCAGGCCATCATCCGCGGCACATGATTAATGATGCCGGCGGGGCCCCTCGGGGGAGCCGGCACCGTCCCGCGTTCAGATTGGGACTTCTGGGGAGTATGAGTTGATGAAGTCACGAGAAACGCTGATCCGCCTGAAGAAATTTCAGGTCGACGAGAAGCGCCGAAGGGTTACCCAGATCGAAGGCATGATCGCCGACTTCCAGCGCATGTCGGTGGATCTCGAGCGCGAAATCCAGACCGAGCAGGAGCGGGCCGGGATCAACGATCCCTCCCATTTCGCCTACCCGACCTACGCCAAGGCCGCGATCCAGCGCCGCGAAAACCTGACCCGTTCCGCGGACGAACTGCGCATCCAGCTCGAGGACGCCAAGAGCCTGTTGAGCGAAGCATTCGAGGAACTGAAGAAGGTGGAACTGCTCGACGAGCGCGACCAGGCGCGCGAGCGCGCCGAGGAAAGCGCCCGCGAACAGGCCGACATGGACTCCATCGGCCTGATGCGGGCCCGGCTTGGCGTCGCCTGACGTCGCTCACACTCATCGGTTGCAACAATCGAAAGCCCGGGCTGCAAAGCCCGGGTTTTTCTTGTCCAAATCGCCCGGAACCGACGACTTGGTGGCCCCTCCGGCGCAGGGTATGCTACGAAACTTCCCGATTGCTCCGGCGTAGACCGCGATGGAGGATCGCGATTTGGGGGACGCTGAATGCTGACGCCAGCGGAGCTGGTAGGGTTGATTGCCGCGGTGGCGAAGGGGGATGAGGCCGCTTTTGAGCGCCTTTACGCCGCCACGCGCGCGAAACTCTTCGGCGTCGTGCTCCGTATCTTGCGGCGTCAGGACCTCGCGGAGGAGGTCATTCAGGAGGCTTACGTCAAGATCTGGAACAGTGCCGGGCAGTTCAACCCGGCGCTGGCTTCCCCGATTACGTGGATGGCGTCGATCGCGCGCAACCGGGCGATCGACGTGGTGCGCAAGAAGAGCGAAGTTTCGATCGAGGAGGAGCCGACCGCGATGGAAGTCGCGGCCGATTCACCCGATCCGCTGGCCCGGCGCGAGATGACCGAAGAGTTGAAGCGGTTGCTGGAATGCGTCGGCCGTCTCGAGCCGGATCGGCAGAAGCTGGTGCTGCTGGCCTACTACAACGGCTGGAGCCGCGAACAGCTTGCGGTCAAGTTCGAGACGCCGGTGAATACGGTGAAGACGTGGCTGCGCCGCAGCATGATGGATATCAGGGAGTGTCTCGGGCTGTGAGGTCCGGATCTTGAACGATGGCCTATAGCGAAGACCATATCGCGCTCGCCGCGGAATATGCGCTCGGCACCCTCGATGCCGGTGAGCGCGCGCAGGTCGAGACCATGATGGCCGTCGATACCGAATTCGCCGCGATCGTACACGCCTGGGAATACCGGCTCGGCGTGCTGAACCAGATGGTGGGCTCCATCGAGCCGCGGCCGATCGTGTGGGAAAACATCAAGGCCGCGATCGGACATTCTGCCGGGAGCCAGACGCCGCTGGTGCTGCCCGAGGCGCCGCCGTCTCCGCTGCCTGAGCCTCTCTCCGAGCCTGTGGCCGAGCCCGTTGCGGCTCCCGTGGTGGCCGAGGCGCCGCCGGTTGCCATGGATCGAGCGACCGATCGATCGACCGATCGTTCGATCGACAATTCGAACGTCATTCAGTTGGCGGGCCGGGCGAAGCGCTGGCGCAGCGTCGCTTCCGTCGCCACCGCGCTTGCCGCAGCCCTGATCGGGATGCTGGCGGTGCAGGTCTACCGGCCGGAACTGTTGCCGGACGCGCTGCGGCCGAAGCCGCGCATCCAGACGGTCGAGGTCAGGACGCCGGCGCCATCGCCGGTGCCCTCGGCGCAATACGTCGCGCTGCTGCAGCGTGACGGCGGCTCGCCCGCCTTCATCCTGACGGTGGACGCCGCCAGCAAGAATTTCACCGTCCGCAAAGTCGGCGCCGATGCCGAGCCCGGCAAGAGTTTTGAGCTCTGGCTGATCTCCGACAAGCTGCCGCAGCCGCGCTCGCTCGGCGTGATTGGCGGCAGCGATTTCACCGCGCGCCCCGTTCTCGCCGACTACGACGCCGGCACGATCAACGCCGCCACCTATGCGGTGACCGTCGAGCCGGCCGGCGGTTCGCCGAGCGGCAAGCCGACCTCGGCGCCGATCTATATCGGCAAGCTGATCGAGACGGTGCCGGCTAGCCGCTAGCGCTTCGTATCTCCTCATGGTGAGGAGGCGCGAAGCGCCGTCTCGAACCATGTGGCCTCCGATCTCGCCCGCGCCCATCCTTCGAGACGCCGCTTCGCGGCTCCTCAGGATGAGGTCTCTCGGCGTGCGAGCATGGGTATGCGTCAGGAGGCTGGTCGTTAGGCGCGCAACGGCGATCGCCGCAGCACCCCACAAAAAGAAAACGCCCGTGGGGAGCGGGCGTTTCCGTAGTCAACTTGGGGGTAGTTGGGGTCTTAATTATCCACGTGGCACTTTGGGGGGCTATAAAGAGCCGCGTGAATTCCGTGAACTCTCCTTTAGCGTACGACAGTGTTGCCTGAACTCGTAATCACGACCGGCTTACCAGCCTTCATCACGCGCATGCTCGCAGTTTGCGTCAGGCCCTCGTCCGTCGTATTGCGCGCGGAGATGCTGAACCCGGCGACCACGATAGCTGCAACCAACGCCACGACCACGATCTTGAGATGGGTCATGCGATCTGCGCTGTAAATCGAGTGGTTCATTGGAAGTCTCCTGCCGCCTTCCGCCTAACAAATTCGTCGATCTCATTTGCAGGTCGGTTCAACGTCTCGCTGCAGGAAACGTGGGAATCCCGGAGATCGTTCCCAATAGGTGATCACAAGGCGGTGAAAAGACTTGAACGGTCGCGATTGTGGCTTCTGCGGCGACGAGAGGAATTCCGTAATTATCAGTTCTTACAAATAGATATGGTGAAATCGCCAGAGAGGGATCGATCACGTCCGATCGATCTCGCCATAATAAATTAGTTGCCTGTGGCGAAAACGCTGCGTCGCGTTGTCGCTGATTTGCATCGCGCACGGGCTTTCGGGCCCAGAGCCGTTTCTGTCCTGATTGAATCAGAACCGGGCTCTGGATTCCTGGTTTGACGCGTTTTCTTGACGCGAACCGGTGTCCACTTCGCTCGAAAACGCGCTAGACGCTACCCACCGTCTTCAGCCGCGCGCGCGGGTGGATTTCGGCCTGCGACAGCACGGTGGTCTGCGCGCGGAAGCGCTCGACCAGCGAGCGGACGAACGGGCGGACCGCCGCCGAGGTCACCAGCACCGGCGCCTCGCCTTCGCGGGCGGCCTGTTCGAAGGCGTTGCGGGTCGCGGTCATGAACTCCGACAGTTTTGAGGGCTGCATGGCGAGGCTGCGGTCCTCGCCGGTGCCGACGATCGATTCGGCAAACGCCTGCTCCCAGCGCGCCGACAGCGCGATCAGCGGCAGATAGCCGTTATAGGTGGTGTTCTGCGCGCAGATCTGCCGCGCCAGGCGGGCGCGGACGTGCTCGACCATGGTGGCGGGGTGGCGCGAGAAGGCCAGCGCGTCGGCGATGCCTTCGAGAATGGTGGAGAGATCGCGGATCGAGATCCGCTCGGCCAACAGCAATTGCAGCACGCGCTGGATGCCGGAGACCGTGACCGAACTCGGCACGATGTCCTTGACCAGTTCGCCCTGTTCCTTCGGCAGGTCCTTCAACAGCTTCTGCACCTCGCCATAGGACAGCAGGTCGCTCATGTTGTTCTTGAGCAGCTCGGTCAGATGCGTCGACAGCACGGTCGCGGCATCGACCACCGTGTAGCCTTTCAGCGATGCCTCTTCCTTCAGCGCGGCGTCGACCCAGGTCGCCGGCAGTCCAAACGTCGGCTCGACGGTGTGGATGCCGGGCACGCCGACCTGGTTGCCGGCGGGGTCCATGACCATGAACTGGTTCGGCCAGATCTTGCCGGAACCCGCGTCCACCTCCTTGATCTTGATGACGTAGGTATTGGCTTCGAGCTGGACGTTGTCGAGGATGCGCACCGCCGGCATCACAAAGCCCATTTCGATGGCGAGCGAGCGGCGCAACGCCTTGATCTGTTCGGTCAGGCGGTCGGTGCCGTCGGGGCCGTTGACCAGCGGCAGCAGCGCGTAGCCGAGTTCGATCTTGAGGTCGTCGATCTTGAGCGCGGTGGCGATCGGCTCTTCGGCCGCGGCCTGGGCGGCCGCCGCCTCAAGACCGGGTGCCGCGGCTTCGGCTGCTTCCGCCGCCTTGGTGACGCGGTTGCGGTTCCGCGCCTTCCAGGCGAGCGCTGCGGCGCCGCCGCCGAGCGCGAGGAAGGGCAGCATCGGAATGCCCGGCAACAGCGCCAGCACCAGCATCACGCCGGCCGACATGCCGAGCGCCTGCGGATAACCCGAGAGCTGCTTCATCAGCGCCTTGTCGGCCGCACCCGTGATGCCGGCCTTCGACACCAGCAAGCCCGCCGCGGTGGAGACGATCAGCGCCGGCACCTGCGTCACCAGGCCGTCGCCGACGGTCAGGATGGTGTAGGTGCGGGCGGCGTCGCCAAAGCTCATGCCCTGCTGCGCGACGCCGATGATGATGCCGCCGATGACGTTGATGAAGACGATCAAAAGGCCGGCGATGGCGTCGCCGCGGACGAATTTCGAGGCGCCGTCCATCGCGCCGAAGAAGCCGCTTTCGTCCTCGAGTTCCTTGCGGCGGGCCTTGGCGGTCTTCTCGTCGATCAGGCCGGCGGAGAGATCGGCGTCGATCGCCATCTGCTTGCCGGGCATCGAGTCCAATTGAAAGCGCGCGGCGACTTCGGCGATGCGCCCCGAACCCTTGGTGATGACGACGAAGTTCACGATCACGAGAATCGCGAACACGATAATTCCGATGACGAAATTACCGGACATCACGAAATTGCCGAACGCTTCGATGACGTGGCCGGCCGCGGCCGTGCCCTCATGGCCGTGCGACAGGATCAACCGGGTGGAAGCCATGTTCAGCGACAGCCGCAGCATGGTCGAGATCAGCAGCACGGTCGGAAACGCCGAGAATTCCAGCGGCGTCTGGATGAACAGCGAGGTCATCAGGATCAGGATCGACACCGTGATCGAGATCGCCAGAAACAGGTCGAGCACCAGCGAGGGCAGCGGCAGGATCAGCACTACCAGGATAGTGAGGACACCGAACGCCAGCGCCAGATCGCCGCGCTTCAGGATATCGCCGATTTCGCTAAGACTCGGAAACTTGCCGCTTGGGCCCGCGCCGCCCTGACCCGCCGTGACATCGACCATGGTAGCCGCTTCCCCCCGCGATTGACGCCCGCGGGCGCCAAACGTCTGCGCGGCGGCCGGAGTGCCACCGTTCCGAAAGTGAGGTACCGCACTGGCGTCCACGGGGTTCCTCCCGTTCTACGCGGCCGACGACACTCGACTTCACCCGGCAATTCTTGCCGGGTGTATGGTTAGCAAAGGGTTAACAGGTTGGTTTTGGCGGGTTATTCCGGGGGCAGATGGCCTCGCTCGCCGGTTCCACCGTCATGCGTGCGAACCGAAGCAATCCATCGGATCGAGAGCGCGTCCATAGTCCACAGGATGGGTGGAGCGAAGCGATACCCATCGTCACACGCACCCACATACCACCTCACGCAACGCGAAAACCCGATCGGCCGTCGGCTGATCGCTGGTCATAACCATGTGTATAACCCTGTGGAAAACCCGCCCCAATTCCGACCCAATTGGTTATCTAAGCTACTGATGTTGCGTAATTTTTTGTTCCATTAGTACTGCGTAGGTGTGCGATGAACAGATTTCGGCCGATTGGCCTGTGGGCTGACATCGTTAGTGTTCTAACAGTTGCGTTTTTCTGTTCGGCGACGCCGGCGCTGGCGAAGCAATGCAGCACCGAACGGCCGTCGAATGCGCAAACCTATTGGTCCTATCGCCTGATCGACGGCCGGAAGTGCTGGTACGAAGGCAAGCCGATGCTTTCAAAATCATTGTTGCATTGGCCGGCGGCTCAAACGGCACAAAAGAATCCCCGCCAAGAGCCAGATGCGCGTCCTGCGAACCGGTACAATCCGCTGAATGCGCAGGCTTCGGTTTCGGACGATCCCGATACGCAACCAAAGCCGAAGCCAGAAATAGTTGATCGCAGCCCGGCGCCGACACCCAAGGGTACTTTGACTGCGGATGATTTGCGCGCATGGGGAAACAGCAAAACGGCGATGATCGCTCAGCCGGTCTTGACGATCATGGATCGCTGGCCCGATGAGGAACTGCCGCAGCAACGGAATACGCCGGTGCCGGCGGCACAGGTATCATCGACGAGCGGCCGAGCCATCATTATGACCATCATCATCTTCATGGCGCTGTCGGCTGTATTGCTGACGACCTTCAGGAAGATCAACGGCGCGTGGCGCCTGCCTTCCTGGTAACCCTGCGGGTTCCAATTCGCGCGCCGGCGAAAATGGCCATTTTGTAACTTTACGCCTGAAAAATCCTCCATGTAAGCTGTTGCTTGCAGCGGAGGCTTGAACATGGGCAAACGTACCGCGACGGCTACGCCTGCAGAGAATAATTTCGCCAAGGCGTATCTCGAATTATTAAAACTGAGAGAAGACGTCGAGCGTATCGAAAAGTCGTCGAAGTTGCGCCTGCGCCGACCAACGGGTCGCCATACGCCCAAGGCACATCATCGCACCCGGAATAGCTTGCAGCGTAAGCCGTCGTGCGTGGGCTCGAGCGGACGTCGCATGCTTTTCTGGCGTGAATGATCGGTGCCATCTTCGATCACGGCGCGAGCGGGACGGGCTCGTCGAGGACAATCGCACTGTCCTTCAACGAGCCCGCTGCTACCGCGCCGCTTTGGTCGCCCCCGCCACACATTGATAGTCGGTGGCGCGGCGCGCTGACAAGCGCTCCTCGGCGCAAATCCATTCGCTGTGGTATTGCGGCTACATTGTTGGGATATCAAGGTTATACCATACCGCGCGGCGACACTTGCTTGCATGATCGGTGCATTGCCTGCCCGGCGTCTGTTGCCGCAGCGCGTATGACGTGGCGCAATCCTCGCCGCCAGCCGTCATCGAAGGCGGCGCTGCTCGAGCGAGTCGCGCAAAATTGCAGTTACCTTGCGATCGAGGAGGTCGAGACGGCTGCGAAGCTCTATCTGTTCGTCCGACATGACGCGCTTGACGGTAACTTCAACGATGATCGACAACACGTAACAGACGAATGCTGCGGCCAGTATTGACGATACCAGCGGTCGAAAGTCGGGAAGCACGTTCCAGACAAAAAGACTCAGAAACACCGCGGCAATCCAGACGACGACCTTAAAGAATGTTTTCATTTCAAATGCTCCCGGAGAAGCGCAGACGCCATCCACTTCAAATCGCTCTGCCTCAAAAGCAGGGGCTATGGATGGTACATGGAACAATCTACCATCAAGCGCGGGGTTCCCGAGCGCAGAGGCGCGTTTTGCGGAACTTTTTTTGTGCAGGACGGAATAAGTTGAAGCGGTAGCAGGCCAGCAACATGTCCTATTCTGGATGCGCCTTCGCAACGCCAGCCGCCTGAGCGATAGAAGCAACTTCCGCGTAGCGCAGAACGGGACCGGTTGGGCTCCGCTACACCAAGGCCTTGTGCTTCAACTCAACGGCCTTCCAACTTTGGGTGATAGGGAGACGATGGGGTAGTCGCTAATCCGCCGTGCGCTGTTCCGCAAAACTCTTCCCGCAGATATATCCGAATGTCATCGCTGGCCCGAGCGTGGCGCCGGCGCCGGGATAGCTGCCGCCGAAGATGGAAGCGGCGTCGTTGCCGACGGCGAACAGGCCCGGGATCGGCTTTCTCTCCACATCCAGCACGCGCGTCCGCTCGTCCGTGACCAGGCCGTGATAGGTCGCAATGTCTCCCGGAATGACCTTCACCGCGTAGAACGGTGCGACGGATATCTCGCCGATGCACGGGTTCGGAGAAAAATTTTCGTCGCCGAGAAGACGTTGATAGGACGTTGCCCCGCGGTTGAAGGCGCGATCTCGTCCTGTGGCGGCATCGCGATTGACCTCCTCGATGGTCCGCTCGAGATTTTCGGGCGCGATGCCGGCAGACGTCGCCAGTTCCCGAATCGAGCGGCCCGTCTTGAGATAACCTGAGCGGACATGATGGAAGAGCGGTAGCGGGAAGGGGCGGACCGCGCCAAGCCCGTAACGCCTGATGGTGCGATGGTCGCAGATCATGAACGCCGACACCTCCTTACCGCCGGCACAGGCATCCATCATCGCGCGGACGAAATCGTGATAGTTCTCGCTTTCATTGGTGAAGCGCCGGCCCTCGCGCGTCACCGCGATCACGCCCGGCTTGGCGCGGTCGATCAAGTGAAAGAACCGCCCCACGCTGCCGTCCTTTCGCGTGATCAGCGATACCGGCACCCAAGCCGCGGCATTGGAAAAGCTGTCGTCGAGCGCCGCGTTGACGTCTTCGGCCATGCGAAGCGCGTCTCCCGTGTTGCCTTCTGATGTCAGCGAGGCATGCGTGGCGCCGGCGTGCAGATGTTTGAAATGACGTCGCGTGCGATCCGCATCGTGCGGAAAGCCGCCGGCCGCAAAAACGATCCCGTGGCGCGCGTCGACCCGAACGGCCTTGCCGTCCTTCTCGACGATCGCGCCCGCAACGCGGCCGTTCTCCTTCAGAAGTTGGATAGCCGGCGAAGACGACCATAGCGGTATGGCCCGATCCAGCGCCGTCTTCAACAGGCGCGCCGCCAGTGCATTGCCATTGACGAGGCGAACGCCCCGCCCGTGGACCATCACGTCGCGGCCGTGCGCCAATATCCTCGAAGCCACGAACAGCGCTGACCTGAGCGATTTCGTCGCGTTCAGGAAATGCTTCAGGTCAGGCCCGCTGTTCAGGCCCATGCCCATGAACGTCGATTCCGGCATCTGCTGGGCGAGCGTGGACAGACTGCGTCCGAGTTTTCGTCCATCAAAGGGCTGGGGGTGAATCGACCGGCCTTCCTCGGCGCCGCCTGGATGATCGGGATGATAGTCGGGATAGTTCTTGCCGAAGTTGAACTTCACCTCGGAGTTCGTCTCGAGAAAGTCGATCATGGCGCCGGCATTGTCGAGAAAAGCGTTCACGCGCGCTTCGTCGAAATGGTTTCCCGCCTCGTGCTGGATGTAGGTTTTTGCATCCTGCAGCGGGTCGTCGACGCCCGAACGCGACGCAAGTGGATTTCCCGGCACCCACAGCCATCCGCCCGATCGTGCGGTGGTGCCGCCGAACGTGGACGCCTTCTCCACCACAAGGACGTCGGCGCCAAAATGATGCGCCGTGATCGCTGTCGTCAGCCCGGCCGCGCCGGAGCCGATGACCAGCACGTCGCAGGCGATGGCTTCCATCTGCTTTCGCTCCCCCGGGCGCAATTTTCTTTTCGTAGGATGGGTAGAGCGCTAGCGAAACCCATCATCTTTTCATCGTTGTAGAATGAAACAGATAATGGGTCGCCGCGCCACCGACCAATCCGTGCGAAGGGGGCGATGGGTATCGCTGGCTCCACCCATCCTACGCGCTACGCGCCCCCATCGCGATGGCGCCCGCGCAACGCCCACGGCTTCAATCGCAATAGGCCCACCCGCCGTAGCCGTCGTCGCATCGTGCCCGCGCGCGTGAACGGTAGGGCACGGGCAGCGGTGGCCGCGGCGCATATTCATAGTCGTATTCCTGCGGGGAATAGCGCTCTCGGGCGTAGTAACGCTCGGCAGCGTAGTTACGCTCGGGATAGGCGGGCGTGCGGTCGACATAGACCGGCTGCGCCGCGTAGGGCGGTCCGTAGTCGCCATAGACTGCTGCCGGTGCGCGGTATGCGGGGTCCACGTAAGACGGCTGCCGATATCCGTAGCCGGGTTCGGCGTAAGGCCGATGGGTTTGGCCCGGACGCACATAGACGTTTGCGGAAGGCGCGTAGATTCCGCCGGGCGCGACGTAGACGGACGACAGGTCGCTGGCCGCGCCGGCCGCCGAGTACAGGACGCAGAAGGCCAGCGTGAGCGATGATCGGAACATGTGTGACGCCTCCAACAATGCAGCCCCGCAGCCAGCATGCTTAATTTTCGCTAAACAATTCGCACGGCGCAATGATATTTTGCGCGAAGAAGTGTGCCATTTCTGGACTTTGCACATCCGCAGTGTGAGGTGAAAGTGCGGGTATTGCGCAATTGCAGTCTTGCTATTCCTGCGGCGTAGCGGCGTCATTGCGAGCGAAGCAATCCATCTTTCGGCGCGCGACGATAGATGGATTGCTTCGTCGCTTTGCTCCCTTGCGCAAACGCTTCGCGTTTGTCGCAGGCAATGACGGTTACGGACACATGCTCGAGGTTCGTCATGAACAGCTTCGCAATACGAACGATGCGGCGGGATGAAATTTCGCTGGCTATCGACTGGGCTGCGGCTGAAGGCTGGAATCCCGGCATCGCTGACGCTGCCTGTTTTGCTTCTGTCGATCCCGAAGGCTTCTTGATCGCAGAACTCGATGGCGCGCCGGCCGCGACCGTCTCCTGTGTCAACTACGATGCGCGCTTTGCCTTTCTCGGCTTCTACATCGTGCGCGCGGAGTTGCGCGGCAGGGGCTACGGCTTGCGGTTATGGAATGCGGCGATCGCGCATGCGGGTGCGCGCGTGATCGGACTCGATGGTGTGACGGCGCAGCAGGAGAACTATAGGAAGTCCGGCTTTCAACTGGCTTACGCCAATGTTCGTTATGGCGGGACCATTGCGGCGCCCGTCGCGCCGCGCGCCGACATCATTGCCCTGCGCGACGTCCCGTTCGCGGCGGTGGAGGCAGACGACGCCACCGTGTTTCCGGCGCCGCGATCCGCGTTCCTGCGGGCCTGGATCCGCGCGGCCGGACATATCGGCTGCGCGTTGATGCGAAATGGCCGGCTTGCCGGCTGGGGCGTGATCCGTCCAGGCCGGAAAGGTTTCAAGATCGGGCCGCTTGTGGCCGACGACCGCGGCAGCGCCGAAGCGGTGCTTTCCGCTTTGATTGCGCGAGTGGGCGGCGGCGAGATTTTTCTGGATGTGCCGGGCGTGAACCGCGACGCTGTCGCGCTGGCGCAGGATTTTGGGCTCGCGCCGGTGTTCGAAACGGCCCGCATGTATACCGGCGCGATCCCGCCGCTGCGGCTGCAGCGGGTGTTCGGCGTCACCAGTTTTGAATTGGGGTAAGTTCCGCGTTCGATCAGGATACCTGTACAACCATTCATTTCCGGGGAACGGGGAGCGCGCTCGCTTGTTAACGAGCATGGATCGCTTTTGTCTGCCCATCATCTGCGCAAGCACGCTTCTACTCGTGACCGCGTTTGCGCTGGGAACGCCTGGATTGAAATCGGAAGGCCCGCCCGAGCAAGCACTCTTGCTGCGGGCTGCAGCCCGATAAAGCGGCTTCACTATTGAGGCCGCAGGGCGGCAGTAGCGAGAAATTCTCAGTTCGGCGCACGCAGACCGGGAGACGCAAGCCATTGCTCGATATGGGCAGCCGTTTCAGCCTGCCGCGCTCTGCGCAGCAGCTGCTCGCGCGCAACGCCGGGTGGAGTGCCTCGTGCCTCTTTTCGCAGGCGTTCCGCCTGATCGGTCAAGCGTTGATCCAGTGGCGAGGTCTGCTTTATGCGGCGTCGTCGCTGCACGGCACTACTCCACATAGTGAAGGCGGGAGCGCGGCTGGCGTTCTCCTCACCGATAGCTGCCACGGGTGGTGCGGTGATGGTGGAGTTTGGCCCCCCTTGGATAGAAAGTCAGTTCACTAGTGCACACAGCGCGGCTATGTGTAGGATGGGTAGAGCGCAGCGAAACCCATCAATAATAGGCTGCAAATGGCGCGAATGATGGGTTTCGCTGCGCTCTACCCATCCTACGGAACTACGGAACTAGGGGTGGCGTCATCGCCTGACGTCCGCTTTGATACGGCGAAGATTTCCCAACTCACCATGAACATCGCCGCGATCAACGGCCCGATGACAAAGCCGTTGAGGCCGAACACTTCGATGCCGCCCAGCGTGGAGATCAGCACCACGTAGTCCGGCAGCTTGGAGCCCTTGCCGACCAGGAAGGGACGCAGCAAATTGTCCACCAGTCCGATGACGAGCACGCCGTAGAGGATCAATCCGATGCCCTGCCAGATCGCGCCGGTGGCCAGGAAGTAGATCGCAACCGGAAGCCAGACCAGCGTGGCGCCGATCGCGGGGATCAGCGACAGGAACGCCATCAGCACGGCCCATAGCAGCGCGGCATGGATGCCGAGGAACCAGAACGCGATGCCGCCGAGCGTGCCTTGCGCCATCGCGACGAGAATGCCGCCCTTCACGGTGGCGCGAACCACGTCGGCGAACCGGGTGAACAGCGCCGTCTTCTGCTCGCCGCGCAGCGGAATCGCCTCCCGGATTGCTTCGGCCAGCGCCTTGCCGTCACGCAACAGGAAGAACAGCAGATACAGCATGATGCCGAGGCGGATTACGAAGTCGAACGTGTTCATCCCGATGCTCAGCGCCTGCGGGGCGAGAATCTGCCCGCCCGTCATCAGGCCGGAAGCGAGCTTTTCGCGAAGCGCCGACAAGTCGGTGAGATTGAACCGCTCGATCAATCCGGTGGCCCAGGCCGGCAGCGCGTCGATTATCCGCTGCAGGTAGCTGCCGAGATTGTACTCTCCCGACTGGATTTTGGCGAAAAGGCTTGACGCTTCCTGCGCCAGGGAGGCCGCGACCATGACAAGCGGTAGGATGACCATGGCGATGATGATCAGAACAGTGAGCGCTGCCGCGAGGCTTGGCCTGCCCGGCATCGATTGCAGCAGTCTGCGATAGACCGGTGCGAAAAGCACCGCCACGACGACCGCCCATAGAACGGCGCCATAGAACGGATACAGCACCCACGCAAACCCCAGCGTGACGGCCGCGAGCAGCAACAGAAAACCTTGATGTTCGATCTTTTGCACGGCCCGTCTCGTTGGTTGGCGTCCAGCGCGGCCACGCTACCGTGCAGGCAATGATCCAGGCGCGGCTGTCGGAGCCGCGCCGTATGGTGCCGATGGGTTTCGCTTTCGCTCGACGCCATCCTACGGCTTCACGCCGCAATGTCGAGACGACGTGGACGCGGCAGTCAGTTGCTCTTCTGCATCTTCGTCACCGTATATCCCGACGCGGCTTGCTCCGCCTCGAACTCGACCTTGTCGCCGACCTGCACTTCCTTGAGCATCGCGGGGTCCTTGACGCGGAAGGTCATGGTCATGCCAACGTCCATACCGAGGCTCTTGATCGGGCCGTGCTTGAGGGTGACCTTGCCGGCAGCCTCGTCGATCTTCCTGACTTCGCCCTGGACGGCGTTGCCTTGCGCGATTGCGGCTGACAGCGACAAGGTGGTGGCGAATATCGCGGCCGCCAGAGTGAGAACTGGCTTCTTCATTTTTGTCTCCTTGAGCTTGCAGCATTCACTGCACCGTCACTTCATTTCACCTGGATTTGGCCGATCATGCCGTAGTCGCGATGGTCGGGGATCAGGCAGGAATATTCGAACGTGCCCGCCTTGGTGAATTTCCAGACGATCTCGGCCGATTTCGCCGGCGCCAGCCGCACGCCGTTCGGATCGTCGTGCTCCATGTGCGGATGCTTCTTCATTTCCTCGGCATGCTTCAGGTTCTCTTCCGTGGTGGCGAGCAGGAATTCGTGGTCTTCCTGGCCGGCATTGCGGATCACGAAGCGGATCTGCTCGCCGCGCTTCACCTCGATGCGCGACGGCGTGTAGGCCATCTCGCTCATCTCGACCTCAATGGTGCGCGAGGGCGTTTGGCGATTGCCGGGCTCGCCGGCCGACCAGGTTTCGTGGGCGTGCTTGTCGTGGCTGGTGGCAGGCGCCGGCCATGCCGACAGGGCGGCCATTGCGAGGCCGGCCGTGATGATGTTTTTCATTCGATATGCTTTCTCTTTTTCGTCAGCGATCGGCCGCGGCGGCGCGCGGCACATTGAGCTCGATCCGTGGAGGTGCAGGCATGCGCGCGCCGGCGAAGCGCGGCCGCACGCACCGTTACGTCGGATCAGCCGATCGGAGGACGATAGAGCAGAGGGGGCGCCTTACCCGGCAGGCGCTGGACGATCTCGGAAACGCAGAACGAGATCGGTTGCACGGGCGTTGTGACCGCAGGCGGATCGGCTGCAATTGCCGCAATGCACATCATGGCGCAGCACGGCTCCGGCGAAGTCTTGCCGCCGTGCTGATGCCTGTCGTGATCATGCGTGGCGTGGCCGGCATCGACGTGGTGTTGATGTTCTTCGCCATGCTGGTGCGCGACGCTCGCCGCATGCAGCGGCTGCGCACCGTCATGAACATGCGCGGCGCCGGTCGTCGGGAGTTCGGTCATCAGGCACGACGCGGCGTCGCCGAGCGCCAGCGCGACGCCGGGCGCGAGCACGCAAAACAGATAGAGCAGGGCGATCAACCACCCCGCCTTGGCGCGTCCCGGCCTCGTCAAGCGAACGAACATGGCGGCAACCTAATGCTATCGGCCGATTCAGCCAAGGGACCGACGAGGCGCTGACGGGGCTCTGTCCCACCACATCTGCATGCCCAATATCGCGGCAATGTGGCTTGACCTTAGGCGAATTGCCTACGAAGTTGTGTACGCCGTGGCAATTTCTTCTGAACTCACTCGAGATTCCGACCTGTTTATTCCCGACTCGCGCCGGGCATGGCTCCGGCTTGCCGTAGCCGTGCTGATCGGTTCGCTCGGCAGCGTCGGCATGTGGTCGGTGGTGGTGGCGCTTCCCGTGGTGCAGACCGAGTTCGCTGCGAGCCGCGGCACCGCCTCGCTGGCCTTCACGATGATCATGCTCGGATTCGGCTCCGGTGCGGTGCTGACCGGCAAGATCACCGACCGCTACGGCATCGTCACCGCCATCGGGCTCGGCATCGGCATTTTGGGCCTGGGCTATGTCGTCGCGGGGATGTCATCTTCGATCTGGCAATTCATTCTGGTGCATTTCGCGATCGGGCTGTCCTCGTCGGCCACTTTCGGACCGCTGATGGCGGAGGCCTCGCACTGGTTCGACCGCTACCGCGGGCTCGCGGTCGCCGTTGCCGCCAGCGGCAATTACATCGGCGGCGCGATCTGGCCGACGCTGATCAACCACGGCATCGAGACAATGGGCTGGCGCAACACCCATATCGCGATCGGTATCTTCACGGCGGTGGCGATGACGCTGGCGCTGATCGGCTTGCGGATGCTGATGGGGGCGGGGGCGCAGCGCAACCATGAAAACGCACCGCCGCCCCGCGTGGATGTACGCCTTTCCACCAATGCGCTGACGGTGATGCTGTCGCTCGCGGCGATCGCCTGCTGCGTGGCGATGTCGATGCCGCAGGTTCACATCGTCGCCTATTGCGGCGATCTCGGCTACGGCGTGGCGCGCGGCGCCGAGATGCTGTCGCTGATGCTGGGTTTCGGCATCATCAGCCGGATCGGTTCAGGCTTCCTGGCCGACAAGATCGGCGGCATCCGCACGCTGCTGATCGGCTCGGTGGCTCAGGGCACCGCGCTCCTGTTCTATCTGTTCTTCGACAGCCTGACCTCGCTCTACGTCATCTCGGCGATGTTCGGCCTGTTCCAGGGCGGCATCGTGCCGAGCTACGCCATCATCGTGCGCGAGGCGATGCCGGCATCGGAAGCCGCGACACGTGTCGGCATCGTGATCTTCGCGTCCGTGTTCGGCATGTCGTTCGGCGGCTGGATCTCGGGCGCGATCTTCGACGCCACCGGCTCCTACGCCGCAGCCTTCGCCAATGGGATGGCGTGGAACGGGCTGAATATCGGCATCATGCTGTTGCTGCTGCTGCGCGCGCGGCAGCGGTTGGCGATGGCGTAAGGTCTTCTTGAGTCTTCTCGACTTCGAGTGAGCTTCTCAGCTCACGGAGTGACATCGATACTCCTGAACCTGCGCTTCGATACATCGTCCTCGTCGCTGCAAATATCGCCATCGTCACTCAGAAGCTGTAGCAGGTTTTGACCGGGCACCGACATCGCCGCTTCCGGCTTGATTCCGGTCAAATCCACACCTTTGACCTCGACGGGATCGGTCCCTGGACCGGACCACCGGAACAGCGCAAATCCCTTCGCGCTGTCGGATACGGGGCCGGCGACGATCGCGTATTCGGCCGTGCCGCTGCCAAGCGTCTCCATGCTTCGGAACCCGCGATCTTCCAGCTTGACCGGAACGGCCTCGCCGAAATCAGGGGGCGTGCTTGGGTTGTCGACCACCGCACCCGGGTTCTTGAACGGGACGACGAGCGCCATTCCATTACGAAGCGGCGCCCTCAACCCGATCAAGAGAGCGCCGTCGGGCGTGGCTGTCAGCGCTTCGATATTCATCTCCCCCGGCTTGACACCGGCGGCTTTGGCAAGGGGATCGCGGAGCGATTTCACCGGCTTTCCGACGCTCTCCAGCGTCGGCTTTCCGTTGGCCTGCACGATCTTTGTCGCAAAGAATACCTTGCGTTTGGGTTTGTCCTCGCCCTGGTTGTTGAACGAATGCGAGCTCATCCAATAAACCCGGTCGCCGATCACCGCGGCCGCTTCAAGATCGGATTTGTCGAACGACGTGAAGGCCTCCATGTCGATCCCGTTTCCGATCGGTTGGGGCTTGCCGCGTTCATAGATCTGAAGCCTGTTCGTCTCGTCGCTTGCCACGGCGAAATGGGTGCCGTCGATGAAGGCCCCGGCGGAGGCCTCGCAAATACCTTTGTATTCCGCCGCGCCCGCGCCGGACGCCGCGAATGCAGCAAGCAGCATTGCCGTCGAAAGCAGCCCTCGTTTCATCGTGCTTACTCCTTGCGTTCGCACGCGCACCGCACGGTCCTAGATGCTCCAGTCGGTCGTGGTGTCGTAGCTGCCGGGGCCGGACTTGCCGGGCTTAACTGAAATATGGAAATGCTTTTCGTGAGGGTTGCTGCCGGTGTACGGGCGCCAGGCAAACGCGGGTTGACCGTCCAGAGGCTGGAAATTGGCGATCCGGCGATTTGAGATGATGTACTTGATGCGCGGATCGTGACTCAGGCGAAGCTTCTCCGCAATGTCGCCCGCGTCCAGCCCGTGCGCGGGGTCATGGGTAATGTCCATGCCCGTGACGACTCCGACCCCGCCATCGTTGATGTTCGGACAATGGTCCGAGCTACCGGGGCAGTGCGCCTGATCACCAATAGTGCCGTCGCTCCCTTTATCACGACCGGGAAATTTCGCGTTGATCTGATCACGCAGCCGGAGCAGGCACTTCGCCACCCGCCATTGAGTCAGCGCGGCCACGTCCGGGGCAGTGGGACCCGGCATGTCGTCCGGGTCATTGTGAAGATCGTTCGGGTATTCGTCCAACGTCTTGGCGACTTCGTCGTCGGGTCGATCGTTAATATTGCGAGGTTTCTCGTCCGCCATGATGCGACTCCTTACCTGTTGCGATGCGCCAGTTGAGTCAGCGCGCGCAGCGATCTGCGGCTCGGCGAAGTCTGATGATACATCAACAACTATAGCGCGTAAGTGAAATGGATCACTCGTTTATCCGGGGTTGCCGCAGGTCGCGCTACGCCACCGGCGGACGTAAACCACGCCACCCGCCTTTCGGGCCTGCTTGCTTACGCCTCGATCTCGACGTCAACGAAGCCCTTCTGCTCCTGCAGCATGCGTTCGAGATCGGTGCGCAGCGGCTGCGGCTTCGCGAACGACTTCTTCTCGAACTCGCCGAACTTCGGTACGTCTGAAGTCTTCTTGCCAGCCTTCTTGAACGCATCGGCGTAGTTCTTGGTGTTGGAGACCCGCTTGCCGATCTCGGCAAGCAGGTCAGTGCGCGGAATCGTCTCGTAGTTGCCGCGACGCGTCGAAACGATCGCCTTGGCCTTGGCCTTCGACGTCTCCGGGCAGGATCGCGTTCGAGAATGGCGAGCGGCTCGCCCTTGCTGGCGGCGGGCGTCTGTCCCCACGGGGTGGCGTTGACGCTGCCATGATGGCCGATCTTGTAGAAAGCGAGCGGGCCGTTCGAGCTGCTTCTTGCGCAGGTTCCACATCACGTTCCAGGCGCAGTTTGCCTTCTTGCCCTCCTTGAAGCTCGCCGTCCCATTCGGCGTCGCCGACGAACAGCAGCCGCTTGCCCTTCCATTCGATCAGCAGCACGACGCTGGTGTTGTTGCAGACCTTGCCGTCGAGATCGGCGAAGGCGAGCGCGGTCGACAGCATGCGCGAGCGCAACTGGCGGAAGTCGGCCGGGATCGATATTGCGCCGGCGCCGGAACGGCTTCCGGCTCTGGCACGGCGGTCGACGGGTCGGGCAGGCCGGTGTCGATGAAGCCCAAGGCCGTCGCAGCGACGGGATCGCCTTCCTCGCCAAGATAGTAGAAGTCGATGTCGCGTTCGGGACCGAGCACGCTGATGGTGGCGCCCTTGAGCGGCAAGGCGAGATCGGTCTTGCTTCGACTTGGCATGGACGTAGGTCGGCTTGATCTTGCTCGCCTTGGGCAGCGTCTCGCGAAGCGTCTTCATCGCGTTCTTGTTGAGCGCCATGGCGTGCGGCGAGCTCCATCAGCTGCGGGCCGAGCGCCAGATTGAGCCGCAGCGCCTGCGCCATGGCATCGGCGGCGAAGCTGTGGAGCTTCTTTGCCTTCTTCGCCTCCGGATGGTTGGGATCCATCGCGGCGTTCATCCAGATGGCGCCGAACGAAAGACCGTCCCAGAGCTTCAGGCCGAAGCCGGTCATGTGGTCCTTGTGCTCATGGGTGACGACCAGGAGATCGACGTGGCGCTTGCCGTCGATCAGCGGCAGCAGCGTCTTCAGATTGTCGATCGCGGTCGACAGATAGTCGGTGCTGCTCAGCGTTCCGCAATCGATGAGGATGTGGAAATCGCGGCCGTCTTCTGTGCGCCTTGGGAATGCGGCAATAGATGCAATCGCCGAGGCCGACGTCGAAGAGCCGGATCAGAAGCTTATCTGCCATTGGCGGTCTCCCGTGTCGTCGTGTGCGTGCATCGCCGCGGAGCGAGAAGTGCGGCGCCAGGCCGAAGCGGATCGTGCCGTCGACCTGCTCGACGCTGAATGGCGGCGAGGCGCGCTCGAGCAGGCCGAGCTCGCCGCCGATCGTTTCGCCGATCATGCCCGCCGCGATGCGCGCCGCGATCGTGTCGAGAAGTTCCGTCGCGCCGCCGCACGCCGTCGGCCTGTTCCGCCAGCGCCGCTTTCGACTCGCCGACGGTCCGCGCTGCCGGGCTTGCGCGACCAGTGAATCAGGTTGCCGTTCTGGTCGAGCACCATGGTGGCGCCGCAGAGCATCGTCGTCCGTTCGCCGGCGAAGCGGCCGAATCGCTTGCCTTCGAGCAGCAGCTCCTCGCGCCAGATGATACTGCACGATGATCTGCTCGGGCAGCGGCAACCCGTCCCGCGTGCAGCTTGTTGGCGCGCACGATCTCGGTGATGACGATATCGGCGTTGAGCGGAATGAGAGCTTGGCGCGGTTGTCGTCGAGAAAGCGATAGGCGCCGCCGCGCGAGGCGGCGATCGAATCGACGGGGTGGAAGACGTCGAGCGCCGGGCGCTTGAACACCGGCGCCGGCTCGAGCAGCGCGCTTGCGGTCGGCTTCCGCGAGAATGCCGCGCTTGATGAAGCAGTCGAGCATCAGCTGCGCGATAGCCCGAGGGGTCGGTCGGATTGGCGACCTGCTCGGCAGCGCAGCACGGCGAGGGCGTAGTCCCGGAATGTCACCGCGCAGGGCGGCAGCAGATCGAGCGGCTGGATGGCGAGCATCTGCATGCGAGGAACGGTGTCGGCCAGCGCTCGCACGTCGCTCGGCTTCTTGCTGCGGCCTGCCTTCCAGCGCTTCACCTCGTTCTTCGTGGTGCTTGGCGAACACCCCCTTGAGAATGTCGAACATGGCGCCGGTCAGCACCTCCGACAGCGCATGCGGCTCGAGATTGCCGGCGAGCTTCTTCATCGTGCTGGTCGATTCAGGCCGCTGCGCAGATATGGGGCGTTCGTCGGTCGCCTCGCCGAACTCGCTGGGCGAGGCCGGCCAGCAACTGCGCAGTGGTCGAGGTTGCCGTTGCTTTCCTTCAAGCACGACCTTGCGAAACGCATTGTTGCGGAACGCCATCAGGATCGCGGTGAGGTCGCCGAGGAACTCGTGAAAGGCGGCGGTTTGCGCGCCGACCGACTCGTAGATAGTAGCGGCCGCAGGCCGTCGAGCACGGCGTGGCCGAACTCGTGATTGACGATGTCGGTCGAAAGGCAGGTGAAGACCGTGCCCTTCTCGCCGTCGAACCAGTAGAACTGCAGCGACTTGCTGGCCCGATCGTAATAGGCATTCTCGCCGTATCCGGCATGCGGCACGACGATCAGCCGGTTGCCCTCGAACGCCCAGGTGATCCTGCGGCCGAGCCCAATGCCGCTCTCGAAGAAATCGAGCGTGTTCTGAACGATCGCCCAGACGCTGAGCTGGTGGTACTGGAAGAGCTTCTTCGTCGTTGTCGTCGAGAACGGTCTTCCGTCGGGCGCCAGATAACAGTTCTTCGTTCCGGTCCCAGATCGCCGGGGGCGTCAGCATGTTGTTGGTCGCGTCGTAGTCGACGACGGCGAAGCGTGCGCTGGTCGGGCCGTCGCGGAGACCGGGCTCCCAAGGCGTCGTGAATTCGTTGTCGAAGCCGGCGGCTTCGTTGCTTGCCGCGACCGCCGGATCCTTGAAGTAGACCTCGACCGGCATGCGCAGGCCGGTTTCCTTGAGCGTATCAAGTCCGAGATATTGCCGCGCCTCGTACAGATCGATCATCGTGCCGCGCGTCAGTTTGCGCTCGGGCTTTTTCTTTCGCGTCGGGGTCTTCTTTTTCGCTGCAGTGCCCATGCTGGCGCTCTCCCGCAAAAGCAGCCCGCCTGCGAATGCTTCCCGTCGCAGCGAGCGTTGGCCTGCCCAATTCCAGGCCCAATATGAATTTCGGAACGAAGGCGTTCCAAATATCGCGTAAACAATCTCTTGGACGGCCTGACCGGCCGACAACCAAAACGCGCAAAATCTGTCGAAGTATATTTGGCTAATCCGCGGAAGCAAGGCCCGTCTCGGGTATACGACGGCATTTTGCATTGCGGCGCTATACCGCCTGACCCGCCTTCAACAGTGAACACCCGGTGATCTTCAGGCTGCCGTCGCTCTGCTGCTCCAGCGTATACATCGCCTCCCAGGCCTCGCCATTGTCGTCGATGATGTGGACACGTTGTGCGATCCGGCCGCCGGCCGCGCGCGCTTCACCGAATTCAAAACTCTTGTGGCGGTGGATCGGCGGATAGGCCTGCTGCACCATTTGCAGGAAGATGTCGGCCTGCGGAAACAGCTGCTTGATCTCGGGCGCGGCATGGGAATAGGCAGCTGCAGCATCGCCACGGATGAGCGCCTGTTCCTGCGCGCGGATCACGCCTTGCGCTGCGGCGACGTCGTCGGCGAATGCGGGCGCGGCGAGGCCGAACAGAAACGCGAGAGCCAGGACGATGGCGCGCATTGCGTTGCTCCTTTGTCGATGCCCATGAGATACGTTTTACATTGCGGCCGGTTTCCTGTCCGGGCCATTATTGCGATCCTGCGTTGTCAGACCGGCGACCCGCGACCGCAGCGTCTCCGTCACCGGTACGAACGTATCCTTCAACGAGGTTAGAGGCGTAAGGTGGGCCGCGGCTGCGTGCCGGTTGCCATTCGCCGGGTCAGGCAGCTAAAAGCGGTGAGCGCCAAATGATCGGTCGCGTTGCCAAGGGAACGCGCCAGAGAGGCCGAAAGAAGAAAATCCGCCGCGCGGACTCGCGCGCGAGCGGTTTAAGGGAGCTACGTCATGAAACGACTATTCGGCGCTGTTGCAGCGTTCTCCATCCTGCTCGCCAGCGCCGGCCATTCGCTGGCACAGGGCTGGCCGAACCGACCCATCCGTATGGTGGTACCTTACACGCCCGGCGGCTACACCGACCTGATGGCGCGCCTCGTCGGGCAAAAAATCTCCGAGGCGTTGGGCCAGCCCATTGTCTTCGAAAACAAGCCCGGCGCCAACGCCATCATCGGCACCGACGTCGTCGCCAAGGCTGCGCCTGACGGCTACACGTTCGGCACCGTCATCGCGGCGCATGCCGTGAATGCCACGCTCAATCCCAAGCTGCCTTACGACACGCTCAAGGACTTCACCTACGTTTCCCTGATGAGCGTTGCGCCGCTGATCATGATCGCGCATCCCTCGCTACCGGCGAACAACGTGAAGGAACTGGTCGCGCTCGCCAAGTCCAAGCCCGGCCAGCTTAACTTCGCATCCAGCGGCGTCGGCGCCGCGGCGCATCTGACGATGGAGATGTTCAAGAGCCGCGTGGGCATCGAGATGCAGCACATTCCCTACAAGGGCACGGCCGGAGCGCTGCAGGATACCGTCGGCGGACAGATCAACGTGATGTTCGACATCGTCGGTCCGCTGATGCCGCAGGTCCGCTCCGGCAATGCCAAGGCCATCGTCGTCACCGCGAAAGAGCGGATTCCGGCGGCGCCCGACGTTCCGACGATGGCGGAGCAGGGCGTGCCGGACTTCGTATCCGGAACCTGGGCCGGCATCATTGCGCCGGCGGGCACGCCTAAGGAAATCGTCGACCGCGTGGCCGCCGAGGCGAAGAAGGCACTTGCTGATCCTGCGATGAAGGCCAAACTCGCCGAACAGGGCATCGTGGCCGTCGGCGACGGCCCGGATGAATTCCGCGTCTTCGTCGCCGACGAGATCGGGCGCTGGAGCAAGGTCATCACGGACGCCGGAATCAAGATGGAATGATGTGGCGCGTCAGGGAAAACTTCGCCTCCCGTCTCACCGTCCCTGAAATACCGCGGTGCGCCGCTCGATGAAGGATTGAATGCCTTCGCGCGCGTCGGCGCTGTTCAGCACGCGCTCGCGCACCTTTGGGATGTGGGCGATGGCCGCAGCCTCTCCGTGCTCGATATATTGCAAGGCCGCTTCCTTGGTAACCTGAATGCCGAGGGGCGCATTTTGCGCAATGATCGCGGCAAGCGCCATCGCGCGCTCCACCTGTTGCCCCGCCGGCACCACCTCCTGAACCAGCCCGATCTCGCGGGCGCGCGGCGCCGTGAATTCGTCGCACAGAAACAGATGATACATCGCGTTGCCCCAGCCAGTGCGCGACAGGAAACGGAAATGCGCGCCGCCGAGCGGCGCAATGCCGCGTTTGGCTTCCATCTGGCAGAACCTGCTGTCATCGGCCGCGACGACGATGTCGCCCGCCAGCATCAGTTCGATGCCGATGGTGAAGACGATGCCCTGAACCGCCGTGACGATCGGCTTCTTGCAACGCTTCTGCAGGCCGAATACGTCGACATTGCCTTCCCTGGAATTTCGCTTCTCGGCGTTGGGGCCGAAGAATTTCGGCATGTCGAGGCCGGCGGTGAAATCCTTGCCCTCGGCGCAGATCACGCCGACCCAATAGCTGTCGTTGTTGTGGAGTTCGGTCAGCGCGTCCGACAACTGCTCCATCATGGCCGGCGAGAAGGCGTTCTTCTTGGCGGGGTTGTCGATGACGATCCGGAAGATGCGGTCGTGGGTTTCGGTGCGGATCTTGCCTTCGGTCATGATGTTCGTTTCCTCCGCGCTTCTTTGATATGACGATCGTAATAGCTCCATGTTGCGCTCGCTATGTCAAGTGTCATATTGTGGGCGATCCAGCCGGAGAGGATCTCGATGACGTCGGATACGCGCGCGAAAATGGTGGCAGGCGCTGCCGATCTGATGAGCCGGCGCGGCGTGAACGCCACCAGCATGCGCGAGGTCGTTCGCCATACCGGTACCCCGCGGGGGTCGATCGGTCATCATTTTCCGGGTGGCAAGCAGCAACTGATCGAGGACGCGTTGGCGTTCGCGGGCAGGCAGGTCTCAGGGCCGCTCAGACATCTGACGCAAAAGCAGGGCGCCATCGGTGGCCTGCACGCGTTCATTTCGCTGTGGCGCCAGACGCTGGAGAGGACAAAATTCCAGGCGGGTTGTCCGGTGCTGGCGGTGGCGGTCGAGCAGTTTGTCAGCGATGCGACCGACAATGCGGGCGCGCCGGACCAGGCCGCGCAGCGGCGGCTGCTCGATCTGGCGGACGGCGTGTTCGCCGATTGGCAGAAAATCATGGTCACGGCGCTGCGGCACGAGGGGGTGATGCCGGCACGGGCGCGACGGCTCGCGGCGCTCGTCGTTGCGTCGATGGAAGGAACGGTCGCGATGTGCCGCGCCGCGCGCAGCGCGCAGCCGCTCGACGATGTCAGGCAGGAACTGGAGTTGGTACTTTCGAGCGCGCTGTCAAACTGAACGGGCGGGGTGCTAACGAGTTTGTGATGCCCGGGCTTGCGCCGGGCATCCGCCTAGTTTCGCGCTAAATCGGCCACCACACGCGTCGTCAGTACCCCATCACTACGACTGCCGTCCTGCAATGCCTTTTCCGCTTCGAGGGCCACCATGCCGAGCAGGTAGGTCAGAAGCGGCAATTCTGCCTCTTCCGCCAGGTCACGGAGCTGTTTGGAAGTCAGGCTGATATGCGAAACAACGTTCAGCTTTCTGGCGTCCATAAGCTCCCCGCAATGTCTGAAAAATCGCGAGGAACTTATGTGCTAAATTGTGCTTGGGGCATCCGGGATACTACTGGAACAAACGGCGCCATTGCATGGCAATGACGCTAAAGATCATGGCCCGCCAGCGCTTGCCGCATCTCAGCCGGCGTAGCCGGTTCGCCGCCATGGTCACGCACCATCCGCACCGCCTCTTCAACCATTTCGAGATTGCTCGCCTTTGTGCCGAGCGGCGCATCCTCGAGGCCGACGCGAATATGGCCGCCGCGCCTGACCGTCTCGCCGATCAAGGGCCGGATATCGGCGCTGACGCCTGCGATCATCCAGGGCGCGCCGGGCGCTTCCTCCTCCAGCAGCGCCAGATAAGCCGATAGCGCATAAGGCTTTGGCGGAAAGCCGACCGCGATCTGGTTGCAGAACATGAAACGGTAGATCGGAGCCCTGGTGCCGGCCGCGCGGGCCAGCACCGCGCCGGCGCGCATGAAGCCGGGTTCGTAGATCGCGAAATCCGGGTGGAGCCCATGCCGTGCGGCAAAGTCGAGCACATACCGGACATGGTCTTCGGGATTCAGGTAGGTGCCGGCCGGCTTGGCGGCCAATGTCGTCGTTGTCAGCGTGAAATTGACGCTGCCGGGGTCGATGAGGGCGAATTCGAGCAGGCCGCGTTCGACAAGCGCTTCGATATGGGCATAGCGAGCGGATACGTCGGCAAGCGCGGCATCGCCGTCCGTCGTGAATGCCGGGTAGGACGGATAGACGGGGACGTCCACCTGATTGCGAATGCCTTCGATGATGCGCGCATACACCTGCCAATCGTGGGTCTGCGGCCCGCCGCCGTCATAGGCGTGGGCGTGAATGATGGTGGCGCCGGCGCGCGCGCAGGCGACGCCCTCGGCCACGATCGTCTCAACCGTATCGGGAATGCCCGGTTGAAACCTGCGGCTCCATGGCGCCGTTCAGCGCCGCCTCGATCCAGACCTTGCGCATGATGAAGCCTCCCTCAGAACGTCGGCGGCGTGCAGGCGTGATCACTTCGCACGGCTTGCCGCCGACGCAGCGAAAGCGATGCGGCCGCCGGCTTTCGAAATAATAGGCATCGCCGGGGTCGAGGATACGGCGCTCGTCGTCGACGGTGACCTCGAGCCGGCCCGAAACCACGATGCCGCCTTCCTCGCCGTCGTGGGTGAGTGGCACGCGGCCGGTGTCGCTGCCCGGCTCGTAGCGCTCTTTCAGGATTTGCAGGCTCCGGCCGAACAGATTGTCGCCGACCTGGCGGAAGGAGATCGGCTTCTTGCCGATCTCGGTCAATTCGTCGGCGCGGTAGAACGCCTTGCGCGGCCGCTCGGGTTCGATGGCGAAGAACTCGGCGAGCCCCATCGGCAGGCCGTCGAGGATGCGTTTTAGCGCCCCGACCGAGGGGTTCATCTGGTTCGATTCGATCAGCGAGATCGTCGAATTGGTGACGCCGGAGCGCTTGGCGAGTTCGCGCTGGGACAGCTTGTGGCGCGCCCGAACGAAGCGGAGTCGCCCACCGATATCGACGCTCATCGCAAATCCCTGTTGCAAGTGTTTCGGATCGAACAAATATGCCTCGACGTGGCTAGCAAAATCAATGGGTTGCAGCGGCGAAGAAAAGGACTTGTTGCGGCTTTCCGAGCGTGGCCCGGTAGCGGCTTCAGCCGCCAGCCCCAGGAGCCGTCCGTGACCCTTCATCAGAAGCCGAACACCCTGCAAACCGATTCGTTCTGGATGCCGTTCACGGCCAACCGGCAGTTCAAGAAAGCGCCGCGGCTGTTCGCTTCCGCCGAGGGCATGCACTACACGACGGTGGACGGCCGCAAGGTGATCGACGGTTCGGCGGGCCTCTGGTGCGTCAATGCCGGCCACGGCCGCCGCCAGATCGCCAGCGCCGTCGAGCGCAGTCTGACGAACCTCGACTTCGCGCCCTCGTTCAACATGGGCCATCCGCTGGCGTTCGATTTCGCCGAGCGGCTTGCCGAGATCGCGCCGAAAGGGCTCGACCGCATCTTCTTCACCAATTCCGGCTCCGAGTCGGTCGACACCGCGCTGAAGATCGCGCTGGCCTATCAGCGCGCCATCGGACAGGGAACGCGGACCCGCCTGATCGGCCGCGAGCGCGGCTATCACGGCGTCGGCTTCGGCGGCATGTCGGTCGGCGGCATGGTAGCGAACCGCCGTGCGTTTGCGACCCATCTGCCCGGCGTCGACCACATCCGTCACACCCATGATCTCGCCCGCAACGCGTTTGCAAAGGATGAGCCGGAGCATGGCGCCGAACTCGCCGACGACGTCGAGCGGATGGTGGCGCTGCACGGCGCTGACACCATCGCCGCCGTCATCGTCGAGCCGGTGCCGGGTTCGACCGCGGTGCTGCCGCCGCCGAAGGGCTACCTGAAGCGCTTGCGCGAACTGTGCGACAAGCACGGCATCCTGCTGATCTTCGACGAGGTCATCACCGGCTTCGGCCGCCTCGGCGCGCCGTTCGCGGCGGACTATTTCGGCGTCACGCCTGACATGATGACGACCGCCAAGGGCATCACCAACGGCACCGTGCCCTGCGGCGCGGTGTTCGCCAGCCGCAAGGTCCATGACGCGCTGATGAACGGCCCCGAGGGCACCATCGAGCTGTTCCACGGCTACACCTATTCGGCGCATCCGACCGCCTGCGCGGCGGGCCTTGCGACGCTCGACATCTACAAGGACGAAGGGCTGCTCACGCGCGGCGCGTCGATGGCCGAATACTGGCGCGATGCGCTGCATTCGCTGAAAGGCCTGCCGAACGTGATCGACATCCGCAATGTCGGCCTGATGGGGGCGGTTGAAGTCGCACCCCGCAAGGAAGGCGTCGCCGCGCGCGGCTATGACGTAATGGTCGATTGCTTCAATCGCGGGCTTTATCTGCGCATGAGCGGCGACTCCTTTGCGCTGTCGCCGCCATTGATCGTCGAGAAGAGCCATATCGACGATATCGTTTCGATCCTCGGCGACGCCATCAAGCGCGTGGCCTGATCCTTGCTCTCATGAGCAACAGAAGCCGCGGGACAATCCCGCGGCGGATGCGTGAGGGATCGTGAAAGTCATTATTCTCGGCAGTGGCGTCATCGGCGTCACCACGGCCTACTATCTGGCGCGCGCCGGCCATGAGGTGACGGTCGTCGACCGCCAGGCCGAGCCCGCGCAGGAAACTTCCTTCGCCAATGCCGGCGAGGTCTCGCCCGGCTATTCCTCGCCCTGGGCCGGCCCCGGCGTGCCGGTGAAAGCCATCAAATGGCTGCTGATGCGGCACGGGCCGCTGGTGATCTGGCCCAAGCTCGACCCCGTGATGTGGTGGTGGATGCTGAAGTTGCTGCGCAACTGCACGGCAGAACGCTACGCCATCAACAAGAGCCGGATGATTCCGATCGCCGAATACAGCCGCGATTGCCTGCGTGCGCTGCGCGCCGAGACCGGGATCAAATATGACGAGCGCAGCCAGGGCACGCTGCAACTGTTTCGCAAGCAGAAGCAGCTCGACGGCACCGGCGAGGATATCGCGGTGCTCAAAGCGTATGGCGTGCCCTACGAAGTGCTCGATCCTGCCGGCTGCATTGCCGCGGAGCCCGGGCTCGCCGCCTCGAAGGTGAAGTTCGTCGGCGGACTCCGGCTGCCGCAGGACGAGACCGGCGACTGCCACATGTTCACGCAGGCGCTTGCCAAAGAAGCAGCAAAGCTCGGTGTGCAGTTCAAGTTCAACACCGGCATCGAACGGCTGGAGACGGAAGGCGGCAAGATCACCGGCGTCGTCACCAGCGCGGGGCTGCTGCAGGCCGATGCCTATGTCGCGGCGCTCGGAAGCTGGTCGCCGCGGATGCTGAAGCCGATCGGCATTCCCGTTCCGGTCTATCCGGTAAAGGGTTATTCGATCACGGTGCCCGTCATCGATGCCGACGGTGCGCCCGTGTCCACCGTGATGGACGAGAGCTACAAGGTAGCGATCACACGGCTGGGTGACCGCATCCGCGTCGGCGGCACCGCGGAAATCTCGGGCTATTCCAACACGCTCGACGCGGCCCGGCGCGCGACGCTCGATCATTCGTTGACTGATATGTTTCCGCGCGGCGGCGACTTGAGTAAGGCGACGTTCTGGTGCGGCCTGCGCCCGATGACGCCGGACGGGCCGCCGATCATCGGCGCGACGCGTTACAGCAATCTGCATCTCAACACCGGCCACGGCACGCTCGGCTGGACCATGGCGTGCGGCTCGGGGAGGGTGCTGGCGGATCTGATGTCGGGACGAAAGCCGGATATCGACGTGAGCGAGCTGACGGTGAGCAGGTACGATCAGCGTTTCGGGTGAGAGCCTGACGGCGAGAACTGCCGCTACTTCCGCTCTGACGACCAGGGAAAATTCAGATACTGGTCGCGGCTGTCGTAACAGATGTTGCCGTACATCTTTAAGTAAGCCGCGCGCCGCGCCGGGTCGGCGTAGACGCGTCCGGGATTGGCGAGATCAGCCTCGTACTGCGCAATGTTCGCGGCCGTGAGCGGGCTCGGCAGGATATCCATCGCCTGCGGGATGCTCTTGCCCTCGAGCCAGTCGGCGGCGTGCTGGCCCATGGCGTAGCCGAAAACCGGTGAGGCCAGGCTGATGCTGACGCGATAGGGCGTGTTGCCCTTTTTGATTTCCGACACCGCCTCCGGCTCGCCGTCGATGCCGCCGAGAAACTGGTTTGGGCGCGTCTTGCCCGCGGCGCGTAACGCGGCCAGCGCACCGAGCACCACATTGTCGGCGCCGAGCACCACGTCGACATCCGGATTGGCGAGCAGGATGGTCCGCATGGTCGCCAAGCCGCCTTCCTTGCTGACGGGAGTGGGCGAGATGTCGGCAACGATGTTGGCCCCCGGAATGTCACGCAGGGAATCGCGCAACGCGACGAAACGCGGCGCGAGGAATTCCAGGCTGTCCTGGGTTAGCAGCACGACCTTGGCCTTGCCGCCGAGCGTTCCCTTGATATGGGCGCTCGCCGCGTCGCCCAGAACCTTGCCGGTGAGGTATTGCGGAGCATTCAGCAGCGAGGTGGCGGGCGGCGCGACGACGGTGCCGATATAGCCGCCCGACCAGATGACTTCCTGCAGGCGCCGACCGAGCGACGCCGAATCCACCGCCGATGCGACGACCCCGCCGGTCCTGGCAGCGACGAGCGATCGTACGTGCTCGGCCTGTTTGGCCGCGTCACTGTCGGCGACGAGCAGGCGATATTGCAGGCCGCGATCCTTTGCCGCGGCCGCCAGCCCCTGATCGACACCCTGCATGAACTCGCGTGATGTGTCTTGCGAGAAAGCGAGCACCTTTTCGAGGTCCGGCGGAGGACGGCAGGCAGGGGCGGCGGGATCGAACGGCGGCAAAGTCCTGGGCATGGTAATGCCGGGCGGGCCGCCCTGCGCTGCGGATGGCGCGGACACGGCGATCAAGCCCGGCCCAAAAACGGCAATGCCCAGCCAGATGACCTGCCGGCGCATTGCTGTGTTACCTGGTAACATTATCGCCCCCCACGGCCTGCTCCTTCCCGGCCGACCGAATTCTGTTATCGGGATTTTTGGATCAGGCGGCAATAGTCTCGGTTGTTATCAGCGCCCGCGGCATCGTCAGGCGGAAGCTGGTGCCGCGGCCGAGTTCGCTCGTTACGCTGATGTCGCCGCCGAGGTTGCGGAGGATGGCAAGGACGTGGGCGAGGCCAATGCCGTCGCCCGGCTGGTCCTGGGTGCCCGAGCGCTTGAAAAGGTCGAAGACGCGTTCTTTATCGCGCTCCGCGATGCCGCGGCCATTGTCGGTGACTTCGATCTCGACACGGTCGTCGGCAATGGCCCGTGTCCGTACCTTGATGTGTAACGGCCGGTCCCCCGCGCGATATTTGACGGCGTTGTCGAGCAGGTTGCCGACGATCAGCTCCAGAGAGAAACGGTCGCTCTCAATCCTGGGTACACCGAGATCGATGTCGATTTTCCCGCTGGCCTCGGACAATTGATGCTGGATCGCGGCCGCGCCGCTGGTGACGATCTCCCTGAGGTCGACGGTCTCGGTCTTCAGCGGCCGCTGTCCTTCGCGCGCGAGCTTGAGAACCGCATTGATCAGTCGCTCCATCTTGTCGCTCGAGGAGCGGATGTATCCGATCGCTTCGGGCAGCAGTTCGGTGGCGGCGGCGCGCGCTTCCTGCAGGTCCGAATCGTCGGCGCCGCTGCCGGTATTGGCCCTGTCGACGAGCAGGCGCAGGCTCCCAAGGCTATCCTCAAGTTCGGCGGTAAAGCCGACGATACTGACGAGCGGCGCGCGAAGGTCGTGCGATATGATCTGGACAAAGCGCTGGATATCGGCGTTCGCGCGCGCCAGATCGGCGGTGCGGGCTTCGACGCGCTGCTCCAGGCCTGCGTTCAGTACGCTCACCTCCGTTCGCGCGCGGCGCAGTTCGCGCGTGTAGCGCACGACGGTGACTGCGGCGATGCCGATCACGATGACGATCACGATGCCGCTGATGATCGAGAACAACCGAAGCAGGGTTGCATTTGCCCTCTGCTCGGCGACACCGGTGGTCAGGCGTTCATCGGTCGCGCTGATGATGCCGGCGAAGAATATATTGGCTTCGTCCATCAGCGCCTTGCCGCGATTGGTTCGGATTCGCGCGAGCGCATCCGCATCCCGGTAATCGCGCTTCATGGCGATGGTCAGGTCCATCTCGGCGAACTTCTCGTTGATGACGGTCGTGAGGCGCTGCAGCGACGCATTGAGGCCCTCATAGGAAGCCAGCAAGCGGTTGACCGCCGCCAACTGCCGCTCGGCCATCGTCTTGGCCGGGCCGTAGGATGCGAGATAGACCTCGTTGCCGGTGTACAGGAACCCACGCTGGCTGGATTCGGCGGTTTGCAGCGCGTTGCGCAGATCGACGGCGGCGCTGCGCGCATCGCGGGCCGCGATGACTTCGTTGAAATAGACCTGCGCGCGCTCGCCTAGCCAGAACGTCATGCCGACGATGCCGAGCAGTGCGAGAAATCCGACCAGCAACAGCGCCGTGGTGGATTGAACGAAGAAACGACTGGAAATGGGCATACCTTTAGGACTGCCCGAATTTAAAGCGCCGCGCCAGCGGATTTGCGACTGTTCCGGCCGCTCCCTCGCGACACCGGAACCTGTTTCTAATCCTGATCGGGAGGATCGAAGGCGCGGATGGCAGGCAACGCGCCAGAGTATTTTTCGCACTCGACCACGGTCACCTGGCCGCAGCAGCCTTGCGCCAGCCGCGAGGTGCCGATGTCGCGGGTGAGCACGTTCGGGTTGCCGTGAACGCAAAGCGGATGTTCCGCGGCACCGGGCGCCGGATCGTACCAGGCGCCGGTGGACAATTGCACCACGCCGCGCATGACGTCGTCCGTAACGGTGGCGCCGGCCAGGCACGCGCCGCGATCGTTGAACAGGCGGACGATGTCGCCATCGGCGATGCCGCGTTGCGCTGCATCGGCGGGGTTGAGACGGACGGCTTCGCGGCCGGCAATTTTCCTGGACTGGCTGTAGGCGCCGAAATCGAGCTGGCTGTGCAACCGCGTCGCCGGCTGGTTTGCGATCAGCGTCAGCGGATGGCGCGCGGTCACAGGCTCAGTCGAGGGCAGCCAGGCCGGATGCGGCGGACAATCGTCATAGCCAAAACCCGCGATTGCCTTCGAATGGATCTCGATCCTGCCGCTCGGCGTCGGTAGCTTGTTGTTGTCGGGATCGGTGCGAAAGGCGCGCAGCAAGCCGCCGTCATCGGGAGCCGGCGGTAGCGCCAAGTTCGCCGCACCGCCAGAATTCCTCGAAGCCAGGTGCGTCGCAACCGGCGTCGGCGAGCACGCGCCGCGTCGGCTCGTAGAGATGGGCCAGCCACTGCCTGCTGTCGCGTCCTTCCGCGAAAGCCTGTTCGACGCCCAATCGCCGTGACAGCGCGGTAAAAATATCGAAATCATCGCGCGCTTCGCCGACCGGATCGATCGCCTTGCGCATCGCGACCAGCCTTTGATCGGTGGCGGCGGCGCCGATGTCGTCGCGTTCCAGCGTCATGGTCGCCGGCAGCACGATGTCGGCGAATTTCGCCATCGGCGTCCAGGCGCTCTCGTGCACGACGATGGTTTGCGGCACGTTGAAGGCGCGGCGCAGCCGGTTGATGTCCTGGTGATGATGGAACGGGTTGCCGCCCGCCCAATAGACCAGCTTGATGTCGGGGTAGCGCATCGTGCGGCCGTTGTAGTCGAACGGTTGTCCCGGGTTGAGCAGCATGTCGCTGATGCGCGCCACCGGGATGAAATCGCTGACGCCGTTCTTGCCCTGCGGCAGCGTTGGAATCGGAAGGCCGTGGGGACGGCGGCCGGTGTGGCCGAGCGCTCCGAGCGCGTAATTATATCCGCCGCCGGGGAGGCCGATCTGGCCCAGCATGGCCGCGAGCACCGCGCCCATCCACACCGGCTGTTCGCCATATTGCGCGCGCTGCAGCGAATGCGAGACCGTGATCAGCGTGCGTCCGCGCGGCAGGTCGGCGGGCGAGGCCGATGATCGTGGTTGCCGAAATGCCGGCGATATCGGCGGCCCATGCCGCGTCCTTTGGCGTGCCGTCATCGTGGCCGAGCAGATAGCGCTCGAAGATTTCGAAGCCGGTGCAATAGCGCGCGACAAAGGCGCGGTCCCACAGATTTTCGACTAGCAGCGTGTGGGCGAGCGCCAGCATCAGCGCCACGTCGGTGCCGACCTTGATCGGCAGCCAGTGCGCGCCGGCCGCTTCCGGCATGTCGTCGCGCAGCGGCGATACGCCGTAGAACACGGCGCCGCGCTGTACGGCCCGTTGCATCGCGTCGCGCTCGATGTGCCGGCTGATGCCGCCGCTAGCGACCTCGGAATTCTTCAATGCCATGCCGCCGAAGGCGAGCACGGTGTCGCTATGTTCGGCGACCTGATCCCAGGTCACGTTGTGGCGCGAGAGCGCTTCGTAGTTGCCGAGGATATGGGGCAGGATCACGGCGGAGGCGCCGGCGCTGTAGCTGTTCACCGAGCGCACATAGCCGCCGAATGCCGTGTTCAGGAAGCGATGCACCTGACTCTGCGCGTGGTGAAAACGGCCGGCGCTGGACCAGCCATAGGAGCCGCCGAACACCGCGGCCGCACCATGATCGGTCCGGACCCGCGATAGTTCGCTCGCAAGCAAGTCGAGCACTTCGTCCCAGGGGCAGGCGACGAATTTCTGGTCAAAGCTACGTGCGGTTTTGCTGCGGTCCAGCCATGCCTTGCGCACCATCGGCCGCAGGATGCGGGCCTTGTGACGCATCGCCGTGGTGAAGTTCTGCAGGATTGAGGAGGGCGCGGGATCCTCCGCGTAAGGCTGGATATCCAGCGTCGCGCCGTTCCATCGCGCCGAAAACGCGCCCCAATGCGCGCTGTGCGGGCTCCAATCTTCCTGGGCTTGATCCATTTTTTGTCTCAGACCGTCGCTCATGACACCGCCGTCGCGCAATTCACCCACAGCACCACCGCTTTGGCATCTTTCGCGGGATTTGAGAAGCGGTGCGGGCGGCGGCTGGCGAAGCGAAAACTGTCGCCGGTCTTGAGCGACCAGGTCTCGGCGTCGACCGTGAGCGTCATCTCGCCTTCCAGCACCAGGCCGGCTTCCTCGCCGTCATGCGTGTAAAGCTCGTCGCCGGTGTTGCCGCCGGGCTCCAGGTTCACGAGAAACAAATTAAGGCGGTTTTCCGTTCCCGCCTGGCTCAGCAGTTGCTTGGAAATGCCGGTGCGCCACAGTTTCAACTCGGCGCGCTGCAACTGCCGCGTCACAACACCGCCGGAAGCGGGATCATCGCCGGGCTTTGAGCCGAACAGCGCGGCGATGCCAACGCCGAGCACGTCCGCCAGCGTTGCCAGCACGCGAAGCGAGGGCGACGACAGCCCGCGCTCGATCTGGCTGACGAAGCCGATCGACAGATCGGTACGATCAGCGATCGTCTCCAGGGACAGTCCGTGCTCATGGCGCAGGTCGCGAATGCGCTGGCCAACGGCGAGGTCCATCGCCGGCTCGGCCGGCCTCGTGGCGGTCTTTGCCTTCGGCCTGGCCGTTGCCTTTCCCTTTGGCCGTGTTTTGGCCTTGGTCGCCGGCTTCCTTATTTCCCTGCCACCGCTCACGTCAGACCTGCTTCCTTCATGTGCATGAAAGTTGCTTGCAATGCCCGGGCAGGTGTGACCACATATTTCATATTGGTGAAAATAGACCTGAACGGCGCCCCCCGCAACTTTTTGTCAAACCCGAGCGGGCGGCCCGGGCGGCGTTCAATTCAGGAGTAGTGCGATGGCTCTGAAGCGTCTCTTTCAGGCCGCGATGGCAGCGGCAGTCCTCACAGCCGCGGTGCCGGCATCGGCGCAGCAGGTATTGAAAGTGGGATCGACACCGACGGGCATCCCCTTCACCTTCCTCGACACCAAGACCAACACCATACAGGGCATTATGGTCGATCTCATCACCGAGATCGGCAAGGATGCCGGCTTCCAGGTCCAGATCGAGCCGATGCAATTCTCCGCGCTCGTGCCATCACTGACCTCCAGCAAGATCGACATCATCTCGGCCGCGATGTTCGCAACGGCCGCGCGCAAGGAGGTGATCGACTTCTCCGACGCCGTCTACACCTATGGCGAGGGGCTCGTGGTGCCAAAGGCCGACGCCAAAAATTACGCTTCGCAGGAAGACCTCAAGGGCCAGACCGTGGGCGCCCAGGTCGGAACGGCCTTCGTCGACGCGCTGAAGAAGACGGGGCTGTTCAGCGAGGTCAAGGTCTACGACACCATTCCCGACATTCTGCGCGATGTGAATGCGGGCCGCCTCAAGGCCGGCTTCGCCGACTATCCGATCCTCGCCTACAATCTCAAGCAGGGCAATTTTGCCGAGGTGCGTCTGGTCGACGCCTACAAGCCCGTCACCGTCGGCACCGTCGCGATCGGTATCCGCAAGAGCGACACCGAGTTGCTGGGCAAGATCAACGCCTCGCTCGCCAAGCTGAAGGCAAGCGGCACCATCGCCAAAATTCTCGAGAAATGGGGACAGAAGGCCGACGCCTCCTGATGTCGTGAAGCAACATTCCCTCAGCGGGACGCAACCCTGATCCGAGCCGATGCAGAAGTTTCTCAGCGACGCCGTCGAGTTCTTTCCGATCCTGCTGCAGGGCGTCTGGCTGACGATCGTCGTTACCATCGGCTCGCTGGCGTTGTCGACCGTGCTCGGGCTGTTCTGGGCGCTGATGCGGGTATCCGGCATCGGCGTGCTTGTCGGCTTGACCGCCGGCCTGATCAACGTGATCCGCGGCATCCCGATCATCGTGCTGCTATTCTATCTGTATTTCGTGATGCCGGATTTCGGCGTCGCATTGACGGCGCTGCAGGCCTCGATCCTCGGGCTCGGCATCGCTTATTCCGCCTACCAGTCGGAGAATTTCCGCGCCGGCATCGAGGCGATCGACAAGGGACAGATCGAGGCGGCGCAGACCATCGGCATGGGCTGGTGGCTCACCATGCGCCGGGTGGTGCTGCCGCAGGCGGTGAAAATCGTGCTGCCGCCCTACGGCAACGTCATGATCATGATGTTGAAGGATTCCTCGCAAGCCTCGACGATCACGGTTGCCGAGCTCGCGCTGCAGGGCAAGCTGATCGCTTCCTCCACCTTCAAGAACACCAGCGTGTTCACGCTGGTAGCGCTGATGTATCTGACCATGAGCATTCCGCTCATTCTGCTGGTTCGGCATTTCGAGAAGAAAGCGAACCGGAAATGATCGAACTCGACGACGTCCACAAGAGCTTTGGCAAGGTCGAGGTGCTCAAGGGAATCTCCGCGTCGATTGCGAAGCGCGAGGTCGTCTGCATCATCGGCCCGTCGGGCTCCGGCAAGTCGACCATCCTGCGCTGCATCAACGGGCTCGAAAGCTACGACCGCGGTGACATCCGCATCGAGGGCGCCCGTGTCGACCGCAACGCGCGCTCGATCGTTTCGGTCCGGACGCAGGTCTCGATGGTGTTTCAGCGCTTCAACCTGTTTCCGCACCGCACCGCGCTTGAGAATGTCATTGAGGGGCCGGTCTATGTGAAGAAGGAGCCGCGCGCCGAGGCGCTGGAGCGCGGCCGCGCGCTGCTGGAGCGGGTGGGACTGGCCGAGAAGGCCGACGTCCATCCGCCGCAGCTTTCCGGCGGGCAGCAGCAACGCGTGGCGATTGCCCGCGCGCTCGCCATGCAGCCGAAAGCGATCCTGTTCGACGAGCCGACCTCGGCGCTCGATCCCGAACTGGTCGGTGACGTATTGGGCGTCATGCGCAAGCTCGCCGATGACGGCATGACCATGGTCGTCGTCACCCATGAGATGGCCTTTGCCAAGGACGTCGCGGATCGCGTGCTGTTCATCGACGGCGGCGTGATCGTCGAGCAGGGGCCGGCCAAATCGGTCCTCAACCAACCCCAGCACGCGCGCACGCAGGACTTTCTGCGGCGCGTGCTGCATCCACTCTGAGTTTGCCAGCATGAACGCACCTGCCCATCTGCCGCTGCCGCCAAGCCTTTACGCCGATACGGCCTTTGCGCCGACACCGACGCCGCCGCTCGATGCGCACAAGAAGGTTTCGGTCGCGATCATCGGCGGCGGTTTTACGGGGCTGTCCACCGCGCTGCATCTTGCCGAGCAGGGCGTCGACGTGACTGTGCTGGAGGCGCAGCAGCCAGGCTGGGGTGCATCGGGCAACAATGGCGGCCAGGTCAATCCGGGGCTGAAGCACGACCCTGACCAGATCGAGGCCGATTTCGGTACAGAGCTCGCCGGCCGCATGATCGCGTTTGCCTATGGCACCACCAACTATACGTTCGACTTGATCCGTCGCTATCAGATCTCCTGCGAGGCGCGGCAGAATGGCACGTTGCGCGCGGCCTACAATGAAGCGAGCGCGGCGGGAATTGAAAGCACCGCGAAGCAATGCATCCGCCGCGGCATGCCGGTGGAGTTTTTGGGTCGCGAGCAGATGCGGGAGACGACCGGCAGCGACCGCTATCTCTGCGCCATGCTGGATAAGCGCGGCGGCGACCTGCATCCGCTGAGCTATGCGCGCGGCCTGGCCCGTGCCGCGATGGCGGCCGGCGTTGCGGTTCATGGCGAGACGCCGGCGCTTTCCTTGTCGCGCGAAGGCGCCGGCTGGCGCATTGAGACGCCGCGCGGAATCGTCCGCGCCGAAAAGGTGCTGCTGGCGACCAATGGTTTTACGGACGATCTGTGGCCGGGCCTGCGCCGCACCATCGTGCCGGTATTCTCGTCGATCGCCGCCACCGCGCCACTATCCGAAGAAGTGGCGCGCGCGATCATGCCGACGCGCCCGGTGTTGTACGAGAGCGGACACATCACGGTCTATTACCGCATCGATGCACATAATCGCTTGCTGATGGGCGGCCGCGGGCCGATGCGCTGGATCAGCAAGCCGTCGGATGTCGCCTATCTCATCCGTTACGCCGAGCGGCTGTGGCCGCAGATAAAAGGCGCGAACTGGACGCACGGCTGGAACAGCCGCCTCGCGATCACGCCCGATCACTATCCCCATGTGCATGAGCCCACGGAAAATCTCCTGATCTCGCTCGGCTGCAACGGCCGCGGCGTCGCGCTCTCGACCGCGATGGGCGGGCAGCTCGCGCGCCGCCTCGTCGGCGGCAAGAACGCCGAGATTGACATGCCCGTTACCGGAATCAAGCCGATGCCGCTGCACGCCTTCTGGCCAGTCGGCGTGACCGCCGCGGTGCTGGCGGGAAGGGTGCGGGACCGGCTGGGGATGTAGTCACCGCTCCGCCACCGCCTCGCTCCACGGCTGGAACACCTCGGTCGCGCCGCTGTTGGTGTCACCGTCGCGCAGCACGATGCTGGGGCAGGCGAACTTCATTGGCAGGGTCTGGATCCGGGCTTCCTCGTAATCGAAGCGTGCGCCGAGCGCGTCGCGCGCGGGCTGCGGCAGGCGCATGTCGCCGATCACCACGGCGCCTTCGCTGGCATCGATGCGCGGCTGGTGGATCGTTGCATCGAGGTCCATGCCGTAATCCATGACGAACGACAGCAGCTGCGTCACCGCCGGCAAAATACGCCGGCCGCCGGATGCGCCAATGGCAGCGCGGCGCCCGTCGGCCGCCTGCGCCAGCACCGGCGTGTAATTGGTGAGGCAGCGCTTGCCCGGCGCCAGTGAGTTCGGCGCGCCCGGCGTCGGATCGAACCACATGATGCCGTTGTTCATGGTGATGCCGGTCTGGCCGGATACGAATTTGGAGCCGAAGCTCGACAGCAGCGTCTGCGTCACCGCAGCCATGCTGCCGTCGCGGTCGACCGCGGAGAAATGCGTGGTGCAGGCCGGCGCCAGCGCTTCGGCGCCGAGCGCGCGCCTGCCGTCTTCATCGCCCATGTCCTTCAGGCGCTCGCGATAGGCCGCCTGCAGCGCCGCGGCATAGGCAACGTAGGCTGCCGCATCAGGTCCGCCGCGCGCGGGCTTGATATCCTTCTGCAACAGACCGAGCGTGCGCGACAGCGTTGGACCGGCGGTGAGTTCCGGCGTCGCGAACACCTTGCCGCCCCGATAGGGAATCGCCAGCGGCTCGCGCAGATGCGCACGAAACGGCTTGAGGTCTTCGACCGACAGCGCGCCGCCGGCAGCCTGGATGTCGGCGGCGAGGCTTTGCGCCAGATCGCCCTCGTAGAAATCGCGTGGGCCGGCACTGGCGAGTTGCGCCATCGTGGCCTTGAGCCGGTCCTGCGGCAGGCGGACGTGGGACTTGATGGCCCATGGCGCATTCGGCGGCAGGCCATCCACCAGATAGGCCGCGGCGCTCGCGGGGTAACGCCGCAAATCCAAAGCCCCACTCGAAATCATCACCGTGGTCCACCAGTCAACCGCGAGGCCTTCACCGGCGAGCGAGATGCTCGGCGAGACCAATTCCTTCCATGGCAGCCTGGCATGGCGGCGATGCGCTTCCTCCATGCCGGCGACCACGCCGGGGACAGCGATCGAGCCGGGGCCGTGGATATTGCGGTCGTCCTTCACCCGCGGCCAGGGGAAGATGTCGGACGCCGCGCCATCGCTGGCCAGCGGATAATCCTCGAGCCGCAGGCTGCGCGGCGCGCGCATGCCGTAGTCGATCACCTCGTAGCGGTCTTCGCGCGCCCGGTAGAGCACCATCGCGCCGCCGCCGCCGAGTCCGCTCATCCAGGGCTCCAGCACGCCCAGCGCAAACGTGGTCGCGATCACGGCATCGACGCAGTCGCCGCCCGCGGCCAGCACCTCGGCGCCGACTTGCGCCGCCCGGCTCGATTGCGCCGCGACGATGCCGCCTTTGGAGGTGACGGCGGGTTTGCGGATCGCTTGCGTATTGGAGAACTGGTCGCGCATCGGATGGCCTTCTATATGGGGTGGAGATTTGCCGCGGGGCGTGGGCTACTTTTCCAAGCTTTAACTCTGATCCTGCCACCAAGGGTACTGGCTTGGCATGTCCTGCGATACTTTTCCGGGAAATGACGGCGGCCGCTTTTCGAGGAAGGCCTGGACGCCTTCGCGCACATCGGCGTGGCCGCCGCGCTCGATCGACATCGGCTTGTCGATATCAAGCAGTTCGAACGGGGCCGGCGCCCCGGCAAAGCGCCACAGCATCTGGCGCGTCAACGCGACCGAAACGGCGGAAGTCGCTTCCGTCATTTCGCGGGCAATTTCCCTGGCGCGATTGAGAAGTTCTGCAGGCTCGGCAATTTCCGAGACGAGCCCGCCAACCCTGGCTTCATCCGCATCGAAAGTCCGGCCGGAGAGGCACCAGCGCAACGCCTGCGGCAGCCCGACCAGCTTCGGCAGAAACCAGGCGCTGCCGGCTTCCGGGACGAGGCCGCGGCGGACAAAGATGAAGCCGATATTGGCGCCGCGGGCGGCAATCCGGACATCCATCGGCAAGGTCATGGTGATGCCGACGCCCACCGCCGGGCCATTGATCGCCGCGATCGAGGGCTTTCGGCAGTTGAAGATCGCCTCGACAAAGCGGCCGCCCTGTTTCGGAGCGGCGAAGACGCCGGCACCATGCTTGCCCGAAGTGTCAAAACTCGCCGCGCCGCCCGATACGTCGGCGCCGGCACAGAAGGCGCGGCCCGCGCCGGTCACGATGATGGCGCGGACATTGTCGTCGCCATCGGCGCGTTCGAACGCATCCGCGATCTCGGCGCCCATCTGGCCAGTATAGGCGTTGAGCTTGTCGGGCCGGTTGAGCGTGACGGTCATGATCGCACCGTCGAGATCGCAGGTGATATGTTCGTAGCTCACAGGATCGCCCTCCCGTTCTTGTTGTTCTGCGGCCCGCCGATCGCCAGTTCATTACACCCTAAAAACTCGGGCGAGCCATGACAGAAAAACATGCAAGGAGGCCTCATTCGTTCGCCCTCAAGGTTGGCGGCGTGCGGCCGACAATGGCACATTCCAGCGGATCGTCCTCCTGCAAAAGGAGCATGCGGCTTGACTGCGGACGCATTCGTTCATTTGCCCGGGCTTCGGAGCCGGGTGACGCATCCGGAAAAATCGCTGCTGCGGCTGACGCCGCAAATGTTTGCGATGTGGGAGCAGCGTGCCCGCGCCGCGGGATGGCCGGTGGACTGGCGGCTGCCGGATGAAGTGATCGAGGCGTCGCGGCTCGCGGTGCTCGGCGATTACAGGACGGGAGACGATCTCTGGATCTATTGCTACGGCTCGCTGATGTGGGACCCCGGATTTCATTTCGACCAAGTCCGGCTCGCCGACGTCGAGGGCTATCAGCGCCGCTTCACGCTGAAGATCAATCTCGGCCGGGGCTCGAAGGAGTATCCGGCGCTGATGCTCTCGCTGGAGCCGCAGCAAGGGCGTTGCCACGGGCTGGCGTTCCGTATCGCGGCCGCCTCCGTTCACGCGGAGACCGCGATCCTGTGGCGCCGCGAGATGCTGCGCGGCGGCTATGCGCCGGCGATGGTACCGATGCTGACGCCGCAGGGGCCGATCGATGCGCTGGCCTTTGTCTCCAACCCTTCGCACCCGAGCTATGTCGGCGAACTGCCGTTTGCCGAGACCGCGCGCCTGATCGCGAGCGGAAAGGGTATCCTCGGCACCAACAGGGAATACCTCGTGCAGTTGGCGACCCAACTCGACGCGCTGGGGATCGACGACCCCTATGTCGCGCAGCTCCACGCCGAAATCGGCGCCACGCCGGATGTGTGATGCGGTCAACACGTGGCCGCGCGGACGTGGCCGCCTTTCAAACAATGTTTGAGTGCCGGTTTTCACTGGCCAACCCGGCATCCTGACGCAAGTGCATGGCGCGAATAATTCGGTATAGTCGGCCCGAACGCGCCAAAATCGTCCAAGAAACAACAACGGGGAGGCAGTGCATGACCGACGACATCAAGTCGCACTACGAGGTCGTTGTCGTCGGCGCGGGCGTGTCAGGCATCTACCAGATCAAGCGGCTGGCCGATCTCGGGGTGGATGCGCTGGTGCTGGATGCCGCCCCCGATCTCGGCGGAACCTGGTACTGGAACCGCTACCCCGGCGCGCGCTTTGATTCCGAAAGCTACACCTACGGCTATTCGTTCTCCAAGGAGCTGCTCAACGAGTGGCACTGGAAGGAGCGGTTCTCGGCGCAGCCGGAGAACCTGCGCTACCTCAACTACGTCGCCGACAAGTTCGATCTTCGCAAATACATGCGGTTCAACCGCAAGGTAGAGTCGGCCGTCTTCGACGAGGCCAGCGATCAGTGGCGGCTCAGGCTCGATGATGGCCGCGAGTTGACCTGCCGGTTCGTCGTTCTGACAATCGGATTGCTGTCAACGCCGACGCTGCCGCGGCTCGAAGGCATGGAGACCTTCAAGGGCCGCTTCGTTCCACACGTTTTACTGGCCGCACGAGCCGGTCGGACTTGGCCGGCAAGAAGGTCGGCATCATCGGCACCGGCGCCACCGCCATCCAGGTGATCGGCGAGATCGCGGACAAGGTCGGCGAGCTGACCGTGTTTCAGCGGCGTCCGAACTGGAGCGCGCCGCTCAACAACGGCCCGATCTCCGAACAGGAGATGGCCGACATTCGCTCGCGCTACGACGAGATCTTTGCTGCCTGCACCCGTAGCCCCGGCGGCTTCGAGCATGAGCCGGACCGGCGCGGCTTCTACGAGGTCACGGCTGAGGAGCGGATCGCGCTGTGGGACAAGCTCTATGACGAGCCCGGCTTCGGCATCTGGCTGAGCAATTTTCGCGAGATCTTTACCGACGAGGCGGCCAATGCCGAATTCTCCGCCTACATCGCCGGCCGCATCCGCCGGCGCGTCAACGACCCTGTGACGGCGGAAAAGCTGATCCCGAAGGACCACGGCTTTGGCGTACAGCGCGTGCCGCTGGAGACCAATTACTTCGAGGCCTATAACCGCGACAATGTGCATCTCGTCGACATCGGCGAGACGCCGATCGATCGGGTGACCGAGACCGGCCTGCGCACCTCCGCGTGCGACTACGAACTCGATATCCTCATCTATTCCACCGGCTTTGATGCCATCACCGGCTCGTTCGATGCGATCGACATCACCGGCGTCGGCGAGGTGAAACTGGCCGACCAGTGGCGTGACGGTCCCTCGACCTTTCTCGGCATGATGGCCCACGGCTTTCCGAACCTGCTGATGCCGACCGGGCCGCAGAGCGGTTCGGCCTCGACGAATTTTCCGCGCGGCATCGAGAACGGCGTCGGCTGGTGCATGGGCCTGCTCGAACACATCTGGCGCCGCGGCTACACGCGGGCCGAACCGACCGCCGAGGCACAGGCGCGCTGGACCGCGCATGTCACCAAGATGTACGCCATCATGCTGATGCGCAAAGCCAAATCATGGTTCACCGGGTACAATTCAAACGTCCCCGGCCACGAATACGGCAAGCCGCGATATCTTGTTTATAATGGCGGCACGCCGAAATATGTCGCTGCCATCACCGACGTCGCGCAGAAGGGCTATGAGGGCATCGTGTTCGATGCGGACGCGCGGGCCGCGACCGCCGCGGAGTGAGAATGCGTAGGATGGGTAGAGCGCAGCGAAACCCATCATCTTTGGAAAACCAAGCGATGGGTTTCGCTACGCTCTACCCATCCTACGAGCTGTGTTTGCCTCTCACTGCGTCCGCAGCAGCCTTCTCGGATGAACGCCGTCGACATATCCCATGAACGGCGGATGGATCGAATAGCCGATCAGCTCGCGGGCGCGCTCCGGCAATTGGCTTGCCACTTCGGCAGGCACGGCGAGCGCCATGTTCTCGAGCTGCCGGACCCAGCCCACGCAATATTGCGGCGTGATGATCAGGCGCGGCCGGTCGGAACGGTTGGCGCCCCCGCGGTGCCACAGCGTTCCCTTGGTGATGGCCAGCGATCCCGACGGCATGATCAGCTTGACGGCGTCCGGCCGATCGCCCTCATCGTGTTCGGCTTCGTTGGTGAAATGGGCGGGCTGTATCGCGCCGGCGATATATTGCCCGTCCCACAGATGACTTCCCGGAATGATTTCGGTGGCGCCGTTCTGTTCGGTGGTGTCGTCGATGGCCCAGAAGGTGCTGATGCCGAGCGCGGGACGGGGCCGCTGGATCTTCGCGCCGCTGTCGTCGAAATGCCAGGGCTGCACCGTCTCGCCGGGATGCAGATTGATCGCGAGCAGGGCGGACAGCAGGCAGCTCTCGCCGAGTTCAGCTTCCACAAAAGCCATGGCGAGCGGATGGATCGCGAGCTCCGCGAACACGGGCGATTTCGCCAGCAGCGCATAGACGCGGTTGGTCTTGGTGCCTTCGAAATCGTTGCGGCCGAGCAGATCGTGCGCCAGATGCGGCGCCAGCGCCGCGCGAATTTCGGCGACGCGCTCGGGAGGAAGAACACGTTCGAAGATCAGGTATCCGCTGCGGTCGAATTCGTCCTTCAAGGAGGCGAACGATCGCCCTCCGAGCCAGGGTGACGCTTGCTCCGCTGTTGCTGCCGTCGGCGCTCTCCCTTGCGAGCCCGGTCAAGCCGGGCTTGTTGGCGCCCATCATACGCAATCATGGGCGTCTTTCACGGGATTTTTGTGGTGTAGCCGCGCCGGCGGCATTCACGCCCGCGGCGCGAACCTGTAGCGGAAGGTGCAACTCGGTGCGCCCTGCATCAGGGTCTGGTCGCGCGTGAGGCCGACCTCGCTGCCGCCGGCCGCGACGATATCGAAGTCGGTGGCGCAGACCAGCAGCGCGCCGAGCTCCGGCTCGCCGAGCGCGCGAAAGAACTTTGCAAACCGGCAATCCGTGACGTCGAATTCCAGCGCGTCCTTGTCTTGCCTGATCATCTCAAACGTCACCTCGCGTTCGGTGATTTCGGTCAACGCCGTCTGCATCGCCGCCCATTTGCGCCGCGGGCTGCCTTCGACGCTCTCGCCCACGGCGGCGAACAGTTGCTTCGACCAGTCTCGCAACGCTTGCCTGACAATCGCGTCGGCCTTTTCCTGTCCGAGTTCCGCGCGCAACGCCCGCAGCACGGGCACCAGCACCTGGGCCTGGATTCGCGTCTTGTCCAGCAGCGACAGGCGGGGATCGACCATGTAATCGTCGAGTACGTTCATGCCGGTTTCCTTCTATGTGCGACGCGCAGTCCTCTTCAACCTCGCCCCGCAAAAGCGGGGAGAGGGAACGGAGAGAGATCATTCCCGCAGCTCGGTCATGAAAACCTTCTGCGCGATCTGCCAGCGGCCGTCGATCTTCAGCAGCGACAGCTGGTCGGTGAAAAAGCGCGGCGGGATCGCGCATTTGAGCTTGACGTAAGCCATCGTCGGACCGACGAGGTCGATCGACAGCACTTCATCGTGCCGCGACAGGCTCCGTTGCTTCGGTGACGGTCTGTTCCGGACGTTCTCCAGCCAGACGTCGCGCGGCGTGATCGCCAGCTCGCCTGCCTCGGAGATGCTGGTCAGCGCGCTGGTCGGATGAAAGGCGCTCGCGATCTTGGCCGCGTCGCCCTCGTGGAGACCGTCGAGATAGGACTGGATCACGCCTTCGATGGCATTTGTGTCGTCTGTAGCAGTCATGAGATCTGGTTTCCGATGTCTTGTTTGGGCGCGGGGACAATAAGCGAAATTCGTCGGTCGGTTGACGTAGAAAATCTATTGCACGACAGTCTGCCGGATGCCGCGAATAAGCGGCGCGACCGAATTTGAACCAGGCCGGATAGAAGGATGGTTGCCAGCGAAACCTATGCCGAGTTTCTGCGCGAGCAGCTCGCCCCGCTCGGCCGTGTCACGCTGCGGCGCATGTTCGGCAAGAGCGGCGTGTTCTGCGACGGTGTAATGCTGGGGATGGTGACGGAGAACACACTTTATTTCCGGGTGGACGACCAGAATCGGGAGATGTTCCGGGAAGCCGAGGCGTTCCCGCCGCTCAATTACGCGAAGCAGGGCGAGGTCATCGACCTCGCCTTCTGGCGGGTGCCGGAACGGCTGTTCGACGAACCCGACGAGTTCATCATTTGGGCGCGCGCCGCGCTGGCGGCGGCGCACCGGATCGCGGCCAAGAGGCCGACACCGAAGCAGTCCCAGGCGCCAAGGCAACGCAAACGCCCGTAAGCCACCGGGCCTGAGGGATCTCAGGCCACCCAGCCATTGCCTGCCGCGGCGCTATCCCGCGGCGGCGTTCACCGCGATCGGCGCGGCGTCCTCGCCGCTCGCTTCCAGTTTCCGCGGCAGTCCCGCAAAACCGCGCAGCGCTTCCGCCATTTTCACGCGTGCGCTGACGCCGGTGATCACCACGTCCACCATCACCAGGGATGAGTGGATGTGTCCGCGTGCCTGCAATTGCTCGACCGGGACACCGGCGGTGGCAAGCGCCTCGGCATATTCGATGCCCTCGTCACGTAGCGGATCGAACTCGCAGGTCGCCACGAACGCCGGCGGCAGGTTGGCCAGATTGCCGCGCAACGGCGAAGCGCGCGGATCGGTGCGATCCGCGGGCGAACAATAGATGTCCCAGAACCAGAACATCAGCGCCCGCGTCAGGAAATAGCCGACCGCATTGTCGGCATAGGATTGACGGTCGAACCGGCAATCGGTGACCGGGCACACCAGCAGCTGGCCCGCGATCTGTGGACCGCCGCGATCGCGCGCCAACTGGCAGGTGACGGTGGCGATGTTGGCGCCGGCGCTCCAGCCTGCGACCAATAGCGGTCTTTGTTTGCCGCCGAGCTCGGCCGCATGCTCGGCGATCCAGCGCGTCGCCGCATAGCCATCCTCGGCCGCCGCCGGGAAGCGATGCTCGGGAGCGTGGCGGTAACCGACGCTGACGACGATCATGCCGCTGCGGCGGCAAAGATCGCGGCAGAACGGATCGTCGGACAGTTCGTCACCGAATACCCAGCCGCCGCCGTGGAAATAAACCACGATCGGGTGCGGCCCAGGCGTTGCCGGCCGATAGAGACGATAGGGCAGCGGACCATCGGCGCCCTGCAGCGCGCCGCTGCCGACCTCGCCGACCGGCCGGCCCGCGGGACGGCCTTTGTTGAATTCGGTGACGAAGTCACGCGCCCCCTGCGCGCCCAGCGACTCGATTTGCGGCAGGTTCATCTCGGCCAGCATGCCCAGCACCAGCCGCACATCCGGCTGCAGACGGACCACCTCACCGTCGTTGCATTGCTCGGCAACATCGGGGCCGGTCAGCTTGAAGCCCAGCATGCCGCGGCCGACGACGTCGTTGCAGATGCTGCGGTAGGGGCCGACCCCGCCCGTGTAAGGCATCAGGCCCTGCACCTTGCCGGGAACGTTGGCGCCCGTGTACCAGGTGTTGGCCAGCCGATGCAGCGTCAGCGTCGAGCAATCCGCCATGTGCTGCGCCCAGCCGGCCTGCGCGGTTTCAGTTGCTTCCATGGTGGTGAAGCCGGCCTCGCGCAACGCCGCCAGGCGATCGACCACCCAGTCGACATGCTGCTCGATCGAAACCGCCATGTTCGACAGCACCGATGGGCTGCCGGGACCGGTGATCATGAAGAGGTTGGGGAAGCCCGCGACCGTGAGGCCGAGATAGGTCTGCGGTCCCTGGGCCCAGACGCTCGACAACGACTTGCCGGCGCGTCCGGTGATCGGATGCACCGCCATGATGGCGCCGGTCATGGCATCGAAGCCGGTCGCGAACACGATGACGTCGACATCGACGCTGCGCTTGTCGGTGACGATGCCGGACGCGGTGATGGCCTTGATCGGTTCCTGCCGCAGATTCACCAGCGTGACGTTGGGACGGTTGTAGGTCGCATAGTAGTTGGTATCGAGGCAGGGCCGCTTGGCGCCGAATGGATGGTCATGCGGGCTCAGTGCCGCGGCAGTCTCGCCGTCCTTCACCACGGCGTGGATCTTCTCGTGAATCAACTTGCCGATCAGTGCGTTGCCGTCGAAATCGACGGCCTGGTCGGCCCAGAGCTGGGTCAGGATGTGGACGAGATCGCCGGCCGCCCAGGCTTTCTCGAAGCGCTCGCGGCGCTCGGCATCGCTCAATTGCCAGCTGACCGCCGTCTCCTGCGGATACGGGACGCCCGCGAGAGACCAGCGCGCCTGCTCGCGATAGGCGGCGCGGTCGGTTTCGAAGTAGGTCTTGCGATCGTCGGGCGGTGCACCGTTATGCGCGGGCAGCGCAAAATTCGGCGTGCGCTGGAACACGGTCAGATGCGCGGCCTGCTCCGCGATCAGCGGAATCGACTGAATGCCCGATGATCCCGTCCCGATCACGGCGACGCGCTTGCCTGCGAGATCGACGCCATCACGCGGCCAGCGCCCGGTGAAATAGACCGCTCCCTTGAAATCCTTGACGCCGTCGATCTCCGGCGGCTTTGGCGCGGAGAGACAGCCGGTGGCCATGATGTAATAGCGGCAGGATATGCTCGCACCGTTGTCGGTGACGAGTTGCCAGCGCTCACGCGTGTCATCCCAGTGGGCGGCCTTGACCTTGGTGCCGAAGCGGATGTCACGACGGAGGTCATACCGATCGGCGACGAAGCCGAAATAGCGCAGGATTTCCGGTTGCGTGGCGTATTTTTCCGACCAGGTCCAGGCGCGGTCGAGCTCAGGATCGAACGTGTAGCTGTAGTCGATGGTCTGGATGTCGCAGCGTGCACCGGGATAGCGGTTCCAGTACCAGGTGCCGCCGACGTCGCCGGCCTCCTCGATCACTACCACCGAGAAGCCGGCCTTGCGCAGCTTGTGCAGGAGATAGAGGCCGGCAAACCCGGCGCCGACCACCGCGACATCGACCTGTTGCGTCGTACCGCTGTTGGTGGTTTCAGAAGAACGTGCTGCGACCGCTGCGTCTGGCATGCCACTCCTCCCATGTGTTTTATATTTTGGGGCAGGCTACTGCCGCGTATTCAGTTTGTCATCAGGACAAATGCAATCGCCGGATGTTTCGTGCAGATGCGATCTGCCGAGGTGCCCGATCTGGGATTTTGCGAATTTCATTGTGCGAAGCAGCGACTTACCCGCAGCGCTCCGCGCAGCTTATGACGATCGTAGGATGGGTGGAGCGAAGCGATACCCATCAATCGTGAGGCGGGGTTCGCTCGATGGGTTTCGCTTCGCTCTACCCATCCTACAGCACCACTCGTTCATTACACGCGCTTGCGTCGATCGCTCATGCGGCGGTGTTCGATTCCGCCTGCCGCCCAGTTCGGGCTGAAATCGAGCGTGAAGTCGCGAAAGCTCTCCACGGCGGGCGAGAGCGAGGCGCTGTGCCGCACGAACATCGCGATCCTCCATTTGACGGCAGGCTGCAGCAGCGGCAGGAACGTCAGCCCGAAGCCGCGCACCAGCGGCTCGGCCATCGAGGGGCAGATCACGGCGCCCTGTCTGACCCGCAGCATCGATAATGCCGTGTTCACCCGGTGCACGGGCACCAATTCCTTAGGGTGATGCCGGGGCGGCACGTTGCTCAACACGTTGATGGCGATGTTGGGCATATAGTTGAGTAGCGGCCGCTCGCGCAGATCCTTCCAACTGACCGACTTACCCTTTGTCAGCGGGTCGTCGCCGCGCAAGGCCACCCAGAGCGGGTCGGCGCAGATCATGTGCACTTCGACCGATTGATCGGGGACGACGCCGGCCGGCCCGAAGCCGATGTCGGTCGAGCCGTTCTGCAGGCCCGCCAGCACCTCCTGGATCGGCACGTCGTCGAAGCGGACGTCGACGCCCGGATGGCTGTCGCTGTATCCGGCGATCAGCTCCGGCAGCAGCGTGCAGGACAGTGTTTCAGGGGCCGCCACCCGCACTAGCCCGCGGCGAAGCTCCTTGAGATTGGTGAGGTTGTCGAGCGCCTCGTCCAGGCTCGACAACACGCGCCGCGCCATCGGAGCAAAAGTCTCGCCGACCGCCGACGGCGAGACTTTTCGCGTCGTGCGGTCCAGCAGGCGGACGCCGACGCGGTTTTCCAGCTCCTTGATCAGGCCCGAGAGCGCCGCCTGCGACAGGTGCATGGCCCTGGCGGCTTCCGAGAAGCTTGCGGATTCCAGCACGGCTACATAGGCGCGCAACTGCCGCAGGGTCACATCCATCGCCATGTCGCGCCTCCGGTATCGCCGCTGCCGTCATTTATAGGCGTGGCCTATCAATTGGTCAAAAAATACACATTGTTCGATAGAAGGCGCCTCTCTATCGTTGCAACCTCCATAAGACGAAGGCCCGGCGACCGCGGCAATGCGATCGTACCAACGCGGCCCAATGAACGGAACGGACTGGCCGCTGTCCCGGGCGGCTCCTTTTCCCCAGGAGGCATTCATGAAACTCACACGCCGAACCCTGCTGGGGACCATCGCCGCTGGCTTCGCCGCAGCGCCGCACTTTCCTGCGTTTGCCGAGGGCGAGTGGCCGTCGCGGGTGGTGCGGCTGGTGTCGCCCTACGGGGCGGGCGGGGCGAGCGACATCTCGCTGCGTATCCTGGCCGAGCAGTTCGGGCGCAGCCTCAACCAGCAGTTCATCGTCGAGAACAAGGCGGGGGCGGGCACCCGTGTCGCCAACGAATTGGTCTCGCGCGCCGCGCCGGACGGATACACTTTCCTTTATGCGGCAGCACCTTTTGCGACGGCGGAAGCGTTGTTCGAGAAACTGAACTACAACCGCAAGGATTTGAAGCCGGTGGCGATGGCCATGCTGGCGCCGTTGTTCCTGGTGGTGAACGCGCAGGCGCCCTTCAGGACGCTTCAGGAGATGATCGACTACGGCAGGTCGAAGCCTGAAGGCCTGACCTTCGGTTCGCCGGGCGCTGGCTCGCAACCGCATCTGGCCGCCGAGCTGCTGTTCCGGGACGCCGGCGTCAAAGGCCTCATCGTTCCCTTCCGCGGCGACAACATGGCCTACACGGAATTGCTGGCGAGCCGCCTCGACGCCACGTTGACCGCGATCAGCACGGCCTTGCCGCATATCCAGAGCGGTCAGTTGCGCGTGCTGGGCGTGGCATCGGCCGAGCGCAGCCCGATCTACCCCGAAGCGATGACCTTGCGTGAGCAGGGGCTTTCCAACGTGGTCGCTTCCGGCTGGTACGGCTTCATGGCGCCGGCGGCAACGCCGCAGCCGATCGTCGATCGCTTGCAGGGGGAGGTCATTCGCGTGCTCGCCGATCCCGAGGTGAAGCAGAAACTGCTCGCGCAGGGACTAGAAGCGCGCCCCGGCACGGCCGCCGAATTCGGCAAGTTCATCGACGACGAGACGCGCAAATGGGGTGAGTTGATCCGCGCGGCAGGGCTGAAGGGGGAGTAGGCAAACATAGCGTTTTCGAGCGAAGTGGACACCCGGTTCGCGTCAAGAAAACGCGTCAAAAAAGGATCTAGAATTCGGTTCTGATTTCATCAGAACCGAGCTCTAGTGCGCGTACAGTCCCTCGACGATCGGTAACCGCGCGGCCCGCAGCGCCGGAAACAGGCCGCCGATCAGGCCCACGATCAGCGCAAGCACCACGCCCTCGGCGATCAGCCAGGGACTGAGCTTGAAGTCGAACACCACCTGCGTGAAGTTGGCGCCGAGGGTCGAGGCCGTGACGCCGTCGAAAATCAAATAGGTGGCGGCGGCGCCCAGCAGCCCGCCGATGGCGGCGAGCAACAGCGATTCGGCGAGCGTTCCGACAAACGCGGGGAAACCGCCAAAGCCGATGGCGCGCAGCGTCGCGATCTCGGTCGCGCGGGCAGCCACCGACGAATACATCGTGTTGAGCGCGCCGGCGATCGCGCCCAACGCCATCGCGATCGCAAGCGGCCAGCCGAGTTTCTGAATCAGGTCGGATGTCTGCGAGGCCTGTTCGGCGAAGTAGGCGGCCTCGGACTTGACGTCGAGCTTCAGCCGCGGATCGTTGTCGCTGTAACTCTTGAGCTCGTTCAGCGCGGCCGGTCCGGTGAGGCGTGCGCGCACGGTCTGCACGATATTGTTGCGGTTGAACAGGCTCTGCACCACGTTGAGATCGGCCCAGATTTCGGATTCGAACACGCTGCCGCCGGCCTCGAATACGCCGACGACGTTCCAGCGCGTGGCGCCGAACGACACGGTGGAGCCGATGTCGAATCCCTCGAATTCGCGTAGCAGCGCTTTACCGACCACCACCTCATTGCTGCCGCGGTTGAACATGCGGCCGGCGGTGATGGTGACGCCCTTGCGCAACGCGCTGCCCTGTTCGCCGATCCCGCGCAGCGGCAGGTTGGCCTTGGTCTTGGTCGAACGCTTGATGCCGTCGACCACCAGATAAAGTTCCGGCGAGATCAGCGGCTTGCCGTCGCCGCCGCGGGCGATGCCGGGCCCGTCCTCGATCAGCCGCACCTGGTCGCGGCTCACCGTGCTGTTGATCTCGGCCTGCGAACCGGCCCGCAGCACGATCGCGATGTCATCGGCGCCGGCTCCCGCGATGGTGCGCTGGAAACCGTTGGCCATCGCCAGGAAGGCGAGCAGCACGATCACGACAAGCGCGATCGCGATCACCGTCGAGAGCGAGAGCCAGCGCCGCTGCGCAATGCTCTTGAGGTTGATGGCGGTGACCGCCGCGACTTGAAGCCAAAGCGAACGCATGCCTATCCCCGTCCGAGCGCGGTTGCGATTTTAAGGCGCATGGCGTTGAGCGCCGGAATGATCCCGGTGATCAGCCCAAGCGCGATCATCAGCGCCACGCCTTGCAGCGCGATCGTCGGCGATACCGCAAAAGCGGGTGCGATGCCGGAGAGACTGGCGCGCAGCGAGATGGCGATCAGCGCCGCAATCACCAGTCCGGGAATGCCGCCGAGCAGCGCCAGCAGCACGGACTCGCCAAGCACCATCGCCAAAATGCGCGGCCCCGAAAAGCCCAGCGTCTTCAGCACGCCGATCTCGCGGGTGCGCTCCCTAATCGACAGCGCCATGGTATTGCCGACGATCATCAGGATGGTGACGAAGGCCGCGCCGACGACCAGTAATACGATCAGCGCGATGTTGCCGAACTGCGCCGCGAACGCCTTGCCGAACGCCTTTTCGGTGTCGGTCGAGGTCTCGGCGGTGGAATTGGCGAACATCGCGTCGATTGCCTCCGCCACGCGATCGTTATTTTCCGGCGAGGTGGTCTGAAGGATCATCCAGCCGATGGTGTCCTTGCCGAAACTGCGGGTCTCGTCGAAATAGGGGTATTGAAACAGCAGGAAATTGGTGTCGATGTGATCGGCCTTGCCCTTGACGATGCCGGCAATGGTGAGGTCCCAGGTATGGCCGCCGCTCTTCTGGCTGAAGATGTTGCTCTGAATGGGAATGCGGTCGCCGATCTTCCAGCCCCATTTCTGCGCCAGCTTTTCGCCGACCACCGCGCTGCCGCGGTCGCGGGTGAAGGCCTGAAGCTGGTCGGGTGGAACGTCGAATTCGCTGCGGTAGACGTCGAAATAGGTGCCCGGTTCGATTGCGAGCGCCATGACGAAATTCTTCGGGTCCTGATAATAGCCGCCAAACCAGTTGGCGAACGTCACCTGCCGCACCCCTTCGACCGCTTTCACGCGGTTGAAATAGGCGATCGGCATCGGCTGGGTGAAGTTGATCTTGTTGACGGTGATCATCCGGTCCGCGGCGGCGCGGTCTTCGCCGGCGGTGAAGGCGCGGTAAAATCCGGCGAGCACGCCGAAGATCATGAAGGCGATCAGGATCGACACGATCATCAGGCTGGCGCGCAATTTGCGGCGGAACAGGTTTTTCCGGACCAGGTCGAAGTCGTTCACGCGGCAAGCTCCCGTTCGACGAACCGGCCCTTGTCGAGATGCAGCACGCGCTTGGCATAGTTTGCCGCGGCGGGGTCATGCGTCACCATCACAATGGTCTTGCCGAGTTCGCCGTTGAGCAGTTGCAGGATCGACAGGATCTCGTCGGCGGACTGGCGGTCGAGATCGCCGGTCGGTTCGTCGCACAGCAGCAGGTTCGGATCCGAGACGATGGCGCGCGCAATCGCCACGCGCTGCTGCTGTCCACCCGACATTTCACGCGGGCGATGCTTGATGCGATCGGCGAGCCCCACCACGGACAGTGCAGTCTGAACGCGCTCGGCGCGTTCCTTCTTCTTGAGCCGGGTGAGCAGCAACGGCAGTTCGACGTTCTGCGCCGCGGTCAGCATCGGCATCAGATTGTAGAACTGGAAGATGAAGCCGATATTGGCGGCGCGCCAGGCGGCAAGTTCGCCTTCGGAGAGCCCGTCGATGCGCTGGTCCGCGACCGCGATTTCGCCGGCGTCGGCGCGATCGATGCCGCCAAGCAGGTTGAGCAGCGTGGTTTTGCCCGAACCGGACGGCCCCATGACCGCGATGAAATCGCCGCGGGGAATGGCAAGGTCGAGATGATCGAAGATCGAGATCGTTTCCTTGCCCTTGGTGAAACGTTTCGCTACGCCGGTTAGGCGAACCATCGGTTGTTCGGCTGTCACGCTTGTCTCCCTCGAGGATTCCGGCTGAAGCTAGTTCGCGGCGGTGGTCTCAGTGGCTGCCTTTGCCTTGGCGTCAGCCAGGAAATTCACCTTCACCGCCATGTCGGGCAGGATGCGCGGGTCCTTCTTTTCGAAGCGGATGCGCACCTTCACCGTGGCCTTCTCGCGGTTTGCGGTCGGCACGATGGCGATGACAGAGGCGGGAATGGTCCAGTCCGGATAGGCATCCAGCATCGCGTTGACGGCGCCGCCGGGAACGACCCGGCCGATAAAGGCCTCGTTGACGTCGACTTCGATTTCGATCGAATCCATGTCGACGATGGTGCAGATGCCGGTGCGCGTGTAGCCGCCGACCGACATCGGGGAAATCATTTCGCCGGGCTGTGCGCTGCGGTCGATGACGACACCCGCGAACGGCGCCTTGATCTGGTGCTTGTCGAGCATCGAGGCGCTGCGCTTGGCGTCGATGCTGGCGGTCAAGAATTGCGACTTCGCCTGACGCAATTGCGCGCTGAGCACGCCGACTCGGGCCTGCGCCTTGGTCAGATCGGCCTCCGTGGCGAAATTCTTCTGCGAGAGCGTCTGTATCCGCGACATGATTCGCGTCGCGTCTTCCAGATCGGCGGTGATCGCCGCGATTGCGGCGTCGGCGCTCTCGGCGCGCGAGCGGGCCAGCTCAAAGTCCTTTTCGGCAAGCACACTGTCGAGCCGCGCGACGACCTGACCCTCGGTCACCGTCATGCCTTCATCGATGAAGACTTCGACCACTTTGCCGGTTATCTCGGCCGCAACCGTCGCCTTGCGCCGCGCCACCACATAGCCGGAGGCGGCGAGCGTGCCGGCCGGCTTGCTGCTCGTGGCAGTCTGCTGGGGCGGTTGCGATGCCTGCGGTTGCTCGGCGGGCTGCTGCGCGGTCTCCTTGGGGACATCTGCTTTGCGGAACTCGAAGGCAGCAAAGGCGGCAAATCCGACCACGCAGGCGACAATGACCGCCGAGATCGGCAGCCAGCTTCTACCGGATCGCTGCGTCTTGTCGGCGCTGCGATCGATCTTCAGCGATCTCAGCAATTTGCTCTTGTCGTCGGTCATCATTCATTCCATCCGGCTGCTGGCTGCAGGTACCCGCGCGGGCGGTATCGTTCTCGCGCTGGTGGTCTCGCTCACTGCCGGTCTACAAATCTCGCCATCGGTGGGGCGGGCCTTCAGCTTTCGGTAAGGCGGCGAACCCAGCTCGGTTGTAAATCCCGTTAGCTCTCGCGGGCGCCAGGCGGCGCTCGTCTGGACGAGGCGAATAGTAGGAATTTAAAGCTTAATGGCGGCGGAAGCAATTGCTGTGGCCAGCAAGAGTTGCATGTGACCAGATGTTGCCATTTTTGGAATGCCGAGGTTCACCCGATCGCAATCGCCACTTTGCCGAAATGCGCGCCGCTTTCCATATGGGCAAACGCCTGTTTCACCTGGTCGAATGAAAAAATCTTGTCGATCACCGGCTTCATGCGGCTTACCGCGATGGCGTTCGCCATCGCCTGAAGATCCTCGACCGACCCGACCGTGACGCCCTGCAGCCGCTGCTGCTGCATGACCATCAATGGCAGCCGCGAATCGGACTTTGGCGATCCCGCGAGCACGCCGATAAAGGCGATCGTGCCGCCGATCCTGGTCGCCCGGATCGATTCGTTCAGCGTGCCGACGCCGCCCACCTCGACGACCAAGTCGACGCCGTGGCCGCTCCACTCGCGGGCTTTCTTCCCCCAGTCGGGCGTCGCCTTGTAGTTCAGCGTAAAGTCGGCGCCGAGTTGCTTGAGGCGTTCGATCTTCGCATCGCTCGACGAGGTTGCGAGGACGCGCGCGCCGCACATTTTGGCAAATTGAATGGCGAACAGGGATACACCGCCGGTGCCCTGCGTCAGAACGGTCTGACCGGGCTTGATGCCGCCGAGTTTTATCACCGCGCTCCAGGCCGTGACTCCGGCGCAGGGAAGCGCGGCGGCTTCGATATCGCTGAGGTGTTTTGGCGTTTTGACCAGCGCGTGCTTCGGAAAGATCCGATACTCGGTCAGAACGCCGTCGGCCGAGCCGCCGAGGGCCGAGCGCATCTTGGTTTCGCTGGGCTCGCCGCTGATCCAGCTTTCGAAAAAGCTGCCGATGACGCGGTCGCCGGCCGCGAATTCCCGCACGCCGGGGCCGACGCGCTCAATCACGCCGGCACCATCGGACACCGGCACCAGCGGAAACTTCTGGCGCGAGCCGTAACCGCCCTTGACGGTGAGGAGATCGCGATAGTTCAGCGTCACCGCCTTGAGCCGAACCAGCACCTCGCCCGCACCGGGCTCCGGCACAGGCTTGTCGACGAGGGCAAGCCCATCGACTCCGTTCGGTCCCTGTAGCTCGTAGCACTTCAAGGGGGTCTCCTTCGCCGCAGCCGGGTAAGCGCAGTATTGCAGCAAATGCATCGGTTCCGGCAACCCTATCGGTCAGAATCGTGCGGCCATCTCGGCCAGCCGCCGATGCGCGCCTTCGCGTGCGGCGCGGATCGGTTCCGCCGGCCCGGTGGTCGGTCCGATCGGCACGAAACGCACGTCGCTGACGCCGATGAACCGCAGGGCCTCGCGCAGATAGGGCGTCGCCATGTCGATGCGGCCGCGATTCATGCCGGTGATGAAATCGCTGCCGCTCGCCAGGATCACGACCGTCGGTCGATCCCTGAACAGCGGCAGATAGCCTTGCGCCGGATCGAAGCGGAACGCCAGCCCAGGCTGCGTGATGACGTCGATCCATTGTTTCAGCTTGTAGGGGATGCCAAAATTCCACATCGGCGTCGAAATCAGTACGCGGTCGGCAAGCGCGAAGCGGAGCGCGATGCGCTCGGTGACAGCAAACGCATCGCGCTGCGAATCCGTGAACGCCCGCCCGCCGATGCGGGCATATTTGGCCTCCAGCACATAGCCCTCGAATTCCGGCAGATGATCCCGCCACAGGTTCATCACGTCGATATCCCAGTCCGGTCGTGCCTGGCGGAAACGGTCGATAAACACCTTCGCACCGGCGGAGGATTCCGAGTCCGAGCGTGGCGAGCAGCTCAGGTGAAAGAGTTTGGGCATCGCCGCACGCTGTTCATCCGAGCCCCTTGATAACCGCATCGGCGTTGGTGACAACGGCCACGTTCTGCATCGCAAAGTTGATGGAGGCGTTGTGCCAATCGGCGTTCATGGTCGAGCAGCAGTCTTCCGGGACGATCATGAAGTAGCCCTTGTCCGCTCCTGTGCGGGCAGTGTGCTCGACCGACATGTTGGTCCACGCGCCGGTGTTAATGATCATGTCGCGGCCGGTCGCCTTGAGGATGGTCTCCAGCCGTGTGCCTTCCCAGGCGCTCATCCGCATCTTCTCGACGATGAAATCGCCGGCGCGCGGTTCGAGCCCCGAAACCGGCGCCGCACCCCAGCTTCCGCGCACCATCGCGCCACTATCGACCAGTCCTTCGAACAATGGCGCGTTGAGCGTGACGCCGGGCGCGCCCGGCTCGACGATGAACCAGACATGGATGATGACGACGCCGCGCGCCCGCGCGGCTTCGGCAAGGCGGCGGACATTGTCGACCACCCGTTGCTGGTGCGCGTGCCCGGGCGAGCCGGAATCGGCGAACGCTCCACCTTCCATGATGACGTCGTTCTGCAAATCCTGAATGATCATCGCGCAGCGCCGGGGATCGAACTGCATGTCGCCGCCGGCCAGTTGAGGTGCGGCGGCCGGAGCGGAAGTCGTACCGGGACCGGTCGCAGGCCGGCTGCTCATATAGGGTTCGTGTCGCGGTCCGGCCTTGACCGGGATCGCATAGACCGAGTGTGTCGCGGTCAGATAGAGCGTGCGAAAATCGACGCCGCCCCAGGCGAGATTGGAGACGAGTTCGGGCACGCGCACCTTGCCGAGCAACTCGCCAGCCGGAGAATAGACCCAGACGCCGCCGGGCGCCGTGACCCAGACATTGCCGCGCTGGTCGCATTTCATGCCGTCGGGCAGGCCGGGCTCGAGCTCGGAGCGGATGCCACTGGCAAAGACGCGCGCATTGGCCAGCAAGCCGTCGGCCTCGACGTCGAAGACGCGGATCAGGGCCTGAACGGTGTCGTTGACATAAAGCAGGCGCTCATCCGGTGAGAAGCAGAGGCCGTTGGGCTGGTCGAACAGATGGCGGTCGACCACGAGCTTTGGCGGGCCGCCGCCCGGCGGGACGCGATACACGCCCTGGAAGCCGAGCTGGCGCGGCCGCTCGACGCCGTAGACCGGCATGCGGCCATACCAGGGATCGCTGAAATAGATCGCGCCGTTCGAATGTACGCAGACATCGTTCGGGCTGTTGAGCTCCTGGTTCTCGAAATGCGAGGCTATCACCTCGCGCCTTCCGTCAGGGCGCTCGCGGATCAAGGACGAAGTGGCATGCTCGCAGACGATCAGGTTGAGCTCGGCATCGTAGGTCATGCCGTTGCATTTGTTCGACGGACGCTTGACCTCGACGACGCCGCGCTTGGCATCCCACCGCCGCCGCACATCGCCCGGCATGTCGGAGAACAGCAGATAGTGATGGACCGGATGCCAGATTGGCCCTTCCGTGAAGTCAAAACCCGTCCCGACCTGGCCAACCGGCGCGTAGGGGTCGATCAGGGTTTCGAATTCCGGGCGCAGCGTGACATGCGTCATCGGTCCGTCCTTTTCTCGGCGCTCAGGCCGGGAACCAGTTGCGCAGGGGCAGGCTTTGAACCACCGGTCCCGGCACCTGATCGTGCAGCCGGCCGACCACGTTGCCGCCCTCGATCTTGGCCGGCCGGTCGTGCACCGGCAGCAAATAGCGCGAACCGCTCAGAAGTTTCTTGATCGCGGCTTTTTCCGCCCGCTTGCTGGTGCCGTGATTGCCGGTTGTGCGCGGCTCGGCGTCGTGGATTTCGTTGAAGGGCGCGACGATCTGGTCGTTGAAATCGTAGATCACGTCGCCGCAGATGGTGGCGATGCCGTCGGCGGTATGAACGTGGATATTCATGGAGCCTTCGGTGTGGGCGTTGGCGGCGTCGCAATAGACGCCGGGCATCAGCTCGACCGGACCGGTCACTTCGAGATCGAGAAAGCGCAGCGCGCTCTTGGTGTGCAGGCGGTCGATCAGGTGCTTGATGTCGGGCGCCGGATATTGCGGGTGCATCAATCCGGACACGGAATATTCCAGTTCCTTGCGGTTGAGCACGACGGTCGTGTTCATCGGAAACAGATCGTCCTTGCCGGCGTGGTCGATATGCAGGTGGGTGTGGCAGACGAAACGAACATCGCCCATCCGCACGCCGTGGCGCGCGAGCTGGTTCTCGATCATGTTCTCGTGAAACTGAAGCCCGCGCATGCCCAGCGTTTCCATGATCTGGTTGGATCGATAGCCGGTGTCGACCACGACCGGATAAGGACCGCCGACGATCAGAAAGCCCAGCGTCAGGACACGGCGGGTCCGGCCGCAATCGCGCCCCAGCACGAGAAAGCTCGATTCCAGTTCGATATCCCCATAGTCCAATATCTTGATTTCAAGCGGCATATGTCTCTCCTCGAATCCTTGATCGCTCAGGTTCCCAGCCGATAAACGCGGGCGGCGGTTTTGCTCAGAACGGCATCGCGTTGATCGGCACTCAGGTGGGTTATCGCGGCGCGATGAGCGTCCACCAGTTCGCGATAGCTGGTCCAAAGTTTTTCGATCGGAAAATTGGAGCCGAACAGGCAGCGGTCGGCGCCGAAGATCGCCACCGAGTCGGCAACGGTCTCGGATATGTGGGCCGGGTCGTTGCGGTGGATGAACGTGCCGAGGCCGGAAAGTTTTGAAACGATATTCGGACAGGCGGCAAGCCGCATCATTCCGCCGCGCCAGGCGGAGCGGCCCGCGGGTGAAAGATCTTCCAGCATGCCGGCGTGCTGCAGGATGAAGGTCACGTCGGGACAGGCCGCCGCGAGCCCGGCGGCAGCGGCCATCTGCGGCGCGAACACCTGCAGATCGAAGCTGAAGCCATATTCGGCGAGCCGGGCGACATTGCGCCGGATTTTTGGATCGGCGCAGAGGTCCGGCCGCGCGGCAAAGCGGTAGAGCGGGTTTTCGTGCCAGTGCAATTGCATGCGGACGCCACGCACCAGCGGATAGCGCGCGAGGCGATCGAGTTGCGGACGGACGTCGTCGACGTTGAAGTCTGCGTAGGAAACGATGGCGTGCGGCCAGCCATGGTCCTTCGCGGTTTCCTGGACCCACGCGGTTTCGCCCTCGAAGCGGTCGTTGGCCCAGTTGGTCTGCACATAGACCGAGCGCGTCACGCCGGTGCCGGCGAGATCATCGAGATATTCCTGGATCGGATAGTCGCGCCGGATCGGTTCGTAGGGGCCGAAGATGCGGGGTTGCATCGGGCCGCTGAGCCAGGGCAGGTCGGCCTGCCGCCAGATATGATGATGGGCATCGACGATTTCGGTCACGCGGCCTTCCTTTGTCCAAGCGAGAGAACATGCGAAACGATCGCAGCGGTAGATCCGCCGTCGACCAGATCATCCACGAAGCGCCGGATTGCGATCAGCGCCTCGGTCTGCGGCTGAAAGCCGGGACCGGCGGCGAGTGGCGTCAGCCAGCTCAAGCGCCAGGCGCGCCGCGACAATTTTGCGACGGCATCGCGCAGCGCTGAGGGATCGCCGCGCTCCAGCCCGTCGGAGACGATGACGACCGCGGCGCCACGAGCATAGCCGCCGAACCGGGGCACGGCGAGGAACGCCTGCAACGCATCGCCGATGCGGGTGCCGCCGTCCCAATCGCTGACCAGATGGGCGGCAGCCGCGAGCGCCTGCTCGCGTCGCTTGAAGCGGAGCGCGCGGGTGACGCGGGTCAGCCTTGTGCCGAAGGTGAAGACTTCAACGTTGGGAGCTGCGCGCATCAATGCATGTGCAAGCTTCATGTTGTCGTCGGTGCGGCCCTTCATCGAGCCGGAGACGTCGATCAGCAATAAGATCTTGCGCGGCCGTGGGCGCCGCTTCAGCCGTCCGAGCCGCAGCACCTCGCCGTCATTGCGCACGCTCTCGCGCAAGGTGCGGCGGAGATCGGCCCACGGGCCGCGACGGGCGCGCATGCGGCGATGTCCGCGCCGCCGCGGCAGGCGGGCAGGGGCCTCGCGCGATAGCTTTCGCAGGGCATCGCCGGTCGCGCTGACCGCGAAGCGGCGTTCGACCAGAGCCTCCGCACGTGCGGCGACCAGCCCTGACTCGTTGGCCTCATCAGCCAGCAGCGTTTCGTCTTCGCCGCGTCCGTCCTCCTGCAGGCGAACCACTTCCTCATCTTCCGCGCTCGCGTGATCGATCGCTTCGCTGCCGATGAAATGGATGTCGAACAACCGGTCGTAGGTCGCACGCCGCTCCGGCGGCGGGGCGAGCGTCGCTAATCCCGCGAGGCGGATGGCTTCCATGCTGCGTGGGCCGAGCAGCTCGATCGCCGCCAGAAATGCCGTTGTCTGTTCCGGCGCCACGGCGAAACCGTTGACGCGCAGCAGTGCGGCAAAGGACACGAAGGCGCGGGCTGCGCGCGGCAATGGCTGTTCGTCGCTCACGCGGCAGCCTCCGCAATGAGGGCGTCGAGCCGGCCGGAGATGAAGGTGAGATCCTCCTCGTCCTTCAGCGCAACACCGATCGAGCGCTTGAAGGCATCTGGCCAGCGCGCGCCGCGCTCGTGCAGCAGTGTGGCTGCTTCCGCCCAGTCCACCGCCTCGGCAATTCCAGGCGCCTTGCTCAGCGGCTCGCGCCGCAGCTTGCCGACCGCCGCGACGACGGCGCGCGCGGTCGATTTCGGCGACACTCGAGGCCCGCATCGTCACGATGCGCGCCTCGCGCTCGGCGGTGGGATAGTCGATCCAGTGATAGACGCAGCGGCGGCGCAGCGCCTCGTGCAGGTCGCGGGTGCGGTTCGAGGTCAGTACGACGACCGGGCGTTCCGCCGCGCGCACCGTGCCGCGTTCGGGGATCGAAATCTGGAAGTCGGAGAGGAATTCGAGCAGGAACGCCTCGAACTCCTGGTCGGCGCGATCGATTTCGTCGATCAGCAGCACGGTGGAGTCAGGCGCGCGTAGGGACGCCAGCATCGGCCGCTCGATCAGAAACGTCTCGCCATAGATGTCGATGCTCTCCTCGCCGGCCTGGCGGATCGCGAGCATCTGGCGCGGATAGTTCCACTCGTAGAGCGCGGCTGAGGCGTCGATGCCCTCATAGCATTGCAGGCGGATCAGGCGGCGGCCGAGCACGGCGGCGATGGCCTTTGCGGCTTCGGTCTTGCCGACGCCCGGCGCGCCTTCCAGCAGCAGCGGCTTGCCGAGCGCCAGCCCGAGATAGGCCGCCGTCGCTAGGCCTTCGTCGGCGAGATAGTATGCCGTCCGCAGCGCCCGTTCGAGCGCCTCGGGGCTGTCGATGCCGACGATGTTGCCGCGAACTGCCATATCGTGCCTCAGCGCCGCGCCTGCGGCCGTGCGCCGCCCTGCGCCTTGATCGCCCGCAAAACTTTTTCCGGCGTGATCGGCAGTTCATCCATCCGCACGCCGACCGCATTGAAGATCGCGTTGGCGACCGCGGGCAGCACGGGGTTGGCGCACATCTCACCGGGGCCCTTGGCGCCGAACGGTCCGTCGGCTGCGGGGCGTTCCAGCACGGCGATATCGTGCGGACAGATGTCGCCGGGGCCGGGCATCAGATATTCGACGAAGTCGCGCGGGCCATGCGCTGGATCGGGATAATAAGGCTCGGGCGTTTCGAACAGCGCGTGGCTGACCCCCATCCACGCCCCGCCGACGAGCTGCTGCTCGACCAGCCGCGGATTGAGCGCGCGGCCCAATTCATACGCACTGTCCATGCGCACCATCGCGACTTCGCCGGTCTCGTCGTCGACCTCGACCTCGGCGACCAGGCAGGCGTGCGCGTAGCAGGTGGCGGGCGACATCTCGCCGGTCTCGGGATTGACCTCGGACAGCGGTACCAGAAAGATACCGCGTCCGGATATCGTCTTGCCCTGCTTGAATTGCGCGGCGATGGCGACCTCCTTGGTGGAGATCGAGCGGTGCGGCGCGCCCTTGACGTGGATGTTGCCGCGTCCGTCGGTGTCGAGGTCGGCGGCGTTGACCTCCAGCTCTTCGGCGGCGGCTTCCATCATGACGCCGCGCGCCTCTTTCGCCGCCGCCATCACGGCATTGCCGACGCGATGGGTGCCGCGCGAGGCGAACGAGCCCATGCAGTGCGGGCCGGTGTCGGAGTCGGCGGTGTCGACATAGACGTCCTCGACCGGCACACCGAGCGTCTCCGCGCAGATCTGCCGCGTCACCGACTTCATGCCCTGGCCGAGATCGATCGACGACAGCGACACCGTGAACTTGCCGCTGGGGTTGGAGTGAACCAGCGCCTGGCTGGGATCACCGCCGAGGTTCATGCCGATGGGATAGTTGATCGACGCGATGCCGCGTCCGCGATGTCTGGCCATGGTCAGCGCCTCCTGGTGCCGAAGACGGAGGAAAAGCGGGTTGCGCCATGCGACGGCGAGGGAGCCTGCGGCCTCGGGGGAGGAGGCGTCGGCGTGGGAGGCGTTGGCTGGATCGTCGCTGGCGGCGCACGGTCGTAGGTGGTCCGCTGCTGCGAAGCCGCGGCGCGTTGCGGAGCCGGCTCGCGCGGGGTCGGCGATACCGCCGCCCGGTTGCCGCCGCCATCCTTGCGCGACGACATCCGCTTCACTTCCTCGCGCAGCGGCCATTTTGCTTTCTCCGCCGCAACCTGCACGCATTCGATCAGCGCGGTGTTCTTCGCCTCGCGCCGGTGCGCTTTCATGTCGCCATCGCGATAGGCATTGAGGATCCGAAACTCCATCGGATCGATGCCGACGAGATGGGCGAGCTTGTCCATCTGGCATTCGAGCGCAAAGTCCATCGCGGTGACGCCGAAGCCGCGCATCGCGGTCGCCGGCGTCCGGTTGGTGAACACGCAATAGATATCGCCGTAGACGTTGGGGATCGTATAGGGACCGGGCAGGTGGGCCGCGCATTTGACGACGGCGTAGCTGGAGAGCCGCGTATAGGCGCCGCTGTCGAAATAGGCCCGGATCTTGCGCGCGACGATACGGCCGTCGCGCATTACGCCATCCTTGATATAGATGCGCTCGGCGCCGCGCGGCGAGCCGAACTGCATCTCCTCCTCGCGGCCGAGCTGATAGCGCACCGGACGTCCGGTCAGCATCGCACCGAGAATGGCCAGCGGCTCGGTGAGCGTATCCACCTTGCCGCCAAAACCGCCGCCGACGGTGCCGCCGATGAAGTGGAAGGTATTTGACGGCACGTCGAGGATCTTTGCGCAGGTATCGAGCGAGAAGAACAAGGCTTGCGTCGAGGTGTAGACGACATAGCGGCCGTTGGTGTCGGGGGCTGCGATCGAACCGTTGGTTTCGGTCGGCGCATGCTCGATCGGCGACATCTGGTAGCGCTGTTCGAGGACGTGATCGGCTTCGGCGAAACCGCGTTCGACGTCGCCGAAGCGCAGTTTCTGGTGATCGTAGACGTCGTGATAGACGAACGTGTTCTTGGGGTAGGTCTCGTTGACGACGGGCGCGCCTGCTTTCAGCGCCTCCTCGACGTCGAATACCGCGGGGAGCGGCTCGTAATCGACCCGCATTTTTGCCAGTGCCTCAAAGGCCTCTCGCGCGCTATCGGCGACAATGGCGACGATCGGCTCGCCCTTGTAGCGGACCTTGTCGACGGCGAGCGACGGCTCGTCGTCCTTGCCGAAGTTGATCAGGCTGAGCAGGGTGTTGAGATTGACCGGCACGTCGGCGCCGCGAATGATGCGGCGAACGCCGGGCGCGCGTTCGGCTTCCGTGGTGTCGATGCGGCGCAGGCGGGCGTGGGCGTGTGGGCTGCGCAATACCTTGAGATGGAGCATGCCCTGCAGCTTGTGGTCGTCGAAATAGGTCGAGGTCCCCGTGACATGGCCCAGCATGTCCTGGCGCTGCGTGCCTTTGCCGATCTCTTTCAGATTGTCGTCGCGCTCGTCGGCGAAGATGTCCTTGCGCAATTCCAGCATGGTCGTTCCCTTCAGGCGCGGGCGCGTCCGCTTGTAGCGGCGGCGAGGACGGCGTTGATGATCGGCTCGTAGCCGGTGCAGCGGCAGATATTGCCCGAGATCGCCTCGACGACCTCGGCGCGGGTCGGCGAGGGATTACGGTCGAGCAACGCTTTTGCGGCCATCAGCATTCCCGGCGTGCAGTAGCCGCACTGCGCCGCGAACTGCTCCATGAAGGCGCGCTGCAGCGGATGCAGGTTGGGACCGTCCTTTATCCCGTCGAGCGTTTCGATCGAGCGGCCGTTCACGGTCTCCGCCAGCGTCAGGCACGAGAGATGCAGTTCGCCGTCGATCAGCACGCTGCAGGCGCCGCATCCACCCTGGCCGCAGCCGAATTTCGGCGTCATGTCGCCAATCAATTCGCGCAGCGCCACCAGCAGATTGACGCCGCCATCCACGAACAATGCGACGTCGCGGCCATTGTGACGAAACTGGAGCGGGGTCTTGGTCATGATGCTTACTCCAGGCCGGACAGCAGGCGGCGCAGATGAACGCCGACGATCTCGCGGCGATACCAGGCGCTGCCAAGGGCATTGTCGGTGGGCGACACGCCCTCGGCGGCGACCGCGGCGGCGGCATTAATCGCCGCGTCATCGAGCGTGCGTCCTTCCAGCGCACGCTCGGCGGCCCTTGCGCGGATCTGCATCGCAGCCATCGAGCCCAGCGCAATGCGCGCGCCGGTGATGCGGCCGCCGCTGACGGGCAGATGCGCGGCCAGCGTAATCACCGAACCGCCCTTCGGCTTGATGCGGGCGATTTTACGATAGCGGAAAGCATCGGCGCTAGCGGGCCGCTGACAGGAGACGGCGAGCACCAGCGCGCCGCTTTGTCGTTCGCGGGATTGCAGAAATTCCTCGATCGGCATGTCGCGGGCACCGAGCCCGCCCTGGACGGAGACGGTCGCGTCGAGCGCCAGCAGCGCGACGGTGAAATCGCCATAGGGACTGGGTGCAAACAGATTGCCGCCCACCGTACCCATGTTGCGCACCGCTGGTCCGCCGATCGAACGGGCCGGCGCGTGGAGAAAGGCGAGATCGCGTTCGACCAAGATCCTGGCAAAGGTGACGCCGGCGCCGAGCGTGATGCGCGAGCTTGCGACATCGATACGAGACAGCGCCTGGTCGGTCGCGCGCACGACGGTCGAAATCGAGATATCGCCTTCGTTGAGGGCGCGCATGACAAGGGTACCACCGCCGAGATAGCGCGCGCTGCGGTCGGACGACAATGCCGATGCCGCCTCGCCAAAACTCGCGAATGTCTTCACTGTGATGGGCATAGCTTCGCCTCCGCTTTCATGCGGCCTCCTTCAGGTGCCGGCGAATGGAATCGAAGCCGGCTTGATAGATCTGTTCCGCGACCATCTGCGTCAGCCGCTCGGCATCCGCGGGCCGCGTGCTGAACCTTGATTCCCAGTGCCAGAAGGTGCGGTCACCGTCGGTGACCGGCAGCAGGCGGACATGGGCCACGTAATTGAACATCGGGATCGGCGTATCGAGCAGGCAATAGCTGAAGGTCTGTTCAAGGTCCGACAGCGCCAGCAATTGCTCGCGTAGCTCCGAGCCGTCCTGCAGCTTGAAGCGACGGATGCAGCCGATCTTGTCGGAGGCCTGCGCGCGCTCGATCGTGCTGGTGGCGACCGCGGGGTGCCAGCGGTCGTGGCCGTTGAAATCGCGCAGCACGTTCCAGACCGCGCCGGTGGGAGCGTCGAGGATCGTGCTTTTGACGATATGCGGCACACTAGCCTCCGAACGCGCGCTTGAGCGCGTCAAAGCCGCCCTGAAACACGCCGCCGCCGATATTGCCGACGAGTTCGTTCTCGCGCTCCGGCGCGCAGTCGAACTCGGCGCTCCATTCCATGAACGTCTGGTCGCCGTCGGTCACCGGCGTAAGCCGCAGCGTTGCAACGTAGTTCTCCACCCCCATCGGCGACTCCAGGATGGAGTAGGTGCAGAACATGTCGTAGTCGGAGAGCCCGAGCAGTTTTTCGCGGATGCGGTCGCCGTTGCGCAGGCGAAAATCCCGCACGCATCCGATCTTGTCCGCGGGCTCGCCACCCTCGATGCGGCTCTCCGCGATCGCGGGATGCCAGTTCGGCAGGCCGTTGAAGTCGCGCACGCGCGCCCAGACGCGGTCGTTGCGGGCGTTGACGACGGTGGAGACGTAGACCCGGGCCATGGCGTGCTCTTAACCTTTCTTGCGCGGGCCGCGTTCGAGGGCGGGCTCGCCGGAGGCGTCGGGGGTAGGCGACGTGTCGGGCCTGGCCTGGCCGCCCTTTCGTGTTGATTCCTTGATGCCCTGCATGTCGCGCGCCTCGCGAATGAGGCCGGGCATCTTCGAGAGGCTGCCGCCCTCGACGCCAATATCGGCCAGGATCGAGTCGATCAGCGGGGCTTGCACCCGGTAACGCAGCGCGGAATCGATCACCTCGTCGGTGGGGCTGCGACCGCCACCACCACCGCCGCCCCCGCCATTGAGGCCGTCGACACTGAGAATCCGGATCCCCTCGATCTTCTCCATCGGCTTGACGCTCTCGCGCACGATGCCTTCGATGCGATCGAGCAGCTTGCGGCGGAACAGCGAGTAGCGTGCCTGGTCGGTGAGCACGTTCTCGGCTTCGTTGAGCAGCCGCTGTGCTTCGGCCTCGACGGCGGCGCGGACGCGCTCGGCGTCGGCCGCGATCTTGGTCTCCTCGGCTCGCTTCTCCGCCAGCAGCACTTCGATGGTCTTCTGTCGTTTTGCGATCTCGCTGTCGCGGGCTGTGACGACGCGCTCGGCCGCTTGGGTCGCGCCCACGCGCGCATCTTCGGCCGCCACCTTGGCGGCCGATTCTTCCAGAGACTTCTGATAGAGGGCGATCGCCTTCTCCATCAGCGCCGTCTCGACTTCCTTCTCGCGATTGACCTCCAGCTTGCGCAGGTCGCGCTCGCGGCCGACGCGGGCTTCGTCGAGGCCGCGGTCGGAGGCGATGCGCGCCCGCTCGACTTCCTCGCGGGAAGCGATCTCGGCTTCCTGCAGCGCCTGGACGCGGGCGACTTCGAGCTGCTCGATCGCGCGACGGCGCGAGAGCCGGGCGGTTTCGAGCGCCTGTTCGCGCGAGACGTCCGTGGTCTCGACTTCCTTGCGCGCGATGATCTCGGCCTGCTTGACCTGACGGTCGGCGTCGATCCGTTCGGAGCGCTTGGCCGCAAGCGCGATGACGCGCTCCTCGTCGGCGATCTCGACCGCCTTCTTCTGGTCGATATTGAGTACCTCGCGGGTCTTCGACGAGGCGATGCGGTCAGCTTCGAGCGCCAGTTCGACCTCGACGCGCCGCCGTTCGATCGCATCCCGCCGCTTGAGTTCGGCGGCCTCGATCGCTTCGGTGCGGTCGATCTCAAGCCCCCGGGTCTCCTTCTCGGCCCGGATGCGCTGGGCGGCGATCACCTTCTCCTGGGCAATGCGCGCGGCCTCGATGGCTTCGCGCGAGGCGATGTCGGCCTCCTCAATCGTGCGGTTGCGCGCGATTTCGAGCGAGCGAACGCGCTCTTCCTGGGCGATACGCGAGGCTTCGGTCGCCTCGCGCGCCGTGATCCCTGCGACTTCCAGCGCCTGGTTGCGCTCGATTTCCAGCTTGCGCGTGGCGTGCTCGGAGCCGATCCGTTCGGCGGCCAGCATCCGCTCTCGCGCAATCCGTGCGGCTTCCACTGCCTTTTGTGCCTCGATCTCGGCTTCCTGAATGGTGCGAACCTGCGCAATCTCCAGCGACCGGGTACGCTCGTCGGAGGCGATCCGCTCGACGTTGACGATGGTGGTCTGGGCGATGCGGGCCTTTTCGGTCGCCTCGCGCGCCGCGATTTCGGCTTCCTCGACCGCACGGGTGCGTTCGATCTCGCGCCTGCGCGTTTCTTCCTCGTTGGCGATCCGTGCATCGGTGATGGAACGATCCTGCTGGATACGAGCCTTCTCGACCGCCTCGCGTGCGGTGATCTCGGCTTCCTCGATCGTTCGCGTGCGCTCGATGTCGCGCTGGCGAACTTCGCGCTCGGAAGCGATACGGGCGGTATCGACCGCCCGCTGATTTGCGATCTTGGCCTTTTCGATTTCCTCGCGGGCCAGCAATTCCTTTTCTTCGACCGCGCGGGTGCGCTCGATCTCGCGGTGACGGGTCTCGCGTTCCGAGGAGATGCGGGCTTCGGCGATCGCCTGTTCATTGGCGATGCGGGCCTTCTCAATCGCCTCTCGCGCTGAAATCTGCGCCTGCTCGGCCTCGGTCTCGCGAAGTGCGCGTTCGCGCGCTACCTCGGTGCGCTGCAGCGCCCGGCGCATCTCGATGTCACGCTCTTGTTCGAGGCGGGCGGTCTCGCTCTCGCGCTCGATATCCAGCGCCTGGCGCTCGGCATCGAGGTTGCGGGTGCGGATCTTGATCATCGAATCCTGTTCGATGTCGTTGCGCAGCTTGCGCTTGGCCTCGATATCTTCCATCAGCCGCGTCAGGCCCTCGGCATCGAACCGGTTCGACGGATTGAAATATTCCAGGTCGGTCTGATCGAGATCGGTGATGGCGACCGACTCCAGCTCAAGCCCGTTCTGGGCCAGCGCCTCGGCGGCGGCGGCCTTGAGCCGCGTGACGTATTCGCCGCGCTGCTCGTGCATCTGCTCCATGGTCATTTCGGCGGCCACCGACCGGATCGCGGAGACGAACTTGCCGGAGAGCAGGGCGTGCAACTGCTCGGGTTCGAGCGTGCGTCGTCCAAGCGTGGCGGCCGCAATCGCGACCGCCTCGCGGGTCGCCTGCACGCGGACGTAAAAATCGGCCTCGATGTCGATCCGCATGCGGTCGCGGGTAATCACCGCGTCATGCTTGGCGCGCACGATTCCCATCGGCAGCACGTTCATGTTGACGGGCGTATAGTCGTGGATGAACGGCAGCACGAAGGCGCCGCCGTTGATCACGACGCGCTCGCCGAGCAGACCGGTTCGCACAAAGGACACTTCCTTGGACGAACGGTGATAGAGCCAGTTCACGACGTAGACGACGATGGCGATCACGACGATCGCTACGATCAGCCAGAGGATCAATTCGCCAACCAGGGTCCCCGACATCTCTTCCTCCCTTTGCTCCCGGCGTTATCGCGCGCCGATCGCCTTGAATTTACGAACCTGTTCCGTCAACGCCCGCTCCACCGGCAGGCGCTCCATCGATGAGGCGCCGTAGAAGCCGTGGCACTTGCGCGTGTGTTTCATGATGAAGTCGGCGTCGTCGGGCTCGGCGATGGGCCCGCCATGGGCCAGCACCAATATGTCCGGATTGACGCTGAGCGCCGCTGCTGCCCAGGTGTCAATCTGCTCCGGACAGTCTTCGAGTTTTAGCGCGGTGTGTGCGCCGATCGCGCCGCCTGTAGTCAGGCCGAGATGGCAGACAATGATGTCGGCGCCTGCGATCGCCATCGCCGCGGCTTCGCTTTCGCTGAATACGTAAGGCGTCGTCAGCATGTCCTTGTCACGCGCCTTGGCGATCATGTCGATCTCCAGCGCGTAGGACATTCCGGTCTCCTCAAGATTGGCGCGGAATACGCCATCGATCAGCCCGACGGTCGGAAAATTCTGGACGCCGGCAAAGCCGAGCGCCTTCAACTGATCGAGGAAAAGGTCCATGTCGCGGAACGGGTCGGTGCCGTTGACGCCGGCCAGCACCGGCGTTCGCGTGACGACAGGGAGCACTTCACCGGCCATCTCGACGACGATGGCATTGGCGTCGCCATAGGGCATCATGCCAGCAAGCGAGCCGCGCCCGGCCATGCGGTAGCGGCCGGAATTGTAGATCACGATCAAATCAACGCCACCGGCTTCCTCGCATTTGGCTGATAATCCAGTGCCGGCGCCGCCGCCGACGATGGGCTCGCCCCTGGCGGCCATGGTACGAAACTTCCTCAGGATGGCTGAACGTTCGAACCTCGCCATGGTCACCTCGCGACTTTCCGACGGGTCCCCGGGCGTCCGACCAGAGGACGGAGCGCGTTGACGATGGCGGATGCAAATTCGGGTTCGTTGATGTGGCGCTTGACGCGGACAAGCTGGCGATTGCTGTTCTGGCGCACGCTGCGCTCCAGCGCCGTGAACAGCGCCGCGTCGGCCTCCGGATCCCAGAACGGCTGGCCAGGTGCGTCGAGTGCGGAGACGCCGCCTTCCGGTAAAAAGAAGCGCACCGGCCCGTCCATCCGGTTGAGTTTTTCGCCGATCCAACGCCCGATGCGCTCGTTCTCCTCCGGCGTGGTGCGCATCAAGGTCACCTGCGGATTGTGAGCGTGGAATTTGCGCTGGCGATAGCGCTCGGGAATCGTGTCGGGCGCGCCGAAATTGACCATGTCGAGCGCGCCGGCAGAGCCGATGAAGGGCAGTCGGCTGCGGATGATCGCGCCAAAGCGGTCGTCGGTAGCCGGGAATACGCCGCCCATCAGGAGATCGCAGACTTCCGTCGTCGTCAGATCGACGACGGCGGCAAGCATGCCGGAATCGACCAGCTTCTCCATCGAGCGGCCGCCGACGCCGGTCGCATGGAAGACGAGACATTCGAAATCGTTGCGTAATTCGGCCGCGATCTTCTGCACGGCCGGCGTCGTCACGCCGAACATGGTGATGCCGACCGCCGGCAAATCGGCCGGCGCGTTTCGACCGGCTTTGGCCGGGTCGTCGAGACGCGCCTTCACCATGCCGGCGATGGCGTTGGCCCCATTGGCAAGCACGGCGCGCGAGATCGAGTTGAGGCCCTGCACGTCCGTGACCGAATACATCATGGTGATATCGGCAGGCCCCACATAGGGGCCGACATCTCCCGACGCGACCGACGAGATGATGAGCTTCGGTACGCCGACGGGAAGGGCGCGCATGGCGGGCGCGACCAGCGAGGCGCCGCCGGAGCCGCCAGCCGAAATGATGCCCGCGACATTGCCCTGGCGGCGCAGCCAATTGGCAAAGGCGTCCGCCATCGCTGTCACCGATGCGCCGCGGTCGGAGCCGAACACGCTCGATCCGCCGCGCCCGTGGTTCAGCGCAATTTCCTGGGCGGAGACGTCGCAGGTGGAGAGTTTGCCGCTGGTGGACACGTCGACCAGCCGCGTCCGCAAGCCCTGTCCGGCGATCACGTCGCGAATGAAGCGCAACTCCTCGCCCTTGGTATCGAGCGTACCGGCGACAAGGACCACGGGTGGCCCTGATGCGCCTGGCGCGGCTGTGCCGGCCTGACGCTTTTGCCGGGCAGCGTCTTCGATCCGCGTCACGCCCGTCGACCGCGTGCGCGCTGCGGCCTCGATGCGCGCGATGGGCATCGGCTGCGACCAGCGCGTCGGCAGCGTGGGATTGGAGATGTAGATCCGGATTGGCGCCGTAGTCGCGGCCCGCGGCGGTGCGGGACGCGCTTCGGCGTTCGCATCGGCGGCTTCGATGTCCGTTTCCGGCTCGGCGTGGACGCCAACGACGCCAACACCGAGCAGGCGTTGCTGCAGCTCGCGGTCGGCGGCAAGGCGCGCTGAGTCGATAATCCGGTTGATCCGGCCATTGACCATGATCGCGACGTTCTTCGAGATCGCGGTGGCGACGCCGATGTTCTGCTCGATCACGAGCACCGACATCTCGCCGTCTTCGCCGAGGCGCACCAGCATCTCCTCGACCTGGGCGACGATGACGGGCGCCAGCCCTTCGGTCGGCTCGTCCATGATCAGCAGCTGCGGATTGGTCAGAAGCGCGCGCGAGATCGCCAGCATCTGCTGCTCGCCGCCCGAAAGTTGTCCGCCGCCATGGTCCTTGCGCTCGGCAAGGCGGGGAAACGTTTCGTAGATGCGATCGATGGTCCAGGCGCCGCGCCGCATCCCGGCGGCGAGGCTCAAATGTTCGGCGACGCTGAGCGAGCGCCACAGCCGCCGCCCTTGCGGGACATAGCCAACGCCTGCATTCGCGATCCGCGCCGGGCTGAGGCGCGTGATATCCTCGCCGCGCACGCGAACCGAACCGCCGCTTGACCGCAACAGGCCCATGATGGTCTTGCACAGCGTGGTCTTGCCCATGCCATTGCGGCCGACCACCGAGAACACGCCTGAATCCAGCGTCAGGTCGACGCCTTGCAGCGCATGCGAATGGCCGTAGTAGACATCGAGGCCTCGGACTTCGAGTGCGGCGCGGCGGATCTCAGCCATGACCGGCCCCCAGATACAGTTCCTGCACCTCGGGGTCGGCTTCGATCTCGTGCGGCAGGCCTTCCTTGAAGATACGGCCGTTGTGCATCATCGTGACGCTTTCGACGACGCGCAGCGCGACATCCATGTCGTGCTCGATGATGATGTAGCCGATATGGGCGGGCAGCGACGTCAGGATTTCGATCAGTTCGCGCCGCTCGGTGGGGGATAGGCCCGCGGCCGGCTCGTCGAACAGGATGAAGCGCGGCGCGCCGGCGAGCGCGAGCGCGATCTCGAGCTGCCGCTGCTGGCCATGCGCCAGCTCCGCGACCAGCTGTTCCCTGACCGGGGTCAGATGCACCGCCTGGATCAGCGACTCGGTCGCATGCATGAGGGCGTCGTTCGCGCCCGGGCGCAGCAGCGAGAAGCGTCCACGGGAAACGCCGCGGCAGGCGAGGTAGACATTGTCCCGCACCGTCAGGCCGCGGAACAACGCTGAGATCTGGTAGGTGCGGCGCAGGCCGCGCCGGATGCGTTCGTAGGGCGGGAAGTGGGTGATGTCCTCGCCGAAAAAGCGGATGGTTCCGGATGACGGCGGAAAATCGCCGGTCACGCAGTTGAACAGCGTGGTCTTGCCGGCGCCGTTGGAGCCGAGCACGGCGCGGCGTTCTCCCGGCCGAACCGTGATGGTGACGTCGGTCAGTGCGGCGAGCGCCCCGAACAGCCGCGTCACGCCGCGCAGCTCCAGCGCGGCGCCGGCACCGACGGACGAAAAGCGTGGCGCTGATCTATCCATGGCGACGGCCTCCGCCCGGGCGAGTATCGGTAGCGGCAGCGCGGCGGCGCCATCGCTCCCAGAGTCCGATCACGCCATCCGACGACCAGAACACGATGGCGAGGAAGCCGAGGCCGATCAGCAGCCGGAAGCGATTGCCGTCGAGCCCGAACTTAACCAGCAGGTCGAGCGCGAAGGTGCGAAGGATGACGAAGATGAAGGCGCCGATATAGGGGCCGACGGGGCGGGTGATGCCCCCGACCACGGCGATGATCAAAATGTCGATGCAGGCGCTGACGCTGACCGAGCCGGGCGAGATCTGCCGATAGTTCCAGACCTGCAGCACGCCGCCGAGCGCGGCAATGAAGGACGCGAAGGCGTAGGCCGCCACGCGGTGCGCGTTGACATTGAAGCCGAGCGCCGCCATGCGGCGGGGATTGTCGCGCACGCCCTGCAGCGCGAGGCCGAACGGGGCGCGCGAGACATATTGCACGGCGAAATAGCAGAACGCCGCAACGCCCAGCGTGACGTAGTAATAGGGAACGTCGGCGCGCCAGTCGACGCCCCAGAATTTCGGCGTGGCAATGGTGTTGATGCCGGTGTGGCCGCCGAAGATCGCCCAGTTCTGGTTGGTGAAATAGTAGAAGGCCGCCCCGATCGCGAGCGTGATCATGATGGTGTAGATGCCCTCGGTACGCACCGCGAGCGTGCCGCCGAGCGTGCCGAAGATGGTCGCGAGCACCAGCGCCATCGGCGTGGCGAGCCACCACGGCCAGCCGAGGCTGATATTGGTGTTGGCGCTCATGCCGAACACCGCGACCATGTAGGCGGCGAAACCGGCGATGGTGAGCTGCATCAGGCTGACCATGCCGCCATAGCCGGCGAGGAACATCAGGCTGAGCGCGATGGTGCCCAGGATCAGCGTCGTGGCGAAAATCTCGATCAGGAAGAAGCCGCTGGCGATGAACGGCATGATCAGGAGGATCACCGCCACCAGCCAGACCGCCGGCTGGTTGACTTCCGGCCACGCCAGCCAATTCGCGCGTGCCGTTGCCGGCCGGCTGGTCTCTTGATGCGTGCCCTGGACCAACGACATGTCAGCGCCTCGCCAACAGGCCCTGCGGCCGCAGCGCCAGCACCAGCACCATGATGAGGAAGGTCACCACGATCGCATAGGTCGGGATGTAAACGGAGCCGAGCTGCTCGGCGAGGCCGATGATGACGGCGCCCAGCGCAGCACCCGGGATCGAGCCCATGCCACCGACAATGACGACGACGAGGGAGGCGAGCAGGAAGCGGGTATCTTCGCCGGGCGAAAGCGATTGAAAGGTGCCGCCGACCACGCCCGCGATGCCGGCGAGGCCTGCGCCGAGGGCGAACACGACGACGAAGACGAGCTGGATCGGCACACCGGTCGCCGCGAGCATGTCGCGGTCATCGACGCCGGCGCGCACCATCATCCCGACGCGGGTCCGGTTTAGCGCCAGCCACATCGCGATACCGATCACGACGGCCGCTACGAAGATCACGAGCCGCACCATCGGGTAGCGCAGGTAGACCGCCTCGCCCGACGATTTGACCGCGGTCACCAGCGGCAGTTCGATCGGGCCGACCAGCCAGCCGGGGGTCTGGATCTGATAGAAGTCGCCGCCGAACACCCACAGCATCAGGTCCGCGAACACGATCGAGAGCCCGATCGTGACCATGGTCTGGCGCAGATCCTGCCCCTCCATGCGGCGGAAGACGACGATCTGCAGGACGACCCCCAGCAGCGCCACGCCAAGAAACGCAACGATGAAGCCGAGCACCCAGGAGCCCGTCCAGGTGCTGATGGCGTAGCCGATATAGCCGCCGAACAGATAGAGCGAGCCATGCGCCAGATTGACGTTGCGCATCAGGCCGAAAATCAGGGTGAAGCCGCTGGCTACCAGGAAGTAGAGGCTGCCGAGCGTGATGCCGTTGAAGACGGCGTTGAGAAACACCCGCTTCCTGCCGATCGCCTCTTCGAGGCCGGGCGGCCAGACGGCAAGGATCAGCCACAGCATCACCGCGACCGCGATCAGCAGGATCAGCGCCCATGCCGGATGGCGTTCGATGAATCGTGTCACGGTTTTGGCTCGGCCTTCGCCATGCCGTCCTCCCAGACGCCGCGGCCTTTTCGGCTCGCGTTTTCAGGGCATCCTAGCGGCGTCGCGGAGCTTGCACTTGATTGTCAGTATCTTTTCGCAGCCTGTGCGCTCAGGGCCGCAAGACTTTGGCGGCGCGGCGGTATTCGGTCGGCGCCATCCCGACATTGGCGGCGAAGAAGCGCGTGAAACCGCTTTGCGAGGAGAAGCCGAGATCGAAGCCGATATCGGCGATCGGCACTTCGGTCGCCACCAGCGCATCCAGCGCCTGCTCCATGATGAGTGTATTGAGATAGAGGTTCGGGGTGACGCCGGTCTGGGTGCGGAACAGCCGGTAGAAGTGCGGACGGGAAAGCCCGGAGGCCCGCGCGATCGAATCCAGTTCGATCTCGGCGCCCGGACTTTCGGACATCAGCTTGATGGATTTGCGGACGCGGAAGTCGGTGACGGCGGTGGCGGTTCGCGTCTCCTGCACCGGCTCAGGCCGCTGCCAGCTCTCCTCATAGCAACTGTCGATCAACTGCCTGAGTTCGCAATCGAGACTGCTCAGTGATGGTGCGCCGCAAACCAGCGCAGCGGATCGCCGGATATGCTTATCGAGTGTGGCCGTGCGTTTGAAACAGGTGCGGCCGAACCGCAGGCTGTGGGCGCGCGCCGCATCGGGAGCAAACCATTCGGCGTTGACGTAGAGGACGAAGAAGATTGCACCGTTCTCTACATCGGTGGGGACAAAATTGTGTGGTTCCCAAGGGTTGATGGCAACAATGGAGTCTTCCATGAGCAGCCATCGCTCATCGCACACGTCAATGTGCGCCGGCGTTCCACCGACATGAAAAATCAGATGCCCTTCGCGATGCGCATGCATGTTGAAGGGGCGGTTTAACTGATAGACCGTCGCGCGACCGAACCGGCCGTGGAAGACGGCGAGAGCCTTGCTCATGCCTTCCCTCCCGCGGGATGTTCTTCTTTTTCAACCAGCGTTCAACATCCGCCGCGGGATTGCAAGGGAAGATCACGTCCAGTCCGGGCCCGAGCGGGCCCCGGCGCGTGACCGGGGTCCGTTCGCAAATGCGAACAACTCAGTACTTCTTGCACTCCGGAACGGTCCGGCTCGGCAGCCCGATCTTGGCGAATACCGCCGGGTCGTAACCCAAGGTCTGGTTCACGTCGGGAATGACCTTCACGACCTTGCTGAACAGCGCGCCCTTGCCGTCATCCACCACTTCGGTGACGAAGTTGGTGCCGATGGCCTGGCGGTTGGAGTCGAGCTTGATCTTGCCATTGGGCGCGTCGAGCACGATCTTGGCCAGCGCTTCCCTGTACTTCGCCTGATTGTTGCTGAGGTCGCCGTTGACCTCACGCAGGGCGAGGATGAGCGCCATCGTCGAGCCGTAATAGTTGGTGGCGAGCAGCGAGGGGCTGGGGAACCGCTTGTTCGGCGGGAAGGCGTCCTGATAGGCCTTCACGAACTTCTGCCAGCCCGGATCCTCCCAGGTGTCGGCTTGGCCGCTCGCGGCAATGGTGCCGATCATCGCGTTCTTGGCGTTGCCCTTGGCGGACAGGATGGTCTGGTCGACCATGATCGAGCCGCCCATCAGGTGCGCCTTGCCGCCGGCCTGCTGGTACTGGTTCAGGAAATTGACGGCATCGGCGCCGCCGAGGCCGAGATAGATCGCGTCGACGTCGTCGGGCAGCGCGGCGATCACGGAGGCGAAGTCCTTGGTGCCGAGCGGCACCCATTGCCGGTTGGTGACCTGTCCGCCGGCGCCGCAGAACTCGAGCACCAGCCCGAACACCTGCGTATAGATGAACGAATAGTCTTCGCCGACGGTCGCGATCTTCTTATATTTCTTGGTCTCATAGGCGTATTTGCCCAGACCCACCTGCCACTGCGCGCCGTCCATGTTGTAGCGGAAGAAATTCGGCGCCGGATCGACGTAGGTGGTTTCCTGGGCGCCGGAAGCGGCGTTGATGAAGGTCAGCTCGGGCCGCGTCTTGGCGAAATTCTTCACCGCGATGCCCTCGTCGCCGGACAGCGGCGACAGCAGGATCTGGACCTTGTCCTGCTCGATCAGCTTGCGCACGGCGCGAATGGCGGAATCAGGCGTGGCGTCGGTCGACGCGATGATGAACTCGATTTCCTTGTCGCCGATCTTCTTGCCGAGCGTATTGATCGCCGTCTGGTGGCCGCGTATCCCGTCCTCGCCGAGCACCGTATAGGTGCCTTCGAGCGTCGCGGTGACGCCGACCTTGATCTTCTCCTGAGCCAAGGCGGCGCCGGAAAGCAACAGGCTGCTCAGCGCGACAAGTCCCACACAGCTTTTAAACATCGAACCCCTCCCTTGTATCGCCAGTTTTTAGGTCGCCCCAGATCGCCATGCGACCGATACCGGTTGCGTACCGTGCATCGAGAATGCATTGCGACAGGGATCGCCGGGGCAGAAGCTAACCGATGACTGCGGCCGCGCACGCAACTTCACCTGCTGCAACTTGACCGGTAGTCTCATTTTGCATGTTGCGCCGCGACGAGGTTCGCGGCGATGTGAGAGCGGCGATCCAAAAATCTGGAATGTGCGGACCAAGCAATAAGCCCCTGATTTCACTCGCGGGCGCTGCAGGACTTGAACCGCGGCCGGAACGCCGGTTGAGATGCTGGCTGAAGCTCCGCCAGCGCGGAATCGCAGAGGCATCTTCATGTCGAATCTGCAAAGGACGAGACGCCGATTCATCCTGCGAGGCCACGGTGCGAACCGCGTGATCGCAGGGATTTTTCTGGCAGCATTGCTGACCTGGTGTGCCGTCGCCATGGCCGCGGCGGGCATCGATCTCTATCGCACCAAGGTCACCGTGACGGGCCAAGGCGAGACGAACCGGATGACCGGCTTTGCCGCGGCTCTGGAGGACGTCTTGATCAAGGCATCCGGCGCACAGAAACTCAGCGGCGACCGGCGATTGGCCGCGTACAAGGCGAAGGCCAGGGATTACGTCAGTTCATTCAGCTATCGCGATCAGTTCTTTGGCAAACCCATTCGCGACGAGCAGGGCACCCGTGACCGGCCCTTCGATCTCACCGTCGAGTTTGAGGAAAGCAAGATCGACGACCTTCTCAAGGTGCTCGGCCTCAAGCCCTGGCTTTCACATCGCCCGCGCCTTGCCGTCTTTGTCGAGATGGAGCAAGGCGCAAAGAACTATATCGTGACGACGGATGGACCCCAGTCCGACTTGCAACGCGACGCGCTGCTCGCTGCGGCCGACAAACGGGGCATGGACATTGTGTTGCCCGGCACGGCGGCGCTGGCAAAATCGAACATCACCGGGGCGGAGCTCAGGGCACCGTCTTTTCCGGCGTTGGCGCGGGTGGCGGTGGAGGAGGGTGGCGAAGTCGTTCTGGTCGGACGATTGGTCTGGGATGACCGGGATCTCGGCTGGGCCACACAGTGGCAGATGGACTGGCGCGGCCAGACGCACCGCTGGCAAATTCGCGGCGTCACGTTCGATGAAACCTTTCGACGCGGCATCGGCGGCGCGGCGCAGATCCTGTCAGGTAATGGCGATCCGGTAGCGAGATCGTCGTCGGCGGGAGAAAACAGGCTTCATTGATTTTCCTACCGCGTCCGGTCGCACGCTGCCGGTGTGAAGCCCTCAGTGCGGAATCCTGACGGGATTGTAATGATCCGCTCGCGCAATCGTGTGCGGCCAGGCGGTGCGCAATGCCTAGCTTTCAGCGCAGGTCAACGCAACACGTGGAGTGACCCATGAAACCAGTTTCATTTTTCTTGTTCGCCGCCTGCCTTGCCCTCACGCAAGCCGCGTTTGCCCGTGGCGGCGGCATGGGATCGCACATGTCGATCTCGGGCGGCGGCGCGCTCGGCACCAGCGTGGCTGCACCGGGGACGAACTCTTCGGGCACTGCGCTGCCATCCGGCGTCGGCGGCCACGTCATGAACGGGCCGTTGCTTGGTACGGATCCCACCATCGACAAGGAAGATGCACGGCTCCAGAAGATGCTCGAAGGATCAATCTGCCGCGGCTGTTGAGGAAAGCGGCATAACCGGGGAAGTGCTGGACGATCGTCGCAGCGCCGAATGGGCTTAGCGGTTAGGTCGTAACAACCCGCTTGCTATTTCCCCCAACGGTTTGCGGCGCTAAGCTCCGTAAGCTCAGAAGACAGTGGGGACTTTTCCGATGGGCGACGCCAGATGCAGTTGCGGTGCAGTCACGCTCTCACTTCCAGAAAAACCATCGAAGATGGTCGTTGCTTGTCACTGCATTGACTGCCAACGCCGAACCGGAGCGCCGTTCGGCATAGGCGCTTATTATACAGCCGAGGTTGTCACCATCTCAGGAACGTCAAAAGAGTTCACGCACGTCGCCGCAAGCGGCGGGAAAATCCATAACTATTTTTGTCCACAGTGCGGCTCCACGGTCTATTGGAAACTCAGCAATCTGCCGTCGCTGATCGCCGTTGCAGTCGGCGCGATGGCGGAACCAAAATACCCAGCCCCCGTCATATCGGTTTTCGAGCAGTCGAAACATGACTGGGTTCAAATTGATGGTTCTGTGGAGCACTTCCAGCAAATCGGCCTTCCAAAAATTTCAAACTGAGACATTACCGCCCGTCAGCTGTCTACGGGGTGTTGCTGTCGCGCGTGGTCGTGGATGGCGCAGCCTTGCTGCTTGCCGTCGTGGTGACGCCGGAGCGGCGACTGCAACAGTTCCTTGGACAGCATTCACAAGGCGGACCGTGAATATCGCGGATAGCGGCAAACAAACCGTCCCCCCTTTAACGAAATGGCGTTAGGGTTTTCTGGTGCCGCTCTATCCCTCGCAGTGTGCTGAAGCACAGCGAGGATCGCGCGGCGAGGTTTCCGGTAATGCGGGTTGTGTGACGAACGGACAAAGCACATCAAACTCTGGAAAATGGAAAGAGCAAATGACCTCAGGCGGAAGAAACTTCTTGGACATCCCGACGGCAAAGGTCCTCTGGACTGCATTCATCGCCATCGTCGTTTTCATGGCACTGGGAGGCCTTCTGTACCATCTCGCTGACAAGGGCCCCAAAGATTATGTCGCTAAAATCGGAGATTGCTTTATCCAGGGCGCGCTAATCAGCATCCTCTTTGCGATTCTGAAGGCGATGATTGACAAGCCCGACTGGCGGCAGGTCTTCCGGCTCTCGTCGAACAAAACTTAACGGCTCGCCGCGTCCTTCTTCGTGCTCGTCGTCCTTCGGCACCCGCAATCGGTCGTCAGGGTCCTCCCGGAGGCGTGGCGAAATGCGGGGGCTGCGCGACCGCACTCATTGAGGAAATCTGCTTCCATAAAATCCTTGGTTGCAGTTACCGGGGCGGTGCGTCTCCGGGCGCAGCGTTGTGGTGGGCCCGGCAGGACTCGAACCTGCAACCAGACCGTTATGAGCGGCCGGCTCTAACCATTGAGCTACAGGCCCCGCCGCGGAGCGGCCGAAAACGGGCGGCCGGCAACGGTGCCGGCATCGTTTACAGGGGAGATGGCGATCCGGCAATCCCGGGTTCACTCGACCGAAACGCCGGCGAATTCCACGACCTTGCGCCATTTTTCGGTCTCGTCCGCGACCAGTTTGCCGAATTCGGCCGGGGTCATCGGTTTTGGAAGGCCGCCGACCTCGGCGAGCCTCGCCACCAGCTTGGGATCTTTCAACGCCTCGCCGACGGCCTTGTTGAGGGTCGCGACGATCTCTGGCGGCGTGCCCTTTGGTGCGGAGATGCCGTAGAAGCCGACCGATTCGAATCCCGGTACGGTTTCGGCAATCGCAGGAACATCCGGCACGGTTGGCCAGCGCTGCGGCGAGGTGACGCCCAGCGCACGAACGGTGCCGCCCTTGGCCTGCTCGAGCGCGGAGGGGAGGTTGTCGAAGATCAGTTGCACCTTGTCGGAAATGATGTCGGGGAAGGCGATCGCGGAGCCGCGATAGGGTACATGCAGCATGTCGCACTTCGTCATCGCCTTGAACAGCTCCGCGGACATATGCACCGAGGTGCCGTTGCCGGACGAGGCGTAGGAAATCTTGCCGGGATTCGCCTTGCAGTAGTCGATGAACTCCTGGACCGTCTTCACCGGCATGGCGTTCGAGACCACCAGCATGTTGGTGAGCTGCATGATGCTCGCCACCGGCGCGGTGTCGCGCAGAAAATCATACGGCAGCTTTTTGTAGAGAGAGGTCGAGATCGCGTTGTTGGGTGCGACGAACAGCAGCGTATAGCCGTCCGGCGTCGAACTAATCGCGGCGGCGGCGGCGATGTTGCCGCCGGAACCGGTGCGGTTCTCTACCACGAATTGCTGACCGAAATGGTCCGACAGCCATTGGCTCATGATGCGGGCGACGATATCGACCGGACCGCCGGCGGCGAAGCCGATCAGCCACCTCACCGGGCGGTTGGGATAGTCGGCAGCGAGGGAGGGGGCGGGGGTCGCAAGGCTCAAAATGCAAACGAGGGCCGGCAATGCCTTTCGCAGAAGTCCGATCATAATACTCTCTGACATTTTCTTGTTACGTTGCCGGCATGCTTCCATAAAAGCGCGCAATTGCCTACAACCTCCGCTGCGCATCGATTGGCCATCTCCCTGTCGGTGGTGCATGGCGGCAAAACGCTTGAGGCCCAGTATGAAACTCGTTCATATCGTCGGTGCGGTCTTCCTGCTCGCGAGCGGCGCGGCAGCGCAGGATGGAGGCAAGTCGATGACCAAAACCACGATCAGCCTGGGGACCGCGACGCCGGGCGGCGGCTTCCCGGTCTACGGCAATGCGTTCGCAGAAATCATGAATGCGGCCGATCCGGCGCTTGCGATCGAGCCGCGCAACACCAAGGGCTCCAACGAAAACATCCCGCTCCTGGAGGCCGACCAGCTCGACATCGCTCTGGTGGCCGGCGAGCCGTCTTACGAAGCCTTCATGGGCATCGGGCGGGCGCCGACAAAGCTGAAAATCCTCACCGCGATGTATTCCAGTCCCGGCATGTTCGTGGTGCGGGCGGATAGTCCCTACAAGACCATCAGGGATCTGGTCGGCCACCCGGTCGCGTTCGGCGCCAAGGGCTCCGGCCTGCCGATCCTGTCGCGCTACATGCTCGACGGCATCGGGTTGAAGCAGGACGAGGATTTCAAGGCGATCTATCTCGATCGCGCCGGCGACGGCCCCGCGATGGTGCAGGACGGCCGTGCCGCCGCGCTGTGGGGCGCGGGCGTCGGCTGGCCCGGTTTTGCCGCGATGGCGCAGGCGCCGGGCGGCGCCCGGTTCATCGCGCCCGACACGAGCGAGATCGCGCGCATCCGCGCCAAGCACACATTCCTCAAACCGCTGACGGTGCCTGCCAACAGCTATCCCAACCAGACCGCCGCGATCGATTCCGTCGGCTCCTGGAGTTTTGTGCTAGCGCGCGAAAGCCTGCCGGACGACGTCGCCTACCGGCTGGCGCGCACGCTGCACGGCGCTGAGGCCTCGCTGTGCAAGAAGCTGCCGCAGGCCTGCGAGACCACAGCCGCGAACACGGTCGCGGCTGCGCCGAATGCGGCGCTGATCCATCCCGGGGTGATGAAGTATTTCAGGGAGGTGGGGGTGGTGAAATAGGGCGAATGGCGAATGGCGAGTAGCGAATGGAAGAACTCGCTTCCAACCATTCGCCACTCGCTACTCGCCATTCGCCAACGTCACTTCTTCGCCATCGCACACGCCGGATCGATCGGACCGAACGCGTCCTCGCCGGAGATTTTTGCGAGGATCTGATAATAGTCCCACGGATATTTCAATTCCTCCGGCTTCTTGACCTGCACCAGCCAGAGGTCATGCACCATCAGATTGTCCTCGCGCAGCTTGCCGTTCCGGGAGAAGAAATCCTCGACCGGCTTTTCGCGCATCTTCGCCGCCACTTTCAGCGGCTCGTCGGTGCCGGTCTCCTTGATGGCTTCAAGATAGTGAATGACCGAGGAGTAGACACCGGCCTGCCACATCGTCGGCATCCGGTTCATCTTGGCGAAATAGCGCTTTGACCATTCGCGGGTCTTGTCGTCCATGTCCCAGTAGAACGAGGTCGTCAGCAACAGGCCCTGGGCCGCCGGCAATCCCAGCGAATGGATGTCAGTGATCAGCGCCAGCAATGCCGCCATCTGCTGCCCGCCCTTGAAGACGCCGAACTCGGCGGCGGTCTTGATCTCGTTCATGTTGTTGGGCGGACCGGCGGCGATGCCGATGATCTTGGCCTTGGAAGCCTGCGCCTGTAGCACGAAGGACGACAGATCGGGGGTCGCAAGCGGCGGTCGCACCGAGCCCAGCACCTTGCCGCCATTGGCCGTAACGACCGAGGATGCGTCGCGTTCCAGCGAGTGGCCAAACGCATAGTCGTCGGTAATGAAGAACCAGCTGTCGCCGCCGCGCTTGACCACAGCCTGCGCGGTGCCGACCGCGAGTGAACGGGTGTCGATCACCCACTGCATCGCGTAGGGCGAGCAGAACTTGCCGTGAAAATCCGCGGCCAGCGTCGAGTGCGTGATGAACATCTTCTTCTTCTCGTTGGCGATGTTTTGCACGGCAAGGCCAACCGCCGAGACCGGAACGTCGACGATCAAATCGACCTGGTCGACATCGTACCAGCGCCGCGCGATGCCGCCGCCGATGTCAGGCTTGAACTGGTGGTCGCCGACGATGATGCTGATCGGCTTGCCGAGCACCTTGCCGCCGAAATCGTCGATCGCCATCTGCGCCGCGGTGACCGAGCCCTGGCCGGTCGGCGTCGATGCCGGACCGTTCATGTCGGTGAGCACGCCGATCTTGACCACATCATCCGAGACTTGCGCTGATACGCCGGTCGACCCCAGCAGCGTGGTCGCGAGAATTCCGAGCCTGGATAGGTTCCTGGCGAACATCTTCGTCTTCTCCCTGGAATCGGCGCGTTGGCCGTCGGTATCTTCAGGCGGTTGCCCCGCAAATTGGTCTCATTTGCAACTATTTTGCCCTGGCGTCAACGTGGCCGGAGGGAGGAGTCCCTCCCCCCCCCCCCCCGCGAGCGGTACCCGGTTCTGTTTATTTCCGGCGCGATTCAGGGCATAGGCGAGCCATGACCTCGCCGCAGCGCTTGCCAACCTCACTCACGCCGCTCGATAAGGCGCTCGACGCCCTGCTGCAGGGCGTGGAACCGGTCGCGCCGGTAGAGCTGACACTTGTCGAGGCGCTGCGTTGCATTGCCGCCGACATGCCGCCGCTCTCGGCTTATCCGCCGTGCGACGTCGCGGCCGTGGACGGCTACGCGTTCGGCGCGCGCGATCTCGTCGGCGCATCCTCTTATTCGCCGCTGCCGTTGACGACGCCGCCGGTCTGGGTCGAGGCCGGCGATGTGATGCCGGAGGCCTGCGACTGCGTGCTCGATTCCGATTCCGTCGATGTGTCCGGGCCGCTGCCCCAGGTGCTGGCGGAGGCGATCCCGGGGCAGGGCGTGCGCCGGGCCGGCGGCGATATCGCTGCAGGCAGTCTCGTCTCGGAGGCCGGGCGACGCGTGCGGCCGCGTGATCTGCTGATGGCGCGCGCTGCGGGCATGGAGCGATTGAGTGTTCGCCTTCCGCGGCTGCGCATCGTCAATGTCCCCGGCGGCACTGTAACGGCCGATCTGATCGCGGAGAGCGCGCAAGCCGCCGGTGCCGAAACCGTCTGCTTCACTGCCACGGGCCGCGATGTCGAATCGATTGCCGCGGCACTCGATCGCGGCGCGTGCGATCTGCTCCTGGTCGTCGGCGGCTCCGGCGTCGGCCGCACCGACGCGGCGGTGAACGCCCTGGCGGAGCGCGGCAAAGTTCTCGCCCACGGCATTGCCCTGCAGCCCGGCCGCACCTCGGCCGTCGGGCGCGTCGGCAGGACGCCCGTCGTGGTGCTGCCGGGCGCGCCGGATCACGCCTTTGCGGCATGGTGGACGCTGGCGCTTCCCGTACTCGATCGCCTCTCGGGCCGCCGCCCGCGCAAGACGGTCAATTTGTCGCTGGCGCGCAAGATTGCGTCCAGCGTCGGCATCGCTGAGATCGTGCTGCTGGAGCGAAAGCAGGGTCTATGGAGCACGCTGGCGGTGGGCGAATTGTCGCTGGAGGCGATCGCCCGCGCCGAAGCCTGGCTCATGGTGCCCGGCGGCTCGGAAGGCTTTGCGGCAGGCAGCCCGGTCGATGCCTATATGTTGCGGGACTGATATGAGTTCAAAAATGACCAATACGCCCGCACCGAATGTTCGTGATGTCGACCAGGACCAGTTCCTGACCATCCTGTCGCGCGAGGATGCGCTGGCGCGTTTCGAAGCCGCGTTGTTTCCGCGCGCGATCACGAGCGAAATGCGCCCGCTCGCCGATGCACTCGGCTGCGCGCTCGCTGAGGACGTGGTGGCGCCGATCGACGTGCCGCCGTTCGACCGCTCCAATGTCGACGGCTTTGCGGTGCGTTCGGCCGAGCTCGCTTCTGCCGGCGAGGCGTCGCCGGTGCGCGTGATGCTGAACGACGAAGTGATCGCCTGCGGCATTGCGCCGACGCGGCCGGTCTTGTCGGGAACGGCCACGCCGATCGCGACCGGCGGTCCGGTGCCGCGCGGGGCAGACGCCGTCGTCATGGTCGAACACACCCAGCCGGCAGGGCCTCGCGCGATCGAAATCCGCCGCGCCGCTTCTCCCGGACAATTCGTCTCCTATGCCGGTTCCGATATCGCCCGCGGCGAGGCGCTGCTGCGTGCCGGCACCGTCATCGGCTCGCGCGAGATCGGCATGCTGGCGGCCTGCGGCATCGCGAAGGTGAGCGTCGCACGCCGGCCGCGCGTTGCGATCATTTCCACCGGCGATGAACTGGTGCAGCCCGGTCAGCCGCTGCGCCCGGCCGCGATCTACGACACCAACGGCGCGATCGTCACGGCGGCGATAACGGAGAACGGCGGCGAGGCTCATTTCTTCGGCGCTATCCCCGATGACGAAGCGCAACTCGAATCCGCGATGCGCAAGGCGCTGGAGAGCAGTGACATGATGGTGCTGTCGGGCGGCACGTCAAAAGGCGCCGGCGATGTGTCTCATCGTATCATCGACCGGCTCGGCAAGCCCGGCATCATCGCGCATGGCGTCGCGCTCAAGCCCGGCAAGCCGCTCTGCCTTGCGGTGTGCGACGGCAAGCCCGTGATCATCCTGCCGGGATTTCCGACCTCGGCGATGTTCACCTTTCACGACATGATCGTGCCGGTGCTGCGGCGGATGGCGGGCCTGCCGCCGCGTTCGGACGCCAAGGTCAATGCCCGCGTGCCGGTGCGGATCGCCTCCGAACTCGGCCGCACCGAATTCGTCATGGTGTCGCTGGTCGAGGGATCGGATGGGTTGATCGCGTATCCGACGGGTAAAGGCTCCGGTGCGATCACCTCCTTTGCCCAAGCCGACGGGTTTTTGCGTATCGATGCGCTCGCCGATCAGATGCCGGCCGGCAGCGAGGCCGAGGTGACGCTGTTCACGCCGCATGTGCGGGTGCCGGATCTCGTCATCGTCGGCAGCCACTGCACCGGGCTCGATCTCGTCACCGCACCGCTGGCGCATGCCGGGCTCGTGGTGCGCTCGATCGCGGTCGGCAGTCTCGGCGGGCTCTCTGCCGCCAAACGCGGCGAGTGCGATTTTGCGCCGATCCATTTGTTCGACGAGAAGACCGAGACCTACAACACGCCTTATCTCAGCGACGGACTCGAACTGGTGCCGGGTTGGCGGCGCATGCAGGGCATCGTGTTCCGCAAGGGCGATCAGCGCTTCGAAGGCTTGAGCGCGGAAGCCGCGGTCCGTGCCGCACTCGCCGATCCCGCCTGCATCATGGTCAATCGAAACCAGGGCGCGGGCACGCGCATCCTGATCGACCGGCTGCTCGGCGGCGCGCGGCCCGACGGCTACTGGAATCAGCCGCGCTCGCACAATGCGGTGGCGGCCGCGGTCGCGCAGCACCGCGCCGACTGGGGCATGACCATCGCGCCGGTCGCGCATGCGTCGAAACTGGGTTTCATTCCCTTTGCCGAAGAGCATTATGATTTCGCACTGGTGACAGCACGCAAGCAGCGGCCGGCGGTGCAGGCCTTTCTCGACGCGCTGGCGTCGGATGAGGGCCGCGCGGCGCTGGAGCAGGCAGGTTTTCGGCCGGCTTGAACTCGTGACATCCAAGAAGCCGTCGACAGAAACGGCTCGGGCAGGGGTGGGAATGGCAAGAGCGCTATCGATTGCGATCATCGGCGCCGGCATGGGCGGGCTTGCGACCGCCGCGGCGCTCCGGCGGGTCGGCATCGACGTCACCGTCTATGAACAGGCCACGCAATTCGCGCGGCTGGGCGCCGGCATCCAGATCGGCTGCAACGCCATGCAGGTGCTGCGCGGACTGGGCCTGGAGGCAAGGCTGCGCGCGCAGTCGTTCTATCCGCGCTCCTGGAACAACTGGCGTACCGGCGAAGTCAAATTCGACATGAATTTTGGCAAGAGCGCCGAACATAAGTTTGGCGCGCCTTATCTCTTGGCGCATCGCGGCGATCTTCATGCGGCGCTGGCCAGCGCCGTTCCAGATGAATGCGTCAGGCTCAACCATAAACTGGTCGGGCTGGATGAGACCGGCGAGGGCGTCCGGCTGACATTCGCCGACGGTGCGACCGCGGTCGCCGACGCCGTGATTGGCGCGGACGGCGTTCGCTCGGTCGTGCGAGATATGCTGTTCGGCGTCTCGCCGATGAACTTCACCGGGCGGATCGCTTACCGCACCACCTATCCCGCCGCGCTGCTCGGCGGCGAAAAGATCGACGATTGCACCAAATGGTGGGGTGAGGACCGCCACATCGTCATCTATTACGTCAAGCCCGACCGCAGCGAGATCTACCTCGTCACCAGCCAGCCGGAGCCGGAGTTTTGCATCGAGTCCTGGTCGGCCAAGGGCGATGTGAGGGAATTGCGCAAGGCATTCGCCGGCTTCGACCGTCAGGTCGAGCAGGTGCTGGCCGCATGCCCAGATGTCCACAAATGGGCGATCGTGGACCGCAACTCGCTGGCGCGATGGGCGGATCGCAACGTGACGCTGCTTGGAGATGCCTGCCACCCGATGACGCCATATATGGCGCAGGGCGCTGCGATGGCGATCGAGGATGCCGCGGTGCTGTCGCGCTGCCTCGACGGCGTGGAGCGGGAAGGCATCGCCGATGCATTTCGCCGCTTCGAGGCGACACGTAAGGCGCGGACGGAGCGCATCCAGCAGATCTCGCGCGCCAACACATGGCTCAGCGGAAAGACCGATACCGACTGGGTCTACGGCTACGACGCCTGGACGGTGCCGCTGGCGGCGTAGGTATAAGGCCCGGGGTTATTTGCGAGACAGGGAAAGAAAGCGGTGGCGCCGTTCTGCTTCGGCCAGCGCGCGTTGCGCCGCCGGTGTCAGGACTTTCAACTCGACGGGTATCGCGACAAGCGTGCTGCTGCCGGTAGCCCAGCGGGCAAACCGCTTCGCGTCCGAAATGGAGGCTGTGACATCCAGGGCAAGGATGATCGCCCGAACGATGAAAGTCAGGACACCCGAAAGGAGTTCGCTCATCTGCGTTTCTCGACTCTGGTGGGCAGATGCCCGCTTGGGATATCCAGTGGTCGCCACCCGTCGAGACCGGGTTCAATCCGGAACGGGACCGCTAACCCCCGTCCAGAACGGCCAGCCGCTCCGCCTCCGCAATGTCATCCATGGTATTGGCATTGAAGAACGGATCGAGCGGCGTGGTCGGCCAGGACACCGTGGCGAGCTTGTATCGCGCGGTCCAGCGGTCGATTTTCCTGATGTCCTCGACCACAAGCGCGTGACGGAGCTGTTCGCGCAACCGCACGCTCCACAGTCCGATTACCGGATGCGACTGGCCGTCGGAGGCGGCCACCGCAAGCTCAGCATTCTCCGCCTCGAGTGCGCCTTGGAGCCGCGACATCAGGTCGCGCGGCAGGAATGGGCAGTCGGCCGCGGCGCTCAATATGAACTCCACATCAGGCCGGTTGGCGGCCGCCCAGTCGAGGGCCGCAAGTATACCTGCGAGCGGTCCGGGGAAATCGGCGACGCCGTCCGCAATGACCGGCAGCCCGAAGGATGCAAAGCGCGCGGGATCGCCATTGGCGTTGAGAATGAGGCCGTCGCATTGCGGCTTCAGCCGTGCGATCACGCGGTCGAGAATGGTGCGGCCGGCGATGGTGCGCATCGGCTTGTCGCCGCCGCCCATCCGCCGGGCGAGGCCACCGGCGAGCAGTACGCCGGGAATTTCCAGCGCGCCTCTTGGCGTCGCCTTAGTCATCGCTTTCACCCTTGCGTTTGTGCCGGGCTGATTCCTCCTCGACGTAGTCGAGGTTCTGGTCGAACACGATGCGCTCCTGTCCGGACAGCGCGATGAAACGCTTGCCCCGCGCGCGGCCGACCAGCGTCAGCCCGACCTGCCGAGCCAGTTCGACGCCCCACGCCGTAAAGCCCGAGCGTGAGACGAGAATCGGAATGCCCATCCGCACCGTCTTGATCACCATCTCGGAGGTGAGGCGGCCGGTGGTGTAGAGGATCTTGTCGGCGGGATCGACGCCGTGGCGATAGATCCAGCCTGCGATCTTGTCGACGGCGTTGTGGCGGCCGACGTCCTCGGTGTAGCACACCGGCGTACCTTCCTTGCACAGCACGCAGCCGTGAATGGCGCCGGCTTCCAGATAGAGCGACGGCATGGTGTTGATCGCGCGCGTCATCTCGTAGAGCCAGGAGGTGCGCAATTCCGCCTTGGGCAGCGCCACGCTTTCGACGGCTTCGAGCAGATCGCCGAATGCCGTGCCCTGGGCGCATCCCGACGTCTGCGTGCGCTTTTTCAGCTTTGCCTCAAAGTTGGTGTGGTGCTCGGTGCGCACCACCACCACCTGAAGGTCGTCGTCATATTCGACCTCGGTGACGACGTCGTCGTATTTCAGCATGTTCTGGTTCAGGAGATAGCCGAGCGCGAGGTATTCCGGATAGTCGCCGATCGTCATCATGGTGACGATCTCCTGGGCGTTCAGATACAGCGTCAGCGGCCGTTCCACCGGCACCCGGATTTCGACCGTCGCACCCGCCTGGTCGGTCCCGGCGACGCGCTCGGTCAGCCGCGGATCCGCAGGGTCAGGCACGATCAGGGGGGCGGGGGCTTTCTCGATTTTCATCATATAAGCAGGTTAGCATGACAATGGCATCCAGCCGATATAAAGCATTTGAGGGTATGGACAATGCGGCCTCACACAATGACGGAACGTGTCGCCGCTGGAGAACGTAATGAAAGTAATAGGCCTCGCGGGATGGAGCGGCGCCGGCAAGACCACCTTGCTGACGCGGGTGATCCCGCTATTGCGGGAACAGGGCCTGCGCGTTTCCGTGATCAAGCATGCCCATCACGCCTTCGATGTCGATGTGCCCGGCAAGGACTCCTGGAAGCATCGCGAAGCCGGTGCGGCCGAAGTTTTGGTGTCCTCCAGCCAGCGCTGGGCGCTGATGCGTGAGCTGCGCGGCGCCGCCGAACCGCGATTGCCGGAACTGCTGGCCAAGATGTCGCGGGTCGATCTCGTCGTGGTCGAGGGTTTCAAGCGCGAGCCGCACCGCAAGATCGAGGTCTATCGCGCCGCGAATGAAAAGCCGCTGCTGTTCCCCGACGATCCCGGCATCGTCGGCATTGCGACCGACACAGCGGTTGAAACCACGCTGCCGACCGCCCATCTCGACGATATCGAGGCGGTGGCGGCGATGATGCTGAAATCGGCGATCTCGCTCGAGGACGTGCTGGCGAAATGCGAAGCTGAGGGCTGATCAGGCACATGGCGCAATTGTCCGACGATTGCTTTGCCTTCGGCGGGCCGATGATGTCGGTCGATGAGGCCGTGGGTCTCATCGCCACGCGCGTGACGCCGGTGGTGGATGTCGAGACGGTCATGCTCGCGCGCGCCGATGGCCGCATTCTCGCGCACGACATTTTGGCGCCGCTGCCGCTGCCGCCCTTCACCAATTCCGCCGTCGACGGCTATGCGGTCTCCAGCCGCAACCTGCCGCAGAAAGAAGAGCAGGCGTTCCCCATCACCGGGCGCGTCCAGGCCGGCGGCTCCTCGAATGCGCCGCTCAAGCCGGGGCAGGCGATGCGCATCTTCACCGGCGCGCCGATGCCGGAAGGCGCCGATACCGTGTTCATGCAGGAAGACGTGCGTATCGACGGCGACAAGGTCGTGCTTCCTGTAGGCCTCAAGCCCGGCGCTAACGTGCGTCCCGCGGGCGAAGACATTCCGTCGGGCTTTGCGGCGCTGAAGGCCGGCCGGCGACTGCGGCCGCAGGATGTTGCACTGGCCGCGGCCTTCGGCCTGACGCAGCTTGATGTCGTCAGGCGCTTGCGCATTGCCGTGTTCTCCACCGGCAACGAACTCGCATCGCCGGGTGAGACGCGCGCCGCAGCGCAATTGTTCGATTCCAATCGCTTCATGCTGATGGCGATGCTGGCGCGGCTCGGCTGCGAAGTCAGCGACCTCGGCATCCTCAGGGACGATCGCGCAGCGCTTGCGCGCGCGCTGCAAGACGTCGCCGGCACGCACGACCTGATCCTCACCACCGGCGGCGTTTCGACCGGCGAGGAGGATCACGTCAAGGCGAGCGTCGAAAGCGTCGGCAGGCTGGTGCTGTGGCGGATGGCGATCAAGCCGGGACGCCCCGTCGCGATGGGAATCATCGGCGGCACGCCGTTCATCGGATTGCCCGGCAATCCGGTGGCGAGTTTTGTCACCTTCGTCCACGTGGTGCGGCCGACCATCCTGGCGCTGTCAGGTGCGCGGCCGGAGCCGCTGCTGCCGCTGCCGGTGCGTGCCGCCTTCAGCTACAAGAAGAAAATCGCCCGCCGCGAATATGTCCGCGTCACCCTGCGCAAGGCCGCGGATGGCGCGCTCGAAGCGGTAAAATTTCCACGCGAGGGCGCAGGTTTGTTGTCCTCGCTGGCAGACACCGACGGCCTGGTCGAGCTCGGCGAAGAAGTCACGCAGGTCACGCCCGGCGACATGATCGGGTTCCTGTCCTATGCAGGCCTCATCAATTGATGTCCGTTGACGATACGGGCGCGCTTCGCCATGGTCGGCCCATGACGACGACAAAACTCGATCTTGCCGGGCTGAAATGCCCCTTGCCGGCATTGAAGACGCGCAAGGCGCTGAAGACATTGCCCCCCGGCGACAGGCTGGAAGTGCTCTGCACCGATCCGCTGTCGGTGATCGACATCCCGAACCTCATTCGCGAGACCGGCGACAAGGTCGAAATCACCGAGCGCAGCGAAGGCCGCATCGTGTTTTTGATAGAGAAAACAAATGGATCGATAGGAAGCTCAAATATTTGAGCCGCCCGCGCGGGCCACATCCCTCTCGCGTCAATTAGACGACTTCACTAGATCGCATCATTGCCGGGTGTGACGATCAGTCCTACAAATTCCGGCATGAACTTCCCGACATCGAAGGCGAGCGCAGCGGTATCTCCTGCGACGGTCAATGAACCGGCGGCAAAGCTCGGCAAATCGGCCGGCGGCACCGAGTTCAGCGCGCTGGCGCAAGCCTCGATCCTGATCGTCGATGACGAGCCCGGGATGCGCAATTTTCTGGTTCGCACGCTGGGGCCGCGCTGCAAGCACGTGGCGGAGGCGGCCGACACGGACGAAGCCTCGCGCATGCTCGACAAGAGCCGGTTCGACGTCGTCATCCTCGACAACATCATGCCGGGCAAGAATGGCGTCGACTGGCTGGCCGAGCAGCGGGCCGTCGGCTTCTTCGCCGATGCCATCCTAATTACGGCCTATGCCGATCTCGACACCGCGATCCAGGCGCTGCGCGCCGGTGCAGTCGATTTCGTGCTGAAGCCGTTCCGCTCGAACCAGATATTGAACGCGGTGGCGCGCTGTCTCGACCGGGTCCGGCTGCAGCGCGAGAACTACGTGCTGCGCTATGCGCTGCGCGCTTCATCCGATCGCACGTTCCTGCGCGACAATCTGATCGGGACGTCACCGGCGACCCGCAGCGTGCGGGAAACCATTGCCCGCGTCGCCCGGCTGCCGACATCGATCCTGCTCACCGGCGAATCCGGTACCGGCAAGGAAGTCGCGGCGCGCTCGATTCATTCGCTGTCCGACCGCGCCGACAAGCCCTTCGTGCCGGTCAACTGCGCAGCCATTCCGCCCGAGATGATCGAGGCCGAATTGTTCGGGCATCTCAAGGGAGCCTTCACCGGCGCAGACAGTGGGCGTGAGGGCCTGTTCCTCTATGCCCATGGCGGCACGCTGTTCCTGGATGAAATCGGTGAACTGCCGCTGCCAATGCAGAGCAAACTGTTGCGCGTTCTGGAGGATCGCCGCGTCCGGCCCGTCGGTTCCGAGCGCGAAGTGCCGGTCGATCTTCGCCTCATCTTTGCGACCAATGCCGACCTGCCGAAGGAAGTCGAGAAGGGCCGCTTTCGGGCCGACCTGTATTACCGCCTCAACGTCATGCAGATCCATCTGCCGCTGCTGAAGGACCGCGGCGACGACGTGCAGGAACTTGCCACCATCTTCATGACAAAACTCTCGACACAGCTCGGCATGCCGCCGGTTGTCATCGACAGCGCCGCCCGTGCCGCAATGGCGAGTTATGACTGGCCGGGTAACGTCCGGGAGCTGCGCAACCTGATCGAACGCACGCTGATCCTCGGCGCATTCCCGTATGATTTCTCCGGGCCGCGAAGCGACGGCCAGCCGGCCGCCGCCGACAGCCTGGAAGATCTGGAGCGCCGGCACATTCTTGCTGTCCTGAAAGAGACCGGTGGCAACCGCGAGGAAGCCGCACGCAGGCTTGGCATCTCGCGCAAGACCATCGACCGCAAATGCGCGCGATGGAATGTCTGAGCGGACAGGCAGGATGAACGAGCCAGCGCGCGGGCGCTCCGTTCGCTTCCGGCTGCTGGCGATTGCGCTGTTGCCCATGTTCGTGATCCTGCCGTTGCTGCTCGGCGTTGCCGTCTACCGCTGGAACGCGAGGTTCGACGCCACCTTGATTTCGAAGGTGCATGGCGATCTCACCATCGCGCATCAATATCTGGCCCGCATTCTGGAAAAGACCGGCGTTCAGATCCGCGCGCTCGGCCTCTCGGCGCGCTTTCGCGATGTGGAGGAACGAGATCCGCTTTCCGCCGTGAGCGAGCTGCTCGAAAAATCCCGCAAGGAGATCGGTCTCGACTTTCTCTATTTGATGGACGCGGGCGGAAAAATCCTTGCCTCGTCGCCTGCGTTCTCGGGACGGCCAAAGAGCGACTGGCAGATCATCGCTGCGGCGTTGTCGGGAGAAGCCCCGTCAGCCGGCATCGACATCTTCGGCAATGACGAGCTTGCGGCGATTTCGCCAGCGCTGGCCAAACGCGCGCGCCTCGACCTGGTGCCGACGCCAAATGCAATCCCGACCGATCGCAGCATGGAAACGCACGGCATGGTCGTGCATGCGGCGAGCCGGGCCACGACTCCCGGCGGCGCGCCGGCGGCGTTGGTTGGGGGCATTCTGCTCAATCAGAACCTGGAGTTCATCGATACGATCAACGACCTCGTCTATCAATCGGCCAGCCTGCCGGAGGGCAGCCAGGGAACGGCGACGCTGTTCCTGGACGACGTTCGGATTTCGACCAATGTCCGGCTGTTCGAGGGCCGGCGCGCACTCGGCACGCGCGTATCGGCAGCCGTGCGCTCTGCTGTCATGGACGAGGGGCGCACCTGGCTCGACAGCGCATTCGTGGTCAACGACTGGTACATTTCCGCCTATGAGCCGCTGGTCGACAGTTATGGCAAGCGCGTCGGCATGCTCTATGTCGGTTTCCTGCAGAAGCCTTTCAGCGACGCCAAGTTTGAGACGCTGCTGATCATCGCGCTTGCCTTCATCGTGATCACGGCGGCGACCGTGCCGATCTTCCTGCGCTGGGCGCAGTCGATATTTATGCCGCTCGAACGCGTCACGACCACGATCGGCGAAGTGGAGAGCGGCAATCTGTCCGCCCGCACCAAATTGCCGGCATCGGGCGACGAGATTGGCCGCGTGGCGTTCCACCTCGATACCCTGCTCGACCAGATCCAGGAGCGCGACCGCCAGTTGCGCGAGTGGAACGAGGAGTTGAACATGCGGGTGCGCGAGCGAACCAGGGATCTCGAACACGCCAACCTGAAGCTGGAAGCGACCACCAAGCAACTCATCATGTCCGAGAAGCTCGCCGCGATCGGTGAAATCACCGCCGGCGTGGCGCATGAGATCAACAACCCGATCGCGGTGATGCAGGGCAATCTCGACGTCATACGCAGCGTGATCGGCGACGAGGCCGACAAGGCCAAGGTCGAGTTCCGCCTGCTGGATCAGCAAATTCATCGCATCAGCCAGATCGTGACTAAGCTCTTGCAGTTTGCCCGGCCGGAAGAATATGCCGGCTATGTCGAGCGTCATGCGCCCGGAAGCGTCGTGGCGGACTGCCTGCCGCTGGTGCAGCATCTCCTCAACAAGACAGAGATCAGGGTTGTGCGGGAGGACCGCGCCAGCCGTCTGGTGCTGATGAATCGCACCGAACTGCAGCAGGTCGTGATCAACCTGATCGTCAATGCGATCCATGCCATGCCTGATGGCGGCATCCTCGCGCTCCGCTCATGCGATGCTGATCGCGATGGTGTTCCCGGCATTGTCATCGAGGTGGCCGATACGGGAGTCGGTATGGCCGCTGACGTCGTCGAGAAGGTCTTCGATCCCTTCTTCACAACAAAGCGTCGGGACGGAACCGGCCTTGGTCTCTCCATAAGTCAGACATTGATCAAGCGCCAGGGTGGCCAGATCACGGCGGAGAGCGAAATCGGTTGCGGAAGCACGTTTCGCATCTGGCTTCCGGAGGCCGACTGATCCGGGCTAGCAGGACATTTTGTCCGGAGATGTCCGGACATTTTGTCTGTGGTTGCAGTGCACCTACTCACAACTCATTGATTTCTCGTATCGAGCGATCTGGCACATGGATTGCTCACTCCTTTTCAATGAGTTGAGAGGGAGGAACAACGACCAGCGGTGCAAAGCCGATGTGATCTGTCGGCCGTTTATGTGATGCCGGCAAAATCTCACCTCAATTGGCTGCCAAGGCCGCACGCATAATCAAAACATCAGGGTGGGTGTGCTCGAACGCGCGTGGCGATCCCCGCGCGTCCGAGAATTGCATGGGACAGCAGGATGGGGGCTGTTCGCTGCATGGGTGAAGACCACGGGATCGAAGACAAAAACGCCCGGTAGGACGCTGGGCTCAGGGGAAAAATAACGATGACATCTATCAGCAGCGCCGGGACTATTCCCGGTGCAGGAACAGGATTCCTTGACAGGGAGCGGACGATTGCGACCGCCGGCTTCAACCGCTGGCTGGTGCCGCCGGCGGCGCTTTGCATTCATCTTTGCATCGGTATGGCCTACGGGTTCAGCGTGTTCTGGCTGCCGCTGTCGCGCGCGCTCGGGCTGAACGCGCCGAAGGCGTGCCCCGACATGACGCTGGTGCAGGAACTCTTCACCACTACCTGCGACTGGAAAGTCGCCAGCATGGGCTGGATGTACACGCTGTTCTTCGTGCTGCTCGGCATTGCCGCGGCGGTGTGGGGCGGCTGGCTCGAGCGCGTCGGGCCCCGCAAGGCGGGCTTCGTGTCGGCGCTGTGCTGGTGCGGCGGCCTCTTCCTCGGCGCAATCGGCGTCTACACACATCAACTCTGGCTGTTGTGGCTGGGCTCGGGTGTGATCGGCGGCATCGGTCTGGGTCTCGGCTACATCTCGCCGGTGTCGACGCTGGTGAAATGGTTCCCTGACCGGCGCGGCATGGCGACCGGCATGGCCATCATGGGCTTTGGCGGCGGCGCCATGATCGGCGCGCCGCTGGCGAACCTGCTGATGAACTATTTCAAGACCCCGACCTCGGTCGGCGTCTGGGAAACCTTCGTCGCCATGGGCGTCATCTACTTCGTGTTCATGATGATCGGCGCGTTCCGCTATCGCATTCCGCCGGCCGGATGGCGGCCCGAGGGCTGGACGCCTCCGGCAAAAGCCAACGCGATGATCTCGCAGAACAACGTTCACCTGAACGACGCGCACAAGACGCCGCAGTTCTGGCTGATCTGGTGGGTGCTCTGTCTCAACGTCTCCGCGGGCATCGGGGTGATCGGCATGGCATCGCCAATGCTGCAGGAAATCTTCGCCGGCAAGCTGATCGGATTGCCCGACGTCGGTTTCAACCAGCTTGACGCGACGCAAAAGGCGACGATTGCGGGCATCGCGGCAGGATTCGCGGGCCTGCTCTCGCTGTTCAACATCGGCGGCCGGTTCTTCTGGGCGTCGTTGTCGGACAAGATCGGCCGTAAGAACACGTACTATACGTTCTTCATCCTCGGCATCGCGCTCTACGCACTCGCGCCGACCTTTGCAGAGATGGGCTCGAAGCTTCTGTTCGTGCTCGGCTTCGGCATTATCCTTTCGATGTATGGCGGTGGGTTCGCGACCGTTCCGGCCTATCTCGCCGACATGTTCGGAACCCAATTCGTCGGCGCCATCCATGGCCGGTTGCTGACGGCGTGGTCAACGGCCGGAATCATCGGTCCCGTGGTTGTGAACTACATCCGCGAGTTCCAGCTTGCCGCCGGCGTGCCGCGCGACCAGCTCTACAACACCACGATGTATATCCTGTGCGCCATGCTGATCGCGGGCCTGATCTGCAACTATCTGATCAAGCCGGTCGATGCGAAGTGGCACATGAGCGAGGCCGAGGTCGCCAAGCTGCAGGCGGCGACGGCGAGTGCGGGCCAATCGGGGCCGTCCGGCTCCTATGGCATCGGATTCGGTGGGCTCGACGCCAGGACCGCGTTGTTCTGGGCCTTCGTCGGCGTTCCGCTGCTCTGGGGCGTGTGGAAGACGCTGGAAAGCGCCGTCAAGATACTCTGAATGGAACTACGCCGCGGGACCGCCAGCCGGCGTATCCCGCGGCGTTTTCCAGGGAGGGATTTCGCGTGGCGATCGATAAGCTTTCGCAATCGCCACATAGGATGGCTTTATTGATCTTGCGGTCATTTCGCGGTCTCATTCGCCGCAGACCGTAGCGTGGATCGATAGCGGTGATTCCGCAGCTCCGCTCGAGTAAATCCTTGCCACAGCCTCATAATTCGCTTGGCATCTGGTATGCCAGAGATTAAAGTCGATCTAATCAGGTCCAGAGGACGAGACGCTTTCAATGACTGTCCATGACGTACAAACGGTCCGCGCGTTCGAGCACCCGGGGGCGGGCCGGAAGCGGGCCAAGGCGACGCCGAAGGGCCGCCAGGTTGACCCCACCGCCGCCCACGAGATCGAGCTTTTGCTCGGCGACCGGCCGCGGCGCCGCGATCTCCTGATCGAGCACCTGCACCTGATCCAAGACAAATATCGCCAGATCTCGGCGGCGCATCTGGCGGCGCTGGCCGACGAGATGAAGCTGTCGTTTGCGGAAGTGTTCGAGACCGCGACCTTCTACGCGCATTTCGACGTGGTGAAGGAGGGCGAGCCTGATATCGCGCCGCTGACGATTCGCGTCTGCAATTCGCTGACCTGCGCCATGATGGGCGCGGAAAAGCTGCTGCACGAATTGCAGGACAAGTCCGGCCCCGGCATTCGCGTGGTGCGCGCGCCTTGCGTCGGGTTCTGCGATAGTGCCCCGGTCGCCGAGGTCGGACACCGCTATGTACTCAATGCGACTTCGTCCGAAGTTCTCGATACCGCGGCGCGCGGCGAGACCCATCCGATCATCCCGTCCTATGTCGATTACGAGACCTATGTCAGCGAAGGCGGCTACAAGCTGCTTGGTGATCTGCGCGCGGGGCGGATCACCAAGGAAGACATTCTCAAGGTTCTGGACGACTCCAGCCTGAGGGGACTCGGCGGCGCCGGCTTTCCCACCGGCCGCAAATGGCGGGCAGTGCTGGGCGAGCCAGGTCCGCGGCTGATGGCCGTCAATGGTGACGAGGGCGAGCCCGGTACGTTCAAGGATCGGTTCTATCTGCTCCGCGACGCTCACCGTTTCCTCGAAGGAACGTTGATTGCGGCGCATATCATCGACGCGGAGGACGTCTACATCTATTTGCGTGACGAATATCCTGCCGCGCTCAAGCTGCTTCCGCTCGAGATCGCCAAGTTGCCCGCAGGCGGACCGCGCATTCACATGCGTCGCGGCGCTGGCGCCTATATCTGCGGCGAGGAGTCTGCGCTGCTGGAGAGTCTTGAAGGCAAGCGCGGCCTGCCGCGGCACAAGCCGCCGTATCCGTTCCAGGTCGGCCTGTTCGGCCTGCCGACGCTCATCAACAATGTCGAAACTCTGTTCTGGGTGCGCGACATCGTCGAGAAGGGCCCCGACTGGTGGAAGAGCCATGGCCGCAACGACCGTGTCGGCCTGCGCAGCTACTCGGTGTCTGGTCGCGTCAAGAATCCCGGCGTGAAGCTGGCACCCGCGGGCGTCACCGTGCGCGAGCTGATCGACGAGTTCTGCGGCGGCATGGCCGATGGCCACACATTCCGCGCTTATCTTCCGGGCGGTGCATCGGGTGGCATCCTGCCGGCGTCGATGGATAATATCCCGCTCGATTTCGGCACGCTGGAAAAATACGGCTGCTTCATCGGCTCGGCGGCCGTCGTCATCATGTCCGACCAGGACAGCGTGAAGGGCGCGGCGCTGAACCTGATGAAGTTCTTCGAGGATGAAAGCTGCGGCCAGTGCACGCCGTGCCGGGTCGGCACCCAGAAGGCGGCGATCCTGATGGAGCGTCCGGTCTGGAACCGCGAACTGCTCGACCAGTTGAGCCAGGCGATGCGCGATGCCTCGATCTGCGGACTTGGCCAAGCCGCCTCGAATCCGCTGACGTCAGTGATTAAATACTTTCCGGAAGAATTCGTGCCGAAAGAGGCCGCGGAATGACCAGGATCAAGTTCGAACTCGACGGCCAACAGGTCGAGGCCAACGCGGGCGAGACCATCTGGCAGGTCGCAAAGCGCCACGATAGGGAAATTCCGCATCTCTGCTATTCGCCGGAGCCGGACTACCGGCCCGACGGCAATTGCCGCGCCTGCATGGTCGAGATCGAGGGCGAGCGCGTGCTGGCCGCGTCCTGCAAGCGCACGCCGAGTGTCGGCATGAAGGTGAAGACCGAAAGCGCCCGTGCTGTCGCCGCGCAGAAGATGGTGATGGAACTGCTGGTCGCCGACCAGCCGGCGCGCGCGACCTCGCACGATCCCAATTCGAAATTCTGGCACTGGGCCGAAAAGGTCGAGGTGACCGAGAGCCGCTTTCCCGGCGGCCGAGCGCTGGCAGGGCGATAGCAGCCATCCCGCGATGAGCGTCAATCTCGATGCCTGCATCCAGTGCGGCCTCTGTGTCCGCGCCTGCCGCGAGGTACAGGTCAACGACGTCATCGGCATGGCCTATCGCAGCCACGAAGCCAAGATCGTGTTCGACTTCGACGACCCGATGGGCGAGTCCACCTGCGTGGCCTGCGGCGAATGCGTGCAGGCCTGCCCGACCGGCGCCTTGATGCCATCGGTGATGCTGGACGAGAACCAGACCCGCGTCACCTATGCCGACAGGAAGGTCAACTCGCTGTGCCCGTTCTGCGGCGTCGGCTGTCAGGTCACCTATCAGGTCAAGGACGAGAAGGTCATCTACGCCGAAGGCCGCGACGGCCCGGCCAATCACAACCGCCTCTGCGTCAAGGGCCGCTTCGGTTTCGACTACATCCATCACCCGCATCGGCTGACAAAACCGCTGGTGCGGCTGCCGAATGCGAAGAAGGACGCCAACGACCAGGTCGATCCGGCCAATCCGTTCACGCATTTCCGCGAAGCCTCGTGGGAAGAGGCGCTGGATATTGCCGCGAAGGGCCTCGTGAAAATCCGCGACGAGAAGGGCGTCAAGGCGCTCGCCGGTTTCGGCTCCGCCAAAGGCTCGAACGAAGAGGCGTACCTGTTCCAGAAACTGGTGCGCACCGGCTTCGGCTCCAACAATGTCGATCACTGCACGCGGCTGTGCCACGCTTCATCAGTGGCAGCGCTGATGGAAGGCCTGAATTCCGGCGCGGTGTCGGCGCCGTTTGCCGCCGCCATGGACGCCGAAGTCATCATCGTGATCGGCGCCAATCCGACCGTGAACCATCCGGTCGCCGCGACCTATATCAAGAACGCCGCCAAGCGCGGCGCCAAGCTGATCGTGATGGATCCGCGCCGGCAGTCGCTGTCGCGCCACGCCTGGCGGCATCTCGCCTTCAAGCCCGGCAGCGACGTCGCGATGCTGAACGCGATGCTGCACACCATCATCACCGAAGGGCTGACCGACCAGCAGTATATCGCGGGCTATACCGAAGGGTTTGACGAGCTCGCCGAGCGCATCAAGGATTTCCCGCCGGAGAAGATGGAAGCGATCTGCGGCATCCCTGCCGAGACGCTGAAGGAAGTCGCGCGGACCTACGCCCGCTCGCAGTCCTCGATCATCTTCTGGGGCATGGGCATCAGCCAGCACATCCACGGCACCGACAACGCGCGCTGCCTGATCGCGCTGGCGCTGACCACCGGCCAGGTCGGCCGTCCCGGCACCGGCCTGCATCCGCTGCGAGGCCAGAACAACGTGCAGGGCGCCTCCGACGCCGGCCTGATCCCGATGTTCTTGCCGGACTACCAGCCGGTCGGGCGCACCGATCTGCGCGAGCCCTTTGAAAAGCTCTGGCATCAGGACCTCGATCCGGTGCGTGGCTTGACCGTGGTCGAGATCATGAACGCGATCCATGCCGGCGAAATCAACGGCATGTATATCGAGGGCGAAAACCCCGCGATGTCGGATCCCGATCTGCAGCATGCGCGCGGGGCGCTGGCCATGCTCGACCATCTGGTCGTGCAGGATCTTTTCGTCACCGAAACCGCGTTCCACGCCGACGTGATCCTGCCGGCCTCGGCCTTTGCCGAGAAGAGCGGCACCTTCACCAACACCGACCGCCGCGTGCAGCTCGCGCGCGAGGTGATCAAGCCGCCCGGCGATGCGCGGCAGGATCTCTGGATCATCCAGGAGATCGGCAAGCGCATGGGCCTGCCGTGGAATTACGACGGCCCGGCCGATGTGTTCACCGAAATGACGCAGGTGATGCCGTCCTTGAAGAACATCACCTGGGACCGTCTGGTGCGCGAGGGCGCGGTGACCTATCCGGTCGACGCTTCCGACAAGCCCGGCAACGAGATCATCTTCACCACGGGTTTCCCGACCGCGAGCGGCCGCGGCAAGATCGTGCCGGCCAAGGTGATCGCGCCCGACGAGGTGCCCGACGCCGAATATCCGATGGTGCTTTCGACCGGGCGCGTGCTCGAACACTGGCACACCGGTTCGATGACCCGCCGCGCCAGCGTGCTCGATCAGATCGAGCCGGAGGCGGTGGCGTTCATGTCGCCAAAGGACATGCGGCGCCTAAGCGTCTGGCCCGGCGATTTCATCAGGCTGGAGACGCGCCGTGGCGCCGTCGAGGTCAAGGTGCGCTCCGACCGCGACGTGCCGGAAAACATGGTGTTCATGCCGTTCTGCTACGCGGAGGCGGCGGCTAACCTGTTGACCAATCCGGCGCTCGATCCGTTCGGCAAGATCCCCGAATTCAAGTTCTGCGCCGTGCGCGCGCAGAAGGTGGAATTGCAGTCGGCGGCGGAGTAGGTCTATCAGCCGTCATTGCGAGCGAAGCGAAGCAATCCACTAGCTGCAGCGTATGCGGATAGATGGATTGCTTCGCTTCGCTCGCAATGACGGCCGGAGCCCGCAAGCCGCGCCTCACTTCGAAGGCATGACGAAAATCTGGCCCGGATAGATCATGTTGGGGTTGCGGATCTGTTCCTTGTTGGCCTTGTAGATGACGGCGTAGCGCGTGCCGGCGCCATAGGTGAGCTGGCTGAGACGCCAGAGGCTGTCGCCGCGGGAGACCGTCGTGGTCGAGATCTTCGGCACGACCACGGTCGATGATGAACCGCCCGACACGCCGGTGCCGCCGGCTGCCGCGAGTTGCGGCCCGCCCGATTCCGAACGCTTCGACGCCGCGGCGGCTTCGGCCACGGACCCGGTGACGACCTTGTCGGGAACATTGAACGGCACTTCGGCTCGGGCGCTTACCTTGCCGGAATTCGCTTCCACTTCATCGAGCCTGACGCGGTAGCTGCCGGGACGAACGCCTTCATTGATCGTGACCGCGAAGCGCCCATCGGCGCCTGACGTCACCGACGCGACTAGCGCATCGTTGAGATAGAGCCTCACCGCCGTATTCGGCCGTGCCTGGCCGCTGACATGGAATTTGCCGCCTGCGTCGACCTCGACCGCCTCGACGACCACAGCCGATGCGCCTCCAGGCTTTGCCGAACCCGGCTGCGACAGCACGACGGTCGGCTTGTCCGGCGTCATCAGTGCGACGACGGGCCGCTCCGTTGCCTGCGGCTCAAGTACAACGGCCACGCTCTGCTTTGACGTGATCTGCTTGCCGTCCGGTTGCCTCGCGCGCAGCGTCAGGTCGTAGGTGCCTGACGGAAGCCGCGGTACCACCATGACAAATTGACCGGACTGATCGGCGACGGCGCGATCGTGTGGCTCGCCATTGCGCAGCAGTTCCACCGTCGCACCCGGCGCCGCCCGGCCGGCGATGACGGCATCGCCCGATGGTTCGACGCGGGCGACGTCGAATGTCGGGACGCCGTCGTTGCTTTGCGGTGGCAGCGGTGACGCCCCGCCGAGCGAGGACACCAGAGCGTCCGTTTCCGATTGAACCGCGGCGAGCGCCGCTTGCTTCTGATTCGGCGCGGCCGGTTTTGCATCCGTCGTCGTGGCGGAAGCCGTACTGGCGTCGGCCGGCGGTCCGCGATGAAAATACTGGATGGCGAAGACAATGCCGCCGGTCGCAAGGATAGCGACCAAAGCTATGGCAATTCGGCTAATCGATTTGGCAGTCATGATATCCGCTCGCCAGCCTGATCGCGGGCTCGTCGGCATTCTATACCTTCCCGCGTGAGGAAAATACCCGTTTTGTCCTTGGAAAACCCGGCTGTTAGCCGAAATTCTCGCTGCAAATCGGCTCGAAGAATGGGGTGACGGATAGCGGGACCGGAACACTGGCTTGGTTTTGCGGTGCACTGATTCGTTCGGCTTGGGCGAAGGCATCGAGGATGGCGAGCGTCAGGAAAATGCGGCCTTCGGTTCGTCAGCTCATAGCCAGCCGACGCGCCGGAACCGCCAGAACAAGCCCGCGCATACCAGCAGGATCGTGCCGATTACGCTGAAATAGCCGTATTCCCAATCCAGTTCCGGCATGTGCTTGAAGTTCATGCCGTAGATGCCGGCGATTGCCGTCGGGACCGCGATGATGGCGAGCCATGACGCCAGCTTCTTGGACACCGCGGTCTCCTGTGCCTGGCCGACCAGAAGGCTTGCCTCAAAGGCAAACGCCAGCACCTCGCGAAGCGAATTGATTCGCTCCTGCACCGTCCGGACGTGGTCCGTGACATCGCGGAACAATGGCTGCATCGTGGATCGCACCATCGGCAGATTGTCATGTTCGAGCCGGCGGCAGACTTCCACCAGAGGCCCGACCGCATTGCGCAGCCGCAACAGGTCGCGTCGGAGCAGATAAAGGCGCTCGATCTGCGCCTGCGTCATGGCGCTGGCGAGCACTTGCGCTTCCATCGCTTCGACTTCCTCCTGAATGGTTTCGAGCACGGGGGAGTAGTTGTCCACGATGAAGTCGAGGATGGCGTAGAGAATGTAGTCCTCGCCCCGGGCCAGTGCCCGCGGGCAGCTTTCGCATCGTTCGCGCACCGACTTGTAGGACGTCGAGGCGCCGTGCCGGACCGACACGATATAACCTTCGCCGACGAACAGATGCGTCTCGCCGAATGCGATGCTGTCGCCATCGAGCTGTGCGGTGCGCGCCACGATGAATAGCGCATCGCCATACTGTTCGATTTTCGGCCGCTGATGGGCGTGGTCGGCGTCCTCGATGGCGAGATCATGCAGTTCGAATTGCCGCTGCACGCTGCTCAACAGAACCATATCCGGCTCATGCAGGCCGATCCACACCACGTGGCCTGGTTTGCTGCGCCAGCTCGAAGCTTCCTCAATGGCGATGTTGGCGACGCGCCGGCCATCGACATACACACCGGCCGCGACGACGCCTTCGGAGCTGGCGGGCGCGGTGGTTCCAACGGCTGTGGCTGCAACGTCCATGGTTTCCGTCCCTCAATGATCGCGGTCGAATCTTGCCTTGAGGCAACGTTTTTCGGAAGGCTAGCACCGGCAGTTCTGCCGTCAATGCAATCGGGGCTTTCGGCGGTGTCGTCGCCGTGTGCGCCGGCGTTTAACCCGTCAATGGGTAAAGTGCGAAAGATAGGCCACCGTCTTCAAGGCAATGATACCGCCGACGGCGCATAATGCCAGCAACGAGGTGAGCGCGATCAGGCAGAAGCGCTTGATCATCGCGAGATGGGCGTTCGCCGCGGCCGTCTGGTCTCGCTTTGCCGATGAATAGGGAGCCCGCTCGAAAGGGCGGCCAGTGTGCGTTAACAGCGTCATGTTCAAGCCTTCCTGCAGCGCTCGATCGCTGCCGCGATTTGTCCGACGCCAGCGATGGCCCGCTGCCGCAAATGCTGCGCAAGGCGCATCAATGGCCGGAGATAGGGGATAAGCGGATTACCGCTGTTCTTCAGATCGAGTTCGAACCTGTCGGTTGGGAAGATCGTTGCGCATCCCGTCGGTCCGCTCTGCGTTCTTGCAAACGACGCTGCGGAAGCCCTGAGCAGGAAAAGGCCGCCGATCTGCCCCTTCGCGTCACGGGCAACCCAGAAGCCGTCTCCGTTGCGACCGATAAAGAATGCCGGAATTGCTTCGCTGACGAATGCCGGCGTCAAGTGGCCGAAACGGCGTGGCGGTGCCTGCGGGTTCATCGTCCGGCGGCGTGCGGGCGGGTTCGGTCTCGGCCGCCGCCTGCCGCATCTGGTAGCTGACAAACACATCGAACTTTTCACCCACGGCCGTCAGCACGGCCTCAAGCCGTTCCGCTGCACGCTGTGCGGTGTTGAAGGTGATCGCGGCCATCGTGGCCTCCTCATGAATCCAGCGTTCATGATGTGAGGTCAACGCCATAGGAATTCGAGACGAACCGATGGTGCGTCGCATAGTGGAAATATAGGAATTCGAACGAAACGGCGTTCAGGCCGGTACTTATGCCGTCCTTATGAGAGGAGGGAGGCCATCGCCTCGATTTCCTATGCGGTCGTCCTCATCCTGTGCATCAGCCGCCCGCCATGCGCGCGGACCGTGGAGATGCATGATGGCTCACTCACTTACCGGCGATGACAAATTTCGCGAGAAGTCTTCGGGCGATTACCGGTTTGCCCGGACGCATGTAAAACGCGGCAACCGGATGCGTAGCGCTTTGCGGCGCCTCAATGGCTGTCTCAAAACCATGATCGAAGCCATCGCCGACTCGAAGGTGCGCCGGATGCGGCGCGATCTCGCGCTTCGCGGCATTCATTTCGATTCGCACCGCAATAACTGGGTGGTGCGCGACTTGGCGCCGCGGGACCATTCGCGATGAACAGGTCCGTCCTTATCTCGCTGTTGCGCAGTGTCGTCAGGTCTGTGGGGAAGTTTCTCGGTCCAACCTGGGATGGGCCAGCCAAGCGATACCATCCAGAGGAACACTATATGCGTGGTCCCGGGCCGAAATGGCGGGAGAAGCACTTTCTCGACCGTGCATCGGCCGGCGGCGCGTGAGGCTGCCATGTGAGGCTGAGCCGGCTCTGCGGCAACTTTGCGTCGTCAACGGCCTCCGCGCGAGGTAAGGCCCTTCCACAAGTCATTCCCGCGTCTGACGGCCCGGCCGGCAGGCAACACGGCTATCTCGATGTCGCCGGTCACCGCGTCGAGAGCGCGTTTCAGACGCTCATCATCAATCCGGGCCAGGTATTGCTGCAAGATTACCGACGCGCCTGCGTTAGGTTGCAGAATCGCGGCACAGAGCTCTGCGCTGGTCCGGCGGAAGAAGTCGAAATCCGCCCGGTAGTCCCGCCCTGGTTCGAGGCTGTCGATTGCAAGCGCGACCCTGAACACGGCCAATCGATCGGCATTGTCCCGCGTCACGGCGTAGCGCAGGATTGCCAGATGCCAGACACGCAACGTGCCAGCGTACCATTCGATTGTATGACCATTACGACTCATCCGCGCTGCGTCTAAGGGTGAGCCAGTGAATCCGCATGAAGACGACCATGCTGGCTTTCGACCCGGCAGGCGATATCTTCATCGCCGATCGCGGCGACCGCGCTTATGACCTCCGCTTTTGCGGCGTCGGACAGTTCGACGATAGGCAGGCGGGTGGCCGGGGACATGAAGCCGAGCAGGCAGAGCGCGTATTTCAGTGCGGCCGGGCTCTCCTTCGCAAGCGCCGCAATCAACGGCGCCAGCCGGTTCTGCAGATATCTCGCGGTCTGCGGACGTCCCGACCTGCAGTTCGAAAAGATGGTCTGGCACTGTTCCGGTGCGATGTTCGAGACCATGGAAATGCAGCCGTCGCCGCCGTTGGCGATAAAGGGCAGCGCCGTTGCGTCGTCTCCCGACAATAGTCTGAAACCTGCCGGCAGCTGCGGCCGCAAGCGTAGCAGCCGCGTGATGTCGCCAGTCGCATCCTTCAAACCGATGAAGTGCCTGGAATTGGCAAGCCGCAATAGTGTGTCATCGGACAACTCGCGCATGGTCCGCGAGGGAACATCGTGCACGATGATCGGCAGCGCGCTGGAGATTGCAATCGCGCTGAAATGCGCGTGGATTCCGGCCTGCATTGGCTTGTTGTAGTACGGCACCACCGACAGCACCGCGTCGGCGCCGGCCGCTTCGGCGCGCTGCGTCAGTTCGATCGCCTGACTGGTCGAATTCGAACCTGCTCCGGCGATGACGCGGACGCGACCATGGGCGGTCGCGACGGCGGTGCGGATGATGCTCTCCTGTTCCGGTGATGTCAGCGTGGACGCTTCGCCGCTCGTCTCGCTGACGAGAATCGCGCTGACGCCCGCGTCGATCTGGCGTTCGCACAGCCTTGCCAAGGCCGCCACATCGACCGCGCCGTTGTCATCGAACGGCGTAGGGATGTCGGGAATGTAGCTCGCCAGCCAGGTGGCGGGCGTTGAGATTGAGGTCATGCGCATTTCACGCCGCCTTTTCCATCTGGACGACGCCGCGTCGAAAGGCAGAAAGCACGAAGCCTTCCTGACACCTGACGCCGGCTTCGATCCGAAAGCCCAACCGCTCCAGCTTCTCCCGGATCCTCAGCCCGGCACCGATTTCCAGGGAGTCGATGAGGACGGCGATGGCGGCGCTGGTGCTGAGGAACGGCGATATTTCGGCGAGAGCGGTCTCGATCGCCTGAAGGGAATTATGGCCCGCGATCAGGCCGATCGAGTGCTGCCCTTTCGGAACAGGGCAGGTTGCGGTGGTGGCTAGCCGTAGGAAGCCGCGCCGTCGTAGTGCAAGATAGATTTCCATGCTGCTGCTGCCGGCAATGATGGCGCGGTGCAGGTAGGTCAGGTGGGTAAGGCCGACCATGGTATCGACGACCTGTTCCCAGTCTGAAGCGGAATGAGACTGAACCATCTTGCTTGACCCCTCTCACGCAACGCGTCGGGCGGGCGCCTCTTCCAAGGAGGAGGCCGCCGCACGCCCCATGTCGAGTTCGATTTCGCGGGCCAGTTCGACGATGGTTTCGGGATGATGGCCGTTTTCAAACAGCGCGTATTTGACGGCTTGCGCACGGTTGACGAACAGGCCGCCATAGAGACCGTTCTGTTCCTGGGCGACCCATTGGCCACGCCGGTTCCGGCCGACAAAAACGATGGCTGACGGAGAATTACACGAGGGAGGTTCGACGAGCTTCACGTTGGTATTCCTTTGCGGGGTGGTGGTGCGCGCCCAATATGTTTTTCGCCGGATATGAAATCGAGCGTGACCGGCCGACGATCTCATAGGCGCCGCATAAGTCCGGACCGCTAAGGCGCTTGATTGAGGCCGCTGACCAGCATGCACATGGCGGCGTAGGTCACGGCTTCATCCCAGTGATTGAGTGTGGTGTCGAGCGGAGGCTCCCGCCGTATGACGGCGACGACGGCACCGAGGATGGTGGACATCCACAACAGGGCGGCAAGGGTCCTGCCGAAGCCAATGCTGCCGAACATTGCGAAAACGACGAGGACGAGCAGCCGGACGCCGAAGCGGATCAGTACGGCGGCCGATCCCAGTTTCTCTGGAACATTTTGCTGTTGCATCAAGCGCGTAGTTCCGGGAGCCGGAGCGGCAACAGTTCACGGTCTTATGCGAAATTGTCGCTGTAGGCCGGCTCATATAGCGGGTTCACGTCCGGCGGCACCATGGGAACGCTGGTCCGGCTCGGCGGCGCGCTGAGGTGACGTGCCTCCACGAACGCGCTCAGGATCGCCAGCGCGAGGTCGGCGTGGCGGGTTTCGATCGCTTCATCCAGCCAATCCGGTACCTCGCGCTGGCGTGACAGTGCGCAGTACCATTCGCCGTCGTCATAGGCGAGGCGGCGGACTTGCCATTGCGGCAATTCCAGATCGATCAACGCCAGCGCTGCGTCGGTCCATGCCTGCGACTGGATCAGCCGATCGACACGGGCGGCCTTGGCGCTGCTTTCCGAAGGAAAGCGCCGGCAGGTCTCTTTGATGATGTCCGACAGGAATTCAGCTGTGACGCCGTAGGCACCGCGAAGCCGGTCGCCGAGGGTGGTGGGAAATGTTTGCTCCAGGAGAATTGACATGGCTCTTCTCGCTTTTGGCGCGGCTGATACGGAGGCCGCACTGGCAAAATTGGCCAGATCGTCATTTGAAAGCGAGAGGAAGTGAGGGACGAAGAAATAGGCATTTCATAAAGGCAGGTTGCGGCAATCTCCCTGTTACGTCGTTCCTGCGAACGCAGGAACCCATACCGCGTTGCTCTCTAGAGAAACCAGAGTAGCTGCCGTCGTCCGCAAATTGCCCGGCGGTGGCTATGGGTCACTGCGTTCGCAGGGACGACAGCGACCGGGATCTTTATGAGATTCCTATAACGTCGCCATTGCTCCCGTCTCGAAAATCTATGCGTCCGGTGGCACCTCTTGCCCGGTAAACGCGATCTCCGTCTTTCGGCTCGCGGTTCAAGTCGCAGAGGAACATCCCATGCTGGACATTTTCATGCTGGCGCTCGGCCTAGGATTCTTCGTCGCAGGCATCGGTTACGCCTATGCCTGCGAACGCCTGTAACGGAGCAGAGCCATGATCTTCGATTATTCACTCGCCGGCCTCGTCTCATTGGGCCTGCTGTTCTACCTGACCTACGCACTGCTGCGGCCGGAGCGCTTCTGAGCGCCATGATTACGCTGGTGGAAGTCGTACTGGCGTTTGTCGTCACTTCGGCGCTGCTGCTTGCGCTCGTTCACCTGCTGCTGCCTGCAAAGAGGAAATCGTGAAAGGTTCCCGACTATGACCGTCATCGGCTGGATTCAAATTCTTCTATTTTGCGCCATCGTGGTCGCGCTGGTCAAACCGCTCGGCTGGTACATGACCCGCGTCTTCAGCGGCGAGGCGACCTTTCTCTCGCCAGTCCTCCGCCCGGTCGAGCGTGGGCTCTACTGGATCGGCGGCGTCGACGAGAAGCGCGAGCAGCATTGGCTGACCTATACGGTCGCGATGCTGCTGTTCCATGTCGGCGGCTTCCTCATCATTTACGGCCTGATGCGGCTGCAGGCGGTATTGCCGTTCAATCCGGCGGAGCAATCGGCGGTGGCCCCGGATCTGTCCTTCAATACCGCGATCTCCTTCATCACCAACACTAACTGGCAGAACTACGGCGGCGAGAGCACGCTGTCCTACCTGGTGCAGATGCTCGGGTTGACGCACCAGAACTTCCTCTCCGCCGCGACCGGCATTGCGCTGGCGGTCGCGCTGATCCGCGGCTTCTCCCGCTCCTCGATGCGCACCATCGGCAATTTCTGGGTCGATGTGACGCGTTGCACCCTCTATGTATTGCTGCCGATCTGCATCGTCTATTCGCTGTTCCTGGTCTGGCAGGGTATACCGCAGACCCTCGGCGCCTATGTCGACGCCACCACGCTGGAAGGCGCCAAGCAGACCATCGCGGTCGGGCCCGTCGCCTCGCAGGTCGCCATCAAGATGCTCGGCACCAATGGCGGCGGCTTCTTCAACACCAATGCCGCGCATCCCTTCGAAAACCCGACTGCGCTGTCGAACTTCGTGCAGATGATATCGATCTTCGCGCTTGGCGCGGCGATGACCAATGTGTTCGGCCGCATGGTCGGTAACCAGCGGCAGGGCTGGGCGATCCTGGCCGTGATGGGCGTGCTGTTTATCGTTGGTGTCGGCGTCACCTACTGGGCCGAAGCCAACGGCACCTCGATCCTGAGCAGTCTCGGGCTGACCGGCGGCAACATGGAAGGCAAGGAAGTCCGCTTCGGCATCGTTGCCTCCAGCCTTTTCGCGGTCGTCACCACGGCGGCCTCGTGCGGCGCGGTCAACGCCATGCATGACTCGTTCACGGCGCTCGGCGGCATGATTCCGCTGATCAACATGCAGCTCGGCGAGATCATCGTCGGCGGTGTCGGTGCCGGCCTCTACGGCATGCTGCTGTTCGTCGTGCTCGCGATCTTCGTCGCCGGCCTGATGGTCGGCCGCACGCCGGAATATGTCGGCAAGAAGATCGAGGCGCGCGAAGTCAAGATGGCGATGCTGGCGATCCTGGTGCTGCCGCTGATGTATCTCGGCTGGACCGCGGTCGCCGTGGTGCTGCCTTCCGCCGTGGCTTCGATGGCCAATTCAGGCCCGCACGGGTTCACGGAGGTGCTCTACGCCTTCACGTCCGCGACCGGCAATAACGGCTCGGCTTTCGGCGGACTGACCGGCAATACCTTCTTCTACAATCTGACGCTCGCCAGTTCGATGTTCGTCGGCCGCTTCTTCATGATCGTGCCGGCAATGGCGCTGGCGGGCTCGCTTGCCGCCAAGAAGTCGATCCCGCCCTCGGCCGGGACGCTGCCAACCACCGGCGGCCTGTTCGTCGGTCTCGTGGTCGGCGTGATCCTCATCATCGGCGGGCTCACCTTCTTCCCGGCGCTGGCGCTCGGACCGATCGTCGAGCATCTGGCGATGAATGCCAACACCCTGTTCTGATCGAAGCCATCAGGAGTTACGTCCATGGAAACCATGAAACTGCAGAAAAAGGCGACGGCTTCGGCGATGCTCGATCCCAAAATCGTCGTGCCTGCGATCCGCGCGGCATTTGCGAAACTCGATCCGCGGCTGATGATCAAGAACCCCGTGATGTTCGTGGTCGAGATCGTTGCCGCGCTCACCACCGTGATCTTCCTGCGCAGCCTGGTGATGGGCGGCGAGGGCCTCGCCTTCACGTTCCAGATCATCCTGTGGCTGTGGTTCACGGTGCTGTTCGCCAATTTCGCCGAAGCCGTTGCCGAAGGCCGCGGCAAGGCGCAGGCCGAGTCGCTGAAGAAAACCCGCACCGAGAGCCAGGCCAAGCTGCTCACGGGATCGGACAAGACTTATCGTTTGGTGCCCGGCACCGCACTCAAGGTCGGTGATATCGTCCTGGTCGAGGCCGGCGACAACATCCCCTCCGATGGCGAAGTGATCGAGGGCGTTGCTTCCGTCAACGAGGCCGCGATCACGGGTGAATCCGCGCCCGTGATCCGCGAGTCCGGCGGCGACCGCTCGGCGGTGACCGGCGGCACGCAGGTGCTGTCGGACTGGATCCGCGTCCGCATCACCGCGGCGCAGGGCTCGACTTTCATCGACCGCATGATCAGGCTGGTAGAGGGCGCCGAGCGGCAGAAAACGCCGAACGAGATCGCGCTCAACATTTTGTTGGCCGGCCTCACCATCATCTTCGTGTTTGCGACCGTCACCATCCCGAGTTACGCGGCCTATGCCGGCGGCTCGATATCGGTGGTGGTGCTGGTGGCGCTGTTCGTGACCTTGATCCCGACCACCATCGGCGCCCTGTTGTCCGCCATCGGCATTGCCGGCATGGACCGATTGGTGCGCTTCAACGTGCTGGCGATGTCCGGCCGCGCCGTCGAGGCGGCAGGCGACGTCGATACGCTGCTGCTCGACAAGACCGGGACCATCACGCTCGGCAACCGTCAGGCCACAGCGTTCCGTCCCGTGCGCGGCGTCACCGAGCAGGAATTGGCGGACGCGGCGCAACTTGCGTCCTTGGCTGACGAAACTCCGGAAGGCCGCTCGATCGTCGTGCTGGCCAAGGAGAAGTACGGCATCCGAGGCCGTGACATGAAGGAGCTTTCGGCGACGTTCGTGCCCTTCACCGCGCAAACCCGCATGAGCGGCGTCGATGCCGGATCCTCCTCGGTCCGCAAGGGCGCGGTGGATGCCATCCTGAACTATATCGGCGGCGGGATCGCCCAGACCATGGCCAGCGGTAACGCGGTTCGCGCCCTGCAGCCGACCGTCGACTCGGATGCGGCCCGCGAACTCCGGAGCATCGCGGACGAGATCGCGAAGGCGGGCGGTACGCCGCTGGCGGTGGCGAAAGACGGCCGCCTGCTTGGCGTCATCCATCTCAAGGATATCGTCAAGGGCGGCATCCGCGAGCGCTTCGCCGAACTGCGCCGCATGGGCATCCGCACGGTAATGATCACCGGCGACAATCCGATGACCGCAGCTGCCATCGCCGCCGAGGCGGGTGTCGACGATTTCCTCGCGCAAGCAACCCCTGAGGACAAGCTGAAGCTGATCCGCGACGAGCAAGCAAAAGGCAAGCTGGTGGCGATGTGCGGCGACGGCACCAACGACGCGCCGGCACTTGCACAGGCCGACGTCGGCGTCGCCATGAATACCGGCACGCAGGCCGCCCGCGAGGCCGGCAACATGGTCGACCTCGACTCCAACCCGACCAAATTGATCGAGGTGGTCGAGATCGGCAAGCAATTGCTGATGACCCGAGGCGCGCTGACGACGTTCTCGATCGCCAACGACGTCGCCAAGTATTTCGCGATCATCCCGGCGATGTTCCTGGCGTTCTACCCGCAGCTCGAGGTGCTCAACGTCATGCACCTCGCCAGCCCGCAAAGCGCCATCCTCTCGGCGATCATCTTCAACGCGCTGATCATTATTGCGCTGATCCCGCTGGCGCTGAAAGGCGTGGCCTACCGCGCCGTCGGCGCCGGCGCGCTGCTGCGCCGTAACCTGCTGATCTACGGCTTGGGCGGCATCATCATTCCCTTCATCGGCATCAAGGCCATCGACCTGGTGGTGGCTGCCTTACACTTGGCCTAACCGCGTCATTGCGAGCGAAGCGAAGCAATCCATAGCGCGGCAAATACAGAATGGATTGCTTCGTCGCTTCGCTCCTCGCAATGACGGATAACTAAGGAGACACAAAATGCTCAGAGAAATCCGCCCCGCTATTCTCATCCTGCTCCTGCTGACCGCGATCACAGGGCTTTTCTATCCGATGGCGTTGACCGCAATCGCCGGTGCGATCTTTCCGAAGCAGGCGCAGGGCAGCCTGATCGAGAGAGACGGCAAGGTGATCGGTTCCGCCCTGATCGGGCAGGAGTTCAAGGACGACAAGTATTTCCACGGCCGCCCGTCCGCGACCTCGGCGCCGGACCCGGCCAATTCCACCAAAACCATCTCCGCTCCGTACAACGCCGCCAACTCCGGCGGCTCCAACCTCGGCCCGACCAGCAAGGCGCTGGCCGACCGGGTGAAGGAAGACGCCGAGAAGCTGAAGGCCGAAAATCCTTCCGCGGCTGTGCCGGTCGACCTCGTCACCACCTCCGGCAGCGGGCTCGACCCCGACATTTCACCGGAGGGTGCACTGTTCCAGGTCCCCCGAGTGGCCAAGGCCCGCAACCTGCCGGAAGCCCGCGTCCGCGACCTGGTCGTGGAGCATACGCAAGGCCGCATGGCTGGATTGCTTGGGGAGCCCCGAATTAACGTATTGGCGTTGAATCTGGCATTGGACCAAGCCTCGAAATGAGATCCGCTAGGCCCGCCGAGGGGTGAGGACTATATTATTGCATGGTCCAAACCCGCCGCGACCCTGAACAGCGTCCCTCGCCGGAAGCCCTCCTGGAAGCGGCCCGGCGCGAGGAAAGCCGCGCCGGCAAGCTCAAGATTTTCGTCGGCGCCGCTCCCGGCGTCGGCAAGACCTACGAAATGCTGCAGAGCGCCCATGCCAGGAAAAAGGCCGGCGCCGATGTCGTCGTCGGCGTGGTCGAGACCCATGGCCGGGCGGAGACCGAAGCGCTGCTGAAGGGCCTCGAAGTGCTGCCGCGCCGGCCGCTCGCCTACAAGGAGCAGACGCTCGAGGAGATGGACCTCGACGCGCTGATCGCGCGGCGGCCGCAGATTGCCCTCGTCGACGAACTCGCGCACACCAACGCGCCGGGCAGCCGTCATCCCAAACGCTATCTCGATGTCGAGGAGCTGCTGTCTCACGGCATTGACGTCTATACCGCGGTCAACATCCAGCACATCGAAAGCCTCAATGACGTGGTCGCGCAGATCACGCATGTGCGGGTGCGCGAGACCGTGCCGGACAAGGTGTTCGATCGCGCCGACGCCATCGAACTGATCGATCTTACGCCCGACGACCTGATCCAGCGGCTGAAGGAGGGCAAGGTCTATGTCCCCAAGCAGGCCGAGCGCGCGCTGGAGCATTATTTCTCGCCGGGCAACCTGACCGCGCTGCGCGAGCTGGCGCTGCGGCGTACCGCCGAGCGGGTCGACGAGCAGTTGCTCACCCATATGCAGGCCAATGCTATCGACGGACCGTGGGCCGCCGGCGAGCGCATCCTGGTCTGCGTCAGCGAGGAACCGCGCGCGGCTGGCCTCGTGCGCTACACCAAGCGGCTGGCGGACCGGCTGCACGCGCAATGGACGGCGATCAGCATCGAAACGCGGCGCACCCTGCAACTGACCGACGAGCAGCGCGACCGGCTGGCCGACACCATGCGGCTCGCCGAAGCGCTCGGTGGCGAGGCGCTCACCATCCCCGGCGTCGGCCGCCGCATTGCCGACGACGTCATCCATTTCGCGCATGCCAACAATGTCACCCAGATCATCATCGGCAAGTCGACGCGCTCCTGGTGGTTCGAACTGACGCGCGGCTCGGTTGTGCACGATCTGGTGCGCCGTGCCGGCAACATCAGCGTGCACGTGATCGCCGGCGACGAGCAGGGCGTGGCGAAAGCGGCGGTGCAGACCGCGGCGCCGCAGGAGCCGTTCGAGGCGCGGCCTTATCTGATGGCGCTGCTGTTTGTCGCGATCGGCCTTGGTGCCGCCACGCTGATCCAGCCCATGTTCGGCGGCATTGAGAACGTCGATCTGGTGTTTCTCACCGCCGTGGTCGGCGTCGCCGCCCGTTATGGGCTGTTGCCATCGCTGCTGGCGAGCGTCGTGGCGTCGCTCAGCTATAATTTCTTCTTCCTGCCGCCGGTCTATAACTTCACCATCACCGAACCGACCAATATCGCGGCATTCTTCTTCTTCATGTTGATTGCGATTCTGGTTTCCAATGTCGCGGCGCGGGTGCGCTCGCAGGCGGATACTGCGATCGGCCGGGTGCGCACCACGGAGTCGCTTTACGCCTTCAGCCGCAAGCTCGCCGGCACGGCGACGCTTGACGATGTGCTTTGGGCGACCGCCTATCAGACCGCGCTAATGCTCAAGGTTCGCGTGGTGCTGCTGTTGCCGGAGGAGGGGATGCTCACGGTGAAGTCGGGCTATCCGCCGGAAGATCAGCTCGACCAGGCCGATCTCGCCGCCGCCAACTGGGCCTGGAGCAACGACCGGCCGGCCGGGCGCGGCTCGGACACGCTGCCGGGTGCAAAACGGCTGTTCCTGCCGATGCGGACCGGACGCGGCGCGATCGGCGTCATCGGCATCGACGATGACCGGACCGGACCGCTGCTGACGCCGGATCAGCGCCGCCTGCTGGACGCGCTGGTCGATCAGGGCGCGCTCGCGATCGAGCGCGTGCTGCTGGTCGAAGACATGGACCGGGTCAAACGTACGGTGGAATCCGACCGCCTGCGCGGCGCACTGCTGACCTCGATCTCGCATGACCTGAAGACGCCGCTGGCCTCGGTGCTCGGCGCAGCCTCCACCTTGCGCGATCTCGGCGCCGGCCTCGACGAGGCGCAAAAGAATGAGCTGCTCGCCACCATGATCGACGAATCCGAGCGGCTCAACCGCTTCATCGCCAACCTGCTCGACATGACCAAGCTCGAATCCGGCGCTATCGTCCCCAACGCGGCGCCGCACGATATCGGCGAGATCGTTGGCAGTGCGCTGCGCCGCGCCGGCAAGATCCTCGCGCATCACAAGGTGTCGCTGGAACTCAGCCCCAATCTGCCGATGCTGGAGCTTGATGCCGTGTTGTTCGAACAGGTGCTGTTCAACCTGCTCGACAACGCCGCCAAATACGCGCCTGCGGGGACGACGATTTCGATTCGCGGCTCGCGCGATCGGGGAAACGTCTCGCTGCAGATCCTTGACGAGGGCGACGGCATCCCGCCGTCCGAACTTGAGAGCGTGTTCGACAAGTTCTATCGCGCGCAGAAGGGCGATCACGTTCGTCCCGGCACCGGCCTCGGTCTCGCGATCTCGCGCGGCTTTGTCGAGGCAATGCGGGGCAATATTACCGCCGCTAATCGTACTGACCGCAGCGGTGCCGTCATAACCATTCGGCTGCCTGTGCCAGCCGCGAACAATGCGCTGGATACCGCCGCATGAATGCCGCTCCGATCAAGGTTCTGGTCATCGACGATGAGCCGCCGATCCGCAAGCTGTTGCGGATGGGGTTGAGCACGCAGGGCTATGACGTCCTCGAAGCTTCCAACGGCAAGCTGGCGCTGGAGAAGCTCGCGGAGGGCCCGGCGCTGATCATCCTCGATCTCGGCCTGCCCGATATCCAGGGCCACGATCTGCTGCGCATGATCCGTGGCCGCAACGAAAGCGTGCCGATCGTGGTGCTGTCCAGCCGCGGCGACGAGGCCGGCAAGGTGCAGGCGCTCGACCTCGGCGCGGACGATTACCTGACAAAACCGTTCGGCATGGATGAACTGCTGGCGCGGATGCGCGCGGCGTTGCGGCACCAGTTGCAGGTGCAGGGCGAGCGGCCGGTGTTTCGCGCGGGCGATCTCGCGGTCGATCTGGTCCGCCGCATCGTCAAGGTCGGCGAGCGCGAGGTCAAACTGTCACCGAAGGAGTATGAACTGCTGCGCGTGCTGGTGCAGCACGCCGGCAAGGTGCTGACGCATCGCTTCCTGCTGAAGGAGCTGTGGGACGAGCTGACGGATGCGCAATATCTGCGGGTCTATGTCCGCCAGCTCCGCCAGAAGATCGAAGTCGATGCGGAGCGTCCGCAATTCGTGCTGACCGAGACCGGCATCGGCTACCGGTTGCGGGCGCCGGATTGATTGACCACAGCGGTTATGCCGCTTGACCATGAAGTGGTAGGTTTCGTGGCGGGAGCACGCAAGAAATTCAGGCAGCGGGAGCACGGCCATGGCTGAAAGCGTCATGTTTCACGAAGGCAATCGGCAACTGCAGGACCGGTTCGACAGCCGCCGGATTTCCGACCGGCTGGAAGAGAAGCTGATGCGCAAGGAATTTTCGGCCGACGACAAGCAGTTCATCGAAGGCCTGCCTTACTTCTTCCTGGCAACGGCTGACGCCGGGGGCCGGCCCGATTGCTCGTTCAAGGGCGGCGCGCCGGGCTTTGTGCGGATCACCGGGCCTTCCGAGATCGCATTCCCCGACTATGACGGGAACGGCATGTTCAAGAGCCTCGGCAACATCGTCGCCAATGCCGATGTTGGCCTGCTGTTCATCGCCATGCACGACAAGCCGAAACGCCTGCGGGTCAACGGCAGTGCGCGCGTGAGCGACAATGACCCGCTGCTGGCGGAGACTGTCGGCGCGCAGCTCATCATCCGCGTGACCGCGCGCGCGATCTTTCCGAACTGTCCGCGTTATATTCCGACGATGGGCGCGATCGAACCGTCGATGTATGTGCCGCTCGCCGGACAGGACGCGCCGGAACCGGGGTGGAAGGGTTTTGCGGATTTTAGGGATTGCATCCACCCACGGCAGCCGACCTTCAAGGGATAAGGACGGCAACCATTCGCGAATCGCCTGGCCTTGCGGATGCGGGAGCTAGAACCACGGCTCCTCATAGACCGGTTTGCCGTCGATCAGCAGGCGCTTGATGGCGGCGCGTCCTGACGGAAGGACTGCCACGACGACCGAGAGCTTGCCCTTGTTGCGGACGTCTTCGAGCTTCCGGCCCTCGCCCTCGGGAACGAAATAGCTTTCGAGATTGTAGCGAATCGAGAGCTTCTCGCAGAAGGCATAACCGCGTGAACCGCAGCTGGCGCCATAGACGATGCTGCCACGGATCAGCACCTCGGGACTTGCTACGGCGACAGGTTCTGCATGTACGGACACCGCTTCGTAGATGCCGTCGCGATTGGGCGTGAGCTTGACGAATACGGGGGGATTGCGCGAGCTGGCGGGCTGGTTCAGGAGTACACCAGCCGGCAACTGCGAAATGTCGTAGCCAAGGACGACGTAGTCGCCGCGCAGGAGATCGCGCGGATCGACGGGACGGCTCTGCAAGGTCACTTCCTTGCCGTCGCGCAGAATCTGTACCCGATCGACGATCATCACGGTCAGCAGCGCGACCTGCACCACTGCCGCAGCGCCGAACAGTACGATTTTCGGGATGCGGGCCCAGAATCCAGCGAGGGACGAGATCATTCGCGGGTCCTTGGCAGCAAGCGATTGAGCGCCAGGGCAAGCACAACGGCGACGGCGCCGGCGACGGCAAGGAATATCGAGCGGCTCAGCAGCGTGCCCTTCGCTGCCCATGTGATAGCCGCGATGCAGCCCGCAATCCCGAGCCAGCCTGCGACAAGCCGTGGGCGCGCGCCGCCGAGTAAGCCGGAGACGACGAGAAAGAGCATGGCGCAGAGCTCGAGGGCGTAGACGAGCCACGGCTCGCCCGGTCGCGACGGAGTCCATGCCAACGCAGCAAGGAGGACGAAGCCAATCGCACTTCCGGCAAAGATGGCGCCGGCCCGGCGCGTCGTCCCGGCCACCATAAACGCGAGGAACGCCCCGGCTGCGGCGGAAGAGATCGTCCAGAGCGGTTGGTTCAGGGCTCCCAATTTGCCATAGAACATTTCGTTGGCGACGATCACCTGCACGATGGCGGCGCCCGCTAGCGCGAAAGCTCCATAAATGGACAGCACAGCCCCGGCCGACGATGCACTCGGCCATGGTGTCGCGGCAAGCGCGAGGCCCGCCCCGAACAGCATGACTGCCCCGTAGGCCAGCAGGAATGACGGTGCGAGGCCGGGCTGGAGCGCTTCTGCGATCCACCAGCCAAGCGCGGCCAGCGCGACGAGGTGGGCCGCCACGCGTGACTTCCAGGCGAGCGCAAGGCCGGCGGCAACGACCCAGACCACCACGAAGGAAAAGTGCGGCTCACGCACCTCGAGGATCCGCATGCTGCTCCATATGGTCGCGGCAACCAGTGCCACGGCAAGCGCTCCGCGCGAGCCGGTCAACGCCGCTGTCGCAAGCGCCCCCAGGGACCACAGCAGCATGCCGCCGGCAAAGTCGCCGCCCAGGTGATACATCTGGCCAACCAGCGCGATTCCGGCGCCAAAGATGATCGCGCCCACGGCGGCGCAGAGATCGGCGAGGACCGGCTGCCCGGCGCGGGCAAACCAGCCGCCGAGACCATGGGCGGCCAGGATGCCGGCAAACAGGATGGCCAGGCGCAGCAGTCGCGCGAGCTCTATCCAATGCGCCGCGACGAATGCCAGAAACGCCGCGGCGATCAGAAGACCGCCGACGATGGCGACCACCACCGCGATGTTGATGCCGGGAGCAAGCGGTGGAAGTGCGACGCGGATGGCCGCGGAGACCGCAGGCGTGACCACGCCATCGGTTTCCCATCGCTCAAGATCAGCTTCGAGGCGCTGCCGATAGGCTCGGTCAAACATCATCCGGACCTATCGGCTCGTCCATCGCCGGTCAGCGCCACGGGAGATCAGGCGGTGTGCCATGCTTCGGCGCGGTGTTTCCAGCTTCCAGATCAAGTTCAGACGTAGCATTGATGGCCCCCAGCGGCAAATCAGCCTACCACCGTTGCGGTTGTATGAGAATAACGCCTCGCTCGTTCGGCCGGTCTCAGATCGCCGTCATCTCGCCCTTGCTCCAGGCTTCGCGCAGCTTGAATTTCTGGATCTTGCCTGATCCCGTCAACGGGAAGGCGTCCACCACGAACCAATGCTTGGGCGTCTTGTGCGGGGCGAGCGAGGCGCGCATGTAGTCGATCAGTTCTTCCTTTTCTATTGTGGCGCCGGGCGTCGGGCGGATGAAGGCTGCGACCTCTTCGCCCCATTTCTCGTGGGGAACGCCGACGACGGCGACTTCGCCGACCTTCGGGTGCTTGAACAACAGCTCCTCCAGCTCGCGCGGATAGATGTTCTCGCCGCCGCGGATGATCATGTCCTTCAGCCGGCCTTCCACCGTGCAATAGCCGCGCGCGTCCATTGCACAGAGGTCGCCGGTATGCAGCCAGCCGTCGGCGTCGATCGCGGCTGATGTCGCGTCCGGCATCTCGAAGTACCCGAGCATCACGTGATAGCCGCGCGTGCAGAACTCGCCGATCGTGCCGATCGGAACGGTCTCGCCGGTGTTGGGGTCGATAATCTTGTTCTCCATGTTGGGAAGCGGCAGGCCGATCGTATTGGCCTTGTCCTCGACACTGTCGGTGGTGCCGGTTTGCGCCGCGACCGGGGAGCATTCGGTCTGGCCGAAAACGATCGTGAAGGGGGCGCCGAGCTTTTCCTCCAGCAGCCGCACCAGCGTGGCGGGCACCGTGGAGCCGCCCGAACAGATCGCCTTGACGGAAGAGAGATCGGTGGTCGGGAATCTCGCGTGCTCCAGCATCGCGACCAGCATGGTGGGAACGCCGAGCATCGCATTGCCGCGATAGGTTTCCAGCATTTCCAGCACCAGTCCGGGCTCGAAGGCTTCGACCAGCACCTGCGTCGCGGCTTTCGACGCCGCGCCGATCACGCAGCAGACGCAGCCGCCGGTGTGAAACAGCGGCATCGTGGTGACGAAGACATCACCGGAATCGACGCCCATGCGGTCGGCGGTGTCGGCGCCGTTGTTGAGCAGTCCGCGATGGCGGAGCAGGGCGCCTTTTGGAAAGCCCGTGGTACCCGAGGTGTATTGGATCATGACGGGGTCGTCGGGACTGACGGTTGGAAGCTTGATGCCTTCGTCATCGCCTGCGGTGATGAAAGCGCTCCAGTCGTCGAAGCAGATGATCTCGCGCAGTTCGGGGCAGTTCGACGCCACCGCCTGTACCGTCCCCAACATTGGGTTGCCGCGAAAGCTGTTGACGACGAAGACGCCGGCCGAGCGTGACTGCTTCAGCACATATTCCACCTCGCGCGCGCGAAAGGCAGGGTTCACGGTAACGAGGACCATGCCTGCCATGCCGGCGCCGAATTCGAGCATCATCCATTCCGGGAGATTCTGCGCCCAGACGGCAATGCGCTCGCCCGGCTTGAAGCGCGACAGCAGCGCGCGGGCGGTGCGCTGGACTTCGCGATAAAATTGCGCGTAGGTCCATTGACGGCGCAGTTTTGGGTCGGGGACGCCCGCAATCAGGGCCAGGCGATCTGGCGCCGTCTCCGCCGCCACGCGCAGGAGGTCGCCGAACGTCATCTCCCGCACCGCAGGCGTCGATGGGCCCGCGACGTGCGACTTCGTCAATGTCATCAAATCCTCCCCGGTTCGGGAGTGCGCCGTTCTTGCTGCCGGCGTTTCGTTGTCCCCCGGCGGCCAAAATGCCTTCCGTGGCCGGTCAATGCAAGCGGACTGTGGCGTGCGAGGAACTTTGCATGCCACCGGTGATTACTTTTTCACCAAGCAAAGGAAAGCCGGAGAAAGGCAATGGCACGGAAATATTCGAAGAAGGCATCGACCGATGTCGAACGCGTGATGAAGAAGCGCAAGGCTGGCACGTTGAAAAGCGGCCGTTCGGGCCGCAAGGTCACGAGCCGCAAGCAGGCGATTGCGATCGGACTGTCGGAGGCGAGGGCCAAGGGCAGGAAGGTGCCGAAGAAGGCCTCGAAGAAGCGGAAGGTTGCGAAGAAGGCGGCGAAGAAGTCGAAGCGTTAGGCGGCAGGTAGGGCACCGTCATTGCGAGCGTAGCGAAGCAATCCAGAACCCCTGCGGAGCTCTGGATTGCTTCGTCGCTTTGCTCCTTGCACAAACGCTTCGAGTTTGTCGCAGGCAATGACGGTGGGGTGAGACCTCACCCCGCCTTGCGCTGTCTTGCCGTCGACCGGTGCGCCTTCTTCGCCGCCCGGCGTGCCGGCGCCGGCCGCGAAGCCGGAGCACGTCGTTTCCCTGCCGGCTTTCCCTTCAGGCTCGCCTTCAGCGCATCCATCAGGTTCACGACGTTGTCCGGCTTTTCCGCGGGCTCGGCGACCTTGATCGGCTTGCCGGAGGCCTTGCGGCGCACCAGCGCCTTCAGCGCGTCCTCGTATTCGTCCTTGAATTTCGAGGGATCGAAATGCGCCGCCTTGGTCTGCAGGATGTGACCCGCCAGTTCGACCATGTCCTTGGTGATCTTCGGCGTCTTGATGTCCTCGAAATATTCGTCCTCGTCGCGCAGTTCATAAGGATAGCGCAGGGTGGTGCCGAGCAGGCCTTTCCCGAGCGGCTCGATCGCGATGACGTGCTCGCGGTTGGTCAGCACGATGCGCGCCAGCGCGACCCGTTCCTCATCCTTCATGGCATCGCGGATCACGGCGAAGGCGTCGATGGCGGCCTTGCCGTCGGGCGCGACGTAGTAGGGGTTATTGTAATAGCGCTTGTCGATTTCATCTCGCGGCACAAAACTGTCGATCTCGATGGTGTGATTGCTCTCGATCTGGACGGCCTCGAGCTCCTCCTTTTCGATCTCGACATACTGGCCCTTCTTCAGCTCGTAGCCGCGGCCCTTCTGGTCGCTTTCGACGACGTCGCCGGTCTCGGCGTCGATCATCTGCTGCTTCAGCCGGTTGCCGGTCTCCTTGTTGATCATGTGGAAGCGGGTTTTCTCGACCGACGTCGAGGCCGGGTACAGCACGACCGGACACGATACCAAAGAGAGTTTTAGCGTGCCTTTCCAGTAGGCGCGGGGGGCCATTGCAATCTCCGGCATGGTTGGGTTTCGGAACTTCAACGGCTAGTATGGGTTTTCGTTCCGGATGCCGCCGTGCGCGCGGTCCGGATGGTCGAGGTTTACAGTGGCGTTGAAGAAACTCAGCACGTACCGGAAGAAGCGCGATTTCGGCAAGACGGCGGAGCCGTCCGGCGACGTCAAGGTCGCGCCGGCGAAGCAGCGTCGGTTCGTGATCCAAAAGCATGACGCAACGCGGCTGCATTACGACTTGCGGCTGGAGTTCGACGGGGTCTTCAAATCCTGGGCGGTGACGCGAGGACCGTCGCTTGATCCGCGCGACAAGCGGCTCGCGGTCGAGGTCGAGGATCACCCGCTCGACTACGGCGATTTCGAAGGCACCATCCCGGACGACCAGTATGGTGGCGGCACCGTCATGTTGTGGGATCGCGGCACCTGGGAAGCCGATGATCCCGATCGCGGCTTCAAGAAGGGTGACCTGAAATTCACCCTGCATGGCGACAAGCTGCATGGCAGCTGGGTGCTGGTGCGGATGAAAGGCGACCGCTACGGCGGCAAGCGCACCAACTGGCTCCTGATCAAGCACCGCGACGAATTCGCGGGGGAAGGCGAGGCCAACGACATCCTGGAAGAGGATCGCTCCGTGGCTTCAGCACGAACCATGGCGCAGATCGCGCAAGGCAAAGGCAAGGCGCCGAAGCCGTTCATGCTGGCCAAGGGCAAGACAAAGGCCGACGCAGTCTGGCACTCGAACCGCGGCGAAGCGGCCGACGCGCGCGCCGGCAGGAAAACAGCGGCACTGCGAGCCGCGCCGGAGACCAGGACGCGCGCGCCAGCGCAAACCGCGAAGCCGAAGAAAGTTTCCGCGATGCCGGATTTCGTCGCGCCGCAGCTTTGCGCCTCCGTCGAGCGGCCGCCGAACTCGGACGGCTGGTGTCACGAAGTCAAGTTCGACGGCTATCGCGTGCAGTTGCGGATCGAGGATGGCGATGTGGCGATGCTCACCCGAAAAGGGCTGGACTGGGCCGAGAAGTTCGGCGCTCTCGCGCGAGCGGCCAAGGCGTTGCCCGATGCGCTGATCGACGGCGAAATCGTCGCGCTGGACCACAACGGCGTGCCCAGCTTTTCGGCGCTGCAGGCGGCGATCGCGGACAACAAGACCGGCGACCTTATCTTCTTTGCGTTCGATCTCCTGTTCGCCAATGGTGAGGATCTGCGCGCGTTGCCGCTGCGCGAGCGCAAGGAACGTCTGAAGCTTTTGCTTGAGCGGAGGAGTGGGAAAGAGAAGCTGATCCGCTATGTCGATCATTTCGAAGACCGCGGCGATACCGTGTTGGAATCGGCAAGGAAACTGGATCTGGAAGGCATCGTTTCCAAGAAACTGGATGCGCCCTATCGCTCGGGACGCTCCGAGAGCTGGACCAAAGCCAAGATCCGCGGCGGGCAGGAGGTCGTGCTCGGCGGCTGGAAGACCACCAACGGCAAATTCCGCTCGCTGATGGCCGGCGTCTATCGCGGCGGTCATCTGGCGTTCGTTGGTATTGTCGGCACCGGCTTCGGCCAGGACGTCGTCCGGCGCATCATGCCGGTGTTGAAGGCGGCGGCGTTCGACAAGAGCCCGTTTGGCGGCAAGGATGCGCCGAAGAAGACCCGCGACGTGCATTGGCTGAAGCCCGAATTGGTCGCCGAGGTCGAGTTCGCCGGCTGGACCGATGGCGGCAACATCCGTCAGGCCGCGTTCAAGGGGCTGCGGCAGGACAAGCCGGCGAAGGAGATACGCGCGGAGACGCCAGCCATGACCGGAATTGCAAAGCCCGTAGTGCGGTCCGTGAAATCGTCGACCAAATCCGCCACAGTGATGGGCGTAACGATCTCGAAGCCCGAGAAGGCGCTGTGGCCAGATGGCGGCGACGGCGAGGCCGTGTCCAAGCTCGACCTCGCCCAATATTTCGAGACGGTTGGCGAATGGATGATCGTCCACCTCAAGGGCCGTCCGTGCTCGATTCTCCGCGCCCCCGACGGTATCAACGGCGAAAAATTCTTTCAGCGCCACGCGATGCCGGGCGCCTCCGATCTCCTCAAGCTCGCCAAGGTCGCGGGCGATCGCAAACCCTATTTGCAGATCGACCGGGTCGAGGCCTTGGCGGCGGTGGCGCAGATCGGCGGGCTGGAGCTCCATCCCTGGAATTGCGCGCCCGACGATTACGACACCCCAGGGCGGCTGGTGTTCGATCTCGATCCGGCGCCGAACGTCGAATTTTCCGAGGTCGTTGAGGCCGCCAAGGACATGCGGCAGCGGTTGACGGCGGTCGGTCTTGAAAGCTTCTGCAAGACCACCGGTGGCAAGGGCTTGCACGTCGTGACGCCGCTGCTTCACGGCGCAAAGGAAAAGGTTACCTGGAAGGAGGCCAAGGCCTTCGCGCAAGGCGTCTGCCAGTGGATGGCGAATGACGACCCCGAGCGCTATCTGCTCAACATGTCAAAGAAGCTGCGCAAGGGAAAGATCTTCCTCGATTATCTGCGCAACGACCGGCTCTCGACCGCAGTCGCCGTGCTTTCGCCGCGTGCGCGCGAGGGCGCTACCGTCTCAATGCCGCTGACCTGGCCGCAGGTACGCGGCGACCTCGATCCGAAGAAGTATACGGTGGGCACAGTGCCGGCGCTGCTGGCGAAGACGAAAGCGTGGGACGGGTATGATGACGCGGCTGTATCGATCAAGCCGGCGATGAAGAAGCTGGCTGGAAAGTAGCGTATGTAATCCGCGTCCGCGGCTTCACCCACAGCCGTCATACTCCGCGAAGGCGGAGTACCCAGTACGCCGCAGCTTATCGGCTCAATCACAAGCGTCTCTGGAATACTGGGTCACCCGCCCCAGTGCGCAATTGCGCACAAGGCGGGTGACGACAGTCTTTGTATGGATCGGTGCGCAAAGCGAAACGTGCCCACCATCATCAATCGCACAAGAAAGGGTGGGCACGGCTTGCGCCTTTGCCCACCCCTGTGACTGCGATCCGCAATCCGCTTAGAGCTTTCCGAGCAACAAGAGAATCAGCAGAATAACGATCACGAGCCCAAGACCGCCGCCGCCGTAATATCCGGTGCCGTAGAACGGTCCGCCGCCGATGCCGCTGAAACCGCCCAGCAGGGCGATGATGAGAATGATAAGAATGATAGTCCCGAGTGACATGAATCTCTCCTCAGCCCGATGGGCCGTCTGTTTGCTCTGCCTGCGGCGGAACAACACACCGGAACAATGAAAGTTCCACTTTTGCAGCGATAATGAACGGACCTCTTCTTTTCGAACCGCATGCGATTACATGTGGTTAGTACGCAGAGAGGATTTGGCGATGACTAAACCGCTGGTGGTTTCGATTCCGCATAGCCTGGGCCGCGAAGAGGCGATGCGGCGCCTGAAGACGGGGCTGTCGCGCGCCGCTTCCAGCGTGCCCGTGCTGAGCGTCGATGAAGAGCGATGGGAAGACAACCGCATGATTTTTCGCGTTCGCGCGCTAGGCCAGGCGGCGGCCGGCCATGTCGATGTTGCGGAGGATCATGTGCAGGTGGAAGTCGTGCTGCCGTGGCTGTTGCAGCGCTTTGCCGAAGCGGCGCAGGCCGCGATCCAGAACCGCGGCAAGCTGTTGCTGACCAAGAAAAGCTGACGCCTGCTTAGGTGCGGTTGCGCTTTCGTGCCGGCTTTGCTGCACCGGTGAATTTTGCTTTCAGCACGGCGACCGGCAGATGGGTCAGCAGGTCGGACAGGCGCAACTGCCTGGCATCGGCGTCCGCAAAGCCTTCCACGGCATAGCCGCCGACATCCAGCGCGGCGTCAAAATTTTCCGGACCGGGCCAATGTCTGCCGCCATCGGTCAATGGCGCAAACCAGCGCGTGACCACGACGATCGCGGCCTCGCGGCCGTGCCGCCGGGCGAATGCGATAAAGTGGTCGCGTTCCGGCCCGCTCACTTTCAACGGCTCATAATCGCCGTCCGTGAATACATCGGTGAGTTCGGTTCGCAGCTTGAGCAGATGCCGTGTCCAGGCCAGCTTCAAATGCCCGCTCGGCCACTTCTCGACCAGGTGGTCCCAATCCGGATTTTCCAGCGTCTCGAGGCTGCCTGCGCGTTCGGCAAAATCGACCGGCCGCCGGTTGTCGGGATCGACCAGTGAAAAATCCCAAAGCTCCGTGCCCTGATAGAAATCCGGCACGCCCGGCATCATCGCCTTCAGCGTAATCTGGCTGAGTGAATTCAGCGCGCCCAGCAGCGACAGCCGCTGCGCCAGCGTCTGCAGCGAATTCAGGAATTCGCCTGAGAGCGAAGGATCGAGGATCTTTTCGATGAAGCTGTTGACGCCGGTCTCATAGGCCGCGTGGGGATTGAGCCAGCTCGTTTCCTGCTTGCCCTCGCGCGCGGCCTTCAGCGCATATTCCTGCATCCGCGCTGGAAACGAAGCGTCGTCCGGCTGCCATGCCCCGAGCAGTGCCTGATACAGCATGTATTCGAATGTCGCCGACGGCGCGCGTAGATCGCCATCGGCGGATAGATGCGGTGCGTTGAGCAGCTTCCATCGGGCCACCGCGCTGGTCCATTCGCCCGGCATTTCCGACAGCGCCATGATGCGCGTCCGCGCGTCCTCGCCGCGCTTGGTGTCGTGGGTCGCGGTGGCCGTCATGCCAAGCGGCCATTCCCTGGCGCGGGCCTGCATCATGCCGTGAAAATCGCCGGCCGAGAGCGCCTTTGCGGCCGGATCGCCGCCGACCTCATTGAGGGCAAGCAGGCGGTGATAGCGGTAGAACGTGGTGTCCTCCAGCGACTTCGCCATCATCGGGCCGGTGAACTGCTGCACCTTCAAGGCAAACCGGCGGACGCGCGGCGCGCTGTGGGGCGGACGTCCCGGCTTGAGCAGATCCATCGTCAGCGTGTCGCGGAGAAAGTCGAAAATGCCGTCATCGGCGGCAAACCAGTCGGCGCGCGCCCGTTCGATCGTCGTCGATATCAATTCGCGGTCATGCGCTGATGGCCCCGAGGATGTCAGATAGGTGCGGTACACCGGGAAGTGCAGCACATAGAGTTCGAGCGCCTGCCGCAGGCTGTCGGCGGAATAGTCGCGGGTGGAGTAATGCCCGCTGGCGATCCGCGCCAGGAGGCGCGTCAGCACGGTGAATTCGCTGGTCAGCAGCGTTTCCAGCACGCGGCGCTTGGCCTCCCGCAGGATCGGCTCGAGTTTTGGCGACTGGTTGCTGATCTGCCGCCAGATCTCGTCGAGCGGCTCCAGGCCTTGGCCGTCGGTCAGCACCTGGGTGATGACGTTCATCCACTCATAGCCGGTGGTGCCGTGAACGCCGGCAAATGCCGACAGCTTTTCGTGCTCGCCGAGAATTTTCTCGATCACCACGTAGAAGGGCTGGCTTCGGCCGCCATGCGCGTCGCGGACCAGCCGGCGCAGGCGCTGGAAATACTGGACGGGATCGCGCAGGCCGTCGATGTGGTCGAGCCGCAGCCCCTGCAGCTTTCCTTCCGCGATCAGCCGCTTGACTAGCCGATGGACCGCCTCGAATGTGCCGGCGTCCTCGACGCGCAGGCCCGCCAGCGTATTGACGTCGAAAAAGCGCCGGTAGTTGATGTCGCTGGAAGCAAGCCGCCAGTGGCCGAGCTTGTAATGCTGGCGTTCGAGCAGGTGGTGCAGCGAAAGCGTCGGCGCGGTGCGATCCGGCCCGGCGCGATAGGCTTCCAGCCCGCGCGCGACGATATCAGCCGCGCCGGAGATCGCTTTCAACTCGGCCTTGAACCCAGGTGCTTCCTTGCGGCTGGGATGGCGTGGCCCCTGGTGCCGCGAAGCCAGCGCAAGTATCGCCTTGCCGGGCGCGGTGTCCTCGGTGCCGGCCTCCTTGATGACCATGCGCAGGATTTCGCCATAACGTTCCGGCGCGATCGGCAGCCGATGCTCGAAATACCAGGCCGAGAAACTGCCTTCGCCGGCGTCATAGCGCAGCTCGATCTCGCCATTTTCCAATGCCTGGCCGTAAGACGAGCCGATGATCGGCAGCAGCACGCCGCCGCGGGCGCGGTAGGGCAACTGCTCCCAGTCGATGTCGAAGGAGGCGGCGTGCGGGGAGGCGGGGCCCCATTCCAGCACGTCGAGCCACCATGGATTATCGGCAAAATGCACGCCGACATGGTTCGGAACGAAATCCAGGATCAGTCCGAGATCATGGTGCCGCAGCGCGGCGCTCAGTCGCTCGAAGCCGGCTTCGCCGCCGAGTTCAGGGTTGAACTGGGCGTGGTCGGTGACGTCATAGCCGTGCGTGCTGCCCTTGCGAGCGCGCATGAAGGGCGAGGCATAGAGATGGGTGATGCCGAGCGCCTCCAGGTAAGGCACCACGGAAGCCGCAGCGTCAAAATCGAAATCCGCCGATAGTTGCAGGCGGTAGGTCGCGATCGGGATCGCCGGGGGCATTTTCCTATCCGATGCGCCAGAGCACGGTCCAGGGCGGGACGCTGTCGCCCAACTCGCTGCCCCAGATCAGGGTTCCCGCGGCTTTGTCCGGCGCATGGCTGACGGTCTGGTCCGACAGATTGGCTAGCAGACGGAGCGTGACGCCGTCGCCCATCCGCCAACGGGCCGTCAGCAGGCGATTGTCGTCCACGGAAGCCTCGCCGAACGCTGCATTCGTGAGCCGCGGGACAATCTCCTGCCGGCGGACTTTCAAAAGGTCTCGCACCAGTGTCAGCCGCTTGTGCGCGGCCGGTGTCTTGCGTTCGTTCCAATCGAGCACGGCGGAATTGCGGGTCGATGGATCGAGTGCGTCAGGGATCTCGTCGCCATATTCCTCATAGGCCCAGGCCAGCTCGACGCGGCGGCCCTTGCGGACGGCATCGGCGAGGTCACCGTCGAAATCGCAGAAGAACGGGAAGGGCGCCTTCGAGCCCCATTCCTCGCCCATGAACAGCATGGGAATTGACGGCGCCAGCAGCAGCACCGTGAGCGCCGCTTCGATGGCCCGCACGTCGGCGGCGCTTTCGAGCCGGTCGCCCAGCGCGCGATTGCCGATCTGGTCGTGGTTCTGCACGAAGTTGATGAAGGCGGCCGGCGCCAGATGGCCGCTTGGCTCGCCGCGCTTGCCGCCGCGAAACGCCGACGGCTCGCCCTGATAGACGAAGCCGGATGCCAGCGAGCGGGCGATATCCGAGATCGGCGCGTTCTGGTAGTCGACGTAATAGCCCTGCTTCTCGCCGGTCATCAGCACGCGCCAGGCATGATGATAGTCGTCGTTCCACTGCGCGCGATATTTTCCCTGCGGCGGGTCTTCAGCGGCGTCCAGAATGCTGGCGCGGTTGTCGCCGTTCTCCAGCACGAGATGAATATGCCGGCCGGTCTCGGCGGCGAGTTTGCCTACGGCCGCGCTGATATCATGCAGCAGCGACAGCCCGCCCGGCTCGACGATCGAGTTGACGGCATCGAGCCGCAGCCCGTCGAAGCGATAGTCGCGCAGCCAGGACAGCGCGTTCTCGATCGCAAAGGCGCGGACTTCTTTCACGCGATAATCGATCGCGCTGCCCCAGGGCGTCTGCGCTTCCGTGAAGAAGGAGGGCGCATAGCGGCCGAGATAATTACCTTCGGGGCCGAAATGGTTATAGACCACGTCGAGCATCACCATCAGCCCGCGCAGATGCGCCGCGTCGATCAGCGCCTTGAGATCGTCGGGACGACCATAGGCGCTGTCGGGCGCGTACCACAGCACGCCGTCATAGCCCCAGTTGCGCGAGCCGGCGAAATCCGCCAGCGGCATCAGCTCCAGCGCGGTGATGCCGGTCTCTGCGAGATGATCGAGCCGGTCGATCATCGCGCGATAGCTGCCTTCCTGGCTGAAGGTCCCGACATGGGCCTCGACGATCACGGCCTCCGGCCAAGGCCGCCCGCGCCAGTTCGTGGCGCGCCATGGATAGGCCTCGTGATCAATCACTTCACTTGGGCCAACGACGTCATCGGGCTGAAACGCCGACGCCGGATCCGGCACGTCGATCTCGTCATCGATGCGGAATTTGTAGCGCGCGCCCGCCTTCACGCCGGCGATGTCGGCCGTGAACCAGCCGTCCTCGCCGCGCTTCATCGCGTGCGGTTGCTCCAGCATCACATCGACACGTCTTGCGGCCGGCGCCCACAGCCGAAACCGCGTGCCGTAACTTGCCAGACGCGGACCGAACTGCCGGCTATTCATGCCGCACCCGCAAAGGCCAGCACCGACCGCGGCGGCGCTTTGGTTTCGGTGCCCGACGCGAAGGCGGCGGTATGTACCGGCTCGTCGGTGGTGTTCAGCACCTGCTGCCAGTCCTTGTATTCAGCCATCCTCGGCAATGTGAAAGCGATCTCTTCGGGCGCGGCGTTCAGCACGATAAAGATCGGTGCCTGCCCTTGTTCCATCGGCGCGAGCACATAGGCGAGGAACCGGCCTTCCGGAAAATTCCAGTCGGTTTCCTGCATTTCCTCGGCCGCCGGCGTCAGCCACAGCACGCCATAGGAGCCATCCTTGCGCCGCCCATCGAGCCAGCGCTGACTGCGGAGCTGGGCGAAGCGCCGGCGCAGCGCGGTCATGTGGCCGACGAAATTGGTGAGGTCGTCGCCCTGCTTGCCGAGATTGTCCCAATTCACCCAGCCGGTCTCGTTGTCCTGGCAATAGGCATTGTTGTTGCCGTTCTGCGAATTGCCGACCTCGTCGCCGGCCAGCATCAGCGGCGTCCCTAGTGCGAGGAACAGGCAGGCGAGCTGGT
>CAVYOM010000033.1:0-150621 GCA_963770135.1 uncultured Alphaproteobacteria bacterium | reverse complement strand
CTAATGGCTTTTGACGCCGGTGTGGCCCCCTGTAGGAGGCGCAACCCGCTCAGAATCTGCGCGGCCCGTTCGAAACGAACGAGCGGTGAGCTACGGAGAGCGCGCCGCGTTCGTTGGTTTCAAGCGCGATCTTCTGCGCCAGCATGACATCGCCCGCGACGAGATCGCCGTCCGGAACGAAGCACCACTTGCAGACCTGGTGGCCCGTGATGCCGAGTTCCTCGATGTTCGTCTGGGTGCCGTGGTGTATCCGATAGCGCGTCCCGGTATCGCTGCCGACGACGTCGAAATATCGGAAGCGCTCGTAGCACGCACGCTGCTTCGGCGAGAGCCACTCCTTCAACAGGGTCAGCGCTCTTGCCTCGGTTTCGAAGCGGAACGCTCTGGCGCAGGAACCAGATCGCGCCACCACCAGTGAAAGCGCCGAAAGCAGCAGCGTGCCTAACAAGGCCAGGGCGAACGAGCATATCGCCAGGACGATCTGCTGGGTCACCGCCGTCAGCCACCAACAAGACGCGGATAAAACAGCGTTTCCTCCGCCGTCGGATCGAAGGCGCGGATAACCCGCTGCTCGCCGGGCCCCGATCGGACCGCTGCCGTAAAGCCTGCGCCGGTCAGTTCCCTGAACCGCCGCTCGGCCTTTTCAACCTCCGCGCGATCATGGATATCGAATGTATGGCGGGTGTCACCGGTACGATCCATCACGATCTGGCTTGCCATTTCACGCACTCCAAATTTGGCTGCCTGAGGCAGATTGGCAGGCCCGGGAGCTGGTTGATCGATTGCCGGCCCGCATCCCGGGTCCATGCTTCTCCTAAAACGGGATGGCTGGGGTTGGTTCCATCGATTTTGCGATAATGATGCGTGGCGGCACGATCGTGATTGTTGCAGCCGCGAGCCCAGGTTGTTTGCGAGATCAGGGGCCACAGCAGGTGCCCGAAGGCCACTCCAGCGAAATCAATGAGTTGGCGTTAACAAAACCTTAAGTCGGCCGATCCAAGATTCAAACGCAGGCGAGTGCGCTTCGCCGCAGAACTCATTGAGGCCGCGAGATTTCCTGGATGGGGCAAAGGGCTGCCGCTGGAACTGGGTCGCAGGGCCGCGCTTTGGCGCGGACGGCCCGGCTGTGCCTCGGCCGCTTGCTTGCTGTTGTCGTGCTGCTCGCCGGCCTCGCGGTTTCGCAGCCCTGCCGGGCCGACGATCCGGTCCGGGGAGAGGCGACGTTCACCTCCGGCGGCGGCTTCGCCCGGCTGGTGCTGAAGCTGGCCGAGGACGTCGAATCCGAAGTTTCGACGGCGGGTTCGATCATCATCATCCACTTCAAGCGCCCGGTGGATATTCCCGTCGACAAATTGTCGGACGCGGTTCCCGATTATGTCGGCTCGGCGCGGCGCGATCCCGACGGTACGGCGATCCGGCTGTCGCTGTCGCGGCGGGCAACCGTCAACACCATGACGGCGGGGGAGCGGATCTTCGTCGACTTCCTGCCCGATAGCTGGACCGGTCCGCCGCCCGCGCTTCCCGCTGCGGTCGTGCGTGAGCTGGCGGAGCGGGCGCGGGCCGCCGAACGTGCGCTCCGTCAGCAGCTTGCGGTCAATGCGGCGAAGAAGCGGCCGCCGGTGCGCGTCCGCGCCTCGGTGCAGCCGACCTTCGTCCGCTTCGTGTTCGAGATGCCCGAGGGCGTCAGCGTATCGTCGGTGCTGAACGATCAGAAGCTGACGCTGCAGTTCACCAGCGTGCTCAATTTCGACCTGGCAGATGCCAAGGTGGCGGCGCCGCCGAACATTGCCTCGATCAGCCAGCGGGCCGACGTCGACTCTTCCGCGGTCGACATCGTGCTGATCGGCGAGGTCGACGTGCATTCCTTCCGGGAAGAAAAGAACTATGTGATCGACGTCGCCTTCCAGCAGGCGGAAAAGCCCGCTTTGCCCGAGCCGCAGGCCGCGGCCAAGCTGGCCGTACCGGTCAAGCCCGGGCCTGCCTCGCAGATGTCGCGCGACAAGACCCTCAAGGAATCGCCGCTGCCGCCGCAAGCGGAGATTCCGCCTGCTACCTCCGAGACGATTGCCGAGCAGGCCAGGATCGATATCAAGCCCGCCAAGGCTGCCGAAGCGCCGGCCGTGGCCGAGGCCGCAACGCTTGCCGTCGAAAAAGTGACCCCGGCCAAGGACAATGTGGCCCCCGCGGCCGACAAGGTCGCGGCCGCACCGGAAACAACATCGCCGCCGGCGGCATCCGCCCCGCCGCCGGAAAACGCCGTCAAGGACAAGGCCGCCACCGTCGAGGCAAGGCGGGATAGCGACGGCCTGCGCGTAACGTTCTCCTTCGCCGCGCCGACTCCGGCAGCGCTGTTTCGTCGCGCCGATACGGTGTGGCTGGTGTTCGACCATACCAAACCGATCGATATCGAACCGATCCGCGCCAAGGGCGGCGCCGTCATCGGCGATGTCAGCTTGCTGCCGCTCGAAAAGGGCCAGGCCGTCCGCGTCCGCCTCAACCGGCCGCAGATCCCTTCGCTCGAAAGCGAAGGCCGCGCCGACGGCGCCGAGTGGACGCTGACCTTCGCCGATCGCGGCCAGGCGACACCGTTGCCGCTAATGGTGCTGCGAAACATTACTGATCCCGCGCTCGCCAATGTTACCGTGCCGCTGGCCAATGCCGGTGCGATGCACCGGCTGGTCGATCCCGACGCCGGCGATACGTTGCTGGTCGTCACCGCGCCGCCGCCGGTCCGCGGCCTGATTAAGCGGCAGGACTTCGTCGAATTGTCGCTGCTGGAATCCGTGCACGGCGTGGTCGTGCATCCGAACTCCGACGACATCAAAGCCGAAGTCGGATCCGACAAGGTGATGCTTGGACGGCCCGGCGGATTGACGCTGTCGTCCGCCGACGTCGCGGCCGAACGCGCCACCGCGGCGGTGAGACCTCTGTTCGATATCAACGAATGGCGCAAGAACCGGGAAGAGAAGCTTTTCCCCAGGCTGGATGCGTTGATCAAGGCCGCGGCCGTCGCGGGGCCTGACCAAAAAGCGCAGGCCCGGCTCGACCTTGCCAATTTCTACATGTCGCGCGGGATGTATCAGGAGGCGAGGGGGGTAACCAACCTCATCATCTCCGACACCAATCAGGGGAACGAGGATGCCTCCGTGCTCATGGTCAATGCGGTCGCCAGCATCCTGATCGGCCATCCCGAGCGGGCGCTCAAAGTTCTCGCAAGCCCTGCGATCGGGAACGGCCACGATTCCCAATTATGGAAAGGGTTGGCGTTCGCCCGTCAGGAAAAATGGGCGGATGCGCGCGAAAAGTTCAAGAACGCTGAATTCTCGATCGCCGCGCTGCCGCTGGAACTGCAGCGCATCGTCACTGCGGATGCGATGCGGGCATCGCTCGAGGTGAAGGATTATGCCGGGGCGTCGCGGCGGCGCAGCGAACTCGACGTGATCGGCATTCCCAACGAGATGAAGCCCGAGATCGCCGTGCTGCGCGGGCGTCTCGCCGAGGCGCTGGGGCACGACAAGGACGCGCTCGATGCCTACCGCTACGCGGCGCAGTCCGCCGACCGGGAGGCGTCGGCCGAGGCGAGGCTGCTGGAGGTCCTGCTGCACCAACGGCGCGGCGAACTCGACAAGGCCGAGATCGTGCGCGAGCTGGAGATATTGTCGGTCACTTGGCGCGGCGACGCGATCGAGTTGAGGACATTGAACAAGCTGGCCCAGCTCTACGCCGAAACCGGCCGCTATTCCGATTCGCTCGCCGCGGCCAAGACCGCGACGAGAATGCAGCCCAATTCCGAACTGTCGCGGCAGAGCCAGGATGCGGCGTCCGCATTGTTCGCAGAGATCTATCTCGGCTCGAAGGGCGACGACATGAAGCCGGTCGACGCACTTGCCATGTTCTACGAGTTTCGCGAATTGACCCCGATCGGCCGGCGCGGCGACGAGATGATCCGACGTCTCGCGGACCGGCTGGCCTTAATCGACCTGCTCGATCAGGCCGCCGAACTACTGCAGTACCAGGTCGACAAGCGCCTGGAGGGAGCCGCCCGCGCACAGGTGGCGGCACGCCTTGCCATGGTCTACCTCACCAACCGCAAGCCGGACCGGGCGATCGCGGCGCTGCGCCTGACCCGGATCGCCGATCTCTCCGGCGAACTGCGGCAGCAGCGGCTGCTCCTCGAGTTCACGGGCCCAGAGCGACATCGGGCGCCACGATCTCGCGCTCGATATCATCTCCAACCTCACCGGCCGCGAGGCGATCCGGCTGCGCTCCGACGTCTATTGGGCGTCGCGGCAGTGGCGGGAGGCTTCCGAACAGGTCGAACTGTATTACGGCGAGCGCTGGCGGGATTTCAGGCCGCTGAACGCCGCCGAGAAGAGCGACGTGATCCGCGCCGTGGTCGGCTACGCGCTGGCCGGGGATGCGATCGGCCTGGGACGATTCCGCGAGAAATACGCGCCTCTGATGACCGGCGAGGCCGACCGCTCAGCATTCGAAATCGCGAGCAAGCCGGCCGCCTCCAACAGCGCCGAATTCGCCCTGATCGCCAAGATGGCCGCCAGCGTCGACACGCTCGATGGCTTCATCCGCGAAATGAAGCTCCGCTTCCCGGATGCCACCGCCCGCGCGCCGTTGTCGCCGGAAACGTCCGGTGCCGAGCCGGTGCATACCGGCGCCTTGCCTACGCTATCAGCCATCAGGCGCATCGATCTGAAGAAGCCGGTGAAGTAGCGGATTTGGCCGCAGGTTCGGCCAATTTTTGACCAGTTGACGCATTACGGAGGACATCCGCGCCGCTTCGGCGCTGCATCTCATTGTCGCCCGCTAGCTGTCCAAAACTGGCCCTCTGATCTCTGATGCCGCTGACCCGGGACCGAATTATTGGACATGACACCGAACGCCTGGCGTTCAGGTTCACCATGCTGAACGCCGCCGATACGGTCGAGTGCCAGATCAGCGATGCCGCGATGGACGAACTAGCCGGCACCAAAGGAACAGAAAGCATGGCCAGGCAGGCGCAATTCCTGGCGTTGCGGGATGCCGTCGAAGGCATTGCATCCGATATGTTCGACAAGGTGCCCCTCGTCAAAGGCCGCGTCATCAGGATATTCACCAAGCACGTTCAGAAGTCGCCGCCATCACCAGCCGACCGGATCGCGACCGGCTCGGAGCCCGGTGCGGACAGCACCGTTTCACTGCGGGTTATTGCCGCAATCAGGCCGGCGAACACGGCGCAATAACGCGCTGCACCGCGATTGCCTTGAGATCGGTCGCATAGCAGCAGCCGCGTCCGGCGGAATGCGGCCATCGAGCGAGACGAGATGGCGCGTCGTTGCGTCACCCTCGACAGATGCGCGTCAAAGCGGCAACCTGCAGGCAAATAACCTGCCGGAGGACGCCTTCACGATGAGCAAGCCCGCCAAAACCGAAGCCGAACTCATTGCGATGGCGCGAGCCGAGTTGAAGGTCCACGCGGATTGCCCCGACGGCATTGCGATCTTGGTGCTCCGCGACGGCGATAGCTGGGAATTTCGCGCCCAGGCCGACGACGCCACCATCGCCAAGCCGGGCTATCCCGAATGCGTCGCCATGCTCGTGCAGATCGGCGACCACCTCTGCAAGCAGTATGACTTCAAGGAGTGAGGGGCAATTGCCGAGCGTTCGGCTCGGCTGACCGCCAAAAATTCTTCACAACGTAAAAATTCGCCCCGGGTTCAGAATGTTCTTCGGATCGAGCGCGCGTTTGAGCGTGCGCATGGTTTCGATTTCCTCTTCGGTGCGGCTCATTTTCAGATAGGGCCGCTTCAGGATGCCGATACCGTGTTCCGCCGAGATCGAGCCGCCGAACTCGCCCGTAAGGTCGTAGACCAGCTTCTCGAACTCATCGTGCTTGTCAGGCGTGTGTTCGTGATACACGCTGGGATGCAAATTGCCGTCGCCGACATGTCCCATCACGATGGTGAAGGCCTGCGGATCGATCGCTTTGACGCGTGCATCAAGCGTATCCGCATATTTCTCCATCCTGTCGATGGCGAGACTGACATCGAAGCCCATCCGCGCGGCGTAAGGAAAGCTGCGGCCGAGCTCGACGCTGGAATCGCGGATGCGCCAGATCGCAGCGGCGGATGCATTCGAGGTCGAGAGCGTGGCGTCGAGGATCAGATCGTCGCCCATCGCCGTCTCGAGCAGTTGCTCGAGATCGGCATGAATGCGCTCGGGGTCGCTGCCGGAAGCTTCCAGCAGAACGTAGAACGGATGGTGGGTCGGCAGCGGCCCCGCCACGCCCTTCACGCGTTCGACGGTGTGGCGGTAGTAGGCATTCCACATCACCTCGAACGCGGTCAATTCGCCGCCGAGACGTTGCCGCGTCATCCTCAGGAATGCCATGACCTGTCCGAACGAGGGCAGGGCGCATAGCGCGACCTGCCGCTCCGCAGGTGCTGGAAAGACGCGAACCGCGGCGCGCGTTACGACGCCGAGGGTGCCTTCGCTGCCGATGAAAAGCTGCTTCAGGTCGATACCGGTATTGTTCTTGATGTATTTGCGCAGGCCCTTGAGCACGGTGCCGTCGGCCGTGACGACTTCGAGGCCGAGGATCAGGTCACGCGTCATGCCGTAGCGGATGACGCGGTTGCCGCCGGCATTGGTCGAGATGTTGCCGCCGATGGTGCAACTGCCGCGCGCGCCGAGGTCGAGCGGAAACATCAGGCCATCCTGCTCGACGCGTTCCTGGAGCTTTTGCAGCGGTGTGCCGGCCTGCACGATGGCGACGCCTCCGGAGGCATCGACCTCTTCAACGCTGTTCATGCGCTCCATCGACAGCACGATTTCGTTCGCATTCGGCAACGCAGCGCGCACCAGCCCTGTCATGCCGCCCTGCGTCGTAACGGGGATGCCTTCGCGGTGGCATAGCCGCAGCAGCGCCGAGACATCTTCCGTCGTTTTGGGGCGAATGACCGCGCGCGGTTTCGGCGCCGGATTGCCGCTGAGATCGTGATGATAGCGTGCGTCGATGTCGCCGCCTGACAGCACCGCGCCCTTGTCGAGCGAGTTGCGCAGTTCGTCAATGAAACCCTCGGACATGCCCCCTGCCTCTTCTTTATGAGAAGTTAGGCCGAAGCTTTACCTGCGGTGTGGCCAGGAAGAAACCCTGGCCGTCATGGGGAATCCGCGTTTTTAAATGCGATCTATCCCGGCTACCGCCACGGCCGGCGCGCTGATCCCGAGCGGCGCCGGGGCGCTTCTTGCTGCCGCTTCCGGCTCGACCGACGTGATCTGGTTGCAGCCGCCGCACTTGTAAACGTAGACGAGCGGACGCAGTCCAATTCGCGGCAGCTTTCCGATCCTGACCGTGCCCACGCCGCACATCTCGCAGCTCGGCGGCAGACAGGTCTCTGGATGCGGTACGGGCATTTCGAACAATCACTAAACAACAAAGGAAAGCGCCGCCAAGTTTGGCGATGGATTGCATCATAATCGTGGAAATAAAGGTCAGTAAGACTACTAGGATGCCGGCGTATTCGCGGCCGGCGTCTACCTTTTGCCATCAAATCGACCTCGGCAGGGCATCCAAACAACACACTGTGCGGTGCAAAGTCGCAAGGCCAGCGCGCTACCACACGAAAAATTCCAACGAATCGGATCGGCCGGATTCGACCTCTGTGAGGCGTGCGAAATGTCTTCCACCAAAGGTCGCGACACATCGATGCTGGCGGCGCTGGCGGCCTTGGAAGCTGCTGCGTCCAGTCCATCGCCCGCCGATAGATTCAACATCGACCGGGAAGGACCAGCGAAACGCGCCTTGAAGCTCAGGGCGTTGCAGCAACGATTTCAGAAACTGAATGAGTACTGCGACGAGGCGGCCGCTGAAATTCGCGCTTCGCTCGAGCGGAAGCCGCCGCGCTAATCCCCAAGAAGCCGGTGTCGGATTTTTCCTTGAATAAGATTTGCGGCAGGGCAACTCGGCGGGAAAGAGTAGTCCGGGGCGAGGGCCGAACTCCCTGAGCAAGACGTCTCATCATCTTGCTCCGGGCATTCCGGCCTTCGCATTCTCTGGCGAAGCTGAACATCACGAGGTTGGATGTCGCTTCGGCAATGCGTCACTTCTTGTCGATTTTCGTGACCGCGTCCGTCTTGTCGATCTTTGTGATGGTCTTGGTCCCCGCCGTTTCACTCACGGCGAAGGTCACCCTGTCGCCGGCGTGCAGGGCGTTGAGCCGCGCGCCGTCCTGGACCTTGAATTCTTCGGTCGCGGCGCCGGCGTTCGCACCGGTCGTGCCTTCAGGCACGTCCTGGACCGAGATGGTGCCGCTGATCCGGTCTATTCTCGTCACCATTCCGGTCCGCGTTTGCTGGGCAAGCGCCGACGTGCTGGCGATGCTGAGGGCCGCGGTGGCAGCCATAATCAACCCTGCGATTTTCATAAAATACTCCCGGCTGTAGGGCGTCTGCGATAAGCCGGGATTGCGGCAATAGTTCCGCGCTGGCGCGGGATCGCGGCTTTTTGTTCCTGTACGAATAAGCGCAGATTCAGTCTGAACGGCCTGAATCCGCCCGCGGTACCACCGGTCCGTGCGACGAAAGCACGTTAATGCAATACGCGAAGCTGTGGTTCTGATTGAATAAGAACCGATGAAGCTTAGGCCGCGCCGGCCTCCTGCTCGAGCTCGGTTTCCGTCACCGTGCGATTACGGCCGAGCCGCTTGGCTCGATAAAGCCCGCGGTCGCAGCGCTCGATCATGGCGTCCGCGGATTCGGCGAGGCGGAATTGCGCCACTCCGATCGAAACCGTGATGCTGCCGATTTCCTTGCCCGTCGCACGACGCGTCAGGCGTGCTTCGGCGATGCGGGTGCGAACGCGCTCGGCGGCGGCCGTGCAGGCCTCGAGATCCGCGCCCGGAAGCACCGCGATCAATTCCTCTCCGCCGTAGCGGGCTGCGAGATCGACTTCGCGAACACCTTCCTGCAGCACCTTGGCCACCAGCCGAAGCACCTGATCGCCGACCTGATGGCCATAATCGTCGTTGAATTTCTTGAAATGATCGATGTCGATCAGGAAGACGCTGAGCGCCTCGTCCTTTTCCATCGCCGCGATCTGGGAGAGGCGGAGGAATTCATCCATCGAGTGGCGGTTAGCGAGCCCGGTCAGCGCATCGGTGTTGGAACGTTGCTCGGCCGCCTTCAGCGAGTCGCGGATGTTGTCCAACTCCTCCGAGGTGGCGGCGAAATTCGCCTCCAGCGTGGCGGCACGCGACGTTGCCTTTGACAATTCATCAACCAGTTTCGCAATGATCGTCCGGGGATCGCTGGTGCCAGCGGCTTCAGACGACACTTCGCCGAGTGCCTTGATGTGGGTCTGGTTGTCGGTGACGGCGTCGTTGAGGAATTGCTGGGCGGTGGCGATCAGGCCGCTCAATTGATCTGGAAGGTCGCTGAGCGGGTCGACGCCGGACTGCGGCGTCACATAGGTAATGTAGAGTTCATGATTGGTCGCCGGGTCGAATTTGCGCTTGCCCGCGATCAGAATATCGATGGTTTTTCGCAGGGCCAGCGAACTGCCCAGCGAATATTCGAACCAGACCGCAAAATTGGTCGGGGTTGGAGGTACCGACTGCTGCGACATCAACCGCATAGCACGGTCGGCAATCGTCGTGGCGTATTCGACGTCCATATCGCCGATCGACTGGCCTGCCATCGTTCAACCCGGTGATGCTTTTGCTGCGAAAAATCAAATCCCTGGCATCCATTGTGCACGAAGGAACTAATCTGACCTTAAATTCCCCCGGAAACTCCGCAGCAAATACGTAACCAATATTGACCTATTAGGACGTGGAACTACGGAACCGGGCCGCTAGCTGCCGCCGTAGCTCTGCACCAGGCTACCCGCCACCAGCGACCAGCCATCGACCAACACGAAAAAGATCAACTTGAACGGCAGCGACACCACTACCGGTGGTAGCATCATCATACCCATCGACATCAGGACCGATGCGACAACCAGATCGATGATCAGGAAGGGGAGGAACAGCAGGAAACCGATCTCGAAGGCGCGTTTCAGTTCGGAGATCATGAAGGCCGGGACCAGGATCCGCAGCGACAGGTCCTCCGGCGTCGCCGGCGGCGCCTCGCCGGAGAGATCGATGAACAGCTTCAGATCCTTTTCGCGAACGTTCTTCTGCATGAAGCCACGCAGCGGCACTGAAGCCTTTTGCAGCGCTTCCTCGACCCCGATCTGGTTGGCGACGAGGGGCTTGATGCCGTCGTCATAGGACCTCTGCAAGACGGGGCCCATCACGAACGCGGTCAGGAACATCGCGAGCGCAATGATCACCGAGTTGGGTGGGGCGGTCGCAGTGCCCAATGCGGTGCGCAACAGCGACAGCACGACGACGATCCGCGTGAACGACGTCATCATGATCAGGATCGACGGCGCGATCGACAGCACCGTCAACAGCGCGATCAACTGGATCGCGCGCTCGGTGACCCCGCCGCCGCCCTGGCCGAGATTGATGCTGATATCCTGCGCGAGCGCCGGGTCGGCGAGCGATCCGGCGGCGGTCAGGATTAAGAAAAATAAAACTCTACGCGGAGAAGCCGGCGGCTTCACGAAGGATTCTTCGGACGGCCCAGCAAGGACGCCATCTCGTCTTCGAGATTTTCGAAGCCGCTCTTCTGCGGGACGGGGGCGGGAACCGGCGGCTCGCTGCGGGAGTTGCGGGCGGGCGTTTCCGGTGCAACCGGCGGTGCCACCGGTTCGGCCGGCCGGCGCAGGGCGGCTTCCAGCCGCTGCGCCATTTCGGCGAGATTCTGGTCGGCGCTCGACGGCACAGGGGCCGGTGGAGGAGGCGGAGGTGGTGGCGGCGCCGCAGCGCGTTCAGGCGCGCGGGCGGGCGTCTCGCGAGCTGCCGGAGTATCGCGGACAGGTAGCGCCTCACGGAGTGGCGGTGCTTCGCGGGCTGCCGGTGTCTCACGCATAGACATCGCCTCGCGGATTGGCGGCGCCTCACGGACTGCTGGCGCCTTGGGCAACTCGCGCTGCGGCCGTGGCATCAGCGGCTCGTTGCGACCGATGCGCGGCGGCCCCGGTTCGGGGCGACCGCTGATCGATTCCGGCGCAAAGCCCGTCAACGGATCGCTGCGGCGTTCCGGCATTGGCGGAGGTGCGGGGCGACGGTTGTCGTCGGCAAAGGAGGGCCGCGCAGGGCGCGGCGGCGGCTCCGGCATTTGCGGTTCGGCCGGATGATCGTCGTTCGATCGCAATTCGGCTCTCGCCGCCTCCTCGGTCCAGGCGGCATCAGGCAGCGGCGCGATGCGCGGCGGCTGCTCGCCGACTGCCGGGCGTGGCGCCATCTGATCGCGGTTGGGCATCGCGCGCACGATATTGGGTTCCACCACGATATCGCTGGGGCCGCCGATCATCAGGAGATGCTCGACATTGTCGCGCCGTACCAGCACCAGCCGCCGGCGGCCGTCCACGGCGGCGGCGTCGATCACGGCAAGCCGCGGCATCCGTCCGCGCTGGGTGTTGGCGCCGAGGCGGTTGTTGGCGAAACGGCGAACCAGCCATGCGGCCACGCCGATCAGCGCCAGAACGGCGATGAATGCGAAGAGGAATGTCAGTGTCTGCATTCTTTAGTCCCCGGCCACGGGCCGTTCTCTTGGATTGCTGGTTTCGACGCGTGCGGTGTCAGGTCTTGCTGTCCGAGCATGTTCCCGGGAATGCGCTTCCCGCCGTCCTGACCATGCCCCGAAGCGATCCGCAGACGGCGAATCACGCCCGAGATCAGCCTTATTCCTTAATTCCCCGCAGCGATCGCCGCCGTCCGGTTAATTAATAGACCAAGAATTGTTTGAGCCAAAACGACTTCTGAGCGTCCCGAGCCGCGTTGGCTGCTGCTGGTTAACGCAGTTTTCGTGGCGAAAATGCGCTCATTTTGTCGCTGTCGGCGGCGATTGGCTGATGCCGACGGCTGTGGAACGCAATTTTAACCAGCCGTTAACCATACACCGGGCAAATTCTGCCTACCTCGCGGCGTCGGCCAGAGGTTAACGGGGAACGGCTCGATGGCCATCAACGATCTTCCGATCCTGTCGGCGTTGCGCACCAAAATGCAGTGGCATCAGGAACGCCAGCGCGTGCTGGCCGAAAACGTCTCCAACGCCAATACCCCGAATTTCAGGCCGACCGACCTGGTCGAGCCGAAGTTCGACAACAAGGGCGCGAATGTCGGCGGCGCGATGGGATCGCTTGGCATGATGCGCACCAGCGCCACCCATATCGGCGTCTCCGGCGGCGGGCCTAGTTTCAGGGGCGACGGCGGCAGGAACGGCTTTTTGACCAAGCCGGCCGGCAATGCGGTCAATCTGGAAGACCAGATGCTGAAGGTCTCGGCCAACCAGATGGATTACGCCGCGGCCACTTCGCTCTACAGCCGCAGTCTCGGCCTGCTCAAAACCGCTATCGGAAAGCGCTGACGCGTAGGGGAGAAGGATCATGGCAGAAGATGGAAGCGATTTCGCCCGCTCGATGAGCATCGCGACGTCAGGCCTGCGCGCGCAGGCAGGGCGCATGCGGGTGATCTCGGAAAACATCGCCAATGCAGATTCCACCGCGCCGACCGCCGGGGGCGATCCCTATCGCCGCAAGGTGCCGACATTCTCGTCGGCGCTCGACCGCACGCTGGACGCAAAGGTGGTGACGCTCGGCAAGGTCAGGACCGACCAGTCGGCGTTTCGCGTCAAGCATGAGCCGAGCAATCCGGCAGCGGACGCGGGCGGCAACGTCAAATATCCGAACGTCAATCCGCTGGTCGAAATGACCGACATGCGTGAGGCGCAGCGGTCCTATGAAGCCAATCTCAACATCATCAGCGCCACGCGCCGCATGATCCAACGCACCCTCGACATCCTCAAGGCCTGAACAGGAACCATAAATCATGGCTTCACCGACCGTTGCAGCAAACGCCTATGCCGCGCTTTCGCGCATCGTGGAATCCGGCGGCGCCGAGAAGGGGGGCGCATCCGCGGGCGGCCCGTCCTTCAGCGCGCTGCTCAAGGACGCCGTCGGAAGTGTGCTGGATGCCGGCAAGAAATCCGACGTCCAGACCTTGGCGATGAGTTCGGGCAAGGCCAACGTCATGGACGTGGTGACGGCGGTCGCGGAGACCGACGTCGCGGTCTCGACGCTGGTGTCGGTGCGCGACCGGGTGATCCAGTCCTACGAAGACATCTTGAAGATGCCGATCTGAGGATGGCGAATAGCGAATGGGGAGTGGCGAATAGGGAAGAACGTGAACGAGCGTTCTGAGGTCTATTCGCTATTCGCCACTCGCGTGCCTCGTCACGACAGAACAATTTAACCTGAGAGAGTTGAAATGACCGGTGCTGAAACCCTCGACGTGGCGCGCGATGCGATCTGGACCATCGTGGTGGTGTCGTCGCCCCTGATGGTGATCGGGCTCGTGGTCGGCGTCGTGGTGTCGCTGTTCCAGGCGCTGACCCAGATCCAGGAGCAGACGCTGATCTTCGTGCCGAAGATCCTCGCGATCTTCGTGACGCTATTGCTGGCGCTGCCGTTCATGGCGGATTCGATGCACAGCCACATGATGCGGATATCGTCGCGAATCATAGGCGGTTGATGCATTGTAGATGAATGCGCGTCGACATATCGCTGCTACCGGCCCTTGCCGCCACCTTCATGCTGGTGTTCGCCCGCGTGGGCGCGATGGTGATGCTGATGCCGGGATTTGGCGAGAGCAATATCCCGGTGCGCGTCAAGCTTGCGATCGCGCTCCTGTTGACGCTGATCATCCTGCCGCTGCACCGCGCCGCCTACCAGGTCGACCTGACCTCGATGACCGCGATCGGCGTATTGATGGTGCACGAGATCGTCATCGGCATCGTACTCGGCGCCACCGCGCGCGTCACGCTGTCGGCGCTGGCGGTCGCGGGCTCGGTGATCGCCCAGCAACTCGGCCTTGGCTTCGTCACCGCCGTCGATCCGACCCAGGGGCAACAGGGCCTGCTGATCGGCAACTTCCTCACCATTCTGGGCATGACGCTGCTGTTTGCCACCGACAGCCACCATCTCGTGATCGCGGCGCTGAACGAGAGCTACCGGATTTTCTCGCCGGGCGAGTTGATGCCGAGCGGCGACGTCGCGGCGCTCGCCACCCGGGCGTTTGCCGCGGCCTTCAAGATCGGCATGCAGCTATCGGCGCCGTTTCTGGTGTTCGGCCTCGTCTTCAATATCGGCCTTGGCGTGCTGGCGCGGCTGATGCCGGCGATGCAGGTCTATTTCGTCGGCGTGCCGCTATCGATCATGGTGGGCTTTTTGATCTTCGCTTTTGTCCTCACCGGCATGATGGCGACCTATCTCAACTACTTCATCGGCGTGATGCACGAGCTGACGCCGCTGAAATAGAACATGATCCGGAAAAGCGTTCCGAAAAGATCATTCTCAAACCAAAGTGCTAGAGCGCCGCGATGGCCGACGATACCGACGACAAAACAGAAGACCCTACGCAAAAGCGTCTCGACGACGCGCATGCCAAGGGCGACGTCGTCAAGAGCCAGGAGGTCAACACCTGGTTCATCATCGCGGGCGCCACGCTGATATTGTCGACCTTCTCGGGATCGATCGGCGGCGGCATCCTGACGCCGCTGCGCAACCTGATCGCCAATGCGGGCCAGCTTCACGCTGACGGCGCGGCGCTGCTGGCGCTCGGCAACACGCTGGGCTATGCCGTGCTCGGCGCGATCGGCGTGCCGCTGCTGATGCTGGCGATCGCTGCGATCGCCGGCAACATGATCCAGCACCGGCTGGTATGGTCGTCGGAATCGCTGACGCCGAAGTTCAGCAAGGTATCGCCGGGCGCCGGGCTGAAGCGCATCTTCGGCAAGCAGGCGGTGGCGAATTTCGCCAAGGGCGTGTTCAAGCTGGCCGCGCTCGGCGCCGTCATGATGGCGGTGCTGTGGCCCGAGCGCCATCGCCTGGAATTGTTCCTGATGTTCGATCCCTCGGCGATCCTCGGTGTCACCACCAATCTGACACTGCAATTGATGGGTGCGGTGGTGGCGATGCTGGCCGCGGTCGCGATCGCCGATTACTTCTTCCAGTACCGGCAATGGTACCAGCGGCAGAAGATGTCGCTGCAGGAGATCAAGGACGAGTTCAAGCAGTCCGAAGGCGACCCCCACATCAAGGCCAAGATCCGGCAGTTGCGCCAGCAGCGCATGAAGAAGCGCATGATGGCCGCCGTTCCCAACGCCAGCGTCGTCATCACCAACCCGACCCACTTTTCGGTCGCGCTCTCCTACGAGCGCGGCATGTCGGCGCCAATCTGCGTCGCCAAGGGCGCCGACAATGTCGCGCTCAAGATCAGGGAAATCGCCAAGAAGCACGACATTCCGATCGTGGAGAACGTGCCGCTGGCACGCGCGCTCTATGCCACCGTCGACATCGACGAGGAGATTCCGGTCGAGCACTATCAGGCGGTCGCCGAGATCATCGGTTACGTCATGGGCCTGAAGAACGGGCTTGCCGGCCGGAGAATGTGAAAGAAACCGCTGGAAATCGCCTTGAAATGCCTTCGATCTGTCGAATAGCCGCCTGATGGGCTTGCGCTTGCCGGTCCGATTCAGGCACTCAGGAGGGGTGCGCCAGCCGAACGCGGGGTTACCCGTGGCCGGCCGATCCCGACCGGCGCGTGACCTCCTCGCCGATAGGCAACGCCGCTTGATATGACCGCCGAAACTGACAGCCATCCGTCGACCGAGCCCTTTGCGGCCCACGAACCGGCGCGGCGGAGCGGTAGCATCGTGCTGGTGCTGCTGGTCGCTGCCGGCATTGTGGCGGTGGCGGTGGCGCTGATGACCATCGGCCGGGCCCAGGCACAGCCCTATATCCTCGGCCTGCTGGCGCTGCTCGCCATGGTCGGCCTGTTCAATCTGTTCGCCTTTGCCGCCGGGATCATCCGTTTCACCGACCGTGCCGCCGATGACCCGGTGATGGGCCGCATCGCCGATCATGCCTACGACGGCTTGGCCGTGACCGACCCGAAGGGCCATGTCGTCTATTCGAACGCCGCCTATCTGGCGCTGACGGGGGCCGCGAGCTCTCAGGACGTGCGCCCGATCGAGCGCGTCTTCATCGGGAACCCGGACGTCTCCGAAGCTGTGTTCCGGCTGCTCAAGGCGGCCCGCGAAGGCAAGCGGCAGCAGGAGGAGGTCCGCATTGCCGGCTCCGACGGTGCACAGGGGCGCTGGTTGCGGATGCGGGTTCGTCCGCTCGGCCAGAGCAAGCGCGAAGCAAAATACGCGGTGTGGTCGATCGCCGACATCACACGGGATCGCGAGCGCCAGGAAGATGTGTTCCGGGAGCTGCAGCACGCGATCGAATATCTCGACCACGCGCCATGCGGCTTCTTCTCGGTCAGTCCGGCCGGCGATGTCATTTATGTCAACGCCACGCTGGCGAACTGGCTCGACTACGATCTCGCCGAGATCGGTTCGGGTGGGCTGAAGCTCAACGACGTCGTCTCCGGCGATGGTGCTGCGCTGTTGACCTCGATCGTGGCGGTGCCCGGCGAGGTCAAGACGGAAGTGTTCGACATCGACCTGCGGATGCGCGGCGGCAGGACCATGCCGGTGCGGCTCTACCACAAGCTCGCCTTCGGCGCCGACGGCTCGCCGGGTTCGTCGCGTACGCTCGTGATCAGCCGCACGCGTGACGAGCATTCCGATCCCGAACGCGCCGCCGAAGTCCGCTTCATGCGGTTCTTTGACCATACGCCGATGGCGATTGCGACGGTGGACCGCGGCGGCGCCGTCGTCCGCGCCAACGCCCGTTTCGCCAAGCTGGCGCAGAGCCTCAGCCCGGACGGCGCCGCCAACAAGTCGATCTTCCGTACCGTGAATGCGCGCGATCGCAACCTTCTGATCGCGGCGATCAACCAGGCGGCGGAAGGGCAGGGCGACATCGCGCCGGTCGAGGCCATGCTCGACGGCGCCAAGGAGCGCTGGGGGCAGTTCTTCGTCACCGCGGTCGAGGAGGACGAGCGCGACACCGAAGCAGCCATCGTCTATCTGCTGGAGACCAGCGAGCGGCGTACGCTGGAAAACCAGATCAACCAGTCGCAGAAGATGGAGATGGTCGGCCAGCTCGCCGGCGGCATCGCGCACGACTTCAACAACGTGCTGTCGGCCATCATGATGGCCAACGACTTCCTGCTGAACGCGCACAAGCCGACCGATCCGTCGTTCCAGGACATCATGCAGATCAAGCAGAACGCCACCCGCGCCGCGACGCTGGTACGGCAACTGCTCGCGTTCTCGCGCCGCCAGACGCTGCGGCCGCAGGTGCTCGACCTCGGCGACGCGTTGTCCGATCTCACAATGCTGCTGCGGCGCCTGATCGGCGAGAAGGTCAAGCTCGATCTCGTGCACGGCCGCGACCTCTGGCCGGTCAAGGTCGACGTCTCGCAGTTCGAACAGGTGGTCGTCAATCTCGCGGTCAACGCGCGCGACGCCATGCCCGATGGCGGCAAGCTGACGGTGCGGACCGCCAATGTGACGGTGGATGAAGCCGCCCAGCTCACCCACAAGGGCATGCCCGCGGCCGACTATGTGCGGATCGCCATTTCCGATACCGGCACCGGAATCCCGGCCGACATCGTCGACAAGATTTTCGAGCCGTTCTTCTCGACCAAGGAGGTCGGCAAGGGCACCGGGCTCGGCCTCTCGACGGTCTACGGCATCGTCAAGCAGACCGGCGGCTTCATCTATGTAGATTCCGTGCCCGGCGAGGGCACCTCGTTCCGCATCTTCCTGCCGCGGCATCGTGTCGAACTGGACACCCAGCCCGAAGCACAGGGTGCGAACGGCGCGGCAAAGGACGCGGCGGCCGAGCCGCCGAAGCCGCGGCCCGACCTGACTGGGCAGGGCACTATCCTGCTGGTGGAGGACGAGGACGGCTTGCGGTCACTGAATGCGCGCGGCCTCCGCTCGCGCGGCTACAGCGTGATCGAGGCCGCCAACGGCATCGAGGCGATGGAGGCGCTGGAGGAGAAGGACGGCGCGGTCGATCTCGTCGTCTCCGACGTCGTGATGCCGGAAATGGACGGCCCGACGCTGCTGCGCGAGATGCGCAAGCGCAATCCTAGCCTGAAGATCATCTTCGTCTCGGGTTATGCCGAAGAAGCCTTCGACAAGAGCCTGCCGGAGAACGAACAATTCGCCTTCCTGCCGAAGCCGTTTGCGCTCAGCGCGCTGGTCGAGAAGGTCAAGGAAACCATGACGGCGTCGTGAGCGGTGGAATCGAATTTCCGGCGGCCGTGGAGCGGCAGAAGTGCTGCCGGGGGCGAGCGATGAGGGCGACCGCCACACCCCGAAATTACCGCTAACCCACTGCCAAATCGTCACATCCCCGCGACTGAGGGCCGCAGCCGCGGTTCCCGATAATGGCTTTTCTTTTAGGCATCTGTGCCCATGTTAGAAGCGCTTCCCCAATCCTGGGGACTGAGGAAAAACACATGAATTTCTCGCAAGGCACGCGCGGAATTATTCGGGCTCTCGCGATTGTCCTGTCCGTGGCGCTCCCGCTGGCGGTTGTCGTCTCGGAGGCTGACGCCCGCGTCGGCGGCGGCGGCAGTTCGGGTTCGCGGGGATCGCGCACCTATTCAGCGCCCCCCAGCACCACCACGGCGCCGGGCGCGGCGCAGCCCATGAACCGTACCTTTACCCAGCCGGGTGCTCCCGGCGTGGGCGCGCCGGCGGCCGGCGCGGCCGCCAAGGGTGGCTTCTTCAACCGGCCCGGAATGATGGGTGGCATGCTCGGCGGTCTCGCCATGGGCTTCCTTGGCGCGGGCCTGTTTGGCATGCTGACCGGCGGCGGGTTGTTCTCCGGCCTCGGCGGTATCTCGTCGATCATCGGCCTTCTGCTGCAGGTCGGCCTGATCATCCTCGTGGTGCGGCTGGCGATGTCGTGGTGGCAGCGCCGCCATACCCCGGCCAACGCCTACGCGACGGGACCTGCTCCTGCCGCCGAAGGCCCCGGCGCCCAACCCAGCTTCCGCTCCGGATTGAGCGGCTTTGGGCTGGGATCGAACCAGCCGGCACTGGAAATCCAGCCGGCCGACTATGAAGCGTTCGAACGTCTGCTCAGTGAGGTTCAGGCCGCATGGTCGAACGAGGACGTTGCCAAACTGCATACGTTGGCGACGCCCGAGATGGTCTCGTACTTCTCCAAGGATCTCGAGGAGAACAAGGCGAACAACGACGTCAACAAGGTGACCGACGTCAAGCTGCTGCAGGGCGACCTCGCCGAAGCCTGGCGCGAAGGCGAAACCGACTTCGCCAGCGTGGCGATGCGGTTCTCGCTGGTCGACAAGACCATGGAGCGCACCACCGGCCGTCTGGTTTCGGGCAGCGACACTCCGGTCGAAGCCACCGAAGTGTGGACCTTCGCCCGCCGTCGCGGCGCGGATTGGGAACTCTCGGCGATCCAGCAGACCAGCTGATCGCCACAACGTGACGACGAAGGGCGCTGCGGTTCGTTCCGCGGCGCCTTTTTCTTTGTCTTGATCCCGGTCTTCGGCATGATCCGCTTGTTCCGGATGCGGTGCGGCGCTCTTCGTCCGGCAGCGGAATAATGCGCGCCGTGGTGGGTTGATGACAAACGGTCCATAAAAATAACAGGGAGACTTCGATGAACAGCTTTGCTCGAATTATCTTGCCGGCATGTTTCGCCGTTGCGGCCATATCGGCTACGGCAAGCGCGCCCGCGCAAGCGCAATCCGCCGACACCGGCTTCTTCCTGACCAGCAACGGCATCGGCAATGGCGGCAATCTCGGTGGGCTCGCCGGCGCCGACAATCACTGCCAGACATTGGCGCAGGCGGCCGGCGCAGGCGGCAAGACCTGGCGCGCCTACCTCTCGACGCAGGCCGCCGATGGTCAGCCTGCCGTCAATGCGCGCGATCGCATCGGCAAGGGACCGTGGAAGAATGCCAAGGGCGCGGTGGTCGCCAAGGACGTCGCCGATCTGCACGGCGCCAACGGCCTCACCAAGCAGAGCGCGCTCAGCGAGAAGGGCGAGGTCATCAACGGCCGTGGCGATACACCCAACCGTCACGACGTGCTGACGGGATCGCAACCGGACGGGTCAGCGTTTGCGGCCGGCGAGGATCGCACCTGCAAGAACTGGACGAGCTCGACACAGGGCGCGGCGATGGTCGGTCATTCCGATCGCATCGGCCTGCGCGACGATGACGCCTCGAAGTCCTGGAACTCCTCGCACCCTTCGCGCGGCCCGGACGGCGGCTGCTCGCAGGCTGACCTGAAGAGCACCGGCGGCGACGGACTGTTGTATTGCTTCGCGGCGAACTGACGAGCGGAGACGGATTGCCGTAGCCCGGGTTGCGCTTCGCTTCACCCGGGCTACGCATGATCCCGGGTCGCGCGCTCATGCGCAAAAGCCGCTATGCGGCTTTTTTCTTGGCGCGCTTCTTGGCGGTCTTCTTGACCGTTTTCTTCGAAGCTTTCTTCGGCGTTTTCCTGGCGCTCTTCTTCTTGCTGCCGGTGAGGTAGGCGCCGACGTTCTTCGACGAATGCCCGACGGCGGCCACCGCGGCTTTCAGTCTGGCCGGCGTGACCTTGAACTTCTTCGACCAGTAGCTGACTTCATAGGGCTGGCTCACCGCGATCCGCGCGCGGTCGGCGGCCTTGTGCTTCTGCAGCTTGATGTAGGCCGCCACCTTCTTGGCGGAGTGCCCCGCTTGCTTGACGGCGGCTTTCAGCTTGGCCGGCGTGATCTTGAATTTCTTCGACCAGTAGGCGACCTCGTAAGGCTCGCTCAACGCGATCAGTCCGCGATCGGCCCCGCCGCGCTTCTTCTTGTTGTCCGCCATCCCTGTTCTCCTGACGTATTGAGAAAATCGACGCTTCAAACGGGAACAGCCTAACACGCCGGATTGCATTCGGACAGATTGGGACCTGTGGAGATCTGCGCACCGAGTTCATGCCGCGACGGTCGCGCGGACACAGGGGGTTGGCGTGACGAACCAGCCGCGGGATGATTTGTTATGTCGATCAACCCGGCAGCGGAGGTGCCATCGATGCGTTACGAGCTCTATTACTGGCCAATGATTCAGGGCCGCGGCGAATATGTCCGCCTCGCGCTGGAAGAGGCGGGCGCCCGCTACGCCGACATCGCGCGCCGCGGCAACGGCATGGCCGCGATGACGCGCATGATGGAAGCGGGGAAGGGAACGCCGCCATTTGCGCCGCCGTTCCTCAAAGACGGAAAGCTGGTGATCGGGCAGACCGCCAACATCCTGCTCTATCTGGGATCGCGCCACGGGCTGGCGCCGAAGTCGGAGGCCGGCAAATTGTGGGTGCACCAGTTACAGCTAACGATATCAGATCTGGTTTTGGAAGTTCACGACACCCATCATCCGCTCGGCCCCTCGCTGTACTACGAGGATCAGAAGGCGCCTGCGAAGAAACGCACCGATGAATTCTGGAAGGAGCGCGTGCCGAAATATCTCGGCTATTTCGAGGACCTGCTGGCGGCCAATGGCGGGACTTACGTTACCGGCCGCCGCCTCACTTACGTCGACCTGTCGCTGTTCCAGATCGTCGAGGGACTTCGGTATGCCTTTCCGAAACGCATGAAGGCGTTCGAGCGCAAAATTCCCGGTCTCGTCGAACTGCGCGACCGCGTTGCGGCGCGCCCGAACATCAAAACCTATTTGGCCAGCGACCGGCGGATCGCGTTCAACGAGGAGGGGATTTTTCGAAGGTACAAGGCGCTGGATGGGTGAGGCGGAGATCAGCTCTCTCCTCGTCATGGCCGGGCTTGACCCGGCCATCCACGTCTTTGGTCTCGCAAGAGCGTAAGCAAGTCGTGGATGCCCGGGTCAAGCCCGGGCATGACGAGTAGTGGCAGTCTCACATGCTCCTGCCGTCCATCGGCGTCATCTTGAGCTTCGACAGCTCAATGCCGTCGATGCAGCTCACATTCAGCGCCACCACGTCGCTGCCATCCGGTTTCTTGCCGCGCGCAAAGACGTCGACGCCGCAATCGACGCAGAGCTGGTGGTGGATCGCGTGCTTGTTGAAGAGATATTCCTTCAGATTTTCCTCGCCGGCGCGGAGCTGAAAGCTCTTCGGGTCGAGGAAGGTGAAATGCAGCCCCTTCTTGGTGCAGATCGAGCAGTTGCAGTCGGTGACCATCGCGAGGTCGCTGGTGCATTCGAAGCGCACCTGGCCGCAATGGCAGCCGCCGGTATAGGTCTTGCTGTCGGGCATTTCGATCCGCCTTATCTCTTACCAAAGTCCGGGCACCAGACGATAGCGCACACGCGCGGCGTAGTCAGCATAATCGGGCAGTCCCTCGACCAGGGCGCGCTCCTCGATCCGGGCGCGAATGGCGAACAGGACGGCGAACGCCGGCGCGATCGCCACGCCCCACCATGATCCCAAGCAGCAGCGGGACGCCAACGAAGAACAGCATGACGCCGCTGTACATGGGATGGCGGACGAAGGCGTAGGGGCCGCTCGATATGACGCGATGATGGCGCGCGGCCTGCACCTTCACGACCGGCGCGGCAAAGGAATTTTCGCGGAACACCCACATGATGACGGCGGTCGAGAGCAGATACATCGCAAGCCCGAGCGCCTGCAGTACGAGCGGAACGTCGGATGCCTGCGCGCGCCGGTCGAGCCCGATCGCGACCAGCCAGATCAGCGTCGCGACGACGAATGCCAGCATGAATTTCTTGTCGGCGGCGGGCTGGTCGGCCTGAAACGTCGGCCGCAAGCGTTCGGCGAGCAGCGCGGGATCGGTTTTCGCGAGCCACAATCCGCAGGCGGGGCCGAGGATGGCGCTGACGACCAGAAAACACCCACGCCGCCGGCCAGTCCAGCGTACCGGCTGACGCGAACAACAGCGCGCCGAGGGCGACGACGAAGATGGAATTTTGCAGCAGAAGTTGCGCGATCATGCCAGGGTTCCGTTCCCCCGTGGCAGCATGATCGCGTGAGTCTTCGGCAAACTTGCGGCATCGGCCCTGCAGGGCAGGGCTGCGAGCCGTCAGGCCAGCTGGTCGATCCGCGTTCCCTGTCCCGGCGGCAGGGGAGCGACCTGCGTCGGCTTCGGCGTGCGCGTGCCGTCGGCGGCCGCGCCGTTCTGGACGTCGGGGGTCTTGTCGGGAGCCTTGAACACGGGAACTTCAGGCGGTTTCACCACCACCGTGGCGGCGACAGAAGAGATATTCATCGGAAGCATCCTTTTGGTTGCCCCCGACACTGGCTGGCTTGAAACGAACGATTGGTGAATTCCGCCGGGCAATGCCCGTGCCGACGCCGTCAATCCCGACCGAGGGTGAATGGACGGCTCGCGAAATCGTTAGAATGCGACGGATCGGGAACTCTGGATTCTTGTTTTGACGCGTTTTCTTGACGCGAACCGGCGTCCACCCACGGATCAAGTCCGAGGGCATGCTTCGCTCGAAAACGCTATAGCCCTATTCGTCCTTGCCGCGGGTCACCACGATGGAAGCCTCGGTCTTGGTCCGCGTGCATTCCATGTTGAGGCGGCGGTAGCGCATCGAAACCTTGTCGCCGCGCAGAATGCCCATGCGCTTGATGCAGCGCGAGGTGCCGGTCAACGCGTCGGGCTTCGGAATCGTGAAAACGATGGCGCCGGCGGAGGCGATCAGATCGAAGAATTGCGGCTTCGGCTTGCGGTCGGCCTTGGCGTAGAGCTCGACGGAATAGTTGCGGCCACGGCATCCGAGCGACAGCTCCTTCGCCGCCGGATGGGTCAAATAGATCATGTTGCCGGTATTGACGCTGATCTTGATGCCGTCGATCTGGTTCTTCAATTCCTTGGCGGTGTCCTCGCAGCGGTCGGCGCGCGCCGGCGATGCGCCGACCGTTACAACCAGCGCCAGCGTGGCGGCAAGCAAGATCGGTCGGCGAAATTGTGGTCCCAAAGCCATTGTGAATGCCCCTTTGCGTCATTGAACCCCGCGCGCGGATTTCCTGCAAGGGCCGCGCGCGGAAGTCAACTCGCGGGCGGCAACCGTCAGGATATGAAGGGAAGAGCCATCCGGACGGCTGCAGAATACCCCGAGCTTACCCAAGCTTCCTTTTGTCCAAAAAATGCTTAGAACGGGTCTATCGCCGCAGCGCCGTATTGGGTCGCTGCCGGCTCCAACCCGAGATCATGCCATGAACGCCCCGACCGCCTTTCCCGACCAGAAACCCGTTCCGCCCTACAAGCACACGCCGCTGTTTCCGCTGGGGCCGGATACCACGCCGTACAAGAAGATCACGGCCGAGGGCGTGCGGGTCGAGAAGGTTTTGGGCAAGGACATGCTGGTCGTGTCGCGCGAGGCGCTGCGGGCGCTCTCGGAGGCGGCCTTCGGCGACATCAACCACTACCTGCGGCCCGGCCATCTCAAGCAGCTTCGCTCGATCCTCGATGACAAGGAAGCCAGCGACAACGACAAGTTCGTCGCCTTTGACTTCCTGAAGAACGCCAACATCGCCGCCGGCGGCGTGCTGCCGATGTGCCAGGACACCGGCACTGCGATCATCATGGGCAAGAAGGGCTGCAACGTCATCACCGACGGCGACGACGAGGCCGCGCTCTCGGAAGGCGCGCGCGACGCTTATCTGCGCCGTAACCTGCGCTATTCGCAGGTCGCTCCCTTGACGATGTATGAAGAGAAGAACACCGCCAACAACATGCCGGCGCAGTGCGAGATCTACGCCGAGGGCGATGACGCCTACAAGTTCATGTTCATGGCCAAGGGCGGCGGTTCCGCCAACAAGAGTTTTCTGTTCCAGGCGACGCCTTCGGTGCTGACGAAGGATCGCCTGCTGGCATTCCTGAAGGAGAAGGTGCTGACGCTCGGCACCGCGGCGTGCCCGCCATATCACCTCGCCATCGTCATCGGCGGCACTTCCGCCGAGCTCTGCATGAAGACCGTAAAACTTGCCTCCGCGCGCTATCTCGATGCGCTGCCCACGCAGGGCTCGGCTGACGGCAACGCCTTCCGCGATCTGGAGATGGAGCAGGAAATTCTCAAGATGACGCAGTCGCTCGGCGTCGGCGCGCAGTTCGGCGGCAAGTATTTCTGCCACGACGTGCGCGTGATCCGGATGCCGCGCCACGGCGCATCGCTGCCGATCGGGCTCGGCGTGTCCTGCTCGGCGGACCGGCAGGTGCTCGGCAAGATTACAAAAGACGGCGTCTATCTCGAGGAGCTCGAGCACAATCCGGCGCAGTATCTGCCGGCGGTCGAACAGTCGCTCGGCGGCGAGGTCGTCAAGATCGATCTCAACAAGCCGATGAAGGAGATTCTGGCGACGCTGTCGCAATACCCGATCAAGACGCGCGTCTCGATGACCGGCACCATGATCGTGGCCCGCGACTCCGCCCACGCCAAACTGCGCGAGCGGCTGGAGAAGGGCGAGCCGCTGCCGGACTACTTCAAGAACCATCCGGTGTATTACGCCGGTCCCGCCAAGACGCCCGACGGCTACGCCTCCGGCGCGTTCGGCCCGACCACGGCGGGGCGGATGGATTCCTTCGTCGACCAGTTCCAGGCGGCGGGTGGGTCGATGGTGATGGTCGCCAAGGGTAACCGCGCGGTCGCGGTGCGCGAGGCCTGCAAGAAGTACGGCGGCTTCTATCTTGGCTCGATCGGCGGCGCCGCGGCAAACCTCGCCGAGCACTGCATCAAGAAGGTCGAGGTGGTGGAATATCCCGAACTCGGCATGGAAGCGATCTGGCGCATCGAGGTCGAGGATTTCCCGGCCTTCATCATCGTCGACGACAAGGGCAACGACTTCTTCAAGGAATTGAATCTGGGGTGAGGGCGCTCGGCCTCGATGGATTCAGCAAGGGTTGGGTCGCCGTAAGCCTTGACGGCGACCTTCACGAGATCAGGTTCTGCCGCGATATTGCCGATGCGCTTTCCACCGGCTTCGATCGCGCTGCGATCGACATTCCCATTGGCATGACCGATGACGGCGAGCGGGCCTGCGATCTGCTCGCCCGCGAGAGATTACGGCCGCATTCGTCACGCGTGTTCACCGGGGCGCGGCGCTGGCTGTGGTCGGAATTCTCCGATCCCGACGCCGCCAATCGTGATGCGTTGCGCCGCGGTCAGAAGCGGGTGTCGCGCCAGCTCTGGCATCTCGGGCCGAAGATCATCGAGGTCGATACGTTCGTCCGCGCCAACGTCTCGCGCGACATTCGAGAGGCGCATCCCGAACTGGTTTTCCTGCGCCTGAACGCAGGCAGGCCGCTGCCTTCGAAGAAGTCCGAGGCTGGAATCGACCTTCGCCGCAGGCTGCTCAAGCGGGAAGGGATCAGGGACATCGACAAATGGCTGAACCGGCGAACGCATCGGTACCGGCGCCAAACGTGACGACGTGCTCGACGCCTGCGCTGTGGCGATTGCCGCGCGCGATGTCGCTGGCTGTCTTCCGGAAGGGGTGCCGCCGCGCGATGCTTACGGCTTGGCGATGCAGATATGGTCGTAACGCGATACAGGTGGGCGCTCTGCGACGCCCACTTTGTGCATGGATGAGAAGGCGGGGAGGCGCTACGGCCTCCGCGCCATTGCGGTCAGGCCCGCGTGCCGGTGAAGGGAAAGCTGCCCATCGGGCCGATGCCCATTTCGCCGGACATGCTGTCGCCGGAAACCTTGCCGATGAACTCGAGGGTCAACGGCATCGGGTTGGTGATCGAGACCTTCCAGTTGACGGCGTCGCCGCTGATGGCTCCGTCGAAGATATCGGTGGAATTGCCATCGGCGCCCTGCGTGCCGGTCAGCGTACCGCCGGAGGCCAACAGGGTCAGCGTCGCCTTCCGCTCGCCCATCGGCGTGCTCATGGTGAGGTTCCAGTTTCCGTCCACGGCCATCTTTGTCTCCCCGACATTGCTTCCCGGCAAACCGGAATGGCTTGCGAGATCCGCCAAACGCGATCGGCGGTATAGCCTATCTCGCCATACAAGCCCAACCGTCTCAAGCGTCCTTTTTGACGCGTATTGTTCAGGCGCGCTGGGCGGCAGCGCGGAGCCGGCTGCCGACCAGAACACGAAACGCGACGTATTGAATTGCGAAGGCGGCAATCTTGGCGCCGACCAATACGACGGTCACGTAGAACGTCCACAGCTTCATATCGCCGGTCATGGCGACGCCGATGGTGCCGGCGGCGAGCACGAAGCATAGCGCGGCCCAAGCATAGCCCGCGAAGGTGACATATTCGGGAATGGTCTGCGACACGATCGGCGGCATGTAGCGCAGCATCCAGCCGCGCTTGAGCATGATGGCGCCGATCGCGAAATGCCCGATGGCGGGCTTCGCCAGCACGAAGCGTGGATCATGGGTGAGCAGCGTCGCGCTGCCCAGCACGATGACGAGCGCGAGACTCGCCCAGGTCATGTAGCCGAGCTCCTTGCCCTTGACGCGCGAATAGATCACCTGCGCGATGGCGCCGGCGATCGCCACCCCCGTCGCCAGCAGCACGTTGTCGGTGGCGAGTAGATAGCGATGAACAGGATGGTGGAGAAAAAATCGGCGCCCAGTCTGGCGAATACGTCCTTCATCGTCTTGCTCTCTGCTGGAGGAGTGTTGCGGTCGGAATCTCAGTTGGTGCCGGGCAGGGCGTTCGCGGGCGGCGTACCATACTTCGCCTTGCGATATTGTGGATACCATGTCGTGAAGTAGGCGGCACTGTTGCGGGCGGCGAAGGCGATCACCAGCCCGGACCACAGCGGCAGGCCGGGCACATAGATCGTCAGCACGTTGCCGATGATCATCAGCACGAAAGCGCCGGTCCAGGCCCAGGTGATGATGTAGGTCGCCTTCATAAAGCCGGGCAGCTTGGCCGTGGCGGCATCGACTTCCTCCAGCGCGTATTGCAGCACGAACGGCTTGCGAATGATCAGCGACGCCAGCGAAATCGCGAACACGCCGACATCGGCTGCGAGCTTCACGGCCGAGTGGCTCAGGTTCGGGTCGATCAGCGCGACATAGGCGCCGATGCCGGAGAAGACGGCAACGCTGCCGGCGCCAAGCATCTTGACCGAGCGGCCGCGCGCGACGTCGATACCGATGACGGCGAGGCAGATCGCCGCCGATGCAAACAACGCGATCTCGGCAGAAGTCACCAGCATCAGCAGCGCGAACGAACCGAAGGGAGCAAGGATCAGGAAGATGGTCATGGCTGGCTCTCGGAGATTATCTTTACATCGTAAAGATAAACGTAGGGGAGAAGCCGGGTGTCGTCAAGAAAAATCTTTACAGTGTCAAAATTAATAGCGCGGTGTTGAAAATTTGCAGCCTATACAATGGCTTGCAGGAGGTTAGACGCCTGTCGCCGCGCGCCACAGGATCGTCAGGGCGCAGGCCAGCAGTAAAACCAGCGTGATCGTGATGCCGCCGACCCGGCCGATGCGGAATTGCAGCGTATTGGGCGCGGCGTACATGCCGAGCGGATGCAGGAGCCGTGAGACCAGCAGCGCGCCCATCAACAGATGCACCCACATCGCCGCCAGGCCGGACATTTCCAGCATCGCCACCATCAGCGTGATGATGGGCACGTATTCGATGAAGTTGGCATGGGCGCGGATCGCGCTGCGCAGTTGGAGACTTCCATTGTCGCCGAATGTGGCGCGGTCGCGCTGGCGCAGCCGCCCGACTTGAACGGCGAGGACGGTGTAGAGCAGGGCGAGGAGGGCGAGATAGGCTGATGTGATCGAGGGCAGGTGCATGGGTGTCTCCTCGCGGACTGTGTCCATCAACGACGTCATTCCGGGGCGATGCGATAGCATCGAACCCGGAATCCAGAAGTTACTTGGCTCGAGATTCCGGGTTCGCACTTTGCGCGCCCCGGAATGACGGTGTTTTGCTTTACTCCGCGCCGACCCAATTGCCGTGAAAGCCATCCGGCACGCGATGGCCGAGATGCACCAGCGCCACAGGCCCCGACTCGACATCCTGCGCGTTGAATACCGCGAGATCGCTGCGGTTCTCCTGCGCGCGCCAGACGGCCGCGAGCAGCCAGCCGTCGCCCTCAGCGGCGTCAGCGCCGCGCTCGACGAACACCGGCTCGGAAATCGTGTCGCCGGCGGGCAGCAGATAGTTGCCGAGCCGCTTGCCCTTGCCGTCGACATGCACGATGCCGGACAGCGCGCCGAACATCGGCAGATCGGGATTGGCGCAGGCGTACCAGCCATGGCTGTTCGCCTGTCCGGCGCGGCGGTCGTCGATGCGCGGGAATTCGCCGGTGAGATCGTCGAGATAGGTTTGCGTGAAACGGTCGGTATTGCCGGCGAGGTCGAAGGTCCAGCGGCAATAGCGCGCGCGCGATTTCTGCGGATCGGTCTTCGAACCATCAGGGTGGGTGAACAGCGGTGCTTCCTCGAACTGCATCACGTCGGCGATGATGCGGTTGCCTTCCTCCCACGCGTTCATGACATGGAAGACGTAGCAGCTCTCGGCGCGGAACCAGACGAGATCCGCGGGCGTTCCGTTACGCTTCATGATGCCGACATAAGCGCCTTTCTCGGGCTCCCAGGCGTAGGGCGGCTTGCCGCGCATCGCGCGCTCCATGCTGCCGGTGATGGGGAGGATCGGAAAGAGCAGGTGATTTTCGGTGACGATGAAGTCGTGCACCATGCTGGCATAGGGAGCATCGAAGCGGTCGAACCGCGTCACCACGCCGGCGGCGTTGACCGATCCGAAGGAGAGGGCGGGGGTCAGCGGGCCCGCGGCGTTGTAGCCGAAGAACACCATCTCGCCGGTCACGGGATCGATCTTGGGATGCGCCGTGAACGGACCCTTGATGGCGCCCTTGTAGTCGCAATAGCCCAGGCGATTGAGCGTGCCGGGCTCGATCTCGGTTGGCAGATGACCTTCCTCGAGCGCCAGCAGCCTGCCGCCATGGAAGATGATGTTGGTGTTGGCGACGCCGCCATCGTCGGTGATCCCGGCCGGGGCACCCGGCAGCTTGCGGCCGAAGCCGCCGAACAGCGCGCGGCCGGCGTCGTGCTCGGCCAGCCATTTCGGGGTGCGGACCCAGCGGTTGCGATAGCTGGCGCGGCCGTTCTCCAGATGGAAGGCGTGCAGCATGCCGTCGCCGACGAACCAGTGTGCGCCGGGGGCGTCGAACTGCGGGTTGGGGCCGTTGCGATAGAGCGTGCCGTTGAGCTCGCGCGGCAATTCGCCGGTCACCTTGAGGTGCGGCGCGTCGCATTCCATCGGGATCGGCGCGAGATTGGTCCGGGCCACCTCGGTCTTCACCTGGTCGAGCATCTCACGTCTCCTCCTGTTTTAAATCTTTACATCGTAAAGATATCAGTAAGGACGTTCCGGTCTGCCGTCAAGCAAAATCTTTACAGTGTAAAAATTGCGGCTATAAGGAGTCGCATGGCAAGAACATCGCGAGAAACCAGAACGGCTCGTCCTGCCGCGAGGCGTAGACCGGCGAAGTCAGCAGCGGAAAGGCCGGCCAGCCGGCGTCGCCCTCCGGCCGGCGAGACCCCTTATCATCACGGCGATCTGCATGACGCCTTGCTCGCCGCGGCCGAGCGGGTGCTGGAACGTGACGGGCTGGTGGGCCTGACGCTTCGGGCGGTCGCGCGCGAGGCCGGCGTGTCGCATGCCGCGCCAACCCATCATTTCGGCGATCTCACCGGGCTCCTCAGTGAACTCGCCGCCATCGGCTTCCGCCGCTTCAGCGAGGCCATGGTTGCTGCTCGCAATAGTGAAACCCATCCGCTGATGAAGGGGATGGCCAACGCCAAGGCTTACGTCGCCTACGGCCAGGCGCGTCCTGGCATGTTCAGTCTGATGTTCCGCAACGAGCGGATCGACATGACGCGGCCCTCGCTGCACGAGGCGGCGACTGCCGCCTTCGAAGGACTTGGCAAGCGCAATCGGCTCCGGCCGCAACGAAAAACTCGAAGGCGAGACGCTGGAGGCGCTGTCGCTCGACCAGGCCGCGGCGATTGCTCGCGCGTGGTCGCTGGTGCATGGCTTCACCACGCTGCTGCTCGACGGGCGGCTGCAGGACATCCTGCACCGGCTGCCCGAGGGCACCGGGGTCGACCAACTGCTGGACGCCATGCTGCGTTCGACAGTGCCGCGACCGCCGGGTGCAAGCTGAGCGAAAAAAGGAAACTCCCGCCGCTTCAGGCGTTGAGTTTGCATGGCAAGAGCATCACGCGCTCCCTGGAAACGTGCAAATCCGCGCAAGCGTGCGGGGAAGAAATCCAGACATTTGACGTCTGCGCAGAAGTCGACTGCGAAGGCGCGTGCGCGTCGGGCCGGGCGTTCGTACCCTAACCTCGTGGACAACATGCGCATGGCATCGAAAGCTTCAAAAAAGGAAGCTGCACAGAAGAGCCCGGCAACAAAGACCGCAGGCAAGCGTGCCGCGAAAAAAACCGCCAAGAAGACCGCAAAGAAAGCTTCCAAAAAGAAAGCTCCCAAAAAAGCCGCGGCCGCGCGCCCGGCCAGGGCACGCGAGAAAGATCCAAAGGGCGGCCTGACCGCCGCCGGTCGCTCCGCATTTGCTCGCAGGGATGGCTCGCACCTCAAGCCGGGCGTCACAAAAGCGCTGTCAGAGATGACGCCGCAGGACATGCGCCGCAAAGGCAGTTGGGCGGTACGATTTTACGGACGCGAGCAACTTCCTCCGCTGGTCGATGGCCGGGGAAAACCGACGCGGCATGCGCTGTCAGCTCATGCCTGGGGCGAGCCTGTTCCCCGAACCGTCGCCGCCGCGAGGCGCATCGCCGCCAAGGGCGAACGGCTGCTAGAGCGCTATCGTCGGATCAAGCAAAAGACCTGACGCCTGCACGCCAAATCGGGACTGTAACGCTGTTCTCAGCAACCCTTGCAAATCTTGGTTTGCCGCGCGAGCCTTGCGTCGGCTTCCGCGTCCTCGTTGGGCCGCCGCGTCCAATCGTCATACTGCGCCTTGGCGTCCGATTGGGCCGGGGCGCCATTCAGCGGGCCGAGGATAATCTCGCGGTTGCGGGCTGTTTTTCGCTTTGCCGGCCGTCTTTCTTCGCCCGGCGCGTCATTTGCCGTGGGCGGTTCACCCAACCCGTCCCAGGCGATCGGTGCGCCTGCCATCGGTGTCGTCGAGCAGCCGGTGCCGGAGGCGCAACAGCCGGCGAGTGCGGTGCCGGCGACGAGCAGAACCATGAATCTCGTTAGCATCGTTGCTCCGGTGAGGCTGCCGTAAAAACCATGACGTGAGATTATAAACACTGAAGGCTGTAGCTTTGACGTTAATGCGGCGAAAACACGCCGGATAGCGGCTTGATCAGCGCTTTGCAAGGCTCACGGCCGCGCCCTTCTCACCGACCACTTTCACTTCGTCCTTCCCGCACTTGAAATCACGCGCGAATTCGTCCGCCGCCTGGCGCGCGAGTTCGTTGGCATTGCGGTTGGCCTGGCCGTCGATGTAGGCGACGTGGCAGACCGGCCCCGGCGGCAGCCGCGTCACGGCCAGCATCGGTTTTGAGGCCGGGGTTCCGCTCTTGTCCAGATCGTTATTGTCGGCAATCAGCCAGCGCTGAATGATCGCGAACGGCCTGCCGTCCACCGCGCGCCATTCGACGGTGGGGGCGGTGGAATTAAAGGGAGCAAACGAGGTCTCCGCGGCCGGCTCCTTGGCGGCGGCTGCGCGGTTGGATCCCACCGAGACGGTTTGGCGCAGATCGTCCTCGCTGACCAGCACCACCAGCCCCGATTTGCCGGGGCATACCTGCGTCGTGCCGCCGTCGGGAGCCCTCGGCTTGCCGACGGTGCGGCAGTCCTTCTCCGCCGTCGACGTGTAGCTGCTGCTGAATGTTTGGGCGCTGACCGGCGAAATCGGGCCGGATGCAGCCGCGAACAATGCCGCGGCGGCCGTTACGATGAGCAGCCGGTGACGGCGGACGCGTTTCATCTGCACCTCTCGCATGGAACCCTGAACGTCAGACGTGTGCAATCTGGGGAAGGTTCATGGCAAAGCTGCGAAACACCTGACATTGCCGCGGAATTGTCCTAGAAGAGCGGCTCGCAATTTTCCGTTTCCCGAGCGTGTAGTCATCCAATCGTCATGCCCTCGATTCCCTCGAATAAGCCCTATCGCGTCGGTCGTTCCCGCACCGGACTCGGCCTTTTCGCCACCAAGCCGATCAAGAAGGGCACCAAGATTATCCGCTATTTTGGGCCGCTGCTGGATTCGAAGAAGAAGAAAGACGACGCGATTGAGAACAAGTACCTGTTCGAACTGAACGACCGCTGGACTATCGACGGCTCGGTGCGCAAGAACGTCGCCCGCTATATCAACCACGCCTGCAAGCCGAACGCGGAATCCGATGTCAAGCCGCGCAAGCGCAAGGTCATCATCCGCGCCATCAAGAACATCGAGCCGGGCGAAGAGATCAACTACGATTACGGCACCGACTACTTCAAAGCCTATCTGAAGCCGATCGGCTGCAAATGCGCGGCCTGCGAGAAGAAGCGCAAGAAGCAGCGCGCCGAGGCGCGGGCGGAGAAGGCGCGGCTGAAGGCCAAGGCCGAACGGAAAGCGCTGAAGAAGGCGGAAAAGATCGCGAAGGCCAAGGCGGAGGCTAAAGCGAAGCTGAAGGAAAAGGCGGAGCGGAAGGCGAAGAAGACGCTCAAGCTGAACAGCGGTTCGCTCAACGGCAAGTCGCTCAATGGCAACGCACTCAAGGCCAAGTCCCTCAAAGGCAAGTCCCTCAAAGCCAAGTCGGCCGCTGACAGGTCCCCCAATGGCAAACATCTGAACGGCAACAGCCGCGTCCGAGTTGCCGGCAAGAAGTCGGACGGAGGAAAGCCGCCGGTTTCTGGTTCTGCGCCGGTCCTTCAGGCTCAGCCAGCCGCAATCTCGCTTGAGGCTCAGTCCGCAGCATTCCCCGAGGTCTCATCCGCCGGGCTTGCGAACTGATTTCGGCAGCGACGAATCTCCGAAGTCGATAGCCGAGCGTTGTACGATGGCGCCGGTTTCGTCGATGATAACGCGAAATCGCCGGTGTTGTGAGAGGAAGGTCAGGCGATGCCGGCCGCTGTCGGTGTCGATCCCGCGCTCGGCAAAGCTTGTGATCCTGCCGTCGCGCATGTCCCGCTGAAGCCGGTGCAGCGCAAGGCCGAGCCCTTCGGCGACGATGGCCGCGTCGATCTGCACGGCGCCATTCTCGAATTCGACCGGTTTCATGCGATGTCTCCCTTGAGTCCTCACGCAAGCGCCGGGCTACGTCGGGCCGGCGCGGGGTAGGCGCATTCCGCCAGCGTCGTGCTGTCGAGTTCGCGCATGAAGGCTTCGCGGGCGGCGGCGAGTTTTGCTTTCAGCCGGCAGCGCGGCTTCAGCACGCAATTGCCGCCATCCTCGCGAAAACATTCGACCAGTGGCGGCCCTTCCAGGGCGCGCACCACTTCGCCGATGGTGATCGACTGGGCGGGCCGGGCAAGCGCGAAGCCGCCGCCGACACCGCGCTGGGTCGAGATGAACCCGCTATCGGCGAGGTCGCGCACGACCTTGGCCAGATGGTTGCGGGAAATGCCGAACTCGGCCGCGATCTCGTTGGTCGCGAATGACCGCCCAGGCTCGCCCGCCAGCCGCATCAAGGCGCGCAAGGCAAAATCCGTGAACGATGTCAGGCGCATGGGAACCCTTTCAAATATCTGCTTGCAAATCATCTATAGCCGTCTAAATAGGCATTTGAAATACCTATTTAAGGGCGGTAGCTGGAAATGGAAGCGATTTTGGCAGGGCCGGAGCGGCGTGAGCGCATCGTGGCCGAGATTATGGCCCGGACGGGCATCGACGAGGCGATGATCGAGCGGCTGGTGCACGGCTTCTACGCCAAGGTGCGCGCCGACGCGGTGCTGGGGCCGATCTTCGATATCAGGATCAAGGATTGGGAGCCGCATCTGGCGCAGATGTGCGCGTTCTGGTCATCGGTCGCCCTGATGACGGGCCGCTACCACGGCACGCCGATGGTCAAGCATCTGCCGCTGCCGGTCGACGCCAATCATTTCGACCGCTGGCTTGAGCTGTTCGAGCAAACCGCCCGCGAGATCTGCCCGCCCGAGGCGGAAGCGCATTTTGTCGAACGGGCGCGGCGGATCGCGGCCAGCCTCGAACTCGGCATCGCCGGCACCCACGGCGTCATGCTCGGCAACGGGGAACGATTTCGACGCAGCCAGGCAGGAGCAAAGTGATGGCCCATCGTGCACATGTCGTGACCAACAAGGAGCAGGCTAATCCGTATTCCGGCAGCAGCCTGGTGCCGATGCTCGTCATCGGGTTGCTGTTGACTTTTGCCGGGATGATCGCGGCGGTGATGTTAAGCTGAAACTCTTTCCCCGTCATTGCCTGCGACAAACGCGAAGCGTTTGCGCGAAGGAGCCAATGGGTCGCGCGAATGCGCGCCCGATGACAGGCTCCGCGACGAAGCAATCCATCTATCAGTTGTGCCGCGATATGGATTGGTTCGCGGAGCCTGTCATCGGGCCCGCATTCGCGCGACCCGGTGGCTCGCAATGACGACCAGGGCCCGCGCCTAAGGCTCCTCGGAGCGATCTATCGCCGCTTGTTCGCGCTCCGTGGCCCGTTCCAGATTCCCAATCAGACGCTGAAGCAAATCGATCAGCGTCTTGACCTCATCGTCGCTCATACCCGCAAGCACCAGTTCATTACCGGCATCGACGGCCGCATCGACTTCGGGAAGTATTCCGAGCGCTTTGCGGGTTATTGAGATCAAGCTGCTGCGACCGTCCCCAGGATCGGGACTGCGTTTGATCATGCCATCGCGCTCAAGTCGCGACAGCAATTGAGCCATGCTCGGTTGCTCGATCCGGGCGCACAGCGCCAACTCCTTCTGGGAAAGCTTTTGCCCTGTCCTCAACATGCTGAGAACGGGAAAGCTGGCCACGCCAAGTCCCAGCGGCCTGAATTTGATGTCCGCGAGCCGGAGCATCAGTCGCGCCGCCCTGTTGATGAGGTGGCCCGGCCGTTCGTGCTGCGCCCATTTTCGCATCATATTCTCTTGCATAGGGTCCTATACAAAATCGATAGGCTCCTATATATAGCCCGAATGATCTCTGAAGGGTAGGCTCGGAGAGACATCGTAGGGCCCACCCTAAGTCGCGGCGCCGACCGATTGGCTCTTTCCAACACGAAAGCAACAACCATGATCACGATTGTGGGCGCCGGAATTGGCGGGCTCACGCTGGCGAGCGTGCTGCATAGAAACGGGATCCCGGCAGTCGTCTATGATGCGGATCTCTCGGCCGCTTCCCGTCCCCAGGGCGGCATGCTCGATATTCATGAGGATACCGGTCAGGCGGCATTGCGGGCCGCCGGTCTGCTTGAGGTTTTTGGCAAGCTCACGTTGGAGCATGGCGACGCCATGCGCATTCTGGACAAGACCGGCGCCGTGCGATTGGCGCATGACGGCAATGGTCAGCGACCGGAAATCGACCGCGGCGCGTTGCGCAACCTGCTTCTTTCCGCTTTGCCTCCGGGCCTCGTTCGCTGGAATGCGCGGGTTACCGGCATAAGCAGGGCGGAAAACGGGTTCGAATTATCGTTCGCCGATGGCGGCGTTGCGCCGGCGAAAATCCTGATCGGGGCCGATGGGGCGTGGTCAAAGGTCCGCCCGCTGGTGTCGGAGGCAAGCCCGTTCTATTCCGGCATCAGCTTCGTCGAACTGCGTTATCTGGACGCCGACCGGAAGCACCCGAAAGCGGCCGCCCTGGTTGGCAAGGGATTGATGTTCGCGATTTCGGACGAACGCGGCATCTTCGGGCATCGCGAACCAAACAATGAATTATGCGTCTATGCCGCGCTCAAGGTTCCGGTCGATTGGTCGAGGCAGCCAATTTCCCGCGACTTATTGCATCAGCATTTTCACGGCTGGCACGCTGATTTTCACGAAGTGTTGGCCAGCAGCGATGGTGATTTGCTGCCGCGATCAATCTGGATGTTGCCGGAGGGACATAGCTGGCCGCGCACGCCCGGCGTTACGCTTCTCGGGGACGCCGCTCACCTGATGTCGCCCTTCGCCGGAGAAGGGGCAAATCTCGCCATGATCGATGGGGCAGACCTCGCCATGGCCATCATCGCGCATCCCAACGACTTCGAACGTGCTTTTGCCGCCTACGAAGCCACGATGTTCCCGCGGGCGCGGGAGGCGGCCGCGGAATCCGCGGCCGGTCTCGAACTCGCGTTTGAACCCAATGCCCCGCAGGCGATGCTCGATTTCTTCACGCCGAAGGGATGAAATCGCGCGCTTCCGCCGCCGCACAGCCGGACTTGGCGGCGGCGGAGGAAGGCGTGGATCGGCAAAGTTCGACTCAGGCCGCTACCACGCCGCCGCTCTTGCGCAGCCCGATATACTGCAGCTCCGCAAACACGCCTGTGGCAATCGCCTGCGCCACGATGAAGACCTGACCGAGCAGGTTCGGGCTCACCGCACCCGAGAACAGCAGCGCAATGCTGCCGAGCGTCCACGCGATATTTCCCACGATCACGAGTAGCACCAGCGCCTTCGGCGCAGATGACCGCGTGGCCAGCCAGCCAACCAGCGCCGTGTAGGCGATCAGGAACAGGCCGGTCTCGCGCAATAGGGCGTCCGGCAGGTTGAGGAACGGCGCGAGCGCGCCGGCGCCCAGCGTCAGCGCGACCGCGGCGACGCCGCTGAAGATGGCGTCGGCGAGCAGCGCGCGGCTCAGGAATGTTGACGGATGGATCATGACAGTTCTCCTTTGCTTGGGGGACCTTGGGCGAGACAGGGATCAGCGCCGCAGCAGCGACCGGAGCCGACGCAGCAGCCGCATCGGGCAGAGCGCCTTGCCGACCCTGCTTTCGATCGTCTGCACCTGCACGAACACGAAGACGCCGGTGTCGTGCACCAACGGCTGCGGCATGTTCAGCGAGCGCGCCAGCAACCAAATGGCCAGATTGAGGGTCCACGGGATCGCAGCGGCGACGAGGCGGAAGAGGGCAAGCATCAGCATGGTCATCTCCTGTGCTGCCCAAGATGAAGCAGCCGATGACCCGTTTCGATTACCTCGGACGTAATGGAATGGACGAAATTCGCATGGTAGGTTTTCCGCCATGAACGCACATGCTGCCGCGGCGCGAGCCGAACGAACGAAAGCCCACCATATCGGCGATCACCTGCGCGAATGGCGCCAGCGCCGGCATCTGAGCCAGCTCGATCTGGCCGGAGACGCCGAAATATCGGCGCGTCATCTCAGTTTTGTGGAGACGGGTCGTGCCGCGCCGTCGCGCGAAATGGTGCTGAAGCTTGCCGAACGATTGGAGGTTCCCTTGCGTGAACGCAACGTGCTTCTGGTCGCCGCGGGCTTTGCGCCCGCATTTCCGCAGCGCTCGCTCGACGATCCCGCGCTGAAATCGGCGCGGGCTGCGATCGACCTCGTGCTGAAGGCGCATGAGCCCAATCCGGCCCTGGCCTATGACCGGCACTGGAATCTAGTGACCGCCAACCGGATGGTAGCGCCGCTGCTGGAAGGCTTGCCGCCGCATCTGCTCGGGCAGCCCTTCAACATCCTGCGGATCGCCTTTCATCCCGAGGGGCTAGCGCCGCGCACGGTCAATCTCGCCGAATGGAGCGCGCATCTTTTGGAGCGGCTGCACCGGCAGTGCGAGGCGACGGCTGACCCCGAGCTGCTCAAGCTGTATGAGGAACTGAAAGCCTATCGGATGCCGGCGCGTTCAGGCCCGGTTTCGGCCGACAATGTCGCGATCCCCTTCAAGTTGCGCCGCAATGACGAAGTGATGAGCTTCATCTCGACCACCATGGTGTTCGGCACGCCGGTCGACATCACGCTGCAGGAGCTGGCGCTGGAAACGTTTTTCCCCGCCGACGATCTCACGGCGCAGCGTTTGCGGCAGATAGCGGCGAGCCTGGCGTGATCCGTGGTCCGTAGGATGGGTAGAGCGAAGCGAAACCCATCAGCGGCACAATCGGTATTGATGGGTTTCGCTTCGCTCTACCCATCCTACAGTTCGTAGCGCTCAATTAGCCTTTTCAATCAGGCTTTCCAGCAGACGTTTCAATTCCGCCGTAGCCTTGTCGCCGTAGTTCTCGGCGATGAAGGCTTCCTGGCTGAGCGCCAGCGAGTTCAGGCGCTGGGTCAATGCCTTTCCGCGATCGGAGGAGAACATCAAAACCTTGCGCCGGTCGTCGGCGTCCTGGACGCGGTAGACCAGCGCGTCGGACACCATCCGGTCGACCATCTTGGTCAAGGTCGGGTGATTGAGCAGTACGGCTTCGGCGAGTTCGCCCATCGAATGGCCCTTGCCATCCGAAAGCACTTTCAGGATGCGCCATTGCTCGACCGGCACGCCTTCCTTGCGGAACCGCGCGTCGAGCTGACGATTGATCTCCCGGTTCGCCTGCGCAAGCAGATAGGCGAGATGCTCGGTGATGGGTTTGCTGGGCGATTTGGCCAATGGTTTGAACTTCGTAATCGAGGTTTGGATGAATATTTAGCGCTCTTGCATGTTCTATATGCATAGGAATCGTTGAATATTCAATATTTTCCACTACGATATTTTTTGTTGTCGATCACCTCGCCGATGGTAGTCTGGTCGGCGCCGGACGTGAGTTGAAAGGAGAGCGAATTGCTCTCGCTGCCGCAATTTGGAGGCTCCGGTGCGCCGTCTATGCCGCCGGAATGGCTGCTGAAGGGATTCTCGGGCATCGGGGAGGGCACCTCGGTGCCGGCTCTCGGCCCGTTTCGAGCACGCCGCGACCGCAAGAAATTGCGCATAGCCAATTTTGTCGGACTGTCGGGGCCGTCCGGAATCTGGGGGCCGGCTTCCATCAACAGTACGCTGCTTGGTGTTTCCGAAATCAACCGCCGCGGCGGCATTCTTGGCCGCGAGATTGAAGTCGCGTTTCATGACACCGGCGGCGACATCAACGACGTGACGCAGACGGCGTCCGATATCGTCGCGTCCGAAGACGCGGACCTCGTGATGGGCTCGCATATTAGCGCGGTGAGGGTGGCGTTGCGCAAGGTCGTCGCCGGACGCATTCCCTATCTCTACACGCCGGTATACGAGGGCGGCGAGCGAACGCCCGGCGTCATGGCCATTGGCGAGACGCCGGGGGCGCAATGGCGTCCGTCGATCGAGTGGCTCGCCAACACCCGACAGGCGTCGAACTTTTATCTGATCGGCAGCGACTATGTCTGGCCGTGGCTCTCCCACAGGGCGATCAAGAAATACATCGCCGACGCTGGCGGGCGTGTCGTCGGCGAAGAGTTCGTGCCGATCGGCGAACACGATCACAGCCGCCAGATCGAGCGGATCCGGGCTGCCAGGCCCGACGTGGTTCTGATCACGTTGATCGGCGCTGACAGCGTCGTCTTCAATCGCGCCTTTGCCGAGCGGGGGCTTGGCTCGCGAATGCTGCGTCTGGCCGGCGCGATGGACGAGACCGTGCTGTTAGGGATCGGCGCCGACAACACCGAAAACCTGTTCTGCGCCTCCGGCTATTTCATTGACAGGGCCTCGCGCGACAACGACGCCTTTCGAAGCCAGTACGAAGCGTCGTTCGGCCGCCACGCGCCGCCGCTCGGCTCGATCGCGCAGTCAAACTACGAGGGGCTGCGGTTTCTCGAGACCATCGCCGCGCGCGCCGGATCGCTGGCGAGGAAGCCGCTGCTCTCGGCTGCCGCAAATGTGGACTACCACGGCGCGCGCGGCACCATCGGTATCCGGCGCGGCAGCGCACGCATGCCGATCTATCTTGCGGCAGCCAACGGGCTCGACTTCCGCCTGATCAAACAGTTCTGACGCCGGTCGCGCGCGTCGCTTCAGCAAAGAGAGGCTTGCGAAATAATACTTGAAAAGGAAAACATTTCCGTTTCTAGTGATGCGAACAAGGCTGTCTTCATTCGGCAACTTGCCTCGCGCGTTCAGAAGAAACAGGAGGAAATCATCGTGACAGTAGCGCTTCCAACCCCCGACCAGCTGCGCGCGGTCGCCGACCAATGCGGTCTGGCTTTGACCGATGAGGATGTCACTTCCTTCCGTGGATTGATGCAGGGCTCCGTCGATGCCTACAACGTTGTCGGGGCGATGCCTGACGAAGTGCCGATCGTCAAATACCCGCGCACGCCGGGCTATCGGCCTGGCCCGGAGGAAAATCCGCGCAATGCCTGGTACCGCAAATCGACCGTCAAGGGTGCCGCGAGCGGCAAGCTCAAGGGCAAGGTCGTGGCGCTAAAGGACAACATCATGCTGGCCGGGGTGCCGATGATGAACGGCTCCGCCACACTCGAAGGCTATGTGCCGGATTTCGACGCCACCATCGTCACGCGCATGCTCGATGCCGGCGCCGAGATTGCCGGCAAGGTGCATTGCGAATCGTTTTGTATCTCCGGCGGCAGCCACACCAACTCGACCGGCCCGGTCCATAATCCGCACAAGATGGGATTTTCCGCCGGCGGCTCGTCCTCGGGGAGTGCGGTCGTGGTCGCGCTCGGCGAAGTCGACATGGCGATCGGCGGCGACCAGGGCGGATCGATCCGGATGCCATCCTCGTTCAGCGGCACCTACGGCATGAAGCCGACGTGGGGGCTGGTGCCCTATACCGGCGTCATGCCGATCGAAATCTTCGTCGACCATACCGGCCCGATGACCGCGAACGTCGCCGACAACGCCCTGCTGCTCGAAGTGCTCGCCGGCGACGACGGCTATGATCCGCGGATCAAATCGCCCAAGGTGGAGGAGTACACCAAGGCGCTCGGCAGCGGCGTCAAGGGCATGAAGATTGCCATCGTCAAGGAAGGTTTTGAGCAGGCCGGCGCTGAAGCCGCTGTCAACGAAAGCGTGCGGGAAGCGGCCAAGCGGCTCGCGAGCCTCGGCGCCACGGTCGAGGAGGTTTCGATCCCGATGCACATGATAGCACCGGCGGTGTGGACACCGATCGGCGCCGAAGGCATCGCCCAAACCATGATGTTCGGCGACGGCTATGGCCTCAGCCGTTCGGATCTCTACTCGACCTCGCTGATGGATTTTCACCGCGGCTGGCGCGGGCAGGCGGACTCACTGTCGGAAACGACAAAGCTGTTCCTGATGCTCGGGGTCTATATCAACAACAATTTCGGTCCGCGCTACTACGGCAAGTCCGTGAACATCTCTCGTCGTGTGACCGCGGCCTATGACAAGGTTCTGGAGAGCTACGATCTCCTGCTGATGCCGACCACGCCGATGAAGGCGACGCCGTTGCCCGCGCCGGGCGCCAGCCGGGAAGAGGTATGTCAGCGCGCGTTCGAGATGATCACCAACACCGCGCCGTTCGATATCACGCACCACCCGGCGATGTCGGTGCCCTGCGGCATGGTGGACGGACTTCCCATCGGCCTGATGCTGGTGGGCCGGCATTTCGATGAAATGACGATCTATCGCGCCGCGCATGCCTTCGAGCAGGCCGGCGACTGGAAGAAAATGTAGGCAGCCGAACGCCGAGAGGGGGCAGGTGACAAGGGTGCTGGTGATGCTACATGGATAATCTGTTCGTCGCACTGTTCGAGATCCTGAGTTTCGGCGCGATCGTCGTTCTGGTCGTGCTGGGGCTCGGGATCATCGCCAGCATGATGGGCATCTTTAACTTCGCCCAGGGCGAGTTCGTCCTGCTTGGCGCCTACGTCACCTATATCGTGCACAGTGTGGGCCTGCCGGTCTGGCTTGGAATGCTGGCGGCGCCCTTTGTCGTCGGCGCGCTGGGGTTTGTCCTGGAGCGGACCATCGTCCGGCGATTTTACGCCGCACCGATCGTCGCGATGCTGGGCACCTACGCGCTCGGGCTCATCATCCGCGAGATCGTCCGCGGCCTGATCGGCGGGTTGTACCTGTCGGTCCCGGAGCCGCTCGGAGGCTCGGTCAATATCGGCACCATGCATTTCTCCACGTGGCGGCTGGTCATCATCGTCATCACCGCGCTGGTGATGATCGGCAGCTATCTGCTGCTGGCGCGCACCGCCTTCGGGTTGCGCATTCGGGCGTCGCTGGAAAATCCCGCGCTCGCCCGCGCATCGGGCATTTCGACCAATGCGATCTACGGCGCGACGTTTGCGTTCGGCGCCGCGCTCGCCGGCCTTGCGGGCGCGTTGATCGTGCCGGTGTTCTCGCTGTTTGCCGATCTCGGCCTGCGCTTTCTGATTCAGGGGTTCGTCGCCGTCATGGTCGGCGGAGTCGGTTCGTTCGCGGGGCCGGTGGCGGGCGCCGGCGTGATCGGAACGCTCGCCGCCGCACTGCCGTGGATCATTCCGCCTGTGATCGCCGACGTCCTCGTGTTCGTGCTCGCCATCATCTTCATCAAGTTTCGGCCGCAGGGCCTGCTTTCAACAAAGGGGGTCTAGTTCGATGTCTAATGACCGCAGCCATCTCAATCGCCGGCGATTTCTCTCCAACTTCGCCTTTGCCAGCACCGCCATCGCCACGGGCGTCGGCAGCTGGGTCGTTCGCCCCGACTGGGCGAATGCAGCCTCGGATCCGATCAAGGTCGGCATCGCGACGGATTTGACCGGTCCGATCGGCTACGCCGGCAATGCCGACGCCAATGTCGCAAAGATGGTGATCAAGGAAATCAACGACGCCGGCGGGTTGCTTGGCCGGCCGCTGGAACTGTTCATCGAGGACACCGCGTCGAATGAGTCGGTTGCGGTCGGCAACGTTCGCAAGCTGATCCAGCGCGACAAGGTCGACCTAGTGCTGGGAGGCATTACCAGTTCGATGCGCAACGCCATCAAGGACGTGATCGTCGCGCGCGGCAAGACGCTCTACATTTATCCGCAGCTGTACGAGGGCAAGGAATGCACGCCCAATCTGTTCTGTACCGGCCCGACGCCGGCGCAGCAGTGCGACGAATTCATTCCCTGGCTGATCAAGAACGGCGGCAAGAGGTTCGCGCTGCCGAGCGCCAACTATGTCTGGCCTCACACGTTGAACGTCTATGCCCGCAAGGTGATCGAGGCCAATGGCGGCGAAGTGATCTTCGAGGAGTACTACCCGCTCGACCAGATCGACTTCAGCGCCACGGTGAACCGGGTCATTTCCAACAAGGTGGACGTGGTGTTCAACACCGTGATCCCGCCGGGAGTGGGACCGTTCTTCAAGCAGCTTTACGAGGCGGGCTTCCTAAAGAATGGCGGCCGGCTGTCGTGCGTCTATTACGACGAGAACACGCTCAACATCAACCAGGCGGCCGAGATCGAAGGGCTTGCGAGCTGCCTCGACTATTTCAAGGCGCTGACGCCGGAAGATCCGTTCAGCGCCAAGCTTCAGGCGACCTATGAAAAGCAGTTCCCGGGCACGTTCCTATTTGCCGCGGGAAGTGCCGCGACCGGGACCTATCGTGGTCTCAAACTATGGGAAGCAGCGGTCAAGGAGGCCGGCAAGGTCGATCGCGAAGGGGTCGCGGCGGCGCTCGATCACGCCAAGATCGCCGAAGGTCCCGGCGGGCCGGCGGAAATGGTTCCCGGCAAGCGGCATTGCAAGATGAAGATGTATACGGCCGTCGCCAAGGGCGGCAATTATGAGATCGTCGCGCGCAGTGCCGGCCTCGTCGATCCCAAGGAATGCTGATGCAATGCTGAGTAGCGTGCTGAGCGTCCTGCAGCGGCGGCGACCCGCCGCTGCGAAACCTGGAGCGGATGTACTGGCAACTTGATGACAGAAACGACACAGACGACGCCCTTGAGGCTTCTGCGTGGTGCCAGCCGTTCGCGCCGACTACAGGTGCTGCCGATCATCGAAATCACGGTGCTGGTGATCGGTGCGCTGCTTCCGCTGGTCCTCAAGGACTATCTGACGATCTATGCGACGCGGGTCTTGATCCTCTGCCTGTTCGCGCTGTCGTTCGATCTGGTGTGGGGATACGCCGGCATCATGAGTTTTGGCCAGGCGGTGTTCTTCGGATCGGCCGGATATGGCGTGGCCCTGATCGCCCGCGATCTCGGCGTGACCTCGATCCTGCTGGTGTTGCCGGCCGGGCTACTGATCGGACTGGCATTCGCATTGCTGCTCGGAGGCTTTCTTCTGCTCGGCCGTCATCCGTCCAGTGTGATCTTTGTTTCGCTGGGCACGCTCACCGGGTCATACGCGGCGGATCGCGTGGCCCGGGGCTGGTATTATCTCGGCGGCCAGAACGGTATTCCGTCGATCCCGCCGATGTCGCTCGGCAGCTACGACATCACGGAGGGGCCGGTCTATTATTATCTGGTGCTCGGCATTCTCGTGCTGGTTTATCTCCTGTGCCGCTTCCTGGTGCGGTCGCAATTCGGGCTTGCGCTGGCGGGTCTGCGCGAGAACGAGCAGCGGATTGCCTTCTTCGGCTATCAGGTGCAACGCCTCAAGGCGATCATCTTTTCCTTCGCTGGTGCCATCGCGGGGCTCGCGGGCAGCCTTTATGCCTTTCATGAAGGTTTCGTCTGGCCCAACATGCTGGGCGTGGTGATGTCGACGCAGGTGGTGCTCTATGTGTTGTTCGGCGGCTCCGGCACGTTGATCGGAGCTGTCATCGGTACGGTTGCGATCGAGGCGGTGAGTTTCTGGCTGTCGAACAGCTATCAGGATATCTGGCCGATCATCCTCGGCGTCCTGTTGCTGCTGGTCATCCTGTTTCGCCCCGCCGGCCTGGTCAGCCTGATCCTCAGTGAACGCGAGCGCGTCGGCAATTTCGGCCGGCCGCCGGGGAAGGGCGACGATGGCTCTTCTTGAAGCGCGCGGCCTGATCAAGATATTCGGCAAGCTGACGGCCCTGAATGGCGCCGATCTTACGGTTGCGGAGAACGAATTCCACGGTTTGATCGGGCCCAATGGCTCGGGCAAGAGCACGCTGATGAAATGCGTCGCCGGTGCTGAAATCCCGACATCAGGCACGGTGACGTTTGGCGGCCACGATATCTCGCAAGCCTCTCCCGCCGCGCGGGCCCGCGCCGGCATGAGCCTCAAGTTCCAGATTACCAGCGTGCTGCCGGCATTGACGTTGTACGACAACATTCTGCTGGCGCTGCAGGCCCAGACGTCGCTCCCCCGGCTGGTGTTCTCGCGCACCCGCGGCATCCTGCACGACCGCGCCATGGCCATGCTCGAACAGTTTCGTCTGGTAGACCGCGCGGCGGATCCGGCCTCCGCACTCTCCCATGGCCAGCAGCAATGGCTTGAAATCGCGATGGCGCTGGCGCCCGAGCCAAAACTCCTGCTGCTGGACGAGCCGACCGGCGGCATGAGCCTCGAGGAACGGCGGGTTACCGGCGAACTGCTGCAGCCGATCAAGAAGCGCTGCTCCCTTGTCATTGTCGAGCACGATCTCGATTTCATTCGCGACATCTGCGACCGGCTGACCGTGCTCGACCAGGGAAGCGTGCTGGATTGCGGTTCGGTGCAACACATTCAGTCGAGCGCCCGGGTTCAGGAGGTCTATCTCCGCCGTGCCTGACGAGGACAAATATCTCGATATCCAGAATGTCGACGCCGGCTATGGCCGCAGCCAGGTGCTGTTCGGCGTCACGCTGGGCGTTCCCTGGCGTGGTGGCGTCGCCATTCTTGGCCGCAACGGCGCCGGCAAGACCACGTTGATGAAGGCGATCGTCGGAGAACTGCCGCTGCTCGGTGGCTCCGTCAGCCTCGACGCGCGCAGCGTCGGACAGTTGCCGACCGAGCAACGCATTCGCCTTGGGTTGGGCTACGTGCCGCAGGAGCACTCCGTGTTCGGAAGGCTTTCGGTGCGCGACAATCTTGCCGTCGGCGCGCTGACCAATCGTGACAGCCAGGCCGTCAATCGCGTGCTGGAGATATTTCCGAAGCTGGGTCAGCGGATGGATCAGGTCGCCGGCACCTTGTCCGGCGGCGAACGCAAGATGCTGGCGATCGGCCGCGCTCTGTTGTCGAACCCGCGGGTGCTGCTGCTGGATGAGCCGACCGAAGGCGTCTGGATCGGCGTGATCGAGGAAATCACCGAACGTCTGATCCTGCTGGCCAAGGAGATCGCCGTCGTGATCGTGGAGCAGCATCTCGATCTCGCGCTACGCGTCGCGGATCGGGCCTTTGTGCTCGACCGCGGAAGGGTCGCGCTCACGGGATCGGCGCATGAGGTTCGCAACGATCCAAGGCTGTTGCAGTATCTGGCGCCTTAATCCCAATGGTCAGGACGCCTGAGCCTGGGCTGCGCGCCGCTCGAAGGTCATGGCCTGCAATACTTCCGCGAACGCGCCCTTGCGATCGCTCAGGCTTGCCATCGTCAGCCCCGCGCCGTTGGCGCCCGCACGCGTGCGCGATCGAATCAGGATCCAGTCGCCCTCCGGCGGGCGGAAGAAATACAGGCTGATCTCGGGGTTGATGAAGGTCCATTCGCGCATGTCGACGATCTGTCCGACGCCGCTCGAAAAATCCGCCGCCTGCACCGCTTGCAACAGCGGCGTGTTGGCCTCGCCCTCGACCATTGGCACGTCGAGCCGCATCCACGCCGCCGCCGGGCCAGGTTTTTCCAGCGCGCCCTCGATCAATCGTACAGATACGTTCTGGAAATAGCGGCTCCACTTTTGTACGAAGGCCGGCGGTGGTGAGCCTGTCTCCGGCGCGGCGTCATCGCCTGCGTGTTTCGCAAAGGGCTCGGCGGGCGACTCGCCGCCTTGCGCGGTCAACAGCGCCGTGCAGCGGCCGATCTCGACCTCGCCATCGAGCAGCCGCACCTGCAGGGTCTTGGCCTTGCGGCCGTCGCGCAGCATGTCGGTTGCGAGGCCGAAAGCGCGCAGGCCGGCCGGGCGCCACAGATCGAAGGTGAGCCGGCGTACCGCAAAGCCGGAGGCCTCAGCCAGCTGCTCGACCTCGCGCGTCATCAGCGCCGTGGTCGCGCTGCCCTGCAGCATATCCGGCGACCAGGGCCCCCCGGCGTGTTCGGTCGCGCGAAACAGGGGGCCTTCCGGCCTGAAAATGACGGTCATTGCAGGGCTCCGCGGTTGAATTGATGCGGGATTTAGGGAGCTCCGGCCACCGCCACAATAACCGCTGAGGTTATGTGATGCGAGACATGCGGCCAGCGGACTTGCGTGGCAGCCCATTCGGCTTACCTTGCGGGCATCATTTTTGACCTTGATGGGCTGAGGAGACGCCGATGAGCACCTTAAAACCGCTGAAAATCGACATCGTCTCCGACGTGGTCTGCCCGTGGTGCTATATCGGAAAACGCCGGATCGAGAACGCGCTGGCGCTGGTGCCGGATGTTCCGGTCGAAGTGAGTTGGCGGCCGTTCTTCCTCAATTCCTGGGTGCCGCGCGAGGGCATCAGCCGCGACGAATATCTCACCGCCAAGTTTGGCTCGGTCGAAGCCTACAAGGGCATTGCCGGCCGCGTCGTGACGGCTGCCGGCGAGGAGGGGCTGACCTATCGGCCCGAACTGGTGAAGCGCCAGCCCAACACGACAGATTGCCACCGCCTGATCCACTGGGCGGAAGCACAGGGCAAATCCGCTGAGATGAAACAGCGCCTGATGGAGCTGTATTTCCGCGACGGCGGCGACCTGACCGACGTCAACGTGCTGGTGCAGGCCGCGGCCGATATCGGCCTCGACGCCGACGACGTCCGCAAGCGCCTTGCAACCGATGAGGACGTCGCGCTGATCTCCGGCCAGGCTAAGGAAGCCTCCGAGAAGGGGATCTCGGGCGTGCCGACGTTTGTCTTCGCGCAGAAATACGCTGTCTCCGGCGCCCAGCCGGCCGAACAGCTCGCCCGCGCCATCCGTCAGGTGTCCGGCGAAATCAACGCGCAGGCGGCGGAATAGGGTACGGCCATCCACGTCCTGACCAGCGGCAAGAAAGTCGTGGAGCGCCGGGTCAAGCCCGGCCATGACGACCGGACGGAATGATCGGCAACAACAAACCTTGGGGAGACATCCATGATCTATGAACTACGCACCTACACCGTAAAGCCCGGCACGCTCGGCGACATGATCAAGGCTGCGAGCACCATTTCGCGCGACATCCGCAAGGATGATTACGGCAAGCTCGAAGGCTATTGGTCGACCGAGATCGGGCCGCTCAATCAGGTCCTGCACATGTGGAGCTACAACAGCTTTGACGAGCGCGCGCGGCTGCGAACTGAGCTGGCGAAGAACCCACGCTGGACCGGCGAGTATGTGCCGCTGATCCGGCCCCTGCTGGTGCGTCAGGACGTCCGCCTGATGAACGCGGTGCGGCCGCCGGTGGCGCCGGCGTCGAAGGGCAATGTCTATGAACTCCGCAACTACAGGGGCAAGGCGGCGGGCGGCCTCAAGCAGTGGCTCGATGCGTTCACCGCGGTGCTGCCGGAGCGCGAGAAATATTCAAAGATCGTAGGCCTCTGGACGACCGAAGCGGGGCAACCGAACGAGGCCTGCCACATCTGGGCCTATCCCAGCCTGAACGCCCGCGCCGAAGCCCGCGGCAACGCCATGAAGGATCCGGCCTGGCAGGAGTTCTTGGGTAAGGGCCCGGGTTTCCTCGAGGAGATGCACTCGACCATCATGCTGCCGGCGCCGCATTCGCCGTTGCAGTGAGGTGTTCACGTGGCCCGGATGAGCGAAGCGATATCCGGGGCGGTGTTAGAGTGGTCCCGGGTGTCGCTGTGCTCATCCGGGCTACAAGTCACGCGTCCTTCAAATAATAATTCGCGCGCTTGCCGAGTGCGATCCGCCGCAACACGCGGCGCATCGCCATCGACGCGCGTAGCGGCTTGATGGCTGTGGTTACCGTGCGATAGAACGCGAGCTTTAGCGCGTCGCGCACCGGCTGTCTGCCGGGCCGTTGCTGCGGCAGGCCGATGCCGCGCAGCATCGAATTGAAGAAGTGCAGGTCGTTCAGCCGCCGCACGTCGCGCGTCTTCCAGGTGATTGCCATCGAAATCGAGAACGAAGCGGATGTGCGCACCCAGTGCGGCCATTGATACGGCACATAGCAGCCGTCGCCCGCGAACAGATGGAATTCCTGACCGCGCGGCGCAAAGCTCTCGTCGTATTTCAGGTTGCGGTGCTTGGTCATCGAACGCTCGATCTCGTCGTCACTGACAATCGAACGGTCGTTGTTGTCGAAGATCGTGAAGAATTTTTCTCCGTGAATGTGGACGAAAAAATTGTCCTCGCTGTCGAGATGGAACGGCGTGGTCGAATTCGGCGAGGACACGAACAAAAAACCCTCGACCTGCTCGAAACCGGCGTCGAGCAGGCTGTTGAAGCCGCGGGCGCGGGCGACTGACAGCAAGGTGTCCTCCAGCAGGCGGCGATACTCGGGCGAATTCTCGACGCGCTTGAGCACCATCCAGGCGCCGGCGGTCTCGATGCTCTTCACCACTTCGACCGGGTCGAGGTCGACCGAGGGAATGGCGTCCGGGTCCTGGCTGATCGCGACCTTGCCGGAATTGTATTCGATCAGGTCGCGCGGCAATTCGGCGGCTAGTTGCGCGATACGCGGCAGCGTCAGCAGCGGATGGCCGGCGAGCTTATGGCGGATCGCGAACGGTTTCAGCGGAAAGTCGCGGCGAAGCGCGTCACGATCGGCCGTAATCACGGGCGCGATGGCGGTCAGCGTATTCATCTAGGATTTCTCCTGCCGTGCTCTGACGAAATGAACGATGCGGCGTAACGGCTCGCGTATCGCGCCGCGCAAGGCGAGCGCGGCGCGGATCAGCGACACGACCGGATCGCCCCGCCGCAGCGGGATCAGGACGTCGCCGATCGCGAGGCGTCCGCGCCAGATCGGGTTGATCATGGGATGGTCCGGGGCGGCGGTGGAGTCGACCAGGCGAATGGCCGGATCCGCGCAGAGATACCGGGTCAATTCCAGCGTCAGCTGCACGCCCGGCGAATATTTTGCAAAGCGTTCATCGACGCCGAGCTTGAAGTAGAAGGCGCGGTCCTGATGGCGCAGTACGATGGCGGCCGCCACCGGCGTTTCGCCGGCGCGCAGGGTCACAATCTCGCACTGGGCAGTCTCAGCCAACGCTGACGTGGCGCGCCGGACGAAGGCCGCATCGCCATCGTCCTGGCTGAGCGCGGTGCCGCGTTGGCCCTTCCAGCCGCTGGCCTCCAGCATCAGGAATGTTTCGACGGCGGTGGTCATTTCGGCAGGCGTCCGCGCCACGTCGAAGTGGACAGCACCGTGTTCGGCGAGGCGATTGCGCTGACGGCGCAGATCTTTCAGTTTCTTCGCGCCGAGCGCTTCGCGCAGCAGGTCGTCGGCGTCGCCGGTCGCATCGAGACAGGCGCGGACATGCGATTGCAGCACCACCGGCTGCATGCCGCTGCGATGCAGCACGTCGGCGAAGGCCTTCATGGCCGCGCCATCAAGCGAGGTAGCGCGGAAGATCAGCGCATGCGCGCCGGCCTGCCGGGCCTGCTGCAGAATGCCGGTGACGGCTTCCTCCGCCATGTCGCGGTCGAGCAACGGCGTGCAGAGCGTGCCGTAGGGGTCGGCACTGACCAACGCGGGCAGCGGGATCCTGTAGCCGCGCCACATCGAGATCACGGGCACCAGGCCGATCAAGGTGGATGTGTCGCGCCACGCGCCGAGCGCGTCGGTGTCGACGCGGCCCCGCGCCGAAGCGTTCACCGCCAATTCCCATTCGGGCAAATAGTAACCGTTCGGCTCGGCAGCGCGTATCGAGAGCGCGCGCCATTGGGCCGCGGAAACGCCGGCGAGCGGCGTCAGCGCAGCGCGAGGCGCATGTGCGTCCGCATCCTTGCCCGAAGCACGATGAGCCGTCGATATGTCGGCAATATCAGCCACTTCCCCAAATCCCCGTTCGCGAATTATGCGGCCGGCGGCGCCATGTGGGGCCGCCTTGCCATCGCGTTCACGGGGCAATGCTATTGGACAGAGATGGAAAATACCGTTGTCGCGAAGCTCGGATTTGATCGGTCGCGTTAACGGATCGTTCAGCCTGTCAGGCCGCTTGGGCCTTACGCCACTTCGACGGCTGCGGGAGCGGTGAGGAACTTCGCTTCGAACTCGTTCGCCGGCATCGGCCGTCCGAAGAAATAGCCCTGTCCCTCTTCGCAGCCCATCCTGACCAGGAAGTCTGCCGTGGCCCGGTCCTCAATACCTTCGGCGATGACGGACAGGCCCAGTTGCTTGCTAAGCCCGATGGTCGAACTGACGATCGCCGCGTCGTCGGCATTGGTCAGCAATCCGAGCACGAAAGAGCGGTCGATCTTCAGTCCGTCGAGCGGGAATTTCTTCAGGTAACTCAAGCTGGCAAAGCCGGTGCCGAAATCGTCGAACACGAGGCGAACGCCAAGTGCCTGAATCTTCAGGAACGTATTCAGCGCGCTCTGCTCGTCGTGGAGCAGGATGTCTTCGGTGACTTCGAGCTCGAGGCTGGTTGGGCTCAAGCCGGTACGGGCAAGCGCCTGCGCGACCGAGCTTGCAAGGTTACCCGATTGGAGTTGGGAGGGCGAAAGGTTGACGCCGATCCGAAGCTTTTGCTGTCCGGCGCGCTCCCAGGCGGCTGCCTTGGCGCAAGCGGTTTCGAGAACCCACTCCGCTATCCGGTCGGATATTGGCGAGGTGTTGACAACCGGCATGAACTGGCCCGGGGAAACCAGGCCGCGCTCGGGATGACGCCAGCGGATCAGGGCTTCGGCGCCAACCAGGCGGCCGTCGGCCAGATGAATTTGTGGCTGGTAGAACAGTTCGAACTCGTTGCGCTCCGCGGCCAGCACTAGCTCCGCTTCCAGCGTCAAGCGAGTTTCCAGTTCACGGCGGATCGAGTCCTCGAACAGCACGTGACCGCCGCGCCGGGTTGCCTTGGCACGGCTTAGCGCCATGTGGGAGTTGCTCAGGAGTTCGGCCGCGGTCCGTCCGTCGGACGGGAATACAGCAGCGCCGATGCTGACCCTGACGCGGAGATGGCGCGTGCCGGCGATCAGCGGTTCGTCGAAGCTTGCACCGATCTGCTCGGCAAACCGGCTGACGTTTTGGCCGATGGCGATCGTCGGAACTGCGATGGCAAACTCGTCTCCGCTCAAGCGGGCGACCAGACCCGTCGCCGGCATCACCGCCATCAGCCGATCCGAAATGGCACAAAGCACGAGGTCGCCACTGGCGTGACCGAGCATGTCATTGATCTGCTGGAAGCCGTCGATGCCGACAACCAGCAGCGCGACCCGGCTTCCATCTGCTTCGGCTCTGGCAATCTTCGCTTCGAGTTTTGCGTGCAGGGTGTTGCGGTTGATCAGGCCGGTCAGCGCGTCATGTTCGGCGAGGTATCGTATTCTCTCCGCCTCGCGCTTGCGCACGGAGATATCGCGCAAGATTGCGCCGAATTGAAAGCCGTCAGTACCCTGCCAACCGGAGAAGCTGGCCTCGACCGGAAACACCTCGCCATTGCTGCGGCGGCCTTCGAACTCGATCACCGTGCCGGCGGCGAGTTGTGCGGCGTTCTTGACGGAAAATGCGGGTGTATCCGCATCCCGCGCGCAAATCTCGTCGAACGGCCGTCCGATCATCTCCTCAGGCAGATAGCCGAAGATCGCGGTCGCGCCAGGATTCCAGACCGTAATCAGGTACTTGGAATCGGTGCAGATCAGGCCGTCGCCAAGCGACATCGCCACGCGCTGAAAGCGACTCTCGGCGACCCTGCCAAGCAGATCGCGGATGTCGATTTCGTCGAGCGCGATGGCAGCGATGTAGACGATGATGGCGATCTGAAACAGCGACGTGTCGAGAATGAACGGGAATGCCGTCTGCAGGGCAAATGCGCCGGCCTCGACGGCGACTGCGGTTGCGGCGAGCAGCGCCACGCGCTTGCCGGCGGAAAGGCGGCGCCATGAGAACAGCATGAGCAAGGCGAGCAGAGCGAGCCCGGTCAGCGTCACGACGGGCGACGTCCATTGCAGCGCGCGGTTCTGCAGCAACGATTCCGCGGCCAGTGTCTGCAGCACGGGTCCGGACAGGATGACGCCGTTCGGGACGCTGAAGCGGTCGCCGAGCTCGAGCGCCGTGCCGCCGACGATAACTTTCTTGCCCTGCAATTTTTGCAGTGTCGCCGGGTCGCCGCGCAGCACGTCGACAAAGGACACTTTGGGGATGCCCGCGGTACGGATGCTGAAGTCGATCAGAAAGGGCGAGCGCTTTTCGTCGTATTGGCCGGTGAGGACGGCAGCCATAGCGGGCACGAACTTGCCGTCCAGCGTCTCACCGAACGGATAGCGGCGGACGAGGCCGTCGGATCCAACCTCGACATTGACCAGCGCCGGCCACGAATGCTCAGCGAATTGCTGCAACGGGCGATTGACGTGAAGCGTCGTCCTGTCGGTGCGGGGCTGCTGGAACGAGGGCAGTACGACCGAGCCGCCAGCGCCCTGCAGGGCTTCGGCGAAGTTTCGGTCCGACGACGCGTCGGAGGGCGTGGAGAAGTCGACATCGAGCGCGATGTCCTGGACGTCCGCCTTCTGAAGTTGCCGGATCAACTCGGCGTGGAGCGGGCGCGGCCACGGCCAGACGCCGACCCCGTCGATCGATGATGCGTCGATCGCGATCACGACAATGTCGCCAGAAGCCTGTCGCGATTGCCAGGCGAAGCGCGGGTCGGCCAAGGTGTGACGAAGCGAATTGTGCCAGCCGCCCGCCAGGACAATCGCGAGCGCAATCATCACGAAAATATGCGGCCGGTATCGTTTCACATCATCACCATTCTGGTGCTTCGAGTTTGGTCGCCGTCAGGTAACGGTAGGCGTAATTCGTCAATAAAGCCTGTTCTCAACTTCTGCCGCGGCCGAGGCCAAGGCCAAGACCATTGCCGTTACCGAGGCCAACTCCGACACCGACGCCGTTACCTAGGCCGACGCCAACGCCGACACCGTTGCCGAGGCCAACCCCGACACCAACGCCATACCCATTGCCATTGGCTCCGCCGTTTCCGTTTCCGTTGCCGTTTCCATTGTTGCCGTTGCCGTTACCGTTGCTGTTGCCGTTGCCGTTTCCATTGCCCCCGCCGCCGATGGCCGCGACCGCGCCGCTGACACCGGCGACACTCGCAGCCGCCGTTGCGGAGCTGGCGCCATTTACAGCGCCGTTGCCGCTGTTGGTCTGGCCGTTGTTCGCCGAGGCGACATCGTTTCCAGCGTTGGATGAACCCCAGATCGTGTCCTTGTTGGCGGCGTTGCGCCGACCGCCATGCGCTGCCGACTTGTCGTGCGCAAGGCCGTTCGTGGCACGGTGGACGTTCAACTTGACTTCACCGATCGACGACGAGATGCGGGTGACACCTGGCCTCGGAGACTGCACATTTGTCTGGCGCGAGGGCTGCACGCTTTGTCCATTTGTGGCGTGGCGCATCGCGGTAAAGCCGCCGCGAGGTACCGGCGCGCGCTCGACTGATGGCGTGCGAGGCTTGCCTTGCTCGATCGGCGCGAAGGTGCCTGTGCCGCCCAGCGAGAGACCGGTCTTGCCGTTGGCGAACACGGTCGCATGCTGGCCCGGCATCACCTGGGCGATCTGACCCGACTTGAAATCGGAGACCTCGACCTGGCCGCGGACGACGTCGACTGTCGTCTTACCGGCATTGATGGTGACGCGGAATTGCGTGCCCTTCACGACGGCTGCGAGGTAGGGGGTTTCGACCTCGAAATGCTTGACGTTGCGCTTTTCGACATCGAGCAGGATCGAGCCGGCCCGCTGTACGATGGTCGTCGAAAGTCCTTCCTTCTTTTCGGCGGGAACGCCGACGACGGAGTTCGGCGAGACCAGGATGGTTTCCTCGCCGCGCTTGAGCAGCACGCGTCCGTTACGTCCGGTGCGAACCGTATCGCCCGGCTTAAGGACGTCTTCCTGCTTCAAGGATGCCTGCCGCACGTCCGAGCCGCCCAGCCAGACCTCGCCGGATGACTTGCTGACGGTCCAGTCGCCGCCGTCTGCCGCGAACGTGGCCGACGTCGCCGCCAGAACGAACGCCACCACGAGCGCTCTTGAGACGTGAGAAATCGCAGGCATGAAACTATCTCCGGTTACCGCTTTGTCCCGATATTTACTGGAAATGTTTCAAGATTGAGTGAGCGGAAACCGCCTACTTCAGTTGGCGCGTTAACGATGTGTTTACCATAAAAATACTACTTAAAATCATATGGATAGCACTCGCGCGCGCATGGCCGGATTCCTCTCCGTAGACTTACGGAGAAACGTCGGCGCTGCGAACTCTGTCCGAATTTGCCTGCTGGCGGTCGCCGCCTGTGCGTGGATGGTCGTCGCCGGCTCGCCGGCGCTGGCGCAGAACGCCAACCAGCCCGGTTATGACCCCAGGCAGATCGAAAAACGCTTCGAGGATCAACAATCTAGCCAGGGCGGCGGCGGCAGGCCGCGTCTGTCGTCGCCGCAATTCGCAGGCGCGGAGGGCGACTCCAAGCCGCTGTTCGTGCTTCGCCGCGTCGCGATCAGCGGTGCCGTTGCGGTACCGCAGGAGCAACTGGCAACGGCCTATCAACCCTATATCGGAAAACAGGTATCGCAGGCCGATCTGGCGGCGATCGCGGGCGCGGTCAGCGACGTCTATCGCGCCGTGGGCTTTCACCTCAGCCGGGCGGTCGTTCCGCCCCAGGATATCAAGGGCGGCGCGCTTCGCATTCAGGTCATCGAAGGCAGCATCACGGACGTCACGCTGAAGGGGGATGGTGCCGAGCAGTTCGGTGTCCGGGCCATGCTCGCCGCCGTGCTGGCCGAACAGCCTTCGCGGCTCGCGACGCTCGAACGGCAATTGCTGCTGATCAGCGCCCGGCCCGGTGTGCGGATCGAGGATACCGCGCTCGAGGAGATAGGCACCGCGAGCGGCCAGTTTCGCCTGCTCCTCTCGGTGAAGACCTGGCACGTCTTCACATCGTTCGGCGTCGACAATTTTGGATCGTCGTCGGTCGGGCCGTGGCAGAGCTACGGGACCGCGGCGTTCAACTCCTATCTCGCACCGGGCGATTCCCTCGTGCTCAATCTCTCGACCACTCCCGGCGATCCTCGCCAGCTCAGGTTCGGGCGCCTGTCCTACGAGGTGCCGGTGGGGACCGATGGCGCGCGCATTGGCGCCTCGGGCTATTACAGCGAAGTCTGGCCCGGCGATTACCGCAGGCTCTTCAGTGACAACATCAAGACCGAGTTGTTCGAAATTCGCGGCAGTATTGCTCCGGTGCAGTCTCAGAAGTCGGCGCTGACGCTGACGGCAGCGGCGGTCTTCACCAACGCATCCGAAAACGATGTGTTCGGTCCGCTCTACGCCGATCATATCCGCACTGCGAGTTTGACGTCGGACTACCGCTTGCAAGACAATTTCGGCGGCACCAATTTTCTGACGGTGAATTTTCGCCAGGGTCTCGACATTCTCGGTGCTTCCCACCGGGGCGATGACTATTTGTCGCGCTACGGCGCGTCGGGCAAGTTCTCCGCGCTGAACTTCTGGTACACGCGCTACCAGACGATCACGGATGCGTGGTCGCTGAAACTGGCCGCGGCCGGCCAAGTGGCGTCGGGTCCGCTGTTCACTTCGCAGCAATTCTATCTCGGCGGCCTCGCATTCGGCCGCGGCTACGGCAGCGCCGAGATTAGCGGCGACAACGGTCTTGCCGGCTCGGCGGAACTTCGCTTCGACCAGAAGACCAACCTGCAATATCTCAGCGGCTACCAGATCTACGGTTTCATCGACAGCGGTGTCGCCTGGAACGACGGCTACCGCCTGAGCGATGGTCTTTCGCTGACCTCGGCCGGCGGCGGCGTTCGCTTCTTCCTGCTCGATGGACTACAAGCCGATATCGGCGTTGCCGCGCCGCTTAGCTATCGTGCGCCTGACAATTCTGCCCGCAGTGCACGCCTGCTGTTCTCGTTAACGAGTGCGCTGAAGCTTTGTCCGGTGCGGGCGACGACGCGCTGCCTGTAGCGGCTAGACCGGCTCGTAGCTCTCGGCAGTGCAGGTATCCTCGGTTTCGACCTTTTGGCGATCGGCGATCACGCCGCCGGAAATCTCGACACGATAGGTCTGCGTGCCCAGCGGTTTGCCCGTCACCGAAACCACCTCGGCCTTGACGCAGGCGGTCCAGCCCGGTCCACGCAGGTTGGGGCGCGGCTCGGACACGCGAACATGCGTCGGCTGCGATGCCGCCGTGAACACCGCGTCCAGTTTTTCCTTTAGCATGCGCTTGATGTCGGGCGCCGGCTCGAGTGGCGGTGGTTCGGGCGCCTTGGCGCGCATGAATTCCGGCAATGGCGCGCGGACGTCGCCAAAGCCGCAACCCGCAAGCGTCAGCGCTGCGCCCGCCATCAGCGTTATGTGAAAACCGATCCGCCGCATCGGAGGTTGTTTTATCGCGGAGACGCCACTCCGGACAGAGTATTAGGCAGAGATATCAATCCCGATACTGTGATTTGCATCACGTCGCAGAGCTTGGGTCTGCGACAACATCGCCGTTGAATTGGGCCTTTGTCACGCCTCACATGGCGCCGCCGGCTTGAACCCATCGGCTTCGGGCTGTGACCAACCCGTAGCTTGCATTGCCCGGAGTTCGCATCATGTTCCGTCACGCGCTGCTCAAGTTCATGGTTCCCGCTGCGCTGCTTCTGGGTAGCCAGTCCGCATTCGCCGAGAATCGCCTCGCGCTGGTGATCGGCCAGTCCGCCTATCGTTCGGTGCCGGCGCTGCCCAATCCAGCCAATGACGCCAGAGCGGTCACGCAAATGCTGACCGATTCCGGCTTCGAAGTCTCGACCGCCGCCGATCTTTCGCAAGGCCAGATGCGGGAGGCGGTCAGCGACTTCGCCGGCAAGGTTGCGGCCAAGGGCGCCGACACCGTCGCGCTGGTGTTTTACGCCGGCCATGGCTTACAGATCGATGGCGAGAATTTTCTGGTTCCGGTCGACATCGATCCGAAGCGGGAAGCCGACATTCCGATCCAGGCGGTGCGCCTCAACGACATCCTGAATACGTTGACGTCGGTGCCGAGCAAGATGCGCATCCTGATGCTCGACGCCTGCCGCAACAATCCGTTCCCGGACCTCAAGACCGCCGGCGGCGGGCTTGCCATCGTCGATGCGAAGGTCGGCGCTCCCGGCACGTTCCTGTCGTTTTCGACGTCGCCCGGCGCGGTCGCCGAAGACGGCTCCGGCTCCAACAGCCCTTATACAAATGCGCTGCTGGCGGCCGGCAAGGAGCAGAACATTCCGATCGAGGAGACCTTCAAACGGGTGCGGCTTGCGGTGAACAAGGTCACCGACGGACGGCAGACCCCGTGGGATAGCTCCTCGCTGACCGAGGATTTCCGTTTTTCGGGCACCTCGGTCGCCGGGCCGAAGCCCGCGGCGGCGCCGAAGAAATCGGTCGCCGAATGGACCCGCGATCTGAACGGCAAGCCGGTCGAGGCGGCAAACGAGCTGATCGTGGCCGACGGCACCGATGAAGCCTATGAGGCCTTTGCCGGCCTCTACCCGCAGACGACGCTCGGGCGGCTGGCGCGCGACTGGCTGGTTCGGCACCGGCGCATGGTGGCGTGGAACGACGCCGTACTGCTCAACACCGCGTCCGGATATCGCTCCTTCCTGGAGAAATTCCCCGACAGCGATCTTTCCGCAACCGCGCGCAAGCTCGAATTGCGGCTGCGCAACCGTCCCGAGTTGACGCCGGCGGTTGCCGCCGCCAACGCCGCCGTGCCGCAAAACGTTGCGCTGGCCGGCCCGACCTGTCCCTGCAACCTGCAGACGCCGGCACAACCGCAGCCGCTGAAGATCAATGCGCCGGTCCGCCGCGTCGAACCGGATCCGCCGAAGAAGAAGGCCGATCGCAAGCCGCGCCGGCCCGAGCCGGATGACGACGTCGTGGTTGTTCGCCGTCCGCCCCCGCGCGTGGTGTACGATGATCCGCCGCCGCGCGTGTATGATGCGCCGCCGCCGCGGATCGGTATCGGCATCGGCATTGGCATTGGCGGGTTTGGTGGTGGCGGCGGCCGCGGCGGTCACTACGGCGGCGGCCGGGGTGGATACTGAGGTCTCGATAGGGTAATCGATCCCGCAAGCGTTGCGCTGCGCTTGCGGGGGTAGGATGCGAAATCCGGTTCGTCTGTTCATTTCCTGCGTTGCCATCTTCTGTACCTTTATCTTGGTCTTGCTTCCGGCCTCCGCCTGGGAGCATTGGGGCGGCGATCGCGGCGGATCGCGGTTTTCGCCGCTCAACCAGATTACGCCGGACAATGTCGGCAATCTCGTCCGCGCCTGGGAGTTTCGCACCGGCGATCTCGACGCCCGCGCGCCCGAGGTGATGAAGCGGACCAAGTTTCAGGCAACCCCGCTGCTGGTCGAAGACAGCCTGATCTTCTGCTCGCCGTTCAACGAAGTCATCGCACTCGATCCCGGCAGCGGCGTGCAGAAGTGGCGGTACGATCCGAAGATCTCGACCGCTCAACGCCCGGCCAACCGCTACAATTGCCGAGGCGTGGCCTATTGGGTCGACGACAAGGCGCCCGCGACGGCCGCCTGCCGCGCGCGAATTTTCATGGGTACCAACGACGCGCGCGTGATCGCGCTCGACGCGCGGGACGGCATTCCCTGCGCTGATTTCGGCGCCAATGGCCAGATCAGGGTCGAGACCGGCATGCCGCTGGACTGGCCCGGCGAATTCCAGATCACGTCGGCACCCGTCATTGTCCGCGATACCGTCATTGTCGGTTCGGCGATCGCCGACAACCGTCGCGTCGATGCGCCGCCCGGCATGGTACGCGCCTTCGATGCGCGGACCGGGCAATCGCGCTGGTCGTTCGATCCGCTGCTGCATAGCGGCATCATCGCCGGCCACGCCAATGTCTGGGCGCCGATGTCGGTGGACGAGGAGCGGGGTCTGGTGTTCCTGCCGACGTCCTCGCCGAGCCCGGACTTCTGGGGCGGCAAGCGGCCCGGCAACAATGACTACGCCAATTCGGTGGTGACGCTGCGCGCCGAGACCGGCGAGCGGGTCTGGTCGTATCAGACCGTGCATCACGATGTCTGGGACTACGATTTGCCGGCGCAGCCGACGTTGGCGCGGATCGACACCGGCGCGGGCATGCGCGACGTCGTGATCCAGCCGACCAAGCAGGGATTTGTGTTCGTGCTCGACCGCGATACCGGCAAGCCGGTGTGGCCGGTCGAGGAACGCGCCGTGCCGCAAGGCGGCGCCGAAGGCGAGCAGCTCTCGCCGACGCAGCCGTTTCCGACCCATGTGCCGCCGTTGCTGTCGCAGCAGATTTCGGCTGACGACGTGTTCGGCCTGATTCCGTTCTGGGAGCGCGCTGCCTGCCGTGCGCAGGTCGCGGCCGCGCGCAATGACGGCCTTTACACGCCGCCATCGACGCAGGGCACGGTGGTGTTTCCAATGACCGGCGGCGGCGTGAACTGGGGCGGCGCCGCCTTCGATCCCGTCAACCAGATCCTTTACGCCAACGTTTCGCGGGCGATCCACATCGTCAAACTGCTGCCGCGCGCCGCAGTGCCCGACGGATTCAATCCGCCGCCCGGTCACGATTTCGGACGGCAGCAAGGTGCGCCGTTTGCGATGACGCGCGCGGTTGCATTGTCGCCTTTGGGCCTGCCGTGCAACAAGCCGCCGTGGGGCGAGATGGTCGCGGTCGATCTGAAGGCCGGCAAGATTCTCTGGCGTGCGCGCGTGGGCACCACGGAAGACCGCGCGCCGCTCGGCATCGCGTTTCCCTGGGGCACACCGCTTGTCAACGGTGTCGCGATCACCGCGGGCGGTCTCGCCTTCACCGGCGCGATGGACGCTTATTTGCGCGCCTTCGACGTGCGATCGGGGCGCGAACTGTGGCAGGGCCGGTTGCCGGTGCCCGGCGTCGCCAATCCCATGACGTATCTGTGGAAGGGCGAGCAATATGTCGCGATCGGCGCGGGCGGTCATTCGGAGGCCGGCACGACCATCGGCGACAGCGTGGTGGCGTTTCGCCTGGCGCGACCCGGTGAAGCACCCTCGCTGCGGTCGCGCACCATCGACCGGCCGGGCGGGCGATTCACGAGCGGGGCGATTGCGGCTGCGGTAGCGGTGCTGCTGACGATCATGTTGATCTGGCGCTGGCGGCGGCGCAGGGCGGGGGCGTAAGCGGCGTCTCCAATCGTCATTGCGCGCGCGGTCTCGTAGCCCGGATCATTGGCCTCGGTGCGCAACCGCGTGCATGAAATGCGTGGCCTGGTAGAGGGCCTTTTGCCGACTTTCCGGTCACGTCGCATATGTCGGGAACAAGTGGCAATTACTCGGCGTTATGGAAAGCGAGAAAGTTTGGGTTTGAACGCTGGCGGGGTGTTTTTCGCCATCCTGGGAGGACACGCACGTGGCAGACAAGCGCGCTTTGAAGCTGATTGGCATCGTGTTCGGCACGCTGACTTTGATGGTCATCTCGACAGGGGCTGTTGTGGTGGCCGGCTCTGCCACGAGCAGCGCCGAAGGCGGATACCTCGAATCGGCATATATTCGTGACTAGTTCGCAAGAGTGGGCCATGCAGTTGGTGAGCGCTGTTGTGCTCGCGGCTTTCGCTGCAAGTACGTGGATTGCAGGGCAGAACTTTATTCAGCGCGAGGCTCACAGGCAGAGCCGAAATGTCTCGATCCCAAGCCCGGCATTGCTTTGTGACGATCGCGCTCTGACCGTGGGCTATAGAGCAAAGGTTGTGCATCGACGGGGCAAGTCATGCGAATGGGGTGAGATTCGTTCGTTGAGTGGGAAAAATATGTAAAATTGAAGCTTGGCGCCGCGACAGTCGTCGGGCAGCTTGGTCGCCTTGGAGACTATCGGGGCCGTCGAAACCCGAAGTGGTCGGTGTCGAAGTCGCGCAATCAGGTTCAACAGCAAGAGGTTATGAGTTGATGGGAAAAATCCCTCGCATCCGTTGCGAGCAATGCAGCGATGATCGGATTGTTGACGGGAAAGCGTGCGAAAGGTGTAGCGGTCATGGCTATTACATACCGACCAAAAGCGGCGCTGAAGAAGGCGGGGCTGATCGAGGAGCGGAACAGCCGTTGATCCCCCAATGATGTTCGCAGGGTGGGCAAAGCGAAGCGTGCCCACCATCAAGACGCATGCTCGCTGATAGATGGTGGGCACGTCGCTAACGCTCCTTTGCCTACCCTACAATTCCTGCAATTCCTCTACAGCATTGCGAATGCGCTGGAGACCATCGCCACCGGCTTGTTGTCGGTGGCGCCGAGCAGCGTGACGCGGCCAAAACTCATGGTGCGGCCGAGGCGGACCACGCGGGCATCGGCCAGCACGTCGGAGGCCGAGACCGCGCGCATGAAATGCGTGGTCTGGTCGACCGTCGTCATCGGACGATAGCCGCGGTTGGCGGCGAGGTTGGCGATCACCATCGCGGTGTCGGCAAAGGCCATCAGCGCCTGGCCCGAAACCGTGCCGCCATTGCGGCACAGCCGCTCCGAGAACGGCAGCCGCAGGACCGCGCCCGGCTGCCAGTCGGCGGCATCGCCAGGCGGGGCAAAGTCGAAGCGCTCGATCGAGAGGTTGAGATCCATCACCCAGGGCGCAAATACCTCGCCAAGCACGCGCCTGGCTTCCGCGATGCCGAATTCCGTCACTGGTGGCTGTTGCTGCATGAACGCCCCGTTTCCCCGCCTGATGTGTGTTGCAGGCCGCATTGTAGTGGTCATTGCGGCGAAGGGAACAGCAGCCGGAGGGCCACAAATACGGCGCGAAATCCTGCGAAAGCGCGTCGAAACCAAAGGCTGAGGCCCTCATGCTTGGCGCGGCGGTTGCGCCGGTGGTATTCTGGCCGGAAACGCAAAGTCAGCGTCCCAAAGGAGAGCGTCATGAGAATGCTGAGCGCGGCCGCGGTAGCGATGTTGTTGACGATGCCGGCCTACGCGCAGAGCCCCAACATCAACCTGATGCCGGAATTCCAGTCCAAAACGCCGGAGGAGAAGGAGCAGGAAGCGATCAAGGATAAAGCCTACAAGGATTCCCTGAGGAAGATTCCCGACGCCAAGGCCTCTTCCGATCCCTGGGGTAATGTGCGCAGCACCGACACGCCCAAGGCCGCGGCGGCGCCGGCCAAGAAGAGCAAGACAGGCAGCAGCAGCCAGTAATCCTGGAACCCTTCAGTTCCGAGCGGGGCTCTGATCTGACGCGTTTCTTGACGCGAACCGGTCCCCCACGTCCGGATCAGTCCGAGGGCATGCTTCGCCGGAAGCGCTCCGGCCAGAGCGGCGAGTAGGATTCGTTCGCCGCCACCCCTATATTTGACCTGTCGTCATGTTGTCTGGAGTTACGACATGGTCTTTCGTCCGCGCGATCTCGCGAGCCGGATGGCCGGGCGGCGCAAGCCGGACGACGGCTATCTGCGCGAGACCTTCACGCTGCCGCGCGACAAGGCGAGGGCGAGGGCGCGCGATTTTCTCGACCGCTATCCCAAGGCGGCCTATATGAGCTCGGTCGAAAGCTGGCGCGAGCTGCCCGGTGGCGACATCGAATTCACGATGCGCCGGCTTGCCAGCGCGGATTAGCAACTTCCAGCTGCAGACCAGAATTTGGAACCAACACATAGGTTTTTGCCCAATTCCGATAACCCGGTATTCAGGTATTCCGCCTAAGGATTTCCCCGCGCAGGAGAAATCATGGCGAGAGACCGCAAAGACCTTGGTGCCCGCAAGTTCGTTCGGGTCGACTTGCGCAAGAAGGGATTCCTGATCCCGGCGCCGGATGCGCCGTGGATCGAGTGCTACATCCTCGACATTTCCGACAACGGCGCCTGCCTGGATGTGGGCGACCTCGCGGTTCCCAAGATGTTCGGCCTGTCCCTCACCGCGGGCGGCGAGGTGCGGCGGGTATGCGCGTTGATCTGGCGCAGGGGCGAATTTGTCGGTGTCCGGTTCATCTCCGCCCGGGAGTTGCGGAAGGGTACAGCGCCAGCCGGTTAATCGCTGTCCTGCAGGGTCTCCGCGATCAGGCGAATCCGGACGACCGGTTTCCTGGATTCGTCCAGCAGCTCCATCTGCCATTCGGCGTTTTCGGCAAGTTTTCGGGAAATGTCTCCGATCAGGCCGCCGCAGATGCCGGTCATTTGCTTCCAGGCGGCGCCATGATCGGCAAACTCCACCCCCTCGCTGCTGTTGCCTGCCTCCTCGCCCTGTCGAACATTGAAGAAGAAAATCGGCATGGCAAGCAGCACCAATTGCAAGATGGACCAACGCTTTGGCCCTGCGACTGCGTATGGGCGGGTGGAGTGGATTCCCGGCGGTTGGAAAGATCAATTCCGGGCTTCGCCGGGCTGATGTCCACGCCGGGATGTGGGACTATTCGTCACTGCCGTTCGGCTTTTTTCAGCTCCCGATCGATCCGAAGCTGAACGCGCCGGATGGCAAGCAGGTTGAGTTTGGCTTCGGTCTTGCCCGTAATGACTTTGTCGCCGATGCGGAATTGCCATTTCCAGATGCCTGGAGCGACAGCCGTGACGGTGTATTCAACGCCCTTGTGAATCATGTGAACAATCCGTTGCGGCCTCAACCCGCTTGCAATCCCAAGCCGTTACTTAAAATTGTGCTAGTATAATTTGCAACTGATATGAGGGTTATCCACGCGCGCGTTAGCCCACTGCGAGCGGAGAAGTTGGGAAGGGCCGCGCGGCCCTCGATCAGGGGGCCGGGTATGTCACCCGCGATCGGTCCCAAACTCGCGCATAGTCCCACATGACAAGGTTGGCCTCGGTCTTTCCGACCTGACCAAATCGCCGATCCAAATTACCACTTGGGAAGCCGGGGCTCCGGCCTGTTCGGCGTATGTTACACGCCTGCGTGGAAACTCCAGCATGCTTCGCACACCAGGAGTGGAGCCAGGACGTCCATGAGCTCCATCTGCCGTCATATGCGCTGGCTGGTGCAAGTCACAGCAAAAAGCTCCTTCGCTTACACGCGCTTCAATCCTGCCTGTGCGTCCGGGTTCCGCGGCGGCCCGCTTTTTTGGGCGCAAAAAGCGCTGCGCCGCGCAAGCGGAGTATGGTCGCTTGGCGGCGCAGGCCTAATCCCCGAGTGATGCAATGTCCCAGGCAACAATTATGTCTGGACGGAATGGAAAAGGTTCAATGCGGCCAGGACGAATTCACCCGCTGAAACGGGACTTTGCGGCGGACGTATCTGCTTGCGAGGGCGGGGTGGTCCTCCAGATTTTCCCCGCCATCGGCGACCTCGCCGCGTAGCCCCATGCGGCGGGGTCGTTTGGCTATCCTGGTGGATCGGCCGGCGTCTATTCCTGGCGCGTGGGATAAGGCTGCCGCGGCGGCGGCATGTGGGGCCTGGACGGCGCGTCCGGCCGGACCGGCTGCGGCAGCCGCGAGGGCTCCGGCGTGCGGCTGAGGCTCAGGAGCCATCTAAGGAGATCGGCGCCATGCTGCTGAAACATCGGCAGGATGGGTTCTGGGGTAAGGGCAGCCTGTGTGTGCATGCCGCAATCGATAGCGTGCGCGCCTTGACGGACGGTTCAGACGAAACTGCAAGCACGCCTAAAATTGTAAGCGATGTCGCCGGCGGGTCCCTGCTGCAGATAGGCCGACAAACACTAAGGCCGCCTGTTGGCGGCCTCAGCGCGAGAGCTAGCTTTCCGCCTGCTCTACATCAGGCGGCCGGGGGCTGGCATCCGGCGCCTTCTTACTTCTGGCCTGAAGGTCGGCGGCCTTCTCGAGAAAGCCCGCAGCGACATCTGGATCCGTGGTGGCCATTGCAAACTTCAATAATGTTGCCGCTTGTTCTGTCAGATATTTTTTACCCGGCACAATTTGGTTCCCCGTCACTACGCGTTACTATCCGCCATCCCCGATCCAATTACGCACTGCGGAGGATTCCGTTCCGAAGGAAAAGTACAAAAGTGCACTTAAGCCGGGCCTGTGTCCGGGCAGGCACGGCTACTGGCCGCGGCATCAGTCCTCGCCGAGAAGTTTGCCGGTTTGCTTGTGGATGAAATGAAGCCGGGTGCAGGCGAGGCAGACGACGGACGCGTAGGCATTGGAACTGGGCTCGTCCGGCGAGGTCTCCGGAAGCCAGTGCTGCACATTCGTGCCCAGCCGCGGGCATTTGAAAAGGATGTGTCGGCCCATAGGCGGGAATAATGCAAAACCCGCGCGGCAGGTCACCTCCGTATGTTTGCGTAGGCGGAGGGGGGCGGGGGTTGCGCGAGTTGGAGGCCGCCAGCCGGGGCGGCCTCTTTATTGAAACTTCGGGCGGTTTCATCACGTAGCCATAGCGTCGGCTATCGCTCCTGTGTGGCAGGGCAATTGGAAGTAGTCGGCAGGGGCCGCTCGCTTTGAAGTCTACGGGCGGCCCCACCATTCGGTTTCAATTCAAATCTGCAAAAATCAGGCTAGGCCACTGGGGGTTAAATACGGCCAGTACCAAACGGATCGCCCCAATGATGGAAAAGCATCGCGACATCGCCTTCGATGTGCACCGGCTAACGGGTGAAAAATAGGAATGGGTCGTCTATCCAAAAATCGCGCAAGGCACCGGCTTTAGTGGAGTGAGCCCGACGGCAGCAAAAGCCAACAAGAAGGCTGCGCGGCCTAGGATCGACCCATTCCTTGAAAAGCGGCCGCCAACTGAGGCGGCCTTACTGGAGCAGCGCAAAGATGAGGCCGGCCAAGAGTAGCGCCAGCCAGATCACCGAGAGCCGGAAGTACAAAGTGCTGCGGTCCATGCGTTCATTGAGCGCTCTACCATGAATTGAGTTTTTGACCCAGATCACGCTCAGATCGGTCCAATTTGAAAGCAAGCCACCTATCGAAATCAAATTAAGCCAGTAGGGGGTTAAATACGGCCAGTACCGTGAGCCGGAAAAGAACGTATTGCGAACATAGAACAAAGGTGGTACAGAAGTGCCATAGACGATCGAATCCAAAACCTGTCACCGCCCCGTTTGTCCCCCTCGCGAATCCCCGCCATAAGGAGCACGTATTATGTCCGCCACTGCCCTGCGTATCGTCGAAGGTTCCTCCATGGATAAGACCAAGGCCCTGTCCGCCGCGCTCTCCCAGATCGAGCGCCAGTTCGGCAAGGGCTCGGTGATGAAGCTGGGCAAGAACGACCGTTCGATGGATATCGAGACGATTTCCTCGGGCTCGCTCGGGCTGGATATCGCGCTGGGTGTCGGCGGCCTGCCGAGGGGACGGGTGGTCGAAATCTACGGGCCGGAATCCTCAGGCAAAACCACGCTGGCGCTGCACACGGTGGCGGAGGGACAGAAGAAGGGCGGCATCTGCGCCTTCATCGACGCCGAACATGCGCTCGATCCGGTCTATGCCCGCAAGCTCGGCGTCAACATCGACGAACTGCTGATCTCGCAGCCCGACACCGGCGAGCAGGCCTTGGAAATCTGCGACACGCTGGTGCGCTCCGGCGCCGTCGACGTGCTGGTGATCGATTCGGTGGCGGCGCTGGTGCCGAAGGCCGAACTCGAGGGCGAGATGGGCGACGCGCTGCCGGGCCTGCAGGCGCGGCTGATGAGCCAGGCGCTGCGCAAGCTCACCGCCTCGATCAACAAGTCCAATACGATGGTGATCTTCATCAACCAGATCCGCATGAAGATCGGGGTGATGTACGGCTCGCCGGAAACGACCACCGGCGGCAACGCGCTGAAATTTTACGCCTCCGTCCGCCTCGACATCCGCCGCATCGGCGCGATCAAGGAACGCGACGAAGTGGTCGGCAACCAGACCCGCGTCAAGGTGGTGAAGAACAAGCTGGCGCCGCCGTTCAAGCAGGTCGAATTCGACATCATGTACGGCGAGGGCGTCTCCAAGATGGGCGAGATCCTCGATCTCGGCGTCAAGGCCGGCATCGTCGAAAAATCCGGCGCCTGGTTCTCCTATGACAGCCAGCGGCTGGGCCAGGGCCGCGAGAACTCAAAGGCTTTCCTCAAGGCCAATCCCGACATGGTCGCCAAGATCGAGACGGCGATCCGCCAGAACTCCGGCCTGATCGCCGAGCAGATCCTGGCAGGCTCCCCTGAGCGGGATGCTGACGGTGAAGAGCCGAAGGACGACGAATAAGCTTCAGAAACGCGTCAGGGGTTAAGGCCTGAAACGTGACGAACGGGTGTTGTAGACGTTGAGTTGCCGACGTCTTCAGCGCCCGTTTTGTTGTGTGGCGCGAACCTTGTCAGGGGAATGACTCGCCGCGCACGGCATGAGCAGTCAGTGATGCATGATGCGAAGTATGAATGTGGTCGCGTTTGCGATGATATTTTTCGTGATATTTTTCCTGGGTTCAATCAACGTCGGACTTGCACAGGACAACTGTATCAAGTGTCAGCAAAGCTCTCAGTACATCTGCATGCAGAATTTCGGCGAGTGCACTGCGGCCTGCCGCAGCGTCGGAGCGATCGATAAGGACGCGTGCCGACGCAAATGCCACGCGAGCGACGATGGCTGCAAGAGCAGGGCCGATCTGACTTGCGGAAAATGCAAGCCAAAGAACTTCGCTGTTCCGCCGCCTGCGCGTATGCACTGACCGGCGTGCGGTGACCGTAGGATGGGTAGAGCGCAGCGAAACCCATCATGGTTATCACCGCGGATGCGGCGCGGTGATGGGTATCGCTTCGCTCCACCCATCCCACAAAAGCGTCACTCCGCGGCTTGCGCGTAATCCGCGACCGGCGGGCACGAGCACACCAGATTGCGGTCGCCATAGACATTGTCGACGCGCCCGACCGGGCTCCAGTATTTGTCTGTGCGCGACGTTTCGTCCGGAAAGCAGCCCTCGGCGCGGCTGTAGGGGCGGTTCCACGCGTCGTCGGCGATGTCGTGCACGGTGTGCGGGGCATGGCGCAAGGGCGAGGCCTCCACCTTCCAGCGGCCTTTCTCGATCTCGGCGATCTCGCCCCGGATCGCGATCATGGCGTCGCAGAAGCGATCGAGCTCCGCTTTCAACTCCGATTCGGTCGGCTCGATCATCAGCGTGCCCGGCACCGGAAAACTCATGGTCGGCGCATGGAAGCCGTAATCGATCAGGCGTTTGGCGATGTCGTCGACAGTGACGCCGCTCGTGGTCTTGAGCGCGCGCGGATCGACGATGCATTCATGCGCGACGCGGCCCTTGGCGTTGCGATAGAGCACCGGGAAATGCGGATCGAGCCGGTTGGCGATGTAGTTGGCGTTCAGGATCGCGATCTCGGTGGCGCGCGTGAGGCCTTCGCCGCCCATCATCAAGATGTAGATGTAGGAGATCGTCAGGATCGAGGCGGAGCCGAACGGCGCCGCCGACACCGGCCCGACCGGCACGCTGCCGTCCCTTGCGGGATGCCCGGGCAGGAAAGGTTCGAGATGCGCCTTGACGCCGATCGGTCCCATGCCGGGGCCGCCGCCGCCATGCGGGATGCAGAACGTCTTGTGCAGGTTGAGATGCGAGACGTCGGCGCCGTAATCTCCGGGCCGCGACAGGCCGACCTGCGCGTTCAGGTTGGCGCCGTCGAGATAGACTTGGCCGCCATGGCTGTGGACGATGTCGCAGATGTCGCGGATATGCTCCTCGAACACGCCATGCGTCGAGGGATAGGTGATCATCACGGCGGCGAGGTTTTTCGAATGCTTCTCCGCCTTGGCGCGGAGGTCATCGACGTCGACGTCGCCACGCGCGTCGCAGGCGGTCACCACCACCTCCATGCCGACCATATGCGCGGAGGCCGGGTTGGTGCCGTGCGCGGAGGAGGGGATCAGGCACACCTTGCGGTGCGGCTCGCCGCGCGCAGCGTGATAGGCGCGGATCGCGAGCAATCCGGCATATTCGCCCTGCGCACCGGAATTCGGCTGCAGCGAGATCGCGTCATAGCCAGTGATGTCGCACAGCCATCGTTCCAGCCGCTTGAATAGCGCGTGATAGCCGCGTGCCTGATCGGCGGGAGCGAATGGATGCAAGCTGCCGAACTCCGGCCAGGTCAGCGGAATCATTTCCGTGGTCGCGTTCAGCTTCATGGTGCAGGAGCCGAGCGGAATCATCGCGCGGTCGAGCGCGAGATCGCGATCGCTGAGCTTGCGCATGTAGCGCAGCAGCTCGGTCTCGGAGCGGTGCACATGGAACACGGGATGGACGAGGAAGGCGCTGTCGCGCTTCAGTGCGAGCGGCAGCGTTTCGCGCGCGCTGACCTCGACCTCCGCATAGGAAAGCTCGCCGCCAAAGGCGCGCCACACCGCCTCGACGATGTCAGGTGTGGTAGTCTCGTCAACGGCGATGCCAAGGGAGCCGTCAAGCATGCCGTCGCCCATCCGCAGATTGATCTTTTCGGCGAGCGCGCGGGCAACGATTTCATTCTGCTTTCTGCCGGCTGCGACCGTGACGGTATCGAAGAACGCCTGCGACGTCGGCGCAAAGCCGAGCTTTGCCAATCCCGCCGCCAGCACCACCGCGCGGCGATGGACCGTGCGGGCGATGTGCGTCAGCCCTTCCGGGCCGTGATAGACCGCGTACATCGAGGCGATCACCGCCAGCAGCACCTGCGCGGTGCAGATGTTGGAGGTCGCCTTTTCGCGGCGGATATGCTGTTCGCGGGTCTGCAGCGCCAGCCGATAAGCCGGCGCCCCGCGCGAATCCACCGACAGGCCGACGATGCGGCCAGGCAGCGAGCGCTTCAGCGCATCGCGCACCGACATATAGGCCGCATGCGGGCCGCCATAGCCCATCGGAACGCCAAAGCGCTGCGCCGAGCCGATGGCGATATCGGCGCCGAGTTCGCCGGGCGAGACGATCAGCGTCAACGCCAGCAGATCGGCGGCGACGACGGCCAGCGCGCCCTTGGCGTGCAGCGCCGCAATCGCCGGCCGCAAATCGCGCACCGCGCCCGAGGTACCCGGATATTGCAGCAGGCCGCCGAACACTTCCGCCTTATCGAGATCGGCGAGGGGATCGCCGACGATCAGGCTCCAGCCGAGCGGTTCGGCGCGGGTGCGCAGCACGGCGAGCGTCTGCGGATGCACTTCCGCGTCGACGAAGAATGATTTTGATTTCGACTGCGCCGCGCGCTCGGCGAGCGCCATGGCCTCGGCAGCAGCCGTGCCTTCATCTAGCAACGAGGCGTTGGCGACGTCGAGCCCGGTGAGGTCGCAGATCATGGTCTGGAAATTGAACAGCGCCTCCAGCCGGCCCTGGCTGATCTCCGGTTGATACGGCGTATAGGCCGTGTACCAGGCCGGGCTTTCCAGAATGTTGCGCTGGATCACCGCAGGCAGGATGGTGCCGGAATAGCCTTGGCCGATCAGCGAGGTGAACACCTGGTTTTGCGAAGCCAGCTCGCGCATGTGCCCCAGCGCCTCGGTTTCGCTGAACGCGCGGCCGAGACCGAGCGGCGCTCTCTGTCGGATCGAGGACGGCAGCGTCTGGCTCATCAGCTCAGAGAGGCTGTTGGCGCCGACGCTGTTAAGCATCGCGCTGATGTCGCGGGGCGAGGGGCCGATATGCCGGCGCACGAAATCGGTGGCGGCTTCTGCGGTGGTTTTCAGCGGCGCGTTCATGGGGATGTCCTCAATATTGCTCGTCATACGCCATCGGCGTCATGCCCCGCGAAGGCGTGGCATCCAGTACGCCGGGAAGCCGGCGAATGGGCCGAAGGGCCGCGGCGTACTGGATCGTCCGCCTTCGCGGACGATGACGGTGAGTGTGGGTCGTAAAGTGGTTCATCGCCTCAAGCCGTATGAGCCTTGTACGCAGCCTCATCCATCAGGCCGCCGAGTTCGCTCTTGTCCGCAATCCTGAGCTTGAAGAACCACGCCTTGCCGCCGGCGTCGGAATTCACCAGCGCGGGTTCGGCGGCGAGCGCTTCGTTGACCTCGATCACTTCACCGGTGATCGGCGCGTAAACGTCGGAGGCGGCTTTCACCAATTCGACCACGGCGGCGGCTTCGGCCTTTTTCAGGGAGCGACCGACCTTGGGCAGCTCGACGAACACGACATCGCCGAGCTGCGACTGTGCATAGTCGGTGACCCCGATGGTGGCGACATCGCCCTCGATGCGGAGCCATTCATGGTCTGATGTGAACAACGTCGTCATGAAAAATCCTCTGGTGATCTAGCGTTTATAGGTGTTGGGAACGAAGGGCATGGCAGCGACCTGCAGCGGCAGGCGCTGGCCGCGCACCTCCGCGAAAACTTGCGTGCCGTTGACGGAAAGCGATGTCGGCAGATAGCCCATCGCGACCGGCGCATTGAGGCTGGGGCCGAAGCCGCCCGACGTGACTTTGCCGATCGCCTCGCTGGAGGCGGCGTCCGCGAACAGCAGCGCGCCTTCGCGCACCGGCGCGCGGCCCTCGGGCCGCAAGCCGACGCGGCGGCGCGCCGCGCCTTTTTCAAAGTGGGAGAGGATCTTCTCCGCGCCGGGGAAACCACCCGCGCGGGCGCCGCCGCTGCGGCGGCTCTTCTGCACCGACCATTCCAGCGCGCCCTCGACCGGCGTCGTCGTGGTGTCGATGTCATGGCCATAGAGGCAGAGCCCGGCCTCCAGCCGCAGGCTGTCGCGCGCGCCGAGCCCGATCGGGAGCACATCAGGGTTTTCCAGCAGCGCCGTCACCAGCGCCTCGGCCTGTGCGGCCGGGACCGAAATCTCAAAGCCGTCCTCGCCGGTATAGCCGGAGCGCGAGACGAAGCAGTCGAAGTCGGCCACCTGGCGCGGTCCGGTATCCATGAACCGCATCGCGGTCACGTCTGCACAAAGTTTCGCCAGCGCGGTTTCCGCCTTCGGCCCCTGCAGCGCGATCAACGCGCGATCGGCCAGCGAGTCGATGACGCAGGAATCGGAAAGATGCGCGCGCAAATGCGCCTCGTCCCCGACCTTGCAGGCGGCGTTGACCACCAGAAACAAATGGTCGCCGAAATTCGCGACCATCAGGTCGTCGAGAATGCCGCCGTCCTCGTTGGTGAACTGCGCGTAGCGCTGCCGTCCCGGCGCAACCGCCACGATGTCCTGCGGCACCAGCCGCTCCAGCGCCAGCGCTGCATCCGCGACCTGGCCGGATTTGGGACGCAGCGCGAGCTGGCCCATATGCGAGACGTCGAACAGCCCGGCTGCGCTTCGCGTATGCAGATGTTCCTTCAGGACGCCCGCCGGGTATTGCACCGGCATCTCGTAGCCCGCGAAGGGAACCATCTTGCCGCCGCGCGCCACATGGAGCGCGTGCAATGGAGTGCGTTTCAGAGGAAATTCGTCGCGCGCCAGCATTCAGGGACCCTCAAGGGTTCCGGGGACCAGCCCCCGAAAAACCCGAAAGAAAGCCCCATCTGTCGCTGTGCCTGAGAGTATTATCCCGTCGGCGGACGCCCTGGGCCAAAGCCGCCCGGCGTCACTTTCCAGATGTTAGTTCGTCACGCGGTCCGTTTGCCTGAGAGTTTCCGGGGCGGTTGCTCCTTCGGCGCCGGCGCTTAAGCCGATCTCTCCCGACGTGACGTCTTACAGATAAGAGGGAAACACAGCCCGGCCAAGCCTGTCAACGCGGCCGCAGCATTATCAACGGGATGTGGGCGTCCATCTTGTGTGCTGCGGCAACCCTATGATCCGGCTGCACAGTTTCTGGACAGTGCAGGCGGCCTTGTCTAAAAGCGTTCCGCCGGAAGGTGAAAGGCTGGTTGCCGCCTGACCCGGCCCCTTTTTCCGATTGGATGAACATGAGCGGCGTCAACGAGATCAGGTCGAAATTCTTGGATTTCTTCGCGGAGAACGGCCACGAGATCGTGCCGTCGTCGCCGCTCGTGCCGCGCAACGATCCGACCTTGATGTTCACCAATGCCGGCATGGTGCAGTTCAAGAACGTCTTCACCGGCGTCGAGAAGCGGCCCTATCAGCGCGCCACCACCTCGCAGAAATGCGTGCGCGCCGGCGGCAAGCACAACGACCTCGACAATGTCGGCTACACCGCGCGCCATCTCACCTTCTTCGAGATGCTCGGCAATTTTTCCTTTGGCGACTACTTCAAGGAGCGCGCGATCGAGCTCGCCTGGAAGCTGATCACGAAGGAGTTCGGGCTCAAGAAGGACAAGCTGCTCGTCACCGTCTATCACGACGACGATGAGGCGGCGGGCCACTGGAAGAAGATCGCCGGCTTCTCGGACGATCGCATCATCCGCATCGCGACCTCGGACAATTTCTGGGCGATGGGGGATACCGGCCCCTGCGGTCCGTGCTCCGAGATATTCATCGACCGCGGCGAACACATCTGGGGTGGACCTCCGGGCAGCCCGGAAGAGGACGGCGATCGCTTCCTCGAATTCTGGAATCTCGTCTTCATGCAGTTCGAGCAGGTGACGAAGGAGCAGCGCCAGCCGCTGCCGCGTCCCTCGATCGACACTGGCCTCGGGCTGGAGCGCATGGCGTGCATCCTGCAGGGCGTCGACAGCGTCTTCGAGACCGATCTGTTCCGTAACCTGATCGACGCCACCGCTTCCGCGCTCGGACGCGGACCGCAGGAGCAGACCGTGGCCTCGTTCCGCGTCATCGCGGACCATCTGCGTTCCTCGGCCTTCCTCGTCGCCGACGGCGTGCTGCCCTCGAACGAGGGCCGTGGCTATGTGCTGCGCCGGATCATGCGCCGCGCGATGCGTCACGCGCAATTGCTCGGCGCCGGCGAGCCGCTGATGCATCGCCTGGTGTGGGCGCTCGTGCGCGAAATGGGCCAGGCCTATCCGGATCTGGTGCGTGCCGAAAAGCTGATCGAGGAAACGCTGCGGCTGGAAGAAACCCGCTTCCGCAAGACGCTGTCGCGCGGCCTTGCCATCCTCGACGAAAAAAGCGCCGGCCTGAAGAAAGGCGACATGTTCGATGGCGACACCGCGTTCACGCTGTACGATACCTATGGCTTCCCGCTCGATCTGACGCAGGACGCGCTCAAGTCGCGCGGCATCAGCGTCGACCAGGCGTCGTTCACCGATGCGATGGAACGGCAGCGCGTGAAGGCGCGGGCGTCGTGGTCGGGCTCGGGCGATACCGCCGGCGAGAATGTCTGGTACCCCTTGCGTGAAAAACTCGGCGCCACCGAATTTCTTGGCTACGACACCGAGAGCGCCGAGGGCGTGGTCACCGCGCTGGTGAAGGACGGCAAGGACGCCGATAGTCTCAAAGCCGGCGAGAGCGGATCGATCGTGCTGAACCAGACGCCGTTCTATGCGGAGTCCGGCGGGCAGGTTGGCGACACCGGCATGCTGACGGGCGAGGGCGTCAAGTTCCGCGTGTCAGACACGCAGAAGAAGGTGGGTGATCTGTTCGTGCATGTCGGCACGGTGGAGCAGGGCACGCTCAAGGTGGGCACCGCGCTGCAGCTCGAAGTCGACCATGGCAGGCGGTCCTCGATTCGCGCGCATCACTCGGCGACGCATTTGCTGCACGAGGCGCTGCGGCAGGTGCTCGGCGATCACATCGCCCAGCGCGGTTCGCTGGTGGCGCCGGATCGCCTCCGCTTCGACTTCGTGCATCCGAAGCCGATCACGGCGGAAGAACTCGCCCGTGTCGAGGACATCGCCAACGAGGTCGTGCTCGAAAACGACGAGGTCACGACCCGGCTGATGGGGGTCGACGACGCCCGCGAAGCCGGCGCGCGCGCCCTGTTCGGTGAAAAATACGGCGACGAGGTCCGCGTGGTCTCGATGGGCAAGCAGGACCGCGCACACGGGCAGAACGCGCTCGGCTGGTCGGTCGAATTGTGTGGCGGCACCCATGTGCGCCGCACCGGCGATATCGGGCTGATTTCGGTGACCGGCGAAAGCGCGGTGGCCTCGGGCGTGCGGCGCATCGAGGCGCTGACCGGGCGTCACGCCCGCAAGCACGCCAATGACACGATGGCGATCGCAAAGACCGCGGCGTCGGAGCTGCGCACCTCGGTCGACGAAATGCCGGCGCGCATCGCGGCCTTGATGGACGAGCGCAAGAAGCTCGAGCGCGACTTGTCGGATGCGCGCAAGAAGCTCGCAATGGGCGGCGGCGCGACCAATGGCGGGGCCGCGGCAGGTGGCGTGCGCGAAGCCGGTGGCGTCAAGCTGCTGGCCCGCGCGGTCGAGGGCGTCGAGACCAAGGATCTCAAGAGCCTGGTCGACGACGGCAAGAAGCAGATCGGCTCCGGCGTGGTTGCGATCGTCGGCGTCACCGAGGACGGCAAGGCCGGCATCGTGGTAGGCGTCACGAGCGATCTCACCTCGCGCTTCAACGCGGTCGAACTGGTGCGCAAGGGCTCCGAGGCGCTCGGCGGCAAGGGCGGCGGCGGCCGGCCCGACATGGCGCAGGCCGGCGGGCCGGATGGCGCCAAGGCCAATGCCGCGCTGTCGGCGATCGAACAGGCGATGGCTGGCGCCTGATCTCCGACAAGCGCAGATGCGCGCATCGGCCCCTTGTTGGCCGGCGCTGTTGCAATAGGCGATGGACCAATTTGCCGAGCAGGATGGCATCCTGACGCATTGATCGCGCCCATGAGTGGGAGCGGCGCGATGGCTGACGCCATATTCATTCGTCACGCTGCAGCCCAATTCGTGGCGCTCCTGTAGGGAATCCACGTTGATCGAACGCTCGATGGCGCCGCGAACCTTGCGGGCCTCAGTTGGTAGCGGCATTCCCGTAGACACCCGATCGCTGGACCTGCACGAGAGCCGACTTTTGGCATTCAGGTGAGAGGTGACGGGATGACCTGGTGGATGATGAAGCAATCTCTGTTTGCGTCGATCGTCTTCGGCGCTTCGATCTCTCTGGTCTCGGCGGAGGACGACAAGGTTTCAGTCGACATGATTGGAATAGGGAGCATGAGTTGCGCTCACTGGCGGTCGACGGAAGAGCATCGATTGGAGGGGACCGTCTGGACCCACGGTTTCTGGACGGGACTCAATTACGTCGCCGCGGCGAGTGGCCAAACACAGCCGAAGATCAGTATGTCGTCGATCGTGGCGGAAGTCGAAAAGGCATGCGCCCGGAAAGCATCCCAGACCTTGGCGAGCGCCGTATGGACGACGTATCTCGGGGCCAAGCGCTAGTTAGAAACGCGACCCTCTGATGCCCTCGTGCAACTTGCGGATTCCTCAGGGAAAATGAAGCGCCACCTGTCGGGTCTTGAGCAACGTTATCTCCCAATCGATCGAACCGTATTTCTGCGTCAGGTTCTGATGCGACGCTCTCCTGCGCCCGGAGAAGTGCTGTGCGTTGTGCAGTGCCGCTTTCATCATTCTGACGCTCGCGCAGGAACTTTGAGGCCCGGGAAAAGTTTTCAACTTGAAGGTCAGTTTTCGAGAGAGGGTGACCATGATCCGTCCGATATGCGCCGCTCTGGCGCTCAGTTGCTTTTCTGCGCCTGCATTTGCCGAAACCTGTGTTGCTTCTCACTATGGCTACGGCGGCGGCCGGACCGCATCGGGCGAGAGGATAAATCCAGACGCGATGACCGCGGCGCATCGCGCCAGACCATTCGGCTCTCAGGTCACTGTCACTTCACATTCAACCGGCCGCAGCGTCACCGTCCGGATAAATGATCGTGGTCCGTTCGTGAAGGGACGTTGCATAGATCTGTCTACTGGGGCCGCCCGCGCGCTTGGCATAGGCGGGACTGCGATGGTCTCTCTTCGCTGAGGTGAACGAACACAGGTGGCAAGCTGCAGTTGCCGAGGTGAGCCGAAACGGTCGTCGGCGGTCGATCGCGTCGATGAGTGCGAGCGGCGATAGTCTCGGCTACTTCTCGTCCAGAAACGGCGCGATGACTTCCCGCGTCTCCTTGCTCGGCACGACCGGGACGATCTCGAAGGTCATGCCGAGATCGCGGTTGTTGGCGAGCACCCATTGCTGCAGCAGGCGCAGGTCGTCGCATTCCATCAGCTGGAAGCAGCGGTCGAAATTCGGCTCGATCCAGCTTCCGGCATATTTCAGCCCTTCCGGAAATTTGATGCCGGGATCGCGCACGCGCCTGTAGACTGGGATTGGATCCTGGTTCTTGAAGCGCTCGATCACCATGAACAGCATCGTCCTCTCCGGATGTCGCGCGGTGTCAGCCCTTGCGCAGGAACACGTAGTCCGCGGAGTAGGGTGCGTTGCGATGGCTGCCGGGCTTGTCGCACTCGCCCTCTAGCTTGCCGCCCGCCGTGTTGATCCGCTGCACGGTGGTGACGCCCGAGAGGATTCCGGTGCCGCGTCCGGAGGTCACGGTCAGTTTCAGCCAGGGGATATCGTTCGGCGTAGCGCCAGGCGCATTGCCGACCGCCTTGCCGACGACGGCGCTGGAGTCGATGTGTTCCCAGTTCGGTCCGTTGTAGTGCCGGCCGACGGTCTTGCCGTCGAGCAGCAGGGCCGCAATCGGCTCGCGGAATGCCCAGGCCAGCTTGCCGTCAGCGCCGGCCTTGCATTCGTATATCTGTGCGCCTTCGGCGTGGAGCGTGAGCACCACGGTCTCGCCGGGCGCGGCGATGGCGTCAGGAAGGGGTGTCTGGGCGAAGGCGCTCAGCACGGACGTCGATGACAAAAGCAGAGCGAATGCGGCGTTCCGGACAATCGGCATCATAAAATCCATGGTGTTGGCCCCGAAAGACCAACACCATTATCAGCCAATTATGCCATCGCCTTGACGAGTTGTCCGAAACCTTCGGATGGCCGTATCGTATCAGCCCTTGCGCAGGAACACGTAATCGGCCGAGTAGGGGACGCTTTCATAGGTGCCGGCCTTGTAGCAGGCGCCATTGAGCCTTCCACCCGCCGTGTTGATCCGTTGCACGGTCGTCGCCGGAGTGAGAGCACCGGTGCCGCGCCGGGAAGTCACATTGAGCTTCAGCAGGGGAATGTCGTTTGCGACGAAGCCGGGGGCCGTGCCGGCGACCTGACCGACCACCGCGCTGCCGTCGCTGTACTCCCAGGTCGGTCCGGCATAATGCCGGCCGACCGTCTTGCCGCCCGAAATGAGCGTCGCGATCGGCTCGCGAAACGCCCAGGCGAGTGCGCCGTCGGCGCCGGCCTTGCATTCGTAAACCTGCGCGCCTTCGGCATGCAGCGTGAATATCGCGGTTTCACCAGGAGCTGCGATGGCCTCGGGAAGTGTCTGGGCGGTCGCGTTGACGAGCGACCCGGTGAGAAAGATGGCTGTGAGTACGGCGTTCTTGGGGAACGACACGGTAGTGCTCCGTTGTTGGTTTTCTATCACTGTGAGCCAACAGGCGGCGCGAATGCACGCCCAACGGCAGGCGCCGAGCAATCCATCGTACCCCAAGCGGAGACATGGATTGCTTCGTCGCGTTGCTACCTTGCGCAAACGCTTTGCGTTTGTCGCAGGCAATGACGTGGCGAGAGCGGCGGCTTACGCCGCCATTGCCTTGGCGAGGTTGTCCGAGACCTTGTCGAGGAAGCCGGTCGTGGACAGCCAGCGCTGGTCGGCGCCGACCAAAAGCGCGAGGTCCTTGGTCATGTAGCCTTCCTCGACGGTCGCGACGCAGACCTTTTCCAGCGTGTCGGCGAATTTTGCCAGCTGCGGGTTGTTGTCGAGCTTGGCGCGGTGAGAGAGGCCGCGAGTCCAGGCGAAGATCGACGCGATCGAGTTGGTCGAGGTCTCCTTGCCCTTCTGGTGCTCACGGTAGTGCCGGGTCACCGTGCCGTGGGCGGCTTCGGCTTCGACGGTGTTGCCGTCGGGCGTCATCAGCACCGAGGTCATCAGGCCGAGCGAGCCATAGCCCTGCGCCACCGTGTCGGACTGCACGTCGCCATCGTAGTTCTTGCAGGCCCAGACGTAGCCGCCGGACCATTTCATGGCCGCCGCGACCATGTCGTCGATCAGACGATGCTCGTAGGTGATCTTCTTGGCGTCGAATTTCGCCTTGAATTCCTTGTCGAAGATGTCCTGGAAGATGTCCTTGAACCGTCCGTCATAGACCTTGAGGATGGTGTTCTTGGTCGAGAGATAGACAGAATAGTTCTTCGCCAGGCCCATGTTGAGGGAGGCGCGGGCAAAGTCGGCGATGGAATCGTCGAGGTTGTACATGGACATCGCGATGCCGGCGCCGGGAGCCTTGAAGACTTCCCGCTCGATCACGGTGCCATCCTCGCCGACGAATTTCATCGACAGCGTGCCCTTGCCGGGGAACTTGATGTCGGTGGCGCGGTACTGGTCGCCGTAGGCGTGGCGGCCGATGATGATCGGCTTGGTCCAGCCGGGCACCAGGCGCGGCACGTTCTTGCAGATGATCGGCTCGCGGAACACCACGCCGCCGAGGATGTTGCGGATGGTGCCGTTCGGCGACTTCCACATTTCCTTCAGGCCGAATTCCTTCACCCGGGCCTCGTCGGGGGTGATGGTGGCGCATTTGACGCCGACGCCGACCTTCTTGATGGCGTTGGCGGCGTCGACTGTGACCTGGTCGTTGGTCTGGTCGCGGTACTCCATTCCGAGGTCAAAATACAGAAGCTCGACATCCAGGAACGGGGTGATCAGCTTGTCCTTGATGTACTGCCAGATGATCCGGGTCATCTCGTCGCCATCGAGTTCGACGACGGGGTTGGTCACCTTGATTTTTGCCATGATGGAAGGGGCCTTTTCTCGGAAAACCGCGCGTGTGGGCGGGGTTGAGTGATTATACGCGGCCTATAGCACTGCAAACCGGCCGGCGGAAGCCAAGCCGCTATGCAGTTTCAGCCCATCTTTTAGGTAAGAACGCCTTAAGGTTAGAACGCCGCCTGGGTCGCCGTCCCCGCCACCACGTACCAGGTCACGAACAGGCCGCAGATCAGCGCGCCGGGCAGGCTGGAGCCGGTCCGCCGCCAGGTAAAGGTCGCGATCACGGCGCAGATCGCCAGAAGCGGCACGAACTGAATGGCGACGATGGTCGAGAGCGGCACGAAGCCGGGGTCGGGCAGCGGGTTGAACAGTTTTCCGGTGAGCCAGAGGATGGCGTATTGCCCGCCCACCAGCACGATGAAGCCCAGCGTCAGGGCCAGGATATTGGTCAGATAGAGCGCACCCCGGGGCGCGGCCATGGTCGAGAAATTACGGTGCAGGACATGCAGCGCGATGACGAAAAACGCCGTGAACGGCACGAGATAGATCAGGAAGATCAGGAATTGCTTCGCGCTCATCAGCTTCAAGGCGACGATCCAGAACCGGAAGTCGATCTTGAAGGCGAGGTCGGCGAGCCATAGCGTGGCGTAGCCGATTGCGACGGATGCGATGGCGATCACGGCCGACTGGGCGACGATACCGCTGCGGCTGGCGCGTTTCGGCGCAAACCGCATCAAGGCGAGCGTGATCAGGCCGTTGATGACGGCCCAGACCAGGATCTGGTTGGTGATGCCCTGGGGCAGGAAGGCGGACGGCTTTACGAAGGTACCGCCGAGCGCGAACGCCGGATAATAGGTCAGCGCCGGGATGAAGGCGGACAGGATGAAGGCGGTGGTCCAGCGCCGGCCGCTGGCTGCGGTATGCTCCGGCATGGTGCCGTCGGCAATCTCCGGCAGCCGCAGGCGGGAATACATCGGCGCTTCCAGCAGCGCATCGAAAGCGCCGATCAACAGCGCCACAAAACCGAGCAGCGCGATCAGCGTGCCGATTTCCTTGCGGAACCAGATCTGGTCCTCGACCGGGCGGGGCGTGCCGCCCTGCAGGGTTTTGGCGAACCAGTCGAGGCTGTAGCCGATGGCTTCGTGCGAAATGTGCTCGGCCGGATGGGTGATGGCGGGGGTGTGGAGCACCCGCGCCGTGCCTTGCGCGATGTCGCCGTAGACCTTGCCCGGTTCGACCGCGCCTTGCGTGCCGAACAGGCCCCACAGTTTCGGGCTCTGCGTGACGTCGCGGGCCTTCTCCTCGCCCCACATCAACGTCGAGAATTCCTCGTACTGGGCGAATACCAGCGCCACGTTGCGCGGCCAGTTCGGCGTGCCGTCGGCGGCGAACGGCTTGCCGGTCGAGGAGCCCTCCAGCACCATCGATCTGTAGTCGTTGGGCGCGGCGGTGGCGGCCGCCAGCACGGTCCAGCCGCCCATCGAATGGCCCTCGAGGCCGATATTGTTTTTGTCGACGAATTCGAGGCTGCGCAGATAGGCCAGCCCATCGGGCCCGCCGAAACCGCCTGCGAAGGCGGGCGGGTCGCTGTATCCATGGCCGGTCTGGTCGAGCGCGAGCACCACATAGCCGCGGCGGGCGAACTCGATGGCAAAGCCGTCCTGGGTCTCGCGCGAATTGATGTAGCCGTGGACGGCGAGGATGCCGGGGGCCGGGATCTGCGGCGTGGCATTCGCAGGGATATAGAGCAGGGCGCTCATGGTATTGCCCTTGGCGCCCTTGAACCTGACATCCTCGATCCGGATGCCATCAGCGGTCTGGGTGAAGTGGGCGAGCAGGCCGCCCGCCAGGATCAGGACCGCGCCCAATATCGCCAACGACCACCTGCCGCGCATGGACGCCTCCCTCTCAGATTCCCTCGCCGTTGAACCGGCTTTCGGGCTTGTTTGCAGCTTCGCTTTGTTTGTGATTGTTAGCCTATCCGAAAGTCTAATGCGCGCAAGCGGCGGGGCGGGACCGCTCTTTTTGAGACTTTGAGCGAGCGTTCGGAGAGGTTACTAAGCCGCGCGGCGGGCTTGCGAATTCCACCCGCGCTTCCGAAACGCGCGATGCTTGCGATCTTGAACATCCGCGCGCTTCGCGGTCCGTTTAAAATCTTCAGAGGCCGAATCAGCTCCAGAAGTTGAATCAGAAAGTGACGTAGCGAATGTCCGGTTCGGGCACCGATAAAACCAAGTCTGGTTTCGACTTAGCCGGACCCGTTGTGATCCTCGTCGAGCCGCAGCTCGGCGAGAATATCGGCATGGCCGCGCGGGCAATGGGCAATTTCGCGCTGTCGCGTCTGCGGATCGTCAATCCGCGCGACGGCTGGCCGAACGTCGCCGCACAGCGGGCGGCGGCTGGCGCCGACCAGATTCTGGAACAGGCGCAATTGTTCGACACCGTCGAGCAGGCGGTGGCCGACCTGACCTTGCTGTTTGCCACCACGGCGCGTGCCCATGACCAGGCCAAGCCGGTGGTCGCCCCGGTGGAAGCGGCCGCCGAAATCGTGGCCCATGTCGGCACCGGCGGCGGGGTGGGCATACTGTTCGGCCGGGAACGCTACGGCCTGCAGAACGAGGAGGTCGCGCTCGCCAACCGGATCATCACCTTTCCGGTCAATCCGGGTTTTGCCTCGCTGAACCTGGCGCAGGCGGTGCTCCTGATCGGCTACGAATGGTTCAAGCTTTCGACCGGCGGTGACCTCCCGTTCGCGATGCCGGAACGCTCCGAGCCGGCCTCGCAGCACCAGATGCAGGCCTTCTTCGACAATCTGGTCCGCGAACTCGACAAGGTCGAATTCCTGCGCCCGCGCGAGAAGCGCGAGACCATGCTGGTGAACCTGCGCAACATTTTTACGCGGATGGACCCGACCAAGCAGGACATGCACACGCTGCACGGGGTGGTGATGGCGATCGCCGAAGGCCGCAAGGGGCCGGCCAAGGGCGGCGTGCTCGACGGCGAACAGGCCACGCGATTGCGGGCCTTGCTGGCCGAGCACGCGCAGGGGCCGGCGACGCCGGGCGACAGCTCGACCGTGCGCGGGCTCGCCCGGCTGCTGCGGCGCAACCCGACCGATGCCGAGCGAATCCTGTGGCAGGCGCTAACCCGCGACCGCCGGTTTGCCGGGCAGTTCAAGCGCCAGACTCCGGTGGGGCGTCACATCCCGGATTTCGTCTCCTTCGTGCATCGGCTCGCGATCGAACTGGTCAACGCCAACGAATTGGAGGCCATCGTCGCGGACCGCGCCGGCCGGAGGACGTGGCTGGAGGCGCGCGACTACCGCGTGATCGAGATGCGGGTCTGCGATGTCGAGGCCGATCTGGCGGGCGAACTGGCGCGGCTTGAATCCAGCCTGGTCGAAGGTCGTTAGAACTCTTCCAAACCTGCAGCGGTTGCGGCGATGCCCACGAATTTCGTGGGCCGGCTCGGGACTAATCGGGGCGACCGAGGGTTCAACAAGGCGGGACACCATAACCCCTTTAGGGAGGCTAATAACATGCGTCGTGTTCGTCTTGCCGTGCTTGCGTCTCTATCCGTTCTCGCCACTTCGCCGGTGCTGGCGCAGGCCCCACAGGTCGAGAAGAATGTTTCGATGGCGATGGCGCTCGCCATCATGCAGGGCGCCATCGAGCAGTGCACCAAGGATGGCTTCAAGGTTTCGGTCGTGATCGTCGACAAGGGCGGCAACGTCGCTGCCTCGCTTCGCGGCGACGGCACCAATCCCCATACCATGGAGTTTGCGCGGTTGAAGGCCTATACCGCCCGCACCCGCAATCAGACTTCGCAGCAAACCATGAAGCAGATGGAAGATCCTGCGAACGCATTCCTGAAGCAGATCCCGAATGTGGTTGGTATCGGCGGTGGCGTTCCGATCAGGGCGGGTGCCGAGCCGATCGGCGGCGTCGGTGTTTCCGGCGCACCGGGCGGCGAAAAGGACGAGGTCTGCGCCAATGCCGGCATCGCCAAGGTCGCGGACGCGCTGAAGTAGGGGCGTCAATGTTAGACCCTCATGGTGAGGAGGCGCGTTAGCGCCGTCTCGAACCATGAGGCCCCACTGTGGCGTTCATCCTTCGAGACGCCGCTACGCGGCTCCTCAGGATGAGGTCTGACACCTTGTAGGGTGGGCAAAGGAGCGAAGCGACGTGCCCACCATCTATCATCGAGCACGCTGCGAGATGGTGGGCACGCTGCGCTTTGCCCACCCTACGGCACCTACACCGCAACGAGCTGTTCACTCGCGCTCGTGCGCTTCGGCCTCTTCACCTTCGAAGGCCCGAACAGATTTCCCGCCGCGAGGCCCGCGGTGTCCGCCACGCTGGGATCGCGCGACACCATGGCGGCGACGATGGCGCCGTCGATCAACAATGCAAGTTGATGCGCCAGCATCTGCGGTTCGGCCGCGCCCATGTCGGCGGCAAGCTTTTCGATATGCGCCAGCACAACTTTTTTATGCCGTAGCGCGATGTTGCGGAACTGCTTGGCGTCCTTGTCGTGTTCGGCGACAGCATTGATGAAGGGGCAGCCGTAAAAGCGCTCTTCGGCGAACCAGCGCTTGAGCGCCGGAAAAATCCGCTTCAGCTTCGTCTGCGCGTCGCCGCCGCCATCTTCCATCGCGCCGATGAACCATTCGCGCCACGCCTTGCCTTCGCTCTCCAGCACGGCATTGACGAGGTTGGTCTTCGATCCGAACAATTTGTAGAGCGTGGTCTTGGCGGTGCCGGCCTCGTCGATGATGGCGTCGATCCCGGTGGCGTTGATGCCGTTCTTGCAGAACAGGTGCGTCGCCGCGCTGAGCAGGCGCCCGCGCGCGGATTCTTCATCGCCTGCGGCGAACTGCTTCTTCTTCGGAACCGATCTGCCCATGCGCGCCAGTTAATCGAACCGCGGCGCAATCATCAAGTCGCATCTTTGCGCGGAAAGTAATCGCACCCATGCGGCAATTGCTTCGCGCCTGTGCAGCGCGGCGCTGATCAATTTCCGGGCAGGCACCGCTAAGCGGCGAGAGAAGTTCGGCTTTTGATTTTGGCCGGGTCTGGCACGCTTCATGCAGGAAACAGAACGTTCGGTATCCTACCCTAGGGAGAGAAAAGATGACTGCGGTCGCTCAAAAAACGGTGCTCACAGGCTGCCTGGCGCCAATCGACAAGGGTGGGCTGGAACAGCTCATCATCAACGGCAAGGCCAATCCGAAGGTCATCAAGACCTTGAAGTGCAAGACGGTGGCGGAGGGCAAGTTCCGCCACGCCAACTACATCCGCAACCTCGCGCCCTACATCGTCGACGAGCCGCCCGGTCTTTTGGGTGACGACACCGCGCCCAATCCGTCGGAGGCGTCATTGGCCGCGCTCGGCTCGTGCCTTGCGGTAGGCCTCCACGCCAACGCCGTGCACCGCGGCTGGATCGTCAACAAGCTCGAACTCGAGCTCGAGGGCGATCTCAACATCACGGCCGTCTGGGGCACCGGCGACGTCAGCGAGAAACCAGTCGGCTTCACCGATGTGCGCGTCAAGGTCGACATGGAATGCGAGGGCGTTCCGAAGAGCGAGATCGATGCGCTGGTGACCCACGTCAAGAAATGGTCGCCGGTCGCCAACACGTTTACGCGGCCCGTCAATCTCGAAGTCAGCATCTAACGGAACGCTGTGCGTGCAACAGGGGTGCGGGAGACGATCATGGGTTCACTAGCTTTATCTCGTGTCGAAGCTGCAGATCAGCCCGCACCTACCATTGCCGACGAAGTTGCCAGGATTGCGCGTCAGGAGCTTGCACCGCTTGCAAGTGAAATTGATGCAGGCTCGGTTTATCCGGCTGAGTTGCTGCGTGGTCTCGGCAAGGTCGGCGCGTGGAGCAGCCATGTCCCGCAGGAGGGACCTGCGGATCTGCGCTGCGCCATCCAATCGATTGCCGTGATCGGGGAGGTCTGCGGCGCCACGGCTTTCATGGCCTGGTGCCAGAACACGCTGGTCTGGTACGCCGCGAATTCGACCAACCTGAAGCTTGCAAGCCGCTTCGGTGACAGCTTTTCGAGTGGACGGGTGCTCGGTGGCACCGGCCTTTCCAATCCGATGAAGAGTTTCTTCGGTATTGAGCGGCTTAAACTGAAGGGCCGCAAGGTCGAGGGCGGTTATATCGTGAAGGGGGCGCTGCCCTGGGTCTCCAATCTCGGGCCCGACCATTATTTCGGCACCATCTTCGAGCGCGAGGACGAGGACGGCGGCATTGTGATGTTCCTTGCCGATTGCTCCGATCCGGCGATCACCCTGCAGCCGTGCAAGCCGTTCCTCGCCATGGACGGCACGGGCACCTATGGCGTGCAGTTCCGTGATGTGTTTGTGCCGGACGAATTGATCCTGGCCGAAAACGCCGGGCCGTTCGTGAAGAAAATCCGGGCTGGATTCATCCTGCTGCAGGCCGGCATGGGGCTCGGCCTGATCAAGGATTGCATCGGCATCATGGATGAGGTCGGGGCGCCACTCGGCCACGTCAACCGCTATCTGCCGCAGCAGCCGACGCAATTTCGCGAACTCCATGCCGAGTTCGAGAAGGAGACGATGGCGCTGGCATGCGATCCCTATAATTCCGACGACAGCTATTGGCGTCGCGTCGTAGCGCTTCGCCTGCGGCTCGGCGATGCCAGCGTCGCGGCCGCGCATGCGGCGATGCTTCATTGCGGCGCGCGCGGCTACCTGAAGAGCCACCGCGCCCAGCGCCGGCTGCGCGAAGCCTATTTCGTCGCCATCGTCACGCCCGCCACCAAGCAGCTTCGCAAGATGCTGGCCGGCGACGAGCGCTAGAGGGATTTCCGTTTCGACCCAACCCGCAACCATAAAACAGGAGAGGCCTGCCATGACGGACGTTCTGATTACTGCCGGCGAACTCGCGGAATTCCTCAAGAAAGAGCCGTGTGTCGTCATCGACACCCGCAATCCCGAAGCCTACGGCGCGGGGCATCTCCCCGGCGCCGTCAACGTCCATGAAATCTTCACCTATCTGGCGACCTCGACGCCGGAAGGCATGGCGGAGCTGAAGACGAAATTCGCCGACGCGTTCGGCGCCGCCGGACTTTCGGGCAAGGAGACCGCGGTCATCTACGAACAGTCGATGAATTCCGGCTTCGGCCAGTCCTGCCGCGGCTACTATCTCTTGACTATGCTGGGCTATCCCAAGGTCAAGGTGCTGCATGGCGGCTACGACGCCTGGGCAGGCGCCGGCCTGCCGGTCACCACGGACGTGCCGTCGCCGGTGAAGGCGTCGTTCTCGATCGTGCCGGAAGCCGGCGACATCCTGATCGACGCCAAGACCATGCTCGCTGCCGTCGGCAAGCCCGGCATCGCGCTGCTCGACGTCCGCGACATCGACGAGTGGATCGGCGAAAGCTCGTCGCCGTACGGGAAGGATTTCTGCCCGCGCAAGGGACGCATTCCCGGCGCGGTGTGGCTGGAATGGTACCGCATGATGAAGCCCACGGCCGAGGGGCCGCGCTTCAAGTCCAAGAACGAAATTTTGGCGGAATGCGCCACCGTCGGCATCACGCAAAGCACGCCGGTCTATCTCTACTGCTTCAAGGGGGCGCGCGCCTCGAACACGTTCCTGGCGTTGAAAAACGCCGGGGTGAAGGACGTGCGGATGTATTTCGGCTCCTGGAACGAATGGTCGCGCGATCCGTCGCTGCCGATCGAGGAGGGGCTGCCGACGGAGGCCACGCTCACCAAGGCAGCGTAACGAAGTGTCAGTGGTTGCCGTCCGATTCCATCGAATTGGACGGCAACAAGGCGGCCTGCAATTCTTGAGCGATGGCGCGGACTGATGGAACCGCGCCATTGCGCCGCTCTGGCGTTCCCGATGTCGCTTGCGTATAATTGCGGCGCAGTCGGGTGATGGCGCGGATGTCGATGTTCTCACGCAGATTTGGTCTTGCAATGGTCGCAGCGATGCTGTGCCTGGGCGCGCCAGCGGCCCACGCGCAGGCCTCGCCGGTGAACTACTGGATCCCGGGCTGGCCGATGGGATTTAGCGGCGCGGCGGGCGAGAGCCCTGACGCATACGGCACCTTTCCGAGCTTCGACTTCCGTGACCTCGGAAACGGCTCTTCCCACGCGCGCTACAATTTTTCGAACGGCTTTTTTGTCGGCAGCCAGCGCAACACCATGGGCTTCAGCGGTCTCAGCCAGAGCGCCTTCGGCGGTTTTGGCTCGCTCTATAGCGAAGGCGTGCAGTTCGGCTATAGCCTCAAGAACGGCGGCGGGCCGCCCGTCACCTTCTTTGCCGGTTTCGATACGTTGAAATACAATTCGGGCATCGGCAGCAACGCATTCGCGCCGTTCGATACCAAGTCGGGCACGCTGCCCGTTTCCAGCGCGTATGCCGGCGTCGAGTTCCAGCCGACGTCCAATCTCAGCCTGTCGCTCGGGGTCGGCGTCGTCCAGCAGACGGGCCGGATCGACAGCGAGATCAACTCGCTGCCCGGTGCTTCGTCGTTCTCAGTGGGCGGCCGCCGCTATTAGGCTGCTGGCCAATTACTCCGATGGCTTGACGCCGAGATCGTGAAGGATGCGGAGCATCACTTCGCTGTCGCGCTTGAAGATCCAATTCGTGGTTTCGAAATCGGCCGGCGATGACAGTATGAAGTTGTTCAGCATCTGCTGAACCTTCGGATCGGTTCCGGCCTGGATCAACAGCGGCGTGAGCCGATCCACGATGTCCTTTGGCGTGCCGGATGGTACCGCAAAGGTGGTGAAGGCGCGCAGGTCGTAGAAGTCGCCGACGGCGCCTTGCTCGGTCATGGTCGGCGTGTCTGGATAAGGCGGCAGGCGGGTGCCGACCACGCCGATCAGATTTCCGGTGCCCGCCTGGATGACGGGCGCCGCTGCGGCATAGCTTCCCGCAGCGCCATCCAGCGTCTGTCCAGCAACGTCATTCCACATCGGCGCCTCGCCGCGGTACTGGATGACTTGTACCTTGATGCCGTATTGCTTCGCGATCGTCTCGATGAGGACGTGCGGTGTCGAACCCACGCCGTACGATCCCCAGTTCAGGCTGCCGACCTTCTTCGCATATTCGATGAACTCTCGAAGGTTGGTGGCTCCCGTCTTCTTCGTTGCCACCACCGGACCGCCGGCGCCGCTGACCATCGTCAGATAGATGAAATCCTTCTCGGGATCGTAGGGCAGGTCCTTAACCGTCACGCGGTTCTGGATGAGGGACGAAGAGATCGTGCACAGAATGGTGGTGCCATCCGGTTCGGCGCGTTTCGCTTCCGACACGCCGATAACGCCGCCGGCGCCGGCCTTGTTTTCGACGATGACCGGCTTTCCCACCTGTCGTGCCAGGAAGTCGCCGAACGCCCGCGCGATGCCGTCGGTCTGGCCGCCGGGTGGATAAGGCACGATGATTCGAATCGACCGTGCCGGCCACGCGGATTGCGCCGCGGTCTTTATGGGCGGCGCACACAACAGTGCGGCCGAACCCATCACGAACATTCGTCGTGTCAGCTTTCTCATTTTCCTGCCCTTGGTCTTTGTTGTTCTTGTCGCGAGGACCGATCGGGCATCAAAGCTAGCGCAGAACGTGCGGTCTGGCGGTGTGGCACTGTGTCCGCCACGGATCAGGTGACTTCCGCCGCGCGGAAAACGGAGACTGCTTGGCGGCTCCGCCTCAGATCGCTTCGGTCCAGCTTTCCGAGAATGCCAATGCCGACGTTGAGAATGGCCGTCCCTCCCGTTCCCGCGGCCAGGATCGCCCCGCTGCCTCGACGCCGTTGCGGACGAGACGAGTACCGAGCGCTGGGATCAGCACAGTGCACACGCCGTAGCGCCGGTCGGGAATCTGGTTCGGCTGCGAGTGGATGAGCAGCGGCTCGCCGATATCGAACCAGGTAAGTGAGATGTCTTCGCCGTGCGATTTGACGTGTTCAGTCCAGAAGTAGCGCGGATCTCCAGCTTTGGAGAATTGCGCGTCCGCACAGGGGATCGTCATATCGGAAAGCTCGGCATTGAGCATGCCCTGCACGGTTGACTGCAGCCACCGCGCCATCGCGATATTGTCGGAGTAGATGCGCCAGCGCCGTTCCGTCAGCTCGCTCTTCAAGTAGAGAACGTGACCGGGACCTGCTGGCGAAAAGATGATCCGCCAATAGCTTGCCTCCGTTGAGTTCGGCTCGCCGTCCTTGTGGCTCAAGCGGATAAAAGGGTTCTCGCCTGTCAGGATCGTCTTGTTGGGATCTGCAATGCTCATTGGTACTGGTCCTCTCAACTTCTCATGTCTGCTTTAGCTTCAAGGCGGAGTCGCTGCGACCGGTCTCAGCGCTTGACCATCGGGCAGGCGCTCTCGCTCAGCGGCCGCGCCGCTTGCTCAGCCGGCACCGTGGCAAGGAGCTTGAGATAATCGAACTGATATTTGGATTCCGAGGGTTTCTTGACCTGCAGCAGATAATAAGGCCGCATCACGCGTCCATCCTCTCGCACCGTACCCTTGGTGTAGAAGTCGTCGATCGGCAGTTCCTTCATCTTGGCGACCACCTTGGTCGCCTCGGTCGTGCCGGCCGCCGCCACCGCCTTGAGGTAATGCAGCGTCGCCCCATAGGTCCCGGCATGGATCATGCTCGGCGGCTTCCCGGCATTTCGGGCGACCAGGCGTTTGGTCCAGGCGCGGGTGGCGTCGTCGAGGTCCCAGAAGAAGGTCTCGCTTGCGGTCAGGCCTTGCGCCGCCTCGAGGCCAAGGGCGTGGGTATCGGGAAACTGCAGCAGGAGCGCAGCCACGCGCTGGTCGCCTTTGCGGCCCAAGCCGAATTCTCCGGCCTGTTTGATTGCGTTGATGGTGTCGCCGCCGGCGTTCGAGAGCGCGACGATCTTCGCCTTGGAGGCTTGCGCCTGCAGCAGGAAGGACGAGAAGTCGGCGGTGTTGAGCGGATGGCGCACGGCCCCTACCACCTTGCCGCCGGCGGCTGTGACAAACGCCGAGGTGTCTTTCTCGAGGGCATGCCCGAATGCGTAGTCGGCGGTGATGAAGAACCAGCTATCGCCACCCTGTTTCACCAGCGCCTGGCCGATCGTCGCGGCAAGGCCGTAGGTGTCGAAGCTCCAGTGAACGCCATGCGGCGAACAGGCTTTTCCGGTGAGATCCGACGTGGCGGCGCCGGTGTTGATGTCAACGGCGTCGCGCGTACGCGTCACCTCGCGCACGGCGAGCCCCACGGCCGAATTGGGAACGTCGAGGATGAGCGTGACGCCCTCGGTCTCGATCCACTGCCGTGCAATGTTGGCGCCGATGTCGGGCTTGTTCTGGTGGTCGGCGAAGATGACTTCGATCGGCCGGCCCAGCACCTTGCCGCCGAAATCCTCGACCGCCATGCGCGAGGCGTGGACCGAGCCCATGCCGCTGAGATCCGAGTACAATCCCGTTTGGTCGTTGAGAACGCCGAGCTTGACCGGTTGCTGCGCGACCGCGGAGGCGGTCAGCCCCGCTCCCCACAACAGGAGCGCGGACGCGGCAAGAATGTTGCGACGCATGAAATCCTCCCCTTTGCCGTAGCGACCGGTTGATCCGGTCGTCTTGGGGCGATGCTATAGGGGAAGCGCAGCACTGGAAAGCGGCCGCGGCTTTTTACTTTGCGACGTGCATCGGCGCGGCGTGGTAACGGCAGGGGCGCGATGTCCGATGTGGTGCCAGCAGCGGACTATTAGATATGAAGCATCTATCTTAAGCCGCAGGCGAGCCGCTGCGTTGAGGAAGCAGCCGAGGTGCGCCCTGAGGGAGAAATCCGGCGGCCTGGAGCAAGCTGTAGACGAGCGCTACGAAAATTATGAAACCAATAATGCGATTGAATTTGAACACTTATTAGCGAAGCTCCATGTTGGCAGGTGCCATTTGAGATTACACCATGAGTGCTGAACCAGCCGGGTTCATACGGTAGCCAGAATGTCTGCTACGCTATTTTCGTCCTTAGGACGGATCGCAATAGGGATGCGACTGCAAAATCAATGTAAACAACGAGAAACGTGGCGAGCGCCAGCCAAAGAAAAATTGGGTTAAAAGTGTCCCAGCCGAAGACCCGGATCGAAGCCCGGAAATAGGCAAAGAGTAACATCAATCCCACAACAGGGAGAGCGCACAACGTTGCAAAATACTGTTTAGCAGTAAGGGCGAGATCGTGAGTGATTGTCAAATTGATGATATAAGCAATGTGGAATGCAAGTGAGACGAGTAGCGTCGTTGTTAGAGCGGCGCGTGCGTCATTGAGCGAGAAGAGCGCTGCTCCCCACACAGCGGCGACTGCTACGAGATGCAAGACCATCGATCGGTGTACCAGCCCTTTATGTGCGTCGTTGAATTCTCTGAAAACGTACATCTGGATGGCCCAATAAGCTTCGTGTGTTGTTGATCCGATTGCAGCAGCTTTCCTCAGCGCGGGCCAAGTGTTGCATGTAAACGTTCACTCAACCTTTAACTGCATCGGTACAATTTGGCGCTGCGTCCGTTATGGGTCCACGACGCGCCACCCTCAGTCGAGCCGGGTGTCCGCTTGCTCTAGAACGCCGGAGCACGCATCCTGATCAGCCGGCCAGGCCGCGCCCATTCGCAATCCCGAGCGCCTTGATGCGCGACGCCAGCGTGGTCGGCTTGATGTCGAGCATTTCGGCGGCGCCGCCGGGGCCGAACACCTTGCCGGAGCAGGCCTCAAGCGCGGCGAGAATGTTGGCGCGCTCGTGGGCTCGCATTTCCGTTGATGTCATGACCGTGGGGCGGCTGTCGGCTTTCACGCGCTGCGCGCCGGGGGAGGGCTGCGCGCCCGCTACATCCGGCAGGTCGATGCGCAGCCGGCCGTTCTGCGCGAGGATCGCGGCGCGCTCGATCACGTTCTGCAGTTCACGGACATTGCCGGGCCAGTCGTAGCGCGACAGCCTCCGCGCATCGCCCTCCGACAATCGCAGCTCGGATTTCAGCGCCTTGCTCTCGCTGTTGAGGAAGTGCTGCGCCAGCAGCGGAATGTCCTCGCGCCGTTCGCGCAGCGGCACCGATTCCACCGGGAAGACGTTGAGGCGGAAGTAGAGGTCCTCGCGAAAACGGCCGCGCTGCACTTCCTGCTTGAGGTCGCGGTTGGTGGCGGCGATCAGGCGGACGTCGACGGCGCGGGTGCGTTCTTCGCCGACGCGCTCGAAATTGCCCTCCTGCAGCACCCGTAGCAGCTTGCCTTGCAGCTCGAGCGGGATTTCGCCGACCTCGTCGAGAAACAGCGTGCCGCCGTCGGCGAGTTCGAAGCGGCCGATGCGGTCGCGCATCGCGCCAGTGAAGGCGCCGCGGATGTGGCCGAAGAACTCGCTTTCGAACAGCTCGCGCGGGATCGCCGCGCAATTGACCCGGATCAGCGGCCGGTCGCGGCGGCTGCTCGCTTCGTGGATGGCGCGCGCGATCAGCTCCTTGCCGGTGCCGGATTCGCCGGTGATCATCACCGCTGCCGACGTCGGGGCTACCAGCTTGACCTGCCGCAGCGTCTTCTGGATCGCCTCGCTCTGGCCGATGATGCCGCGCGGATTGGTCTCGATGCGGATTTCTTCCTGCAGATAGGCGTTTTCGAGCTCAAGCCGCTCGCGCAGGCGGTCGACTTCGGCGAGCGCTGCATGCAGCTTTTCGTCGGCCTCGCGGCGCTGGCTGACGTCGCGGAACACGATGACGGCGCCGACCACCACGCCGCGGTCGCGAATGGGAGTGGAGGTGTATTCGACCCAGACCGGCGTGCCGTCCTTGCGCCAGAATACCTCGCCGTCGACCTGATGCACCGCGCCGTCGCGGAACGCCGCGTAGATCGGGCAGTCATGATCGGGATAGTGCCGGCCGTCATGATGGGTGTGATGGACGATAGGATGGATTGCCTTGCCGACAAGTTCTTCCGCCGGCCAACCCAGCATGCGCTCGGCGGCCGGATTGACGAAGGTGGTCTTGCCCTCGGCGTTGACGCCATAAATGCCTTCGCCGGCGGCGCGCAGGATCAGCTGGTTTTCGCGTTCGATATCCTGGAACACGCGCTCGACCCGCTGCCAGGTCGCGATCCCGCCGCGCATGTGGTCTTCGGCCGCCGCGTCGACATAGCGGCGACGTCGGGCATCGAGATCGCTCATGGTGAGCAGCACCAGCGCGCGGCCGTCGCCCGGTACGCGGGAGCCGGCATATTCCAGCCTGAGTGTTTGCCCGGTGGCGTGGCGCGGCGTCAGCGCGTTGGTCCAATACGCGCCCTTGTCGAGCACGGCCTGGGTGAAGACGATCAGTGCGGGCAGTTGCCCCGCATGCAGCGTGCTGACCCTGGTCTGCCGCAGCAGCGCGCGGTCATAGCCGAGCAGGGCGCAGGCGGCGGGGTTGGCGTCGAGAATCAGGTCGGCATGGGGATCGAGCAGCAGCGTCGGCTCGACCGCAAACTCGAACGCTGCGGCCTGGAGATCGACATCCTGCGCTCCAGCCGCAGAACCGAGAGCAAGATCCAACACGCCAAAACTCCGAGATTTCGTAATCATGCTACGAGTTTTCGTCTATCACGAATTTTCGTAATCGCCAATATCAGCACAAATCGCTGCGACATCAGCGCAATCGCCGAAGAAGTGGGCTGGCATGTGGCTTGCTTAATTAGGGGGCAACACCGGTGCAGGAGGCCTCATGTCTACCTTCGATAACCCATTCGATCCCGATCGCCGTCTTCGTGCCGGAGGCTGCCATTGCGGCCAGCATGTCAGCGAAGCCGAACACGAACATGCCGCCTTGGCGCTGCGCTGCGAGCCCGCGCAGAGCGAGGACCAGCGCTATGAAGGCGTCGTCGCCTCCGCCGTGATGCGCGCGATGTTTCCCAAGGACGCGGCGCGGCGCGCGTTCATGAAATCGGTCGGCGCCTCGACCGCGCTGGCCGCGATCTCGCAATTCTTCCCGCTCCAGACCGCGACCGAATTGTTCGCGCAAGGCGGTGTGCCCGAGAAAAAAGACCTCAAGGTCGGCTTCATTCCGATCACTTGCGCGACGCCGATCATCATGGCCGCGCCGCTCGGCTTCTATTCCAAGCACGGCCTCAACGTCGAAGTGGTGAAGACCGCCGGCTGGGCCGTCATACGCGACAAGACCATCAACAAGGAATACGACGCCGCCCACATGCTGGCGCCGATGCCGCTCGCGATCTCGCTGGGACTGGGCGCCAATCCGATTCCCTTCACGGTGCCGGCGATCGAGAACATCAACGGGCAGGGCATCACGCTCGCCATGAAGCACAAGGACAAGCGCGATCCAAAGGACTGGAAGGGCATGAAGTTCGCCATTCCGTTCGACTATTCGATGCACAATTATCTGCTGCGCTATTATCTGGCCGAACACGGCCTCGATCCCGATACCGACGTGCAGCTCCGCTCGGTGCCGCCGCCGGAAATGGTCGCCAATCTGCGCGCCGACAACATCGACGGCTTCCTCGCGCCCGACAACATCTGCCAGCGCGCGATCTATGACGGCGTCGGCTTCATGCACATCCTGTCCAAGGAAATCTGGGACGGCCATCCCTGCTGCAGCTTTGCCGCCAGCCGCGAATTCATCACCAGCTCGCCGAACAGCTTTGCTGCGCTGACGCGGGCGATCGTGGATGCGACCGCCTATGCGTCGAAAGCCGAAAACCGCAAGCAGATCGCGGAAGCGATCGCGCCGGCCAACTACATCAACGCGCCCGTCACCGTGCTGGAGCAGGTGCTGACCGGCACCTATGCGGACGGCCTGGGCGGCGTGAAGACCGACGCCAAGCGCGTCGATTTCGATCCGTTCCCCTGGCAGTCGTTTGCGGTGTGGATGCTGACGCAGATGAAGCGCTGGGGCCAGATCAAGGGCGATGTCGATTACAAGGCGGTGGCCGAGCAGGTCTATCTCGCGACCGACACCAAGAAGGTGATGGCCGAAATGGGCCTGACGCCGCCGGCCACATCGTACAAATCCTTCTCCGTGATGGGCAAGACGTTCGATCCGGAAAAGCCGGACGATTATCTTGCGAGCTTCAAGATCAGGAAGGCGTCGTGAGACGGACGGTATTCACTGCTACGCGGCGGGTGGGGAGAGGGCGATGACCTTCTCCCTTCGCTTCCGGGCGGCCGTGGTTTCCATCGCGCTGTTCGCGGCCTTCCTCGGCATCTGGCATCTCGCCACCCGCTCGACCGCTGCCACCAACACCATGTCGCCGGAATACGCCAAGCTGATGGGGCTGACGGCAACCCAAGGCAAATCGGCGATGCCGGGGCCGCTCGATGTCGGCGCGAAATTGTGGGAGCACCTCAAGCAGCCATTCTACGACAAGGGGCCGAACGACAAGGGCCTCGGTATCCAGCTCGGCTATTCCATCGGCCGCGTCGGCCTCGGCTATCTGCTCGCGGTGATCGTTGCGATCCCGCTCGGCTTCCTGATAGGCATGTCGCCGTTGATCAGCAAGGCGCTCGATCCGTTCATCCAGGTCTTGAAGCCGATCTCGCCGCTGGCCTGGATGCCGCTGGCGCTCTACACCATCAAGGATTCCTCGATCTCGGCGATTTTTGTCATTTTCATCTGCTCGGTGTGGCCGATGCTGCTCAACACCGCGTTCGGCGTCGCGGCCGTGCGCAAGGAATGGATCAACGTCGCGCGAACGCTTGAAGTCGGTACCATCAGGCGCGCCTTCACGGTGATCCTGCCGGCCGCCGCGCCGACGATCCTGACCGGGATGCGGATTTCGATCGGCATCGCGTGGCTCGTGATCGTCGCGGCCGAGATGCTCGTCGGCGGCACCGGCATTGGCTACTTCGTCTGGAACGAGTGGAACAACCTCTCGATCACCAACGTCATCATCGCCATTCTCCTGATCGGCATCGTCGGCATGCTGCTCGACCAGATCCTGGCGCGCTTCACGCGCATGGTCACGTTCCCGGAGTGAGGCGATGACCGACAAGTTCATTTCCATCGAAGCGATCGCCAAGCGCTATCCCGGCGCAAGCGGCGGCGAGGTCGCGGTGTTCGAGAATCTCTGGCTCTCGATGGCGCGCGGCGAATTCGGCTGCGTGATCGGCCATTCCGGCTGCGGCAAGACCACGGTGCTGAACATCCTGGCCGGGCTCGATGAGCCGAGCGAGGGCGCCGTCATCGTCGACGGCCAGGCGATCGAGGGCACCAGCCTCGACCGCGCGGTGATCTTCCAAAGCCATGCGCTGCTGCCGTGGCGCACCGTGCTCGGCAACGTCGCCTATGCCGTCACCTCGAAATGGCGCAACTGGGACCGCGCCAAGGTCAAGGCGCACGCGCAGACCTTCATCGATCTGGTCGGGCTGACCGGCTCCGAGCACAAGCGACCGTCGGAACTGTCTGGTGGCATGAAGCAGCGCGTCGGAATTGCTCGCGCGCTTTCGATCACGCCGAAGATCATGCTGATGGATGAGCCGTTCTCGGCGCTGGACGCGCTGACGCGCGGCACGCTGCAGGACGAGGTGCGCCGGATTTGCCTGGAAACCGGCCAGACCGCGTTCATGATCACCCATGACGTCGACGAGGCGATCTATCTCGCCGACAAGATTTTTCTGATGACCAACGGCCCGGGCGCCGTGCTGGCCGAGATCGTGGAAAATCCGCTGCCGAAGAACCGCGGCCGCATCGATCTGCATCGCCATCCGCTTTACTACGCGCTGCGCAACCACATCGTCGATTTCCTGGTCAGCCGCAGCAAGACGTTTGCATCCGATGTGACCGGCCACGATCCGCGCAACGTGCCGACGGTGCGGATCGGGAAGCCGGAATTGGTGATTGCTTCGGGGGCTGTCGATTCAGAACAGGCGTCATGGCCGGGCCTGTCCCGGCCATCCACGTCTTCCTAGACCAACCAGCAAGGACGTGCCCCGCACGAGGCCGGGCATGACGATTTACAAGGGAGAGCCATATGAAACGCGAAGACCTCACCGAAAAGCTGCTCGACATCAAGCGCGAGAAGGGCTGGAGCTGGAAACACATCTGCGAAAAGATCGGCGGCTATTCGGAGGTGCTGATCGTCGGCGCCATCATGGGCCAGATGAAACTGACGAAGCCGCAGGCGGCCAATGCGGGCGAGTTGTTCGGGCTGTCGAAATCCGAAACCGCGATGCTCAACGAGGTGCCGATGCGCGGCGCCGGCACGCCGATGCCGCCGACCGATCCCTTGATCTATCGCTTCTACGAAATGGTGATGGTGAACGGGCCGGCGTGGAAGGCGCTGATCGAGGAGGAATTCGGCGACGGCATCATGTCGGCGATCGACTTCGACATGGCGATGGAGCGCGTCGCCAATCCGAAGGGCGACCGGGTCAAGATCACCATGTCCGGAAAATTCCTGCCGTACAAATATTACGGCGCCAGCGGCAACGTGCCGGAGTATGGCTTCAAGGAGGAGTGATTTGATCACTCCGTCATTCCGGGGCGCGAAGCGAACCCGGAATCTCGCAATTCCGGGTCTGGTCCTTCGGACCATCCCGGAATGACGCCGTGTAGACAGGTCACTTGAACGCCGCCCTGACCTCCTTCATCGGCGCCATCTCGCGCACGAAGGTGAACGCGCCGTGATCCTTCATCTCGCGGGCGCTCCGCAAGAAGGCGGCAAGCGCATAGCGGGCCATGGCGCCGCCGATGCTGATGCGCTTGACGCCGGCTTTCGAGATCTGATCGAGCGTCAGCGTCGGGTCGGCAAAGCCCATCACCAGATTGAACGGCTTGCCGATGGATGACACCACGGTGCGGATGGTGTCGAGGTCATACAGGCCGGGCGAATACAGCACGTCGGCACCTGCCGCCTCGAAGGCCTGCAGCCGCTTGACGGTGTCGTCGAGATCCTTGTGGCCATACAGGAAGTTCTCCGCCCGCGCCGTCAACGTGAACGGGAAGGGCAGCGCGCGCGCCGCTTCGACCGCCGCCTGCACGCGCTCGACTGCGAGCGAGAAATCGTAAATCGGCTCGCGCGGATTGCCGGTGAAATCCTCGATCGAGCCGCCGACGCAGCCGGCCTCCGCCGCGCGCGCGATCGCCTTCGCCGCGGTCTTCGGATCATCCGCGCCGCCATTCTCCAGATCGGCGTTGACGGGCAGGTCGGTGGCGTCGGCAATTGTCCGGCAGTTCTGGATGATGGCATCGAGGCTGACGGTGACGCTGCCGAGCGTGTTGGCAACGCCGAGGCTCGTGGTCGCCAGCGCTTCGAACCCCATCGCGGCCAGCAATTTGGCCGTGCCGGCGTCCCAGGGATTGGGGATGATGAAGGCGCCGGGGCGCGCATGCAGCGCGCGGAAGGCTTCGGCTTTTTCCATCTGGGTTCGCATCGGCAGGCTCCGCTTCGTTGATTGGCCGGTTCTGGCTGGCGGCGAAGCTAGCGGGCTGGCTCCCATCAGCCAAATTTGTTATTTCTCTATCCATCATCAGCTTTTTGCATGGACGAGACATGGACAGCGATGCGCTTCTGACCTTCCTGACCGTTCACCGCCGCGGCGGCATTTCGAGCGCGGCGAAGGCGCTGCACCGCTCGCAGCCGGCGATCTCGCGGCGCATTGCGCTGCTGGAGCAGGAACTCGGCATGCCGCTGTTCGAGCGGATCGCGGGGCGCACAATGCTGAGCGACGCGGGGCGGGTGATGGTGCCGTATGCCGAGCGCGCGGTCGCCGCCGCCCAGGATGCAGAGAATGCGGTCCGCGCGCTGGCGCGGCCGAATTCGGGGCCGATTGCGCTCGCGGTGGTCGGCACGCTGGCCGGCGGGCGGCTGTCGGCGATTTTAAAGCGCTTCGCGGCCGAACATCCCGAGGTCGAATTGAGCCTGCGCACGGCGACCAGCGCTGATGTCAGCGACCTGATCCGGCGCGGCGAGGCGACGGTCGGCCTGCGATATGACCGCGACCGCTCGCGCGACCTCGATTGCGAGTTGCTGTTTGCTGAACGGTTGCAGGTGGTGTGCGCGCTCGATCATCCGCGCGCCGGCCGCCGAATCGCGAAGCTGGCCGAATTGCGAGGTGAACGCTGGATTGCATTCCCCGTGGTACCTGGAAGGCGCGAGATCACGGCCTCGCATGTGTTTGCGCTGTTTCAGACCCACGGGCTCGGTGAAATCGACTGGACGCCGGTCGACAGCCTGACTGCGCAGAAGCGCCTGGTCGAAGCCGGCCTCGGCATCGCGCTGTTATCGGAGAGCAATGCCGCGGAAGAATTGCGACACAAGACGATCGCGACCATCGATGTCGGCGATCTGAGGGCGAGCGATGACGTCGTCACGGTAACGCGCCGCGGCGGATTTTTGAGCGCGGCGGCGCGGCGATTGCTGGAGATCGTTCGGAAAGAATATTCAAAGGGGCGAATGGCGAATGGCGAGTAGCGAACGGAGTTTTCCCAATTCGCTACTCGCCACTCCCTATTCGCGACTTACGTCCCGGCCTTCACCTGGGCGACCGCTGCCGCCATCAGCTCGTCCATCTTGACGCGCACCTCGGCGGCGGCGATGGCGACGCCCTTGGCGGCAAAATCCTTCACGACCTTGTTCTCGACGTCCTGGTCGCCGGCTTCCTCGAAATCGGCCGCGACCACTTCCTTGGAATAGGCCGTGGCGGCATCGCCCGACAGGCCGAGCTTTTCGGCTGCCCAAAGACCGAGCAGCTTGTTGCGGCGCGCCCCGGCCTTGAACGTCTGCTCCGAGTCGAGGGCGAATTTCTTCTCAAAACCTTCCTCGCGCTTGTCGAAAGTGGTCATTCTGCGGTTCCAATCCCCGGAAATGGTAAATTGGGCCAACGTTGTCGCGGCCCGATCGCCTACCTAGATAGAGGGGGCGAATCGGTAAAACAACGGGCCGTTAGGCCGCAGGTAACCGTTATAAGTTGGGCCCAATCGGGCCGGGTCGATTGTGCTGGATGGGCCAATCGGATAGGTTGCCAGCAGGCTGGGTTCTTGTTCTGTTTCGGTCGTTTCTGTCTAGGACCTGGCCTTCACGGCAGCTCCGTCGTGGTCGCCAACCCTTGTCATCCGGAGCACACCAATTTCATGGATTTCAACAAAACACGGTACATCCCTATGAGCCGTCGACGCCGTATTTATGAAGGCAAGGCCAAGGTCCTGTATGAAGGCCCGGAGCCGGGAACCCTGATCCAGCACTTCAAGGATGATGCGACCGCGTTCAATGCCAAGAAACACCAGGTGATCGAGGGCAAGGGCGTCCTCAACAACCGGATTTCGGAGTACCTGTTTCAGCACCTCAACGACATCGGGGTGCCGACCCATTTCATCCGCCGCCTCAACATGCGCGAGCAGCTGATTCGCGAGGTCGAGATCGTGCCGCTGGAGGTGGTGGTGCGGAACGTTGCGGCGGGTTCGCTGTCGCAGCGCCTCGGCATCGAGGAGGGCACCCAGCTGCCGCGCTCGATCATCGAGTTCTATTACAAGAACGACCAGCTCAATGACCCCATGGTTTCTGAAGAGCACATCACCGCGTTCGGCTGGGCCACGCCGCAGGAAATCGATGACATCATGGCGCTCGCCATCCGCGTCAACGACTTCCTCACCGGCTTGTTCTTGGGCATCGGCATCCGCCTGGTCGATTTCAAGATGGAATGCGGCCGCCTGTTCGAGAACGAGATGATGCGGATCATCGTCGCCGACGAGATCTCCCCGGACTCGTGCCGGCTGTGGGATATCAAGTCAAACGAGAAGCTCGACAAGGACCGTTTTCGTCGCGATCTCGGTGGGCTGCTGGAGGCCTATACCGAAGTGGCGAAGCGGCTCGGCATCCTGATGGAGAACGAGCGTCCGGCCGGCACCGGCCCGGTGCTGGTGAAGAGCTGAGGTCAAAATCGTGAAGGCACGTGTTACCGTTACGTTGAAGTCCGGCATTCTCGATCCGCAGGGCAAGGCCATCGAAGGCGCGCTGAAATCGCTCGGCGTCGATGGCGTTGCCAGCGTTCGCCAGGGCAAGGTGTTCGACATCGAACTGTCGGGCGCCGACAAGGCCAAGGCCGAGGCGGCATTGAAAGATGCCGCCGACAAGCTCCTGGCGAACACGGTGATCGAGAATTACAGGGTCGAACTTCTCTAGGCGCTTTCATGAAATCAGCCGTTCTCGTCTTTCCCGGAATTAACCGCGAGCGCGACATGGCGCGGGCGCTGAAACTGGTCTCCGGCCAGGAGGCTGCGATGGTCTGGCATGCGGACACCGCGCTGCCCAAGGGGACCGATCTCGTGGTCGTGCCTGGCGGGTTTTCCTATGGCGACTATCTGCGCTGCGGCGCCATTGCCGCGCGCGCGCCGGTCATGGACCCGGTGCGCAAGTTCGCGGCCGATGGCGGCCTCGTGCTCGGCGTCTGCAACGGTTTTCAGATCTTGTGCGAAGCGGGCCTGCTGCCCGGCGTCCTGATGCGCAACGCGAAGCTGAAATTTATCTGCAAGGATGTGCATCTGCGGGTCGAGCGCTCGGATACGCCGTTCACGCGCGGCTACAATGCCGGGCAGGTCATTCGCGTGCCGGTCGCGCATGGCGAGGGCAATTACGAAGCCGACGAGGAGACGGTGAAGCGGCTGGAAGGCGAGGGGCGGGTGCTCTATCGCTACTGCTCGGCGGAGGGGGTCGTCGACGACGAATCCAACATCAACGGCGCCGCGCAGTCGATCGCCGGCATCGTCAACGAGCGCGGCAACGTGCTCGGCATGATGCCGCACCCGGAAAACCACGTCGAAGACATCATGGGCTGCACCGACGGCCGCGGGCTGTTCGCGGGCCTTGCCGCGCATCTGGAAAAAGCTGCGTGAAGTCCTTTGTGATGCGCATGACGGTGCGGCTGGCCGTTGCCGCCGCGACCTTGTCGCTCGCCGCAACCGCCCACGCGCAGGACTATCCCAAGCGTCCCATCAGCATGATCGTGCCGTTCGCGGCCGGCGGCACCTCCGACGTGATCGCGCGCGTGGTGGCCGAGGAGATGGCCAAGTCGCTCGGCCAGCCGATCGTGATCGAGAATGTCGCGGGCGCCGGCGGTTCGACCGCGCTGACGCGCGCGGCGCGCGCGGAAGCCGACGGCTACACCATCGCCATCGGCAATGCCGGCACCAGCGCCGCGGCCTATACGATCTATCCGAAACTGCCGTTCACGCCGGAATCCTTTGCGCCGATTGCGGTCGTTGCGAAGACGTTCGGCATCGTCGCGCTGCGCAAGGATTTTCCGGCAAAGAACCTGCAGGAATTCATCGCCTATGCGAAGAAGAATCCCGGCAAGGTCAATCTCGGGCATGCCGGCATCGGCTCGTCGAATTTCCTGATCTGCAAGAGTTTTGAAAACGCGGCCGCCATCGAGGTGACGCTGGTCGGCTATCGCGGCGCGGCGCCGGCACTGACGGATGCGATCGGCGGCCAGATCGACGGCGTCTGCGACTCCGCCGCCTCGGTGTCGCAGGCGATCGACGACAAGCTGGTGAAAGGCCTCGTCGTCGGCTCGACGGTGCGGCTTGCGACCTTGTCCGATCTGCCGACGTCGGCGGAAGCAGGCCTTCCCGATTTCGAGGCGCAGGGCTGGAACGGCCTGTTCGCGCCAAAGGGCACGTCGTCTGCGGTCATCGCGAAACTGAACGCCGCAGCCCGGATCGCCGTCGATAGCGAGGCGGTGAAAAAACGCTTTCACGACCTCTCCACCGTCGCGCCCGACGCCAACGAACTCGCGCCCGAAGTGCTCGGGCAACTGGTGACGCGCGACGTCGCGAAATACAAAAAGCTGCTGGAAGAGAAGAAGTAACAGCCCGCGACGAAGCGAGTAAAAAAGCCCCGCCTCGGCGGGGCTTTTTGTTGTCGGCGAGCTATTATCGGCCGCCAGGTGCCGGTGTCAGCGTCGAACCGCTGGGCGAGGGATTGATCAGCGTGTTCCCCGACGGGTTCAGCCCGCTGTTCGCCCCGGCCGCGGCGCTGCCGGCGCTGTTGGACATGCCGGTGCTGGGGTTAGTCCCCATCGCATTGCCTGACGTCGTCCCGGTCGCGGGAGATCCGGTGGTCGTGCCGCTTGTTGCCGCGCCGCCCGTGGCCGAGCTTCCGCCTGCCGCGCCGCCGCTGGACTGCGCGAGTGCAAAACTGCTGGTGAAGGCAAGCGCCGTTGCCAGTCCCAATGCTGCGAGTTTCATGATTGCTCCTCCTTGTTGCTGCATAATGGCCAACGGGATCGCCAACACTGCGTTCCTGCTCGCGGATCACAGTTCGTTGCTTTTCCGTTGAAGGCTTCTGGCGGCCACAAGCGTGGTGATGCTCTGGGGGAATTGACAAGCGCCGCCGGCCGATATTCCCCGCCTTATAACAACTAGAGATTGTTCGATTGAACTTGCCGCGCTATCAAGGCCACTAAGGACCGTCCGTGACGTTCGCCTGGAATGCGCCATGCCTGTTGCTCTCGTCGTCTTGCTGCTCGACATCACGCTGATCTATCACGCATCGAAGACCGGACGGCTGCAGCCGTGGGCCTTCATCATCCTGATGATCCCGCTGGTCGGCGCGCTCGCCTACATCGTGGTCGAGCTGGTACCGGAATGGTTTGGAAATCCCGGGGCCCAGCAGGCGCGCAAGCGCATCGCCGGCAGACTCGATCCAGAAAAGGCCTATCGCGAGCTGTCCGACCGGCTCGCCGCCAGCGACACCATTGCCAGGCGCCATGCGCTTGCAGCCGAATGCTTGAATGTGCGGCGGTTCGACGAAGCCGAGCGCCACTACGATCATATCCTAACGCTGCCGATAGGCCGGGAGCCGATCTACGCGCTGGGCAAGGCGCAGGCGCAATTCGGTCTCAATCGTTTTGCGGATACGCTCGCGACGCTGGATGATCTGAAGCAGCAGTGGTCCGATTTCGAATCTGCCGAGGGACATCTGCTCTATGCTCGCTCGTTGGGGGCGTACTTTCCCGGCGCGGAGGCCCGCGTTCGTTACGGCATGCTGCTGCGCATGACGGGCCGCAACGCCGAGGCGAGAGTAGTCTTCAATGAACTCCTGCTGCAGATGAAACGCGCGCCCAAATATCTGCGCGAGGCGCAGGCCGAATGGCTTTCGATCGCTGAAAAGCAGTTGTCGAATTGAAGCGCAGCGACGCAGGATAGTTCTCGTCCAATTGCCGAATTTTTGGTCAACGGCAGAAATTTGGCTGGCCTGAAACTTGCTCCTGTCTCCTGATCCTACACGCGGATTTTCCGATCGTCGGACGGAGATATATCATGCCCATTCGCAAGGCTTTCTGCACGGTTGCGCTGCTGACCGCTCTATTGTCGTCGCATTCGGCGACGGCGGAAACCACGCTTCGCATCGCAATGACGGCGTCCGATATCCCCACGGCGACGGGGCTGCCGAACAACGGTTTTGAGGGCATGCGCTTCCTCGGCTATCCGATCTTCGAGGGATTGGTGCTGTGGGATCTGACTAAAACCGACCAACTGGCGACCTTGCGTCCCGGGCTCGCGGAGAAGTGGGAGCAGGACCCCGCGGACAACAAGACCTGGATTTTCCACCTGCGCCAGGGCGTCAAATTCCACGATGGGACCGATTTCAATGCCGACGCCGTGATCTGGAATCTTGACCGCTATTTCAACAGCGAGAGCCCGCAATTTGAGCCGCCGAGTTCGGCGATGTCGCGGGCGCGCGTGCCCGTGATGGGCAGCTACCGCAAGATCGACGACGCCACCGTCGCCATCACCACCACCAAGCCCGCCTCTTATTTTCCCTACATGGCGGTCTATCTCCTGTTCACCTCGCCGACATCATTCGAGAAGGCAGGAAAGGAGTGGGCCAAGGTCGCGACCTTGCCGGCGGCCGGCACCGGGCCGTTCCGCATTACGAAAATCGTTCCGCGGCAGGAGGCGGATCTGACGCGCTGGGACGGCTATTGGGACCCCAGCAAGAAGGCGAAGATCGACAATGTCGTACTGATGCCGATCCCCGAGGCGAATTCGCGATTGGCCGCGTTGCGCGCCGGCCAGGTCGACTGGATCGAAGTGCCGCCGCCCGACGGCATCGGCTCGCTGAAGTCCGCGGGCTTCACCATCACCACCGGTTCCTATCCGCATGTCTGGCCGTGGTTCTACAACATCGGCGCGGCCAACAGCCCGTTCAAGGATGTCAGAGTTCGCCAGGCGTTGAACTATTGCATCGATCGGGAAGGGCTGGTCTCGCTGCTCAACGGCACCGCGGAGCCTTCGGTCGGCTGGCTCAAGGCCAGCGATCCCGATTTCGGCGCGCCGGTCAATCGCTACAAGTCCGACCCGGCCAAGGGCAAGGCGCTGCTCGCGGAAGCAGGCTACACGGCAGCGAAGCCGCTCTCGTTCAAGGCGCTGATCTCGAATTCCGGCTCCGGGCAGATGCTGCCGTTGCCGATGAACGAGTTCCTGCAGCAGAATTTGAAAGAGGCCTGCGGTGTCAACGTAGAATTCGACGTGATCGAATGGCAGGTGCTGCTGACGGCGGCGCGCGCCACGCCCGACAGTCCGAATCTGCGCGGCGCCATGGTGCTCAATATCAGCTCGCCGTCGTCGGATGCCGGCGTCATGGCGCGCTATTTCCTGGCCGCCAATTTCTCGCCGAACGGCTTCAATTTCGAGCAGTGGAAGGACGACGACTTCGAAGACGCGCTCAAGACGATCTCGGAATCAACCGATCCGAAGGCGATCTCTACCGCCTACAAGAAGGCCCATGAGCGGCTGGTCGACAACCCGCCCTGGCTCTATATCGTCCACGATCTCAATCCCCGCGCGATGAGTTCGAAGGTCAAGGGTTTCGTTTCGCCGCAGTCGTGGTTCGTCGATCTGACGCTGGTGAGCGTGCAGTAGGCCTGCGCTATAAATCCCTCATGGTGAGGAGCGCGGCACGCGCGTCTCCGGACGATGCTTTGCATCGCCGGGCGAACCATGTAGGCCCGTCTGTGGCCTACATCCTTCGAGACGCCGCTTCGCGGCTCCTCAGGATGAGGATTTAATAGAAGTGACTTAGTGAATTGCGCGGGGTTCAGCCGCTGCGACTCCGCCACCGCCGGTAGGCATCTTTCGGGATCGTCATGGCAGCGACACCGGCCATGACGAGAACGAGGCCGAGCGCGAGATTTGCCGGGACGGCTTCGCCGAGCAGCGCCACCGACAGGCCGACGCCGATCGGGATGCGCAAATAACCTTGCGCGTTGGTGGTGAGCGTGCCGAGCCGCGTCAGGCACATGTAGAACAGCATCAACCCGAATGCGCTGGAGAATATTCCGAGCGTAACCGTGGCAATCAGCGCCTCGGCCGTCGGCCGCAAGGTCCAGGGATGATCGACGATCAACGACGCCGGCAGCAATATCAGCCCGCCGAATAACAGCGAGCCGGCGGCGACCACCATCGGGTCGTAGTCGGTCAGCCGCAGTCCGAAGATCGTGGCGCAGGCGAACGAGATGGTGGCGATAAGGATCACGATCTCGGCGAGGATATTGGCATCGAGCGTCGCGAGCGCGTCGAGGCCGATGATCACGCCCGTTCCAGCCAACCCCAGAATGGCGCCGACAAGCTTGAGCAGCGTGGCCGGCTCGTGCCGCGTAATGGCCCAGGTAATGAGAAAGGCAAAGATCGGCGTCGTCGAGGCCAGCACCACCGTATTTGACGCCGGCACATATTGTTGCGCCCAGGTGATCAGCAGGAATGGAAACGTCGAATTCATCGTCTGCTGCTGGGCGAACAGCTTCCAGGCCCTGGCTTCCGCAGGCATTGGAATCCCGCGGACGCGCAAGACCACCAGCAGAAAGCCCGCGGCGATCAGCGAGCGCACCGAGATGAAGGTGATCGGCGGGAATGATCCGAGCCCGATCTTGGTCAGCGGATAGGTCGAGCTCCAGCAGCACGCCAGCGCGAGCAGCAACGCATAGTCGCGCCAGCCGCGACGGATCGGTCGTGTGTCAGGTTGCAACGGCGCCTGCGCCTGCAGGCTTCTTCCATTTCACCCGTTTGATGGTTCCTGAGAAGGTGAACAGCGACCGTTCGCCGGATTTCAGCACGCCGCGCAGGAAGATCAGCGAACCGCCGGCGCGGGTGATTTCGCCGTCGCATTCGATCAGTTCGCCCTCGTGCGCGGCGTCGAGGAATTCGCAGGAAAACGATACCGTCACGCCCGGTCCCTGCAGCACCGGGGAAGCGATCGCAAACAGGGAATAATCGGCAAACGACATGAAGCAGCCGCCGTGGACGTTGTTCTGCCCGTTGAGGTGCTTCTTCTCGACCCGGAACGCGCATTGCACGCGGCCGTTTTCGTCCATCCGGTGCCAGAACGGACCGGTATGGGTCTCAAAATTGTCGCGGGTCCAGGTCCGCCAGCCCTTGAATTCGCCCTCGGTTTCGACATGCAGGTCCGGGCGGCGCTGAAATGCGTTTTGGGGAAGCTCGTTCACTAAAAATGGCCTTCAATTGGATGTTTCCGCTCTTAAATCTGATCCGGGAACGATGTGCAAACGCCGATCCCGCAAAGCCCCCTTCGCAAAGCTCTGGACAGGGCTGAAATGCGCCATAAAAGGCCTTTTCGCCCCCTGTCGATCTCCCTATTAAGGCATCCATGAACGAGCCCCAGATCACCCCCGAACTCGTCGCCAGCCATGGCCTGAAGCCCGACGAGTATGAGCGCATCCTCAAGCTGATCGGACGGGTGCCGAGCTTTACTGAACTGGGGATCTTCTCGGCGATGTGGAACGAGCATTGCTCGTACAAATCCTCGCGCATCCATCTGCGGGGTCTGCCGACCAAGGCGCCCTGGGTGATCCAGGGCCCGGGCGAGAACGCCGGCGTCATCGACATCGGCGACGGCCAGGCGGTGGTCTTCAAGATGGAGAGCCACAACCACCCGAGCTATATCGAGCCGTATCAGGGCGCGACCACCGGCGTCGGCGGCATTTTGCGCGACGTCTTCACCATGGGCGCGCGGCCGATCGCGTGCCTCAATGCGCTGTCCTTTGGCGCGCCGGAGCACCCCAAGACGCGGCATCTGGTGTCGGGCGTGGTCGCCGGTGTCGGCGGCTATGGCAATTCGTTCGGCGTGCCGACCGTCGGTGGCCAGGTGCGTTTCCATACCCGCTATGACGGCAACATCCTGGTCAACGCGATGGCGGTGGGCCTCGCCGACACCGACAAGATTTTCTATGCGGCGGCCTCGGGCGTGAACATGCCGATCGTCTATCTCGGCTCCAAGACCGGCCGCGACGGCATTCACGGCGCCTCGATGGCGTCAGCCGAATTCGACGACGATTCCGCCGAGAAGCGGCCGACGGTGCAGGTCGGCGATCCCTTTGCGGAAAAGCTGTTGCTGGAAGCCTGCCTCGAAATCATGGAAGCCGATTGCGTGATCGCGATCCAGGACATGGGCGCGGCGGGGCTGACGTGCTCGGCGGTCGAGATGGGCGCCAAGGGCGATCTCGGCGTCGATCTCAATCTCGATGCGGTGCCGACGCGCGAAACCGGCATGAGCGCCTATGAGATGATGCTCTCGGAAAGCCAGGAGCGCATGCTCATGGTGCTCAAGCCCGAGAAGGAAAAACAGGCCGAGGCGATCTTCAAGAAGTGGGGACTGGATTTTGCCGTCGTCGGCTACACCACGCCGAGCAAGCGCTTCGTGGTCAAGCATGGCGGCGACGTCATGGCCGACCTGCCGATCAAGGAACTCGGCGACGAGGCGCCGCTCTATGACCGCCCGCATGTCGCGTCCGCGGCGTTGCCGGTGGTGCAGGCGCGCGAAGTGACCCCGCCGCTCGGCATTTCGGCGGCGCTGGAAAAACTGATCGCCACGCCCGAGCTGGGCTCGAAGCGCTGGGTGTGGGAGCAGTATGACCACGTCATTCTGGGCAATACCGTGCAGCGTCCCGGCGGCGATGCCGCCGTGGTGCGCGTCGAGGACGGGCCGAAGGGACTCGCGCTCACCGTCGACGTGACGCCGCGCTATTGCGAGGCCGATCCGTTCGAAGGCGGCAAACAGGCCGTCGCCGAGGCCTGGCGCAACATCACCGCCGTCGGCGGCCGTCCGCTGGCGATCACCGATAATCTGAATTTTGGCAATCCGGAACGCCCGGAAATCATGGGCCAGTTCGTCGGCTGCCTGAAGGGCATTTCGGAAGCCTGCACGGCGCTGGACTTCCCGGTCGTGTCGGGCAACGTCTCGCTCTACAACGAGACCAACGGCCGCGGCATTCTGCCGACGCCCTCGATCGGCGGCGTCGGTCTGCTCGACGATTTCACCAAATCCGCGACGCTGGCGTTCAAGGCGGCGGGCGAGGCGATCCTGCTGATCGGCGACACGCAAGGCTGGCTCGGGCAATCCGTCTACCTGCGCGATATCTGCGGCCGCGAAGAGGGCGCGCCGCCGCCGGTCGATCTCGCGGCCGAAAAGCGCAATGGCGACGTGGTGCGCGGCATGATCCACGCCGGCACCGCCACGGCCGTGCATGACGTCTCCGACGGCGGTCTGCTGATCGCGCTCGCCGAGATGGCGATCGCCAGCGGCATCGGCGCGCAGCTATTGGCGGCGCCGAGCTCGATCGTGCCGCATGCGTATTGGTTTGGCGAGGATCAGGCACGCTACATCGTGACGGTATCGGCGGCGGACGCCGGCCTGGTGCTGGCCAAGATGAAGGGCGCGGGCGTGCCCTGCGTGCGGATCGGCACCACGGGCGGCGATGCGATCGCCGTTGCCGGCGAAACGGCGGTTTCGGTGGATGCGCTGAAGTCGGCGTTCGAGCGCTGGCTGCCGGCCTATATGAGCGGCAAGGCTGGCTGATTGTTTCGTAGCCCGCATGAGCGAAGCGACATGCGGGATTCACGGGTACACGTTGTCCCGGATATCGCTGCGCTCATCCGGGCTACAAGGTCGTCGCTACGGATTTTCACAGCACCTTCGTCGCGCCGGGATCTGCCGCAACGCGCGCGTCAGCGCCCAGCTCAGCGCGATTGTCAGCGTCAATCCGATCGCGACCTTGACGATCGCCGGCAGGTCGTAGTCGTACAGCCAGTATTGCAGCCACAATGCGATCGGGTAGTGCACCAGGAACATGCCGTAGGCGTCGCTCTGCATCGGATCGAGCAGCTTGGCTGAGCCTGATTGCTTGAACCGCTGGAAAAAGGCCAGGATCAGAAACATGATGGCCACGCTGAAGACAGCGAAGCAGATGGCATAGAGCCCCTCATACCAGTTCGGCAACGGCGACGGATTGCCCAGTATTTCGCGCTTGATGAAGATCAGCCCCCAGAGCAGGCAATACGGAACGATCGCCAGCACCATCCAGTCCCAGCTCACCTTCGCCATCCGGCCGTCTGCGGCGAGCAGCCCGCGATCCATTTGCGCAACGCCGATGCCGGCGCCGAAAAAGAAGTAGCTCGCATAGAGCATCACGCGCCCGTGCTGCACCGAGAACGGCCCGAATTCGAACCAGCTGCTTGGTCCATAAATCATCAGCCCGGGAACGTAGAACGCCGCGGTGACGGCCAGCATGACCGCGAAGAACACCGCGGGCCGGCGGCGGCCATACAGCGAGAGGCGATTGATCGGATCGAGCAGATTGGGCGACAGCCGGTGCAGCAGGCAGGCAACCAGGTCGAAGGCGAACAAGACCCAGAGAAACCAGATCGGTCCGCTCGGCCACGGGCCCTTCGTGACCATGTTCCACCAGAATTCCGAAAAGCCGATCTCGGGATGGTGCCGAAGCGAGATCGCGTAATAGGCGAGCGGAATGACCGTGAGCGCGCAGATCACGAAGGGCAGGCCAAGCCGAAGCAGGCGATCGGTCAGATAGTTCAGCGCTCCCTTGCGGGCGATACCGGACCAGGCGAACAGCCCCGACAGGAAGAAGAACATCGCCATGAAGAAACTGTCGGTGGCGAGCACGATCATGTCGAAGCCGAAGAAGTACTTCGGATCGGTGTGGCCGAAATAGGTGTAGGGAATCACGGCATGGTGGAGCAGCACCACCAGCGTCAGGAAGGTGCGGGCGCGATCGAGCGAAAGGTTGCGCGATTTGGCTTTGGGCACTGCGCCCACATCGGCATGCCCTACGGTGGAAATCGATGTCATGCGCGCCTCCCGGCCAGGCTGTTGGTGTCAAATGTTGCAGCCGGGAACCTGATTCAGCAAGGCCCAATGTTCGCTGCCCTTTGCGACGGAAGACGCAAATGGCCGGTAGCGCGGACAAGTTTACGGAATCTGCGCAGAGCAGACTCCTGTTCCCGGTCCATGAAAGATGGGAGAGGGCCTACGCCACTTCCTCGATCGTCACCTTGTCCGGGTAAAACGCCAGATGGCCCGCGATCTCGGTCATGGCAGGGAAGGGCGTTTCATAGGTCCAGATCGAATTTTCGATGCTCTTGCCGTTGGCGTTGATGCTGAAATAGCTGGCATCGCCCTTGTAGGGGCAGTGGGTGGTCCGCTCGGTGCGGGCCAGGAGCGCCATATTGGCATCCTCGCGCGGCAGATATTGCACCGCCGGGTAGCTGGCTTCCTTCAGGGTCAGCGCATGGGTGGTGTCGGCGATCACCACGCCGCCCACCGAGACGCGGACGCGCCTGGGGTTTGCCGTAATCGTGATCGGATGGTCGGGACCGGGCAATTTCATGATTTTGAGCCTCTTTTTCGGTCAGCCTGACGTGATCAGGCGCGACCGCATCTCACAGTGTCAAACGATCGGACCGGGAATATAGTGCCGTCAGGCGTGACCTAGAAGAGCGCACGCGCTAGGCTCGGCCTTCACGGTCGCGCGAGCAGGCCATGATTCGAAACACCTGACGGAGACATGCTGGATGCCGATGGAGGCCCACGATATCGAATCGATGATCAAGGCAGCTATCCCCGATGCCGAGGTGACGATCCGCGATCTCGCAGGCGACGGCGACCATTACGCCGCGACCGTGATCTCGGAATCCTTCCGCGGCAAGTCGCGCGTGCAGCAGCACCAGATCGTCTACCAGTCGCTCAAGGGGCAGATGGGCGGCTTGCTGCATGCGCTGGCGCTGCAGACCGGGGTACCCGAGAGCTAAGGCCCCGACGGGCAGGGGCGCATCGATGACGGACAATCCGCACGGCGCGCTGTTTCGCCCAATCGTGCCGCACCAGCACAGCCGCGTTACCTATGCGGAGCTGTTCTTCGACCTCGTCTTCGTCTTTGCGGTCACGCAGATCTCACACACGCTGCTCGCGCATTTTACGCCGCTGGGCGCGCTTCAGGTCACGCTGCTGTTTCTCGCGGTGTGGTGGGTGTGGGTCTTCACCTCCTGGATCACCAACTGGCTCGATCCCGAAAAAACGCCAGTCCGGCTGATGCTGTTTGCAATGATGCTGGGCGGGTTGGTGCTGTCGACCTCGATCCCGGGGGCGTTTGACGGCCGCGGGTTGTGGTTTGCCATTGCCTATGCGGCGATGCAGGTCGGCAAGACGATCTTTCTGTGGGTCTCCACGCCTCCGTCGCGACCGCGGACGCGCATGAACGCCATCCGGATCGCCGCCTGGCTTTCGGTGTCGGCGATCTTCTGGATCGCGGGCGGTTTGGCGCACGGCGAGTTGCGGCTCGTGCTTTGGGCTATTGCGCTTGTGATTGAGTACATTTCACCGGCGGTACGGTTCTGGATTCCCCGATATGGCGCATCTTCCGTCGCGGATTGGGTAATCGAGGGTGGCCATATGGCTGAACGCTGCGCGCTCTTTGTCATCATCGCGCTCGGAGAGTCCGTCGTCGTGACGGGCGCAACATTTGCCGAACTCGCCTGGTCGGCGGAAAACCTTGCGGCTTTCGTTTCGGTGCTGGCCGGCAGCATCGCGATGTGGTGGATCTACTTCCACATCGGCGCAGAAGCCGGTTCCGAGCAGATATCAAGTTCAAGCGAGCCGGGAAGGCTGGCGCGGCTCGCCTATACCTATCTGCACATGCCGATCGTGGCCGGCATCATTGTCTCGGCGGTCGCAGACGAACTAGTGCTGAAACACCCCGGCGGGCATTCCGATCTCAAGACGGTGATTACCGCGATCGGCGGTCCCTTGCTGTTTTTGTTCGGGACCATCCTGTTCAAGCACAGCTTTCGCGGCTTCCTGCAGCTCTCGCACGGGGCCGGCATCGTCGCACTGTGCGTGCTTGCCTGGTTCGCAAGCGAGCTGTCGCCGCTGGTGCTTTCCATCCTGACCACCGCGATCCTGATCGTGGTCGCGGTGTGGGAATTGCTCTCGCTGCAGTCCAATCCGGCCGAGCAGCGCCTTTAATCAGGCAGCGATCGCCTGACCGGCATGAATGGCGAGGTGCTGTGCTGATCGACGACGTTTCGAAGAACGAGCGTTGACAATTGCACGACGAGCGCCCGCAGTCTCGCGTTCTCCTCGATGAGCGATGCCCGGTCGATGTCCGCCTCTTGATCCCAAGCCGAGTCCGTGTGAACGGGCGACGACGTGGAAAATTCTCTCCGATGGCCGGACGTTGGATACGCATTTCCCATGACTGACATCCCCTGGCACAAGCTACCCCTAGCCGAGCCTGCCGCAGAAGTTCGACTGAGTCCGCGTCAAAAGTTGGACGTTTCGAAGGGCAAACGGAAGCGCAGATGGACCGTTTTGCGGGCGGCGCTATAAAGATGAAGATTTGTTAAGAAGTTTGTCTATAGTGAGCGCGGCAAAGGTGCGGGGACGCGCGGCGGCGTAGCACCTTTCCATCCGACCTAGACCAGCGCGATCACTTAGAGTCCACAGACTGCAGTGGCTGGAAATACACGCCTATGAAACAAAGTGAAGCAAGAGTACGGATCATTCAGGAGTGGGATCGCTGGATCGTAACGCAGGCGATCGAGCAGGACAGACCCACTGGAAAGAACTCCTTGAAGTTCTTCCATGAGCTGCAGGACACCGGATCGCAGCTATTGGATTTCCAGTCTCGCGGGCAGGACAAGTGGCGGATCATCCACGCGTGGTTGCTGGGTGCAGACCGGTTGTTCGACGACTGGATATCCGCCGCGCCCCGCATCGCCCCGTCAAGACGGATGCGGCCGGATCGCAGGAGACTGGTCAAGATCTAAACAGTCCGAACTGCAAAAGCTCGAGAACACTCCTCAGGCTGAAGCCGCCAGCGCGTGAACCGAAAACATCCGGTCGCGATCGATCCAGGATTCCCGCACCGACCAGCCGGACTCGCGCGCCAGTGCAGTGAAGCGGTCGAGGCTGTATTTGTAGCTCGAACTCGGTGTGGATGCTTTCGCCGGGACGGAACGAAAAATTCCGCCCGAGAATGCGCACGGTCTGTGCCTTCTTGGCGATCAAGTGCATCTCGATGCGATGCCGCTCGCGATTATAGACGGAACGATGCATGAAGGCGGAAACGTCGAAATTGCCGCCGAGCTCGCGGTTGATGCGGACCAGAACGTTAAGATTGAACCGCGCGGTGACGCCGGCGGCGTCGTTATAGGCATCGTAAAGCACCCGCTCGTTCTTCTCGAGGTCGACGCCGATGATCATCTGCGCGCCCTGCCCAAGAATGTCGCGGGCGCTGCGCAGGAAGGCGCGCGCTTCGTCCGGCTCGAAATTGCCGAGCGTCGATCCCGGAAAGAAGCCGACCTTGGGCATCCCTTCGATTTCGGCCGGCAGGGCAAACGGCGCGGTGAAATCGGCGGCAACCGGATAGACGCCGAGCTCGGGAAAATCCTTGCGCAGGGCGGCGGCCTGCGCGTTCAGGAAGTCGCCGGAAATGTCGACCGGGACGTAGGCGCTGAAATCGCAGCGTTCCAGCAGCAGGCGGACCTTGGTGGTGGCGCCGGCGCCGAACTCCACCAGCGCGGCTCCCTTGGGGATGATGGAAGCGATCTCGTCGCCGCGGCTGCGCAGGATGCCGAGCTCGGTGCGGGTCGGATAATATTCCGGCAGGACCGTGATCTGCTCGAACAGCTCCGAGCCTGCGGCGTCGTAGAAATATTTCGGCGACAGCCGCTTGGGAAATTGCGACAGGTCGCCGATCACGTCGCCGGCAAAGGCGGAGGTCTGCTCATCAAGCGGATAGGCTTGAGCCAAAGCGGCGGCATGCACATTCATGATACTCTCCTGAACGCGCTTACCGGCGCGCTTCGATGGTCGGAAATGTCAGGCGTAGTCGGCGAGGCGTAACCCCGTGAATTGCCAGCGGTGGTGGGGATAGAAGAAGTTGCGGTAGCTGATACGGCTGTGGCCGGCCGGGGTTGCAAGCGAGGACCCGCGCAGCACCAGCTGGTTGACCATGAACTTGCCGTTATATTCGCCGAGCGCACCCTCGATGGCGCGATAGCCGGGGTAGGGGGAGTAGGCGCTGCGGGTCCACTGCCAGACGATGCCGAAGGCGTCGTTGAGCTGTCCGGCGCGGGCGGCGACCTCCCATTCCATTTCGGTCGGCAGATGGCGGCCGGCCCAGCGCGCGAATGCGTCCGCCTCGTAATAGCTGACATGGCTGACCGGGGCGGCAGGGTCGATCGGCTGCAATCCGCCGAGCGTCATGATCCGCCATTCGCCATCGACCTGGCGCCAGTGGCCGGGCGCCTGCCAGCCCTCGTTGGTGGCGGCGGCAAAGCCGTCCATCAGCCACAGCGTCGCCGTGCCGTAGCCGCCGGCCTTCATGAAGGCCAGCCATTCGCCATTGGTGACGAGGTTGCGGGCGAGCCTGACCGGGCCGACCAGGGCGCGGTGGGCAGGCTTTTCATTGTCGAAATGAAAACTGTCGTCGCTGTGGCCGACGGTGTGGATGCCCTCGTTGAGGGTGAGCCATTCCTCCGCCGAGCGCTGCGACGCCGGGAAGCGCCAGGACGGATCATAGGCCGGCGGGATCGGGTTCTGGGCAAAGGCGTGCAGAATGTCGGTCAGCATCAATTCCTGATGCTGCTGCTCGTGGTTGAGGCCGACCTCGACCAGCGGCGCGAGCTTGGCGAGGCGCTCCTCGCCGGCGGTCTGGAAGAACTTGACCACGGCGGCGTCGACATGCCGGCGATAGGCGGTGACTTCGTCCGCGCTCGGGCGGGTCAAATGCCCGCGCTGATGGCGGGCGTGACGGGGACCTGCGGTGACGTAATAGGAATTGAACAGAAAGGCGTAGTCGGGGTGGAAGGGCTGGTAGCCCTCGCAGTGCTCGCCGAGCAGGAATTGCTCGAAGAACCAGGTGGTATGGGCGCGGTGCCATTTGGCCGGACTGGCGTCCGGCATCGACTGGATCAGCTGGTCCTCGGGACTCAAGGGAGCGGCCCGGCGCTCGGTCTCATCCCGGACAGCCAGATAGGCTTCCACCAAATTTTGGGCGAGGGTGCCGGAATCGGAGAAAAGTGACGGGGCTGATGTCGCAAACTCGGCGGCGGCTACTGATTTCGTCACGGGTGTCTCCGGTCGAGGGAGAGAACGTTAGTCTGGCAAACTGGTTCCTGCCGGACAGTCCGTCCTAGATAGGGGTTCCTGTCCGGGAAAAAAGCCTTCGCCCGGTATGATATTGATGCCGTCAGACTATGGGGCCGAGGTCCCTCCGGGGGCCTAAACCGGCCTGCGCATGCCAGCTCTTCGCCATTTTACTTTGGATGCACAACGGTTTGGGCTACATATATGGCAAGTGACCGGGTTAAATGGACCAGGCCCGTCAGGCGAAGCCGCAGGGGGCTGTGCCCCAAAAGGAAGCGAATATGAGCATCGAACAATTCATCGACAACGAAGTGAAGGCGAACGACGTCGTGCTGTTCATGAAGGGCACGCCGCAGTTTCCGCAGTGCGGTTTCTCCGGTCAGGTGGTGCAGATCCTCGACCACGTCGGTGTCGGCTACAAGGGCCTGAACGTCCTGGAATCCGCCGAGCTTCGCAACGGCATCAAGGAATATTCGAACTGGCCGACCATCCCGCAGCTCTACGTCAAGGGCGAGTTCGTCGGCGGCTGCGACATTATCCGCGAGATGTTCCAGGCCGGTGAATTGCAGCAGCTGTTCGCCGACAAGGGCGTCACCGTCAGCGCGGCGGCGTCGGCCTGAGCGGGACTGCGCGCCAGATCGGCCAGGCGCGGCTGGAAATCATTGTTGCCGATATCACCACGCTGGGCGTTGACGCCATCGTCAACGCTGCCAATTCGTCGCTGCTTGGCGGGGGCGGCGTCGATGGCGCGATCCACCGTGCTGCGGGGCCGGAGCTCGTGGCCGAATGCCGAATGCTCCACGGTTGCAAGACGGGTGACGCCAAGATCACCAAGGGCTATCGGCTCAAGGCCAGGCATGTGATCCACACGGTTGGGCCGGTGTGGAACAGCGGCACCCTCGGCGAGGACGATCTGCTCGCCTCCTGCTATCGCCGCTCGATGGAACTTTGCCACAAACATGCGCTTGCCTCGGTGGCCTTTCCGGCGATTTCAACGGGCATCTATCGCTTCCCCGCTGAACGCGCAGCCGGCATCGCACTCCGGACCGTCGTCGATACGCTCCCGGCTGCGCCGACATTGGCGCAAGTGATCTTCTGCTGCTTTTCCGAAGCCAGCGCGCAGTTGCACCAGGCGGCCTTGGATACCTTTGGCAGCCCTTGTGCCGACTGATACGTCGCCGCTACACTCCCTGCCGTAGCTCGGAGGGGCCAAATGAATTTACGTCGATGGCGGCGCGCGCTGATTTGTAGCGCGCTGATACTGGTGGCAGCGCCACAGGTCCGCGCCGAAGGGACGTTCGATATTCCCACAGGCGCGCGTTTCAACCAGGACAAGCTCGCGAAGATCACCGAGTTCTTCAAGAACGAGGTCGCGACCGGCAAGATCGCCGGCGCCAACGTCCTGATCCAGCAGCACGGCAAGCCGGTTTATCACGAAACCTTCGGCGTCCAGGACGTGGCGTCGAAAGCGCCGATCACCGACAAGACCATCTTCCGCCTGTCTTCGCTGACCAAGGCGATCACGTCCGTGGTGGCGATGCAGTTGGTCCAGGACGGCAAGATCAAGCTCGACGATCCCGTCTCGAAGTACATTCCCTCCTTCGCGAATATGAAGGTCGGTGAGGAGAAAAAGGCCGACGACGGCAGCAAGACGCTCGAACTGGTGCCGCTGACCAAGCCCATCACCATTCTCGACCTTTTCCGTCATACCTCCGGCATCACCTACGGCTTCTATGGCGACAGTCTGGTGCGCAAGGCCTACAAGGACGCCAACATCTACGCGGGCGAATTCGACCTCGCCGAATTCGCCGAGCGGATCGCCAAGCTGCCGCTGCACAACCAGCCGGGCGCGCTCTGGCAATACGGCCACTCGACCGACATACTGGCGCGGATCATGGAGATCGTGTCCGGCAAATCATTGCTCGAGATCGAAAAGGAAAAGCTGCTCGATCCGCTCGGCATGACCGACACCAACTTCTTCGTCACCGAACCGGAGCGGTTGCAGCGGCTGGCGCAGCCGGTGCCGAACGACAGCGATTTCCGGGTCGGCCGCCTGTACAGGACCGAGGTTCGCCAGAAGTGGGAATCCGCCAGCGGCGGCATGGTTTCGACCATGTCGGATTTCTCGCGCTTTGCGCAGATGCTGGCCAATGGCGGTACCTTCGAGGGCAAGACCTATCTCAGCCCGAAGACGTTCGAACTGATGACTTCGGACCATGCCGGCAAGGATTCCGGCGTTGGGCGGGACCATTATTATTTTCCCGGTGACGGCTTCGGCATGGGGCTCGGGTTTGCCGTCCGCACCGATCCCGGTAACGCCAAGCCGCCGCCGCCGGGATCGCTGGGCGAGCTGAAATGGGACGGCGCCGCCGGCTGCTACATGGTGGTCGACCGCAAGCAGGACATGTTCTTCGTGGTGCTGGAGCAGACGCCGACGGAACGTCAGCGCATCCAGCGGACGCTGAAGCAGATGGTCTATGAAGCGCTGGAGAACTGACGGCGCCGCAGGGCGCTATCTTGTCGTGGCGGCGCTCGCGCTGCTTTTTCTTGGCGGCTGGCCGCATGAGTTGCGGGGCGAGCCGAAGGCGCCAGATGCGCCAACTTTTTCACGCGCGGCGCTCGACCAGATGGGCGACTACGTTCGTAGCGAGATCACGACCGGCAAGATTCCCGGCGCAGTCATGCTGATCCAGCAGCATGGCAAGCTGGTTCATCTTGAATGTTTCGGGGTGCGGGACCCCGCGACCGGCGCGCCGATGACCCAGGATACCATTTTCCAGATCTATTCGATGTCGAAGGCCATCACCTCGGTCGCCGCGATGATGCTGGTCGACGACGGCAAACTGTCCCTCGATGATCCCGTGTCGAAATACATTCATTCCTTTGCCGACGCGAAAGTGGGCGTTGATCCTTCCGATGAGGCAGGAAAACAACCGCTCAAGCTCGAGCCGCTGAAGCGCCCGATCACGATCAGGGATCTGCTGCGGCACACGTCGGGCATCACCTACGGCTTCTTCGGCGAAACCGTGGTGCAGAAACTCTATGCCAATCCGAAACTGTACGCCGGCGATTTCGACAACGCCGACTTCGCCGACCGGATCGCGACACTGCCGCTTGCCGACCAGCCCGCAGTGCGTTGGAACTACAGCCATTCGACCGACGTGCTCGGCCGCGTCATCGAGGTGGCGTCGGGGCAGACGCTGTTTCAATTCGAGAAGCAAAGGCTGTTCGATCCGCTCGGCATGTCCGAGACTGCGTATTACGTCGCCGATCAAGCGAAGTGGCCGCGGATCGCCCAGCCGTTTCCCGTCGACCGTCTTCGGGTGGCCGGAATCAAGGAGCCGACGGAGGCGCGGCGCTGGGAGTCCGGCGGCGCGGGCCTCGTCTCGACCGCTGGCGACTACGCCCGCTTCCTGCAAATGCTGCTGAACGGCGGCGAGCTGGACGGCAAGCGGTACCTCAAGCCCGAGAGCGTCGCCCTGATGACGTCGGATCAGATCGGGCCGGAGACCGGGATCCTTCACGACCCCTTCTATTTCCCGGGGCCGAGCAGCGGCTTCGGCCTTGGCTTTGCCGTGCGCACCTCACCGCCGCCGAATACGACATGGCCGCTCGGCGAATACCGCTGGGACGGTGCGGGCGGCAGTTTCTATTTCGTCGATCCCCAGGACGACCTGCTCGTTGTCTTCATGGTGCAGGCCCCGACGCAAGGCGGGCGGATCCAACTGACGCTGAAGACCATGATGTTTGAGGCGCTGGGCAAGGGCCTGCGCAAGGATTGACAAAGGATTGACGGTCGCCTGATTACGCCACCGCGTTTCGCGCGATCGTTTCGCGAAAGAAGGCCGCGCTCAGCTTGGGCGTCCGGCGTTTGGTATCGAAGTCGACATGATATATGCCGAAGCGCTGTTCATACCCATCCGACCATTCGAAGTTGTCCATCAGGCTCCACAGGAAGTATCCGTGCACGGGCACGCCTTCGGACGTTGCGCGCTGCAACTGCGTCAGATAGTTGCGCAGGTACATGATGCGATCGACGTCGTAGATGGTTCCGTCCGCGGCCGGCTGGTCACTGCCTGACGTTCCATTCTCGGTGATGTAGATCGATTTAACGTTCCACAGTTTCGCGACGTGGCGCGGCACCCAATACATCGTCTCGGGGCCGGGCCTAAGCCAGGTCGCCTGCATGTGCGGGAACGATTTGGGAAATGGCGCCAGGGTGAAGCCGCGTTCGTTGTCGGCCGCAACGACGTAATGATCGGGCATGTAGACATTCAGTCCGACAAAATCGATCGGGGAGGAGATGATGCGCAGATCTTCGGCGGTGTACTTCGGACCCTCCTTGCCGGCCTGCGCGAGATATGTATCGGTGTATTTTCCCTCGAGCATAACGGTCAGATAGCCGGCATTGAGCTCGCGCGTCGCGATCTCGGCGGCGCGGATGTTTGCAGGTGTTTCGATGGCCGGGATGCAGCTCACGGCATTCTCCGCCGGGCCGACCTTGATTCCGGCCTGTCCATTGGCCCGGATCGCCTGAACCGCGAGACCGTGCCCAAGTGCTACGTTGTGCCGGACCTGCTTCACGTCCGATGGGGATAGTTTGAGCCCCGGCGCATCAGCGCCCCATTCATGGCCGTGATGGACGAGCCTGGAGCATTCGTTGATGGTGAAGAAGTGCTTCACGCGGTCGCTGAGGCGCCCCGCAACATAAGCTCCGTAATCGGCAAATGCCTTTGAGGTATCGCGCGAGGTCCAGCCGCCGAAACGATCCTGCAGCGCCTGCGGCAGATCCCAATGGTACAGCGTCGCGAACGGCGCGATGCCGTTAGCCAGCAACTCGTCGACAAGGCGGTTGTAGAAATCGAGGCCCTTTGAATTTGGCGTGCCGGTGCCTTCCGGGAAGACGCGCGGCCAGGCAATCGAGAATCGATAGGCCTTTGCGCCCAGCGCCTTCATCAACTGGATGTCTTCCTTGTAGAGATGATAGTGGTCAGTCGCGGTATCGCCGTTGCTGTTGTCGGAGATGGTCCCGGGCGTGCGGGTGAAGCGGTCCCAGATCGACGGGCCGCGGCCATCCTCGTTCACGGCCCCCTCGACCTGATACGACGAGGTCGCGGTGCCCCACAGAAACCCGTTCGGAAAACCGGAAGCGGCCGTTCGATTCCGTGTTGCGCTGTCCGCGTCCGATTGGGCCATTCCGGATCCGGCCGACAGCACGGGCATGCCGAGCGCCGACCAGCCTGCAATCCTGCCAAATTGACGCCGGGAAAATCGCTTGAATGGCATCGTTTCACTCGCCGAGTCGTGATCAATCTTGAGCAAAACATGGCTCAGTCTTGATGCTTCTGGTTTGAAGCGGGCCTAATATCGCCGCTTCCGTGTCCCGGTGCAATTGCGCGCGTGGCTATGCCGGACGGTGGGTCGACAGGGCTTTCGCGCACCGCTAAATAGTCGAATATTCATTGATTTGGGAGCAGGACGATCGGCTTTCGCACGCCGCTGGCGCTTTTCTTCGTATCGCTGGGCATCGTTGCCGCGGTGTGGTGGTGGCTGGCCACACCGGTGGCGCTGACGCGCGCCCCGATCGATGGGGCGGCGAAGCTGGAGTGCGTTTCCTACGCGCCGTTCAGGGGCGATCAGACCCCGCATGACCCGACGCTGATCGTCAGTCCGGAGCAGATCGCAGAGGACTTAAGCGAACTCGCCAAGGTCTCCAAATGCATCCGCACCTATTCCATCGACAACGGGCTCGACAAGGTGCCCGAGCTTGCGTCCCGGGTCGGATTGAAGGTGCTGCTCGGCATCTGGATCGGACGCGATCGCGCGAAGAACGCCCACCTCGTCGACATTGCGGTCGGGCTGGTGAAGGATCATCCCGGCACGGTCGCGGCAGTCATCGTCGGCAGCGAAGTGCTGCTGCGCGGCGAGATGACGGTGAGCGACCTTCGCCAGATCATCCGCTCGGTCAAGCCGCGCGTGAACGTGCCGGTGACCTATGCCGATGTCTGGGAATTCTGGATGCGCTACCGCGAAGTGGGCGAGGATGTCGATTTTATCACCGCCCATTTCCTGCCCTATTGGGAGGATGTTCCGCCGCGCGCCGAAGAAGCGGCCGCGCATGTCGACAGCATTCGCAAGCAGGTGGTGGCAGCCTTTCCCGGCAAGGAGATCCTGATCGGCGAAACCGGTTGGCCGAGCCATGGGCGGATGCGCGACGGCGCGCTAGCCTCCCGCGTCAATCAGGCGCGTTTCATTTCCGAGATTCTCGAGCGGGCCAGGCAGGACAATTTTCGCGTCAATTTTTTCGAGGCCTATGACGAACCGTGGAAGCGCCGCTGGGAAGGAACGGTAGGCGGCTATTGGGGGCTGTTCGACGGGGCCGAACGCAAGCTGAAATATCCGGCAGGAGTTGCCATCAGCAATTACCCGTTCTGGAAGCTGCAGATGGGAGGCGGGCTGCTTCTCTGCATCGGCGTCTTCGCAGTCGCCCTGGTTACGCTGAAGCGCCGGCCGTCGTCGACGCTATGGACATCGTGGCTCGCGGTCGCCGTGTCCGCGACCGTCAGCGGAATCCTGCTGGGGGTGAGCGCCGACAAGATGCTGCACGAAAGCTACGGGCTTGGCGGTTGGTTGGTTCAGAGCTTTCTGCTGGTGGCGGCAGTGACCGCGCCGCTGCTGTCCACTTACGCCTTGATGTCGGGACGCGGGCTTCCGTCGTTTCTTGAAGTGCTGGGGCCCACCAAGGGCCTGACGCCGTTTTTCATGGCCAACATGCTGGGCGTCACGTTGATCGTGACGACACTCATTGCCACTCAAACCGCGCTCAGCCTGATATTCGATGCGCGCTGGCGCGACTTTCCGTTCGCCGCTCTGACCATGGCCGTGGTGCCGTTCTGGACATTGGCATTTCTCAATGGCTCGAAGTCCGGCAAGCGCCCGCTCGCGGAAGCCGTGTTCGCCGGGCTGTTCGCACTTGCCGCGGTCTATGTCGTCCTCAACGAAGGCTTCGAGAACTGGCAGGCGCTGTGGACCGGCGCGGTGTATGTCCTGCTCGGCAGTGCGCTGTGGCGGGCGCGCACCGCTGCCGTTGCCTGAGTTCGTTCACGCCCCGCGCACGATCTCGCGCACGATTCCGACCGTCTCCTCGATCATCGCAGCGCTGACGTCGAGATGCGTGCAGGCGCGAATGCGGCCGTCCATCATCGCGAGCAGAACGCCTCGCTTGCGCAAGGCCTCGACCATTTTGTCGCCGGCGACGCCGGCGCCGTCGGGCTTGAAGAACACAAGATTGGTTTCCGGCGCCTGCACCTCGATGCCGTCGATCTGCGACAGCCCGCGCGCCAGCGCCCGCGCATTGGCGTGATCGTCGGCGAGGCGGTCGACGTGATGGTCGAGCGCGTAGACGCAGGCGGCTGCAGCAATGCCGGCCTGCCGCATCGAGCCGCCGAGGCGCTGCTTCCAACGCCAGACGTCGTCGATGAATTGGCGCGAACCGGCGATCACGCCGCCGATCGGCGCGCCGAGGCCTTTTGAGAAATCGATCCAGGCCGAATCCCAGCCCGCGGCCATGTTACGCGCCGATATCTTTGTCGCGACGCAGGCGTTCAGCAGCCGCGCGCCGTCCATATGGGTGATGAGCCCGTTCGCCTTGGCGATTGCGGCCACTTCATCCAGCGCCGTTTTTTTCCAGATGGTGCCGCCGCCGATATTGGCGGTCTGCTCGACGCTGACGACGGTCTGCGGCGGCTGGTAGCGCGAGCGCGGATGCAGCGCGGCACGAAATGTTTCCGGCGCGAATTGCCCGTCGTCGCCCGGCAGCGGCGTGATCTGGAATCCGCCAAGCGCGGCATGCGCGCCGCCTTCACGGGCAATGATATGCGCGCTGACATGCGCCAGAATTTCGTCGCCCGGCCGGCAGTGGGCCAGCGTCGCGGCGACGTTGCACATGGTGCCCGAGGGCATGAACACGGCGGCTTCCTTGCCGAGCAGAACCGCCACGCGTTCGCACAGCAGGTTCACGGTCGGATCGTCGCCGATCTGCTCGTCGCCAACCTCAGCCCGCGCCATCGCCTCGCGCATCGCCGGTGCGGGCCGCGTCTGCGTGTCCGACAGCAGGTTGATGCGGATGGGGTCAGCCTTGGGATCGCGCGGGGCAGGGGTGTAGTGCATGGAGAGTTCTTTCTCACTCACTTTGTAATGGCTCGGCAAAAACGCGCGTCCGGCGGCCGGCGTCAAGGGAGATGCCGAACGGTAGTGTGTATTTATACATATGAGACGTCAGATTGTGTATAAATACGCACAAATGCGACAGGCGAGCGGCGTATAGGGCGAAGAGCAAATGCGACAGTACATCGCCTTGATCCATAAAGAGCCGGGTAGCGACTACGGCGTATCGTTTCCGGACCTTCCCGGCGTGATCAGCGCCGGCAAGACTTCTCGATGACGCCCGCGACATGGGCGCAGAAGCTCTCGCGCTGCATCTTGAAGGCTTGGCAGCCGATGGCGAAGCCGCGCCAGAACCAAGCTCGCTCGAAGAGATCATGAAGGATGCGCAAAACAAGGACGGCGTCGCCGTCCTCATCGCGGCGCCTGCCGCGGACGTGAAGAGCGTTCGTATCAACGTGACGATGCCAGCCGATGTGCTCGATCAAATCGATCGCTACGCCGAACGAGAAGGGTTCACGCGCTCAGGCTTTCTCGCGCAGGCGGCGAGGAAAGCAATGACTGCTAGTTAGCGATGGACGTTTCCGAGCGCGATCAAGCAGCCTCGGTTTTATCGATGGGTTCGGCAACGAGCCTAAGTCCGAAGGAACTGATTACTTTTCTGATCGTATCGAATTCGGGCTTGGTCGTGCCGCTCAACGATTTATAGAGACTTTCTCGAGAAAGACCCGTCTCCTTTGCGACCTGCGTCATGCCTTTGGCGCGCGCGATCGTATCAAGCGCATCGCAGATGAACTCGGCGTCGTCAGTCGCCAGTGCTTCCGAAAGGTAGTCGGCCATCGCCTGCGGGCTCTTCAGATAATTTGCGGCATCGAATTTTGAGGTTTTAATCATGTCATTCCCTTTCGCAATTCAGCAGCCATTTTCTTCGCTCGCCTGACATCTTTCTCTTGAGTCGACTTGTCTCCACCGCACAGCATGACGATGATCGTCTTGTTCGTTTGCTTGTAATAAACGCGGTAGCCCGGACCGTGATGGACGCGCATCTCGCTTACGCCTTCGCCGACGGGTTTGGCATCGCCGGCATTGCCAAAGCGTAGCCGCGCTACGCGCGAAGCGATCTTGGTTCGGGCTCTTTCATCTGCGAGATCCGAAAGCCATCGGTCGAACTCATCGGTCGTCAGCACCTCGAACATGCTGTATCTTATAGGATACATCTGGTTGAGTCAATAAAAAAGGCCCCGGAAAAACCGGGGCCTTTGATATCTGCGAACCGAAATCCGATCAGCGCGAATAGAATTCGACGATCAGATGCGGCTCCATCTGCACCGCGAACGGCACGTCCGACAGGGCGGGGATGCGGCTGAACTTGGCGGTCATCTTGCTGTGATCGGCTTCGATGAAATCGGGCACGTCGCGCTCGCCGAGCTGGCTGGCTTCCAGCACCGGGGTGAGCTGCTTGGAGGATTCCTTGATCTCGACGAGGTCGCCGGGCTTCAGCTTGTAGCTCGAAATGTTGACGCGGCGGCCGTTCACCTTGATGTGGCCGTGGTTGATGAACTGGCGCGCGGCGAACATCGTGGCGACGAACTTGGCGCGATAGACGACCGTGTCGAGACGGCGCTCCAGGAGGCCGATCAGGTTCTCACCAGTGTCGCCCTTCATCCGGCCGGCCTCGACATAGATGCCGTGGAACTGGCGCTCGCTGATGTTGGCGTAATAGCCCTTGAGCTTCTGCTTGGCGCGGAGCTGCACGCCGAAGTCGGACAGCTTGCCCTTGCGGCGCTGGCCGTGCTGGCCGGGGCCGTATTCACGGCGGTTCACGGGGCTCTTGGGGCGGCCCCAGATATTCTGGCCCATACGGCGATCGATCTTGTATTTCGCCTCACTGCGCTTTGTCATCGCGTCCTCTGCATTAGGTTTGAGTATTGAGGAAACGCGCCCTCCTGTGCACCGGCAGGGCCGGGGCCGACAGGTCCGCCTCGAAAGCTCGGGGAAGACCACGGGTCGCGAAACGCATCGCGGGCCGAAACCGGCCCGCGAGCAAGCGGGTTCTTAGGGAGAAACCACCGTTCTGTCAACGAAAACGGGGGTCATTCCGAGGCGATGCAAAGCATCGAACCCGGAATCTCGAGATTCCGGGTCTGGTCCTGCGGACCATCCCGGAATGACCGCCAAGAGGCCGTCAGGTTGCGACCGCCCGGACCGGTTTGGGCTCGCTTTGCTGCCGGTTTACCCGCAATTCGGCGGCAATTTCACCGTTCAGCACCTGTTCCAGCCGGTTCAGCGCCCTGGCCATCGGGGCCGCGTCGGTAACCCGATGATCCCAGCGCAGCACCACATCGATGGTCTGGTCGGGCTTTTCCACCCCATAGCTGAGCACAAACGGGCCGGGGCTGATGGCGTGGAGCTGGCCGGCGCCATAGGCGGCCACCGAGGTGACGCCAAAACTGCCGAAATAATTGGCCCGCTGGCGGCCGAAATTGAGCCCGACCGCCCAGAACAGCCGCCGCAGCGGCAGCGGCAGCCGGGTGGTTCGCAAGATCTTCCGGAACGCCGGCACCTCGTTAATCGGCGCCTCCTTGGCATGCCGGATCAGGGCATCGACCTCGGCAAGCGGCATTTCATCGGGCGCGGCGACCTTTTGCGGCAGCACGCAATCCTGGCCGTCTTCAACCCTGGCAACCGCCACCATCGCGACGCTGCGGGGCAGTTCGTAAAAGGCGGGCAGCGGCCATTTGACGTAGAGGGTGCGCAGGATCGGCTCTTCCTTCGCCACCAGCGCGAAGGCCTTGACGAAGATCGCAGCCCAGCCGGGCCGCTGGGCGGCCTGCGCGCGGGCCTCCTGCAGGGCACGGATCTGAAGCGGACGCGCGAGCGAAACAAAGGGCACGCGCATCGACGCGTGCATGAGGTCGGCGACCAGGCGGCGCGGTAGTGTGATTTTTCGAACCGTTCCGCGCATCACTCCGCTCAGGGTTTCCGCAACAAACAAATCAGAAGGCTGGCCGACCGCTCCGGCGGCCTGCCATCACCTCATCTAGCACGAACCCGGCAATTTGACGCCAGCGAGATCGCGTTACGGCGCCGGCTTGGCCAGCGGTTCCCCGGCCTTTACCACGTAAACGCCGAGCACTTTGAAGGGTTTGTCGCCGGCTTTTGCGTCGTGGATTGCGCCTTCGGGGATTTGATAGGATTCGCCTGCCTTGATTTTCATCGGCGGTTGGCCGTCGATGACAAGCTCGAGTTCGCCTTCGAGCACATAACCGGTTTCGGCGCCCGGATGGGTGTGGCGGCCCGCGGCCCCGCCTGCGGGAACTTCCGCAATCGCGGTAATGGTGTTGTAGCCGGCCGGGAAATCGAGCTTTTGCAGCGGCGTGCGTTTGATTCCGGTTTGCTGCGCAATGGCGACACCGGCGCCCGCGACAGCCACGACGGTCAGTCCCAGCAGAAGTTTTTTGATCATGTGTTTTCTCCCTGTCGGAAAAGCCTAGCAGCGCTTGCGCGGTGCGGGAAGCGCTGCCCGTCTCGGCACCTATCGTTTGATCCCGTCAAAGCTCGCGGCGATGCCGCGCTGGAACAGCGACCAGTCGAAGCCGAGCGCCAGCGCGACGTAGCCACGCTCGATCATCCGGTTGGCCTGTTCGGCAGTGCGGGCGACGCCGCCGATCGGCACGCCGCTCCTGAGGATGCCGGCCTCGGCGCGCGCCATCAGCGCCAGCACCTCTGGATCGTCGGGCAGGCCGCGCTTGTTGATCGAGGTGGCGAGATCGCCGGGGCCGATCACCGCGAGGTCGATGCCGGGTGTCGCCATGATCTCGTCGATGCGCTCGACCGCCTCGACATGCTCGATGGTGATCATGCAGATCATGTCGTCATCGGCGGTCGCCATGTAGTCCGCCATCGACACGCCCCAGCGGAACGGCGCGTGGAACGGGCCCCACAGCCGATCGCCCTTCGGTGGGTAGCGCACGCTGCGCACGGCCTTTTCGGCGTCTTCGCGGCTGCAGATCATCGGAAAATTGATGCCGAGCGCGCCGAGGTCCATCGGCGCCTTCGCCAGCCACGGCTCGTTGGCGGCAATCCGCACCATCGGCACGCAGGGCGTGCCTGCGGTGGCCGTGATCATCGCATGCGCCGAGCCGAGATCAATCGGCCCGTGCTCGAGATCGACGATGATCCAGTCGATCCCGGAGCGCGCCATGATCTGCACGGTCTGGATCGAGGGGATGGTCGCGATCGCGCCGAAGGTCGGGCGTCCCTCCCGCCATAGCTGGCGCAGGCGGTTGAGCGGCGCAGGTTTTGCGGAGGTCAAGGCGGAAGTCCTCACTCGAAACGCCAATTCAAGAATTGGTGACCGGTACCATAGGATAAATCCTTGGCCTATCCAGCGACATTGTTTTTGACGCGTCGCCCTTGGCTTTCAACGCACCTGGTTTTGAACGCTTCGCACTTGGCTCGCCATGATTCCGGCGCAAGCGGCAAGCAACGCAACGCCAGGGATTCAAGCGCGAAGGATGCTTTCATGACAATCAATCGACGTACATTCCTGGCCGCGGCGTCGGGGTTTATGCTCTCACCGGCGTTCGCGGAGGAGGCGCCGCCTGCGCTCGCCGGGTATGAGCGCGAAACCGGGGGACGGATCGGCCTTTACGCCGAGAATCTCGCAAGCGGTGCGAAGATCGCATGGCGTGCCGAGGAGCGCTTCGTCATGTGCAGCACGTTCAAGGCGTCGCTGGCGGCCTTCGTGCTGGCGCGGGTCGACCGCGGCGACGATCGTCTCGAAGACATGGTCGCCTATGGCGCGGCCGATCTTCTCGACTATGCGCCGGTCGCCAAGCAGAACCTCGCCGCGGGCGCCATGTCGGTATCCGAGATGTGCAAGGCCACCGTCGAACTCAGCGACAACACCTGCGCCAATCTCCTGCTGGCGCGGTCCGGCGGCCCCGAAGCGCTGACCGCGTTCTGGCGCGCGACGGGCGATACGGTTTCGCGGCTAGACCATAACGAACCGGAACTGAATCGCTCGCCGCCCGGCGATCCCCACGACACCACCACGCCCGTCGCGATGGCCGGAAATCTGCGCCGCTTTGTGCTGGGGCAGGTGCTGTCGACGAATTCGCGCCAACATCTCACGGAATGGCTGGTGGGCTGCAAGACCGGCAATAACCGCCTGCGCGGCGGGCTGCCCAGGGAATGGAAGGTCGGCGACAAGACCGGCAACAATGGCAAGGATGCCTCCGGCGACATCGCCATCGCTTGGCCTGACGCCGGCGGCCCGGTGCTGGTTTGCGCCTATACCCAGGGCGGCTCACCGACCCCACAACAATTCGAAGCCGTCTTCGCGGAAATCGGACGGATGGCGGGCCGGCAATTGGGCTAGTGCCCACACACCTTTCTGAAGTTGCTCGCGCCTGCGTAACGCATGATGGCGAGAATTCGGGACTCAACGAAGAGCGAGTGCTAGTGTCACGACGCAACAGGCCGACGCGACGCGCCGTGCCTGTCGTCGTCATCTATTCGGCTTCGAACAAAAAAATAGCTTCGGGAGAGCTGCGCGGGCATTGCCCGCGCGATGCGCAACAGGGAGGCTTCCATGTATAAAAAGACCGCCGAAATTCTCTTCACCATAAGCGTTGGAGTTGCTGCGTTGACTGGAACTGCGAGTGCACAGAATTCACCAGGGAGTTTGGCCCTTGACGCAAGCCTGCGCGGCGCCGTCGAGCGCAAGGACGTGCCAGGCGTGGTCGCGCTGGTCACCGATCGCGATAAGGTTCTTTATCAGAGCGCGTTCGGCGTCGCCGACGTCTCAACCGGGCGCCCGCTGACATCAGACGCGCTGTTTCGTATCGCTTCGATGACCAAGGCGATCACTTCGGTGGCGTTGATGCAACTGATCGAGCAGGGCCGTCTTGGTCTAGACGACCCGGCCGAAAAATACCTGCCGGAGCTGGTGGGACTGAAAGTCATTGAATCCTTCGACAAGGCGACCGGCGCCTACCGGGTCCGCCCGGCATCGCGACCGGCGACCGTCAAGCACTTCCTGACGCATACCTCCGGATTGGCTTATCCGTTCACCAGCGAGATCTGGCGCGATCTCAAGCCGCGCGCCGGCGAAACCTATCCATTCGGTGGACCGCTGCTGTTCGATCCCGGCGAGCGCTGGCACTACAGCACCAGCACCGACGTCGTCGGCAAGCTGGTCGAGGTGGTGTCCGGCCAGAAGCTAGAAGAGTATTTCCGCCAGCACATCTTTGCCCCGCTCAAGATGGACGACACGTCCTACAACGTGCCGGAAGCAAAGGGGCCGCGCCTCGTAGCCCAGCAGCAGCGCGGCGGCGAGCGCATGGACGGCGCCGTCGAACTGCAGAAGCCGCAGCCTGGGCTGACCATCGCGGCGCCGATCGGCGGCGGCGGGCTGGCCTCGACCGCCGACGACTACGGGCGTTTCGTTCGTATGTTCCTCAACGGCGGCGCGCTTGACGGGGCGCGGGTGCTCAAGGCCGAGACGGTGGCGCTGATGGGCCAGAACCACATCGGCGCGGTCTCGGTCCCCGCACTCAAGAGCGCACTGCCGCGCAGCGCCGATTTTACTTTCATCGCTGATGGCCGCGACAAGTGGGGGCTCGGCTTCCTCATCACGGCCGATCAGGTTCCCGGCAAGCGTTCCCCCGGCAGCCTGAGCTGGGGCGGCATCAACAACACGTTCTTCTGGATCGATCCGGCGCGCGGCATCGCCGGTGTGATCATGATGCAGTATTTGCCGTTCGCGGACGCCAAGGCGCTGGCCGTCTACGACGCGTTCGAGCGGGGTGCCTACCAGCTCGTCAACGCCGAGCGGTAGAAAGTTTGCAGTGCGGGGTCGGCTTTGTGCCGATCCCGGCAAGCGATCTTACGCCGGGACGCGCCCGCCGAAAAACGGCATCAGCGATCGGCTCAGCGTGTGGGGCCGCTGCGAAGTGAATATCATCTCGGCCCCGGCCTGATCGCTGTCCCGGCCTGGAGACCCCAGCAGGTCGGACACACGCCGGGCGATGGCGGGCGCGGGATCGATCCAGTCGACCGGCCACGGCGCCAGCCTTTTCAACCGGTCGAGCAGCAGCGGATAATGGGTGCAGGCCAGCACGACGGTGTCGGTACGATCCTCGCCGTCTCCGACAAAGCAGGGGGCGAGTTCGGCAGCGATATCCTCGTCGCGCACGTCATGGCCGCTGAGGGCGGACTCGGCGAGCGAGGCGAGTTCCGCCGATCCCACCAGCGTCACTTCGCAGCCTTGCGCGAAATCATCGATCAGACGCCTGGTGTATTCGCGCTTGACGGTGCCCTTGGTGCCCAGCACCGACACGCGCTTGGTCTTCGAACTGGCGCAGGCCGGCTTGATCGCGGGCACGGTGCCGACGAACGGCACGCTGTAGGCGCTGCGCAGATGCGACATCACGAGCGTGGAAGCGGTGTTGCAGGCAATCACCACCAAAACGGGGGCATGGCGCGCGATCAACTCGCCGACTAGCGGCACCACGCGGGCGATGATCTGCTCCTCGCTGTGGTGGCCATAGGGAAAGAACGCATCGTCGGCGACATAGACGTAGTGCGCGTCAGGCCGGGCGCCGACGATCTCACGCAGGACCGTGAGGCCGCCAAGGCCGGAGTCGAAGACGAGGATGGTGGGCGGGGCTGACACGCTGCGACCTTAGCCGATCTGCCGTTACGTTTGGGTTGCTTTGATGGCGCCGGCGCCCCGGTTTTCGGGCAGTCGCGAGCGGATACAGCAGTTTGGAATGATTCAAATCGCCTTGGCAAGACCGGAAAGCTACGACTTCCGGCCCGTAACCGACGCGCAAGCCCCGTGTCGGCGCGGTGGATCTGAACGACGAAAGGCCTGCATCGATCATGATACGAAATACCTCGTCCACCTGGGGCAGCCTGGCGCGCTGGTTACACTGGATTCTCGGGGCCGCGATCATTGGCATGATCGCTTTCGGCTGGTGGATGAACCACATCCCGGCGCGTCCGGACCGTTTTTTCTATCGTTCGATCCATGCCGATATCGGCTATCTCGTGCTGGTGCTGATGATGTTGAGGCTGATGTGGCGCGGCCTCAACCCGACCCCGGCCTTGCCAGGGTACACGCCGCGCTGGCAACGGATGGCGGCGAGCCTCAGCCACTGGTCGCTCTACGCCGTGACCATTTTGGTGGCGGCGCTTGGCTGGGCGCATTCGGGCGCCCGCACGCCGAACTATTCGGATTGGTTCGGGCTGTTCCACGTTCCGCAGTTTACCTCGCCGGACAAGGAAGCGGCCCGGGCCTGGGAGGACCGCCACATCCTGTTCGCCTATGTGCTGCTGGCGCTGATTGCCGTCCACGTCGGGGCTGCGCTGTGGCACCATTTTGTCCGGCGCGACCGCGTAGCCGCCCGGATGATTGATGGTAAAGCGGAGCGCGCGGTTTAAGTGCCTTCAATTTGCGTCAGCGCTTTTACCCGTCTTCGCAGCTCTCTCCCTGATTGTATCTTGTCTAAACGGCAATTTCGGGCGACCATCCTGTTTTTGCGGCATTTGGGGCGCGGGCATCCATGTCGAAAAATATTGTTCTGCTGTCTGATGGGACGGGTAATAGTTCGGCCAAGCTTTTCAAGACCAATGTCTGGCGGCTTTTTCAGATCCTCGATCTGAGCAATCCGGTGCGTCAGATCGCGTTCTATGACGACGGCGTCGGTACATCGTCTTTCAAGGTGTTTGCGGCGCTTGGAGGCATCTTCGGCTTCGGCTTAAAGCGTAATGTCATCGACATCTACAGCTTCTGCTGCCGCAATTATGCCCCCGGTGATCGCATTTATGGCCTCGGCTTCAGCCGCGGCGCTTTCACCATTCGCGTCGTCGCCGGGCTGATCGCGCGTGAGGGTCTCGTTCCCTACACCGGCGACGAGGCCGCCCTCGCGCGTTATGCAGCGGACGCTTTTCGCGCCTATCGGCGGCGCTTCAACATTACCAAGGGACTGGTAACGCCACTACGTAATCTACGCGATCTCTGCATCAAGGCGTATCGTCAGGTCAGGCGCATCCCACAATTCGACAAGGAAAGCCAGATTGAAATCCCGACAATTCATTTCCTCGGTGTCTGGGACACTGTCGATGCCTACGGCGGACCAATCGAGGAAATGACGCGTGCGATCGACTATTGGATCTGGCCGCTATCCATGCCCGATCGTTTCTTGAACGCGAAGGTGCACAGGGCGTGCCACGCGCTTTCAATCGAAGACGAACGCGATGCCTTTCGTCCGGTGATCTGGGACGAACGTTACGTCCGCGGTACGGCCGTCGTACCGGGGCATGACAAGCAGAACTGGCTATTCGGGATCGACTACGATCCGCGCGACAATGCGGCGAAGGCTGCGGATCCGGCGCCGCATTTGCGGACGAACTTGCCACCCGTCGACCGGGAACGGATCAGTCAGGTGTGGTTTACTGGCGTTCATACCGATATCGGCGGCGGCTATCCGCAAGACGGCCTGTCCCATGTCACGCTCGACTGGATGCTCGATCGCGCCGAGGCCTATGGCCTGAAATACTCGGCCTTTCAGCGTCAACACATCTGTGATCCGCAGATCAATCCGTTCGACAAGCTCAACGACTCGCGCAGGGGGTTTGCTGGCTACTATCGCTACAAGCCACGCAACATAAAGGAGTTCTACGAGGCGCCGCCCTACAAGCCTTTGTTCTCGGCCGATATTGCTGCGATGTGGCGGTTGTTGCGAAATCAGAAGGATCCGCAAAAGGAAATTCTCGCCGACCTCCATCCCAGCATGGCGCAATCGGTATTGCCGCCGCCGCAGGCCACGATGCATGAATTGGTATTCAAGCGGATCAAGTCAGGAACGGATCGCTACGTGCCGGTGGTCATGCCGGCCCGCTACAAATACACCGACAAGGCTGGCACGGTGACAAACGCGCTCTATCCCGTCGTCGATCCCGGTCGCCCGCGATCGAAGGTGCAGGACGACGTATGGAACTGGATCTGGCTGCGCCGGGTGGTCTATTTCCTCACGGTGTTTGCCACGCTGTCCGTCGTCAGCGTCCCCTTCTTCGTGATCTACTTCCCCGGATTTGGCTTCTCCAGCGTCGGTCCGTTCGTCAATCCGTTGGTAAATGCCGCGGCGTCCTTTTTGCCCGGGTTTCTCGAACCTTGGTTCGTCGCTTTCCGCAATGCGCCTGGTTTCGTCCTGGCCGGCTTGATCTCGGTCGGCGTTTTCATGTGGCTGGGTTCAAACCTCCAGCAGACCGTCCGTGACGTATCCCGTGTCGCCTGGCACTCGCCCGCTACGCATCCGACGCCAGCCGGCTGGCATGCGTTCGTTCACTGGCTGCGCAGGCGCGGCATCTACCGGGTCACGTTCTACTTCCTGAAGCACTGGCTGTTTCCGACCGCCATCGTCGTCTGGCTGTTCTGGTGGCTCGCCTTCGGCACGGCCAACATGCTCGGGCTGGTTTGCAAGGGCGATGGCGGGATACCCGTAGAGGTTTCGACGGCCAAGCCGCCCGTCCTGGATACCGCGAAGGCGTGCAACGCAACAGCGCTTCGAGTTGCCCAAGGCGAGACCTACCGCATCTCACTCAAGGTGACCGAAACCTGGGATGATGACGGGACAGCGACCGATCCGAATGGCTTTGACAACAGCCGGGCGGGTTGGCTCCAGATGCTGGGGTGGCCCTACAAGCGGCTGATCTGGTCGAACTGGTTCGCGACGATTTTCCGTGTCGGCGGTCCCGGCCTGGAGGAGCACCTGCTGAAGTTCGAGGAGAAGGATGGAGTTCTGGACGACGACCTTCGTCCCGCGTTCAAATGGCGAGATATTTCTCTATGTCAACGACACCGTGCTCAGCTTTCCATGGATCTATGACGTGTTCTACCAAAGCAATAATCACGGCAAGGCCGACGTGACGATCGAGAAGCTTCCCAGGCAGCCAAACCCATAGATCGCGTTGTTGGAGCCTCCTACACCCCGAACACCCGCTTGAAGATCGTATCGACGTGCTTGAAGTGATAGCCGAGGTCGAACTGCTCTTCGATCTCGGCATCGCTCAGATGCTTCTTCACGTCGGGATCTTTCTTGAGCAGCGTCTGGAAATCGCCTTCGCCGCGCCAGACCGGCATGGCGTTGCGCTGGACGTATTTGTAGGCGTCCTCGCGGCTGGCGCCCTTTTGCGTCAGCGCGATCAGGAGCCGCTGCGAATGCACCAGCCCGCCGAGGCGGTCGAGGTTCTTCTGCATATTGGCGGGATAGATCAACAGCTTTTCGATCAGGCCGGCGAGGCGCACCAGCGCGAAGTCGAGCGTCACGGTGGCGTCGGGCCCGATCATGCGTTCGGCCGAGGAGTGCGAGATGTCGCGCTCGTGCCAGAGCGCGACGTTTTCCATCGCCGGCATCGCATAGGCGCGCACCATGCGTGACAGCCCGGTGAGGTTTTCCGACAGCACCGGGTTGCGCTTGTGCGGCATCGCCGACGAGCCCTTCTGGCCCTCGGAGAAGAATTCCTCGGCTTCCAGCACCTCGGTGCGCTGTAGGTGGCGGATCTCGATCGACAGCCGCTCGACCGAGGAGGCGATCACGCCAAGCGTCGCAAAATACATCGCGTGGCGGTCGCGCGGAATCACCTGGGTCGAGACCGGCTCCGGCACCAGCCCCATCGCTTTCGCAACATGTTCCTCCACGCGCGGATCGATCTGCGCAAAAGTGCCGACGGCGCCCGAAATCGCGCAGGTCGCGACTTCCTTACGGGCGGCGATCAGGCGCTCGCGGGCGCGGGAAAATTCCGCATAGGCGTAGGCGAGCTTGAGCCCGAACGTCACCGGCTCGGCATGGATGCCGTGGGAGCGGCCGATGGTCGGTGTCATCTTGTGCTCGAAGGCGCGCTTCTTCAGCGCGGCCAGAACCTTGTCGACATCCGATATCAGCAGGTCCGCGGCGCGGATGAGCTGCACGTTGAGGCAGGTGTCGAGCACGTCGGAGGACGTCATGCCCTGGTGGACAAAGCGGGCCTCGGGGCCGACAATTTCGGCGAGATGGGTCAGGAAGGCGATGACGTCGTGCTTGGTCTCGCGCTCGATCTCGTCGATCCGCGCCACGTCGAAGGTCGCATTTTTGGCCTTGGCCCAGATCGTCTTCGCCGCTTCCTTCGGGATAACGCCGAGTTCGGCCTGCGCGTCCGCCGCATGCGCCTCGATCTCGAACCAGATCTTGAAGCGGGTCTGGGGCTCCCAGATGGAAGCCATTTCCGGGCGGGTATAGCGGGGGATCATCGAAAACTCCGGGCGAGTTGGGCGGGACGCGAGGCGATCCCGGCCGATTTGTTTTTTACGCCGTGCTTTAGCAGATCGGGTGCCGGGAAACCACCCGTACGGGCCGGGCCGGGGGAAAACCTGCCCGGCTCCGGGGCACCGGCCGAAGGCCGCTACAGGCTGGCCAGCCCGCACTCGACGGCCAGCCGGACGAGCTGCGCGTCCGTTCGCATGCCCGTCTTGGTCTTGATCAGATAGTGATAGTTTTGCACGGTCTTGAGGCTGAGATTGAGGTTGGAGGCGATCTGCTCTGCGGTTGCGCCGCCAGCCAACTGCCTGAGGATCTCGATCTCCCTTTCCCCCAACTGGTCGAGCGCCGACGCGTGCGGGGACAGGCTTTCCATCGCCAGAACGTGGGCGATGTCGTCGCTCATCGCGTGTTGGCCACGCGCCACGGCGCGGATCGCCTTGACGAGCGCGGCCGGCTCGCTGCTCTTGGTGACATAGCCGCTGGCCCCGGCGCTGAAGGCGGCCTTCACCAGCGCGGCCTCGCTGTGCATGCTGAACACCAAAATGCGTGAGGCGGAGTGCCTCATCCGGATGTTCCGGATGGCTTCGAGGCCGCTGGCGCCGGGCATCGATATGTCCATGACCACGATGTCGGGGGCATGCGTCTTGAACGCGCGGTAAGCGGTGGCGGCGTCGTCGGCCTCGGCGACCACGCGAAAATCGCATTGGTGCTCCAACACGCGCCGGTAGCCCTGCCGGACGACGGGATGGTCGTCGACCAGCAGGATCGAAATGCCCTTGGTCTGGGAAGCGGTCATCCTGATATCACGCGGCGAGCGGAATCGTGGCGGCGACGCTGACGCCGCGTCTTGCGCGCGCGATGGAAAGCGAGCCGCCAAGCGCGGCTACACGCTCACGGACCCCGGTCAGCCCGAAACCTTCGGACTGTGCCACCTTGGCCGCATCGCCGCCGCCATCGTCCTCGACGCGGATCAGCAGCGCATTTTCCGCTCCCGTCCGCCGCTCGATCCGGAGCACGATCTCGCGGGCGGCGCTGTGGCGCAGCGAGTTGGTCAGGCATTCCTGCGCGACGCGGTAGGCCGTCGCGGCAACGGCGCCGCGCACATCGGCAAGATCGCCCTGCATATCGAGCTGGATCATCGGCTGCGTCGCGTTCTGGGAGCGCCAGCTATCAACCAGGCTGACGAGGCAGGCTTCCAGCCCGAGTTCCTCAGCGGGCGGATGGCGCAACCGATTCAAGGTGTCCCGCAGGCAGGCCATGATGCGGTGGGTGGCTTGCGAGATCATCCGCGCATCCTGCGCGACATCGCCCTTGGTGTTGCGGTTGGCCTTGCTCTCGGCCGGCTGCTGCGCGCCGGTCGCTTCGATGATGCTGGCGAAGGCGAGAATGGCCGAAAGGTTCTGTCCGAACTCATCGTGCAATTCGCGGGCGAGGACGCGCCGCTCATCGTTGCGGATTTCCAGCAGGCGCCGGGTCAGGACGGCACGTTCTTCCGTCGCCAGCGCGAGGCGTTCTCCGAGATCGCCGACGGCTTGTCCGATCATGGCAAGTTCCATCGACCTGAAGCGAGGCAGCGGCGTCCGGTACTGGCCGTGCGCCATGCGCTGCAGTGCGGCGACAATCTGCTGCGCCGGCGCCAGCGTATGCGCGATCGCAAGCGAAGCGAAGAAGGCAATGGCAAGCGCCATCAGCAGTGCGACGTGGATGTTGTCCACGATGTGCTGCCAGGCCAGCGATATCGCGGCGTCCGGATCAGCCATGGCCGAGACGGTGCCGGCGGTGTCGCTGCGCATGCTGATCGAGCGGGCGACCGCCGCGTGGTTGCCAAACAAGGTCTGCACGGCCGCGGCGAACCACCATGGCGACGCCGCGCCAATCCCCTTGCTCTGGCCGCAGAGCGGCTTCTCGAACGCGCCCACCGGCTCGAAGCTGACGCAGATTCCCGGTGAAATCAGCTTCATCGTCTCGATGGTGCGCCAATCGGACACTGGCACGAGATGTTCCCGCGTTCGGTTGCCGCGCAACAGCAGTTCGCGCCAGTACAGCGCTTCCAGCGCCTGCGAGACCCGTTCTGCGGATGCGGCGGTGGCGCGATCGACGCTGCGATAGGCGTCGATGGTGGCCCAGACGGTCGCGGCTCCCAGACACAAGGCGACGACGACGAGCAGGCGGGCGACGAGTTGAAGCACGAGGCGCATGCGATCACTCCACGGCTTGCCGATGGCGCTCACAGCAGCGCTATTTCGCGCCAATTGCAAGCCGGGCGGCGATGCGCGGATTGGGAAATTTTCCCGGCCACCTCTGGGCATATGTCTTTGGACCGCGCCTGCGGCCTCTGATCTAACGAAGGCAAGGGGCCTTTTGGCGGGCGGGCTTCGGCGCGGCGGCCCGCAAGGGAGCTAACGCAGCATGAGTGCCATCGGTGCGGAGACCGCATTTTCGGGCAGGGACACGCCTGAACGCGGCGTGCTGCTGCTCTGGATGATCTTCACCGGACTTTCGATCTTTGCCGTCTTCCTGCTGTGGCGCTACGGGCTGATCCATCTCATGGTCGCCTCCGACCGCACCTATATTTCGAGCCTGATCGCCGTTCTCTACCTCATCACCTGCGGCCACTGCTTCTGGCGGACACGCGCGATCGCCCGCGAAGGCGAGGTCGCCAGAGGCTGCCGCGCCGTGCTGTCGGCGCCCGGTGGCGCCAGGGCGCTCGACGCCGATGCGCGCGGCCTGCCGGGCGGGCTGGTCGCCGATCACATCCGCAGTCTGGTGACCAAGGCCAGCGCGCAGGCCACAGGGCGCATCGACCAGACGCTGCTGCTACGGACGCTGGCCGACCGGCTGCGCGGTTCCAACGGCTTTGGCGCATTCGTGTCCGACACGCTGATGAAACTCGGCCTGCTCGGCACCATCATCGGCTTCATCATCATGCTGGCGCCGATCGCCACGTTGGATGCGGCCGACAAGGCCGCCATGAAGACATCGATGGGCCTGATGAGCGACGGCATGGCGGTGGCCATGTACACGACGCTGGCGGGCCTGATCGGCTCCATCCTGGTCCGCATTCAATATTACATGCTCGATGCCGCTACCCAGCGGGTGTTTTCCGACGCCGTCATGCTGACCGAGACCCACGTCACCCCGGTATTGGAAAGCCGGCCTGCAGTGGAAAGTCTTGGAACGCCGCCATGATGGACGACTTCGGTCTCTATCCGCGCGAGGAGGCGTTCGACCCGCTCGGCGTGATGCTGTTCAAGGCGCTGCAGGTGATCGCCTTCCTGTTCTTCCTGGCGCTGCTCGCGGTCTCGCCGGATGCGAAGGACGGCAAGATCGATTCCAAGGCCGAATTCCTCATCACGATGGACTGGCCGGACAATCATCCTGATGATTTCGATCTGTTCGTGCAGGATCCTGCCGGCAACATCGCCTGGTACCGGCGGCGCGAGGCCGGTTTCCTTACCCTCGACCGCGACGATCGCGGCGGCGCCAACGATTTCATCGTCGTCAACGGCAAGAAGATCGCCTCGCCGATCCGTGAGGAAATCGTCACGGTGCGCGGCATCGTCCCCGGCGAATACACCGTCAACGTCTCGCACTTTCAGGCTACCACCGGGCAGCCGGTTCAGGTCAGCGTGAAAGTTCAAAAACTCAATCCGGCGGCGCAGGTGATCTTCGACAACAAGCTGACGCTGGATCACACCGGCCATGAGAAGACGGCGGTGCGCTTCTGGCTCGATGCCGCGGGCAAGGTGATCGACGTGCAGGAACGCCAGAAATCGCTGATGGAGACGTTCCGTAACGTCCGCGCGAACGGCGCGGATCTGGATCCGAAAACCGGCGTGAGGATGCAGCGCCGTGAGTAACCTGCAATCGGTCGTTCTCACGCTCGCGCTCAGTTATGCGCTGATCGGCGCGCTGCTGCTGATCGTCCTGGTCTATGCGCGCCTGCACTGGTCGGCCAAGGCGATCGCCGTGGTCGTGACCAGCGCGTTCTACATTGCGAGCTTTGTCGGGGTGTACGGACTATTGGGTTGGGCCACCGTCGACCGGCTCCCCGTCGCCTTCAAATTGCTGCAGGCCCGGATCGTCGAGCCGCATTCGCTGGAAGGCGATCCGGGCGCGATCTATCTCTGGGTCGAGACCCTCGACGAGGGCAACCGGCCAAGCGGCGTCCCGAGGGCCTACCGGCTGCCTTACCGGGACGCGCTGGCTGAAAAGACCGACAAGGCGATCGGCGAAATCGCCGCCGGGCGTGCCCAAGGCGGCCGGGCCGCAGACCTGGGCAGCGGCCAAGGCGGCCTGATGGAGGCCGTCCGGGAATACATCACCCCGAACACCATCATGGAGACGTCGGGTGGCGATCCCTCGACGGGCGGGGGCGTGATGGCCCCGCATGCCGGCGACGAGGTGTCGTTTACGCCGCTGCTGCCGCCGCGAATGCCGCCCAAGGACATCGTACAATAGCAATTTGGGGCAGTCTGCCCCGCGAGCCTGCCGGGTTCGGGGAGCGGACGAGCGCATTGCAAGGGGCTTGACGGACATCCTACTAGAAGGTAGGTATAGGTATGAGGAACTTGTCTCCCACCTCTGACGACATATTGGCTTGTGCGCGCTCTCTGATCGTCGCTGGCGGCTACAACGGCTTCAGTTATGCCGACATCGCTGACGTGGTCGGGATTCGTAAGGCGAGCATCCATCACCATTTCCCAAGCAAGGTCGATCTGGTCCGAACGCTGGTTGCGCGGTATCGGGAAGAAGCTGAAGCGGGGATGGCGAATCTCGAACTTCAGGTATCCGATCCGCTCGAACAGCTTCGGTTCTACGCTGGGTATTGGGAAGCCTGCATCGCGGACGCCAGCGCTCCGTTTTGCGTCTGCGCGCTGTTGGCAGGCCAACTCCCCGTCCTGCCTGAGGAAGTTGGCCTGGAGGTCCGGGCGCATTTCCGCTCCCTGTCAGCGTGGCTGACATCCGTGCTGGAGCGCGGCGCGCGGCGCGGCCAACTTCAACTGATGAGTACCCCTCGTGCCGAGGCTGAAGCGTTCATGGCGGCGGTTCACGGCGCGATGCTTTCGGCGCGGGCCTATGGCGATCCGAAGATATTCGGCGTCGTGACAGGCGCGCTGTTGGAGCGACTCGCTCCGCAGGATTCTCTCCAGATACGGTCCTAGATCTCAAATAACCCATAGCTGTCATCGCTCTTCGACGTTCGTCGAGAGCGTCTACCTACTAGTCGAAAGGACAATCCAATGACGGTTCACAGTGGCGATCTTTCTCGTGCCAGCCAGGAACAATGGCTCAAGCTCTATTACTTCGCCCGGACAGCGTTCTCGGCTGTCTGGGTGGCGGCTGCTTTTACTGTGGGACAGCATTCCTGGGTGATCGCTGCGGCTTTACTCGTGGCTTATCCTGCGTGGGATGCCCTCGCCAATTTTGTCGACGCATCGCGCAGCGGAGGATTGGGACAGAATTGCACGCAGACTATCAACGTCGTGGTCAGTGTGGCGACAACGCTCGCGGTGGTTCTCGCGATGGCGATGAGCATGAACTGGGTGCTCGGGGTGTTCGGCGTATGGGCGATCCTGTCCGGCCTGCTCCAACTTGGCAGCGCAGTCCGCCGTTGGAAGAGCTATGGTGCCCAGTGGGCGATGATCCTGAGCGGAGGGCAATCAGCGCTGGCAGGCACGTTTTTCATCGTGCAGGCGCGGATGCCGATGCCGCCATCTATCACCAACGTGGCCGGCTATGCCGCAGTAGGCGCCTTCTACTTCCTAGTTTCGGCGGTGTGGCTGAGCGTGAGCCAGTTGTGGCGAAAGACTGCATAGGGCCCGCCATCTTAAACCATCACCGACCCGATCAGAGATGCCGTCCGGCCCTATCGGGACTCGATCGCTGAAAAGACAAGGCCGTGGGCGAAATCGCGGCCGGACGGCCGCGCAGCCGTCGAGGTGTCGTTTACGCCGCTGCTGCCACCGCGAATGCCGCCCAAGAACGTGCAATAGGCCGCAATTTGGGGGCAGGGCGGCCTCACGAGCCAGCCGCCGGGCTCGGCGAAGTGGCCTGTCGCCCGGCCATAACGCAGCCGGAATTAGCCCCAGAAAAAGCGCAATCTCACGGATTGTTGACTGACAGATATTGAAATCTGTCAGTGAGACATGCTATATCCATTGCCGACGCCGGAATCAGGCGTCACCCGGCTCGACGGTTTGAGTCCGGGTACTTGCAAAGGACTACGCTATGACGACCCATATCATTCATCTGACCGCCTCTATCCAGCGCTGGCTCAACCAGAGCGTTGCCCGTCATCTGGCCGCCCAGGCCGAGCGGCTGGAACCGGCGACGAAACATTAACCCGCCAAGGGAATTACCCAAGGGAACTACCAAGGGGGATTAGATGACCACCCGTCCGATCGCATCAAAGGTGCGCGCATGAACGAAGTCGTGGTTCTGACCCCCGAAAGGATTTTGGAGGTTACCGAGGACGTTCTGCGCCGCTACGGCCTGGCCAAGGCAACGGTGGTGGACGTGGCCCGTGCGCTCGATGTCAGCCACGGCAGCGTCTATCGCCATTTCCCCAGCAAGGCCTCGTTGCGCGAGGCGGTGGCCAAGCGCTGGCTCGACCGCCTCAGTGCGCCGCTTTTGAAGATCGCAGAAGCTACCGGCCCGGCGCCCGCCCGGCTGGAGAAGTGGCTGCGCACGATGTTTGCGATCAAGCACAAGCGGCTCGGCGACGACCCTGAGATGTTTGCGACCTACCTGACGCTGGCCCGCGAGGCCTGCAAGGCGGTGAGCTGCCACAAGGACTGCCTGGTCGATCAGATTGCAAAGATCCTGTCCGACGGCGTGAAGCAGGGCACATTCGAGGTCGCCGACGTCAAGGTTTCGGCGCGTGCCATTTTCGATGCGACAAGCCGCTTCCACCATCCGGCGCATGCCGAGGAATGGAACGAGCCGGGTGCCCCGGCGCGGATCGACGCGCTGCTGGCGTTGCTGCTCAAGGGATTGGAAGCGCCGCGCAAGCACTGACCATCCTTCTGAGACCGAGCTGTGAGGCCAAGCTCTTTTTCCACTGAGACGTGATATCTGATTTTGGGGGGCCCGCTTCGGCGGGCCGTCGCTTTTCTCGTAGGCCGATCCTCGCGGGGGGGAGGGCCGATCTCGCGACGTCGCCATTGGCACGAAGCCGACATGGAGGTATTTCTGGGAGTAGAATGCGCAACAATCCCATCATCGTGCAAAAATACGGCGGCGCCTGTCTCGAAACACCGGTAAAAATCCGCGCGGTCGCGGCTAGTCTCGCCGATCTGCACAGGCGTGGTCATCGGGTCGTAGCGATCGTTTCGGCGATGGGAAAGACCACCGATGAACTTGTCAAGATGGCCTATCAAGTAAGCCCGCATCCCAGTCGCCGTGAACTCGATATGCTGTTAACCACCGGCGAGCGCATCAGTATGTCTCTCATGAGCATGGCGCTGTCCGATTTTGGCGTGCCGGCGATTAGTTTTACCGGTAGCCAGGCCGGCGTGATGACCGACGAATCCCACTCTTCCGCGCGCATTATAGATGTGCGGCCCATTCGCGTGCGCGAAGAACTCGACCGCGGACGCATCGTGGTTTTGGCCGGCTTTCAGGGCGTGAACCCGGTGACGAAGGAAATCACCACGCTGGGCCGAGGTGGCAGCGACACCACTGCGGTTGCCATGGCCGCGGCGCTAAAAGCCGAGCGCTGTGAGATTATCAAAGAGGTCGACGGAGTTTGCTCGGCCGATCCGCGCATCGTGGCGAATTCAAAACCGTTGCGTCAGCTGGATTTTGCGTCGCTATCCGAAATGTGTTTTTGGGGCGCCAAGGTCTTGCACTTTCGCAGTGTGGAGCTGGCACAAAGCCAAAACGTTCCTTTGGTCTTGAAAAAATTGGGTGGCGCTGAACACAGCACGCAAGTGATGAGAGAGGTTACGGGGATGGAAAACGGAAAAGTTTTGGCCGTCAACTCGATGGCTCGCATTGAGCATGTGGAAATCGATTCGACTGATCTCAATCAAGGCTTTGAGAAATTCGCGCAGCATCTCAAGCAAAACGGCTTATCCTGGCCGCAACTCCTCGCCTCGGCTTTCACCGCCGGAAAAACGCGCATCATGATGACTTCCGATTCGGAGTCGCTTGACACTTTGCTGCGCACGCTGCAGGGGAGCATAGACTTGCGCCAACAGCGCGAGACTTTAAGTTCGGTGAGCCTCACCTGCTTCGGCGGTGTTTCCTCCGATTTGCCATTTAAGGCGATTCAAATTCTGAAGCATCACGGGATTGTCGCCGACAAATATCTTTTGTCACCGCATTCGGTGAATCTAATTGTTCCTGCGGAGAGCCGCGAGGCCGCGGTCAAGGCTTTGCATTCACTGATCTAGCCATCGTTTCGTTCAAAAATATTGCGGCACTCTGCGTGAAAAATTCGATGTGAGCCTGTCAGCCAGGCGGTCAACATTGGCACGAAGCGGGAGGCGCGTTCGATTTTCGGACAAGTCACATCTTCACCGCATTCGCGAAGAGCGTGTCACCCCACTCATACAAGGGCCGCATGAAGTCAGATTGGGTGTGGATGGCTCGACCTTTGCGATCGCGCCATTTTCGTCCGTAGGTATCGAACGGAAAGTGTCGCATGTAGTATTCGCATGTCTCTTCCCAATGTTCGACCGACAACGACTTGCCATAGTGTTGGCAGTACAGACTGGTCTCCACGTGTTCAACACCACCCGGCTCTCGCCCATGGTGCTCCGCGAAAAAGACCTCCAACCGGTTTCGCCACAACATCAGAATGTCTCGCCGTTCCGGGCCGAAGAAACGACGAAAGCCCAATAGTTCGCGATCGGGTTGATAGGGTGCATGATCGCCAGCGGTCATATAAGCGTCGAATAGTTGAACCCGCACGCCGTCGCATTCGCTGGAATGCGTTCGTTCCATGTATCCGCGCAGATTTCCGGTAACGCGTTCATCCGCATCGAAACAAAACATCCAATCGAACTGCAAATGTTCGCGCGCCGTCTGCAGCAAAAGTCCGCGATGTCGACCCTCGGCAATCCGGCGTGCCTCGATGTTCGCTTCCCACGACCGATTTGCCACGATGAGAGCGACTTTTGGGTGTTCGCGAAGAATCTCCAGCGTTTGATCTGTACTCGCGTCATCATAGGCGACTATCGCATCCACGTGTTTTCCGACGTAGTCCAGCGTGTCTCGGAGGATAAGTGCTTCATTGCGAACGCGGGTGATTCCGATCAAAAAGTGCCTACGGCCCAACAGGGTTCCATTGCAGGCAATGATTTGTTCACCGTCGCGGAGCTGCCAACTACTCGTGCCCAGCATGATCACCACCTGGCTGCGAGAAAGAATTGGCACCAATGATGGTAGGCGGGCGCAGTCACCGCAAGGGTTATTAATCGTAGGACGGATGTTGTCGGCGGGACACCGCCGACGAGAGATTGCAGAAAATCAACCTCGCAGCGCGGCAGGGCGAGGCGTCCGAAATGCCATGTTGCCTGTTGACGGTCCTGCCTTAATCCTCCGGGATGTCTGCCGTTGGGGTAAAACTGAGAAATGAGGTCTGGATGGCCAGCCCTCAGGTCAGGACAGCGGGGGCTCGAATCGGATTATCGCCCGCCGGCTAGATCTGATCAGCCCAGACCTGCAGACGCACCCGGCCTGATTGCACGTCACAAGCGGCCTGTTGTTTGATATCCCTCAAGACACGCGTATGCACCGGCGCGATGATGGACGGGGAGGAATTGTGCGGCTGGCCATCTTTGCCGATATCCATGCCAATCGGCAGGCGTTCAGCGCGTGCCTTGATTTCGCGCGCGCCCGCGGGGCGGAGCGGATCATCTGCCTCGGCGATATCGTCGGCTATGGCGCCGATCCGGAATGGGCGGTCGATACCGTGATGGGCCTGGTCGATGGTGGCGCCATTGCCGTGATCGGCAACCACGATCACGCGATCAGCACCCCGTCGGAAAACATGAATGCCGTGGCCACGGCCGCGATCGAATGGACGCGCGGCAGGCTCAGCGCCCCGCAGCGGCGTTTTCTGGCGGAGTTGCCGCTAACGCGGCGCGAAGACGATCGCCTCTACGTGCATTCGGAAGCCTCGCATCCGGCGCGATGGCACTATGTGCGCGATACGCCGGACGCCGCGCGCAGCATCGCGGCCACCGATGCCCATGCCACCTTCTGCGGCCACATCCACCGGCCGGCGCTCTATTCGATGTCGTCGGCGGCGAAGATGACGAGCTTCATCCCGACGCCGGACGTGCCGGTGCAACTGCTCGGCGGCCGGCGCTGGCTCGCCGTGCTCGGCTCGGTCGGGCAGCCGCGCGACGGCGATCCGGCGGCTTCGTTTGCGATGCTCGATACGACAACGCGCGAGATCACCTATTGCCGCGTGCCGTACGATGTCGAGGCGGCGGCTGACCGGATCCGCGCCAACGGCCTGCCGCATTGGCTGGCCGATCGTCTGCTCCTGGGGAAATGAGTAATGGTGAAGGCGTTAATCGAACAGGGCGCGGAACTGGACGGCTTCACCATCGGGGAGTGCGTCCACCAGGGCGGCATGGCGACGCTGTGGACGGTGACCCATCCCGGCATCAATGTGCCGCTGTTGATGAAGGTCCCGCGGGTTGCCGAGGGCGAGGATCCGGCGGCCATCGTCAGCTTCGAGATGGAGCAGATGATCGTGCCGCGGCTGGCCGGCCCGCACGTGCCCGGCTGTTTCGGCACCGGCGATTTCGACCGGCAGCCCTACGTCGTCATGGAGCGCATCCCCGGCAAGACGCTGTACAGCCGGATCGACCAATTGCCGATTCCCTATGAAGAGGCGAGGGTGATCGGCGGACAGATTGCGACCGCGCTGGCCGACCTGCACCGGCAGAATGTCATTCATCACGACATCAAGCCGAGCAGCATCATGTTCCGCCCATCGGGGGAATGCGTGCTGATCGATTTCGGCCTGTCGCATCACAACCAGTTGCCGGACCTGCTGCAGGAAGAATTCCGTCTGCCTTACGGCACCGCGCCGTACATGGCGCCCGAGCGCCTGCTCGGCGTCCGCGACGATCCGCGCAGCGACCTGTTTTCGCTGGGCGTGCTGCTGTATTTCTTCACCACCGGCGAGCGGCCGTTCGGCGAGAGCGAAACGCTGCGCGGCATGAAGCGCAGGCTTTGGCGCGATCCCTATCCGCCGCGCAAGCTGAGGGGCGACTATCCG
>CAVYOM010000032.1:0-659120 GCA_963770135.1 uncultured Alphaproteobacteria bacterium | reverse complement strand
CGTTGCACGGCCTGTCATTCAGGTCTCTGCCCGAACGCGGTCATCAAAACATATTGGCGGCTTTGGGCCAACGTCTCATTTGGTGGGCCAGACCCCACATCTGCGCGGAGCGCCGACGACGACGCAGCATGCTCAAATCCATGCCGTCCACCTTCTTGCCGACATTGTTACGGCATTTTTAGAAAGCCTCGGCGGCATGGATTTTGCCTTGTGCATTGTTCGGATCATGCTGGCTTCGCACCGGCGCGCAGCAAAGGGGACGAATATGACTCCTCGGGCAACGACTGAACTAGACGGGGTATATCGCAGGATATTTCAGCGCCTCGTCCCCTTCCTGATGCTGCTGTGGGTGCTGGCCTGGATCGACCGTGTCAACATCGGCTTCATCAAGCTGACGATGCTCGACGACCTGAAATGGAGCGAGGCGGTCTACGGCTTCGGCGCCGGCATCTTCTTTCTCGGCTACTTCTTCTTCGAGGTGCCGAGCAACCTGCTGCTGCAGAAGATCGGCGCGCGAAAGACCATCATGCGCATCACGATCGGCTGGGGCCTGACGTCGATCGCGACGATGTTCGTGACAGACGCCGGCGATGTTCTACGCGCTGCGCTTCCTGCTCGGCGTATTCGAAGCCGGCTTCTATCCCGGCATCATTCTGTATCTGACCTACTGGTTCCCTAACGACCGGCGCGCCACCGCCTTCGGCATGTTCATGTCGGCCTCGGCTTTCGCCGGCGTGATCGGCGGCCCGCTGGCCGGCAACATCATGAACGGCCTGAACGGCGTCAACGGATGGGCGGGCTGGCAATGGGTGCTGCTGCTCGAAGGCATCCCTTCCGTCATCGCCGGCATCGTCACGTTCTTCTACCTGACCGACAGACCGGAAGAAGCCAAGTGGCTGACCGCTCGCGAGCGCGAGCTGGTGCACGAAGACATGGAGCGCGACCGGCAGTCGCTCGGCGACCGCGAACACGGCCTGCTGGCGTCGCTCAAGAACGGCAGGATCTGGCTGCTGATCCTGATCTTCTTCTGCATCATCGCGGCCAACTCGTCGCTGACCTTCTACGGCCCGACGCTGGTCAAGGAAGTCGGCTTCACCAGCCCCGTCGCCGTGGGCTGGATCATGGCTGCCGCCTATCTCTGCGGCGCGGTCGGCATGATCTGGAACGGATATCATTCCGACCTGCATCAGGAATCGCGCTACCACTGCGCGCTGGCTGCAGCGCTTGGCGCCGGATCGCTGCTGGTGATCGCCATCTTCCTGAACCAAAGCGCCGCCGTGGTGCTGCTGGCGCTGACGCTGGCCATCGTGGGCACGATGAGCGCCATCCCGGTATTCTGGCAGATGCCGAACCGCTTCCTCGCCGGCACGGCGGCCGCCGGCGGCGTGGCGCTGATCAACTCGATCGCCAACCTCGCCGGCTTCGGCGCGCCCTGGATGCTCGGGCTGATCAAGACCGCGACCGGCAGTCTTGCGCCGGGCCTCTATGTCGTCGCGGCCGTCGAACTCTGCGCGACGCTCCTGATCCTCGCCCTCGTGCCGGCGTTCCGCAAGCAGCAGATCGGCGGCGCAGCGCTGGCGCACTGATCTGTCCGCCAACCGGGAGACATCCGACCCGTGTCAGCCGCCCCGCCTCCATTCGATCTGGCCGCGCTCAATGCGATGGACCGCGAAGCCTTTGTCGCGGTTCTCGGGCCAGCATTCGAGAACGCGCCGTGGGTCGCTGATGGTGCATGGTCGGAACGTCCGTTTGCCAGCGTGGCAGCGCTGCATGCCGCCATGCTGGACGTCGTCCGCCGGGCGCCCGAGCAACGCCAACTCGCTTTCCTCTGTGGTCATCCGGAACTGGCCGGCCGCGAGGCCCAGACCGGCACGATGACGGCCGAGTCCACCGGCGAACAGGGCAGCGCGGGCCTCAACGCATTGACCGGCGCGGAACGCAATGAACTCCAAAGCCTGAACCGCGCCTACCGCGAGGCTCACGGCTTCCCGTTCATCATCGCCGTACGCGCCAACACGAAACAGCAGATCTTCGAGGCGGTCCGCGCCCGCACCGCCCAAGCCACCGAGATCGAGCGCCGCGCCGCCCTCGAGCAGATCGGACTAATTACGAGGGGGCGCCTCGACGCCCTGGTGAAGGAATGAATTTCGACAGTTCGTGCCGGCTCTCAGTGGTCGCATTGGACAAACCTCAGGGAGGAACAGATGGCGGATGACGATCCCAAAGCGGAAGCGCACCTCATCGAATCGATCCGCCTGGCGATGGAGAACGTCCGCCGGCGCACCAATGCGCCCTTTGGCGCCGTGATCACGCGGCAGGGCAAGATCGTCGCCCGCGCCGTCAATCAGGTCGACGATTTGTGCGACCCCACCGCCCACGCCGAGATGCAGGCCGTGCGCGCCGCCGCCAAGGCCCTGAACAGCACCGACCTCTCCGGCTGCACCGTCTATGCCAGCGGATACCCCTGCCCGATGTGTCTGACGGCGATGTATCTGTCAGGCGTCGAGAAAGTCTACTACGCCTACTCCAATGAGGATGGCGCCCCCTATGGGCTTTCCGCGGAACGCGGCTATGTCGAAATCGCGCGCCCGCCCGACCAGCGCGAGATGAAGCTGCAGGGGCTTTGTGTGCGCGACGACGGCGAAGACCTCTACGAAGCCTGGAACAAGATCGCGCCGGGCTCTTCTTGAGAGCCGAAAAGCCACGCCGGCAAGCTCCGGCTGAAATTGCCCGACAGCCTCACGGCCGGCAGGCCCCGGGTATTTTCTCGTCCGACCAGTCGGCAAGCCTGATCGGCCTGAACGCCGTCCCGATCGCCTTGTCGCGCGCCGGCATCCCTTTCGACGCGACGCCTTTTCCCGTCAGATAGTTGACGTCGCAACTGCCGACGCTCCCATCCCGCAGCTCCCAGCTTCTCGAAAACCCACCGACCAGAAAATCGCCGGCGCGATAAACGATGGTGAAAACCGTATCGTCATCATTGCTGCACCCGCCGCAGCGGGACTCGACGCGCAGCGATCCGTTGCCTTTGACCGTCATCTCGTGAAGATGTCCGCTCGCCAGGCGTCGTTTTACCATGGACGGCTCGCGTGCAGGATCGGGCTTATCCGCGTCGACGCCGAGGTGGATGGTGAGGTCCACATATGAGCCCTCATCATCATTTCTCGCCAGCACGGCGCGATCCGGCCTTCCGTCCCGGTTGATGTCGAGCGTGACCTCGCGGACCACCTCGAGGGAGCGTCCGGGCTGCGCCGAAACCTGGATCGGAATCGTCACCAGAAACAGCATCCAGGTCCACCGCGCAAACCGGACTGCTGTCATCGTCGAAACGCCCCTGGCCCTGCCAACACGTCCATTAGACGCAGGGGAGCAGTCCACGTTCAACATTCCCGGAGGGTCAATCATTGAATTCCGCTCATCTCCAGCTACCATGGTTGCATGATCCTGACCCTGATATTGCTGGCCGCTATCGGTGTCATTCTGCTGGCTGAACGCAGCGCCGAGCACCTGCCATTCGCGATCGCGACGCTGTTCCTCAGCGCGGCTGCCATCTCGTTCCTCGTGGGCGATTTCGACAGGGCGATACTGCTGGCTGGCGCGCTGGCCGCCGCCATCACCGCCGCATCGACGGTCAAACATGATTACAGCGCGCTGAAGCTGACGGTCACCGACGTGCCGCTGATGTTCGCAGGCACAGTTCCCTTTTTTGTCTCGCAGTACCCGCGCGCCGTATTGGCCGTTCTGACCGGCACCGCCGCATTCATCATGGCTGTCATCGCAACCCTGATCCACGGAACCGGGCCGTCAGTTCCCTTGGACGTCAGGGTCTTTCTATTCAGCGTCACCCTTGTTTGCGCCGTCATGGCCTTCCGGCTAAGCGGCGGCGGCATTTCCTTCCAGCGGATGATGGCGCAGCGGCGGTGCTTTTATTCGACCTTCATGGCTTCGCTGATCGATCCACATTCGTGGCGGCAAGCCGGCGGATTGGCGCTGAGCGATATCGCAAATGACCCGTTGCCGCTGATGGCGGCCGTCCCGGCGCGCACTATCGACTACCCCGACATTATCGTGATCCAGCATGAATTGATCTTCGATCCCCGCAGTTTCGGACTTCCGGTCGAACCGACCGTCGAAGCGTTTCTGTCCCCGGAGAATGGCCTCCATGGAACCCTCAACGTCGACATCTTTGGCGGAGGTTCGTGGCAATCCGAATTCAGCCTGCTGACCGGTCTTTCCAGTGCAAGTTTCGGCTCGAATGCCTATTACCTTTTCAAACAGGGCGCGGGCCGGTTTCACAACGCGCTTCCCCATGCGTTGGCGGCGCTCGGGTACCGGACCATGCTGGCGTCGAGCTGTCGTCGCAGTTTTCTCAGCTACGATGAATTCTATCGTTCGATCGGCATTGGCGAACGCATCTTCGCAGACGACTTCCCTCCCCCGTTCGACATCCGCCAGTTCGAGACGACAAATTCCGACGCCATTTTTCTGGAAGCCGCTTTCGCGGCCCACACGAAGGCCATTGCCGACGACCCGTCGCCCCGTTTTCTGTATGCACTGACCAACTTCAATCACGGCCCCCATAACCGAAGGCTGGTGGCCCCCGGACACTTTGAGCGGGAACGCGCCTTTGCCGCATCAAGCCTCCCGGATGCGCAATATGCCGAGTACTACGCAAGGCTTGCAGCGACCGCCTTAACCTGGAAACGGCTGAAGCGTGAGCTGGCGGAACGTTTTCCCAAGCGTCCGATGTTCATCGTGCACTACGGGGACCATCAGCCCGTAATGGCGAAGCGGATCGATCGGCAACTCAAGCTCCCCGACGATCCGCGGCGCGCGTTCCGCACATTTTACGCGATAGAGTCGCTGAACACCTGCCCCGATCGTCTGGCTTCCGGACCGGGGGCGGACCTCGATATTGCTTTCCTTGGAACGGTTGCGCTGCAACAAGCAGGCCTGCCGCTCGATCCAATCTTTGCCACCCGCGCCAGCCTGCTTGAGAATTGCCGGGACACCTACTTTGCATCGCCTTCCGAACGGAAGCGCCGATTCCATCGCACGCTGGTGAATTTGGGCATGATCGATATCGGGCCCAGCATTCCGCGCGGCCGCTACTTACCCACACCGACGAAGTGATCGAACGAGGTCGCTATGTGCGCCGTCGGCACTTTTTGAAAGTAACGCGTGAGGCTGACGACTTCGGCTAACTGGCGCGGATCGGACATCGCGATTGCGTGCGCCGAGGTCTGAAAATGCCCCTGAGCGGACATTCACACACCCCCTGACAGGGCTATGTCTCCGCTACGGTAGGCCGTCAGCATGCCAGCGGGACGAGATCACCGCAAGCCAACTTAATTTGCTTTGCAAGCCTCGCCGTTCCGAGCGATCTGGCGTCGTCTCATCGAACGGAGGGGGTAATCATGGCCCGCACGATGCAAGTTCAGGAGGTCCGCGGTTTGCGCTATCTCTTCGAGGAGTACGCGTTCGACACTGCCCGTCGCGAACTATGTCGCGGACCGGATGTGATTGCTGTCACCCCACAGGTGTTTGATCTCCTTGCTTATCTGATCCGTCACCGGGAGCATGTCGTCACCAAGGACGATCTGGTCGGCGCGATCTGGAATGGCCGCATCGTGTCCGATGCGGCACTGACGACCCGCCTGAACGCCGCCCGCTGCGCCATCGGGGATTCCGGCGCGGAGCAACGCCTGATCAAGACGTTACCGCGCAAGGGATTCCGTTTCGTCGGACAGGTGCGGGAGGCGCGCGAAGTTGCGGGCCCAAATCCGGGCGATGCGCCCGAGAGCGTTCCTGCAGTTCCCGACCAGCCCTCCATCGCCGTGCTGCCGTTCGCGAACATGTCTGGCGATCCCGAGCAGGAGTACTTCGCGGACGGGATGGTTGAGGAGATCACGACCGCGCTTTCGCGGTTCAAAGGGCTGTTCGTGATCGCTCGCAATTCGAGTTTCACCTTCAAGGGCAAAGCGGTCGACATCAAGGAAGTCGGGCGGAGGCTTGGCGTGCGCTATGTCCTTGAAGGGGCGGTGCGCAAGGCGTCGGGGAAAGTTCGCATCACGTGCCAGTTGATTGAAGCGGCTACGGGCACGCACATTTGGGCGGACAGGTTCGAGCGCGACATGACGGACATTTTCGCGCTGCAGGACGACGTCACGCTCGCCATTGTCTCGGCTATTCAGCCAAAGTTGCTCCAAGCCGAAATTGCACTGGCGACGCGGCGGCGACCGGAGAACCTTACTGCCTATGATTATTTTCTCAGAGCTTTACGGCAGGCGATTCTTGCGACCCGCGAAGGGGTGGCCGAGGCACTACGCCTGTGCCAGCGCGCCTTGGAGATTGACCCTGGGTTTGCTGCTGCCGCTACTCTGGCAGGTGCCTGTCACATGGAAAACGTGGTTCAGAACTATGCTGTCGATCCTCAATTGGACCGCAAGGAAGCAGTTCGGCTTATGCGCTTGGCATTGAGCCTCGACGATGGTGATCCAGTCACGTTAGCAGAGGCTGCCCTAATCTCGGCATTGTTGGTCGGCGATTGTGAGACTGAGATCGAGATCGCCGAACGGGCAGTTACGCTCAACCCAAATTCATATCGGGCATGGAACTGCAGAGGCTGGGTCTATAACGTTGCAGGGCAGCCAGAGGAAGCGATCCGGAGCTTTGAACGTGCGATGCGAATGAGCCCGGTAGACCCGCAACAATTCGCGTCGTTAAACGGATTAGGATTTGCGTTTATTGAACTGCGTCGCTTTGACGAGGCCATCATTGCAGGGAAGAAAGCCCTGCGTCACAAACCCTGCTATCCAGGACCACACCGCTGCCTTGCGTCCGCTTTCGCCCATCTCGGACACGATGCTGAGGCCCGTGAGGCGGCGGCTCGTGTGCTTGAGATCGACCCCGCCTTCACAATATCGACGTGGATCGCTCGGAGCCAAGTATCAAAAAATGCGAAGCTGATGATTGAGGGTTTTCGCAAAGCGGGGTTGCCCGAGTAGCTCTCCAATGTCCACGAGGTGATCGAATAGCGGCACTCTTCTGCGGCGCATGAGCCCGGAGTTGGCACTTTTGCGACATGCCCGCCGATCATGGGAATGTCCGTTCACCGAGGCAGACCAGAATTCGCCGTGGTCCAGTCAAACCGACGCGAATTGACCCGAAGCGGACCTTCTCGCGAAAAAGCGCGGGCCGAGAAAATTTAGACCGCCGATCCCTTGAGTTCCGGTGCATCCGAATTCTGGGTCGCATCTGATCTGATCATCGGTCCGATAAAGGTGTCTTGTCGACGCAGGAAGACACTGGCGCCCGTTTTGCGAAAGCGTCTGAGTTGCAATGGACTGGAATCGCAGTATTGTTGGACAGTCATCGCTCGACTGCAAATATGCGCCACTCGCCGGGAACACCCTTTAGCGATCGGGCACCACGGTCGCCGAACCGTAACGCTGACCCAGCCACCAGTTCTTTGACGGTACTCGATACCAGGACCTCACCCGCCCCTGCGAGCGCTGCAACGCGTGCACCGATGTGGACGGCGATGCCGCCAACATCGTCATCGCTCATTTCGCACTCGCCCGTGTGCAGTCCCGCGCGGATTTCGATGCCCAGCGATCGAACCTCTTCGGCAATCGCGCACGCGCAACGTACTCCGCGTGCCGGTCCATCGAAAGTGGCCAGAACGCCGTCGCCAGTCGTCTTGACTTCGTGCCCGCGGAAGCGATCGAGGTTGCGTCGGATTGTGGCGTGATGGGCATCAAACAGATCGTGCCAACGTTGGTCGCCGAGTGCAGCCGCCTTCTCGGTCGATCCAACGATATCAGTAAAGAGAACCGTAGCGAGCACCCGATCGACGATGACCGGCGCGCGCACGCCGGTCAAGAATTCCTCGATCGTATCCGCAATTAGATCGGCGTTGTCGCCGAAAAAGGGAGGGTGGTCAATTCCAGGAAGCTCGACGTAACGAGCCGCGGGGATGTGCTCAGCCAGATAACGGCCCCCCTCCACATTGATTGCTCTGTCGCCGGTGCGGTGAACGACAAGTGTGGGAATCCGGATCGTTGGCAGGATACTACTAATATCGATTTGACTATTCATGCGCATGAGTTCGGTCGCAGCAGCGGGGCTCGCCCCAAGGCGCTCAAATCTGCCCATCCACTGTTGGGCGGTCGGATCGTTGGCAAGGGAGGGAAAAAAGACGGCTATACTGCCGCCAGATCCCCAAGCCTGATCAATATATGCAAGGAACTCTGCCAGATCCTTCTCTGTCGGTAGCCAAGATGAAAATTGCGCAAAGCCGCCGTAGAGGATCAGTGCACGGGACCGTGCCGGATAGGTGGCAGCGAACAGCGCCGCCAAGGACGCGCCTTCCGATGCTCCAAGGAGCGCCGCCTGTTCCATATCTGCAGCGTCCATAACTGCCCGGAGGTCGTCCATACGTTGGTCGAGGCCTGGAAGCTCCGGGACACGATCGGACATGCCTGTCCCACGCTTGTCAAACATTGCCACCCGAGCAAAGGATCCCAGCCGCAACAGCCACCGAGCGACTGCGGGATGCTCCCAGTAGACCTCTATGTTCGACACGAAATAGGGAGCGAGAACCAGATTAATCGGCCCGTCGCCAAATACCTGGTAAGCGATATGGACGTCGCCGCTCTTCGCATAGCGAGTGACCGGCTGCATGGATGATCTCCCCGGCCTCGGTCGTCGCAGTCCGCCTAGAGTGTAGCAGCAAGACGGGTACCGGCAAAGGTTGAATGTCTCCGGTTGCCACTTAGCGGACCTGACAGGCTGGAGTGACGAAGTCCGTTAATGGGAGCAAAGCAGACCTCGCCGATGCAGGCGTCGACTTCCGAAATGACCCAACGCGGACATCGAACTGCAAAAGACAACATTGCTGTCACACCAAATTTTGCTTTTTCTGAACACCTTTCCGGGAATGTTTGAAGCAAGCCGGAGTTAACAGGTACGGTTGGATCCGGGCTCGAAGGCGTAGCATGCAGGAGGTTCCTATGATCAACTTGATGATTAGAATTGTGACGCTGGCGACGTGTTCGATTGCGCTGATCGCTGCGTTCTCGTTCACTCCGGTTGTTGCAGCCGGAGGCGGTGGTGGTGGAGGAGGTGGCGGTGGTGGCACTGATGCAACCTATGGCGGGATGGATCAACGCTCCGCTTATCCGCCTCCGTCTTACCCGCAGCGGTCGGGTACCAAGGCCACTCACGTCCCCAAGGCCAAAAAAGCCAAGCAGTCTCTTTTCGACGACCCCGCTTTTGCCAAGGGTTACCGCGAAGCTTATGCGACCATCTATGATCGCAATGAATATGCCGCGGCCATCGAGCAGCTAAGGGCGCTCGGCCATGACGATCATCCGAACGTGGCCAATCTGATCGGTTATTCCTATCGCAAACTCGGCGACTACAAGCTCTCGCAAGTCTGGTATGAGCGGGCGCTGAAAACCGATCCGAACCATGTGCTGACCTGGCAGTACTACGGTCTGTGGCAGATCGAGCAGGGCAACCGCGAGCAGGCGGAATATCATTTGAGCCGGATCGCTGCGATCTGCGGAACCAACTGCGCGGAATATCGGTCTTTGGCGGAGGCGCTGGAAAAACCGACTGGCACAGGTCTCGTCTATTGAGTATCGCCATTCAGCGAGCGTGTCGGCCGCGCTAGGAGCCATGCCTGAGTTTGGCACTTTCGGATATTCGGACCGCTCTGTATGCTTGTCGCATGGGACTACTGATCTTCAGCACCAACGTCACCTTAGACGGCTGTGTCGACCACCAAGAAGGAATTGCCGACAACGAGACACACGCCTTCTTTACTCGCCTCATGGACGAGAGCGGGGCGATGTTGTGGGGCCGCGTCACCTACGAGATGATGGAGAGCTACTGGCCAGCGGTCGCCCGCGGCGAAGCGGCGGTACCGCCGCCGATGCGCGAGTGGGCGGTTAAGCTGGATGCCAAGCCGAAGTACGTCGTGTCGTCTACGCGAAACGACTTCCCGTGGAACAATAGCCACCACATCGCCGGTGATCTGCGAACAGGCGTGCAGAATCTCAAGGGTGCGACCCCGGCGGGCGTGCTCCTCGGTAGCGGCAAGCTCGCGGCTGAGCTGGATCGGTTGGATTTGATCGACGAGTACAAGTTCCTCGTTCACCCCAGGATCGTCGGCCACGGCCCCACTCTATACGAGAGCGGCTTGCCGAGCGCGCGACAGCTCGAATTGGTTTCGGCGAAGCCGCTCCGCAACGGCGTTGTTGCTATGCACTACAGACGCTCTTTGACGAAAGTCGCAATGCAGGAATAGCTCATAGCCGGATTTCACAACCGTGGGCGAGGTTTTCTCTGCGGCAACAAAATTAATGAGTATGCGACCTAGTTTGCCTTAGCGATTTTCAAGCTGATCGCCATTGAAGATGTGCAACATGCCGGAGAAGGCAGGGTGGTCTGCCTCCACTACATACCGAACGGCCCCGGCTCGGTTTGTAAAAACCGACACGATGAAGCCCGGATATTCGTAGCCTGAGCGCTTCTTTACTCGGTCGCCTACTTTGAACGGTACGTCTGTCATTTTATCCCCTATAGGCCGCCTCAGTTGGGCGGCCTTCTTTCATATCAAACCAAGCGTGCGATGTCGCCCATTGGCACTTTTCGCACGTGCCTCGCCACGCTGATGGGCGCGTTTGAGGCATGTCCGCCTATCCCAAGAAAGTCCGTTCACCGGGATAGACCGGAAGTCTCCGTGGTCCAGCCAAACCGACGCGATTGACCCAAGGCGGACCTATCGTCATCTACTTCTCTATTGGCACCCTAGGACGCGAGTTCAGCGAAACATGCCGTTCCACGAACTGTCCACACGAGTTCATCGCGATGGACGCTTCGTAAAAGTTATCCGGTGCGGCTTCCTTGTATTGATACCAAAGATCTACAACGAGAACGTACCACCCGAATATGCGTACCCATCGATCTGCCAAAACGTTTTCAAACTCACCTCGGTCATGGCGATGAATGATGCAACAGTCACGGTTTCGGTCCATGAACTCTGAGACCGAGCGGTATTGGATGACATCTGGAGACGGTACGCGTTCGTGAGGAGGCTTTTGTTGACTGTAAAGGATTGCCTGGCGGATCATTTCCGCATCGTCGAGATACCTTCCCTGCGAGTTGCAAAAGCCAACAACATTTCGGTACACAACGAAGCCAATAGCTAAAGTCAAAGCCGATGCAATGACGATGATTGTCACGCGATGGATTTTCGTTCGCTCCCTCAAGATAAGACCGATCCCATGAACTGGCGCGCTCGTTGCGTCGCGTAGTACCGACACTTCGAGGTCGCGCTACGAAGCGCAAGCGTTTTTAATGGCCGAAATTTGCCAATTGATTACCCAATAATGCTGGGTTGTCCTGATTTGGGGTCAATTTTACGGGTCGTGCATTACCGCTACGTCAAGTCGGCTATTGGCACCTTTTGAGACATGCCCGCCTACCCTGAGAATGTCCGTCCACCGGGGTAGACCGGAAGTCCCTGGTCCGGCCGAACCGGCGTGAACGACCCAAAGCCGCCTTTGGGAGCTGCTGTGTGACGTTCGTCAAAGAGCGGTTTGAACGGATCCAATATCTGCAACGGGATTGATCCATGAACCTGGTGAATTCCCGTGAAAAACTACTTCTCATTGCTGGATCCGCTGCGCTTCGGGGCCGCTCTCTTCGTCGCGGTTTTTCACCTGATGTTCTACTCCTGGGCCGGGGCTTCGATCGGCGCCCCTCAGGGCTTTGAGCAGTTCTTCGCCGCTGACGTTCAATTTCCGAACGCCGCGCCTTACACATGGTTCGGCTGGGTGGGCGTCGAAATATTCTTTGTCATTTCCGGCTTCGTGATCGCGAACTCCGCAAGCAAGTCTTCCCCGAAAGAGTTTCTGTTCGGGCGTGCATTGCGGCTTTATCCGGCGGTCTGGATTGCCTCCACCTTGAGCTTGGTCATTCTGCTCATCTTTCTGCGCGAGAAAACATCCGAGTTCATCCTTCCCTACTTCCAGGCAATGCTGCTCATTCCCAAGGGGATCAACGGTAAGTGGCTTGACGCTGTCTATTGGACGTTGGCGGCGGAAATGGCCTTTTATGGGCTGGTGTTTTGCACGCTGCTCACGAAGAGAATCACGCTGCGGCATCTGGCCTGGGGTCTCACCATCTATAGCGCCGCGTTCAATGCCTTCTCCATGGTGGTGCTGTCGGGTGCGTTTGAATCCAACATGCTCTATTGGATGGTCATGATGTTCCGCGTGCCGGGGGCAACATGGATGTTGAACCATGGCTGCTTCTTCGCGCTCGGGATTTGGCTGTTCATGTCGGCGAATAGAACGTTGACGACCCGCGAATGGGTCGCCGTGGCCGTGACTTGCCTCTCGGGGTGTGCCGAGATCTACTATTTCTCCGATTTCCTCTTGAAAGCCATACCCGCCATTTCGGATGAACCGGTCTTCTTGCCGATCCTCGTTTGGGCTGCGGCGGTGCTGCTCATTGGCTTCGCCGCGAACAAAAACCGGCAGCAGGCTGCCGGAACCGCTTCTCCCGAGGCGCCGGCTTATTTGAGAACGCTCGGGCTGATCACCTATCCGCTCTATCTGACCCACAACGTCACCGGCACTGCGATGATCCGTGTCCTGACCGATGCCGGCATGGATGCCTCCCTCGCAGTATGGGCAAGTCTGGCCATGCTTGTTCCGATCTGCTGGTTCATCTGCGCGAAGATCGAGCCCGCCATTCGACGGCTGCTGAAGGAATTCCGCCCAAACTTCAGACTGCGTCCGAAGGCGGCGGCACCGGGCCTTGCAGCTTCGCTTCCCGAGCTTCGCCTTCCGCGGCCCACCCGCAGAGAGCTGATGCCCGCAAATCCGCTCCACAACGCGGCCCAACCCCTGGGTTGATAGATGGAAATCGTTGCGGCCAGCAGAAGTCAGAGAACCCGAATAGCCGGGTTCTCATAAGCGGGATTTTCCGGTTCTCGCACCCCAAGTACCTGGAACGAAGATCCAAACGCCAAACGCGCGCAACTGCGGGCCAAATGTAAGTCGGCTGGGTACCGATCGCTTTCGCTATCGGGGCGGCCAGAACTGGACGTGCTTGAACGGTTCAGGCACGTGCGTGCACAGGAGAAGAACGAAAAGGCGCCGTAGCGGCTCAATGAACCGAGCAGCAATGGCATCACGACCCACATGGACCACGGCACTCTCACCGAGATCACGCTTGCTTATTCCAGGCTTGCTCAGCGCCCGACAGGCGTTGCGCGCGAGCGACCACACCGCCAGCAACACCGACGCCCAGCACGTATACCCACCCTTCGTGAAAATCGAACAGGTGTGAATTGAACAGCGAACTGATGAAATTCTGCACCACGATCACCAGGCCGATCCATGATGCAAGAAGGGATCCGCGAAACAGCTGCAGATGGAAGTACCACATCGCGTAAAGGACGAGGCAACCGAGCATGCCCCACTGGATCGCGACGTAAAGCGTCTGGTTATGCGGGTTGCGGATGATGTTGCCCCATTCGCCGCTTTTGCCTTCGGCTTCGCGGGTGAAGAGCTCGAGCGTTGATCCGGTGCCGTGGCCAAAAAACGGCGCCTCGGAAATCGACCGGATGGAAAGGCGCCAATACGCCAGCCGCAGGCCATTCGAGGTTGAGGCGGCGGTGTCGATACCGCGCTCCACACTCACACTGGTGTCGCGATCCACCTTGTAATCCTCCACCGTGCGCTCGACCCGGTCACGCAGATAGGGCGATGAGAGCAGAACTCCGAACTCAATGGCTGCCGCAAACAGCAGAAAATAGATCGCGCGTCTCCGGTTCAGGTATTTGACGGCAAAAAGGATCAACAGAATCGGGAAATAGACGAATGCCGTGCGCGAGGTCGCGACGAACCGCATGTCGAGGTAGAAGCCCAGTATGACAGCCGCAAAAGCGATGGTCCACGCGCGACGTCCGTTGGCTGCAAGCGACAAGATCAGCGGTGCCATGACAAACAGGCACAGCGCGAATTCGTGGCTTTGATCGATGTAGTTTCTGACGGGGACGCCCGCGAGCCCAGCCGGCGAGGGTTTCCAGTCGGCGAAGTATGTCACCCATGACAATCCCATGAGCAGGACACAGGCCGCCACGAACGCGAACAACACCCAATGCCCGCGCTCGGAGCGTTCGTAGTGATAAAGGAGAAGCGGAACGGCCAGAAGCTTTGTGACGGGCAAGAGGCCTTGAAATCCGACCGGCCAGCTGTCCGCGGTCCAGAACAGGCCCGCAAACGCCAGTGCGAAGAAGGCCAGCGGCAGGTAGCTGGCCGGTGCGCGCAACGCCTCGAAAAACGCCGACCAGCGGATCGTGGGAAGAACCACGACCAACCACAGCACCATGAAAACGGAAACCGCCGTTGTGGACCATGGCAGCGAGGCGGCGGCCAGCGCCGGGTAAATATCGGCGCAAAGAAGCCAGAACCGGGATTGCGGCCACGAGGCGATGAGTTCGGAAAATCCCCGGCCGTTCGACAGTAGCGGTCAGATCTGACATCGCGCGCTTACCACTGGATCATGATCGGCAACAAAGAACGGCAGCGACGCCCGCAGACGCGGCCCCAGAGCGGCCGGCTCGCCTTTCGAAAGCTTATCCAATATACCCACGTAGATGCACCTTGTTACACAAACACAACTTAACCGCGCACCTGATCCTTCCGAAAGGCCCCCAATATCGTCGCGCGCAAACGGCATTTTATAGAACAATTTCAGGCCGATTTTGGTCATCCAATCTCCGGAGCAAAAACATTCCGCTGTGATCTGTCGCTCTGAGGCGCTGTGCGGCCTTCCTGCGGCCTCGACGCCGGCGTCGAAAGCCTGACGGCGTGCCGACGTCTGCCGCTTCTCCATCGCCCATCGCGGTGTTGGGCGGGGTTCTCGATATCAGGCTGTTGATGTGGATCAATGCGAAGCGCCCACATGGGCGTGCCCTTTCCCTTGGCAGGGTTCATCCGGTCCAAGGGAGATTTGACATGAGTGCAATCACCAAGTCGGAAATGGTCTCTCGCCGAAAGGTTGTTTCCTTGGTGGGATTGGCTGCTGCTTTCGGCTTCGCGGCGGTTCCCACGGTACTTGCCGTCTCCGATTCTGAGGCCCAGACAGTAGGCATGGAACGGCGTCAGGAGCGGCGCGAAGGGCGGCATCAGCGGCGTGAGGACCGCCGCACGGGGCGCACCGAACGACGTGAGGAGCGGCGCACAGGTACGGCTGCTGGCGCGGCTCCACGCTGCCGCGCGGCTCCCGCGGGTACAACTACCGGCTCCGCCAAGTAATTCCATCGGCCCGGCGGCGTCACTAACCTAATGAATTGCGCAGTCACCGTGCGAACTGAAACGGTGAACGTCGCCCGCCCGCTTGCTGCGCCCCTGAGGAATTCTTCAACGAGCCGCCGTCCTGCTGATCAGCGCCGCGCGGCAAGCTCACTGCGCGCCGCTTTTCGGAGCCCCGCCCATCGCGCTATCCATCCGGGCCCCGGGACCACCGGGGCCGCGCAAAGACGCATCAGCGGGGCTCAGACAATTTGGCAGCGGTGATGCTTATCGGGCTTTTACCGCTGCGCAAAACTGTTCCGTGACCGCCGTCGTTTCCTCGGTGACGTTCCAGCCGTTCGTCTCGGCGTTTTCCTTGGCCAACTTTTGCTCGCTCTGAAGCATCTTTTTGGTGAGCGCGTACGGTTTCCAGTCGGTCTTGGACAGCTTGACCGGGGGTGCACCGCAGACGTTGTGGGCAATCGCTTTCCGCACACCCGAGCTGACTTCGCTCATGTGGCCCTCGACCACGGCGGTGAAGCGCGCCTTGGCGTATTGGCTGTTGGCTGCGATGAAGTCCCTGCAGAAGGCGACCCGTTGACCTCCGTCGCGGGCCTTGATGTAGGCCGTCTGCGTTTCGTAGTGAACGCGGTAGGCGAGTTTGTTGGCGCTTGGGTCGGATTTCACCGCTTCGAGCGTGGCGCGGTGGTCACCCAAGGTGGCGTCATTGATCCTGAAGTCACATACTTTGGCGAGAGAGACGACCGGAACGTAGGCCCGCACCTTGGCTTCCAAGGCATCGTTGGCGTGAGCCACGGGTACGGACTGGCTGGCGGCGATTGCGAAAGCAGCGAGACAGCGTTTCATTGGTGACATGCTCCCAGATCACCGAACAACAAGCGGCGGCGGGTTGCGATCGCGGTGGCCGGCCGCACACACCAGCGCGGCGACCGAACCACGAAGCGTCCAGCCCAGAAAAAGGGTTGAGCAGCTTACTGCGCGAATTCCTTGGGCGGCCGTCGGGCGGCGGCATTGATCTGGATCATGCCGTTCCGCATCCGGACCGGGTCGTCGGTCGCGCCCATCGATACCGCGCCGCAACCAGCATCCTGATCATCAGCCAAGCGCCAAGACGTGCGAGCGCCGCCCGCGCCGGGTCACTCCGCCGCCTCTCGTGCGTCGGTGGTCGGCGCGACGCGACCGCCGATGCGATCGGGCAATGCGCGTCGAGTTTGCGGAGCCCCGGTGCTCTACCGTCTAAAGCTCTTGATCTCCGACACGCTGCCGTCTCGGTACGTCAACTCCACCGACACCGACCTGGTCTGCGGGGAGAGCTTGAGATACGGCGTCGCGTCGTGCGGAATGACGCTGGGGTCCCGGGGGTCGCAGGGCGGCATCTTCAGCACCTTGTCCGGCACCGTAGAGTCGACACCGACGCGCACTTCACGGATCGCGCAGCGATACGACATCAGATGCGTGTAGTAGACCAGCAGGCCGTTGAATTCGCGAAACGACAGCCAGCTCGTCGCGGTCATGTCGAGGATCTTGCGCTGGTCGCGGATCAGGGCGGCTTCCGGATCGAACCGGATCGGGAACGGGCCCTGCAATTCGCCATTGGTGTCGACATAGCGCACCTGGATCATGGCCGCCGGCGCATCCGCGGGCAGTTCGACCGACGGGTTGGGCATCCGCTTGCGGGTCCGCGGGTCGAGCGTATCCATGAATCCGGTTTCGCGGAAATCGCCGGCGTCCCCCAGCCGCCAGGAAATGCCGAGCGTCGGATCGGCGATCGAAAACACCACGGTCCAGCCGCCATTGTGGCGCGAGAACATCGCGATCGGCGCGTTGACGGAATCGTTCTGCGGCTTGAGCTGCTGCACCGGCGGCAGGGCCGCCAGTTTCGGCAGCGGCTCGGCGGCAGGCTTCATCGTCGCCTCCGGCGGACCCTTCGAAACACCGTTGAGGAACACGTCGTCGACCATCTGGTCGAAATAGACCGGGATCTGCTTGTGGCGGACCGTCTCCGCCATTTCGCTGACCAGGCGCCGCGTGCGCTGCGCGACCTGGACGAGGTTCGCGCCCGGCTCCGTCAGTTGCCTGGCGAAGGTTCGGGTGAACACCGAATTGGGATTGGCGTCGTCGTTGGAGAGCCGGTCGAGCGCGGTCTGCCGCGGCCCCGCCGAGAAGATCGAGAACACACCCTCCGGCAACTGCGTCATCGGCGCGAGACCACCTCCTCCGGCAACCGCGCGCGTGCCGGCGCGCTCGAACGGATTGTTGCGGCAGGCATCGAACACCAGAATGGCGGTGCGCACCTTGCGGTTCTGCAACCGCTCGATGATGCGGTCGGCGAGCACCGAGGCGTCGCGCACCAGTTCTTCCTGGCCTTCGGTTGCCGCCGGCACGTCGGTCGGCAGCAGGAAATTCTGGCCGGCGATCTCAAAGCCGTGGCCGGCATAGAAGAAGAACGCGGTGTCGCCGGCCTCGACTGCCCTGTCGAAGGCGAGCAGCGTCTGGCTGAACGCCTGCCGGTTCTGGTTTTCGGCCACCATCACCGTGAAGCCGAGCTGCTTGAGCGTATCGCCCATGGTGCGGGCGTCGTTGACCGCCTTCTGCAGCTTGGGCACGTTCCGGTAGTCGTTGTTGCCGACCACGAGCGCGACGCGCTTTTCCGCGTACGCCGGCGCGGCGAAGGCCGCGACGCAGGTTGCAAGGCTCGTCACCGCGAGCAATCTCGAAAACCAACCCTTCATGGAATTCCCCACACGCACGATTGGTCCTGGTTTGGGCCGTGCGAAACCACTTCATGCCATAGTCGGCAGGCCATTGCCCACGGTTCAATGGCTTCGATTGATAGGAATGGCCAGGCTCGATTTGACGGCCAAATGACGGTTTCGGCGGTTATTTGTGCGAAAACATTAAGCTTTTTCGGCCTAATATCGGTTCCCAGATTGACTTTGGCCGTTTCGACCCTATGTTCGCGATCAACGCGGCCTTGGATCGAAACGCGATTCTCTAGGTTAGCCGCTCGTCTGCGTAAGTTAGCGCCCCCAGCTTTTCAAAGCGCGCCGTTTCGGGGCAAAACGCGACAGCCTTTTTACCCTCGATTCCGAACGGCGGTGTCGACTAGAGGCTCAATGTCTTTTTCCCATCTCGGCCTTTCCGATAAGGTCCTCGCCGCTGTAGCGGCTTCAGGTTACACGACCCCCACCCCCATCCAGGAACAGGCGATCCCCCACGTTCTCGCACGGCGAGACGTTCTCGGCATCGCCCAGACCGGCACCGGCAAGACCGCTGCCTTTGTCCTGCCCATGCTCACTATGCTGGAAAAGGGCCGCGCCCGGGCACGAATGCCCCGCACCCTGATCCTCGAACCGACCCGCGAACTCGCCGCCCAGGTCAAAGAGAATTTCGACAAATACGGCGTCGGCCAGAAACTCAACGTCGCCCTCCTGATCGGCGGCGTCTCGTTCGGCGACCAGGACACCAAACTGACCCGCGGCGTCGACGTCCTGATCGCGACCCCCGGCCGCCTGCTCGACCACACCGAACGCGGCGGGCTGCTGCTCACCGGCGTCGAACTCCTGGTCATCGACGAAGCCGACCGCATGCTGGACATGGGCTTCATCCCCGACATCGAACGCGTCTGCAAGCTGGTGCCGTTCACGCGGCAGACCCTGTTCTTCACCGCGACGATGCCGCCGGAAATCAGCCGCATCAGCCAGGACTTCCTGCACAATCCCGAGCGGATCGAGGTCTCCAAGCCTGCCACGACCGCGGTGGGCGTGTCGCAGTTCCAGGTTCGCGGCGGACGCGAGGCACACGAGAAGCGCGATATCCTGCGCCGCCTGCTGCGCGACGCCAAGGATCTTCAGAACGCGATCATCTTCTGCAACCGCAAGCGCGAAGTCGCCGTCGTCTACAAATCGCTGCAGAAGCACGGCTTCAGCGTCGGCGCCCTGCATGGCGACATGGACCAGTCGGCACGCACCGCAGCTCTGGATCAATTCCGCAAGGGCGAGATTCCGCTGCTGGTCGCCTCCGACGTCGCCGCCCGCGGCCTCGACATTCCCGCCGTCAGCCACGTCTTCAATTTCGACGTGCCGCATCATGCCGACGACTACGTGCATCGCATCGGCCGCACCGGCCGCGCCGGACGTGCCGGCACCGCGATTTCGATCGTCAGCCCGCTCGACAGCAAATCGATCGCCGCGATCGAACGGCTGATCGGGCAAAACATTCCCGCCGCCGAAGGCGATTATGCCGTGCAGCCGGATTCGTCCGGCGAGAGCGACCAGCCGCGCGAACATCGCTCACGCGAAGGTTCGCGGGATGGTTCACGCGGCGGCCGCAAGCCGCGGCGTGAGCGCGAGCCGCGCGCCGCCAAGGGCAGCGAGAGCAGCGAGCGCGAGCCGCGCCCAGCCAAGCACAGCGATAAGGGCGGTGAACGCGAACCGCGGCATGCCAAGGGCGCCGGCCGCAGTGCCGATCGGCAGCCGCAAGCAGCGGCCGCAGCGTTTACGCCGCCCGCACCTGCACAGGCCTCGCGCGTGCCCTCGATCGGTCGTCCGGAACCGCGGCGCGCCCAGCGCGAAGTTGAGTCGGAGCCTGCCGATCACTCGCATCTTCCGGCCTTCCTGTTGAGGCCGGTTCGCGCCCGCGTCTGAACCAACGCGCCACGCGCCTGACGGCCGGAACCGTTTACCGGCCGTTCATTCTCCTCCCTTAACCTGCCGACGATAATTTTAATCATTGCGGCACGGCAACGAGCGGCGCTGCTCGGATATTGGGGACGGATCAGTGGTCAAGCTGCTGGACGAACACGAGCGCACTTTGGCGTTTGCCGAAGTCGCGTTGGGCCAGATCAAATCCCTCCGGCAGACCGCGGTCCCGCGCAATTACGAAATCTGGTACGTCTACGCGACCGGATACAATGCCTCCCTCAACAAGATCATCAACGAGACGCTGGCGCGCAACGGCAGGCTGAGCGAGTCCGATCTCGAACAGATCTACGAAACCTATCTCTCCCACATCAAGGCCTCCGACCGCATCGACAAGGTCGGCGCGCGCGTGATCGGTGAAATCGACGACGTGATGGCCCTCATCACCGAGGCGCTCGGCATGTCCGAGAGCTACGATGCCAAGCTGACCGGCGCGAGCGAGAAGCTCAGGACTGCAAAGAGCCGCGAACAGATCAAGGCGGTCGTCGACGGACTTTTGAAGTCGACCCACGAGATGCGCGAGACCAACAAGGCGCTGGAAAACCGCCTGGTGCTGTCGAAGACCGAGATCAGCAATCTTCAGCATAGCCTCGAGGCGATCCGCGCCGAGAGCCTGACCGATCCGCTGACCGGATTGGGCAACCGCAAATATTTCGACCGCTCGATCGAGATCGCGGTGCGGGCGGCGCTGGCGAGCGGCGAACCGCTGTCGCTTTTGATGTTCGACATCGACCATTTCAAATCGTTCAACGATTCCTACGGCCATCTCACCGGCGATCAGGTGCTTCGGCTGGTTGCGATGTCGCTGAAGCAGACCATCAAGGGCCAGGACATCACCGCGCGCTATGGCGGCGAGGAATTTGCCGTGGTGCTGCCCGCCACGGCGCTGCGTCAGGCGCTGACGGTCGCCGACCACATCCGCCGCGCCGTGATGGCAAAGGAACTGAAGAAGAAATCTACCGGTGAAATTCTCGGCCGCGTCACCGTTTCCGTCGGCGTCTCCATGCTGAAACCGGACGACGATACGGATTCGCTGATCGAACGCGCCGACGCTTGCCTCTACATCGCCAAGCGTAACGGCCGCAACCGCGTGATCTGCGAAGTCGATCCTGAATACGTCGCCGAGACCCAAAGCCAGGTCGCCTGACTTCACTCCTCATGGTGAGGAGGCGCGTAGCGCCGTCTCGAACCATGAGCACCCGCCCTCGCCTGCTGCCATCCTTCGAGACGCGCGTTCCGCGCTCCTCAGGATGAGGACCTATTTCCTTGGCTGAGGCTTCTTCCTGGTCACGACCTTCTTCGTGGTCCGCTTCTGCGCTACCTTCATCTTGCCAGCCGCCTTGCGCACCTTCGGCCGCTTGCGCAACGCCGCGCGTTGCGCCGCGGCCAGCGCCGCCCGAGCCCAGTCGGCCAACTCCTCGGAATCGTCGAACAGGCGCGCCGGCAACTGCCAGTACGAGTTCACAATGACGGTCTTGACCCGCGTCTGATACTGGAATGGCGTCGATCCCTCGGCCTCGAATTGCGGGATCGTTTGTTCATCGGCGCGAAGATAAAGCCCCGCCCGCAGCGCAAGCGCGAAATTGGTGCCGTCGGCAGAGATGCCGAAGCCGGAAAACATCTTGCGGATGGTGACCGGGCCGAAATCGGCAAACAGGTCGATGAGGAAATCGCGGTCCATGTCGCGTTAGCCCCAGTGTCAGCCCCTCATGGTGAGGAGGCACGCAAGCGCCGTCTCGAACCATGTGGCCCCGATCTCGCAGCGGCCATCCTTCGAGACGCCGCTTCGCGGCTCCTCAGGATGAGGTCTGTGGGTGAACCTAAACCTTCGCGGCCGTCAGCTGCACCGACTCGCCGCAGCCGCAGGCCGATACCTGGTTCGGATTGTTGAAGATGAACTGGGCCTGCATCCTGTCGGCCTTGTAGTCCATCTCGGTGCCGAGCAGGAACAGAACCGCCTTGGGATCGACCAGGATCTTCACGCCGCGATCCTCGACCACTTCGTCGGTCGGACGGACCTCATGGGCGTATTCGACCGTGTACGACTGCCCGGCGCAGCCGCCATTCTTGATGCCGACGCGAAGTCCGACGATCTCGGAATCGGCGCGCTTGGTCAATTCGGTAATCCGCTGCGCAGCTGCCTCGGTCAGTTTCATGACCTGCGGGCGAGGCCGCGGCTTCGGCTTGGCGGTTGGCGTAGGTGAAGCTGATGTCATGTCATTCATGTGATCATTTCCAACGGCAATTCAATGCCAGTCATCTTCCCATAAAGCCGTTAAGCCTCACGCAACTCACCACATATTCAGGACGAGGCGCGCCTCGTCGGACATCCGGTCCGGCGTCCAGGCCGGATCCCACACCAGGTTCACATTGACGACGCCGACGCCCGGAACGCTGGCGATCGCGTTCTCCACCATGGTCGGCAGTTCGCCGGCCGCCGGGCAGTTCGGTGTGGTCAGCGTCATCGTCACGTCGACGGCGCGGTCGTCCTTGAGGTCGACCTTGTAGATCAGGCCGAGTTCGTAGATGTCGGCCGGAATTTCCGGATCGAACACCGTCTTCAATGCGGCGACGATTTCGGTGCCCAGCCGCTCGGTCTCCTCGGGCGGCAGCGCCGACTGGGTTTCCATGTTGGCGGTTTTGACTTCGGCCGTATCACTCATGAGAACAATTCCCGCGCCTTGATCAGCGCCTGTGCCAGATGGTCGACTTCTTCCCGGGTATTATACATCCCAAACGACGCCCGGCAGGTGGCTGTGACATTGAACCGCTCTAAAAGCGGCATCACGCAATGGGTCCCGGCACGCACTGCGATCCCCTGGCGGTCGATCACGGTCGCGACGTCGTGGGCGTGGGCGCCCTTCATCTCGAACGAAATCACCGGTCCCTTGCCGCGCGCGGTGCCGATCAGGCGCAGCGAGTTGATTTCGCGCAGCCGCTCCTGGGCGTAGGTCAGAAGATCGTGCTCGTGGGCGGCGATGCGCTCCTTGCCGATTGAATTGACGTAGTCAATCGCAGCGCCCAGCCCGATCGATTCCACGATCGCAGGCGTACCCGCCTCGAACTTGTGCGGCGGGTCGCCGTAAGTGACCCCGTCCCGCGCCACTTCGCGGATCATCTCGCCGCCGCCGTTGAAGGGACGCATCGCAACGAGATGCTCATGCTTGGCATAGAGCACGCCGATGCCGGTCGGTCCGTACAGCTTGTGGCCGGTGAAGACATAGAAATCGGCGTCGATATCCTGAACGTCGATCGCCAGATGCACGGCGGCCTGGCTGCCGTCGATCAGCACCGGAATGCCGCGCGCGTGCGCCAGCTTCACCACGTCCTTGACCGGCACGATGGTGCCGAGTGCGTTCGACATCTGCGTGATCGCAACGATCTTGGTGCGATCGGTCAGCAGCTTCTCGAACTCCTCGATCAGGAAATTGCCTTCGTCATCGACCGGCGCCCATTTGATCACGGCGCCATGGCGCTCACGCAAAAAGTGCCAGGGCACGATATTCGAATGATGCTCCATGATGGAGATCACGATCTCGTCGCCGGCCTTGATGTTGGGCTCGCCCCAGGACGACGCCACGAGGTTGATCGCCTCGGTGGCGTTGCGGGTGAAGACGATCTCTTCGGTACGCGCGGCGTTGAGGAATTTTGCGACCTTGGCGCGGCCGCCCTCATACGCCTCGGTCGCGGCATTGGCGAGGTAATGCAGGCCGCGATGCACGTTGGCGTATTCGCTCTTGTAGGCTTCCGTCATGCGGTCGAGCACGGCGGTCGGCTTCTGCGCAGAAGCGGCGTTATCGAGATAGACCAGCGGCTTGCCGTAAACCTTCATCGCCAGCGCCGGGAAATCCTCGCGCACGCGAGCCACGTCATAGGCACCATTCATGACTGCCGGATGCTGGGTCATGCCCGTGCCTCCAGCCAGCGCTGCGCCGCTGCAATCGCGAGCTCGCGAAGATCGTCGTTGACGATCGATTTAATCGCCTCGCCTACAAACGCCTGGATCAGCAGCGCCTGGGCTTCTTTCTCGGAAAGGCCGCGGGCACGCAGGTAAAACAGCAGGCTCTCGTCGAGCGCACCGGTCGTCGCGCCATGGCCACAGGTGACGTCGTCGGCGAAAATTTCCAGCTCCGGCTTGTTGTCGGCCTCGGCCTCATCGGACAGCAGCAGCGCCCGCGTCATCATCTTGGCATCGGTCTTCTGTGCGTGAGGGCGCACGATGATGCGACCCTGGAACACCGAATGGCCCCGGTCGTCGGCGACGGCGCGGAACACCTCGCGGCTGGCGCAATGCGGCACCGCGTGGTCCATGAACAAAGTCGTGTCGGCGTGCTGGCGGCCATTGAGCAGATTGACGCCGTTGGTCTCGACCCGGGAATGCTCACCCGCAAATGCAATCGTCGCCTGATAGCGGCTGACGGCAGCGCCCGAGGTCATGCCAAACGTGTTGAAGTGCGCGTGCGCACCCAGCGTGATCACGGCAGAGGAAATGTTGAAGGCCTCGCGGCTGTCCTCGGTCAGGCGGACATGGTCGAGCCGCGAATTGTCGCCGATCGCAACGACCAGAGAATTCGTGGACCTGATAGGCCGTCGCGCCTTCGGCTGCGATGTAGCTCTCGACCAGCGTCACGCCAGCATCCTTGCCGAGCTGCAGCAGCGAGCGTGTGAACATCGCCGCAGGCGCAGAACCGCTGGCGATATGAATGACATGCAGCGGCTGCTTCAGCACGATGCCGTTGCCGACCTCGATCACCGCGCCGTCGGTCATCATCGCGCTGTTGAGCGCGACCATCGGATTGGCGTTGTCGAGCGTGAGCAGCTGCGCCTGCAGCGTGGCGTCACCGGCCTCCAGCACCTCGCGCAGGGTGCGGACGGTCAACCCCTTATCGAGGGCGTTCAGGTCGGAAAGCTTTGGCGCAAACACGCCGTCGACAAGCACGAGCCGGCGTGCTCCCTTGACCGCCTGCAGCTTCAGGGCCGTTGCAGCCCGCTTCAGCGCCGCCGCATCGGGTGCAGGCGCCAGCGGCAGCACTTCGCGCATCAGCGCGCGCAGGTCGGTGTATTTCCAGTCCTCGAGCCGACGGTGCGGCAGGCCCACACTTTCATAGGCTTCGAAGGCGGCGCTTCGCGCCTCGGCGACCCTGCCCGTGCCCGGCAGCCGATCGCGCGCGACCGCAAAACTGTCGCTCAGTGCGCGTCCGGTTTCGTTCTTTGCCAACGCCAAATTCATCACAATACCTGTCAGGCCGCGTCTTCGAACTGCGCGTAGCCGGAAGCCTCGAGCTCCAGCGCCAACTCCTTGCCGCCGCTTTTGACGACCCGCCCCTTCGACATCACGTGCACGAAGTCAGGCACGATGTAGTTGAGCAGCCGCTGGTAGTGTGTGATTACCACCATGGCACGGTCGGGCGAACGCAGCGCGTTGACGCCGTCGGCCGCGACACGCAGCGCGTCGATGTCGAGGCCGGAATCCATTTCATCGAGGATGCAGACGGCCGGCTCGAACAGCGCCATCTGCAGAATCTCGTTGCGCTTCTTCTCGCCGCCGGAAAAGCCGACATTGACGCCGCGACGGAGCATGTCCTGCGGGATGTTGAGGGATTTCGCCACCTCGCGCACCTTCTTCAGAAAGTCGGGCGTCGAATATTCGCTCTCGCCGCGCGCCTTGCGCTGGGCATTCAGCGCGGTGCGCAGGAACGTCATGGTCGCTACGCCCGGAATTTCGACCGGATACTGGAACGCCAGGAACACACCCTTGGCGGCGCGCTCGTCCGGCGCCATTTCCAGCAGGTTCTCGCCCTTGAACAGGATTTCGCCGCCGGTGACTTCGTAACCCGGCTTGCCGGCGATCACGTGGCTGAGCGTCGACTTCCCAGAGCCGTTCGGCCCCATGATCGCATGCACCTCGCCCGGGTTCACCGTCAGCGTCAGCCCATGGAGAATCTCGCGCTCCTCGACACGGACTTTCAGATCTTTCACTTCAAGCAGAGACATTGTTTCCGTTCCTTGTTCCTCGTCCTGAGGAGCGCCGTCAGGCGCGTCTCGAAGGACGTGGCCAACAATCTTTCCTCTCATCCTTCGAGACGGCCGCTTACGCGGCCTCCTCAGGATGAGGTCTATCCGACCGATCCCTCCAGCGAGATCGAGATCAGCTTCTGTGCCTCAACCGCAAACTCCATCGGCAGTTGCTGCAGCACGTCCTTCACGAACCCGTTGACGACGAGGCCGACGGCTTCTTCCTGGCTGAGACCGCGCTGGACACAATAGAACAGCACGTCCTCGGAGATTTTCGACGTCGTCGCTTCGTGCTCGAAGTGCGCCGACGAATTCTTCGCCTCGACATACGGCACGGTGTGCGCGCCGCATTTGTCGCCGATCAGGAGCGAGTCGCAGGCGGTAAAGTTGCGCGCGCCGGTCGCTTTGCGATGGGCGGTGACAAGCCCGCGATAGGTGTTCTGCGACACGCCGGCCGCGATGCCCTTGGAGATGATCCGGCTCGTCGTGTTCTTGCCGAGATGAATCATCTTGGTGCCGCTATCGACCTGCTGATGACCGTTCGAGATCGCGATCGAATAGAATTCACCGCGTGAATTGTCGCCGCGCAGGATGCAGCTCGGATATTTCCAGGTGATCGCCGACCCGGTCTCGACCTGGGTCCACGAAATCTTCGAATTGTTGCCGCGGCAGTCGCCACGCTTGGTGACGAAATTGTAGATGCCGCCGACGCCCTCGGAATTGCCCGGGTACCAGTTCTGCACCGTCGAATACTTGATCTCGGCGTCGTCGAGCGTCACCAGTTCGACCACGGCGGCATGCAACTGGTTCTCGTCGCGCTGCGGTGCGGTACAGCCTTCGAGATAGCTGACGTAAGCGCCCTTGTCGGCGATGATCAGCGTGCGCTCGAACTGGCCGGTGTTGCGCTCGTTGATGCGGAAATAGGTCGACAGCTCCATCGGGCAGCGCACGCCCGGCGGCACGTAGACGAACGAGCCGTCGGAGAATACCGCCGAGTTCAGCGTCGCGAAGTAATTGTCCGAGGTCGGCACGACAGTGCCGAGATATTTCTTCACCAACTCGGGATGCTCGCGGATCGCTTCCGAGATCGGCATGAAGATCACGCCGGCGTCCTTCAATTCCTTCTGGAACGTGGTGGCGACCGAAACGGAGTCGAACACGGCGTCGACCGCGATCTTGCGCTGGCCCTCCGGCCTGACGACGCCTTCCAGCACTTCGACCTCCCGCAGAGGAATGCCGAGCTTCTCGTAGGTCTTGAGGATTTCCGGATCGATCTCGTCGAGCGAGCCGATCTGCTTCTTCGGCTTTGGCGCCGAGTAGTAATAGAGATCTTGGTAGTCGATCCTGGGATAGTTGACGCGGGCCCAGGTCGGCTCGGTCATGGTCAGCCAGCGCCGATAGGCCTCCAGCCGCCATTCCAGCATCCAGGCCGGCTCGTTCTTCTTCGCCGAGATGAAGCGGACGGTGTCTTCCGAAAGCCCCTTGGGGGCCTTGTCAGACTCGATAAGTGTCTCAAACCCATATCGATATTGGTCGACGTCGATGCGGCGTACGCGCTCGACCGTCTCTTGTACGGCTGGCATTCTATCCTCCGCTCGCGGTTTCAAGGACCGCGGTGGAACAATTCCAAATCAGTGACGCTCCAGCGAAACCCACTTAGAACGTTTCAAGCTGTGTTTCGTCGCACTCTAAGTAAGGCATCAGCAAGCTTTCGCCAAGCCTGAAGGGCCAAATCAATGTCTGCCTCCGAGGTAGACCAGCCCAGACTGAGCCGCACCGCTCCTTGCGCCAGTTCCGGGCCTACTCCCATGGCGGCCAGAACGTGCGAGGGCTGGACCTTGCCGGACGAGCAGGCGGAGCCGGAGGATACCGCAATACCGCCGAGATCGAAGCCAATTACGGCCGTTTCGGCCTTCATTCCGGGCACCGTAAACAGGGTGGTATTCGGCAGGCGCGGTGCGCCTTCCGAAAACACAATCACTCCAGGGGTCTGCCTGAGACCCTCCTCGAGGCGCTTTCGCAGGCCCTGCAGCCGGGCTGCGTCATCTTCCAGGGCGGCCATGGCAGCCCGCACGGCGGCGCCAAAGGCTGCAATTCCCGCGACATTCTCGGTGCCGGCCCGGCGGCCCAGCTCCTGACCACCCCCACGCAGCAGCGGCTCCAGCCCCTGTACGCCCTCGGCCAGAACCAACGCACCAACGCCCTTCGGGCCGCCGATCTTGTGCGCGGAAAGCGTGACCAGATCGGCCTTCACGTTGATATCAAAAGGTATTTTTCCCAACGCCTGGATGGCGTCGGCGTGCAGCAACCCGCCTGCTTCATGCACGATGTCAGCGACTTCGCCGACCGGTTGAAGCGCGCCGGTCTCGTTATTGGCCAGCATGACCGAGACAAGCGCCGGCTGCCCAACGGCCAGAAGTCTTCGCAGATGGTCGGTGTCGACCAGGCCGGAGCCGGTAACCCGGATGGTCTCGATCGCCTCCGGCGAGAAACGTCCCCCCGACAGCACCGACGTATGCTCGATTGCCGAGACCAAAAGCCGGCGGGCAGGTTGGCCCGCGCCCCGACGCAGTCCCGGCGTCAGCGCCAGCGCATTCGCCTCCGTACCACCCGACGTAAACACCACATCCTGCGCCCGGGCGCCGACGGCCGCCGCGACGGCGTTGCGGGCTTCCTCGACCAGCCGGCGCGCCTGACGCCCTTCGGCATGGACCGAGGACGGATTGCCAGTCACCTCCCACACAGCCGCCATCGCCTGCCTGGCCTCGGGGCGAAGCGGCGTCGTCGCATTCCAGTCGAGATAGACCCGGTCGGTCATTTCCGTACAATACTACCTATTTCTGCCAGCGGCTCCCGCGCCCCTCGGCTTCACGGTGGCGCTGGCCGCCTTATCGCAATTGGGGATCGCCCCGTCTCTTACAATCATCGCCTAACGCCTTGAACTGCCTTCCAGATGTTCAAGATGCTTGCTTTTTGCCCCTAGCCTCATGCTAGAAGGCCGCAACCAGTTCACGGGAGCGCCCGTCCGCGCATCGCTCAACGACGCATGATCACATTTTTCCGCCGGATCACGTCCGTTGCCCAAGGAAGCCTTCCAAGGATCATCAATGCCTGAAGTCATTTTCACCGGCCCCGCGGGCCGCCTCGAAGGCCGTTATCACCCGGCCAAGCAGAAGAACGCGCCGATCGCGATGATCCTGCATCCGCACCCGCAGTTCCACGGCACGATGAATCACCAGATCGTCTACCAGTGCTATTACGCGTTTGCGCATCGCGGCTTCTCGGTGCTGCGTTTCAATTTTCGCGGCGTCGGCCGCAGCCAGGGCTCGTTTGATCACGGCACCGGCGAATTGTCCGATGCGGCTTCCGCGTTGGACTGGGCGCAGACCATCAACCCGGAAGCGCGCGCCTGCTGGGTCGCCGGCTTTTCGTTCGGCGCCTGGATCGGCATGCAGTTGTTGATGCGCCGGCCCGAGGTCGAAGGCTTCATCTCGATCGCGCCGCCCGCCAATCTCTATGACTTCTCCTTCCTCGCGCCCTGCCCTTCCTCGGGCCTGATCGTGCATGGTGAGAAGGACGCGGTGGTGCCGCCCAAGGACGTCAACACGCTGGTCGAGAAGCTGAAGACCCAAAAGGGCATCGTGATCGACCAGCAGATCATCCCCGGCGCCAACCACTTTTTCGACGGCAAGCTCGAGCCGCTGATGGAGACGGTGACCGGCTATCTCGACATGCGGCTTGCCAACGTTCGCTAGCATTGCCGATGCTCTGTAGGGTGGGTTAGGCGAAGCCGTAACCCACCGATGGCTTGCGAAGACGGCGGATTACGCGGAGTTTATCATCGGGCGCGCATTCGCGCGACCCGTTGGCTAATCCGCCCTACACAGCGCTAACCCGGCGCGAACTTCAGCGCCGCAATCCCGATCATCACCAGCACTATCCCCGCGATCTTCATCGGGCTGAGCGCCTCGCCGAACAGCAGGACGCCCATGGTCAGCGTGCCGACCGCACCGATGCCGGTCCACACCGTGTAGGCGACGCCGATCTCCAGCACCTGCAGCGCCCGCCCGAGCAGGAACACGAACGCCGCCAGCAACACGAGCGAGGCGATGCTCCAGCCGAGGCGCGTATAGCCATCGGCGTATTTCATTGCGATCGCCCAACCAACATCGAGAATGCCGGCGGTGACGAGCGCGACCCAGGCGATCTGCGGCGACATCGCGGTGCCTAAGCCGCCAGCTTCAGCATATGGGCGTCATGACGCACCAGGAACGCGTGCAGCAATTGCGGATAGTCGGGCCCGACGGCCGTGCGCACGCTCGGCCGCTGCGCCAGCGCCTTTCGCCACGCGCGGACCTTCGGCGTATCGGCGAAGACCGAGAGATCGGTCAGCTGATCGAACATATCGAAATAGCGGAAGATCGGCGCGAATACCGCATCCACCAGGCTGAAGTTCTCTCCCGCAAAATAGGGACCCGCGCCGAGCGTCTTCTCGACCTGCGCGAACTTCGCGGCGACTGCCTTCCGCTTGGTTTCAAACACCGCGGGATCACCCGTCGTCTCCAGGCCCCAGAGCTCGCTTAGAATTGTCGAGCCGAACTCCATCCAGGCGCGATGCTGCGCCCGTTGGAGCGGATCCTGCGGGTGAAGTTTTGCGCCGCCTTGCGTGTCCTCGATGTACTCGCAGATGACATTGCTCTCGAACAGCGCCACCTCGCCGTCCGCGGTCTCGACAAGCAGCACCGGCACCTTGCCGAGCGGTGAAATCTTCACGAACCAGTCCGGCTTGTTGGCAAGATCGATATCGATCCGCTCGACCGGAACGCCCTTTTCGGTAAGCGCGATCACCGCGCGCTGCACATAGGGGCAAAGCTCGTGGCTGATCAGTTTCAGGGCGGCGGCCATGCAATCCTCCGATTAATGCATCTGCATCTATTTAGATGTAAGTGCATTTATCTGTCAACCCGCCGCCTACCATGGTCGAACAACAAGGCGTGTGCGCCGTCGCGTGCCCAGGACGCAAGCGGCGTGGGTGGCGCAACGGGCGCCCCAGTCCTACTTTGCATGGGGTTGTTTTCGAAGTTTTGTGTTTTGAGCCCTCGGTGCACCGCCGACGGGTATCTGACCTTAAGGCCGCGCGATCATTCCGCCGGTCATGGGAAACGGCACCCCCGTGGTGGCGGGGTAGCTCAGCGGCAGGCCTTTCAGGCCCCGCGCCGCCAAAAATCCGAACGCCTGCGCCTCGATGGCGTCGGACGCCCAGCCCAGCGTGTCGGCGGCCCGGACGGTCGCCGGCGCTAGGCACTCGCGCAGCATCCGCAGCATGGTCAGGTTGCGGGCGCCACCGCCGGCCACGATCCAGTTCTTGGGCTCCTTGGGCAGCAGCGGCACCACGCGGGCGATTGCGGCTGCGGTAAAGGCGGTCAGCGTCGCCGCGCCATCCTCGGGCGGCACATCGCCAATCTTCAGCGAGGCAAAATCGTTGCGATCGAGCGATTTCGGCGGCGGCACTGAAAAGAACGGTAGGGCCAGCGCGCGGTTGATCCAGGCCGCATCGACCTTGCCCAGCGCGGCGGTGCGGCCCTCGGTATCGAAACGCTGGTTCAGCCAGCGGAACATGTAGTCGTCGAGCAGCGCGTTGCCGGGGCCGGTGTCGCAGGCGATCAGCGTGTCGCCGTCGATATAGGTGATGTTGGCGACCCCGCCGATATTGACCACGACGGTCGGCCCCTCCCAATCCAGCGATTGGGCGAGCGCACGGTGATATACCGGCACAAAGGGCGCCCCCTGCCCGCCGGCGTCGACGTCAGCCGCGCGGAAATCGTACATCACCGGAATGTGGATCGCCTTGGCGAGCGACAGCGCGTCGCCAATCTGGACTGTCAGCTTTTTCTCGGGCCGGTGCAGCACGGTCTGGCCGTGAAAGCCGACAATGTCGATGTCGTCGAAGCGCAGCCGGTGTTGCGCGGTGAAGGCGGCCACCGCCTCGGCATGGGCTGACGTGACGATCCGCTCGGCCTCGCGCAGGCAGCCCGGCCGGGCCTCCCGATCCGGCAGGTCGGCGGCCTCGTACAGCGCCTGCCGCAGCAGGCTGCGCTCCATTTCGCTATAGGGACGGTATCCGGACGGCCCCAGGGCACTCACCCGGCGGCCGTCGGTCTCGATCATAGCGACATCGACCCCGTCGAGCGAGGTGCCGCTCATCAGACCTAGTGCCGTCAACATCATGATAAATCGTGCCTTTGCAACGCCCTGCTCGATCCGTCCCGCCGACGACGATCAGCTTGTGCCAAACACAGACATCTTATAATGCCACAGCGCCCGGCCTTGCGGCAGCCTGTTCCGCCATGGTTCCGCAACTCGTTACAATTACAGTGAAAATAGAATGATCAGAGCAGCCCGCCCATGACCGCATTTAAATCAGATTTCCTGAACATTTTACAGGAACGCGGCTTCATCCACCAATGTTCCGATTTCGACGGCCTCGACGCGCTTGCCGCCAAGGGTCAGGCGACCGCCTATGTCGGCTACGACTGCACGGCGCCGTCGCTCCATATCGGCAATTACCTAACCATGATGATGCTGCACTGGCTGCAGCAAAGCGGAAACAAGCCGATCACCCTGATGGGCGGCGGCACCACCATGGTCGGCGACCCCTCCGGCAAGGATGAATCCCGCGCCATCCGCTCGATCGAGGAAATCGAGGCCAACAAGGCCTCGATCCGCGGCGTGTTCGCAAAGGTATTGAACTACGGTTCCGGCCCGAGCGATGCCATCATGCTCGACAATGCCGAGTGGCTGACGAAGCTGAACTGGATCGAGATGCTGCGCGATATCGGCCGGCATTTCTCCGTCAACCGCATGCTGACGATGGACTTGGTGCGGCTCCGTCTCGAACGCGAGCAGGAGATGAGCTTCATCGAATTCAACTACATGGTCTGCCAGGCCTACGACTTCGTCGAACTGGCGCGGCGCACCGGCTGCCGGCTGCAGATGGGCGGCTCCGATCAATGGGGCAACATCGTCAACGGCGTCGATCTCGGCCGCCGCATGGGCACGGCGCAATTGTTCGCGCTGACGACGCCGCTGCTGACGACCGCGTCGGGCGCCAAGATGGGCAAGACCGCGCAGGGCGCGGTGTGGCTCAATGCCGACCAGTTCTCGCCTTACGATTTCTGGCAGTACTGGCGCAACGTTGAGGACGCTGACGTCGTCAAATTTCTGAAGCTGTTTACGATCCTGCCGATGAGCGAGATCGCAAAGCTGGCGGCGCTGCAGGGCGGCGAGATCAACGAAGCCAAGAAGGTGCTGGCGACGGAAGCGACCGCGCTGCTGCACGGCCGCGACGCCGCCAACACCGCCGCCGAAACCGCCCGGCAGACCTTTGAGCAAGGCGCGATCGCGGAAAACCTGCCGACGGTGGAAATTTCCTCCGGCGAACTCGAAACCGGCGCCGCCGTGCTGGGGCTGTTCGTGAAAGCGGGCCTCGTCGCATCGAACGGCGAGGCACGGCGCCAGATCAAGGGCGGCGGCTTGCGCGTCAACGATGCCGCCGTCACCGACGAGAAGATGGTTCTGACGCCGTCCAACCTCACGCCGGAAGGCGTCATCAAGCTTTCCATGGGGAAGAAAAAGCACGTCCTGCTCAAGCCGGCATAGTTCGGCTGCGTCGTAAGTCCCTCATGCTGAGGAGCGCGAAGCGCGTCTCGAACCATGAGGCCCGTCTGTGGCCACATCCTTCGAGACGCGCGTTCCGCGCTCCTCAGGATGAGGATTTGACAGTTATGACGCTAGACTACTTCGGGCCTGCATAGGTGCATTCGTTTTTGAGGCTTGCTAGGGATCGCGGAAATGCGCTCCCTAGGCTCATGAACAAGGAGCCAGGAGGAGACACGACAGCGGCGTTGAAACCGGCGCGCACCGCGCTCAGCGTGCTGGCGCTGTGCTACGTATTGCAGATGGTCGGCCGCGGCCTCGGCGACAGCTTTACGGTTTTCCTGAAGCCGATCGCAGAAAGCTTTTCGTGGGACCGCGCCGAGGTGGTCTCGGTCTATTCGCTGACCTGGCTCGCCGGCGGACTGATGGCGCCGCTGGTCGGCCGGCTGTTCGACCGCTCCGGGCCGCGCCTCACCTATTCGCTCGGGCTGCTGCTGCTTGGCGGCTCCTTCCTGGTTGCCTCGCGCGCGCAGGCGCTGTGGCAGTTCCAGCTTTCGACAGGACTGTGTGTCGGGATCGGCATTGCACTGATCGGCAACGTGCCAAGCTCGATCCTGCTCGGCCGCTGGTTTGGCCGGCGATTGCCGACCGCGATGGCAATCCTCTACTCCGCCACCGGCGTGGGCACCCTTATGCTGTTGCCGGTTTCGCAAGTGCTGATCGAGCGGATCGGCTGGCGCGACGTCTATCAATGGTTCGGCATCGTGGCGCTGTGCATGCTGGCGCCGCTGCTGTTGCTGCCGTGGCGGACGATCGCCACCGGTTCGCTGCATGTGGCGCAGAAGGCGGACACCGGTTTCGTCGACAATGGCTGGACGCTGAAGAGCGCGATGCGGCACCACACCTTCTGGGCGCTGTTCTCGACGTTCTTCTTCACGGCCGTCGCGATGTACGCCATCACGGCGCAGATCGTCGCCTATCTGATCGATGCCGGATTTCCGCCGCTGCAGGCTGCCACCGCGTGGGGCTTTTCCGGCGTGGTCTTGTTGTTCGGCATGCTCGGCATATCGACGCTGGACGGCATCATCGGCCGCCGGCCGTCCGTGCTGTTCAGCTACGGCGTTTCGATCGTCGGCATCATCCTGCTCTGGTTGCTGCAGTATTATCCGAACTACTGGCTGCTGACGGGTTTTGTCGTCTGCTTCGGCAGCATGATAGGTTCGCGCGGGCCCCTGATCACCGCCACTGCGCTGAACATTTTTCGCGGCGAACGTGTCGGCACCATCTACGGCACGATCTCGATCGGCAGCGGCCTCGGATCGGGATTGGGTTCGTGGGCCGGCGGCCTGATCCATGACTGGACCCACAGCTACAACGCGCTGTTCGTGTTCGCGCTGATCAACCTGGTGCTCGGGTTGATCCCGTTCCTGGTCGTGCCGGCGCTGCGGCGCTAGCCTCAATTATTCGGCGGCAATTCGATCGGGTTGTTTTGCTTGCCGGTGTTGAATTCCATGATCTTTCGCGTCACGCCCGGAAACATGGCCGAGATCGGATTGACGCGCAGCACGGGCTGGCTGGGGGTGCCGACCACTTCATAGGTCACGCCGAACAGGCCTTCCTTGTCGCCGTTGCCGAGGAACAGGCCAAGCACGGGGATCTGGCCGAACATGTTGTTCAATCCATACATCGGAATGAAGGTGCCACTCATCCGAACCTGATTGGCGGCGGTATCGATGCTGCCTTCGATGGTCGCACCGACCATTGGTCCTTTCACGACGCCATCGCGGATCGTGAGCTGTCCGCTTTGCCGGGTGAATTCGGCACGCAATGCCGTAAAGGAAACGCCGCTCTGGGTGCCGGTAGAACCACCTGCGGCGACGCGGTCGAGCGAAGCCTCACCCTTGATGGTGAAGTCGCGGACATTGATCAGGCCTTCCTTGGCGCTGGGTTCAACCGTCGGAGGCTCCAGGGCGAGGGCGAGCTGGCCGCCAATTACCTTGGAATACATGTCCGTGAAGCGGAGGAAGGCGCCGGCATCATTAGTCTGCAGCGCAATGATGTCCCGGCCCTGCCCCTGCCCGCGGAGGCGCAAGTCCGCCGTCACCGGCGTGTCGCGCCCGACCTTGCCGTTCAGCGTAAACGCTCTCACGATACCGTTGCGGCGGGAGAACTTGCTATCGACGCTACGCAACGCCTCGCCGTTGAATCCCGCCACCGCGCCGAGCTTGAGGTCGATGTCGAGGTCGATGTTCTTCGACTTGCTCTTGGGATCGGAGTCCTTGCCTGTGATCGCCGACTTGAGGAAGCCGCGGCCGTCGAACACGTCGCCGCGCATCATGACCTTCACGATGCCGTCGGCGCCGCGCTCGGCTTTCAGCGAGGTCTTGTCGCCGTCCGACGGCGCGTAGGTCGGGAAGTTCGCGTTCAACAGATCGCCATTCTGGTCGACTTCCAGCGATCCCTTGATCGAAACGCCGCCGCCTTCGACCACGATGTCCTGAAACTGGGTCGATTGTTCCTTCTTCACCACGTTGAAGGTCGCCTTGCCCGACTTGCCGGGCACCTTGACCCAGCCCGGCAGGATGTTGTCGAGACGCAGCGAGGTCAGGTCGGCCTCGATGCCGACGCGGCTGTCGTTCTCGCCGATCTTGCCGATCACCTTGATCGGAATGGAGCCGCTGACGGCGGGCCCGAGATCGATCCCGAGACGTTGGCGGCTGGCGTCATCGAGCGTGGCCTGCAGCCGGATATCGGCATCGCCCTCGTTCGCCTTGCGATAATCCAGCGAGGCGGGCTGACCGTTGATCTTGACGTCGCCCTTGACCTGGTAGCCGGCGTTGTTGGCGACCAGCTTCAGCGTATTGGATTCCAGTTTCTGGTTCATCACGAGCTTGTCGGCGGCAAACCCGGCCAGATCCGCCATGACGGTGTAGGTGGTGTCGGCCTTGGTCATCGAGCCTGTGACCGGCATGGCAAGCGTGATGGTGGCGGCAACCGTCCCCTTGCTGGCGTTCGGATCGATCAGCGTGCCGGAGAGATCGCTGATGCGGTCGGAAGCCAGGATCTCGGCCGCCGCCGGCACCGGGCAATCCACCCTGAACTTCACCCGCGAGGGCGACGGCTTCGGCGCCATGTCCGGCACCTCGAACGAGAAATCGGAAATGTTGATCTTGCGCCCGGCAGGCGTGTCGGCAATTCCCTGCCCGATCGTTACCGTTGCCGTTCGCCCGGTAACCCGCGCTTTCAAATCCGCATCGCGGACCGCGGGCATGCCGTTGACCGGGCGAACCGTGACGCCCGACGCTACGATGTTGACGGCGAGACCATCATCCGGAATCGGGGGCCCCTTGCGCGGCAGATTACGCACCGGCGAATTGACGCCGACCTCGATGCGCTGAAGCGTACCCTTCTCGATCCGCTCGATCACCCATTCGCGCACTTCGGGCACGATCAGGATCGGCCACATCCGCTTCAGCGCGGAGGCCGACATCGGCGTGCCCGCGAAACCAAGCTGGAGGCGGGCCTCGTTTGCATAGTCGATGCTGCCGGTGCCGGCGATGCCGATCTCGCCATTACTGATATCGGCCTGGGTGAGCACCACGCGCTTGCGGTCGGTATCGAACTTCAGCCCGATCGCGATGCGGTTGAAGATCAGCGGTGGTTCATTGTCGGTGCCGGCGAGCAGGATCGTGCCGCCGCTAAGGCCGGCCTGCCATTCGGTGGTGGCGCCGTTCGGCGGTTCGAGATGGCCCAGCAAAGTGATCCGGTTCGCGCCGGAAACGACCTTGAAGGGCGCGACCAGCACGCGCCGTCCCGAATCCCATTCGACGCTCATCTCCGCCGAATTGATCGGCATCGGATAGTCAGGCGTATCGCTGTCGATCAGGTTTCCGGCACCCGCCGTGACCTTGCCGCGGAAGTAAGTCGGCAGGCCGTCGCGGCCCAATTCGCCTTTCAGCTCGCCGGAAAGCGGCAGGTCGGCACTGTAGGTGAGATCCTTGACCCGCATCGCCAGCAGGATATTGGCGGCAGGCACCTTGTCGGCGCGAATATCTACCGATCGCACGCCGTTCTGCGGCGGCCCGATTACGACCTTGAGCGACCATGGGCGCGCGCCCTCCTCGCCAAGGCTGACCGCGACCCCGCCGCCGCGCGGCCGGCGCATGCTCAGGCTGATATTTTCGAACGTCCATTTGTTGCCGCGCTGCTGGTCGTCGACGACGAGATTGCCGTTCTTGAGGCCGATCTCGTTCAGGTTCTGCCCATCGAGGCCGGTCAGGCTGAGGCTATCGAGCCAATCGAGACCTGCCAGTAATCCGTTCTGTGTCGTGTCGGGCACCGTCCCGCCCTGGGTGGGCGCGGGCGCCGGACGGGGGAATGTCGGCGCCATGCCGGCATCTCGCTTGGAGGCCACGCCGGTCGCCAGCGGTTTGGCGGTGTCGCCGGCAGACACCGTGACCTGGCCGTCCGGCGTGATTCGTACCGCGAGTTCGGCATCGACTAGATTGAGGCTTTCGGCGCGCAGCCGTCCCATCAGAAGCGCGGTGCCGGACAGTTTTACCTCGGCCTTCGGCGCGGTCGCGACGACGACCTGGTCACGGTCGCGAACCACGATGTCGCGGATTCGCACCGCTATGCGAATCCGTCCGGCCCGCTCGATCTGCGTACCGCCGACCTCGACCGTATTGCCATGACCGATATTGTCCTCGATCGCGGCCGCCAGCCAGGGCGTTGCCACATCGAGATTGATGGGCCCGGCGCCGAGCCGCAACCACAGACCGCCGAAACAAGTGGTGAAGATCACCGCCAGCACGCCGATCACGATTGCCAGCCGTTTGACCCAGCGCTCGCCGGTCAGCCGCCGCTGCAACGCTTCAAACTTGTCGCCGAGCCGATGAAATCTGGAACTTGGGCGGGTTAGCAGCCGACGCGCGCGGTAACGTCCCGCCTCGTCGGGCTCCTGTTGATCCCAGCCGGCCTCATCGTCCCACTGCGAGATGTGGGCCTCGGCACGCGGATTCGACCCCTTGGGCGAAGTATTCCTAGCCATTGCCTCTCGGTGCCGGCGCTGAGGTTGATCGCCGTCAGGGGCGCGCTCTTCGATCGTTATCGAACGCTCCCGTGCCGGCATCGCTGCCAATCCTCGATTAATACTGTTACTCGTGGTCGGGCCCAAGGACTGATTGGGCGTTCCCATCGACGAGCGGACGGGGGTAGCGTCGAATTCGTTGTAACCATACTCCCGGGTCATCAAACTTGCCCAGCGGCCGGAGCGAATCCGACGGTCAAAGGCGAGACCCGCAATACCCTAATGGTTGATCTGCGGAAAGCGACGAAAGGAAGGCGTATGTCCAAGAAAACGCGCAAGAAATCCTCCAAGCCAGCCCCCAAAAGCCGCAAGACGCCCGCCCGAAAACCAGCCGCGGCCAAGACTGCCCGCAAGACCGCCGGCCGCAGCGACAAAACACCGGCCAAAAAGCCCGCTGCCAAGGCAGCCAGCAAGCCGGCCAAATCCGCTGCCAAGGCGGCCGTCAGCAAGCCCGACAAGACGGCCAAAACCGCTCCGACCAAAGCGTCGCACAAGCCACTACCGAAACCGTTAAAATCCAATCTATCCGCGCCGCCCAAGCCGGTTCCGGGAACCGAACTGGTCGAGGGCTCGGCAGCTCCCACCTTCAGCTTGCCCCGCGATGGCGGCGGGAATGTCGCGCTGGCCGACTATGCGGGCAAGAAACTGGTGCTGTTCTTCTATCCCCGCGCCGACACCCCCGGCTGCACCCGGGAAGCGATCGATTTCACGCGGCTCGAGGGCGCGTTTGCCGACGAGGGAGCCGCGGTACTCGGCATATCGGCCGACACCGTAAAAGCCCAGGAGTCGTTCCGCGCCAAGCATCAGCTTTCGGTTCCTCTGATCTCGGATGAGCAACATGAGATGCTGGAGGCGTATGGCGCCTGGGGCGAAAAATCGATGTATGGCAGGAACTTCATGGGAATCATTCGAACGACGGTTCTGATTGGCGCCGATGGACGGATCGCAAAAATCTGGCGCCATGTCCGGGTCGATGGCCATGCCGACGAGGTGCTGGCCACCGTTCGCGCCATGTGATCCGGCACGCTCCATTTCCCAAAAATTAACCATGAAAGGGTCAAATCGGCGACGCAAATTGAGCCGTACGGAACTCATCTCCGACCGGCGCGGGAGTGCCGATGTCGTACCGTTCCGGTCACCAATATTCCGACCACCACCATCCTCACGATCATGGCCGGACGCCGCCCCGCCGTCCCGTCAATTATGCGGCAAAGGCGGCAACGATCGACGGCGACGGCTACACCATCGTGCACGCCGGCAAGCAGGTCCGGCTCGGCCCCGTCGTGTTCTGGATCGTTGTCGGCACGATCGTGCTGCTCGGCATGTGGTCGGCGGCGACCGCCACCTATTTCGCGTTCCGCGACGACGTCCTGACCCGGCTGATCGCCCGCCAGGCCGAGATGCAATACGCCTATGAAGACCGCATCGCCGAACTGCGCTCCAAGGTCGACCGCACCACCAGCCGGCAATTGCTCGATCAGGAACAGTTCGACCAGAAGCTCGACCAGATCATGCGCCGCCAGACCGCGCTCGAATCGCGTGCCACTGCGCTTGGCGCGATCCCGGATGCCGCAGCCACCGGTTCGATTCGTTCCCCGGCCCGCGGCGCGGCCGTGGAGACGCCGCCTGCCGGCACCCCAAAACCCTCCCCGATCAGCGACACCGTGATCTTCGTGGCGCCGCCGGATCGCGAAGCGCGGCTGGAATCGCGCGCGCCCACCGTCGTCAAGCCGCAGCCAAATCAATTCGCCAAGGTTCAGGGCGTCGACAACGTGCTGGTCCGCCTGCAGACCTCGCTCGATTCGGTCGAGCGGCGGCAGATGGCGGCACTGAGTTCAGTCGAGGACGGCATCGAATCGCGCCTCCGCCGGATGCGCGGCGTGATCACCGATCTCGGCCTCGACATGGCGCAGCTCGAAGCGGCGACGCCGCGCTCCGCCGTCGGCGGCCCGTTCGTGCCGGTGAAGCTTTCGGCCGATGCCGGCGCGTTCGAGCGTCAGCTCTACCGGATCAACCTCACCCGCACCCAGATGCAGCGCCTCAACGCGACGCTGGCGCTGGTGCCCTACCGCAAGCCTGTTATCGGCGAGGTCGAATTCACCTCGGGCTTCGGCGTCCGCAGCGATCCCTTCCTCGGCCGCCCCGCCATGCACACCGGTCTCGATTTCCGCGCCGCCACCGGCGATCCCGTCCGCGCCACCGCGAACGGCAAGGTCGTATCGTCGGGATGGGCGGGCGGCTATGGCCGCATGGTGGAGATCGACCACGGCAACGGGCTGTCGACCCGCTACGGCCATCTGTCGGAAATTCACGTCAAGGTCGGCGACGTCATCAAGATCGGTCAGGTGATCGGCGCCGTCGGCTCGACCGGCCGCTCCACCGGTCCGCATCTGCACTATGAAACACGGATCGACGGCGACGCTGTCGACCCGCAGAAGTTCCTGCGCGCCGGCGTCAGGCTCAGCTCGGGCTAGGGCGGGACGGGTTAGCCGATAACTCGCGTCCCGGACGCGTGCAGATACTCTTGGGCCGTACAACGCCGGGCCCAGACACAAAATCGCGAAAACAACCCCATGCAAAGTAGAATGAGGCACGGAGCCGGCGCGCACGCACGCGCCGAAAATTCTTTTTGGCCCCCGATGTCGGCTCGCAGGGAGGCCAGGCGTCCTTGAGGCAGAGACTGAGCTAACCCAGCCAAACCCTGCAGCATACTCCGCTCAGTCATGGAGAGTAACGTCATGTCCCAAGGCAATACCGTTCGTTTGCATCGTGTCCTCGCCACCAAGCCGGAGAAGGTTTTTCGCGCCTTCCTCGATGCGGAAGCCATGGCCAAGTGGCTGCCGCCCTACGGCTTCACCTGCAAGGTTCACCATTTCGAGCCGAAGGTTGGCGGCACATTCAGAATGTCGTTCTCGAATTTCAGCACGAACACGGGCCATTCGTTCGGCGGAGAATACCTGGAGATCGTGCCTAACGAGCGTATCCGTTACACCGATCGGTTCGACGATCCCAATCTTCCAGGCGTCATCGAGGTCACCGTCACCCTGAAAGCGGTTTCCTGCGGAACTGAAATCAACATCGAACAGGCGAACCTGCCGACGGTGATTCCGGTCGAAGCCTGCTATCTCGGCTGGCAGCAATCGCTCGCCCAGCTCGCGCTGCTCGTCGAGCCGGACATTCCGGGATAGTGACGACCGAAGAGAGGCGCCGCGCCGTGGTGCCTCTCCTCCAGTCGCTAGTGCCCGACTTCGCCGGTGATGACGTCACCGAACAGTTCCCACGCCTCGCCGTTGAACTTCATCAACTGCATCTGCTCGATCGGAAAATAGTCATCCGGCCCGGTATTGACCATGATGCCGGGCAGCATCAGGTCGGAGTGGAAATTCTTCAGATTGGCGGCCTGCTTCATGACATTCTCGCGGGTGAGATTGTCGCCGCACTGCTTGAGAACCTGCAGCATCGCCTCGGACTGCACGTAGCCATAGAGGTTGTTGGCGTTGGTCTTGTCTCCGTCGGGATAATACTTGTCCATGAACGCCCGCCACTTCACGACCGCCGGATCCTTGTCCCAGGTCGGATCGGTCGGGTCCTTCAGGTAGGCCGTCGAAATGATGTCCTTGGAATATTGAAGGCCGGCCGGCTTGAGCACCGAAGCCACCGACGTTGCGGTGTTGGCCAGGAAGAACTTCGGCTTCCAGTTCAATTCGCCGACCTTGCGGATCGCCTGCGCCGATCCCTTGGGCGCGGCCCAGGAGAAGAAGATGTCAGCGCCGGAATCGTGCAACGCCACGATCTGCGAATCGATGCTGGGATCGCTGACTTCGTAAGACTTGTCGGCGATGATCATGTTGAGCTTGTCGCCGAGGCCGTCCTTCAAGCCCTTGAACTGGTCCTTTCCGGCGTCGTCGTTCTGCCAGAGCACCGCGATCTTGCTGTTCGGGAAACTTGTCCCTGATGTATTTGGCGTAGATGCGTCCCTCGCTCTGGTAGTTGGGCTGAAAACCCATCGTCCAGGGGAAGTTCTTGGGATCGCCGAACTTGGTTCCGCCGGAGGCGACGAAAAGCTGCGGCACTTTCTTGGCGTTCATGTATTTCATGATCGCCGAATTGGACGGCGTGCCGAGCGGCTGGAAGATCAAGCAGGACCTCGTCGCTCTCCACCAGCTTGCGCGCCTGCTCGATCGCCTTCGGCGGGCTGTAGGCGTCGTCGTAGGTGATGAAATTGATCTTGCGGCCGTTGATGCCGCCCTCGGCATTGATCATCTTGAAGAAGGCCTCTTCGGTCTTGCCGATCACGCCGTAAGACGACGCCGGGCCGCTATAGGGCATGATATTGCCGATCTTGATTTCGGTGTCGCTGGCGCCGGAATCGTATTTCTTCTGCGCGTGGGCCGTGGTGGCGACCATGGCGCCGATGGCGAGCGCCGTCAGGGCCACCAGGTTTTGCATGCGAACCGGCATCGTTTTCTCCCGACTTTTTTTGATCTTGTCCAAGTCTTGTTGTAGCGGAGTTTCGCAAGTGGCTTCGCCGCTGGCAAGCACGCGCTTATTCCGCATGACGAAACGGCATTGTTGCCCGGCGCCATTTGTGATTGATGCAGGTCGGGTCAGTACCGGCGTGACGACAAGGCCCAGAGGTTGCACAGGGTTGAAACAGAACACACGAATTGGTCCGCGGCATCCCAGGCTCGCCGGCATCGGCTTCCGCGTCGCGCGCTGGCTGGCGGCGAAAACCATGGGGGCTGCGGGATTTCACCAGCTCGGCTCGGAATTCGCCGATGCGCGGATCGCGCATGTGCGCGCCAAGCTCGCGCGCGGCGAAACGGTCTATCTCGCCGGCCTCGGCGCTCCCGGCACGCATAATTCGGGGCTGGCGCTGGTCGAGGTGACGCAGGCGGACGGGCCGCGACTGATCGTCAACAACGAGGAAGAGCGCTTTTCCGGCAACAAGCACACGACCGAATATCCCAAACTGTCGATCGACGCGGCGGTGGCGACGCTGCGGGAGATCGGCCGCGATGTCGGCGATATCGATGCCTGGCTCACGAGCTGGGATTATCCGACGCTCGCCGGCACGCTGGCGCGCTCGGTGATCGAGGAGCTGCCGCAGAGCATCAAACTCGTGCGCACCACGGAGGCCGCCGGATTCGACGGCCGCCGCCTCGACCAGATGACACGGACGCCAAAAATCCTCGCCCGCCAGCTCGGGCTTGCCGAGCGCGTGCCGCTGATCTGCCTGCCGCATCACGACAACCATGCCTGGTTTTCCTATGCAGCCTCGCCATTCGCCGATGACGGTGAGCCGACGGCTGTTGCGGTGCTCGACGGCACCGGCGATCAGGGCTCGATCTCGCTTTACGTCGTCGAGCATGGTGCGATGCGCCGGCTCTATTGCAATGACAGCATGTTCGATTCACTCGGCGCGTTCTACAGCGTGATCTCGTCGACGCAGGGCGGCTGGACCTGGCTGTCCAGCGAGGGCCGCTACATGGGCGCCGCCGCGTGGGGCGACATGGACCGCGCCAGCAATCCCTATTACGCGCGGCTGCGGAACGTGCTGCATTTCGGCAGCGACGGCGAAGTCCGTCTCAACCGCGCAATGGCCAACTGGTACTGCGACCCGTTCGATCACCCTACAAGCAGCCGCTGACCGAAATACTCGGCGAACCGCTTAGGCCGGACCAGCTCTGGAATCCGGATGCGGTGCTGCGCGTCGAGGACATCCATCATCGCCCCGACACCAAAGACCGCCTCGACAAGGCCGCCGCGACCCAACTGGTGTTCGAGGACGCGATGATCCATGTCGTCGATCATCTGTTGCGCACCACGGGCGCCAGCCGGCTGGTGCTGACCGGCGGCGTGGCGCTGAACGCCGTCGGCAATATGCGGCTGCTGGGACATTTCGACGAGGCCTGGTTCGCCAAGGCGCAGCAGCGCAACGCGCGCCTGCATCTGTGGGTGCCGCCGGTTCCCGGCGATCCCGGCGTCACCATCGGCGCCGCCTGGCTGTTCGCGCATCTCGCCGGGGCTCCGCGCGGCGCGCCGATGACGCACGCGTTCTATTGCGGCACGCCGCCCTCTCAGCACGATATCGTCAGCGCACTCGAGGCCGATGACATCGCCTCGCAACGCATCGGTAACATCTCAACTACTGAAGGCCGCGACGCCATCGCCGATCTCATGGCGTTCATGGTGGCGCAAAGCGGCGTCATCGCGCTGTATCAAGGCGCGGCCGAGACCGGTCCCCGTGCGCTCGGCCATCGCTCGATCCTCGCCAACCCCTGCGATCCCCTGGCACGCGAACGCCTTAACGAGCGCGTCAAATACCGCGAGGCCATTCGCCCGCTGGCGCCGATGGCGACGCTGGGAGCCGCGCGGGAATATTTCGAACTGCTGCCCGGCGCCGCGGATGCCGACTACAACGCCTATAATTACATGGTGCTGACGGCGCATGCGAAGCCGCACGCGCGCGACAAAATCCCGGCGGTCATCCACGCCGACGGCACCGGGCGGATCCAGATCGTACGCGCCGAAGACGATCCCCTCACCTATGCCTATCTGAAGGCGCTTGGCCGCCATATCGGCGTCGAACTGTCCGTCAACACATCCTTCAATGTCGCGGGTCCCATTGCGCAGACCCCGCAACAGGCGATCGATACGCTGCGGCGTTCCAAGGGGCTCGACGTCGTGGTGCTGGTCGCAAGCAACGGCGAAGTCCATGCGGCCTGGCACGGCGGCGAGCGCGACAGCGGCCGATTCAGCGGCTGGCATGAAGCATGGAAAAGCCGGACGCAGGTCGCTCAGCGCTGAAAGAATTTCAGCACGCGCCCGTCGATCAGCAATAATGCGCTGCCGATCACGAGCGCGCCCGCAATCTCGCGAAGCGAGATTGTTTCGCCGAGCACGAGAACGCCGAGCAGGATCGCGGTCACCGGGATCAGCAACGTCACCAGCATGACATTGGTCGCGCCGGAGCTCCGCAGGATCTGAAAGAACACGATGTAGGCGAGCGCGGTCGACAGCGCGGCAAGCCCGATCACGGCGAGCCATGTCGTCGCGCCCGGCATCGGCAATAGCCAGGGTCGTTCGACCAGCCCGGCCACAACGGTCATCATCGCGGCCGAGGCCAGCATCTGGAACGTCGCGGTGCCGAGCGGTGGGGAGTTCGACAGCAACCGTCGCGCCAGCAGCGCCGACAGTCCGTAGGAGAAGGCAGCCGCAAGGCAGAGCAGGATGCCAAACCCCTGCCCGCGCGCCAGTCCAAAGCCATCGCCATGGAGAATGATCACGCCGATCAGGCCTACGACGACGCCCGCGATCCGCCGCGCGTGCAGCTTTTCCTCGCCCGCCACCGCCATCACAACCACCGTGAACAGCGGCGTCGTGGCGTTCAGGATCGAGGCCAGCCCGCCCGGGATATAGGTCTGCCCGACCACGATCAGCGAAAACGGCAGCACGTTGTTGAGAAGCCCGATGGCGATAAACGGCCGCCACTCAGACAAGTCGGCCGGGAAGCGAATGCGATAAAGCCAGAGCAACGGCAGCAGCATGAGCGCCGCAAGCGCCACGCGCAGGAACACCAGCGTGAACGGCGGCAATTCCTTCAGCACCAAGCCGTTGAAAAAGAACGACCCGCCCCAGAGGATCGAGAGCAGGCCAAGCAGCGACCAGTCGCGGGCATCGATCGAAGTGTCGTTCGCGGTCATGGCAACTCATATCTGCGATTCCGCAGATTTATTCCGCCACGCAGGGCTTTCCCACCCGATTTCCGGACGAAGTTTCGCGACGTTGCTATTTCGGCCGCGAAACGATCTCGATCATCCGGCCCTCGTCGTCGTCGGGCATCTCGGCCTTCGCCCGGGCGTAGGCCTCGACCGCGGCATGGCCGACCAGCGGAGCGCTGGCGAGCAGGCTCCCGGCCAGCTTCACCGCGTAGGCCGCATCCTTGTAGCGGAGTGCCGCGGTAAACGACGCGCCGGAGAAATCGCGCGCCACCATGCGCTTTGAATGCCGGATCACCTGCGGGCTTGCCACCGCGCCGGTCGCCAACGCTTCGGCCACCAGGTTCATGTCAAGTCCGGCCTGCTCGGCCATGGCGACGCCTTCGGCCAGGCTTGCGATCTGCACCGCGCCCATCAGGTTATTGATCAGCTTGAAGACGGTGCCGGTGCCGACAGCGCCGAAGTGCCTGATGACGTCGCCCATCGGTGCGAGGAAGGGTTTTGCGCGATCGAGGTCGGCGGGTTCAGCGCCGACGAGCAAGGTCAGCTTTCCAGCGGCCGCCGCCTGCGGCAGGCCGGTGACGGGACAATCGATGTAAATCAAACCGCGGCCGCGCAGTTCGCGCGCCATTTCGAGCGCATGCTGATGCGAGACGGTCGAGCATTCGATCGCGAGGCTGCCCGCCTTCATCGCTGCAGCCGCGCCGTCCTTGCTAAGCCAAACGGCGTGCGACGCCTCGTCGTCGGCGACCATGGTCACGACGGCATCCGCGCCATCGGCGGCCTCCGCCGGTGACGAAGCCCAGCGCGCGCCGCGCGCGATCAGGTCTTCCGCCTTGGCCTTACTGCGATTCCACACCGCGAGCGAAAAACCTGCGTCGAGATAGCGGCCGGCCATGCCATGGCCCATGCGGCCGAGCCCGATGAATCCGACCTTCGTCATGCGCTAATCCACATCCTCGACCGCGCCGGGCGAGGTGCCGAACGCGCGTTGCGCCAAGGTCGCCGCCATGAATTCGTCGAGATCGCCGTCGAGCACGCCCGACGTGTCCGAGGTCTGCACGCCGGTGCGCAGGTCCTTCACCATCTGGTAGGGCTGCAGCACGTAGGAGCGGATCTGGTGGCCCCAGCCGATGTCGGTCTTGGCGGCCTGATCGGCGGCGGCCTTTTCCTCGCGCCGCTTCAGCTCGATCTCGTAGAGCCGCGCGCGCAGCATGTCCCAGGCTTGCGCGCGGTTCTTGTGCTGCGAGCGGCCGGCCTGGCAGACCACGGCGACGCCGGTCGGAATATGCGTCAGGCGCACCGCGGATTCGGTCTTGTTGACGTGCTGGCCGCCCGCACCGCCCGAGCGCATGGTGTCGGTGCGCACGTCGGACTCGGCGATATCGATCTTGATGCTGTTATCGACCACCGGAAAGATTGCGACCGACGAGAACGACGTGTGCCGGCGCGCGTTGGAATCGAACGGCGAGATCCGCACCAGGCGGTGCACGCCCGCTTCGGTCTTCAGCCAGCCATAGGCATTGTGCCCGCTGATCTGGATGGTCGCGGACTTGATGCCGGCCTCTTCGCCGGGGGTTTCTTCGAGATACTCGATCTTGAAGCCGTGCTCCTCGGCCCAGCGCGTATACATGCGCAGGAGCATCGCGGCCCAGTCCTGGCTCTCGGTGCCGCCGGCGCCGGCATGCACCTCGAGATAGGAATCGAACTTGTCGGCCTCGCCCGACAGCAGCGCTTCCAGCTCGCGGCGCGCGACTTCCTTCTTCAGGGCCTTCAGGGCGTTCTCGGCCTCGACCACCACGCCATCGTCGTTCTCGGCTTCGCCGAGCGCGATCATCTCGACATTGTCGTCGAGTTCGCGTTCGACCTTGCCGATGCCCTCGAGCGCGTCCACCAGCGAGGTGCGCTCCTGCATCAGCTTCTGGGCCTTCTGGGGATCGTTCCAGAGATTGGGATCTTCGGCGAGCTTGTTCAGCTCGGCGAGGCGAGCCGTGGATGTCTCGACGTCAAAGATGCCTCCTCAGCAGCCCGACTGACTGCTTGATCTCTTCTACGAGGCGTTCGACTTCGGCGCGCATGGTCTGTTCTGTCTGCGGTTGGAACCGCTGCTGGATCGAATATTCAACGGCCCGGATGTAGCGACGTCCGCAGCAAAGCGCAATCCGCTAATAAAGCCTGCCGGTACCGGGCCGCATGATGTTGCCGGCATCAGGCACGCTCCCCTGCACGTTGGCGGCGTCAGACGGGTATCCCTGCGGCACGCGCCCCTCCTCATCGGCGACGCCGACGGGAACGTAATTCTCCGCCGGCGCGGTGCCCGGCTTGAAGGCTTCCAGAACGGTGCGGCCGCCATCGCCTGGTGCGGGGCGCATGCCGCTCTTGGCGTCGATGCGGACCAGCCTGATCCCGGGCGGCACCTTGAACGGGGTTGGGGGCTTATCCGCCAACGCGAGCTTCATGAAATCCTTGGCGATCGGCGCGGCGATACGGCCGCCCTGCGCGGCTCTGCCCAGAGTGCGCGGCTTGTCATAGCCAAGATACAGTCCGACGACGAGATCGGGCGAAAAGCCGACGAACCAAACGTCTTTAGCGTCGCTGGTGGTGCCGGTCTTGCCGGCGATCGGCTTGCCGACCTCGCGCAGGATCGTCGCCGTTCCACCCTGCACCACTCCCTCGAGCATCGAGGTGATCTGGTAGGCCGTCAACGAATCGAGCACCTGCTCCCGGCGGTCGACGAGCTGTGGCTCGGGCTGATTCTTCCAGCCGCCCGGCGCGTCGCAGCCGCGGCACTCGCGCTGGTCATGCTTGAAGATCGTTCGTCCGTAGCGATCCTGGATGCGGTCGATCAGCGTCGGCTTCACCCGCCGGCCGCCATTGGCGAACATCGAATAGGCCGTCACCATCCGCATGACCGTGGTCTCGCCGGCGCCCAGCGAATAGGAAAGATAGTTCGGCAATTCCTCGTAGACGCCGAAGCGCTTGGCATATTCGCCGATCAAGGGCATGCCGACATCCTGCGCCAGCCGCACCGTGACGGTGTTGAGCGAGTGTTTCAGGGCCTCCCGCAGCGTGATCGGACCCTTATAGCTGCCTACCGAAAAATTGTCCGGCCGCCAGACGCCGTTGCCCTGCCCCTGGTCGATCTCGATCGGCCCGTCGATCATGATCGTCGCCGGCGTGTAGCCATTGTCAATCGCCGCCGAATAGACCAGCGGCTTGAACGTCGATCCCGGCTGCCGATAGGCCTGAGTCGCGCGATTGAACTGGCTCTGGTCGAACGAGAAGCCGCCAACCATCGCCACCACACGGCCGGTCAACGGGTCCATCGCGACCATGGCGCCGGACACTTCAGGCAATTGCCGCAGCCGATACTGGCCTTCGACCGACTTGCCTTCCTTGTCGAACAGCGGATCGGCGTAGATCACGTCACCCGGCGATAGAATCTGCGAGACCGAAGCCGGCGCCGGTTTGCCGCGCACCGCAGCAGCGACCGGCTTCACCCATCGCACACCATCCAGCGTGATAAGACCGGTCTGCCGCTCCTTGGAGATGGCGCCGCCCAGTTCGCGGCCGGGCTGAAAACCGATGCGGGCCGACTGGTCGGATGTCTCCAGCACCACGGCCATCCGCCAGGGCGAGATGTCGCTCAGCGATTTGATCTCGGCGAGCTTCACGCCCCAGTCGCCGGAAATGTCCAGCTTGCTCATGGCGCCGCGCCAGCCTTGCGCCTCGTCGAAATTCACGAGGCCGGCGGCCACGGCCTTGCGCGCCATCACTTGCAGCTTCGGATCGAGCGTGGTGCGAACTGACAGGCCGCCTTCATAGAGTTTCTTTTCGCCGTAACGCTCGAAGATGTCGCGCCGGACTTCCTCGGCAAAATACTCGCCGGCAAAAGTATGCGCGGCGTTGGACCGGCTGGTCACGGCCAGCGGTTCCTTGCGGGCCTTGTCGGCATCGGCCTGCTTGATCCAGCCATTTTCCACCAGGCGGTCGATCACGTAATTGCGCCGCTCGACCGCGCGGTCGCGGTTGCGCACCGGATGCAACTGGGCCGGTGCCTTCGGAAGCGCCGCCAGATAGGAGGCCTCAGCAACCGTCAGCTCGTTCACCGATTTGTCGAAATAGACCAGCGACGCCGCCGCGATGCCGTAGGCGCCGAGGCCGAGATAGATCTCATTGAGATAGAGCTCGAGGATGCGGTCCTTCGAATAGGCGCGCTCGATGCGCATCGCCAGCAAGGCTTCCTTGATCTTGCGGGCGAAGGAAACCTCGTTGGTCAAAAGGAAGTTTTTCGCGACCTGCTGGGTAATCGTCGAGGCGCCCTGTGGCCTGCGGTTGGAGCCGAAATTCTGCGCATACACCACGGCCGCGCGCGCCATGCCGGTGAAGTCGATGCCGCCGTGCTCGTAAAAATTCTTGTCCTCGGCCGCGAGGAAGGCGTTGGTGACGAGTTTGGGCATCGCCTGGATCGGCAGATAGAGACGGCGCTCCTTGGAATATTCGCCGAGCAGCGCGCCGTCTGAGGCGTGCACGCGCGTCATCACCGGCGGCTCGTAATCCTGAAGCTGCGAATAGTCGGGCAAGTCCCTGGAGAAGTACCAGATCCCACCCGCGACGCCGGCCACGCCGACCAGGAACACGATCGTCCCGGCGGTAAACAGGAAACCTAAAAATCGGACCACAAAGCGCATTACCGAACTTCCATTCCAACGCTAGAGCGTGATGACGTTTCTTCGAATCGTCATCACGCTCTATCTCTTTGACTTGAGCATGATCTTTTCGGAAAACCGGTACCCACTTTTCCGGATCATGCTCTTGCGCCGCAACGGCCAGCGCCTGTTCTCGTGTCCATCGAACGTCAGCTCTCCCGCGCGAATCGCTCGGATCCGGCGGGTTCAAACATTTAACTATACAATGTTCGAGGATGCGCCCTGAGGTTGTGAATGCTCGTGCGGATCAGTAAAGCCCGCCGGTTCCAGGACGCATGATATTGCCGCCGTCAGGCTGGTATCCTTGCTGATAACCTTGCGGGTATCCCTGCTGCTGCGGCATCCGGCCGTCCGCGTCGGCCACGCCGATAACCGAGTAGTTATCCGGCGGCGCGGTGCCCGGCTTGAAGGCTTCCAGAAGGCCGCCACTGCCCGGACCGGCGCGCATGCCGCTCTTGGGGTCGACGCGAACCAGCTTGATGCCGGCGGGCACCTTGAAGGGAATCGCGGGCTTGTCGGCGAGCGCGAGCTTCAGGAAATCCTTGGCGATCGGCGCGGCCAGATGACCGCCGGTCATGCCACGGCCGAGATTGCGCGGCTTGTCGAAACCGACATAGATGCCGACCACGAGGTCCGGCGAGAAGCCGATGAACCAGGCATCCTTTTCATCGTTGGTGGTGCCGGTCTTGCCGGCGATCGGCTTGCCGACTTCCTTGACCACGGTCGCGGTGCCGGCCTGGACGACATATTCCATCATCGAGGTGATCTGGTAGGCCGTCATCGGATCGAGCACCTGCTCGCGGCGGTCGACGAGCTGCGGCTCGGGCTGGCTCTTCCAGCCGCCGGGCGCGTCGCAACCGCGGCATTCGCGGGCGTCATGCTTGAAGATGGTATGGCCGTAACGGTCCTGAATACGATCGATCAACGTCGGCTTCACGCGGCGGCCACCATTGGCGAACATCGCATAGGCCGTCACCATCCGCATGACCGTGGTCTCGCCGGCGCCGAGCGCATAGGACAGATAGTTCGGCAGATCGTCGTAGACGCCGAACCGCTTTGAATATTCGCCGATCATGGGCATGCCGATGTCCTGGGCCAGCCGCACGGTCACCGTATTCAGTGAATTCTTCAGCGCGTTGCGCAGCGTGACCGGTCCCTGGTATTTCCCCGACGAATAGTTTTCCGGGCGCCAGACACCGCCACCCTGCCCCTGATCGATTTCGATGGGCGCGTCGACCACGACGGTCGACGGTGTGTAGCCATTGTCCATCGCCGCCGAATAGACCAGCGGCTTGAACGACGAACCCGGCTGCCGATAAGCCTGGGTGGCGCGGTTGAACTGGCTCTGGTCGAACGAGAAGCCGCCGACCATCGCCAACACGCGGCCGGTCCAGGGATCCATCGCGACCATGGCGCCGGAAACCTCCGGCAACTGCCGCAACCGATACTGGCCTTCGACCGGCTTGCTATCCTTGTCGAACAGCGGGTCGGCATAGATCACGTCGCCGGCTGCAAGAACCTGCGAGACCGAGGTCGGGGTCCTCCCCTTTGCGGGTCCCGACGTGGGCTTGGCCCAGCGCACGCCATCGAGCGTGATGATACCGGTCTGGCGCTGCTTGCTGACGGCGCCGCCGAGTTCGCGGCCGGGCTGGAAACCGATCCGCGCCGACTGATCGGATGTCTCCAGCACCACGGCCATGCGCCACGGCGCAGATATCGCCCAGCGATTTGACGTCGATGAGCTTGACGCCCCAGTCGCCGGAGATGTCCAGCTTGGACGGGGCGCCGCGCCAGCCGCTCGCTTCGTCATATTTGACGAGACCGGCGACCATGGCCTTGCGCGCCATCACCTGCATCTTCGGGTCAAGCGTGGCCCGAACGGACAAGCCGCCTTCGTACAGCTTCTTTTCGCCATAGCGCTCGAAAATGTCGCGCCGGACTTCCTCGGCGAAATACTCGCCGGCGAAGATATGCGCGCCGCTGCCGCGGCTGGTGACGTTGAGCGCTTCCTTGCGCGCCTTGTCGGCGTCGGCCTGCTTGATCCAGCCATTTTCCAGCAGGCGATCGACCACGTAGTTGCGCCGCTCGACCGCGCGGTCGCGGTTGCGAACCGGGTGCAGCACCGCGGGTGCCTTGGGCAACGCCGCCAGATAGGAGGCTTCCGCGATCGTGAGTTCGTTCACGGATTTGTCGAAATAGACCAGCGATGCGGCGGCGATGCCGTAGGCGCCGAGACCGAGATAGATTTCGTTGAGATAGAGCTCGAGAATGCGGTCCTTCGAATAGGCGCGCTCGATGCGCATCGCCAGCAAGGCTTCCTTGATCTTGCGCGTGAACGACACTTCGTTGGTCAAAAGAAAGTTCTTCGCGACCTGCTGGGTGATCGTCGAGGCGCCCTGCGGACGCCTGTTGGAGCCGAGGTTCTGCGCATACACCACAGCCGCGCGTGCCATGCCGGTGAAGTCGATGCCGCCATGCTCGTAGAAGTTCTTGTCTTCGGCTGCCAGGAACGCGTTGATGACGAGCTTTGGCACCGCCTGGATCGGCAGATAGAGGCGGCGCTCCTTGGAATACTCGCCCATCAGCGCACCGTCGGACGCATGGACGCGCGTCATCACTGGCGGCTCGTAATCCTGAAGCTGTGAGTAGTCGGGCAAGTCTTTGGAGAAATGCCAGATCGCGCCCGCGACACCGGCCACGCCGACGAGGAACACGACGGTCCCGGCGGCGAACAGGAAACCCAAAAACCGGACCAGAAAGCGCATTATCGAAGTTCCGTTTCAACCCTGTGCGCCAAAATCTGCGGCGTCTATCCTAATACGGCAACCCCACCGAACGGGTTGCCGCCACGCGGTCGAACAATAAAGGGTCCGGCGGACAATATTGACCGATTCCGAAGACCAACAGTCGATTTTTATACCGTTGCCGCTGTGGCCAAACTAGGGCTTGGGCCTCATGACGGCACGCTTTTCCGTCTGCGCCTACGCGATGCGCACCGGACGTTTTACTTGCCCGGCCCGGCTGTTGCCAGCCGTTTGGCTAAAAACGCATCAATTGCCTGCGCTATCGATCCGACCGTCCGGTTCCGCCAGTTTTCCGACACCAGATGCTCGAGGTCGCCCTTGTTGGAGACGTAGCCGAGCTCGACCAGAACCGAGGGTACGTCAGGGGCCTTCAGGACCCGGAAACCGGCCGATTTCAAGGGATGTTTATGCATCCGGACCGTGGTCTTCATTTCGCCCATCAGCGTCCGCGCGAAGCGGTTTGAAAAGGTCTTGGTTTCCCGCTGCACCAGATCGATCAGGATATCGGCAACTTCCGTCGGCTCATCGGCGAGACTGACCCCGCCGATCGCGTCCGACTTGTTTTCAGTGTCCGCCAGCCGCTCGGCCTCGGAGTCGGAGGCCTTGTCCGACAGCGTATAGATGGTGGCGCCCTGGGCGTCGCCCTCGCCACGCTTCAAGGCGTCGGCATGGATCGAGATGAACAGCGCCGCCAACTCGTTACGCGCGATCTTCACGCGGTCACCGAGCGCAATGAAGGTGTCGTCCGTCCGGGTCATGACGACGCGATACTTGCCCGACTTCTCGAGCCGGTCGCGCAGCGCCAGCCCAAAACTGAGCACCAGGTTCTTTTCCATGATGTCGTTGCCGCCGGCCTGGGTGCCGTTGTCGACGCCGCCATGACCGGGATCGATCACCACGACGGGTCTTTTGTCCGGCGGCGACGGCGGCGCCGCCGGCCCGTCCGCCCGCGCAACGGCGGCATTGGCCTCGGCGATTCCGGGCCGCAGTTCGGGCCGGTTTTCGGGCGCCAGCGACTGGACAAAGGTGGTGCGGTCGACCTCTTCGAATTCGAGCACCAGCCGCGGCGGCTGGCCGTTGGCCGCCTCCAGGACATAGGATTTGGCGATCTTGGCCGGCCCGTTCAGGTCGAACACGATCCGCGATCCGCCCGGCATGACGAGACCGTAGCGGTAGGCCTTGACCAGTCCCCGCCCTGCGACGCCTGTTCCGGCCGGAAGCTGGAAATTGACCTGGGTGAGGTCGACGATCACGCGATAGGGGTCGGCCAAGGTAAAGGCCCGAAACTGGACCGGCTTGTCGAGATCGAGGATGAAACGGGTCTGCCTGGCATCGCCGGCCAGGCGAGCGTCAGACGCGATCGGGAAATTCGACGCCGGCGCCGGGTTGGGAATGGCGGCCGGTCCTTGATAAAGCGGCGTTTGATAGGCGGGCGGTGCTTGATAAGCCGGCGCCTGGGCCATGCTGGGGCCAACCATCCGGGCGCACAGCAATGCTGCAGCGCACAATGCGCCACATCCGAGCAAAACAAGGTGATTTGTGCGGCTCGCCAACGATTCGGTGCCTTTGGAGGAGCCTTCTCTTACCGCATTAGGAGCAGAGGGTTAATTGGACCTTAAAGGCGAATCTGTGAAAAGGATCGAGTGTTGCTGAGCGGCGACGCTCAAAAGAGGGTTCCCTTGCCCTTCGCTTGCACGGAGCCCCCAATCCACGTATGTACGAGGTGCTGACGGCTAATACTCCCGGTTGTGTCGCGTTCAGCCTCCCGGTGCAGCGCCGGAACCTTCGAAGCCGGAGGAACCTGCGTCTTTCCCGATCTCTCCACAGCCAGCGCCGCGCGCGGCTGACACGGAGCGACGGTTTCGAGCCCGAGCGGCGTCCGGTCCCAGGTACCTTTTCCAGGGACGGTTTGAGACACGGCAAAACTGATTATCCGGACCCCAACCGGTCCGATATGCGATGGCCGGAGGGCGTTTAGGCGCCGAACCGGGCCTTCAGCGATAGATACGGCGGTATCCTTTCCGCCAACATGTTTAGACGGGCCGACGCTTGATGCGCCAGACTGTGTTGCCGACCAGGATCCATGGAACGATCGCGCCGACGCGAAGCGAAAGCTTCGCACGTCGCCTCGCTCTGGTGGCTCCCCGTTCGGCGCGGCGCCAAGAAGTGCGTTTTGGCCTTCCCCTCACCCCCGAATCAGGTGGACCGTCGCGTCACCGGGCCGCGCAATTTGCGCGCGCCATGCACCGCGCCCGCCGCCGTCAAGAGCTCCAAAATGCCCAACAAGATGTTGATCGACGCCACCCATCCGGAAGAGACCCGGGTCGTTGTGGTCCGCGGCAACCGCGTCGAAGAATTTGATTTCGAGACCGCCCAGCGCAAGCAACTGCGCGGCAATATCTATCTCGCCAAGGTCACGCGCGTAGAGCCGTCGCTGCAGGCGGCGTTCATCGAATATGGCGGCAACCGCCACGGCTTCCTGGCGTTCAGCGAAATCCACCCGGACTACTATCAGATCCCGGTCGCCGACCGTCAGGCCCTGATCGAGGCCGACGAGCGTGCCCACCGCGAAGCCGAGGAAGAGAGCGAGAACCGCTCCTCCAACAACCGCCACCGTGGCCGCTCGCGCCACCGCAATGCGCGCCGCCGCGGCCATGGCGACCGCGTTCAGAGCGGCGTCATCGAGAACGCCGGCCAGGATCCCGCACAGGCCGCCCAGCCCTATGAGGGCGAGGCGCATCCGCACGAAGGCGCATATGCCGGCGAGGTGCATCCGCACGACGCCGAGCATCATGAGAATGATGTGGGACATCACGAGGATACGGCCCATCACGACCATGAGGCGCATGGTCATGATCACGATCATTCGCATGATCACCACGATCACGATCCCCACCATGATCAGCCGGCGCAAGGTCTTGGCGAACCCGCAGACGCCGCGGGCGAAGCCCCGGTCGCGGAATTGGAGTCCGGCACGTCTGCCGTGGCGCCGGTCGAGGCGGCCGCCGCCGAGGCGACCACCGAACACGCTCATGACGCCCACGCGCATGATGAGCATCATGACGATGACCACGCACGCGAAAACGCGGCCCATGCCGACGACGCGCCGCATATCGAGCACGCCGGCGAAGGTTACGCGGTTGCCTCTTCCGACGAACTCGCCCGCGCTCCCGAAGGCGAAGACGACCATGACGATGAAGATGACGTCGAGGACGGCGAAGAAGAGGAAGTCGTCGAATCCGTCGGCGGCGACGACGTGCTGGAGGAAGTGCCCGAGCGCGCCTTCCGCCCGCGCCGCCAGTACAAGATTCAGGAAGTCATCAAGCGCCGCCAGGTGATGCTGGTTCAGGTCGTCAAGGAAGAACGCGGCAACAAGGGCGCGGCGCTGACCACGTACCTGTCGCTGGCCGGGCGCTATGCCGTCCTGATGCCCAATACCGCCCGTGGCGGCGGCATCAGCCGCAAGATCACCTCGGCCCAGGACCGCTCGCGGTTGAAGGAAGTGGTGCAGGACCTCGACGTGCCGGAAGGCATGGGGATCATCCTGCGTACCGCCGGCGCCTCGCGGACCAAGCCCGAGATCAAGCGCGACTTCGAATATCTGATCCGGATGTGGGAAACCGTCCGCGACATGACGCTGAAGTCGCAGGCCCCCACCCTCGTCTATGAGGAAGGCTCGCTGATCAAGCGCTCGCTGCGCGACCTCTACAACAAGGAAATCGACGAAATCCAGGTCGCCGGCGAGGCAGGCTACGACGAAGCCCGCGACTTCATGAAGATGCTGATGCCCTCGAACGTGCGGGCGGTCCGGCAATATCGCGACGGCCAGCCGCTGTTCTCGCGGATGGGCGTCGAGAGCCAGTTGGATGCGATGTTCTCGCCGACCGTGCAGTTGCGCTCCGGCGGCTACATCGTCATCAACCAGACCGAGGCGCTGGTCTCGATCGACGTCAATTCCGGCCGCTCGACCCGCGAACATCATATCGAGGACACTGCCCTCAAGACCAATCTGGAGGCGTCCGAGGAAGTCGCGCGGCAATTGCGCTTACGCGACCTCGCAGGCCTGATCGTCATCGACTTCATCGACATGGACGAGAAGCGCAATAACCGCGCGGTCGAGCGCAAGCTCTCCGACTGCCTGCGGCAGGATCGCGCGCGCATCCAGGTCGGGCGCATCTCGCATTTCGGCCTGCTGGAAATGTCGCGCCAGCGCATCCGCGCCAGCGTGCTGGAGAGTTCGACCGAGCCCTGCGCGGTATGCGGCGGCAGCGGTCATGTGCGCTCGGTCTCGTCGGTCGCGCTGCAATTGCTGCGCGGCATCGAAGAGATTTTGATGAAGGGCGCGACCCACAATCTGGTGGTGCGCACCCGCACCGACGTCGCGCTTTATGTGCTCAACCACAAGCGCGGCCACCTGCGCGATCTCGAAAACGCCTTCAAGGTGTCGCTCGCGGTCAGCGCCGATCCAACCGTGGCCGGCCAGCAGTCGTTCATCATCGACCGCGGCGAACAGGTGCACACGCTGGAAGCCGCCAAGGCGTTGCTGGCGGCGCAGGCTGCCGCCTTCCCGCCCCAGGTCGAGGAAGCCTATGACGACGACGAGGCGTTCGACGTCGAAACCGAATCCGAGGTCGAAACCGAGGAGACCGAGGGACTGACCGATGATGCCGCCGAAGCGGCAGGCGGCGAAGGCGAAGGAGACGGCCACCGCCGCAAGCGGCGCCGACGGCGTCGCGGCCGTGGCGAGCCGCGTGACGGCGCCGCCCCGCGCGAGGACGGTGAGCCCATGCGCGTCGCCAGCGAAGCCGTCGAAGGCGCTGCCGCCGAGGATGGCGAAGCCGATGAAGACGAAGGCGACGAACAGCCCGGCGTGGCCCGCGGCGATCAGCCTGCCAATGGCGAGCGACGCCCGCGCCGCCGCGGCCGTCGCGGCGGACGCCGCCGGCGAGGTACCGAGCTGGAAGACGGGCTTGCCGGATCGATCGCGGACGAGCTCGGGCCGACGCCCGCCCCCGAAGTGACCAGCGCGGTTGCCGATTTCGACGGCGCGTCCGAGCCTGCGCCATCGCTGGTGCAGGCCGACATTGCGTCCGAACCGGTCGCGCAGCCGGCGGAGATGCAGCAAGCGGCCTATGCCCGGCCCGAGCCGGTCGAGAGCGCGCCCGCGCCCACCGTTGAAGAAACCACGCAAGAGGCCGAGCGGGCCGCGGCGCGCCGGCGTTCGACCGTGCGCGAGAAAGTCAGCTTCGTGACCAGCGCTCCGACCGAACCGGTGCCCTCCATGAGCCACAGCGCACCGGAGCCGGTTGTGTCTCCCGCGCCTGCTCCGAGGAGCGAGCCGGCGTCAGCCACATCGGACGAAGCCGCCCCCCGCAAGGCGGGCTGGTGGTCGCGGCGCTTCGGCAGCGGCGAGTAAGGATCAAACAAAACAAGAAACCGCCCGGCGAAAGCCGGGCGGTTTTTTTATTTGCATCGAGCCGGGTGCTATCCCGTCGTAATGGCAGTCTCCACATCGGTCGGATCGATCTGCCTGTTCAGGCCGGCTTGCAGCTTGTCGTGATCGAGTTCGCCTTCCCACCACGACACCACCACGCAGGCGACGCCGTTGCCGCACAGATTGGTCAGCGCGCGGCATTCGCTCATGAACTTGTCGATGCCGAGAACGATGGCCATACCCGGCACCAGGCGCGGATCGACCACGGCGAGCGTCGCGGCCAGCGTGATGAAGCCGGCCCCGGTAATGCCGGACGCGCCCTTCGAAGTCAGCATCGCGACCAGAAGGATGGTCAGTTGCTGGCCGAAGGTGAGATCGAAGCCGAGCGCCTGGGCGATAAACAGCGTCGCCAGCGTCATGTAGATATTGGTGCCGTCAAGGTTGAACGAATAGCCGGTCGGCACCACGAGGCCGACGACCGACTTGGAGCAGCCGAGCCGCTCAAGCTTTTCCATCAGGGACGGCAGCGCGCTTTCCGAAGACGACGTGCCGAGCACGATCAGCAGTTCGTCCTTGATGTAGGCCAGGAACTTGAAGATCGAGAAACCGACAAACCGCGCGATCACGCCGAGCACCACGAACACGAACAGCGCGGCGGTGACGTAAAAGGTCGCGATCAGGCCGACCAGGTTCAGGATCGCGCCGGTTCCGAACCTGCCGATCGTGAACGCCATCGCGCCGAACGCGCCGATCGGGGCTACCTTCATCACGATGGCGATGACGCCGAACACGCCGTGCGCGGCGTCATCGATGAAGGCACGCAGCGTATGGCCGCGCTCGCCGAGACCCATCAGGGCGAAGCCGAACAGGATCGAAAACAGCAGGACCTGAAGGATTTCGCCCTGCGCGAAGGCGCCGACCACGGTATCGGGAATGATATGCAGGAAGAAATCGACGCTCTTCTGCGCCTCGGCCTGCTTGGCGTAGCCCGCCACGGCCTGCGCGTTCGCCATGCTGCCGCCGAAGCCCGCGCCGGGCCTGACCACATTGCCGACGACAAGACCGATCACCAGCGCAAAGGTGGAGACGACCTCGAAATAGACCAGCGCCTTGACACCGATGCGGCCGACCTTCTTGGCATCTTGTATATGCGCGATGCCGGATACCACGGTGCAGAAGATGATCGGCGCGATCACCATCTTGATCAGCTTGATGAAACCTTCGCCGAGCGCCTTGATCCAGTCGTTGGTCGCGAGCGCAGGCCACAGCCAGCCGAACAGCGCGCCGAGCACGATGGCGATCAGGACCTGAACATAGAGAACCCGATACCAGGGCTTGGCCGCACTCGCCGGTGCTTCAACCGCAATCGTTGCCGCCATGACGCTTACTCCCCTCAGAGGCCGCGGAGTGGTCGCACATGTGCCAATCCGTCGCACACAGCAAAAATACTTTGAGCGAGTGGAGTCAATGGTGTTGGCGCGACTGCTTAGCTGCGCTGGTCGAAAATCCGCCGGATCGCCGGCACGAGCGCGGCGCCGAGCGCATTCTTGATCAGGGACGCTGCGATGAATGGCGCAATGCCGACCAGCCACGCCTTTTCGACCCCGAGTTTCATGCCGAACGCAAGCCAACCAAAGCCGGCGGCGAGAATGAGAATGTGTCCGAATGCCATCGCGACAAATAGCGGCAGCACCGATCGATCCCAGCCGCGCTCGCTCAGCCATCCCGTCACGAAGGCGGCCGCCACGAAGCCGAAGAGATACCCTGCCGTCGGACCGGCGAATGGCGCGAGGCCGCCGACCGGACCTGCGAAGACCGGAACTCCACTGGCCCCCACAGCCAGATAGGTCATGAGCGTGGTGCTGCCGAGCCGCCAGCCATAGGCCGCACCGATCACCAGCAAGACCAGCGTCTGCAGCGTCATCGGCACATAGGGCAACGGCAGATTGACCTTGGCCGACAAGGTCAGCAGCGCCGTTCCCAGCGCAATCAGGATCACGCCGCGCAACAGACCCGACGATCCATCGGCACGATGCGGCCACAGCAGGGCGGCGAGCGGGAAATGCGACGGCGCGACGGTTTCAGGCATGGTCCTGGCGGACACGGATGGCTCCCCGATTGATGGCAGGCAGGACTAGGAATGATGTGGAGATGGACGGGCTGGCGCTATCGCAGCCACCGCGCGATGCGCGTCACCGCTTCACGCATCTCGTCGGCCGAGCGCGCGTAGGAGAAGCGAATGAAGCTGCGGCCGTGGATCGGATCGAAATCGACGCCCGGCGTTGCCGCCACATGCGCCTTCTCCAGCATGCGGCCGGCAAATTCGAAACTGTCGGCGGTGAAATCCGAGACATCGGCATAGAGGTAGAAGGCGCCATCCGCCGGCAGGAACTTGGTGAGGCCGGCCTTCGGCAGTCCCTCGATCAGGATGCGGCGGTTCTCCTGATAGCCGCGCTTGATCGCTTCCATCTCTTCGCGTCCCTCGAAGGCCGCTTCGGCCGCGATCTGCGACAGCGTCGGCACCGAGATCGACAGGTTCTGCTGCAGCCGTTCGATCGGCCGCACCAAGGGCTCCGGCACCACCATCCAGCCGACCCGCCAGCCGGTCATGCAGAAATATTTCGAGAACGAATTGATCACCAGCGCATGCGGCGAGAGTTCCGCGGCCGTCACCGCCGGAAACGCATAGTCGAGGCCGTGATAAATCTCGTCGGAAATGAAGCGGATGCCGGCGCCTTCCGCCGCATTGATCAGGCCGGTGAGCGCCTCACGCGACATCATCGTTCCCGTCGGATTGGCGGGACTGCCGACCAGCACGCCCTTCAGCGGCGTCTTGCGATGCGCAGCCAGCAAGGCCTCGCCCGTCAACGCATGACGCGTCGCGCTCGAAGTCTCGATCAGCACCGGCTCGCAGCCGAGCGCCGTCAGGATATGCCGGTAGGGCGGATAGCCCGGCACCGTGACCGCCACCCGATCGCCCGGCTCGAACATCGACAGGAACGCCAGAATGAAACCGCCGGACGAGCCGGTCGTGATCACAATGTGCTCGGGATCCACGGCACAGCCGTAAGTATCGCGGTAGTGCTTTGCGATCCGCGTGCGCAGCGTGGGAATGCCGAGCGCGGACGTATAATCGATCCGCGCCGCATCGAGCGCGGCATGCGCGGCCGTGATCGCGACCCTGGGCGCCGGCGCCGCCGGCTGCCCCACTTCCATGTGGATGACATGGCCGCCGGCGGCTTCGATGCGGGCCGCCGCCGCCATCACGTCCATCACCATGAAGGGCGGGACGTCGCTCCGTGTCGAGGGGGTCAGTAGCGCTGTCGCGCGATCTCTAAGTGTCGATTCCAGCATCGATATCTGCTATTTGCACGGGCCGCGGCCGAATTCGGGTTCCGAACCGGTTGCCGCCCCAGACTGGCCGTATTCGCTGGCTTGTTATAGCTTTTGTTCGCGCAGTGATACCCCGGCTCGGGTGAAAGAAACGCGTTGAAAAACCAAACTGGGACCCGTTTCTGATCTAACCGGAAACCGAACCGGCGTCCGGGCAAATCCGGACCCATCGCCAATCGCCAAAGACCGCTCATGCTCCGCATCGCCTTACGCAAGAAATCACTGAAGTTGACCGCGCTGACGACGGCCATAGCGCTGGCCGTCGCGCCGATGGCGGCCGTGGCGCAGGAGAACAAGGGTCCGCCGGTGCTCCGCGACACCGAGACAGAACAATTGCTGCGCGAATATACCCGCCCGATCCTGCGCGCCGCTGGTCTGGAAAAGCAGAACATCCAGATGGTGATCATCAACCAGGGCGTCTTCAACGCCTTCGTAGCCGACGGCCGCCGCATCTTCGTGAACTACGGCGCGATCATGCAGTCGGAGACGCCGAACCAGATCATCGGCGTGATGGCGCACGAAACCGGCCACCTTGCCGGCGGCCATCTCGCCAAGATGCGCGAGCAGATGGCGCAGGCCCAGACGCAAATGATCATCGCAATGCTGCTCGGCGCCGGCGCGATGGTGGCCGGCGCGAAGGGCGGCGGCGGCAACAGTGGCCTGGCGAATGCCGGCGCCGCCATGTTCTCCGCTCCGGGAGAAGTGATCCGCCGCAACCTGCTGTCTTATGTGCGCCAGCAGGAGGAGAACGCCGACAAGGCCGGCGTAAAGTTTCTGAACGCCACCGGCCAATCCTCGCGGGGCATGTACGAGACCTTCAAGCGTTTCACCGACGAAAGCCTGTTCGCCTCGCGCGGTTCAGACCCCTACGTTCAGTCGCATCCGATGCCGGCCCAGCGCGTCGCCGCGCTGGAAGAGCTGGCGAGGTCGAGCCCTTATTGGGACAAGAAGGACGACCCTGCCCTGCAACTGCGCCACGATATGGCGCGCGCCAAGATCTCGGCCTTCATGGAGCGGCAGGAGACCGTGTCCCGGCGCTATCCAATGTCCAATAACAGCCTGCCGGCGCGCTATGCCCACGCGATCTCGACCTATCTGCATGGCGACCTGCGCAGCGCGCTCACCCAGATTGACGCCCTGATCCAGCAGCAGCCCAACAATCCCTATTTCTACGAGGTGCGCGGCCAGGCGCTGCTGGAGGGCGGCAAGCCGCAGGAGGCGATCGCGCCGCTGCGCAAGGCCGTCGCGCTCTCCAATAGCGCGCCGCTGATCGAGATGCTGCTTGGGCAGGCCCTGGTGGCAACGGCCAACAACGCCTACACCGACGAGGCGATCGCGATCCTGCGCGCGGCTGTGGCCCGTGAGAGCGAAGCGCCGATCGGCTACATGCAGCTCGCAATGGCCTATGGCCGCAAGGGCGACTACGCGCAGGCCGATCTTGCATCGGCCCAGGCCGCCTTCCTTCGTGGCGATAACAAGACGGCGCGCGACCTTGCATCGCGCGCAAAAACGCGCTTCGCCATCGGGACGCCGGGATGGGTCAAGGCTGACGACATTGTGAGCGCCAAGCCGCTGCCGGGACAGAAGAGCAACTAGAAATCAGCCGAGTTCGCCTATAATCGGAACTTGACCGCCAACGACCTGGTCATCCGCGACCAGGATATTCTCCAGGAGCCGGCCTTCAGCAGAATTGCCCGGGAACCCGCCGCATAAGGATTTACCGATGCCCTCGTTCCGTCTTCTCATTCCCGCATTGTTCGCCCTGGCGCTGTGCGGCGCGCCGATCTCCGCTTCCGCGCAGAGCTTCAACGACACCCAGCGCGGCGACATCGAAAAGATCGTTCGCGAGTACCTGATCGCGCATCCCGAAGTGCTCGAAGAGGCGATGAACGAGCTTAGCAAGCGTCAGGCCGCGGCAGAGGCCGCCAAGCACGCATCCGGCGTCGCCGACAATGCGGACGCGATCTTCAACTCGCCGCGCAACGTCACGCTCGGCAACAAGGATGGCGATGTCACCTTCGTCGAGTTCTTCGATTACAATTGCGGTTATTGCAAACGCGCGATGACCGACATGATGGATCTGATGAAGGCCGATCCGAAGCTGAAGGTCGTGCTCAAGGAATTTCCGGTACTGAGCGCGGGCTCGGTCGAAGCCGCGCAGGTCGGCGTCGCCGTGCGCATGCAGGATCCGACCGGCAAGAAATATCTCGACTTCCACCAGAAACTGCTCACCGGCCGCGGCGCCGCCGACAAGGCGCGCGCGATGGCGGTTGCCAAGGAAGTCGGCCTCGACATGGCCAAGCTGGAAAAGGACCTTGCGAGCGCTGAAGTGCGCAACACGCTCGAGGAAAATTTCAAGCTCGCCGAAGCGATGGGCATGAACGGCACGCCGAGCTACGTGATCGGCAAGCAAGTCGTGATCGGCGCGGTCGGCGTCGAGAACCTGCGCGAAAAGATCAGCAACGCCCGTTGCGGCAAGGCGACCTGCTAAAACAACGCCGGCGCTTCAACGATCGAGACAAAAGGCCGGCGCAACGCCGGCCTTTTCATTTGAGGCGTTCCTCGGCGCGACGGTTCATCACTCGTTCACAAAACAAAGTCAGTGGAACCGCCAATGTTCCGGAACATCGCGCAATTCCTCACGTTGTCGGTCGGGCAATGCAGAAACACGTGAGGAGACTTTCTAATGACTAATCGCTTTTTGATTTCGGTCGCGACGGCGGCGTTGATCGCCGGAACCGGTCTTGCCAATGCGCAGGCTCCCGGCCGTGACGCAGGGTCGGCCGGCTCCGCCGCGCAGCAGAGCGCGCCTCCTTCTGGCGGGGCCTCGTCGGGCGGCGCAATGCAGCGCGATACCGGCGGCACTTCCGGCATGAAGGGTGCCGAGACCGGTACGAAGGGTATGGAGCCCAGCACGAAGGCCTCGGAATCGACCGACAAGATGGCCCCGAGCAAGAGCGCTCAGGACGGCAACCGGATGCAGGGCGAGAAGTCCAAGAGCATGCACTCGGAAACCGACTCGCCCAAGGGCGGCAAGGACATGAAGGCCGAGGGCCGTGACAGCAAGAGCGGCACCACGACCACCGAAAGCCGCGACGGCAAGAGCGGCGACATGAATAACGCCCAGACCAAGGGCGCGACCGACACCAAGTCCGGCACGGCTGCAGGCGAGACCAAGTCGCAGACGACGGGCAACGCCGCCACTTCGGCGACCGCTGCGCCGCCGCCCGAGAAGCGCACCCAGATCAACACCGCCATCAGGTCGGCGAAGATCCAGGAAACCACCAATGTGAACTTCAATATCTCGGTCGGCGTCGCGGTGCCTGCGTCGGTCCACTTCCACCCGCTTCCGCCCCGGATTGTCGAGATCTATCCGGAGTGGCGCGGTTACGAGGTGATTCTGGTGGGCGGCCGCTACGTCATCGTCCGTCCGCAGACCCGCGAGATCGTCTACATCATCGAGGGCTAAGCGCTGCGATAGCAGTTCGACCAAGTGGTAATCGGGGGTGGGCAGAGATGCCCACCCCTTTTTCTTGGGGTGGCATCCGAAAATTGGTTAACGAATGATTTCCGTAGGTTCCATGCGGTTTTTTACGAACCGGATGAGGCATTTGGGCGTCATTCCGGCAGGCTGCAAGGCTTCCCCTTGGCCGCGTTGTTACCTATAACCCCGCGACCTGTCCCACCCCGTTTACTGGAATTTGGATGGCCCAAGCCCCTGCCGCGACGATCTATGTCCTGAACGGCCCGAACCTCAACATGCTGGGGATACGGGAGCCGGAAAAATATGGCCATGCGTCGCTCGCGGATGTCGAAAAATTGTGCGTGGAAACCGCGGCGCAATTCGGCCTGAAGGCAGATTGCCGCCAGTCCAACCGCGAAGGCGAGTTGATCGACTTCATCCACGAGGCGCATGCCAAAAAGGTGGTCGGCATCATCATCAACGCCGGCGGCTATTCGCACACCTCGATCGCGCTGCACGATGCGCTGGTCGCCGTGAAAATTCCGACGGTGGAAGTGCATATCAGCAACATCCACGCCCGCGAGAGCTTCCGCCATCACTCCTACACGGCTATGGCCGCCTTTGCGTCGCTTTGCGGCTTCGGCATCGATGGCTACCGGCTCGCAATCAATGGCCTTGCCGCCAAACTCGGCGCCAAAGCCAAAACCTGACTTCAAAACCCGACATCGACCGACACCACGCCTGACGCTTCAGCCGTCACCCACATCGAGAATTCCGGATCAAGAGCATGGCCCGCCAGCCCGACAACAAGTCAGCGGACAAATCAGCCGCAAACCTGAAGAGCGACGACAGCGCGCTCATTCGCGAACTCGCGCTGTTGCTGGATGAGACCAGCCTGACCGAAATCGAAATCGAGCGCTCGGGCCTGCGGGTTCGGGTCGCGCGCAACATCACCGTGTCGGCCGCGATGCCGGCGGGCTTCCAGCCGATGCCGATTGCTGCGGCGGCAGCCGGCCCCGCGGCGGCCGCGGATCTGGCCAAGCATCCGGGCGTGGTCCCCTCGCCGATGGTCGGCACCGCCTATTGGTCGCCGGAGCCCGGCGCCAAGCCGTTCATCGACGTCGGCAGCAAGGTATCGGCCGGGCAAACGCTGCTGATCATCGAAGCGATGAAGACGATGAACCAGATCCCGTCGCCGCGCGCTGGGACCGTGACGCAAATTCTCGTCGAGGACGGCCAGCCGGTCGAATTCGGCGAACCGCTCGTGATCATTGAGTAAGCGCATGGCGAGTAGCGAATGGCGAATGGAAAAGAGATGACCTCCTTCTACTCGCCACTCGCCATTCGCTACTCGCGGCTTGGAAAAACATGTTCGACAAGATTCTCATAGCCAATCGCGGCGAGATCGCGCTCCGCGTGCTGCGCGCGTGCAAGGAACTCGGCATCTCCACGGTTGCGGTGCATTCCACCGCCGACGCCGACGCCATGCATGTGCGGCTCGCCGACGAAAGCGTGTGCATCGGACCGCCGCCGTCGAAGGACTCCTACCTCAATGTCCCGGCACTGCTCGCGGCCTGCGAGATCACCGGCGCGGACGCCGTGCATCCCGGTTACGGCTTCCTGTCGGAGAACGCCCGCTTCGCCGAGATCCTGGCCGAGCACAATCTGCATTTCATCGGCCCGAAGGCCGAACATATCCGCCTGATGGGCGACAAGATCGAGGCCAAGAAGACCGCCAGGCGGCTCGGCATCCCGGTCGTGCCCGGCTCCGACGGCGCGGTCACGCCCGACGACGACGCACTCGCGATCGGCAAGGCGATCGGCTTTCCCGTACTGGTGAAGGCGGCCGCCGGCGGCGGTGGGCGCGGCATGAAGGTCGCGCACTCAGCGGACGATCTGATGATGGCGCTGTCGACCGCGTCCAACGAGGCCAAGTCGGCGTTCGGCGACGCATCGGTCTATCTGGAAAAATACCTGCAGAAGCCGCGCCACATCGAGATCCAGATTCTCGGCGACGGCCGCGGCGGCGCAATCCATCTCGGCGAGCGCGACTGCTCGCTGCAGCGCCGTCACCAGAAGGTCTGGGAGGAAGGCCCCTCGCCGGTCCTTTCCGCCGCCGCCCGCGCCAGGATCGGCGAGACCTGCGCCAAGGCGATGCGGGACATGAAATATCTCGGCGTCGGCACCATCGAGTTCCTCTATGAGGATGGCGAGTTCTACTTCATCGAGATGAACACCCGTATCCAGGTCGAACATCCCGTCACCGAGAGCATCACCGACATCGACCTCGTGCTGGAGCAGATCCGCATCGCCGCCGGCGGCGACCTGCCCGCGAAGCAGGAGGAGATCGCCATCATCGGGCATGCCATCGAATGCCGCGTCAATGCCGAAAACCCGCAGACCTTCCGGCCGTCGCCCGGCAAGATCACGCAATTCCACCCGCCCGGCGGGCTCGGCGTGCGAATCGATTCCGCCGTGTATCAGGGCTACGTCATTCCGCCCTATTATGACTCGCTGGTCGGCAAGCTGATCGTGCACGGCAAGACCCGCGCCGAATGCCTGATGCGGCTGCGCCGGGCGCTCGACGAAATGGTGGTCGACGGCATCGAAACCACCCTGCCGCTGTTCCGGGCACTGGTCCGGGAGGCCGACATCATCAACGGCGATTATCACATCCACTGGCTCGAGCAGTACCTCGCCGGCCAGCCGGTGGACGGCCAGACGCCGTAACGAAATCTTCGCCAGGATGGAACCGATCGAGCCCTGCGGCATTATCGAAAGTTGGGGTCCTTTGGGGGCAGTCTATTTGCATGACGCGAGATCGTCGTGACGGCTGAAGCTCAGCGTCGGCGCGCTGTTTGGCAAATCCTGCTGCTGTCAGCGGGACTACTGGTGCTGGTCGCCATCAGCGTGACATCCGTCCTCCTGGTCAACAAGGCCCGCGATGCCAGTGGCCTCGTCGTGCATACGGTGGAGGTCGAAAGCCAACTGTCCAGCCTTTTGCTCGAGATCCGTCGCGCGGAAAGCGCCACGCGCGCCTATCTCCTGACATCCGCGCCCCAGTTCCTTGCCGAGTACGAGACCGCGGCCGGCAACATCCTGCCCGCTGCCGATCAACTGGCGAAACTCACCACCGACAATCCGGTCCAGGTCGAAAACTACGCCAAGCTGCGCCGCGCCATCGAACAACGTCTGACCGAATTCGCGCGCGGCATCGATCGCGTCAAGAAGAAGGACGTCGCCACCAGCGTCACGGTTTTGCGCAACGGCACTTCGACCGACGCCGTGCAGGCTATCGCCGAGGCCGGACGCGATATGCGTGCCGAGGAAGATCGTCTGTTCGCCATGCGGACCGTGGACGCCGATCGAACGCAGGTACTTGCCTCCTCCGTAACGATCGCCGGCTCCGGGCTCGTGATCGCACTCGCCGGCCTTTCGATTTTCCTGGTTCGGCGCTCGTCGCGTGCGCGTGACGAGGCCGAAACAAACCTGCGCGACAACAACCTCAACCTCGAGGCCACGGTCGACGAGCGCACTGCGGACCTGCGCGAAGCCAATGACGAGATCCAGCGCTTCGCCTACATCGTCAGCCACGATCTGCGTTCGCCGCTGGTGAACATCATGGGCTTCACCAGCGAGCTGGAGGAATTGCGCGGCGACATCTTCAGGCGAATCGCAACGCTGTCCCGCGAGCAGTCCGCCGCGCCATCCGTCCCCGAAAACGCCACCGATACCGCCGAGCCCGTGCTCGAAGGCGCCGACAGGCAGCTCTCGGAAGACTTCACCGAGGCGCTCGGATTCATCAAGTCGTCGATCGGCAAGATGGACCGGTTGATATCGGCGATCCTGCACCTCACCCGCGAGGGGCGCCGCGAATTCGAGCCGGTTTTGATCGATACCAGGGAGCTGATGGAGGGTATCGTGTCGACCGTGGCGCATCAGGCCGCGGAGGCCCAGGCCCAGATCCGGATCGACGCACTGCCGAATATCGTCAGCGATCGCCTTGCGCTGGAGCAGATATTCTCCAATCTGATCGACAATGCGCTCAAATACCTCAAGACCGGGGTCCCCGGCGAAATCACGGTGCGCGGCCGCACCAAGCTCGGCTTTGCGATTTTCGAGCTATCGGACAATGGGCGTGGTATCGATCCAAAGGACCATCAGCGCATTTTCGAGCTGTTCCGCCGTGCTGGAACCCAGGACAAGCCGGGACAAGGCATCGGCCTTGCCCATGTCCGCGCCCTGGTGCGTCGCCTGGGAGGAACCATGTCGGTCGCCTCAGAACTTCATCAGGGCAGCACGTTCACGATCACCTTGCCCATCAAATGGTCTGCCAAACGGAACACAGAGACATGAGTAATCCAGTCACTATCATCATGATCGAGGACGATGAGGGCCATGCCCGCCTGATCGAGCGGAATATCCGACGATCCGGTGTCAACAATGAGATAAAGCCGTTCACCAACGGTACAGCCGCGCTGGACTATCTGTTCGGCAAGGATGGAACGGGCCTCGACCATAAAGGCAACGCGCTCCTGATCCTGCTCGACCTCAACTTGCCCGACACGACCGGCATCGACATTCTGAAGCGGGTCAAGGAAAACAAATATCTCAGGGCCACGCCGGTGGTGGTGCTGACCACGACCGACGACTCGCAAGAGATCAAGCGCTGCTACGAACTCGGCTGCAACGTCTACATCACCAAGCCCGTGAACTACGAAAGCTTCGCCAACGCCATTCGCCAGCTCGGCCTGTTCTTTTCCGTCATCCAGGTGCCCCCTGCCGCCACATGAAACCCGCAACGCCGACATTGCTGTATATCGACGATGACGCTGGCCTCGCCCGGCTGGTCGACCGCGGCCTGACGCGCGCGGGCTTCAAGGTCGTCCACGCGTCGGGCGGCGAGCAGGGGCTGGCGCGGCTGGCGCAAGGCGGCATCGATGTGATTGCGCTGGACCAGTACATGCCGGGCCTCGACGGCCTAGAAACGCTGGAACAGATCATGGCGATCGCGGGCGCCCCACCCGTCGTATTCGTCACGGCCTCGCAGGATTCGGCGATCGCCGTCACCGCGCTGAAAGCCGGCGCCGCCGACTATCTGGTCAAGGACGTCAGGGGCGACTTCATTCCGCTGCTTCAGGTCGCCGTTAACGGCGCGCTCAAGCAGGCCGAGCTCCAGCGCGCGCGTGACGAGGCGGAAGCCGAGGTCCACGCCTCGCGCGACCGCTATGCGGCGCTCGCCGCCGAACGCGAGGTGCTGCTGCGCGAAGTCAACCACCGCGTTGGCAACTCCCTGCAGATCATCGCCTCGCTGCTGCATTTGCAGGCCAATTCGACGACCCAGGACGATGTGAAGGCGGCGCTGACCAATGCGATGGGCCGCGTCGCCGCGGTCGCGCAGGTCCATCGTCGCCTCTACACCTCGCACGATCTCAAGAGCGTGTTGCTGAACCAGTATCTCGAAGCCCTGCTGGAAGATCTCCGGCGGTCGGCCGAGGGCAACAAGATGTCGCGGCTGACGCTCAAGGCCGAACCGATCGAGATCGACCCTGACCGCGCGGTCGCGATCGGCATCATCGTCAACGAACTGGTGATGAACGCCGTCAAATACGCCTATCCGGACGGCTCCGGACCGATTCACGTCGAACTGCAGCTCGACGGCGAAGACCTGCTGGTGGCGATTGCAGACGATGGTGTCGGCCTGAATGTCAAGGTCGACCCGCGCTCCACCGGCATGGGACAACGCATCGTGACCGCGATGGCCGCCAAGCTGGACGCCACCGCCGAGCGCGATCCCAATCATCACGGCACCAGGATCGTGCTGCGCTTCCGCCGCGCGCCGAAGACAGCGCCGAAGTCGACCAGCGCCGCGGCGGGTTAGTTACGAATCCCGCGGCGTCGCCGCCTCGATCGCGCGCGCAGTTGCCACAAGAACGTCCGCCACCTCGATCGCGCGGCGCGGACTCAACCTGCTTCGGATGGCCGAGAGCGTAATCGCAGCGGCCGGCTCACCGTCCGGCGTCCGGATCCAGGCCGAAAGCGACTTCGTTCCCTGCACCAGCCCGACATCGCGCAGATTGTAGCCCCGGCGGCGTGCGAGCTGGATCTGGCCGAGCACCGTCGTCGTGTCGGTCCGATAGGCGGCAAACCGTGGTTCGTTGGCGAGGACGATCTTGCGCGCCTCCGCAGCAGGCATCGCGGCGAGTATCGCGACGCCGGCGCTGCTGACGCCCAGCGGCCTTCGCACACCGACCTCGATCGACAACACCTGGATCGGATAGCCGCCGATACGGCGAGCCACGCATAGAGTATCGAGACCGGTGCGCATCGTCAGGAACAGCGTATCGCCGAGTTGCGCCGACGCTGCCGCGAGATGCGGCTCGGCTGCAATCAGCAGTGGCGTACGCGAGGGCCTCGCCAGTGCCAGTTCGGACACCTGACGGCCGACAACGTAGTTCCCCGTCCGCTCACTGCGCTCGACAATGCCCTCCTCGATCAACACGTGCACGATGCGGTGGACCGTAGGACGCGCGAGTGATGTCGCCTGCACAACTTCGGCCAGCGGCACGCCTTTTTCTCCGCCAACGGCGAGCGTCCGCAGCACGGCCAACGCGCGGCGGATCGCCTGCCCGCCCTGCCGCGGGTCTCGTCCGCGCGCTTTTAACCGACCGTTTGTCATATGCGTCGTCTGCATTGTCCGCTGTCCACGATGTGGACAGAAACACCACAATTTGGTCGACAGCGAAAGGGCCGCGCGCAAGATCGCGCCGCGGAACAATACATGCGCATGCCGCCGGGACGGGGCTCGCGCAAACAGAAATGTAGCGGCAGAGCTGTGCCGCTTTTCGGGAGGATGCGATGAAATTTTTCGCGATCGCAGGCGTCGCCGTATCGGCGCTGTTTACGGTGGCTTTGAGCGCGCCGGCCGACGCGCAGCAATGGCCGACGCGGCAGGTACGCCTGATCGTGCCCTATCCGGCAGGCGGCAATGTCGACAGCGCGGCGCGCGTCATCGCCGACAGGCTGCAGACCAAGCTGGGTCAGCCCTTCATCGTCGAAAACAAGGCCGGCGCCGGCGGCCTGATCGCCGGCGAGGCATTCGCGAAAATGCCGCCCGACGGCTACGCGCTGTTCGTCGGCGCCAACGGCCCGGTGCTGTTCGCGCCCGAGATCGCCAAGCGCGACGCCTATAACTGGAAGCGGGATTTCGTCCCCATCACCTCGATCACGATGACGCCGCTGGTGCTCGAAGTGCATCCGTCGCTGCCGGCCAAGGATCTGAAGGAGTTCATCGAGCTTGCCCGCAACGATCCCGGCAAGCTGACCATGGCGTCCCCCGGCCAGGGCACCACCAATCATCTGCTCAGCGAGCTGATGCAGTCCACGCTCGGCCTGCAGTGGCTAACGGTGCATTACCGCGGCAACGCGCCAGCGCTCAATGACCTGATCGGCGGGCAGGTGCAGTTCGCGCTCGACCAGATCTCGGTCGGCCTGCCCTCCATCAAGAGCGGCATGCTGCGCCCCCTCGCCGTCACCGGCACGCACCGCGCCTCCTGGCTTCCGGATGTCCCGACCTTCACCGAGCTCGGCTACAAGGAATTCGACGGCCAGACCTTCACCGGACTGTTCGCGCCCGCGCGCACGCCGCCCGAGATCGTGACCAGGCTCCACGATACACTTGCGGAGATCCTGAAAGATCCCGCCATCGTCGAGAAATTCAACGCGCTCGGCGCAGAAGCGGTCGCAATGACGCCGGAAGAGTTCACGGGCTATCTCGAACGCGAGGACGCCAAGTGGATTCCCGTGGTCCGCAAGGCCAACATCAAGGCTGACTGATCCATGCAGATCGATCCCGGCGATCTCGGCGCGGAGCGGATTTACCGGCTGATGACCGGCATCGTGGTGCCGCGTCCGATCGCCTGGGTGACGAGCCTGTCGCGCAAGGGCGTGCTCAACCTCGCCCCGTTCAGCGCCTTCACCTTCGTCTCGCAGAAGCCGCCGATGCTGGCCATCAGTGTCGGCCGCAAGGGCCCCGACTACAAGGATACGGCGCACAACATCCTCGACACCGAGGAGTACGTCATCCACATCGCCGACACGCCGCTGATGGGTGCGGTGCATGACAGTTCGGTCGAGCATCCGCCCGAAGTCAGCGAGGTCGAAGAGCTCAAACTGGAAACGCGACCCAGCGAGCGCGTCAAGGTGCCCCGGCTTGCCGCCGCGCCGATCGCGATGGAATGCGTGTTTCGGCAATGTCTCGAATTCGGCGAGGCGCGCAGCCGGCTCATCGTTGGCGAGGTCGTCATGTTCCACATCCGCGACGGTCTCGTGAACAACGGCAAGGTCGAGACCGAAGCGCTCGACCCGATCGCGCGCATCGGTGGGCCCCGCTACGCCCGGCTCGGCGAGATCGTGACGCTGCGCGGCGTCTTCCAAACCCCGAAATCGACCGATTAGCGATGGCAGCAATCCGTAGCGAGCTTGCTGACGTCGGACGCAGATCGAAGCAGAATTCTCGAAGAGGACGACAATGCGACTGGTGAGCTATCTGGTGGAAGGAGAGCCGCGCTTCGGCGCGGTTGTGGCCGGCGGCGTCGTCGATCTGACGAAGCGGATCGGACCGAAATGTCCGGACCTTCGGAGCCTGATCGCCAGGGACGGACTGGAAGTTGCGCGCCAGATGGTCGCCGGCCTCAAGCCGAGCCATGCCCTCGACGATCTCGTGCTGCTGCCACCGATTCCGAACCCGGAAAAGCTCTGGTGCATCGGCGTCAACTACAAGGACCGCAACGCGGAGTACAAGGACAATTCGGACCTGCCGAAATATCCGAGCCTTTTTGTCCGCAACCCCTCCTCGGTTGTCGGTTCCAACCAGCTGATCGAAAAGCCGAAGATTTCCGAACAGCTCGACTACGAAGGCGAACTTGTGATCGTGATCGGCAAGGAAGGCCGGCACATTCCCCGCGAGCGCGCTTGGGACCACATCTTCGGCATGACGCTGTGCAACGAGGGCAGCGTCCGCGACTGGCTGCATCACGGCAAATTCAACGTTACGCAAGGCAAGAATTTCGACCGCTCGGGCAGCATCGGGCCGTGGATCGTCACGTCGGACGAATGCGATCCGCGCGGGCCGCATGACATTGTTACCCGCGTCAATGGCGAGGTGCGCCAGAGCGATTCCACCGAGCGGCTGATGTTCCCGTTCGATTTCCTGATCGCCTACCTCTCCACCTTTGCCACCCTGAAGCCCGGCGACATGATCGCGACCGGCACCCCGACCGGGGCCGGCGCCCGCTTCACGCCGCCGCGCTGGCTCAAGCCGGGCGACGTCGTCGAGGTGGAATCCGCCAAGATCGGCATCCTTCGCAATACAGTGGTGGAGGAGCAGTAGCCGATGCTCGACCAACCAACCGTCGAACGGCTGGCGCAACGCCTCGACGACGCCGAACGCAGCAAGTCGCTGATTACAGCGTTCACGCGCGACTATCCTGATCTGACGATCGAGGACGCCTACGCCATCCAGCGCGCCTGGACGAAGCTGCAGCTCTCCCGCGGCCGCATCGTCAAGGGTCACAAGATCGGCCTGACGTCGAAAGCCATGCAAAACGCCGTCGGCATTTCCGAGCCGGATTACGGCGTGCTGTTCGCGGACATGTTCTATCCGGACGCGTCGCCGATCCCGTTCGACCGCTTCCATGCGCCGCGGATCGAGGTCGAACTGGCATTCGTGTTGAAGGCTCCCTTGAAGGGACCCGATTGCACGCTGTTCGATGTGCTCAATGCCACCGACTACGTCACTCCGGCGCTCGAAATTCTGGAGACAAGGATGCATCGCGTCGATCCCGAGACCAAGGCGCCGCGCAAGGTGATGGACACGATTTCCGACAATGCCGCGAATGCGGCGCTGGTCGTCGGCGGCCGGCCCATTCGGCCGCTCGATTTCGACCTGCGCTGGATCGGGGCACTGTTGTTACGCAACGGCCAGATCGAGGAGACCGGCATCGCCGCCGGCGTCCTCAACCATCCCGCCAACGGCGTGGCCTGGCTCGCCGACCGGCTGGCCGCCCAGGGCGAGTATCTCGAAGCCGGTGAGGTGGTGCTGGCCGGATCGTTTACGCGGCCGGTCGACATCATCAAGGGCGACACGTTTCACGCCGATTACGGCCAGTTCGGATCGGTGTCGTGCCAGTTCGTCTGAACAACAAAGCGTCCCAGGGAGAGCAGCGATGACAAGGCGCAAGAGCATTCATATCGGCGAGTTCAAGCACGCCAATCCGATTCCAAACGCCTGCCGCATCGGCAATCTCCTGATGTCCGGCGTCATCCTCGGCCGCGACGCCGCTGGCAAGATGCCGGAAAAGGTCGAAGACCAGTGCGCCAACATGTTCGGCCACATGAAGGCCATCGTGGAAGCCGGCGGCGGGACGATCTCCGACATCATCAAGATGACGGTGTGGTTGCAGGATCGCACCCAGCGCGCACCGGTGAACACCGAATGGCTGAAAATGTTTCCCGACGAGCACTCGCGCCCGGCCCGTCATGCCCTGCAGATGGACATGGAGAACGGCGCGCTCGTGCAATGCGATTTCACCGCCGTGATCGGCTGACCGCGACAGTAAGGAAAACCTGACATGCCGGCCTATCTTCCCTTCGATCCGAACCCGCGCCGCCCCTCAAAATTGCCGCCGCCGAAGAGCATCGACAGCCAGTTTCACGTGCTGGGCCCGCTGGACAAATATCCGGTGCGGCCGGGTGCCGCCTACCAGATGCCGACCGCGACCTGGGAAGCAGCGCTGCGCGTCCACAAGGCGCTCGGTATCGAGCGCGGCATCATCGTGCAGACCACGACCTATGGCGCCGATCATTCCGTGGTGCTCGATGCGCTCGCGGCGATGGGACCGAACTATCGTGCTTGCGCCAACGCGCTGGTGTTTGCCGAAGCCAGCGACGCCTATCTCGCCAAGCTGCACGACGCCGGCGTGCGCGGCGCGCGTTTCAGCTTCCGGCAGGAACTGGGCGCGGTGCTCTCGGACAAGGATTTTGCGCGAGCGATCGCGCGGATGCGCGAACTCGGCTGGTACGCAAAGATCCAGCCGGAGAAGGACGGCATCGTTTCCAGCGCCGCCAAATACGAAAACCTCGACCTGCCCGTGCTGATCGACCACATGGCCCGCCCCGACCCCGTGCGCGGCAAGGAAGATCCGAACTTGCAGAAGATGCTGGAGCTGCTGTCGAAGGGCAATTTCTGGGTGATGCTGTCGCTCGGCGAAAAGACCTCGAAGAAGGGCCCGCCGTGGGACGACGTCATCCCGATCGCGCGCGCTTATATCGAAGCCGCCCCCGACCGCTGCGTCTGGGCGAGCGACTGGCCGCATCCTGTCTCGGTGGTGCAGCCGCCCAACGACGCCGACCTGCTCGAACTGCTCTACAGCTACGTCGTGGACGAGGCCGAGCTGAGGAAGATCCTGGTGACTAATCCGGCCAAGCTGTTCGGATTCGAGGATTAGGGCGTGGCGCTCATAAGCGCGTAGCCGGATGCGAGATGGCTTGCGCTTTCGGCGGCATAGCGGACATGGCCTGCATTGCTGCTGGCTCGACCCGATCGCGAATGTCCCAAACCGGACGTGGTCGGGGAAGAGAGTCATGTCGGCTTGACGCTAATCGATCGAAATATTGACCTCGTGCGCGACCTTGGTCCAGCGCGCGATCTCCCGCCGTATCATGTCTCCGAACTGCTGTGGAGCCATGGGCTCGGCTTCAGCGCCCTCATTGGTGAGAAACGTGACGAGCTCGGGCGATGTCAGGATCTTGTTGATCTCCGCGTTCAGCGTCTGAACGACATCCGCAGGCATCCCGGCCGGGCCAACGATGCCCCACCACGTTTCCGCATCGGCGCCCGGTGTCCCGCACTCCGTAAGCGTGGGCACGTCGGGCAACAGCGCCGTTCGCCGGCTGCTCGTCACCGCAAGCGGCTTGATTTGGCCGCTTCGGACGAGCTGGAGCGCCTGCGGAATGCTGGATACGTAGATGTCGACATGGCCGCCGGCGAGATCGTTGAGCGCCGGTGCGCCGCCCTTGTAGGGAACATGCGCGAGCTTGACGCCTGCCGCCAGAGCGATCACTTCGGTCGAAATCTGGTTGATGCTGCCAAGACCTGCGGAGGCGTAGGTGATCTGGCCAGGTTTGCTTTTGGCCAGGGCAAACAGCTCGCCGGCGGACTGCACAGGCAGCTTGTTCGATGTTGTGACCAGAAGCGGCGCGCGGCCCATGAAGGCAATTGGCGTAAAGTCCCTCGCCGTCTCGAACGGCATGGTCTTCCGGGTCGCCGGGTTGATGGTGAATGTCGGAGACACCAGGAGCAGCGTGTAGCCATCCGGCGGCGCTTTGGCGACGGCAGTGCTGCCGATCAGGGTGCCGCCGCCGCCGCGGTTTTCGACCACCACCGGCTGACCCCACGCCTCGGATAGCTTCTTGCCGATGGCGCGCCCGACCAGATCGTTCGAGCCGCCGGGCGTGAAGGGAATGATCAGGGTGATTTGTCTGGACGGATAGGTTTGCGCGCGTGCTGCCGGGCTCGCGACGACAAGCGCCGCGGCCAGCATTGCTCCAGCCTTGATCATGACAGGCGTCTCCCGGCGCATGATGTTACCCCAAGCGCACGGCTGAAAATGACCTATAATTGTGCCGCCCGCGACCGATATTTTCAGCCGTCACAGCCGTTTTACTGCAAGGGACAAGCGCAAGGGACAAACGATGGACTTCCAGCTCACCGAACAACAGCGCCGGATGGTGGCCGCGGTACGCGAGCTTGCCCAAGGAGAGTTCAAGGCAAACGCGCAAAAGTACATGGACGGGACGTTTCCCTGGGCCAACATGAAGAAGCTTGCCGAGATCGGTGTGCTCGGCATGTCGGTCCCCGAAGAGTACGGCGGCCTTGGCTTGCCGGTATTCGATACGGCGCTGATCCTCGAGGAGATTGCGAAGACCTGCTATGTCACTGCGATGGCGACCCTCGGCGAGGCCGGCGTCCAGACCCGCGTCATCGCGACCTACGCGCCCGATGCCATCCGCGCGCGCATCCTGCCGAAAGTCATCTCCGGAGAGTGCATCCTGGCCGTTTGCATGACCGAACCGCACGCCGGCACCGACGTCGCGAACTATCGGACAAACGCCGTCATCAGGGGCGACCGCGTCATTCTCAACGGCACGAAGACGCTGATCAGCCGGGCCCGGGAGGCCGGCATGTTCGTCATCTTCACGCGGATCGACGGCAAGCCTGGCCGCGAGGGCATCGGCTGCGTTCTGCTGGAGCCCGACACGCAGGGTTTCGAGGTGACCGGAACCTACCACACGATGGGCGGCGAAAACCTCCACGAGATCCAGTTCAACGATTGCGAATTGCCGCTGGAGAACCTCGTCATTCGCGAGGACGGCTTTCGAAAGCTGCTGACCGCCTTCAATACACAACGCTGTCTCAATCCGAGCATATCGCTTGGGCTGGCCGAAGGCGCCTTCGAGGAAGCCCGCAACTATGTCCGGGACCGGACCGTGTTCGGAAAGCCGATCGCCGACTATCAGGGTGCACGGTGGAAGCTCGCCGAGATGTATCGCGAGATCGAGACGGCCCGGAGCATCCTCTATCGCGCCTGTATCACCGCCAATCCGTTTCCCGATCCCTTGTTGGCGGCGGTGGCCAAGATCACGTGCAACGAGATGTCCAACCGCGTCACCAGCGAGGCGATCCAGTTGCATGGCGGTTACGGTTTCACGGATGAGTTCGCGGTGTCGCGCCTCTACCGCGGCGCGCGCTACGGCACGCTGGGAGGCGGCACCACCGAAACCCTACGCGATTTGATCGGCAAGCGGATCATGGACGCGGCGGATGCAGGCGCCGAACTGCTGGCCTATGACATGATGAACGGCGGCTGATTGCGGTGAGAGCCAATACCCGGAGGCCAATCTGCTGCTATCTCGCAGTTTCGGTGGATGTCTGCTTCTGGCAGCACATCGCGTCATTTCACCACGGCCCGGAATTTGGTCGCTATTGGAGGGCATAGCGGACATCGATTGACTCGCACCCATCAAGCTTGATCTGCCAGTAAGCGCCCCTAGGCGCTCGATCACACCACCCACAGCCACGACATCACGATCAGCAGCAGGCCGAGGGCCTAACGCAGCCCGACCGTCAAGAATGCGACGATGACGGGCAACGTCGCCGCAGCTAGGACCGTGCCGAGCGCCACCGCGCCCGAGACGGCCTCGGTCAGCCGGCCGTATTGCGCCGAGAAGATGTAAGCATTGGCGCCGGTCGGCATCGCGGCAAATAGCACAACCACGGCCGCGGAAATCGGCGGCAGTGCCAGGACGTAGAACGCAAGGATCGCAGCGATGGCCGGCATCGCCAGCAGCTTCAGCGCGCACATCACGGCCATCGCGAGCGCCTGGCCCTTGATTTTGAATCCGAACAGATTAATGCCAAGCGCGATCAAAGCCGTGGGTGAGCCGGCCTGCGCCAGCAGTTCGAGCGTCCTGTCCGCCACGGGATGCAGCCCCAATCCGGTCAGGCGCCAGAGGAAGCCGAAGCCGAGCGCAAGCATGATCGGATTGCGCGCGATCTCGCGCACGGCCCGCAGGACCAGGAGCGGCGCGCTCTCGGAAGACTTCCGCTCAGCCCACGCCATCTGCAGCGTGCCGCAAAGCCAGAGCAGCGGCGTGTTGACCGACAGGATCAATGCCATCGAGCCGGCCGCCTGACTTCCCAGGGCCGACAAGGTCAGGGGAAGGCCGAGCATCACGATGTTGCCGTAGATCGAGCCGATCGCCAGCACCGCGCCGTCGGCCCGGGATTGCCGAAGAACGGATGACGCCAGCAGCGCGACGATCCAGGTCGCCGCCGTTGCCCCATAATAGGCGCCCCACACCGCAAAGGCGTTGACGGCAGGAAATTCTGCGACGACCACGATCCGGAACAGCAGCGCGGGAATGGCAATGCTGAAGGCGAACTCGGAAATGCCCTTGTGCGCCGTAGGCGAGATGAAGCGCAGCGCTACCGCCGCATAGCCGGCCGCGATCAACGCGAACACCGGAACGACGATCAAGACTGCGCTCATGTTCCGGTCACACCATCCCCAGCCATGGCATCACGATCAGCAGCAGGCCCGCAAAATAGATGACGCCGAAGATCAGGCCGAACTTCCAGAAATCGCCCTTCCCGATGTAGCCGCTGCCGTAATACATCGGCGCCGGTCCGGTCGCGTACGGCGAGATCACCCCCATCAGGCCCAGCGAATAGACGCACAGCAGCGTCAACGTCTGAATCGGCAATCCGGGAATGCCGTGGCCGACCGCAAGCACCACCGGCAACACCGCGGCCGCGTGCGAGGTGATGCTGGAAAAGAAATAGTGGACCCAGAAAAAGAACGAGACCAGCAGGATCAGTCCCACCGTCGGTCCCAGGCCCGCCAGTTCCTTGGCGTAGCCCTCGGTCACCCATTTTATGAAGCCGATTTCGTTGAGGCCCGATGACAGCGTCAGCAGCGAGGTGAAGTAGAAGAACACTTCCCACGCGCTCTTTTCGCGAACGATGTCCTCGAACTCGATCACGCCGGTCAACAGCATCAGCGAGATCACGACAAAAACCACCATGGTCGGGTTAATGAAGTTCGAACCCAGGAACGGCACGCTGATGGTTGGATTGGAGCCGCAGATCCACAGGAACATCGCCAGCAGCACCAGTGCCGCCATGATCCATTCGTTGCGCGACAGCGGCCCCATCGTCTTGAGCTCGTTCGCACTCCACTCGACGATTTCGGGGCTTTCCTTCACCTCCGGCCGGCAGACCACGTAACTCAACAGCGGCACCAGGATCAGAAGCAGGATACCGAGCGGCGCGAAGCCGATGAACCATTGCGACCAGCTGACTTCAACACCTGAGATCTTCTTGGCGATGGATAGCGCGGCAGCATTCGGCGCTAACGCCGTCAGGAACAGCGAGCTCGTCACCGCGGTGGTGGCAAACGCCGTCCACATCACATAGGTGCCGATCCTGCCGGCGGTTGGGCCCGGTTCGGAGCCATAGATGCGCGGGATGTTGCTGACGATCGGATAGACGGTGCCGCCGCTGCGCGCGGTGTTGGACGGCGTCGCCGGCGCCAGCACGAGATCGGAGAAGGCGACTGCATAGCCGAGCCCGATGGTGCGGCGGCCGAGGCTGTGCACCAGCAGTAGCGCGAGCCGGCGGCCGAGCCCGCTCTTGCGATAGCCGATCGAGAACACGAAGGCGCCGACGATCAGCCATACCGTGCTTTCGGAAAACCCGCCCAGCATCCAGCGCAGCGCCTTGTTCGGATCGTGCTCGACATATCCGGAGATACCCGCGAACGTCAGGCCGATGATGCCGACGGCGCCGACCGGCATCGATTCCAGGATCAGACCTGCGATCACAGCGGCAAAGATCGCAAAATAGTGCCACTGATTGGCGTTCAGGCCGGCCGGAACCGGCACGAGATAGAGCGCCAGCCAGATCAGCAGCGGCGCAACGGTCTTCCAGGTGATTTTCACGCGTCCCCTCTTTCCTGCCGGCGCTCGCTGCTATTTTGGGGCGCACCGCCGTTTTTTCGGAAGCGTAGCATAGGGCCGCGGCCTCCTGCTATTCTGCCGCGCATGACATCGCGCGAGTCAGCCGCTTCCGAGATCACGCCCGAAGTGCTGCTGCGGGCCTATGCCTGCGGCATCTTCCCGATGGCCGAGAGCGCCGATGACCCGACGCTGTTCTGGGTCGAGCCGGAAATGCGCGGCGTGATTCCGCTTCAAGGCTTTCGCATCGCCTCGCGGCTGGCCCGCACCGTGCGCTCGGATACCTTTAGTGTCACCGTCGACACCGCCTTCAAGGCGGTTATCGCCGGCTGCGCGGCGCCGCAGCCGGGCCGCGACGACACCTGGATTAACAAGCGAATCCGCGATCTCTATGTCGGGCTTTACGAGCTCGGACACTGCCACAGCGTCGAGGTCTGGCAGGACGGCGATCTCGTCGGCGGCCTTTATGGGGTGAGCCTCGGGCGGGCCTTCTTCGGCGAGAGCATGTTCCATCGCGCCCGCGACGCATCGAAAGTGGCGCTCGTGCATCTGGTAGCGCGGCTGATCGCGGGCGGCTTCGATCTGCTCGACACGCAATATGTCACCGAGCACCTGCGCAGCTTCGGCGCGGTCGAAATTCCGCGGCGCCGCTACCGCGCCCTGCTCGACAAGGCGATCGCGGGCGAGCCCGCGGATTTCATGCGGTTGCAAGCCAGCATCAACGGCGAGGAAGCGCTCGCGATTGTTGCGGAGCGCAATTGACGTAGCGCGTAGCCCGGATTGGCACTAATTTCCGAACAGACCGCCAAACAATCCACCCGGCCGTTGCTGCGGCGGGGGCGGCGGTGGGGCCTGTTGCGGCTGCTGCTGGAATTGCGGCTGCGGCGGCGCTCCCGGCGGACGCGGTGCGGCCTGCTTCGGCTGCGGCGGACGCTTTGCGGCCGGCGGCGGCGCGACCGGCTTCGGATCGGGCTGCGCGCTGACGATGGTCTGGTCGGGGCCTTTGCAGTCGGTCAACCAGATGTCGTAGACCGGGTGCTCGACGCCATGCAGGCCGGGGCTTGCCGCATACATCCAGCCCGAAAAGATCCGCTTCACTTCGCCCTGCAGCGTGATCTCGTCGACTTCGACAAAGGCGTCGGTGTTGGCCGCTTCCGTCGACGGCCGCGTGTAGCAGGCACTGGTCTTCACGCGCAGCGCGCCGAACTGCACGGTCTCGCCGATATCCTCGTCGAAATTGATGATGCGGCCGGTGATCTTGTCGAGGCCGGAGAAGCTCGCCTTCTTGTTGGTGATCTTGGTGGCCGGCGGCTCGGACACGACCTCGTCGCCCGGCTGCAGCGTCGCCGGGGAACTGGGCACGCCCTTGGCTGGCGGTTGGCGCTGGGCCGGCGGCGCGTTGGCGACACCCGGCTGGCCCGGCTGCGGCGGCTGAACGGCAACGCCCGGCTGTGTGCCTTGGGGCGCGACGGTCGTTCCCGGCGGCGGCGCCAGCGGCTGCGACTGGAAGTTTCCCGGCGGCGGCACGCCCTGCCCCGGCGGCGGACGGTTCGGGGTCGGCAACAGGCGGCCGCGCGGCAGCTCCGGCACTTCCTCGTCGTCGTCGGGGAATTGTTGCTGCTGCTGATTGCCGCGCGGAATGGCGCCCGGCGGCCGCAGCGGCGGATCGGAAAAGATATTACCGATCTGCGCCTGCGCCGGAGGCACAAGCGACGGCAGGGTGGCGGCGATCAGGGCCGCAAGACCGGTCAGGGCAATGGTTCGAAGCATCTCGCGGCTTTTACAGGCGAATCGGGCTCGCGACATAGTACAGACTTATCCGCCGCTCGCGTCCCACCCGGTTAACACGCGGAATACGGCGCGGAAAGGGCGGCTTGCCCCCTTCCCGCCGCACTCGATCCTGGCCCCCGGGGGAAGCCGGTTTTCGGATAGCCCATGATCTCGATCGATCGTGGCCCAGGAAGTCGGAAACCGGCCTTCGACAGTTGTGCCATGATCTAGTCACGCCCCGCTCCAGATGAAATAGTCGCTTCCGTTCGCGCGGGGGTACCTGGCGCGAAAACCATCAAAATCCGGGATAACCGGAGAAGCGAGAGGAAACCCCAGACATGCCCGATCGAATTCGCCTCGATGGCCGGGTTGCCGTCGTGACTGGTGCGGCCGGCGTCATTGGAACCGCGACCATCCGCCTGTTGGCTGAACGCGGCGCCCGTATCGTCGCCGTCGACCGCAAGGAGGACGACCTCAAGACCGCGATCAAGGGCCTGCCCGCCTCCGCCGAAGCGCTCGCCGTCACGGCGGACGTTACGAGCGAGGACGAGGTCGCCGAATATGTCCGCGCGACCGTGGACAAATTCGGCACGATCGACGCCTTCTACAACAACGCCGGCATCGAGGGCGACATCAAGCCGATCCCGGAATATTCGCTGGAGAGTTTTCGGCGCGTGCTCGACGTCAATGTCGTCGGCGTCTTTCTCGGCATGAAGCATGTGCTTCCGGTGATGCTGAAGCAAAACAAGGGCAGCATCATCAACACCGCCTCGATCGCCGGCCTGATGGGATCGCCGATGATCGCGGTCTACAGCGCCAGCAAGCACGCCGTGATCGGGCTGACCAAGAGCGCCGCCTGGGAATGCACCGGCACCGGCGTGCGGGTCAATTGCGTCTGCCCCGGCCTGATCGACAGCCGGATGCTGAGCACGATCCTGCAGGGCCGCAATCCCGGCAACGAGCCGCCGCCGAACGACAAGATCGTCGACCGGATTCCGGCGCGCCGGCTCGGACAGGCGTCCGAGGTCGCCTCCATCGTGGCGTTCCTCGCCTCCGACGAGGCGAGCTACGTTTCCGGCTCCGCCTACACCGTCGACGGCGGCCGCACCGCAGCCTGAGCTTTCAATCAACCTAAAAGGTCTTTGTCAGTATGCCCGTAACTCTCGATCCCGATGCCGCTGCCATCTACCAGGCTTTCCAGGAGGCGGGCCGTCCCGCCTATGAGACGCTGACCGCCCCGGAAGCGCGCGATTATTATCGGAACGCCCGCGCCATCATGAACCCCGAGCCGCCCGCGCTTGAATCAAACAACGCGCTGTCGATCCCCGCGCCGCACGGCGCGATCCCGGCGCGCATCTACACCCCGACGACGCTGCGCAAGAACAACGGCCTTGCGCCGTGCCTGGTGTTCTTTCACGGCGGCGGCTGGGTGATCGGCGATCTCGATACCCATGAAGTGGTCTGTCAGAAGCTGGCCCATGAGGGCGAGTTGATCGTGATCTCCGTCGATTACCGCCTCGCGCCGGAACACAAATTCCCCGCCGCGGCCGACGACGCCATCACCGCCACGAAGTGGGTTGCGGACAACGCGAAACAGCTCGGCATCGATGCTGCGCATCTGCTGGTCGGCGGCGACAGCGCCGGCGGCAATCTTGCCGCTGTGGTGGCGCTGGCCGCGTGCGACGGCGACGGCCCAAAACTCGCCGGTCAGGTACTGGTTTATCCCGCCACCGATTTTGCGATGAAGCATCCCTCGCACAGCGAGCCCGAGACCAGCGTCCTGCTGACGCACTCCGTGATCAAATGGTTCTGCAACAATTATCTGAACGGCGCCGCCGACATCGATCATTGGAAGGCCTCGCCGGCGCGCGCGAAAACGCTCGTCGGACTGCCGCCGGCTTATGTGCTGACCGCGGGCGCGGATCCGTTGCGCGACGAGGGCGCCGAATATGCCGCGCGGCTCAAGGAAGCCGGCGTGCCCATGACCTATCGGCACTTCCCGGGTCAATTCCACGGCTTCTTCACCATGGGCAAGCTCTTGCAGCAGGCCAACGTCGCGGTCAGCGAAATCGCCGACTGGCTGAAGGCGCTGAAATAACGCTACAATATCGGTCACAGCGTTTCAGCGCGCGTTCGAGGCCATGGCGATGGAGCCGATACTTGTGCTCGGGATACCTGTCGACTTCATCCTGTTCGCGCTGACGCTGCTCGGGGTCGCGCTATTCCATCATAAGACGCTTCAGGTCGCGCTCGCCGGACTGGCCGCGATCATCGTCTACAAACTGGTCTTCACCGGTTTCAAGCAAGGCGCGGGCCTCGCCGGCCTCGGCGACCACTTGGGGCATGAGTGGGTCGGATTGAGCAATCTGTTCCTTCTTCTGATGGGCTTCGCGCTGCTATCGCGCCATTTCGAGGAAAGCCGGATTCCGGACGAGATGCCGGCACTGCTGCCGGACGACTGGAAGGGCGGCGTTGTGCTGCTCGTCCTGGTGTTCGTGCTCTCGAGTTTCCTCGACAACATCGCCGCGGCGCTGATCGGCGGGACCGTTGCCCGACATGTCTTCCAGGGCAAGGTTCACATCGGCTATCTCGCGGCGATCGTCGCAGCCTCGAACGCCGGCGGCTCTGGCAGCGTCGTCGGCGACACCACCACCACCATGATGTGGATTGCGGGCGTCAGTCCGCTGGCGGTCGTGGAGGCCTATGTCGCCGCCGTCGTCGCGATGCTGATCTTTGCCGTGCCGGCGTCGATTCAGCAGCAGCGCTACTCGCCGATCCAGAAGGATCCGTCAAAAGGCCTGAAGATAGATCCAACGCGGGTCTTCATCGTCGCCGCCATTCTGATCGCCGCGCTGGCGGCGAACATCACCGCCAATGTAAAATTTCCGGCGCTTCTTCACACCGTTCCCGTTCTCGGCCTCGCCGTCTGGGCGGTCATTTTGCTGACGGCAGGGTTGCGCGCGCCGGATTGGAAGGTGATGCCCGAGACCTTCAAGGGTACCATCTTCCTCCTCGCGCTCGTCACCGCGGCCTCGCTGATGCCGGTCGAGAAACTACCCACCGCCTCGTGGCCGACCGCGCTGGGCCTCGGCTTCGTCTCCGCCGTGTTCGACAACATTCCCCTCACCGCGCTCGCGCTGAAGCAAGGCGGCTACGACTGGGGCTTTCTGGCCTATGCCGTCGGCTTCGGCGGATCGATGATCTGGTTCGGCTCGTCGGCGGGTGTCGCTTTGTCGAACATGTATCCGGAAGCCAAATCCGTCGGCCGCTGGGTCAGCCAGGGCTGGCCCGTGGCTGTGGCCTATGTGGTCGGATTTTTCGTGATGCTGGCAGTGCTCGGCTGGAATCCCGACGCGCCGCATTAGCCGCCCGCGATTTTGTCATTCCATTCATCTACATTGCCATTAAACCTTTGTAATCCTAAAGGATTTCGTGACAGCGCGCACATTCCTCCAGGCCGCACGTCACGCATCCTGTGCGTGTTCGCTGGTCAAGTGCCGACATAGGGTCGTCACATCAGCGACAGCAACGCAAAGGAGAATTATGATGAGGACTATTATTCTTGCTTCGCTGCTTCTGGCCGTTACGTCGGCCACCAGCTTCGCCGGCACGCCCTTGATCAACGCGCGGCAGAACGCCCAACAGCACCGCATCTTCAAGGGCGTCCAGCAAGGCGACCTGACCTTCAACGAAACCCTGAAACTCGAGCAGGGCCAGCAGCGAATCCGGAACATGAAGAACCAGGCGAAAGCGAGCGGCGGTGTCGTTACACCGCTCGAGCGCGCCCGCATCCACGCCGCGCAAAACATCCAGAGCGCGCGCATCTTCCTGAAGCGGCATAACTGAGCGGCGGCGCGAACCACCCCGCGCATCGCAGATGACGGCCGGCCCCTCGCCGGCCGTCATCCACCGGCGGGTTTCGTCCAACAGACTTAAGCCGCAATGTCATCCAAGTTTCAGGCTAGTTTTCGCATCTAGCGAATTGGCCTAGTGATTCGGCGGATGATTTTGACGCGCGGGGGTATTGCCATGGCATTTTTTAAGCGCGAGCTCGGCCCGATCGAGCGCTTTGAGAACGCGCTGAAGGAGAAGCAGACGGCACGGCAGAAGCTGGCCGACCGGCTGAGCATCGCCGAAACGGAGCTTGCGGAAAAACGCACCGCCGCCGAACGGCTGGCGGTGGCTGGCGCCGCCAATGCCCGGCTCGACCGCGCCGAAGCCGACATGCGCGCGGTCGAAGACCGCGCCAAGACATGGCGCGCCGAATTGGCGGAATTCGACGAGCAGGTCGCCTCGGCCGAGCGCGCCCTGGCCGACGCCAAGGCGCAGCGCGACCGCGACACCATGGCGGACCAGATCGAGGCGATGGCTGCGGCGATCGAGCGGGGAGCACCGGGATTCGATGGCGGCGCCACCGCGCTGGTCGAAGCCGTCACCAAAGCCGCCATGTCGATACCGGAGGCGACCAGGTTCTCGAGCAACGTGGACGCCGTGCGCCGCGAGGTTCTCGCAGCCGCGGACTTGATATGCTGGGAGCTGCGATCCGCAGCCGTGCGCACGCGCGCGGGCAACGCCAACCTCGCCAGCCTCGCGCCGTCCTTTTCGGAACAGCCGTCATCGCCGGAGATCGAGCAGCAGTTGATCTACACCCTGCATCCCCTGCTTTGGCGCGAGGGCGACGAGGTGCGCCGGGTTCCGGCCTTTGCGCTGGTCGGGCTGCCCAAGGCGTTGCTGCCGATAGCGCTGCAACATCAGCACGTGGACCATCTCAACGCGCGCCGCGTGCAGACCCTGATGCATCTTCATGGCAGCGCAGGGCTCGGCGAACCCGAGGCTGACGATCCGCAACTCATCGATCTCGACGCCTTGCTCGCGGAGGAGACGCCGAGCCCGCAAGCCGACGTTGCGTGAGCCCGGTGAACGGCGCGCCTGATATCCAGCGCCGGAGAATTTCGAGATAGAAGGCAAGGTTCTCCCGGGAATCGGGTGGCCGCCATGCCTCCATTCTGCGATCGCAACGCTCACGAAGCCGGCCATGCCGTTCGGAGCGAAGCAGGCCATTGCAGCTGGAGGCGCCGATGAAATCCGAAATCGCAAAGCGAACCGCCGCATCCGAAAACGATCCGGCAATCCGAAATCCGTTCGGCGTCATGGACGTTCCAAATCCCAATGACGATGACGTGACGCAGTTCGCCCGCAGCACGGTGCCGGAAGAGTCCGGCACCGACGAGAATGCAGAGCGGTGGAGCGGTCACGATACCGGTTACCAGCACGACACCATCGAAGGTCAGTGGTCGAGCCGCTGGAACGGTGCTGCGGATCCCACCATCCCGGGCGATGCCCCGGCTAATTGGAAGCAGGGCCAGGGCGAGGCGCAAATCGTCGGAGACCGTCTGTACCTGCTGTTCGACTGGGACTTCGGCAAACGCAGGGGACTGATCGACGCGCGGCGCGAAGGTTCGCGCCGCTTGGTCGGGAAGTATATCAACCTGGGCAATCCGGAGATCACCGTTCCCTGGGTCGGCCTCGTGGTGAGCGATCAACGAATAGACGGGTACTTTTCGCTGGGCCGGATCGATTTCCGGAGATAGCGGTTCTCGCTACCCCGCCCGCGCCGCGCGGCGCAGCGATTGCGGGGGCTGGCCGAAGGCGCGGATGAAGGCGCGGCGCATTCGCTCCGGGTCGCGGAAACCGGTGGTTTGCGCGACGCGCTCGATCGCCTCGCTGGAGGACTGCACGCGCTGCCGCGCCACCTCGATGCGCAGCCGCTCCACCGCCTTTGACGGCGTGGTGCCGGTCTCTGCCATGAAAGCGCGGGTGAAGTGCCGCGAACTCATGCCGGCCTGTTCGGCGAGATCCTCGACGGTGAGCGGCGCATCGAGATGCTCGCGCGCCCAGGCCAGCAGCGGCCCGAAGCGGCCGTTCGGCGCCTTCAATTCCAGCAGCGATGAGAATTGCGACTGGCCGCCGCTGCGGCGGTGATAGAGCACCAGTTGCTTGGCGGCCTTCTGCGCGATCTCGTCGCCGTAGTCTTCCGCGATCATCGCCAGCGACAGATCGATGCCGGCCGATATCCCGGCCGAGGTCCAGACGTCGCCATCGCGCACGAAGATGCGGTCGGGCTCCAGCTTCACCTGCGGATAGGCTTTCACAAAATGTCGCGTGCGCTGCCAATGGGTGGTGGCGCGGCGGCCGTCGAGCAGGCCGGCCTCGGCGAGGATGTAGGCGCCGGAACATACGCTGGCGATGCGGACGCCACGCTTCGCAAGCGCGCGCACGAAGCCGAGCGTCTTCTCGCAGGTCGCCGCCTGCCGCACGCCCTCGCCTCCCGCCACGATCAAGGTGGTGATCGCGCCCGACGCCTTCAGCCCGCGCGCCATCATCTCGACGCCCGAGGAAGAGCGCACCGGTCCCGGCGTCACCGCCACAACCCTGATCGAGGGGGCGTTTTCGGCGAAGCGCGCCCCGATCTCGAACACCGAAATCGGGCCGGCGGCGTCGAGCAACTGGAAATCCGGAAACACGAGAACGCCGATCATCATGCAGCTCGCTTTTTGACTGATGTCCTGAAATGAGGGAAAAATGCCATTTCGGACATGAGGCGACCATGTCAGGATACCTTCCGTCAAGCCAAATTTTCGGAGGTCTCGATGTCCGCACCATCTCCCACGCCCACGCCGCTTCAGATCGGCCTCGTGTTGTTCCCCAAGGTTACCCAGCTCGATTTCACCGGACCCCTGCAGGTGTTCTCCAGCCTACCCGGCGCAAAAATTCATCTGATCTGGAAGCGGATCGAACCGGTCACGAGCGATTCCGTGCTGGTGCTGACGCCAACCACGACCTTTGCGGACTGCCTGCAGCTCGATGTCATCTGCGTGCCCGGCGGGTTCGGCACCGACGACATGATCAATGACGAGGAGATGCTGGCCTTCCTGCGCCAGCAGGCGCCCGGCGCGAAATACATCACCTCGGTCTGCACGGGATCATTGGTGCTCGGCGCCGCCGGCCTGCTCAAGGGTTATCGCGCGGCGACGCACTGGACGGCGATGGACTTCCTCTCGGCGTTCGGCGCGATCCCGACCAGGACGCGCGTCTGCGTCGACCGCAACCGCGTCACCGGCGGCGGCGTCACTGCGGGGATCGATTTCGCGCTGACACTGGTGTCGCTGCTGCACGACCAGAAGACCGCGGAGGCGATCCAGCTCCGGCTCGAATACAATCCTGCGCCACCGTTCAATTCCGGCTCGCCCGACACCGCGCCGCCGGAAGTGCTCGCCTTCATGAAAGACAGGATTGCACCGGCGCAAATCCGCCGCGGCGAGATGATCGACCGCGCCGCCGCGCGGCTCACGTAGATAGGCCTGAAATGAAGCTCGTGGGAGTAAATCGCTCGCCATTCGCGCGCCGCGTGGCCATCACGCTTGAGGCTTACGGAATGCCATACGAGCAGCTTCCCCTTTCAGGGTTCAACGATCGGGCCCAAGTGCGAACCTCCAATCCGCTGGGGCGTATCCAGCGCTGATACTCGACAATGGTGACGTCCTCGTCGATAGCGGCGCTATTGTCGACTATCTCGACGAGGCCATCGGCCGCGACCGCGCACTCACGCCGGTCGCGGGATCGGACCGGCGGGCCGTATTGAAGATAGCAGCGATCATGATGGGCGCGTGCGACAAAGGACTTCAGGCAGCCTATGAGCGCAACCATCGCCCAGCGGAGAAGCTGCACCAACCCTGGATCGACGACTGCATGGCGCAGGTAACGAATGCACTAGCTGCGGTCGATGCGATGATTGAATCCGACACGCCCTATTTGCTGCTCGGCCGTCTAACCCAAGCGGACGTGACGGCTTTTGTGGCCGAACGGCTCGCACGCGGACTGGGAATCGATACCGACAGGGGTATGCCTCGTCTGCGCGCTTTGACGAAGAGGCTCGCCGACGAAGAACCTTTTCGATCGACCGAGCCCTGATAGGCGCCGGCTTCACCGGCCGCACAGAAAAAGGCCGCCTGGTTTCCCAGACGACCTTTCCTGTCCTACGGCAGCCACACATTAGCGGGCGATTTCAGAACCTCTGCACCGGGGGCCTATTTCCCGGGCGTATCCTGATCGGTGACCGCTGCAAATCGGGGCAGTCGCGACTGGATCCCGACACCGACGCGATGGTTTCCCATCTCCGTAAGATGACCCTATTGAGCCGCAGCAACGCGGACGGCGCAAGACGGCGCCAGCCTATGTCCCCGCTGATCCCGTTATTCACAGGGTTGATGGCTGTGGTCCGAGGCGCGTGCAACCGCAATGCGGTCGCGGACGCGCGGCAATGACGATCCGTTCAGCTTCCCGGCGTCCATGCCTGGTAGTCGCCGGTCGCCTTGGGGCGGCGGCCGCTGGCGAGCGTCGAGCCCGAGGGACGGTAGGCCGCAGGTGTGCCGGTCATGTTGGGCACATGCGGCTGTTCCCATTCGCGCGGCGTGTAGTTCTCTTCGGTCGGGGCGACATCGACGGTGTGATGCAGCCAGCCATGCCATGACGGCGGTACCCGGCTCGCTTCGGCATAGCCGTTATAGACCACCCAGCGCCGCTCGAAGCCGAGCGTCGGATCGATCTTGCGGCCCTTGGCGCGATAGTAGCGGTTGCCCTGCTCGTCCTGGCCGACCAGTTCGCCGAATTGCCACGTCCACAATTGCGTGCCGAACGTCTGGCCGCTCCACCAGGTGAAAAATTTCAGCAGAAACAGCTTCATGTGGGCTCGGCCGGTTCGAGATGTCGTGCGGCTGTGATGCCACCGGCGCGCCGGATTGTCCAGACAAAGGCAGATATTGCAGCTCCGCGGTGCCGGCACTTTGCACGGCCCGATCGCGCGTGAATGGTCGCCGAATAGGCGCAATCCGTTCATTCCGCGTACAGTTCCAACCTGACAGGCTCAGCCCGCACGCAATCAATACCCGGCCTCGGGAACGTCCGCCTCTTGAAAGGGTTAGGACCTATATCGTGCACATGGAGTCAATAATGATCAATCTTAAAGTGTTGAGCACAGCGGCGGCGATCGCGCTTGTATTGCCGATGGTCAGCGCCGTGCAGGCGCAGGACCGTGGACCGGCCGGCATGGCAGGTGGCGGCGGTGCCAGGGCCGGCGGTGGCGGTGCAGCTATCGGCGGCGGTGGCGGCGGCTTCAGGGCTGGCGGCGGCGGAGGCGGTGGCTTCAGAGCCGGTGCCGGCGGCGGACCTTCGATGGGCGGCGCACCTGCTGGAATGCGGCCGGGCCCGGCAATGGGATCGCGCCCCATGCCGGGCGGCGGCGGAGCGCCAGTCGTGAGCGGCGGAGGCGATAGAAATCGTTTTGCCGGCCGCGGCGGCTACCCCGGCGGCGGCTACAATGGAGGTGGATATCGCCATCATCATCGTGGCGGCGGCGGCTTCTGGCCGGGTGTCGCGGTTGGCGTTGGCGTAGGGTCAACCTACGGCTACTACGGCAGCCCATCCTACTACGATGACTCGTATGGGTATTACGACGACAGCGCGGTCGCTGCGGCGCCCCCGTCCGACGATGATGCCGTTGCGTATTGCACGCAGAGGTACCGCTCGTACGATCCGGCGTCGGGAACCTATCTCGGCAACGACGGCCTGCGGCATCCCTGCCCGGCGCAATAGCACGCTAACGTGAGTTCAAAGGGCGGCGCACTTCCGGTGCGTCGCCCTTTTCGTTGCAAATTACGCGCGCAGCGCCACGGCAACGCCGCCCAGCGTGAACACCAGCGCCGCGATCTCGCGTAGCCCGAGCGGTTCATGCAGCATCGCTCCCGCCGCAAGCACCCCGATGACCGGAACCAGCAAGGTTCCAATCGAAGCCGTCGCCGCCGGCAGCCGCTCCAGCGCGGCAAACCAGCACACATAGCAAAGGCAGAACTGGATCAGCGTCATATAGAGCAACGATAGCCAGCCGACATATGACAGCGCGGCCAAATGCGGCTGCTCGACCGCAAGCCCAACAATCGCAATCGGCACGCAGCCGAGCCCGATCTGCCAGGCCGCCAGCGACAGCGGTGGCATCGCCAGCGGGAAATGCTTGGTCAGCACGGTGCCAAGGGCGACGCACACTGCGCCAGCCAGCGCGAAGGCGATTCCCGGCAACTTCTCGACACTCGCCTCGATGCCGTTGCCACCGATCAGCACGGCGATACCGGCGAGCGCGACCGTCAGCGCGACCGCGCGCAACGGCGACAACCGTTCGCCCAGGATCGGCCGTGCCAGAAACGCCACCCAGACCGGGATCGATATGCCGAGCACCGCGGCCTCGCTGGCATTGAGCCACAACAGCGCCAATCCCATGAACGCGACCCAGCCGCCGATCGTCAGCATCGAAACCAGCAACAGCCGCAGCCACATCGGCCGCGGCACGCTCAATTCTTGCCGCCTTGCCTGCGCAAACAGCGCCAATGCCGCTGCCCCGGCGATGCCGCAAAGGCCGCGCGAGGACAATGGCGGCCATTCCGACAACAAATGCTTCATGATCGGGAAGTTGAGGCCCCACCCGACCGATGTAACGGCAAGCAGGACGAGGCCGAGCGGCGACAGCCGCCCTGCGCGATTGATTGAAGGCATGGCAGATTTAGATCCGGAACCGTAAATGAATTTGTTCTTGTTGTGACACAGCGAAACGGAATTGCCCTCAACAACTTTTGTGTGCACTCTAGCACACAGGCGACCTGTCGGCGCTTCGACCGAATCGTCACATGGGATGCGCGGCCATCTGGTCGTCGCCCGAAGAAGAAGGAATCATCGTGCCGCGGATTCTCGTGGTCGATGACGACCCGATGGTATGCGCTGCCATCGAGGTCTGTCTGACTCGCAAGGGTTTCGAGGTCACCGTTGCCGACGGTGGTGAAGCGGGAATGCGCGCTATCGAAGCCGCCGATTTCGATGCCATGCTGATCGACGTGTTCATGCCGCATATGCGCGGTTTTGAAGCGATCCGGATGTTCCATGAGCGCATGCCGGAGATACCGATCATCGCAATGTCGGGCTACGCCTTCGCCAATGCCGAACGCGCACCGGATTTTTTGCGGATGACCCTCGAGCTCGGCGCGGCATGCTGCCTGCGCAAGCCCTTCACGCCGGACGCGCTGTTGACGTCGGTCGATCAGTGCATCACCACACCGAAAGCTTCCGTGCGTCACTCGAATTCGTGAAGTAAGCAACCGGCAATGCCCTCGCAGCGCATCATCCTTGCAATTGGCCTCGCTATCCTCCTCATTATCAGCGCTGCCTCGATCGGTTTGGACCTCACGTCACGGTCCGATAACGCTTCTGTCGACCGCGCGCTCGGAATACTCGCAAAAATCTCCGATATGCGCCCGCTGCTGCGCCGGGCGGAGAGCGCGGCGCGGGCCTTCGCACTGTCAGGCGATCAGGAATTCGCCAGGGAATACCGCGAGGCCAGCGACCCGATCCTGCCGGCGCTCGCGGCACTGGTCGAAGCCGTCAAGGCCAATCCCACCGAAAAGCAATTGATCGAAGACACCAGGGCGCTGGTCGAGCGCCAGATTGCCGTTAATGGCGAATTGATCAGGCTCCGCAGCGCGGGAGACAACGCCGGCGCCGCCGCACTCGTCGGCCAGGAGGACCGCGCGGCGACGGCTGCGATCGCCGGAAACCTCGAAAAGGCGGTGGCGGAAGAGCGCAGGCTCCTCAACGCGCGGCGCGCCGAATCCGAAACCAACGCGATGTTGCTGCTGGCGATCGATCTTGCCGGCGTCGTGTTGATTCTGATCCTCGCCACCGTCCTGACGGTGGCGACCCGCCGTTCGCGCCGGGAACTGCAGGATTCGCTCAGCGCCACCCGGGCCACCAACGAGGCGCTGGAGGCGGCGGTCGCCGAGCGGACCGAGCATCTGGTCGCCGCCCATGACGAACTCAGGCTTTCGGCCGCCGTGCTGCGCAGCACCTTTCACAGCATGGCGGAGGCGGTGCTCGTCATCGACGCCAAGGGAGATATTTTGCTCTCCAACCCCGCCGCCGAGAAGATGCTGCGTTACCGGGCGGGAATGACGGTGGAGCAGATGCGCTCGCTCAGCACGGCCTTTCATGCCGACGGCGTCACGCCGCTGCCGATCCGGGACATGCCCTCCGCGCGGGCGCTGCGCGGCGAAGCGTTCGACGCCGAGGAAATCGTGGTTCACCGCGTCAGCGGCGAGCCGCCGGTTCATCTCGTGATCAGCGGCCGGCCGCTACGTGACGCCGCGGGCGCCATCAGCGGCGCGGCGCTGGTCTATCACGACGCCACGGCCTCGCGCGAAACCGAGCACAAGCTGTTGCAATCGCAGAAGCTCGACGCCATCGGCAAACTCACCGGCGGTGTCGCGCACGACTTCAACAACATGCTGACGGTAATCACAGGCACCACCGAAACGCTGGTCGCCGGTCTTGCGCATCAGCCGGCGCTGCAGAAGACGGCCGAGCTGATCGACCAGGCGGCGGAACGCTGCAGCGAGTTGATCCAGCATCTGCTCGCCTTTGCCCGCCGCCAGCCGCTGCAGCCGCGCGATGTCGACGTCAACGCCACCGTGCTCGACATCGCAAAACTGCTTCGCCCGACGCTTGGCGAGCAGGTCGAGGTCAACTCGATCCTCGAGCAGGAAACGGCGACCGCCCATATCGACGCCTCACAGCTCGCCAATTCCCTGCTCAACATGGCGATCAACGCCCGCGACGCGATGCCGAACGGCGGCAAGCTGCTGCTGGAGACGCACAACGTCGTGCTCGATGAAGCCTATGCGCAAGCCAACCCCGACGCGAAGCCCGGCCCCTATGTGATGCTCTCGGTCAGCGACACCGGCGCCGGCATGTCGCCGGACGTGCTGGACAAGGTGTTCGAGCCGTTCTTCACCACCAAGGAAGTCGGCAAGGGCACAGGCCTTGGGCTGAGCATGGTCTATGGCTTCGTCAAGCAATCGGGCGGACACATCCGGATCTACAGCGAGGTCGGCCACGGCACTACGATCAAGCTCTATCTGCCGCCGGCCCGCGGCCAGGTCGAGGCCGCACCAGCCGCGACGTCATCGCTGTCGCTTGGCAACGAAACCATCATGGTGGTCGAAGACGACGCGCTGGTGCGCAATTTCGTCACCGCGCAATTGCAGAGCCTCGGCTACCGCACGGTAGCCGCCGCTAACGGACCGGCGGCGCTGAACCTGATCAAGGGCGGACAGGCGTTCGATCTGCTGTTCACCGATGTCATCATGCCTGGCGGCATGTCCGGCCGCGAGCTGGCGGAGAAGGTGTTGAAGCTCCGGCCCGGCATCAAGGTGCTCTACACATCCGGCTATACCGACAATGCGATCGTGCATCAGGGCCGCCTCGACCCCGGCGTGCTGCTGCTGACCAAGCCGTATCGGAAGTCCCAGCTCGCCAACATGATCCGCCGCGCGCTGACGAGCTGAGCGGCACAAAGCCACAAGCTTCTCCTCACGTGCAGCGTCGTTTTGAATGCCGAGTTGGTGTATGGAGAAGGAAACCTTGGATGTAGGGATTCTTGTAAGAGCCAATGACCGCGCCCAATTTGAACTACAAGCGCTGCTACGTGGATTGGGGTGGACGATGCGCCTACTGCAACATTGGACTCCCCAGAATAAAATGGGACGGCAAGGTCAGAGCCGGCATCGACCATTTCATCCCGCTGTCAAAGGGAGGACAGAATGTCAGGGGCAATCGTGTGCTCTCCTGCTACCCCTGCAATCTCGCCAAGAACGACACCGACCCGCGCGAGACAAATCAATGGCCCCACATTGAACGGCGGCTCGCCGAGATCGCCGCCACCCCGCTCATCAGTCATCGCAGGCTCAAGGAGATCCTGCCCGAATTGGTGAAGCAGGTTTATGCGTAGGGCTTGATCCGGAATCGGAAAGTCTCCACGTTCTTCTCTACCGAAGCAAAGACGTGGATGCCCGGGACATCTAGCGCGAAGACGCGCTTCGCGCTTTTGCCCGGGCATGACGACTCCCCTCAAAAGTCTGGATATGGGCGCGTTCCCTTCGACAACCAGCGCGGACGCTCGTCAGCAAACCGCGCCGCCCTACTCCGAGCCGGAGCCGCCCGCCACGATCTTTTCGTTCAGTTTCTGATCGACGGTCTGCACCGTGCGGTCGATCTCGGCGCTGGAGGCGCCGAGCTGATCGGAGACCAGCTTCACCAGCAGGTCGACCCGCTCGATGAAAGGCGCGCCGCTGGCCACGGCGCGCGCGGCCGATGACGGCTTGAGCAGACTTTCCGCCGCCTTGGCATACTTTGCAAACGGTACCTGGTCCGCCGGATCCGCGCCCAGACGCCGGGCGATGCCGTCGACATGGTCGTAGATCGATTGCGAAAGTTTCAGGTCGCTGTGCACGGCGTCGCGGATCGACTGCGGCTCGTGCGGCGTGATGCAGCGGTAATTGCCGGTCAGCAGCATCGACCATTTGGCCAACGGTACGAACAGCGAGTCGAACACCTTGAGTTTTACGGGAACGTCCTTGCCGTCGAGCGTCACCGCGTCCATGCCGGCTTCAAGCTCGCGCAGCAGCTCGTTGTGCTTTTCATCTTCGAATGCCGCGGCCTTGAAGTTGGTCGGCAGGCCGACATGAAGCACGTTGGCCGCCTCTTCCGGCGGACGGAAGGCCTGCGGATCGGGCGAACACAGCGTCACCAGTCCGGGCTTGAACCGCTCCCATACCGACGCGTTGGTGTAGGCTTCCTCCAGGTCCATTTCCGCCAGCGCCGGAATCCGCTTGAGATAGGGCAATGGCGGCATGTTCATGATCGAGAGGCAAGGAAGCCCGGCGGCGGCGATCTTGATCATCAGCACGCGGATCGTGTGGTTGGTGTATTGCGGCTCCTGCATCGCAAGGCCGACCAGATCGTAGCGCGACAGGTCGACATCCTGCGGCGTGGTCGCATCCAGTTTGCCGGGCAGGTCGCGCGAGAAGATCGCGCGGTGCACCGCCTCGTCGCGCAGCTTGATGCGCACTTCCGTGCCGTCGCGGTTGATGAGATCTGCCGTCTTCCGGCGGCAAACCAGGGTCACGTCGTGACCGGCCATCAAAAGCTTCGTCGCCAGCAGGGAGCCGTAGGAGGCCCCGAGGATCAGAATGTTGCGCGCCATACTCTCTCTTTCACCGATGCTGTGAGGAACGCCCCGACCGGGCTGAAATTTCGTCCGTGGCATACAACGAATTTGTAGATGTTACAATCACATAGCGGGCGTCTTTTTCCTGGCTCCGGTCCCCCGGCCGATTGACGCCCTTTACCGCCCGTGGAAGCGTGGGATTCGAACTGCCCCGCCCGATACCCGTTCCGCAGCCCCCACGCTTGCACGGAGAATGACAACGTGTTCACGCGACGCGCTTTCTCGATGTCTGCCGCTGCCGTTCTCCTCGCCCGCGGAAGCGGCGCCCGCGCCCAAGGCACCTTTGCTACGCAAAACATCCGCCTCGTCGTCGGCTATCCGGCAGGCGGCGGCGTCGACATCGTCGCCCGGCTGCTCACCAACCCGATGAAGGCGGCGTTCGGCCAGGCGGTGCTCGTCGAAAACAAGCCTGGTGCTGCGGCGATGATCGCGGCGCAATCGGTCGCCCGTGCGACCCCCGACGGCCACACGCTGCTGGTCTCGGCGGCCGGTGAGGTCGCCGTCAATCAGCACATCTATAAGGAGCGGATGACCTACGATCCGCAGAAGGAGCTGACGCCGGTGGCGCTCGCCGGCATCGTACCCTGCGTGGTGGTCGTGGCGGCGACCACGCCGGTCAGGACACCGGCGGAGCTGGTCGCCTACGCGCTGGCCAACAAGGGAAAGCTCTCCTTCTCCTCCTCGGGCGTCGGCAACCCGCAGCATCTCGCCGGCGAGCTGATGAACCGCATGGCCGGCACTGACGTCCTGCATGTTCCCTATCGCGGATCTGCGCCGGCCGTGACCGACGTGGCGGTCGGCGCGGTGACGATGAGCTTCTCCAGCCTCGGGGCGGCGCTGCCCCTGATTCAGGATGGACGGCTGCGCGCGGTCGCCGTCACGTCGCGCGAGCGGATGCCGCAATTGCCCGACGTGGCCCCACTGAGCGAGGGTTCGCCGGCGCTTGCCGATTACGAGTTGCTGAACTGGTTCGGCGTGTTCGCGCCATCGGGCACGCCGGAGCCGCTGCAGGCACGCCTTTTCGAAGTCGTCTCGAACGCGCTGCAGGACAAGGCGACGACGGAGAAGCTCCTGATCCAGGGCATCGTCCCGCGACCGATGACGCTTGCCGAGCTGCGCAGCTTCGTGCGATCGGAGAACGAGAAATTCGGCAGGGTTGCCGAGGCCGCGAAAATCCGGGCCGAGTGACGAACAGCGGGGTGCGACATGTATCGGATCGACGTGCTGGTGCAGGGATTTCCGGGCAAGGCCGTGTGCCACGGCGGGCTCGGGTGGAGCACCATCGCGCTGCTGCGCTCCGACCGGCACACCATCCTGATCGATGTCGGCGCCTTCGGCATTCGCAAGCCGCTGGAGAGCCAGCTCAAGGCGGCCGGTGTTGCGCCTGATGATATTACCGACGTCGTCCTGACCCATGCCCATTACGATCATTCGATCAATTTCGTGCTGTTCGATCGCGCAACGGTTTGGATCGGCGCGAAGGAAATCGCGTGGGCCGCCGCCCAGCCGCCGGGCTTCGATCCGCTGCCCGAACTCTATGTCCAGGCGCTGGCGACCGATCCGCGCGTGAAACGCGTCCATGAGGGCGAGGAATTCCTGCCCGGCATCGCCGCGTTCGATGCGCCGGGCCATACGCCGGGCTCGCTGGTCTTTCATCTCACGGCCAATGAAGTGCCTGTCATCTTCACCGGCGACGCTGCCAAGAACCGCGCCGAACTGATCTCGCGCAAGGTCGACATGAGCCTCGACGAGGCCGCGAGCACGAATTCGATCGACCGGATCTGGGAGCTGTGGCGCGCCGTGCCGGGGACGATCGTCATTCCCGGGCACGACCTCAGCATGCGGCTAGATGAGCACGGCCGGCCCTCCTACATCGGCGAGCGCAAGGCGGGCATCAGCACATGGTTCGGCGAAACCATGGAGGACACCACCCTCTTCGACATCGGCGGCGCGCCGCGCTGAGGGCTCGCCCCGCGTCGCTTCACGACCGTGTCGCCCAGCACCACGACACCCAGCGTGAACACCGGCGCCATGTAGGTTTTGATTTGTCATGGAGTCCGGCAAGGCAAAGGGATGGGGTCGAAAAGCGATGGAATCGGCCCTCACCTCGCCACCTATCGGCGGCTGCGACCACGGTTCCGCGGACATGCCAGACCTCCCGCTCCGTAGCCTCACGTGAGTCTCTCCAGTGCAATCCCTTGGGTGCAAAAAATACCTGCCCTGTGAACAGCGGGGCGAAGCCGGTTTCCACATGCCGGGATAATTTTTTTCCCTTGGGAATCCCTGAGGACTCACTGATAGTTGGGCCTATCACAGGCGCGGGATCACCCCCTGTTATCCCTCACTTTCCACCATATTTAGTATTTGATTCAGGAACTCGTACTAGTCCTTGACGGGCCGGACGGGTTTGGCCTAGCGTTCTTTCTGGACGGCGCGAATTGAGTTTTGGGTCCCGCCGGACGCTCCCAACGGGTTCCAAACAAGCACTCCGTCGGCCGATCGAGGCACGGATCGAGGGCTTGTCTGCCTTGAAACGGGGTGACCGGCATACCGAATAACGGGCTGAAATCGGCCCAAGGTGACCCAGGTATTGAGTTGCTACATTGAGTTTGAGGGATGGGCCCCGCCGATCGGCCGGGACCTTGGGGTGGCTAAAACAGAAACAGGGCCGGGTCCACCGGTAGAGCTTGCGGGTCGAACCGCCGAAGTTGGCTGTCAACTTCGGTGCGCGAGGTCCGCTCACTGACAACATCCGGCAAACCGCGGCAAGCGGATCCGGCCAAAGAACACGGGGCACGACCAATGCGAATCGAACGACGCAACACCACTTCCGGCCAGTCACCCTATGCAGGGATTGATTTCAGGCTGACGACATCCGAGATCCGCAACCCCGACGGTTCGATCGTGTTCCGGCTGGAAAATGTCGAAGTGCCCCAGTTCTGGTCGCAGGTCGCCTCCGACGTCCTCGCCCAGAAGTATTTTCGCAAGGCGGGCGTCGCCGCGCGCCTGAAGAAGGTCGAGGAAGAAACCGTGCCGTCCTGGCTGTGGCGCTCGGTGCCCGACACCGAGGCGCTCGCCCTGCTCCCGGAATCCGAACGTTTCGTCAGCGAGCTCTCGGCAAAGCAGGTGTTCGACCGCCTCGCCGGCTGCTGGACCTATTGGGGCTGGAAGGGCAAGTATTTCTCGTCGGAAGAAGACGCGCAGGCGTTCTACGACGAGCTGCGCTTCACGCTCGCCAAGCAGATGGTCGCGCCGAACTCGCCGCAGTGGTTCAACACCGGCCTGCATTGGGCCTACGGCGTCGATGGCCCCGGCCAGGGCCACTACTACGTCGATCCCTTCACCGGCAAGCTGACAAAATCCAAGTCGGCCTACGAGCATCCGCAGCCGCACGCCTGCTTCATCCAGGGCGTGGGTGACGACCTCGTCAACGAGGGCGGCATCATGGACCTGTGGGTCCGCGAGGCGCGCCTGTTCAAATACGGCTCCGGCACCGGCTCCAACTTCTCGCGCCTGCGCGGCGAAGGCGAAAAGCTTTCCGGCGGCGGTCGCTCGTCCGGCCTGATGAGCTTCCTCAAGATCGGCGACCGTGCGGCGGGCGCCATCAAGAGCGGCGGCACCACGCGCCGCGCGGCGAAGATGGTCGTGGTCGACGCCGACCATCCCGATATCGAGACCTATATCGACTGGAAGGTGAAGGAGGAGCAGAAGGTTGCGGCGCTCGTCACCGGCTCCAAGATCAACCAGAAGCACCTGAAAGCCGTGCTGAAGGCCTGCGTGAACTGCGAAGGCTCCGGCGACGACTGTTTTGACCCCGAAAAGAACCCGGCGCTGCGCCGCGAGATCAAGCTCGCGCGCCGTGCGCTGGTGTCCGACAACGTCATCAAGCGGGTGATCCAGTTCGCCAAGCAGGGCTACAAGGATATCGACTTCCCGACCTACGACACCGACTGGGATTCGGAAGCCTACCTCACGGTATCCGGCCAGAACTCCAACAACTCGGTTTCGCTGAAGGACGATTTCCTCCGCGCCGTCGAGACCGACGGCGACTGGAACCTGATCGGCCGCACCAACAAGAAGGTGACCAAGACTTCTCAAGGCCCGCGAGCTCTGGGAAAAGATCGGCCACGCCGCCTGGGCCTCGGCCGATCCCGGCCTGCACTTCAACACCACCATGAACGACTGGCACACCTGCAAGGCATCCGGCGACATCCGCGCGTCGAATCCGTGCTCGGAATACATGTTCCTGGACGACACGGCGTGCAACCTGGCCTCCGCCAACCTGATCACGTTCTATTCGACCACCACAAAACGGTTCGACGTCGAATCGTATGAGCATCTGTGCCGGCTCTGGACCATCGTGCTCGAAATCTCCGTCATGATGGCGCAGTTCCCCTCAAGGGCGATCGCTGAACTCTCCTTCGAGTTCCGCACGCTGGGCCTCGGCTTCGCCAACATCGGCGGCCTGCTGATGACCATGGGGCTGCCTTACGACTCAAAGGAAGGCCGCTCGCTGTGTGGCGCGCTGACCGCGATCATGACCGGCGTCGCCTATGCGACCTCGGCCGAGATGGCCAAGGAATTGGGCCCCTTCCCCGGCTACAAGAAGAACGCGGCGCACATGCTGCGCGTGATCCGCAACCATCGCCGCGCGGCGCATGGCGAATCCCGTGGTTATGAGGCGCTCGCGGTGAACCCCGTGCCGCTCGATCACGCCTCGTGCCCGCAGGCCGACGTGATCACCCACGCCAGGGCCGCCTGGGACAACGCGCTCGAACTCGGCGAGCTCAACGGCTACCGCAACGCGCAGACCACGGTGGTGGCGCCGACCGGCACCATCGGCCTCGTGATGGATTGCGACACCACCGGCATCGAGCCTGACTTCGCGCTGGTGAAATTCAAGAAGCTTGCCGGTGGCGGCTACTGGAAGATCATCAACCAGGCCGTCCCCGTGGCGCTGCGGACGCTCGGCTACAGCGAGGCTGATATCGCGGAGATCGAGGCCTACGCCGTCGGCCACGGCTCGCTCTCCAACGCCCCCGGCATCAATGTTTCCACCTTGAAAGCCAAGGGCTTCACCGACGAAGCTCTTGCAAAAGTGGAGAAGGCGCTGCCGACCGCGTTCGACATCAAGTTCGCCTTCAACAAGTGGACCTTTGGCGAAGACTTTTTGCGCGAGACACTCAACATCGCACCGGAAGCGATCGCAGCCCCCGGCTTCGACCTGCTGTCGGCGCTCGGCTTCACCAAGCGCGAGATCGAAGCCGCCAACGTGCACATCTGCGGCGCGATGACGGTGGAAGGCGCGCCGCATCTGAAGGCCGAGCACTATCCGGTGTTCGACTGCGCCAACCCCTGCGGCAAGATCGGCAAGCGCTATCTGTCGGTCGAGAGCCACATCCGCATGATGGCGGCGTCGCAGCCGTTCATCTCGGGCGCGATCTCAAAAACCATCAACATGCCGAACGACGCCACCGTCGAGGATTGCAAGTCGGCGTATCTGCTGTCCTGGAAGCTCGCGCTGAAGGCCAACGCGCTCTACCGCGACGGCTCGAAGCTGAGCCAGCCCCTGAACTCGCAGCTCATCAGCGATGATGACGACGAGGACGATGGGATTGATGCGTATTACGACAAGCCGATGGCGGCGCGTGCCACGCAGGTCTCGGAAAAGATCGTCGAGAAGCTGGTCGAGCGCATCATCGTGATGCGCGAGCGCGAGAAGATGCCGGATCGCCGCAAGGGTTACACCCAGAAGGCGGTCGTCGGCGGCCACAAGGTCTATCTCCGCACCGGCGAATATGACGACGGCCGGATCGGCGAGATCTTCATCGACATGCACAAGGAAGGCGCGGCACTCCGCTCCTTCATCAACAACTTCGCCATCGCGGTGTCGCTCGGCCTGCAATACGGCGTGCCGCTGGAAGAGTATGTCGACGCCTTCACCTTCACCCGCTTCGAGCCGGCGGGCCCCGTGCAGGGCAACGACTCGATCAAGTACGCGACCTCGATCCTCGACTATGTGTTCCGCGAACTCGCGGTCAGCTACATGTCGCGCTTCGATCTCGCCCACGTCGATCCCAGCGAGTCCAACTTCGACGCGATGGGCAAAGGTGTCGAGGAAGGCAAGGAGCCGTCCGACAGCCACCAGGCCAACAAATATCTGTCCAAGGGCCTGACCCGCTCGCGCACGGATAAGCTGGTGGTGATGCGCGGCGTCGATTCCGACGCGCGGGCGTCCAGCAACGTCACCGCGATCGCCGGCCACGGCCCCAGCGCCCGCGCCTCCGACGCCCATGAAGGCGCGGTCGCGCTGAAGCAGGAAGCAAGCCACGACCTCTCGCCGACGGAAAAGCTGGAAGCCATGCAGTGGAGCAAGTCCGGCAGCGCCGCCGTGGCCATCGCGCCAAGCAAGGCCGAACGCCGGGCGGAAGCCAAGGCCAAGGGCTACGAGGGCGAGATGTGCTCGGAGTGCGGCAACTTCACGCTGGTGCGGAATGGCACGTGCATGAAGTGCGATACGTGTGGAAGTACGACGGGGTGTTCGTAAGTAGGGAAAGCGCGATCGTCGTCTTTCCTGACCGCTTCGCGATAGAGCATCTATGAACAAGGGGATAGCTTCACCGCTATCCCCTTTCTGTTTTGACAAGGCCTTCCGTTATGGCAACCTGAACGTGCAGCCTAAAAAACCAATTCGTTGGCAAACTCGTAGATGTTCGAATCAGTACAATTCCGCAACTTCAAGTCCCTTAAGGATTACACCGTCCATCTTCGGACGATGAATGTGTTGGTTGGCCCGAATAACGCTGGAAAATCAACAATTCTCGATGCTTTTCGAGCGATGGCCGCAGCTCACCGGTACGCGCGTCGTCGAACGCAGTCCCCGATCTCAATAGGTGGAACTACCGTCGTCGGATACGAAATACCGATGACAAATTTTCCAATATCGCTGGCTAGCGTCCTCGTCGTCAAGGATCTCAAGGTCAAGGGATCGTCATCGGTCGTCAAAGGCGGAACCAAGGTCAGGAACATCCGCCTGACCGAGGCGAGCGATGGCCACAACATCGCCTGCAAGATCGACGGCATCGGCGCGATGAATCTGAAATCGGAGTTCGTGAAGAAGGCGTAGCAAGCGCGGCCCGGATGATCGCCGGGCTACGCTCACCGCACTTAACTTTCTGGGTGGCATCGACATGAACGAAAATCGATATTACGGGGTTCGCGTCGAGGGCGCGAAATACGGCGTGGGCTTCGGCTCAGCGCTTGCCATCGCGATCTCCTATACCAACAACCATTCGATCCTGTGGGCGATCATCCACGGCATCCTGGGCTGGCTCTACGTGATCTATTTCGCGCTGTTCAGGTAATTTGGAAGCGAGCGCAGGGCGGATTAGCCGTAGGCGCAATCCGCCGCTCCATGTGACCACACTGCAGGCTGTGTTAGCAGAGCGACGAGAAGCCGGAAGGGGCGCATCATGATGCTGGCGACGAGGTCACTCCTGGTTCTCGCGACGGCGGCCGTTATCCTCGTTGGGTGCGGAAGAGCGGAGAGCTACCGATACAAGCTCACGCTTGCGGTGAATAAGCGTGGCTCAAGCATCGTCGAAGTGACCTTCAGGGACGTTTCGATCCCCGCCAGAGGGACTATGCACGAGCTTCGGGGCGAAGCGCTATATCTTGATCTTGGTCCCGGCGCGAGGCCGCTAATCGCCTTGTTGACAAGGCGGCTTCAGCCATACTCGCGTGAGGAGCGGCCGTGGACGCCCGACGGTGGCCCCGGAATAGGGCGCATGTCGCGGCTTTATGGCATCCCCCTGTCGGCTAATGGCATGGATACCGTAGCTGCAATTGCCCGCGCGCGCGGGCCGCGCACGATTACCGGGGAAGAGCTACCTGACCTTGTGACCTTCGAGAACGTCAACGACCCGAAGTCTGTGCTCTCAGTCAATCCGAACGATTTGCCGGCGACGCTCGGATCGGCCGTCGGCTGGAATGAAATCACGCTTGAAAGTACCGACGAGCCAATCACGACGGGCATTAAGAATAAGCTGCCGTGGTTGCCGGCATACCATAGCGGAATGCTCGACGGAGAGCGTTACAGCGCAAGAAAGACACTCGCCAACACGCTAAGCGCGGCTGACTTTCAACAACCTGGCGATCCCAAAAAGTGAGCAAGCGTAGGGCGGATTAGCCAACTTGTCCGCCGTAGCTCGCAGAGCGAAGGCGGAAGGCGTAATCCGCCATGTGACCAAGTCGGCGGGTTACGCTTCGCTAACCCGCCCTACTCGCTATTTCGCGCTGTTCAAGTAACCGGTGCAAAATCCCGCTTGGCAACGAAGACTTCCTTGGCCGCGAAAAGACCATTCAACGCTGCGGGAAACCCCGCATAGACAGCCATTTGCATCAATATTTCCGTGATCTCTTCACGCGTGAGACCGACATTGAGGCCCGCCTCGATGTGGACCTTCAGCTGCGGCGTCGCATTTCCCATCGCCGCAAGTGACGCGATCGCTGCGATCTCGCGGTCGCGCGCACTCAGTCCTGGCCGTGAATAGATGTCGCCGAACGGAAACTCGAACACATAGGTCGCGAAGTCCGGGGCAATGTCGGCCAGGGCTGAAATGACATTTTGACCTGCCTCGCCGTCAATCCGAGCGAGTGCCCGCTTGCCGCGTTCCAGCCGGCTTTCGTTCGCGTCCAGGTGCGATTGCGTCATATACCTTCATCCTCTTTTCCACGCCGGAGTATCCGGCGATCTTGGCGTCGAGGACGAGAAGACAGTCTTGCAGTTCGCCAAGATGAGTGCGTACACGCACGCGTTGCTGTTCCAGCAGCGCGCGACGTTCCGCTTCCGTCTCTACGCCGCCGTCTCGAAGGGCGGCGTAGCGCAACATTTCCCGGATCGGCATTCCCGTTGTCTTCATTCGGTGGAGAAATTCGATCCAAACCAGAATTGATGCGTCGTAATCACGCTGGCCCGATGGGTCCCGGTCGGCATAGGGAAGCAGCCCGATCCGCTCGTAGTAGCGGATGGTGTGGGCCGACAATCCCGAACGCTTCGCCAACTCACCAATCTTCATGCAAACCTGTCTTTCGTCACGACGCCAGGGAAGCTACAGGTTCGAGCACACTCTAAGTCAAGCATTATCATCGGATTACGGTGACAGCGCACTCAACTCCGGAAAGCCGGCAGCAAAGCCGCATGGCATCAGCAAGCGTAGGGCGGGTTAGTCGAATGCGTAATCCGCCATTCCAAGTGACAAGTCGGCTGGTTACGCTTCGCTAACCCGCCCTACTGGCTAATCCGCCCCATGCGTTACGCGCTATTTAAGCGCACGAGACCTCTGTCTCATCGCCCCATTTTCGAAATACACAACCCCGTTTGGCGCCGAGTTGCTGACGAACTCAGCGACAAAGGCGCGGCCGATATCGTCCTGTTCGATCGTGCCAAAACGGCCGGGAATCAGGCGCCCCAACCAGGCCACATAGCGCGGCGTGTGCACATTGCCTGCGATAATTCCGGGACGAAAAACCGCGAGGCGCTGGAAGCCGGTGCCTTGAACCATCTCTTCCTTCAGCCCCATGACGCGCACGTAGCGAATCCTGCTTTTCGCGGTGCTTCCCACGGCCGAGAGCAGAGCAAATCGTGTGATGCCCCCGGCCCGGCAACCGCGGGCGAAGCCACCGACCACGCCAATTTCGAGGGCCTTTAATTCCTCCTCGCTCCACTTCATGCTGCCTTGACCGACGCCGACACAGGACGCCCCATAGACGGGATCGCCTTGCGCAACCATGCCCTGCGCAAGCTTGCTCACTTCTGCCGGAAACTGGGCCGCTGCCGTATCCAGGACCACCTGCCGCACACAGGGATCAGCGGTCGCCGAAATCGTCCTGCGATTGACCATCACGATTTCAGCGCAGAATGGCTCCGCAGCCAGTGCGCGCACCACCGCAGCTCCCACCTGCCCCGTGCCACCGATGATCAAGACACGAAACGTCATTTTCGCGGTTCCTTACTTTGCCAGCCCGAGCGACTTCAGCGCTTGCCGTTGTCCTCGTTTTCCGTCTTCATGAACTCCGCGAAGTCAGCCGAATCCAGATCAATCATATCGAAGCCGCGCCTGTTCATGAACTTCTTGAACTCCGCCTGCCCGCCGTGACCCGCCTCCGCTGCTGGCTGATTTGCCTGGCGCGCAAGTCAAAATTCGCCGCGCCATATGCGGCAAAACAACACGACGGGCAAATCACCTAAAACCTGTCCAGACCTCTCGCTGAAAATATTTCGCTTTCGTTGTCGGGCAAATCAGTGGTTTGACTCCGCCCGTCTCACCCGATGAGAGGGGCGTTGCGCACGTCACGAACGCGCGGTGGGATGCGGTGGACGCAGAAGGCGCGCGAGACGCACGCGCCCGATGCGTACGGTGAAGTCGCGTGGTTCGGGCGCCGCGGTGCTGGCGCTAAGCTTGCGATAGGAAGCGCAGGCGACGGAGGCAAAAGAGCCGTTCTCCGGGAAGAGCGCGAAGTAAGCCGTAAAGCCATTGCGCAGGGAGTCAAGCTCGCCTGAAAACCCGAGACAAATCAACGGCGTGTGATTGATGTGTTCACATTTGTGTCGCGATCCGATGTCGATCTCGATGCGGAAAGAAACATGGGGACATATTGACGCCTATAGAGCCCGGCGGAGAGCTTCGTTGCCCGTCGCTGGCCGCGCGCAGCAACACAACCATGATCCAGAGGTGAGTGCGAGTGTCGCGAGGAGATAGCTGAAGTGCCTCATGGATCAGGGCTTCGGTTTCGGTGCCACAACCCGCCAGAGATTTGGCCAAACCGATGTACGCATAAGCGTCGACCAAATTCCTCAGAGCGCGTGGAGTTGAGGAAGGCGGCGCAGGTTCGAGCTTCCTGATTCCTTACGTGAATGATAGGCCTTCAGCACTTTTTTGGACGTCTCGACGTCCAACCGAGCGAACTCCGCTTTCAATGCGTCCAGATCTTTCGCCGCGATCCGATAATCGGGGGCTCCAAGAAACAACAACGCCATGGTCGTCGTCCAAGATAAGTCGAGGGCTTTCGCCAGGATCAGTAGCGCCTCCTTATCCGGGGCGAGCAGTGCCCGCTCCACGACATCGACCGGCAAGGTGCACGACAACGATAGCGCGACGATGGCTTCATTGAGTTTGCGGGCCTGGGCGTACTCGAGAAGCTGGGCTTCTCCCAGCTCACCGCGTCGGTGCTGCGCACCTACGGTTTTCTTGGCGGTAAAGTAATCTTTTGACGCAGGGCCAAACATCGCATGCAACGATCCGGCTATATCGGCGACTGCATTACCGGCCTCAGGCCGCTCGATTTCAAGTTTCTTTCGTACTTCGTCTGACGCCTTCGCGATCAATTGCTGGAACAGGTGCCTTGGGATGTCTTGCCGACGCCCGAGATGCTCAGCCAGGATGGAGTCATCCTCGGAACGCTTAATCAAATGCAGAAAGCCCGAATCCGAGAAACGTGCGCCGGTATTGACGGCGACCGAGTTCACGACCGTCTGGTCGCCTCTTGTCACGAGTACATCGGTGACCGGCTCGTCGATCGATTTTCGCCGCGAGATTGCGAAAAGATGCTGCTGACTTTTAGAGCGAGCGTTCGCAACCAAGGCCTGATTGCCAAGCCGCGCGGAATAGCGAAGGATCGGGCCAGCGACATCTATTGAATCGTCAAAAGCGAGCTTCTGGATCACGGAGATCGGCGCCTGGTCAATTCGGGCCAGCCGTTTTGCAAGCTCGGAGCGGGCAACTAGTTCGATCTCCTCTGAGAGGCGTCCGATCAACTTCCCCAAAGATCCAGATCTCACTCTCGGTGTAGCGGCCCATTATCAGCATATCGGTTGCATGCCACAAAGCCTTCAAGCGGCTTTCGGGCGTACCCTTGGAGATGGCATCATCTAATTCCTGAAGGATCGACATCGGTTTAGGTCCAGAAGGATCCCTGATCTGGGTAGCCTTCATTTAGCCAGATTAAGGCTTCTCGGAGCTCGAGGGAAATGAGCCGCTCTTCTGGAGCTGACGAGTAGTCGTCATCCGAGAGATAGAGAATGAAGCCGCTGCTATTTCGGAACAGGACCTCACGGGCACTACTCGCTTCAAGGGATTCACTGTCAATAAAGCGAACGATCCGCGAAGAGACGAGCTGCAAACTATTCTCCTCAGAATGGCGCCGCGAACGGCCTGATGCTTGGAAACTCTGCGACCCAATCGGTTAACGGAGCTTTTGTATTGGAGGAGATCAGTCCAACAACACCTGCAGCTGCCGAAAACTCGCTATCGGAAATCGGCAAAGAAAAGCAGGTCAGGGATTCGCTAGACCTTCGATCCAGTCCAGAGCCCGAAGGACGTCGGGATAACCTCTAAAATCATCCTCGCCCGAAGAAATACCGAAAATGTGGCGGCTGCTCTCGTCTCTGATGGCACGCCTAACACGCTTCGCAAAAAGAGAAAGCTGGTCTTGCGAAGGCTGCTCGCTCGCAGTGCCGGTCCGCCTGTCAACTTGCGATCGGCGCTCACGAGTCAGCTGCCTTTCCGCTTCTGATCGAGTGTCCGTCAAGGATCGCCTTTCAATTCTTGTTCGCCCGTCCCCATCAGATTTCGCTTCACTATCGGCCATGACATATCCCGCTAACTCTTGAGCATGAATTAGATATTACTTATCGACACTGGGCACCTGACTGGTGCCAACATAGTCAGGCTACTTGGTACAAACGGCTTACAGCTTCCGGGCTAGCGCAAAGCAGGCGCCTGCGAATAGCGTCCTCAACCAAGGCCAGAGCCTGTTTTGCCTCGCGCGCTTCTGCCTCAGCCACCTGCGCACGAACTTCCGCGGCTACCGCCCTGTCCTCCGCCGTTGTGACACGTAGTGCAACCTCCGACAGGGCTCTAGAGGCGTCGGAAAGTTTACGGTCCGCGTCAGCGATAACTCCTCGCAACGAATTTTCTGCAGATTCCGTCCGTCGCTCAGCCAAACTCAGACGCTGCGCCGCGCTCTTGCACATGGCTTGGGCGCGAGCTTCGATTTCTCGCGCAGTATTCTCAATGCTGCTGAAAATTTCGGCGGCCTGATACACCAACTCGAGAGCGCCGGCGCCGGCGGTTGGCACCGGCGGACGAACAAAACTCAATACGTTTTCATCTCTGCGAGCGGCAGACCCTCCTCCTCGGCGAGTCATGAAGGGACCTCTGGTGGTGTACCGATTACAATATGAACAGTTCTGGTAAAAAGATGATTAAGGCTCCCTACGTGAACGAGAGCGCGCACATTCGCGAAACAGACAGCGCCAGCGTAGACCTAAATCCCCGCCACTTGCCCATCCCATAAAGAGGAATTTATTTCGCGCCAGAAGGGGCGCCGTGCCCGATTTCAAAGGACAAAAATACGTCCGAAATCCTAGAAAATTCGATTAGTCGCCGTTTTTTTCTTCTTGTCGCCCGGTCTGAGGAAAAAGACGCCAACTTGATCGCCATTGACCCAGGCGAGTTGGCAGCGCCGGTATGCATTTCCCATAGTCGAAAGCAGTAGAAAAAATTCCTTGAGGGGAAGACCTTCGATCGAGCCCTCGACGGTCAGTCTAGCACCGGTCTCCGATACATCCTCCATGGTGCAGGGCCGCCGCCAAGTACCGTCGATCGCCATCATGTTAGCGGCAAATCCCCGCTCAAACACGACACGCTTTGCCTTCCGGTATTCCATCTAAATCAAACTTCAAGATGAAAATAAAGATCGAATGGAAAACCCGCCGGGTCTGCGGCGGGTTTCCTTACGCAATACTCTCGCGGGATTTCCGCGATTGCCTCGACCATAGCGGTCGGCGGTTAAGGATTTCCCCTACCTGTCTGCAATGCCGTCTCTCTCATCTCGTTCACCAGAGCCGCAATCTGCCGCTCTTGCTGGATCGACCGAGCACCTCACCACCGATTGTCTCTTCCACGGCTCGAAAGATTGGCCTCCTGTTCGCCCGAATTGGAGCTCATTATTGCATTTTCCGCAGATCATCTGGCTCGCGATGAAGTCGTTTAAGCCCCGGGAATGGACCGAACTAGAGGTTGAGACCCTGATCTCCATGAGCGGGCAGCGGCATAGTGCGGACGAAATATCGAAATCTCTTGGACGCTACGTTGGTTCGGTGAAAACGAAAGCCCGGCAGCTTGGTTTAGTAGCTGTCAAAAAGCGACCGAAGCGCGCCGGCGAGGCGCGGATTGATGACTGTTGAGCGGAGCGGCCCGACGCTCTGTTTTGGGACAAAAACTTGATTTTGGAGGCATTGGTATGGCCAGTTTCTCCGTTGCTCCGGGAACGTGGCAAGACGCGTTCATCCGACGTGAAGCGACAGGCGCGCGATCTCCGGCGAGAGTGTCGGAAGCCGGACAGACAGTACTAACGTTGGTAACTTGAATCCCTGGGGGGGAAACGCTGGTCCGTCCATAACGGTCCCGGCATGACTCGCCCCCAATGCTGGGACCGCCTCTTCAGGCCGCTCGCAGATGCGAGCGCCAGCGCCCGCCCGCCAGTGGTCATGAATGGCCAGTGGTGCCCGTCAGCGCGTAGCGGTTTTCTTGCGGCGACATTGCGAGCCGATCGAGCGCGCTGCGCCTGGCCGGCATGCCGATCACGATGGTGAGCTCGGGCTTGGCGATCAAATAGACGGGCGAGCCGACTAAAACTGCTCCATCACCCGACTAAACGCCGCCGACGGCGCGACCGCCGGCATCGTCACCCGTGGCGTGAACTCGTCTCGATCTAGGGGCGATCCACAATCAGCACCACATCAACAAAACCACTGTACGCGTCATCAAAAGTCCCGGAACTATCACGCAGCGAGAAATTGACTACTACCCTAACCTCGGGGCCTTGGGTGCCATTCTGTACTTGCGTACCTACATCGATCTCTTCTCGAAGCAAATGGTGGTCGCTATTCGTGTAACCAATGCTGAAACCATTTATCGCGGCCACTGCACTCCGCGGGAGTGTAGAGAATCCGACGGTTAGGGCTTGGCTTTGGGGGCCGCCTGTTTTCGAGGGGAAAGTAAATCGCGGGAGAGCACGTAACTCGATAGCCATGATTTTCTCCTTATCGCTGGAAGTGCGGTGCCGACCTGCCGGTGCCGCTTCTTCCCTTCGATACCCGCAGTCGCTTGTTGCGATCGGTGACGCAGGTCACACGTTATGAAAAATTGGTCTCTTGGTTGAGCACCGTCGGCGAGCGTTGGCATCGATCCGCGCCAACGCCGTGGCCGCCTACAGCGCCTGCTCGCGGGTCACATCTCCGGCCGTAGCCGGCGGCTCGGCAGATCGTCGAAATAGAAATATTGCGAGACCCGGCCGTCCGCGAAGCAGACCTCAAAGCTGCCACAGCCCAGCACCGCTTCGTGTTTGATGACGCGGATGCGGTCGATCATGGCGGCCTTATGGCGCGCAAACAGTCCGAGCCGGACTGTTCTCAAGGCACCTCGGCACCCAATAACAAATAATTGGCGGGCCATAACAAGCGCCCCTCTAACCCGATTTGCTACATCCGCCGCTTGCGTTTTGCTTTGGGGGACTTTGAACGTTGACTACCTGCAACTCGTTCGAAAGGACGTTGACTGAATTGAAAATTGCGAGAGCCTACGGCAGACTCTCGTCCATTCCGGGGAACGGTCCAGAAGCGTCGGTTTCGCTCGCCTCGATCGGCAGCTACGAGATCCGCATGTTTCGGGATCCGAAGGCCGATGTTGATGGCGCACCATTGTTTTGGCTGGAGCTGATCGATCACAGCCTCAAAACGTCCGTTGACAGCTGCGGTTGTCATGGGGTCAAAGACGCGGTCGCTATATTCGACGATTTCATCTCGCAGGTAAGCTGTCTGGACGAACCCGATGAAACGGGCGACCGATAGATGACACGGGGTCATGCGCCGCCATAAAGGGGTGTTAACAGTCGCCCTGCGCCTTTGGCGCAAAGAGGAATTACTCCGGGAAGCCAGTGATACCCCAAAGGGACAACAGGACATAGACAATCAGAGCGACACTGAGAACGAGCGCCGTAATCGCGGCCACTTCGATGTTGAAAATATGTCTCAGGTGAAAAGACATGCGCCAACTTCCTCTAAAGCGCGCCCGTAAGAGGCTGGCTCGGTTGGTCGAGGCGGTCGCAGGCGCGTTGATAACGCCGCCGCCAAACCTACGTGAGAAGGTTGAGATCGTTCCCCACAAGGGCGAGCGGCTCGCGCTTATCTAGTTCGACCGGCGACTCCTACCGTGCGCGCGTGATTCAAGAGGTCGGCGGTGTGGGTCATGTACAAGCTGGCCGCGCCGAGCAGCACCAGTACAGCCGACGCGATGATGGCGAGGTAGATACGATCCATGGGCCTTTACGCTGAACTAAAGTTAGGCACCCCGCGAGCGACCCCGGCTGCTGAGGATGTGGGCCGGGTCCTCTGGACGGCACGGGACAACAAGTGCCGTCACCAGACCCTACGCCTAAGGATTGGGATCGTTCCTCAGGCCCCGCACTCGGTGGGTCTATGATTTTGGCGTCGATCTGTCGTCTACCGGGCAGACAGCTCCGAGCAAGAGGTTTTTAATTACCGTCGGGTCCTTCCGATGAACCGTTTCGACAGCTGTTTCCGGCTCCCGCTTCTTGCTACTCGCGTAAGGCCGTGAGGTTAACCCCCGAGGTTGCCCATGCACCGCCTGCTGACTTTTCAAGATCAAGTTGCCGCCGACAAGGCGCGACTGGAAGCACAAGTTGCCAAGCTCCCAGCTGGTCGACAGAAGGATGAGTTGCTAAAAAAGATCAGGCAGCTTGAGACAGCATCTCACATCAGCGACTGGCTCTCGTCGCCCGGGCTTCAGCCACCTCACTAGTGCATGAAGAGCGCGATGACCGTTACCAATATCGACAATCCGCCAAGGCTAAACACGACAATTCGAAACCAGACGTCAGACACAAAATGCTCCCGGCGCGTGAACGGGCGGGAGCAATGGAGTCTCTCCAGTCCAGTCACCGTGCTGGCCGAAGGCGATGCGGTGATGGACGGAGGTTAGCCTATGGCAGCAGCCGCGACAATCCGCCACAGGCGCGTGGCAGGGTTCTGAATCCACGATGCCTATGCAGTTTGTGCCAGCTCAAAGCCAGCGGCCATCACCAGATCGAATACGCGACGCCGACCATCACTAGCGCGCTGAGATGATCGTGGCGATGCCGAACGCTTCAAGGTTGAAAACCCGCCTTGGATCGAATGCCATGCCGCTCGTTGTGCGACAGTTTAGTGACAGGCATTGATCTGGATCATGGTCAGCCCAATGCATCCATCACCCGGCTGAATGCGGGATGCTGCCGGTTCTTCACCTTGATCCAACGGTCGAACCGGCCGGCGCGATAGAAGCTATCGCGGTGCTTGGAGACCAGCCCCTCCAGCCCGATCAGGCAGGCGTGGCGGAATAGGTCAGGACCGATCTCACCGGTCTCGAATGGCGCGAGATGGATGCCGTCGACCCGCCTTGCCAGCAGCCGCTGCAGGTTGGTCTTGCGCATCGACAGCGGCAGCTTGCAGAGATCGTCACCGTCGCTGACCAGCATGTCGAAGGCGTACAGCTCGACCTCGGCATCGTGCTTGCGTGAGTGCAGCCCGTTGAAGTCGGAAACGCCGTCGACACCGAGCAGCACTGCCTCGCCGTCGACGACAAAAGAATTGTTTCGATTACGCAGCGCGGCCTCGACGATACGCGGATAGCGCTGCGTCCAGTCGTGGCCGTTGCGGGTCAACAGCCGGACGCGCTTGCCATCGCGGTGGACGATCAAGCGGTAGCCGTCGTGCTTGATCTCATGGATCCACTCCGGCCGGTCAGGAACTTTAGCCGCCTTGGTCGGGATGCAGGGTTGGAACGCTAAATTTCGCATACGGGAAAGATAGGCAACGGATGACTGGATGCGAATCTCCGCGCTGAAAAAGTGCCGAATCAGCGCATCATTGGAGCATGAGCAACGATTTCAAGTTGATCGTTCATTTCGCCTGCCCGCATTGCGCGACTGTTTACACGGCGAGGCAGGAAGAACAGCCGGGACGACATCCCGGCAAATTTCATTGCCGTATGTGCGGTACCCCGGTTCACGAATGGACCGGGCTCTATAACTTCACTAATTGGCAACTGACGATACTTAGAAGGAAGCGTACTCGCCAGCGAGCTTGATCCGCCCATGCAGTTGCAGCCACCCGCGCTCAAGGTAGCGAGGTCAGCTTTGCCCCCATCAACGGACATCGTAAGCACGACGCGGCATGTCTGAAAAGTGCCGATTTTGTTGCAAAAGTCGGCTGCTACCGATGGATCGTTTTGGCCATTTCGCTAAGGACGACCGGCTTTGATCAGCCGGCCCTGACGCTCTCTACGCAACTCCTACGCTACGCAATACGCAAGGCCGCAGCGGGTGGCGGCCGGGCGACCAGCGAGGCGAGCCGTCGCAGGTTCTGAGCAATGGCGGCCAGAACGAACTCATCCTGGGCGCCTCGTGGGCCACGAAGTCGAAGCCGACCGAGCCGCAGGATGCGCTTCAGATGTGCGAACCGCATCTCGATCTTCTTCCGCTCGCGCCGCGACTGCTCAAAGTCCTCGGTGCCAACGAACGATCGCGCGACGTCGCGGGCGTGCTCATGGATATCGCGCGGGATCTTGCGTGATGGCTCTTTTGGGCAGCACTGGGGTTTGAGCGGGCATACATCGCAGTCGAGCTTGCTGGCACGATACAGCAGCGTCTTGCCCTCGTGCACGGTGCCACTCGTCCCAAGCTGCTTTCCGCCCGGGCAGTGGTAGACGTCGCCGGTCGGATCATATCGAAAGTCGCCGCGCGAGAAGGTGCCGTCGTTCCGCTTCGATTTGTCGAACACGGGAATATGAGGTGCGATGCTCTTCTCCTCGACCAGCCAGTTCAGCATCGGAGCCGCCCCGTAAGCGGTGTCCCCGACAAGCCGCTCCGGCTTGAGACCAAAGCGCTCCTCCGTTCGCTCAATCATGGTCCTCGCCGCACCGACCTCGGCCTGGCGAATGGAGCGGGAGGCCTCGACATCAACGATGACGCCGAACTTCAGGTCGATGAGATAATTGTCGGAGTAAGCGAAGAAGGCCGGTCCCTTATGCGCGCCGGTCCACTGGGCCGCGGGATCGGATGGTGAGACGAACTTCGGAACAACCTCGCTGGCAGCACCCCAGGACGTATCATCGAGCGTCGCCAGATACTCCTTCACCGCGCGGCTTGACCTCGCCGGATCACGATCCCTGCGCCAATCCTGACCCGCGATCGAGCGCTGCTTGTTGGCGTCAGCTTGGATTAGGCTCGCATCGACGGCAAAGCCTTCGCCACCAACCAGACCAGCCGCAATGCACGCCTCGACTACCCGTTCGAACATCCGGCGGAAAACATCACCTTCACGAAAACGCTCGTTCCGAGCACGCGAGAACGCCGAATGATCCGGAACGGCGTCCTCGATACCGAGCTTGCAGAACCAGCGATAGGCGAGGTTCACCTGCACTTCACGACAGATCAATCGCTCCGAGCGGATCGCAAAGACATAACCTACGACCAGCATCCGGATCATCAGTTCCGGATCGATCGACGGGCGACCCATGGACGAATAATGGGGTGCAAGTTCGCTGCGGAGCCAGGACAGATCGAGAGCAGTGTCGATCTCCCGCACCATGTGATCTTCGGGAACGGCATCGCCAAGACGAAACTCGTAGAACAGTTGACCTTGGTCACTCTTCAGACGGCCCATCATGGATCGACCTCGCCGAGATTCGCGTCACCACAACGGAATCACGCTTCGCGGCGTGTCTCAACCGACTTTTGCAACAAAATCTGCCACTTTCGGACTCATGCGTTGCGACAAATTGCGGGCGTGTTCGATCAGTTCGTCGAGCACAAGCCGTGCGGCGTCATTCGGGCAACCCCGCCTTCCGAAGACCCTCAATCAGCAGCTTCGCATTTGATTGCCCACCCCTGGCGATCCACGCGGATATCGTAAAGGCGGGATCGAGTTCAAGTAGACGCGCCGCCGCCTCACGCGCCTCAGCGTCACGACCGAGATGGGCGAAAGCGGACGCCAGACAGCGGTAAGCTGGCGAAAAAGAGGAGTTCTGGCGTTGGGCTTTCTTCCCCGCGACGATGGCCTCGTCAAAGCGACGAAGCTCAATCAGGGCATACCCCATCCCAGTAAACGGCCGGTATAGCAGCGGGTCTAGCGGGCTCATGCGAATGGCGCGTTCAAAGCTCCGGATCGCTTCCTCCGGCAGCCCCGCAACTCCATTCAGCCCCGCAACTCCATACACCCAGCCTCTGCAGGCCCATGCCTGATGTGAGTTTGGGTTGAGCGCGACCGCCCGGTCTGCCATTTCGATCGCACCTTCATACTCGTGGACAAAGAACGCGGAGATAAGGGTAGCCCATGACAACGTTTCTGCCTCACTATCGTCGATACTCAATGCCAAGCGAGAAAGCCGAATAGCCTCCTTGCGCTCGAAATGAGGATCGATTGCATAGCCCAAAAGGACATTGTGCATGTGACAGACACCTGCCAGACCCGCGACGATCCCAAACTGAGGGTCTAGCTGCAATGCGCGATGAGCCAACCTGATCGCTTCGGCCAACCCTTCGCGGGTCGCAAAGGAGGCCTGCTGCGCAGCTCGCAGACAAAGATCGTAGGCGGTAAGGTTCTCCGGTCGCCGCCGCGCCGCCATTGCAATCTCTGTTTGAAGCAATTTTGGCTGAATGGCTGAGACAACGGCGACCCCGACTTCGTCCTGCAGAGCAAAAACGTCTGTCAGGTCACGCTCGAACCTATCCGCCCATATGTGCGCCCCTGTAACCGCATTAATCAACTGCCCTGTGATGCGGACTTTCCCCGCCGCCTTGCGCACAGACCCCTGAAGGACGTAGCGCACGCCGAGCCTGCGTCCGACCTCCTTCACATCGACGGCTCGGCCTTTAAAGGTGAAGCTCGAATTGCGAGCGATTACGAACAGCGACTTGGACCGCGAAAGCGCCGTGATGATCTCCTCAACCATTCCATCCGCAAAATATTCCTGTTCGGGGTCACCGCTCATGTTCTCGAACGGCAGCACCGCGATCGACGGCTTGTCTGGAAGTGGCGGGGCCGCGCTTAGTCTCTCGGTCAGCGCGCTAGACGCTCCAGCACGGACAGCGTAAGCGCGGACCGGCTTGGCGATGTTCTTGAGCTGCTGCTCGCCGCGATCCTCGAAGCCAACGTCCAGCTTGCCTTCGACTTCGCTATAGACCTTTTCGGAAATCAGGATGCCGCCCGGATCGGCGATCCCCTCCAGCCGGACAGCAATGTTGATCCCGTCGCCGTAGAGGTCGCCGTCCTGCCCAACGATCACGTCACCGAGGTTGAGCCCGATGCGTAGCTTGAATGGACCGCTACCCTCGGCGAGATGATCCTGCATCTCGGTCGCGCATCTCACGGCGGCCAAGGGACTTGCGAACTCGGCGAGCGCGCCATCACCCGTTGTCTTAATCAGTCGGCCGTCGTGTCGGGAGAGGCTCGGCGCGATCAAGTCCCGCTTGAGCCGCTCGAACTCGGCGTAGGTGGCTTCCTCCGCGCGTTGCATCATCGCAGAGTAGCCGACCACATCGGCGGCCAAGATTGCCGCCAACCGCCGTTGAACACGCTCTTCGGGCAAGGCCGCTCCCCATGTTCAAGATCAATTCGATGGCATCAGATCACACCAATGGGTTGCTCCGCTAGGTGCGTTCTCGGGTCGAAAGCGGTCACGGGCCCGCACCACACGGTTCGACAAAGTAATCCCTCGGAGTGGCAGTAATCTAGGTGCCTATGTCCGAATTGGGTCAATCGCGTCGGTTTGGCCCATTGCTGGCTACTTCCGGTCTTCCCCGAACAACGGACATGGTGAGGCCGGCCCGCTAAGTCCGAAAAGTGCCACAACCGGACCTGTTTACTCAATTACCTTATCGGCAATCGCGACGAGTGCAGGAGGCACGGAAAGTCCCAACTGCTGGGCTGTCTTGAGGTTGATCGACAACTCAAATCTGGTCACTTGATAGATCGGAATGTCGCCGGGCTTTGCTCCTCGGAGAATTGCGTCGATAGGACTGGCGACGCGCTTATACAATTCGATCAGGTCGAAGGAGTAGGCCATTAAGCCCCCGGCCTCGACGGCTTCAGGATGCGTAAATATCGTCGGAAGCTTCGCGTCGCCGAGCAACTTGGCGATCAGAGGGGCGTTTTGAAAGAGCTCAGGCGACCCGATGACGACGACCGCATTTGCACCGTCGCGGGAGATGCTCTCGACCGCCGCCCGATAGTCTGCTTCGCTGGCACCAATATCCACTAACGACACCGCGAGAGTGAGGCCTGCCGTTTCGGCCGCTGCGCGGATTGCGGGACCTGTGGCTGGCCCATGCCATTGCATTCGAAGAACGAGACAGCCAAGTTTCGACATCGTCGGAACTATCTCGCGCAACAGTGCAATCCGTTTTCCATCAATGGTGGGACCGGTGTCGACGCTAACGCCGGTGAAATTGCCGCCCGGGTGTGCCAGACTTTCGGCGAGCCCCGCCTTAACGGGGTCGCCAGTTATCGCTACGATCGGAATACGCGTTAGCTTTTTGAAGATGGGTGCGTTAGGGCCAGCGACGAGGATGACATCCGGGTTGCTCCGAACGATTTCCGTCGCCATGGCTTCGACGCCCGACGAGTTTTGCTCTCGGCCGTAGCTTTCGACCTTGAGGTTTTGTCCCTCGATCTGCCCCAATCGCCGAAGCTCGGCGAATAAGGCTCGGGAAAATTTGCTGCCTTGCTCATGCAAGTCCGCGCTCGGCTCTGATGGGCTGAAGATAGCAAGACGCTTGCTAATGGTGCGCTGCTGTGCGGTCGCAGCAAGCGGCCATGCCACCGCGCCACACACGACACCGAGAAAAGCCCGCCGCCTCATATCCACGCCCTAGCTCAGGTTCAAAGCATCTTACTGGCCAAAACAGGCACTTTGGAGACTAAAAGTGATTTGGCGATGTCCGTGTTGGGTCAATCGCGTCAGTTTGGCTGCGTGTCGGTCACTTCCGGTCTTCCTCAAACAACGGACATCATCAGACCCGCCCTGGCATGTCTCAAGCGTGCCACTTGCAGAAGGTACCGAGGCCTCAGGTCTGCACCCGATGGTGCAGGAGAAAGTCAAGCAAGCGTTCCCTCAAGAAGTACATTCGGCGACCGTGTCGTGATCGCGCGATCGAGTTTTAGGCCTGCCTCCGCGAATAGTTTGCGAAATTCGGATTCCGTGCGAATGCGCCCGCCCTTGTTGGCGAGCAGCATGAGGATATCGAACGTTGTCTCCGGTCCAGGCTCGCCGACTGGCGGCATGACCATCTCGACCACAAGTACCTTGCCCCCCGGCCGCACGTGAGCTACGCAGTTCTTCAGAACTCTGACAGCCTCGGCATCGCCGCAAAGCATAAGGACACGCTTGATCATGTAGAGATCAGCATCCGGGGGCAACGCCTCCAGCATGTCGCCGCCCACAACAGCACAGCGCGCGCGTATCCCGCTGGCGTCCAAAGCTGCCGGCTCGGCCACGACGGAAGACCTGTCGAAAAGTATGCCTCGCAAAGACGGATAACGCTCAAGCACGGCCGCTAAAGTCGAGCCCTGACCGCCGCCAATATCCGCGACGACTTGAAATTTGGAAAAGTCATAAGCATCCAGGATCGCGGAGTTTTGCTGCGCCGATTGCTTACTCATCCAGCGGTTAAAGCATGCGGCAAGTTCAGGGTGCGATTCGAGAAAGTCGTAGGTCGGCATGCCGTGAGCCAAGACGAAGCCCGGCGTGCCCGTTTTGACGGACTCGTAAAGATGACCCCATGCACTCCAGGGCGCCGAAGCACCAACGTAGAGTGCCCAATCTCGGACTGAGTTGGGGTGATCGGTCCGCAGCGTTTCACCGAGCGGCGTCAGCCGATACGTACCGCCGTCTCCTGCACTCAGCACGCCAATGCTTGCAAGCATGCGCATTAGCCGATCGAGCGCATCCGGTTGGGCGTCGAGCGCCACCGAGAGATCACCGATCCGGCGTTTGCCGTCTCTTAGCTCATCGGCAATGCCAAGCCTTGCCGCTACGTGAATTGCCTGCGTCGTTAGACATCCATTGAGCAGCGATAACATTTGCGAGGCAGGTTCGCACGTCAGAGCATTGGCTTGCATCGAGCCGTCCTCCGAAACAAGATGTCCAGCACGACTTCAAATATATCGCAAGTCCCTCAGTACTGACAGCTCCGCCGGTCCGGCATCGGACGGTTACCGGCTCGGCGCTATCGATATTACCGGGACGGTTTTAGTCGTGTCCTGAGGCCAGGATCGATTCCAACCGGGGTCTGGAAAGTAGTTAGATTGAAACTCGGCAATGTCGCTTATGGGTCCAGACTGTGTAAAAACGTGATGTTTTTGGGCAAGCAAGCTCGACATGGTGACGCCGGGCCTAGCTTAGGCGCGGATCGCCTCCATCAAACCACCAACGCCTAGAATGCTGATTACCCGTTTCATATTGTAGGCCAGGACGTGTAGGGCCATTTCTGTGCCGACGTTCTTGAGCGTTTTCATCTGGAAGTGCGTGGCTCCCATCCAAGACTTTATCGTACCGAAGGGATGCTCCACGGTTTGGCGGCGTTCTCGCATCTTAGCGGGGTTCCGATCGAGCCGAGCCTGCACAGCTTCAAGGACGGCTTCGTGTTCCCATCGTGAGATTCGCCGTTCCTTGCCTGTAGTGCACTTGCTCTTCAGTGCGCAGACCTGACAAGCAGTGGTCCAATAGCGACGTAGTGTCTTGCCCTCTTCCTCATTGGTGTAGTGATAGGTTAGCTGCTCACCGGCGGGACAAAGATAAACGTCGTCTGCGGCGACATAGACGAAGTCCTGCTTGCCGAAGCGTCCTTTGGCAAGCAGGCCCGAGGTCATCGGCTTCGGCAGATAAACTGTGATGCCGGCTTGCTCGCAGGTCACAATTTCCTCGCCGCTATAGTACCCGCGATCGGCTACAGCCTCGATGGTCTCCGAACCAATCGCTGCGCGTGCCTGCTCAGACATGCGGAATAGCTGGCTCCGGTCGGAACCAACATTGGTCACCTCATGGGTAACAATGAGATGGTACTTGGTGTCGACGGCACTTTGTACATTGTAACCGACCATCCCGCTGCCTCGGCCGCTGGTAGCCATCGAGCGAGCATCGGGATCAGTCAGCGATATCTGCTTGTCCTCCGTCTGCATCATCTGAGTGTTCAGACCGTTCAGGCGCTTTATCTCCTGGCGCAGCGCTGCAATCTTCTCGTTGAGCCGAGTGATCTTGGCCTCTGGTACGGCTTCCCCCTGGCGATCGGCGCTGTCGAGCTGTGAGAGGTAGCGGGCTATGCTCTCGTCGATCTGCACCAGCCGCCGCTGCATCTTGGCCTGCGTGAAGTTCCGGTCCCGCGTGTTGACGGCCTTGAACTTGCTGCCGTCGATCGCAACGCTCGCCTCGCTGAACAGCTCAAGGCGTCGGCACAGCACCACGAACTCACGGCAGACCCTGCGGATGGCCTCGCCATTGTCCTTCCGGAAGTCGGCTATCGTCTTGAAGTCCGGCATCAGGCGGCCGGTCAGCCAAACCAACTCGATGTTGCGCTGGCATTCTCTCTCCAGGCGCCGGCTCGACTGCACCCGATTGAGGTATCCGTAGACGTAAATCTTCAACAGCGTTGCAGGATGATAGCCTGGCCTTCCTGTTGCCTCCGGCTCAACACCGCCGAAACCCAACCCCGCCAGATCAAGCTCATCGACAAAGACATCAACCGCCCGAACCGGATTATCCTCGCCCAAATAGTCATCCAGCCGTTCCGGAAACAACGTGCTTTGACTGCGGTCATTCCCAACGACAAAGCGCGTCATCGAATCCTCCCGGCAAATCACAGGAGAATCATATCATTCGAGGGCGTTTTCACACAGGCTGGGTCAATCGCGTCAGTTTGGCGCTGTCCGAGCCACTTCCGCTTTGCCCCTCATAGCCAACGTTCGCTGTGAGGATCAGCAGGTCCGAAAGGCGCCAGGAGCGGAAGTGACCGCTGTTATTCAATCACCCTGTCGGCACGGGCGAGAAGCGTCGCTGGCAATTCGAGGCCAAGCGCCTTCGCCGTCTTGAGGTTGATCGCCAGTTCGAAGCGAACGACCTGAACATAAGGCATGTCGCCCGGATTGGCGCCATTCAAAATCTCGGCGGCCTGCTTGGCTATCGTGCGAAGCACAGGTTTCGCGTCAAGCGCATAGGACATCAAGCCCCCGGCCTCCACCTCATCAGGAAAGATATGAACCGCGGGAAGGCGGATTTGTTGCAGCAGATGAATCAACAAGAACCGGTGGGGTTGGTGCTCGAACTCGGCCGAAAAAATAACGCCATCGACTTGATCCCGTTGAATGGAATCAAATACGCGCCTGTACTCCGCTTCATTGACCGGGCTATTAACTGGCGCAGGCACCAACGATAAGCCCAGTTTCTGGGCCGCCTCTTGCGTCGCTTTACCCCCGGCACTGTCAAGATTCCCCTGGGTCGAGATGTAAACAACACGGACCAGCCCGGGTACAGCTTCCGAAAGTATCTCGAGGCGCTTACCCCAGATCTCAACACCGGCATCGACGCTGACGCCCGTGATGTTGCCGCCCGGCCGCGCAATGTTCGATACAATTCCAAACCGGATTGGATCTCCGGTTACGGCAATAATCGGAATTGTGTTCGTGGATGCCTTGAAACGGGAGGTCAGGGGGGCGCCAATCGACAAGACCAAATCCGGCTTCGTATCGACGACCTCTTGAGCGAGAGACTGATACCGCTCAGTTCGGCCGCCTCCCGAATACCGCTCGACAACCAGGTTTTCTCCCTCGACATAGCCAAGCCGTTTCAGTTCATCGAAGAAAGGTCTGCTGGCGGCTTGCATGCCCTCCACCTTCAGGGCGGGATCCACATGCGCTATGCGCTTCTTCGTGGATGTGGGCTGCGCGATCGGCGACGTCTGCTGTCCTCGCGCCGCGTTTGAATACAGCGCCGCGCCACTGATCCCCAAGATGAAATCACGACGTTTCATAAGCCCCCCATCGATCAGGATGCGGTACTGTAACTGTCCAGGCTCGACACTTGAAAGCCGCCGGGGCTGGTCGAAGCAAATATATTTCTAGGGACGTGCAATGACCGTTGTGGGTCAAAAGCGTCGGGTTGGCCGGACCACGGCGACTTCCGGTCTACCCCGGTGAGCGGACATTCTCAGGATAGGCGGGCATGTCTCAAAGGTGCCATGAGCGGTCATGCTGGCCAATTTCAATTCCTGACCAAATCGACCTAGCGAAAATCTCATAATCCCTTGGGCTCGCTCCCCTTGTAACTAACGTTCGACCCCTCATGTGACGACGCGAGCTGCCAAAAAACGGCGACGTGCCGAAGTCCGCGTTCCCTCGTCGCAGCACTGGTGCCATCGGCAGGCATAGTAATACTCCGACATAGAACTACGTTCGGTGCCGCCGGCACCCGTCGGCGGCACGTTCGCGCGCTCCTTATGGCTTGCAATCGCTGCACATTCCATTGCGCTTGTGCGATGCTTGCACCACGGCGAGCCGTCTCATCTTGCAACCAGGGAGGACTACCATGAAGCGATCCATCACAGTCATGACCACGAGTTTGGCGCTGCTATTTCTGGGACTTGCGTTCTCCGTCAGCACCGCTGTCGCACAATCCGCGAAGGACCTGGTCGGAACGTGGACACCCGTTTCGGCGGAGGTATTTGGCCCCAATCCAAAGGGCAACCTGACCTTTGATGCGAATGGCCGTTTCTCACTCCAACTCTTGCGCGCTGACCTCAAAAAAATCTCGGCAAACAAACGTGATATGGGAACCCCCGAGGAAAACAATGCAATCGTGCACGGAAGTATCGCTTACTATGGCACATATACAATGAACGGGACGGAGCTGGTGCTCCACGTCGAGGCGTCTTCGTTCCCGAATTGGACTGGAACCGACCAGAAGCGAACGAATGTCTCTCTCACAGCCGATCAACTCACGTACACAAACCCGGCGCCATCGGTTGGTCCAGGATCGCCCACTGTACTGGTGTGGAAACGAACGCCAGCAGTACGCCCAAACTAAATCGCGTCACTTCTAGGTTGGCCCCGCTCGGTTTCGGCCGAGGGGGCCTTTTTCGACACAAATGATCCACTCTTAGCGAAGAGACAGAGGTGCGGCTCCGGTCATTCGCGTCGGTTTGACCGCCACCGATTACTTCCGCTCTACCCCTATAAACAGACATCGTTACCGTGCTTCGGCATGTCTCAAATGTGCCATGTGTGGACGGCTCCGGGTTGGCAAGAGCTTTTTTCACATTTTGCAGCATTGGTCGGTGCAGCCATGTGTTCGGCCTTTTAATGCGGTTCACATAACCGCTGGCCATAATGCCCTCCGCGGATCAGGTCCCGACCAACAACTCGCATTCAAGAATGCTATGGCACATGTGGGTTGTCCTGATCGCCGGATCGACCGGCTCTGCATTACGTGCTGTTCGCCCTCCCAACCTTCACGTCGCGCCAGTTGTCCGGCGCGATTTCGTTCATCACGCAAGCGCGAAGGGTTCCTTGTATCGCTCGCCCCTTGCCATCATGGCCCAGACCATTCGGGCGATCTTGTTGGCGAGCGCGATAGCCGCAACCTTGGTAGGCCGCCGTGCCAGCAAAGCCGTGAGCCACGGCCGATGTGTGGTGCCATGAATCTTGGCGTAACGGATGACAGCGAGCGCGCCGGCCACGAACAAGCCGCGCAGATAGCGGTCACCTTGTTTGCTTATATTGCCGAGCCTGTTCTTGCCTCCACTCGAGTGCTGCTTCGGCACGAGCCCAATCCAGGCCGAGAAGTTCCGACCTGATCGGAAGGACTTTGGATCAGCAACGGCTGCGACCAAAGCCGTGGCGAGCACCGGGCCGACGCCAGGAGCTTCATCGAGCCTCATGCTCAGCTCGTTGGATCGGTGCCATGCCCTGATCAGTCGGTCGAATTCCAGTACCTGCTCCTTGATCCTGCGCAATTGAGCTCCGAATGCCGACAGACACGCACGAGCTATCTCCGGCACTCGCTTGTCGTTTGGATCGGCGACGACATTGAGCAGTTCCTCGACACCGTGACGCCCGACCGGCGCAACGATCCCGAACTCGGCAAGATGGGCCCGGATTGCATTGATCACCGAGGTCTGCTGACGGATGAACAGATGGCGGGCGCGGTGCAGCAGCAGGCCGCTCTGCTGCCCGGGGGTCTTGGTTGGTACGAACCGCATGTTGGCCCTGGTGACTGCCTCGCAAATGGCCTCCGCGTCAGTCGCATCGTTCTTCTGCCGCTTGACGTAGGGCTTCACATAGGCCGGCGGCATCAACCGCACCGTGTGACCCAGCGCTTGGAGCTCGCGAGACCAATGGTGAGCAGACGCGCAGGCTTCGATACCGACCAGACATGGCGATAGCTTCTGGAAGTAAGTCAGTACATAGCGACGCTTCAATTGCCTGCGAACAATCACCTGGCCGCCAGCGTCGACGCCGTGAACCTGGAAAACCGACTTTGCGATGTCTAAACCGATTGTCGTTATCGTCTGCATCACTCGCTCCTCTGAATCGTGGGAGCCTTAACAGCGCCCACATCCATGGCACCGATGTGCCGGTGGAGGAGCCGTCCACAGCATCAACAGCGGACATCGGAGGACTGCGCTAGCGCGTCCGAAATGTGCCCAATTGCAGACATTGGACAGCGGCGTAGGATCGCTCCTCTAAACCAACTGAGAGCCGCAGCTTGTTTGATCCTAATATTTTCTGACGACCGGCTTTGTCGTCGGAGGCGCCCCGGGCGCGGGCGGCGAGATGGCGAAGGTGACCCAGGCATTCCAGCCACTGGGACAATTTTCTGCGGCAAACTCTCCGTAAGCCTTGAAATTGAGATAGCCCTGCATGTCGCCGACCGGGAAAAGGAATCCGATCTGGGGACCGATGCCAACCACCTGGGACTGGAAGCAGCCGACACGGTCCCCTGAACCGCCGTCGCAGCCGAGTTCCTTGTAGACATAGCCCACGAGGCCAACCATGACCTCCTTCGACAGAAACTGCGATGCACCCCAGTCGAAGTGCAGGTCGACGCCGCTCTTATAATCCGTCGAATTATTGATGTAGTTGTAGGTGAAGCCGAGCACGCCGGAGATTTCGTGGCCAGTCTGCGGATTGAAATAGGTGTAGCCGCCGCCGCCGTCGATGGCGCCATGTCCGAGGCCAATATTCGACAGGCGGTTGGACTGATAGGCGCCAACCGGGATGTCCCCCGTGATATAGGTCATGTAGTTGTGGACGCCGGCATTCCAGCGCAATGCGAATTGCGGGATCAGATCCCCAAAGCCCCATGTCGTGTCGCTGATGGCGTCGGACCGCGCGAAGGGAACGCTGTTGCCCAACGGGCCCGTGACCACGCCGGACAAGGTCCCCGCCAGGCTGGTGCCGACGACGCCATAGGATGTGATGAGGGACACCGACGCCTGGCCACCGAGTACCGGCGTCGCGAATACATAGGTCGGGATCACAAGGCCAAGATCGCCGGTGGCTTTGACGTTCAAATTCAGATTTGCGTTGACGGTAAGGTTGCCCGGAACCCTGCCGAGCGAGAATTCGCGCGCACGCGCGACGTCGGCGCCGGCCGATACGGAGGTATGGTAGTAAATCGTAGCCAACGACCAGCCCGGCTGCTGCGGCGTGGCCGCCAAGCTTCCGAAGAAGCCGGGGACCCAGAAGCTGACGCCGTTTTCGTCGGCCAACGCACAATTGGAAAACATGATCGCGGGCGCCAAGAATATTGCAGCGACGCCAAGTCTGCGTCGGCGTCTTGAGACTGGCTGCCCGCTTTTCGCCGCTGCCGGTGCAATTATTGCTGTCATATTTTTGCCCCGTAAGTGGGTGGCTTCCAACAAAAGATCGATGACATCGTAACTCTGGAGCAAGCGGGGCTCACCACGTAAAATTCAACCAGGATTGATTTGCCAGAAAAAGATCCATACTGCGACCAAAGAGCCACAGGCGCTAATGGCCTTGGGCCAAGACCGTGCCGCTACGGCGTCCGCAGGCCAGGTTAGGCACATTCGATAGGCGCAGCAGGTTGTGATGCAGCGCCGCTGTTCGGTTAGGCTTTGCGGCTCATCGAGCCACCACGTCACAACGGCTTATTGGTCATCAGCAAACCAAGAGCAAAGTTGCCATGAAACTCAAGCGCGCGATCGCTGCCATCGTTCTCGTGTCTGCCCTTGCCGCACCTGTGGCCGCTGGCATATTCGAGGATGCGGTTGATGCAAATGCCAGAGGCGACTACGCAAAGGCCCTGCGTCTAATTCGTCCGCTGGCCAATGATGGCGACGCTACAGCCCAGTTCAATCTTGGGGTAATGTATGTGGCAGGTCGCGGCGTGCAGCAGGACTATTCAGCCGCAGCATTATGGTTTCGGAAGGCTGCAGAGCAAGGCTACGCCCCCGCCCAATCCAATCTCGGGACCCTGTATCGCGACGGCCGGGGCGTGGCGGCGGACGATACCGAGGCAGTAACGTGGTTTCGGAAGGCTGCAGACCAAGGCGACGCCCTAGCCGAGTTTCTACTCGGGAACCAATACGAAAACGGCAAAGGCGTACCGCAGGACTATAGTGAGGCAATGATCTGGTTTGGGAGGGCTGCCGCGCAAGCCCATCCCGTCGCCATGCTCCATCTCGGGGTCATGTACGCCGAAGGCCGAGGCGTGCCGCAGGACTATGTCCGTGCCCACATGTGGTTCAGTCTCGCGGCGGCACAGGGTGAGCAAAGAGCGGCCAAAACTCTAACAGAAATGGCCGAACGGCGAATGACCCCAGCTCAGATAACCGAAGCGCAGAAACTCGCACGCGACTGGAAGCCGGCTACGCAGCCACCTCTTCGTTAGTGGAGCTCCCGACAGCGGACATCGGAAGAAGGCCGCTGCTGTCCGCAAGGTGTGTGCCCAAGGCGAACTCGACGGGCTTAGTGACACGACAACCCGGCCTCTATTTCGGTCCAAAAGCCGCAGTGCTTCGCCGACTTTGCATGCGCACCATGATGGGTCGCGTGGAGCAGCAGCACAATCGTGATCGCCACCAATGCAACGGAAGCAACAAAGATACGAAGCATTGTACGGATAGTCCCGACAGGAATTATAACAAAAGACGAGGAAGCCCCCGGAGAGGCACCCCCGGGGGCTTCTTGGATCGTCAATTGGGTACATCCGCCAATCAAACGATACAGCTCGCGCAATCTCGCCACTCAATCATGTACGGAATGTGGCGGCGACGTGCCAGGCATAGTCAGCAATCTTTCGGAAGCGTTTAGTCCAGTCATGACCGCGCCGGGTAAAGACTTTCACCGCCTCGTTCACGACGTGCACCTGGACGCGGTAGCCATCGAACTTGATTTCGTGGAGCCATCGCTCGCCGCCAGGCACCTTCTCGATCGGGGTAGCCAATGCTGGTTCGATGAAGCCCGGATAGGAACTTTTAGTCCCGACTGCGGGCGGCTTTTTGCGCTGGAAGGGCACGGTTACACCAGGCGCGCCACCAATTGGCGATGATTGGCCTGACACGATGGAAAACGTCCATCTCGACGTACGCATCCGACACTCCACAGCTACCACTCTAAGTGATTTCAAAGCACGCGATCGTCAATTCGTTCCTGCGGTAGGAACGAGATCGCCGCCATTCGATTGTCCCGGTCGTTCTGCGGTATCAGAGGCCGGCTGGCTCACTTTCGGAGGTTTCGATGAAAGCCATTTGTATCGCCTTGAGCGTCAGCCTCGCGGCCTGTTCTTACGCTCTTGCGCAAAGTTCCGGTGGGACATCTGCCGGATCATCCGCCGCGGCAAGTGGGTCCGGATCGACGCTTTCGAACGGCAGCACAATCAGCGGTACGGGAGGATCACCGGGTCCTAATACTGCGAATGCTCTCGGCAAAGGCACAACCGGCAACAACCTAGGAGCGCCGCAGACGAGCGGCGCTGGCTCCGCGCCGGCCTCCCACGGCAATGCCGTTGACACTCCCGCGGCAAACGCAGCCACGCAGAGCCTCGGCAATACAGATGCCGGCGTCCTCAAGAAGTAGGTCGCGCTTGAAGATCGATCGTGCCGCTCCGCCGCCTCACATCTCGCGCGCTAACGCGCGCACGTCTTGCAGAAATTGAGCCTCACCAGCGGTATTCAGACAAAACTTTGCCGATCATGCGCGCCGGCCGACGAAGAACTTCAAGCAACAAAGCGATGAACCGGGGTTTTCATAAACTGTGGGTGTGTGGCCCGACTGTGACAGCCGCGAGAAGCAACTTCGGCCATAATAGCCGAGTGCTCGGCCTTGGGGGTAAGTGGACGGCACCCGGCTATCGGGCCGTGCGGCGGCACGGCCTGATTACCCTTCCTTCGCAAAATGGGCTTTTTGTTGCTGATATTGCGCGCCAGTCACTTTGTAATGTTCGATACTTCGCCGCCTGACGCAATGTTCTCGGTAAAATTACGAGCGGCGGAACTCGATGTTCTCGGTAGAACAACGGATCCAATAAACCATTTGTTAAGGCCCTCGCGCCAGCATCGTCCGATGGGTCGTGACGACCATAGCTCTATGTCTGCGATCCTGACCGGCATCAGGCGCGCCTTTTCGCCCGAACCGAGCCGCGTGCCGATGCTGAGCCGTGCGCCAGAGCCGTTGCGTGCTACCGAAGCGGCGAGAGTTGTCGAACCCGCGCGGTCGCCCGAACCAACGCGACATGTCGATTACAAATGGGAAGCCACGCGCAGCCTATTTTGATCGGAGATCAAAGCGGGGAGTGTTCCGCAGGAGCCTCAGCAAGCCGAGAGAGCCCCGCCTAGGAGATGGATCCTTGGCGCGGCTCATCGACCTGGATCCGGCGATCAGCCCCGTGGTGGCGACTGCCGGCGCGCTTCGAGACCATCCTTCGCGGGCAGGCGTAGCGGAAGAGATCGGGCCGATCTCGCCCTGCTCGAATGGGTGCAACGGCCCTTTCACCGTTTATCATTGCGCAGAACGGCCACTGGCTTTACGCGGCAATGGCTGGGCATACACGCCCGGCTCGGAGCCTTGGCGTCGGCAAGCGTCTGCCCGGGCATCTGCGAGGCGCGGGCGATAAGCGACAAGAAACCTACGACACCGGCGGTGGTGACGGCCATGATCGCTACCCGCAGCGTCCCCTGCAACAGCAACCGTCTTAGAGCGTGAAGCACCGATATTCCTCGAAGGATTGCACTGCACCTTCGTGATAGCCGCAAATGCTTAATGACCTTCAACCGGCATAGACGCTAGCCTCGATCGCCCGGCCACATCTAGAAGCAAACCGCGATATGTTGGTTATCGCTCGCGCAATGCCTGGCGAAACCCTTCCATCCTGAGCGGCGACCTTTCCGGATTGTTTGCTGGCACCAAAGTTCCTTGATCAGCATGTAGGCGCTCCGCCTCAAATGGCGGCAAGCATTGCCGGCGCAATCGGTGCTATCCTTGTGCCATGCTTGACCCCAGACAGAGCCACAAACTTCTGATGGCCGATCGAACCAAGGATGCCAGTTGGGTCCGCGGCTCGATCGAGCACCTGATGGCGGCCAACCCGGACATGAGCCTCGACGAAATCGAGGATGTGCTGCGCGCCGGCGCCGGCACGGCCTACCTGATCGCCACCGCCGAGGGGTTCGAGGTTGCGATCGGCTTTGCGGCCTCACGCCGCGCGCTCGCCGAGGCCGGCCGGACGCCGGAACAGAACCGGCAATTGCTGGCGGGCGAGCCAAACAGCACGGGTTAGCGGGTGTTGCATCGACGGGGGTGGCCGGCGTTTCCCTGGCCGCAGCACCCTCTTTAAGAAGCTGGTCACAAAACTCGGCGTCGAACGGGCAACGCCGCATGATCTGCGGCGCACCGCCCTGACGACGATCACCCGGCTCGGCTTCGGCCCCGGCGGAAACCGACGAGGGACCTGTTGGAGAGGAATTTCGTCTGGGCGCATTCGAGCTGAGAACCGGGTCGAACTATTCAGGCGGCGAGCAACGACAGTTTGGGTCTTCGTCGTCGATAAATCGACATGGGTCCAAAGCGCGAAGGCGTAACCGCGGACATCGGCCAACGTCAGTGAATTTGAGCCCATTGCTAGGCAACTAAGCCCGTGATATTCGATCCGGCCGCGCAACATAATCAACGTCAAACGTAACCGCACGATTGCCTCTTTGACATTCGGACGCTCACGGTTGTCTAGTCCACCTGGAGGTCCGAATGCTCGTTCTCAACCGCGATTTGGCGGTCCAAATTTCTGGCGAACAGCCAGAGACATTTAGATTGCCCGTTGACGCGGCTCGCCGCAAAGCCCGCGAGGTTATCGATCAAAGCACGCCGAATGGCCTCACGTCGATCGTTGAGAATTGGAGGCCGCTCCCCGACGGTCAGATTGAATTTTCGGTTCGGCAAGTTCGGGCGACGGACTAAGGCTGACGGAGGCAGCATGAACCGCCAGTTGGCTATGGCGCGTGATCCCCTTGGGATGCTCCCACTAACAATCACCAACCATCGTCGGCCACCGCTTCGAAGCGCCTTCACCTGATCCCAAGGTATCGCGAAAGACTCACAAGCAAGTTCCGTCGACTCGTCCCGTCGGGCTCAGGCCAAGGCTGCAAGTCTTGCGCGCTTGACAATTGCAAGCAGTATGCGGGCATCGGTTTTATCACACGGCGACGATGCCTTCGGCGCGTTCGGAGGTTTGGCGCGAAATCCCAATTATTGGCGCGCGATCACAAGACTTGCCACCGGCGTTCGATTAAAAGCGTCGCCACCACAGGCCGTGTTAGTCGACTTTCTGGCCCGCAGCGCTGGAATCTGTACGACGCGATACGATCATTTTTCTCCACCCTTCCTTAAAAAACACCATCGTCCACATCGGTGCCAACGGTGGCGCCGCTCGACGTCGCTCCACACCGAGTTTCCAATGATTGGTCTAGTGATTGTGACCCATGGGCGCCTTGCCGACGAGTTCAGGGCGGCGCTCGAACACGTTATGGGTCCGCAAAAACAAATTGAAGCCATCACGATTGGAGCCGAGGACGAGCCCGAATTGTGTCGAAGTGATATCATCGAAGCGGTAAATCGCGTCGACAGTGGCAATGGCGTCGCTATCCTGACCGACATGTTCGGCGGCACGCCCTCCAACCTTGCGATTTCCTGTATGAGTCGTTCGAAGGTGGAAGTGCTCGCAGGCATCAATCTTCCCATGCTGGTCAAACTCGCCAAGGTGCGCGACGAACATTCCCTGCCTGAAGCTATCGCCGTGGCTCAGGAGGCCGGTCGCAAATACATCACCATCGCCAGCCGCGTACTCGCCGGCAAAAGCGGATAGAGGCGTCCCACGCAAAGCTGGTCGCTATCTCCGGTGGTTACTCACGCGCACCAAAGGACCCTAGTGTGCAGACCGTCGCGCCGCGTGCAGCAACATCATCGGGCACGTCGCACCACATAGGCCATCGACGGGCGGTCAGCCGTCACGCCATCACCAGAGAACAACAAAGAAGGGTCGGATATCGCACGGCGAAATTTGGCACTAGATGAGCATTGCCAGCGGCGCGATCGTCGTGCGCGATATGGATTTGTTGCCAACGGCCGGTTGATTTAGATCAATCCTGCTCTCTGGAATTTGTGCGACGTGCGAGAGGGCAGCAAACAGGGAGCCTGACATGGGTGAACGTTCGGACCGAAGCAGGTCTGTCGTCGAAGCGCTCTTGCGCTTTTTGGATACGCGGCTGCGTTTGGACTTGTGGCCTCGCCCGCAATTCTGATGGTGTCACATGCTGGAGCCCAGACGCCCACCACGCCGTCCACTGAGACGCCGAAGTCTGGTACGGAACGGCGTCAGGAACGACGCACGGGGCGCGCTGAACGACGTCAGGAGCGGCGCACGGGCCGTACGGAGCGACGCGAGGAGCGGCGCACAGGGCGCGAAGAGCGACGTGACGCGCGCGACGGTACCGCCTAGCAGAAAAGTAGTCCGTTGCCTCTTCTCGGCTAACATCTAGCGTCAGGACCGGAATGTGGATCCGCGTTCGGATCCTTGAGTGGACTTGCTGCTTCGACGGACTTCCCGCACCTCTTGTCGTCGTGCGCTCCTAACGGTGCGCGGATCACGCCAACGGCTTCTGCCGGTTAATGGAGTTTTGCTCGCGAAGAAAGCGGGCGGTGAAGCAGGGGAACCTCACCGCCCTTACCTTCCGACGGAGGGGGGCGTATTTCCATCGAAAGGTAGCCGGAGGAGCGAGCCTTGGGGCCCGCGTGGCCCTCCGACCGAAGCATGCTGCTCATGCTCACCGACGGGGAAAGCCCTAGCTGACCCAATGGGCCATGAGCGCGCAGCCGAAGCCCACCACTAAGATGGTCGAAGCAGTTACGTAGACAAGATCAATTGACCAACGGTGGCTACCTTCGCCGATCAAATTCGAAGTGTCGGGAGTGGCTATTGTCGCGATACGAAGGAAGCCGCATGCCAGCCACACTCCTCGTGCAGTGGGGCCATTGGTCTCATATGACCGCCGCTCAATGCGGCCCTCCAACCACCGGAAGTTAAAGCATCAGCGCTAGCAAGTCATTCCTGTCGCGCATCTGCGGACGGCTCGGCGGGTCTGGCGGACGGTGGTTCTTGCCACGCACACACCATTAACCCGTGTCCTACCCGCGCCGCAGGCAGCAGCGACTTCCGTGATCATGCTGTCCGGCTGAGGAATAGGCGCAGGTGTCATAGCTTGCGCCGATACTGCAACCGATAAGGCGAAGCCAGCAATCGCAATCAACCTAATCATTCTGCACCTCCCTAAACCGTCCGATAACCTCGACTTCTCACAGCAGAGGATAGTCCGGCTATCGTGTTCAAGCAGCGCAAGCTTCCGGTGCTGGTCGCTCGAAGGCTTGAGATAGATCAAGGTCTTTACGACGTCGGGCCGGATCGTCACCAGTCTCAGGGCGAATTGAGGATTAGAAAGTTTCGGCAGTGCGGAGTGGGAGTGCGGTCTGTTTGGTTTCTATCCATGACACGGGGTGGATCAATTCGGACCGCTCAACTGCTCGCCGAGCCGCCCGCTTCGTTATCGGCGCCACATGGCGCAAGTTGCTGGGTGGTGGGTTAATTCAGGGTAGGCGTATGGGGCGTTATATCGACGAAATCCTGCAGCCCGGCGAAAGGGTGCTGTATTCGACCAACGAGCACTGGATGTTCTTTCTGCCGGCAATCGCGGCGTGGATCGTGGCGGTCGCATTTCTGGTGCTGTGGCGCTTAGTCACTGCCGACGCGCTGATGTTGGTTTGCTTGGCATTGGCGGCGGTCGCTGGGCTTGCGGCCTTGTACTGGACGGCGACGGCTTGGTTCCACCGCTGGACCACCGAGACCGACGTCACCAACATGCGGGTCGTCCACAAGACCGGTTTCATCAAGCGGCGGACCTTCGAGATGAGCCTCGACAAAGTCGAGAGCGTCGACGTCAACCAGAGCATTCTTGGCCGCCTCATGAACTACGGCGACATCACCATTCAGGGCGTCGGCGAGGGCACGGAAACCATTTCCACCATTGCCTCGCCGCTCGCGTTTCGCAACGCCATCACGACAAGACCGGTTGGCACGTAAATCACGGCATGGTGTGACAGGCGCCGCCCCCTCAACAAAAAAGCTGCTTCACGTCGAAATTTTTCCCCTCCGGGGGGTGTCCGTAACGTCCCTAGCTGGTGTCCTTGATGCCTGTTCTCGAAATGCGGTCGGTCATTGTGTCGGCGCGGCAGTCTGGCCTTGCAGCATACCAACGGCGATTTAGATGCCGGTCGAATGCCTCATTTGGGTGACTATGCGCTTTGCCGCGTCAGTATACTTTCCGTTAGCAAAATACTGATCTGTCAGATAGGCGGCGAACAATAGAGCGAGTGCTACTCCAATCCCCTTCATTGCCTTTCTGCTACGAGGGTGAATAAGCATTGTCCTTCACGGCGATCACGGCATCGCCAAGTTCGATCAAATACTCCTTCTGCATGGCCAACAATTTTTGACGAACTTCCTCCGCCTTCGCCTCCGGTTGGGAATGCAATTACCACAAGATCACTCATCAGTTCTGCTCCTCTAGGCTCTGCCGTTATTGTGATCTGGGCTGGGTCCGGTATCTTCAAGCGGGCCGTATCACCCGGACGATCCAGATCAGCAAGACCGCGCCGATGAAGCCGGAAACTAGGTAGCCGATCCATCCCCCCAGAACGATCCCGAAGTAGCTCAAAATGGCGCTGGCAATCGCCGCACCGACAATGCCGAGCACGATATTCATGATCAGTCCCATGTTACTCTTCATGAACTGCTCTGCCAGCCAGCCCGCGATCCCGCCGACGATGATGGCTGCGATCCAACCCACTCCAGCGTCTCCCATGGCTCATCTCCTCGCAAAGGCGCACGATGCGCCTTTTGGACGTTGTGCCCAATAAGTGGCTGATGATTGATCTGCATCAACACGCAATGGCTTGCCGCGCCTAGTTCGCGAGGATATTCGACCATCCCGGAGGGAAAGCAGACGAAAGAGGCTACCGTGTCCAAGGACATTAAGCCGATGTAAAAGGGCACCGTTTCCATCACGAGGGGGCAACCATAGATCAGGGCCTACAGCAGCAGGGTGCAAATGCGGCCCTCTTGCTTTGAAAGATGCCATTTGGGCGGCGTTTAGCGTCAGTCGATCAGAACGCCTGCGAGCACGACGCTTGCAACTTGCGGCGAGACCGCGCCTTCGCGTTGCGCAGGCGACTACTCGCTTTCGATCCGATGTGTTTTGGCCCTTTTTTCGCCGAGCTTCTGTTTCGGTGTTGTTGGTTTTTCTGACGAGTATTCGCAGTCCAGCGGGCTCGGCTGGTGACCGGTCACTGCGTCAATCATTGCCTTGGCGTGCGCATTTGCGTCCAGAACGGGATGAGAGTGGATCATACTCATTGACCGACCTCCGTCTTCAACGCCCCCAAGCCGCATCCTAAATGGCGAGCCGAAGCTTAGATAGAGGGACTGCTCTAGAACGGGCGAGAGTGATCAGGTGAACTTGGTTACGCTCTCCTCGTGCTCCCGCCGCACCTGCTGTACGCGTTTGACCTGTTGGAGCATGACGGCGCGGACCTGCGCGACCTGCCGCTGCTGGAACGCAAGCAGCGGCTGGCCAGACTGCTGGGCAGGGCCAAGCGGCAAGCCATCCATTTCAGTGAGCATCTGGTAGATGACGGCCCGACCGTGTTCAAGCACGTCTGCCGCATGGGGCTGGAGGGGCATCGTGTCGAAGCGGATAGATGCGCCCTATCGCAGCGGACCATCGAGGACATGGCTCAAGTCGAAGATCCCGGCGAGCGCGGCGCATCGCTTTGCGCTCAGCAATCCCGCTTTGGTGAGCGCTTCTTCGAACCAACCCCGCTGCCACTCCGCATGGCAGCCTAACCCCGGCAGAGGCTCCGACGGCGAAGGCCGAAACCGCGAAGGAAGCGTTCGCAAAAGCGGTCGAGTGGCATGTTACCAAGGGTTTTCGCGGCATCTCTATCAGCGACGCCCACTAGGGAGAAACGCGCTCCCAATCCAGAAAATCGATTTGCTGGAAGGTCCGGCGTGGTTCATTGAGGAACAGCACGAGGCGTAGGCCGTCGGTCAAATAAGGCTCGCCGGTGAGATTTACCCGTGGACCGGGCATGGACGATACGCCCACGCCACGTACAAAGCCAAAGCGCGAAACAGCCCCGGACAAGATCAAGTCCTGCATTAAATAGAAGCGGTCCTGATCCACTTCCGGGCTAATGAGATGGGTTGTCCCGTACCAAGATTGCGTTGTCAGCTTAATGCCGATGTCGCGGCTGATTTGGCCAACCCACACCTGAAGCCCGTCAATCGTGAACGGTGCTAGCCACAGCCGTAGATGATTCCGTTGACTGATGGTGTCGCGCGCCTTCTGCAATGCGACATCCTGTTGGCGCCCAAAGACATATAGCGGGCTGACCGGCGCATTGAAGTATTCGCTGCCAAACAAGAAGGCCCGTATGGTGCGGTAAGTGCTGTGAAGATCGAACGGCTCGTCAAGCCTCCAACCTCGCTCGATGAAGGCAAATAGCGCGTCGATGCCACGCCCAACGACTACGATATTGAGCGGATCTCCGTTAACATTGCCCGTCTTGTTGGTAGTACAACAGTGCAACTGGGCCAGCTTTTCGCGAAGTGCCACGAGATCGACGGCTTCTACTATGCCCTGCGGGTAAATGTTTCCAAAGTCGACCTTTTCTATCGCGTATGAGGAGCCGCCGACCGGCAGCACGAACCTGAACCGAAGCATCTGCCTGTCGGTCTCGAACCCGACCTCGAACAGTTTCAACCCGCCTTCGCGGTGCGTGAAGACGAAGCCGCTGGTGGCTTGTTTTTGCGGGATCACGTCCGGCATCGGGGATCGCGCTACCGCCGATGCTGTCGAAGCATTGGCACTGCCGCGCCACCAGGCGTGAAGCAACCGTTCGACTTCCGGGGCCGAGAAATAGTTAGGGTCCGTGATAATCGGCAGAAAACGAAGCTGCGAATCGCTGGCGTTGTCCACGCTCAGCCAAATGACCTGGATGCCATGGTCCGCCAGTGATGCGTTGAAATATCGTTCGCTTTCGTCGTCGGTCAGCACCGCCGCGCGAACGGTCACCGCGCCCTGCTGGCGAATCTCGGTGCGGGACTTGAAGGGTTGCTCCGCCGTCAGGTCCGGGCCGGTGCCGCTGGACCGACTGAATGCTGCCAACAGGGAAAGCAGCACCACGGCTATGAACGGCCCGCACCATCTCTCCATGATATGCCCATCCGATATGGCCCATTCAGCCTGACCCAGGCTCGGAAGGTCTCAGCCTTCAAAGCTCTTGATGAATAACGCGTGTGGTCCATTGATTTGGGTCAACGTGGTCGCAGGTCCCGACACTGCGACGATTGCGATGAAAGCCATCGCCTCCATTTCGTCCCTACGCCACACGGCGGCCACCACCTCCCGCCTTCCAAGTGTCGTCTGGAACGATGGTTCCTCGGCGGTCTTGCGACACGAAGCGCACGCGAGCAAAGTCCCCACCTCCACACGCACCCGTCAAGAAAGCCAAGCCGCCGCTCAAGCTGCGCAGACGCGATGGAAGGGGCGCGCAAGCCTGTTGCGACCGTCAAGCCAGCGAGCCCCGCAAGCAATGGTGCCCGATAAGGCGGGGCTGAGTAATGCCTGCAACGTACACTCAATCGCGGCGCATCGCAGCGACGGCTTATCCCAGCGCCATCGCCGCAAGCGCGACGGCGGCTACAAACAGCACCGCCTCGATGTTCGACATGGACTTCAGCCCCGGCTACGAAAGCCAGTCGTCAATGTGGAGAGGGGGCGGTCTCTAGCTGCCTGATCACTACGCCGAAATGTATGTCCGTCGGAGTTGATGCCTTCCACCGCCCGATGTGGCTCAATGACAACACTGACATGAAATCGCGTGAATGATGCCGCAATAGCTCTCGTTTGACTTGTTCCGCTCCGATTGGATTGCGATCCTTGCGTGTCGGATTCGGTAGGCGGGGGACGTAATGTTTTCCAGTAGCTGTGCCAGAACTTCGTACGTCGACATCAAAGCAATTTGCATGGGCGCGCCTTTTAGCTCGGGCTCTGGACTTCGGAGCGTCGTGCAATTGCTTGCCGTTATTCTCGGTGCGGCCTCGCTTGCGGCCTGCACACAAACCCATGTTGCCACCAATAAATCCGAAATGATCTCGCCAGGTCGCCAGGCGTCCCAGGAATACAATCGAACGCCAAAAAGGCGCGTGGCGGTAGCAAGAAGGCACACTCCTTTCGCATCGAACAAAAGAGCCGCCGGGACACAGGTCGCATCGGATGGGATCGCCAGCTTCTACACGGAAGGAACAAAGACCGCGTCCGGTGAGAAGTTCAATACGCACGAATTGACGGCCGCCCATCCCACGTTGCCATTCGGCACCCGGCTGCGCGTAACGAACGTCGCCAGTGGGCAGTCCGTGACGGTTCGCGTCAATGACCGCGGTCCGTACGTCCGCGGACGGGTTGTTGACGTTTCCTACGCTGCGGCCGAAACGCTGGGAATGGTTGGAGGCGGTGTCGCAAAGGTCAAGCTTGACATCGTCCAATAGCCGGCACGACCGACATGGACGTGACGATAGGAAGTCACTCGCAGAAACTACTTTCCACGTGGTTTCTCTTTTGGCTCCGACTTGAATTGGGCCTGCTCAGCCGCATCGCATTCGCCGCAACACACGCAAATCACCGTTACAAGCGGCGACGATCTCATCCACGTCCTGCTCGTATTGGTCAAGAAAACTGTTGGTGTGCGCGTGTGAGGTTCGGTTCGATTACCTCGGAAGCGCGCTTCTCAGAGCCAAACTCGTTTCATGGAACTGCAGGGTCACACGATGTGCCCAGACCGAAGCCGGACCCCGATCCGCATTCCGCGAAGCCGCCGCCTGTCCAGCGGCCGCGTCCCAAGCCCCGCCGTGACGTCGTGACATCACCCGAGATAAAACGTTACGCGCTTTAGCCGTACCTTACGTGTAGTTAGATAAGGAGGGCATTGGCAGGAGGTGCGAAATGACATTTTTGCCCCTCTGGATGGAGATACTGGTGAACGTGATCGGCTATGTCGGTTTCATGGACATCGCGACCTGGCACAAATCATCAGAGGAAATCACAACCGACTCTCCCCTGCGTAGTCATTCGAGGCGGTGACGACCCCGCTCAGACAACCTGTCCCAAACGGTCATTGGCCACGGTCATCGGACGTTTATTTCGACGAATGGCAGTACTGGGACATCAATGGTCAAAACGCGCCGCGAAATTATGGCACAATAGCCGGTAGCAGTACCTGCTCGATATCAGTCCCGACATACCGCCTCCGTCCTTCCCCACCCCTCGCTGTCAGGTCGATGATCAGAAACTGCAAGGCCTGAAACGTCTAGCTCGACGCGATATATCCCGAACCGTTTAAGAGCATCGCGCTGTATTATTGGGGGCCTGCCATTCAGCCTCCAATCCGCAGAGGGCGAGATCGCCACGATCCGGCGGCAACTGATGCAGCAGTGCGTCCACTACGCGCAGACTGGCGAGCCGTAGCGCAAGATCACCATGCGCCTTGGCGCGCTCAAATGCCAGCCACGCGGCGTTGTGTAGCGCGCGGTTGTCTGGATGTCTCATGCAAACATCATCGTCAGGCGGGCTTGCGCGCTCGTTAATGCAATGCAGTTTATTTTAATGATCAGAACAGTCATGTCACGGAAAGTCAGCATTCCGCGCTCCACCGCTCGCCCGGAAATGCCGCACTCCTACCCAGAAGTGTCGGCGCCTCGGCGCGGCGTTCCAGTCGCTTCCCGAAGACGGGCGGCATTCGTTCGACGCGCAATTTCGACCTTTGTCCGCGCTGGCACGGCAATGGAGTCATATCATCCAGACCGCTGCACGCCTCCGCAAAGCTTGTCCTGCCTTGCCGCCAAAAGCTGGGCAGCTTCTTTTGGCGCGAAATCCCAACTTTTGGCGCGGGACAACAAGAATTTCATGTCAGCAACCGTTTGACGGGATTGACGGGCTTACCAAGTGGAGGCTCAAATCGGGATTAAAGCGGCTTCGCGGGTTTGAGCCGGTGCCGACCGCGCGCGATATGGGCCGACCGTTTTTCCGTTGCTCGGTTGTGGCTGAAGACACTGGTCAAGGAGGCCATCAACGAGATGATCGACGCGTGCACATGGGGGTACTTCGAGGAGCTGCGCTTGAACCGCCTCAAAAAAATGGAATACACGCGGACCACCCCATGGTGGTGGTGGCATTGAAGCGCCCGCCTAAACCCGAGCCGGACAACCGCGAGCCACCTGCTGATCTCGCCGCCCACGAACAGTGGCTGGCTAGAATGCGGGAGTTCGGACAGCGAACGCTCGACACCCTGCTGGAGGAACAAAAACAGCCAAAGATTGGGAATGCGAAGCCGGGACGACCCTTTTTGTCTCTCGATGCCGCACTCCCTTCCAAGCAAAGCAGCGGCCATAAAGAAAGAAAGTCAAACTTGAACTATTGCTTTAGCGATCACGAAGTCACCATGATGCGCCTCGCGCTCGGCGTTGCGCTACGACAGTTCGAGGATTGCCCTGATGGAGCAGCGCCGCAAATGCTCGCGTTTCTCAACCAACCATCATGGACGGAAGCCAGCCAAGCGGCGCGGACGATGATCGAGCGACTCTCGGTTCCAGGTGTGGTGGTGATGATCAACGCACCCCCCGAATTTCGTCTGGACTGATCAGGAGGGTCCGGGCGTGGAAATGCCCAGCGCACAAGGTCTTACCGGTATGGCGAGCTACTGCTGAGCGCCAGACTGCCTCGTCAACGCGCGCCAGCACCTGCTTGCCCCCCTGATGCGAGATCGCAAACCCGCGCTCCTGCACCGCGGTCGCGATAGTGCGCAGGCTCTTACCCGTCCTTCTGCATCCGGCGCATTGCGCGCAGCACCTTGCACTCGCTTTCGAGCGGCTCAAGCGATCCGTCGATTGAAGTGCCCTAGCTAATGTTCACCCATCAAGTTTGCGGTTCGCCGTCTCACTCGGCCATTGCGGCGGCGATCTGGCAGCCGAACAAGAAGGCAGCCGCCGAGTAAGCGGCCGCGCGTCTTCTGATCGCGCTTCACATCGGCAATTCATTCGCGGATGCGGTTGCGCTCTGCGCCGGAGCGCGTCCAGGGTGCTCGGCGCGCAAATCAACTGCGACATGTGGCGCAGTTGAGAGCGAACAGTTTTCCCTTCCCTGGTGCCCCGGACCTTTCAACCCGACCAAAGATAAATGGTCTTCACTGAGACAGTTAGATTCGGCATGCGCGCTATCGCTCGACCCTTTTGCTCAATGCGGGCGTCGTCCAACCCCTCAGCGGACTCGTGAACCCCTATCGGGCAAACGCTTTCACGGGTACCATTGTCTTCCTGCCAAGGGGGCTTTGATGAGACGACGGGAATTCATTGCGGTTGTCGGAGGTGCGGCGGCTGGTTTGCCGCTCGCTGCGTTGGCGCAGCGGCAGACGCCGTTGGTTGGCTTCCTGAACAGCGCGTCGCCCGAGACCTACCGCTTCAATGCCGACTTTTTTCGAGAAGGTTTAGCGAAGGCGGGCTTCGTCGAAGGCCGCACTGTGCGAATTGAGGAACGGTGGGCTCGTGGCGACTATGGTGCATTGCCGGCCCTTGCGGCCGAACTTGTAGCTATGGGGGTGGCCGCAATTGCCGCCACAGGAGATGTCGCATCTGCACGGGCGGCGCAGCTTGCAAGCAATAACGTGCCGGTGGTGTTTACTATCGGCGGAGACCCAGTCGGCCATGGACTGGTCGAAAGCATAAACCGTCCCGGCAGGCACGTGACCGGCATCCTCTTTAATCCAAATGTGCTCGGTGCCAAGAGAGTCGAACTGCTCCGGGAAATCGCGCCGGATGTGTCCCGCATCGCGTTGCTAATGAATCCAGCGAACCCGAACTTCAAAATCGAAGAAGGGGATGCCGCAGCAGGAGCAAAGAAGCTGGGCCTGGAGACGGTCACGCTCACCGCAAGAAACGCAAGCGAGATGGAAACCGCGTTACAACAGTTGCTGGATTCCAAGGCCCACGCATTGATTACCGCAAGTGATCCGATCCTACTTGACCGCCGCGAGCAGATTGTCTCGTTCGCACTACAGCACAACGTGCTGGCTATCGGTTTTGTGCAACAGATCACTGCTGCGGGCGGCCTACTGAGCTATGGTCCGAGCATCAGTTGGATGTACAGACAAGCAGGTGACTACGTCGGACAAATCTTGAAAGGCACAAATCCGGCCGAAATGCCCGTGTTGCAGCCGACACTCTACGAGCTCGTAATCAACCTGAAGACCGCCAAGGCACTCGGCCTCACCGTTCCGCCCTCTTTGCTCGCCCGCGCCGACGAAGTGATCGAATAAAGACCCCTCTTCTGAAATTGGCACTTTTGGGACATGCCCACCGGTAGGGAAGATGTCCGTTCACGCGCGAAATCGGACCCGGTCTAACTATCGGAGCGATCCGTTTTACCAAAGCTTTCGCGGAAATGCGGTGCAATTACCGGTACCGGTACCCGGTACGTCTCAATCCCGCATAACCGCCCCCGGGGTCTTTCCAGCCCGCCGTTCGCGTGCCCCCCGCACAAGGGCCTGCAGCGCGTCGCCGGCTTCCGCTGGCTTCGGAGGCGGGTAAACAAAATAACGCACAGGTGCCTCGCGCTGAGTCAGCCAGACGGTTTTGATCACTACGGCAGGTATGACCGCGAACCTGCATGCCAACGCGCCTCTCTCGCCAACTTTCAAAAACTGTAGTTTGTGAAAAATTTAGATTGCCCTTGTGCCAACGCAGCTTTTAGATTCCGAAACTCAAGCTTTCACAACTGGGGGACTAAATGAAATTTGGATACGCGAGGGTCAGTTCAAACACCCAAGACCACGCTGCCCAGGTCGAGGCGCTGCAGGCCGCCGGCTGCGAGCGGATTTTTAGCGAGAAGGCCTCCGGCAAGTCGATCAACGGAAGGCCCGAGTTCGCCAGGCTGATGAAGGCGCTCAAGCAAGGTGATGTGGTGACCGTCGTTAAGTTAGACCGCCTGGCGCGGTCGAGCCGCGACCTCCAGAATATCCTGCACGAACTGCAGGAGATCGGCTGCGGCTTTGTATCGCTCGGTGAGAGCTGGTGCGACACCACGTCCGACGTCGGCCGACTGGTCATGACGATCATGGGCGGTATTGCCGAGTTCGAGCGCAACCTGATCCGCAAGCGGTGTGAAGAAGGGATCCTGCGGGCAAAGCGCAAAGGCACGAAGTTCGGCCGACCGACGGCACTCGACCCCAGCCAGCGCAGGCGCATAGGCGAGCGTTATTCTGCCGGCGAGACCATGGCGGAACTGGCGCGCGAGTACGAGGTCGGCGAGGCGACGGTTTGGCGAGCATTGCAATAAGCGCGCTTATTTTGCGGCCAGCCGCTTCACCGCGAACTGGTCTGGACCTACTTTATCCGCATCGCACAATTCGCCGTCGGGCTCGGTGATATCGCCCAGTGTCCGGATAACGACGACAAGATCGCCAGCGTCGTCGCCCGTGTGCGCCTGTAGCGGTTTCCCATCCAGGCGATCAGCGATTTCACGGATAGCCCCGAGATCGCCATCCTCGGCCTTCTCCGCCAACTTATCCGCAATCCGGCGGAGTTCGAAGTGGATCGCCCCGGAGCGCAATCCGAAGTGCGTCATTGAAGGGCTTTTGCCGGTTCACACTTCCAATGGGTCTGCCCATGGTGCTCTCCGTTCCTCGTAGAGCTGCCTTGATCAATCTGATTCTAATCCCAAATCGTCGCCGGAACTATGTTCCGGTGTCCAACCTCGGAACGGCTCGTTGTGCAGCTAAACACACCGGCTCGTTCGACGGTTCACTTCGCCGCCTTCAGGCGGCTGGCTACGCCCGCTTCGATGCGAAGAAAGCATCCACATCCTCGGTAGCGCCAGCGAACGCATAACCTCCGCTACAATTTTCACTTGAAGTCAGCCTCCTGGCTTTTGCCGAGCAGAGCGCAGATTTGAACGTACATCTCCGCGAAGGTCGCCGGACTTAACCGCTGCACCAGCGTAAACAGGAGCGTGAAAGTTCGAATATGCTCGCTTATGCCACCTTCCTTTGAAGTGGATTTGATGAGGCCCAGGGTGCGGTGCGCAAGGGCCGAAGCAACGGCTAAAGCAACAGCTTCATCGGTGACGTCGGATACCTCGGAGAGCTCTTTTGGCATGCGAGCCATCATTTCGCGCATCATCTTGTCCATATCTATGGGCATTTCCTGTTCCTCGTTGGTCGTAGTAACCGGCGGCCTGCCGGCGCGGCTTAATCCTGTTTGGTTCGCCGTCGCATCAGCACCGAGTATTCGCCGTGGTGCGTACCATCGAGCGCGGGCAACGGTTCCCAGCCTTCTGCCGTGAACTGCAGGACGTCGGCGTGCTGGACGTAGCGGAGCAGTTCTGATGACGGTGCTGTTACGGTAGGCATTACGCTAAACGCCGTTACGTTAGGCGTTACGCTAAGCCTGTTGCGATAAGCCTGTTGCTTGCATGCCTGCGAGCAGAACCGCGAACTCGCTCGCCGTGGCTCATAGGCCCTGCGGCATTGCTCGCAGATTCCGGCGCGTCGAATTGGGATGACGTTGTCACGCCCGTGGAAGACAGGCCCGGCTGTGTGCCGGATATGGAATCTGTACCACGCGGCATTGTCCTTGCCGGTGTACTTGGAACCCTCGATCCATTTCACCCGGCCAATCGACACGATGTCCGAGCAATGGGGCAGGAACGGCGCTGCCTGCTTGGTGTGTGCCCAATCCGCATCCAGCAGCAACCACGTCGGCCTGATGTTCTCGAAGTGCGCGATGAGCCTGTGCATCAGGTCGCGCGACCACGGCGGGTTCGTGATGATTGCATCGGCCGCGCCGTAATGGTCGAGCGCAAGCGCATCCTGGCCGGTACGGATGTCGCCGGCATAGACACAGCGCAGGCCGAAGTCTTCGAGATGCCGCACCAATGCGCCGTCGCCAGCACAAGGTTCGACAAAGCTGCGGATGCCACGAAGTTGCGGAATCAACGGGACCACTGCTGCCGATGGCGTCGGGTAGAAATCAGCCTCGCGGCGCTCGAAGTTGGACCGCTTGCCCATCAGCTGGCCTCCGTAAAATCGGTGGGCCGCTCAATCTCTCCATTTGAAGCGTGACCCTCATCGAGGCGATACAGCGCCTCGCATTCGCGGTGCAGCCTCGCCGTCTGCCCGTTGCTGAAGTAAACTTCGTTGCCACCAGCACGGCCGCATGCGTGCAGACTTCGTGCTCTTCGACAGAAACGACCGTTTGAACCGCAACACCGCAACAAACCCCGTCGTTGTTGGGTTTCTCGCATTTCCGAACCGCAACATCAGCGTCGGCTGTTGCGCTTTGAAAATGCTCAGAAGTGCCCATTTCATCGGCGTTGTTGCGGTGTTGCGGTTTGGAAGCCTCCTCCGGGTCCAGATAGCGTGAGAAGGCCTCCTCGAACTGGTTGAAATAGTAGCCTTTGGGCGTCCGCCTCTCGTCGACGCGGATGCTATCCGGCGCGATCCCCAACGGCTTCAGCAGCCGGGCGAGCTTGTTCTGTGTGATCGGTTTATCGGTTCGACCAAACTCGGCCCACGGCCGTCCGTCCAACTCGGCGAGCGCCTCTACCAGGGCGGCCGATGACATACGCTCGACCTCGCGGCTGGCGAAGATCGTCCTGACATCCCTCAGCAGAAGCTCAAGCAGCGCGGCGTCGTCGATGTCGGCAGCGACACCCGCCAGCGCAGCTTTTTGAGCCCGCGGCACCCAGCCGCCGCCCGCAACCGTCGCGACGGACAACAATGGCCGCCAGTTGTCGGCGGCTCGGTTGTAGATTCCGGGCGGCATCTCCGGCTCGGTGGCGGCGATGGCCACTTGATTGTCCGCCGTCCAGCGCGCCAGCTTGCGTGCCAGCACAACGAGATGTGCGACCCGGTCGAGCCGGAATGGCGTAATGCCCTCGTCGCGTTTCCGCCGCGTCAGGGTGATTGGCACTGATCGGTCGGCGAGGGTGGCGGGCAACTGTCCGATCAGGGCGATTGCGCAGGCACCGTAGGTCGAAAACCAGCGGGGCTCGTGATCATCGCCGACACTGCGCAGCACCCCACCGCCCTTGCGATGTCCGGAATTTAGAATACCACGCAGCTCGTCATTGCCCTGGAGAAACGTGTCGGCCTCGTCGATCAACAGTGTCGGCCGAAACCCTTCGACGACCCGGAAGATCGCGCTCGCCGACACATTGGCCGCCGGCAGCGGCCGCAGCACGAGTTGCGAGAGCACGTCGAGCGCCGTGGTCTTACCGCAGCCCCGCGTCGGCGACGTGATCGCCAGCCGAGGTGAGATCATCGTGCATTCGAGCAGGAAGGTATGAGCGACCCATAGGGCGCAGGCATCGCGGCTAGCGTCCGGCATGACGACGTGGGCGCCTATCGCCTTTGATATCTCGTCCAGCAGCACAGCGCCATTGACCGGCTCCAGCCACGGCTCAGGCACTGCGAACGTGATCGCCTTACCCTGCATGCCGCCGGTTTCGTCGTTGCCGAGCCGCGCCTGCTCGTCCTGTACCAGTCGGTCGAGAACAGACGCACGAAATCCCAACGCATCGGCGGCGGCTTTGCGGACCTGCTCGTACTTGATCAACGGGAGTTTCGCGAGCCGCGAGATCTCGCTTTCCTCCTCATCGGGCTTGGCCTCTTCGGCGCTGGCCGCCGGACCGCTCGGCTCCCATTCATCCGCTTCCGTCACCAGCTTCGCCAGCCTCACGCCAGCTGTGTCCTTGGCCATCCAGTCCGAGACATCAGACCCGTCCTGCCGTTCCGCATAAAGATCGAGAACCCGCACCGATGCAGCGACGCCATGGATCGCTTTCGCGACCTTTTGCGCATGCGCCCGACCAGGACGATCCGCATCTGGCAAGATCACAACATGCCGATCCTTGAAATACAGCGTCAGCGTGGGATCCCACTTGGCCGCTGCACCCTCGGAAGCCGTCGTGGCCACGAAGCCGATCTTGGCCAGGGCATCGGCGTCCTTCTCGCCTTCGACAAAGTACACCAATGCCGTCTTTGGGGCTGCGATCAGCTCCGGCAGCCGATATGGAATCTTCGGGCCATCAGGCTTGCCCTTGGCCCAGCAGCCGTTTTCCCAGTGATACTGCGGGAATTGCTTTTTGCCGGTCGAATCCCGGCACTTTCGGACCATCAGAAAACGTTCTCCGTTTTGGTCGTAGTAAATGTACTCGCCGAGCATGCTCCACTTGCCACCGCCGTTCTTCTGTTGCGGCTCCGACTTGGGCTCCGGCAGACCAAGCTTCGTGCGGACATGATCGCGACAATCTTTCCAGTCGTCGCCCGCGAAGCTGTGGGTCACAAAGCCTTCGCGATCCGCCTGGTCAGGTTTCACCGATAGGCTACGATCACCGGCACTGTGTGCAGGACCAGGGCAAAGCACTTCAGCGCCTTGCACGTCGCCCCCGAGCAGCTCGGCGATCTTCGCGATTGACGGAAGCGCGGCGGTTTGAGCAGCCCTTTCCAGACGCGATCGACGAGGCGGCGACGTTGCCACCCCGTGAACCGCTATTGATGGAGATTCACCGGGATCGCCGGCCGTTTTCTCATTTGCGTTGCAACCCAGCCTACAGAGGAATTGCGGGAGCCCATGCTTGCACTCGTCCATGATCAACGGCACGGTCAGTCAGCCTCGTGGTTGGGACGATCTGCGGCGTCGGCCGTCACTTCGGCAGATGCTGGCCCCTTGGCAAGACACATCGCTGTTTCGCGTTCACGTTCGGCACGCCAATTCGCTGCCGCTTCCTTGCTAATCAGCCGCCGCGTACCAGCGTGAATCTCAAGGGGCACAGACTTCGGGTCTTGTGCGCGCATCTTGTAGTACATGCCGATGCTGATGCCGTGGCGCTGGCAAAACTGCGCGATGGAAAAGGCGTCAGCTTCGGTCGGGCCAATCTTGCGACCGGTGATCTCTGGACGAACCATCACAGAGTTCCTCCGTATGCGTTCATGTAGATCGATAACGCTACATGCAATCGAAGAGAACGAAACTCGATCCCCGCCAGACCGGCGGTTATCCACGTTTTTGATCGAATCGCCACGGCCACCGGCTTGCCAGCGCTGGCAAGCTGGTTCGATTGTTTACTGAAGATTGATTAGCGGCCGATCGCGACCACGTTGCTGCCGATCTGCGGCTCGTGTTGCAGCAGTGCCTTGCGAGAGACGTCGTCGCTATGTTCGGTGATGTATTTGGAATAGGTCCGTTCGATCATCGCGACGCCGGTGTTGTGCAGCGACGCCACCAGCCGGATGGGAACATTTCGCAGCAGCATGCGGACGATGCTGGAGTGTCGCAAGGCGTACATCGTCACCTCGGCAGGATCGAGTCCGATAGCGGTGACGACCTTGTCGACGTGGCGATGATAGTTTTGGCCCGGATTCTTGTCCCAGGAAGCACCATCGCTCTGCAGCAGCAGCGGCGCGTTGTCCAAATTGGCTTTAGATGCCGCTTTCAGCTTGGCTGCTAGTTGCGTGGTGATCGGAACCGAATAGCGCTCGGTCTTTTTGACGCTACGGTTTCTGCCGCCGCCCTTGGCCGATTTCGGCATCATCAGTTTCGGTCGCACCGGATCGTCATGCAGATCCTCGACGCGGAGACGGACGGCTTGGCTCGGACGTGCGCCAGTGATCGCCAAAGTTTCGGTCAGCAGTCCGAACCTGTCGTCGAGTGCGTAGGCGGTGGCGACGAACTCGCGCACCTTGTCGTCGGAGATGATGACGTTGCGCGCTTCCTGCGCATCCGGCAAATTGGCAAGGCCGATTTCCCACGCTTCCCGGTTCACAATGCGTTTGTCGTGCTGGGCTGCCTGTTCCAGTGCGGCGCACAGGCAGCGTCCAAGCCGGTTGATGGTGCTTGGAGCCATCATGCCCAGCAGGCCGTCGCGCCATTTCTTTAGTTCGGCGCTCGTCAGGATCGCCACCGGTTTGCTCAGCAGCACGCTGGTGAGATGCACGCGCGGATGCTCGGCATTGTATGGATTGGCGTTGCGCGAGGTCAGATCGGACTTGTAGGCGGTCAGCGCGCCGTCCACCGTGATCGGTGCGCTATCGGCGCTGTCGTTCTCGCCGCGCGCCAGCTTCTTCGCCTGATCCTGTGCCTCATAGAACGTCAGCACATTTTTAACGTCAGAATCTTCGAAGTCGTCGGCCAGCGCAAAGCCCTTGGTCCAGTACGCGCCGTGGCCGTCGCTGGACTTGATCACCCATGTGCCGTTGGTCTTGTTGCGGCGGTACATCAGCGAGATGCCACGCGCGAGCGACGGACCGCTGTATGGTCTTCTGCGGATTTTTAATCGCAGCCGTGCGCTGCGGCTTTCCAGTGCGCTGAAGCTGACCTTGCGTGCCATGATCGTTGTGTCCGTTCTCGCGAAGTGTCGCGATCGTGTCTGTAAAGGCCCATGAAGGCGTATGACACGTTATCGGGGTATTGCGCGGTCGATCAATGGCTTGAGAACTCCATGTGACTCTACACAGCTTCATGCGACTATTTATTTTCCCTTGCGCAGGGAAGGCCGGGATGCTCCTGCGGAGCCTGTATGCTCGTGTGCGCTTTTGCCAAGTGCATTGGCACGCGAGACCGCGGGTGCGGCGTGCACCCGGTCTTCCCTGCGCCCTCTTCAAGTGGAGGGCAACGAAACGTTCAAACCTCAGGTGAAAGATGCCGCGAGATCGCGAAAGCATGCCCACGTCATTGCCAGCGCAACGACGCAATCCATGTCTCCCCTTGCGGGGTCGATGGATTGCTTCGCTTTCGTTTAATTGCATACGGGAAATTTTCTCTTGTCAGTTGCAGTTGCCAAAACGCTGTCGCTGCCTTTGCAGCAAGCCCTCACGCTTGGTGTGGCAGCCGGCACACACGCGCGCTCCTAAACGCATCGCCGCTCGCGAAAGAGCCGCGCTGTTCACAGACTTGCCGCAAATGCGTGTGGAGGATGGATGGGGTTCATTGGCTGAGTATCAATCCATGCGTGTATCAGTTCTATCGACCGCCGCCGCCATGCGCGCCGGCGTGCTTTGCTGTGTCTTGTTTATGGTGATCAGCGCGCAAGCGCTCGCGCAAACGTCGGCCACGGACAATCCGGGTCCGGCCACAGCGCAACCTTTGGTGGCCGCGGAGGAAAAGCCCGCGGTCGCCGCCGAAGAGAAACCGCCTGTGGCGGACGACAAGCCCGCCACAGCCGAGCAGAAGCCGGCGCCCGCGGAGGAGAAGCCGGCCATCGCGCAGGAGAAGCCCGCAGCGGCGGAAGAGAAATCGGCTGCCACGGACGACAAGCCTGCCATCGTCGAGCAGAAGCCTGCGCCTGCGGAGGAGAAGCCCGTTGTTGCGCAGGACAAGCCGGCAGCCGTCGAGGCGAAGCCGGCTACCGCGATCGACAAGCCCGCCATCGTGGATCAGACGTCGACCGTCCCGGACGCGAAGCCTGCGGTTGTCGAGCAAAAGCCGGCGCCTGCCGTGGAAAAGCCGGCGGTTGTACACGCGAAGCCCGCCGCGAAGCAGAAGTCTGTCGCCAGGCCATCAAAAAGCGCTGCCCGCAGCAAAGCGGCAGCGCCCAGCAAACCGGTGCAAACGGCCAAGCCGGTGCAACCAGCCAGGGCATCCCACAAGCCGCGCGAGCGGACCCTGGTCATGCTCTGCACCCGCTTCCGCACCTACAATGCGTCGTCCGGGACGTACCGGGGCTACGACGGACAGATGCGTTCCTGCCGATAAGCGGGCAAGCGCAGCATGTAGCCCGGATGAGCGCGGCGACATCCGGGGCCGTGTCAGAAGTGGCCTCGGATATCGCGGAGCCTGTCATCACTGCGCGAGCGCAATTGCGCTCGTCGTCGGGAGCGCATTCGCGCGACCCGTTGGCTCATCCGGGCTACGCGCTAGACTACGCTTACTATTTGCGCGTTCCGTCCTCGATAATCTGGACAATGCGCGACATGTCTTGCTGCGCGCGCCCTTGAAAGACGCCGTGCTTCAGCACCAGCCGTACCGCCTGGCTCACCCACATCGGAACGCCGAGTTCTTCACCTTGCTCGATGGCGAGATCGACGTCCTTCATAAGGATCTCGATGGTTGCGCCAAAGTCGAACGTGCGTGGCAGCACGGCGGCCGGGAAAAGATGCATCGTCGCAAAATTACGGCCGGTTCCGTTGTTGAGAATTTGCAGCATGGCATCGTCTGGAATGCCTGCCTTGCCCGACATCGTCATTGCCTCTGACGTGGCGACGAGGGCGACGGCACAGAGCAAATTATTGGTGAGTTTCATGATCTGCGCAGACCCCGGCGTGTCACCGGCAACGACGATCGTCTGGCCCCAAAGCTGCAACACCGGCATCAGGTCGGATACTCTGGCCGGATTTCCAGATACCATCATTGCCAGCGTGCCTGCCCTGGCGCCTGCAACGCCGCCGCTAATGGGAGCATCGATGACGGTGACGCCGGTCGCTATGCACTCCGCCTCGATCTCACGGATGAAAGGCACGCCGACTGTACAGGTGTTGACCAGGGTCTTGATGGCATTCCCCGCCAGCAAGCCGTCGGGACCGGAAAGGGCACGCCGAAAAATCTCAAGCGTCGGCAGCGAGACAATAATCGTGTCACACGTGTCCGCCAGTTCCTTCGGAGAGGCCGCCTTCCGTGCCTGGCGCTCGAGAAGCGGGAGCATGGCTTCCTCGCGGACATCATAGACCCAGAGCTCGTGCCCACCGTCGAGCAACTTGCCCGCCATTGGTTGACCCATGTTGCCGAGGCCAAGGCAACCGATACGCATCATGCGCTCCAGTGAAAGGGGGCCGAGCTGCGACTATACACCGGGCTGCTTGTAGTCGGTCTGGTGTACTTCGACGATCGTGCCGTCGGGATCCTGCAAAAAGATCTGATACCAGCCGCCGATGGCCCAAACACCGTAGTCGGCGAACTGAATATTTTTCTCCCTCAGCAGGGCCTTGAACGCCTCGATATCGTCAGTGCGAAACGCAATGTGACCGCGGTCCAGCGGATTGAGACTCTGTTTGGTTCGGAACGCGACGCCGAGATCCTGCGGTGCAATGTGAAACTCGGTCGTGCCGTCGGTCAAAAATTCGACCTTGCGGTCGTAGCCCTGCGACGTGATCTGGGCATCTCCGTAGCTTGGCACAGGCTTCATATTGAAAAGGGATCGGTAGAATTCCGCAACCGCGCCAACATCCTTGGTCGAATAGTTCACGTGATGGAGCTTCAATTCCATGGCATTCCCTTTCTTTCGTTCAGCGCGTAGCCCGGATGAGCGCAGCGACATCCGGGACCACTCCAACACCGCCCCGGATGTCGCGGAGCCTGTCATCGGGCGCGCATTCGCGCGACCCGTTGGCTCATCCGGGCTACGATACATCCCGGCTAAGCTCGCTTCCTTCCCTCACTTCGCCAGCCCGAGCGACTTCAGCGCCTTGCCGTTGTCCTCGTCGTCCGCCTTCATGAACTCGCCGTACTTCGCCGCATCCTGATAGATCATGTCGAAGCCGCGCCGGGTCATGAACTCCTTGAACTCGTCGCTGTCCCAGGCCTTCTTGATCGCGGTCTCGTACGTCTTGGCAATCTCCGGCGGCAGGCCCTTGGGCGCCGCAAAGCCGCGCCACACACCCTTGTGAAACTTGTGACCCGTCGCCTCCTCAATGGTCGGCACGTCAGGGAAGTTCGGCGCGCGGTTGGGCGAGAAGAATACCAGGCTGCGGATACGCCCCGCCTTGATCAGTGCCTCGGCTTCCGGCATCGAGCAGGCGACGAAGTCGATGCCGCCGGCCGCCAGATCCGTCAGCGCGGTCGCAGCCCCCGTGGACGGCACCCAGCGGATCGAGGTCGGCGAAACGCCTTCGGCCTGCATCAGTCCGGCGAGCGCGACATGCCAGCTGCCGCCCTGCCCCGTGCCCGAGGCTGTGAGCTTGTTCGGGTTCGCCTTGATATGTGCGAACAGCTCCTTGACGTTCTTGTACGGCGCGTCCGCCTTGACGTGGATCGCGGCAAAATCCTGGTTGACCAGCCCGAGCGGCGTAAACTTCTCGAAGGTGAGATCGGTGAGCCCCGCCCAATGCATCAGGGTGATCTCGAGCGTGATGAGGCCGAACGTGTAACCATCGGGTGCCGCGGTCGCGATCGCCTGGTGGCCGACCACGCCCGACCCGCCGGTGCGGTTCACGACGTTCACCGGCTGCTTGAGATCCCGTTCCAGCAATTGGGCGATCTGGCGCGCGACCGCGTCGGTGCCGCCGCCGGCGGCCCACGGCACGATCAGCGTGACCGGCCGCTCCGGGAAGGCCGCCTGGGCCGTTCCGGCGCCGAGCAGGCTTGCGGCCGCAAGCGCGAAAATCGCAAAATTTCTGACATGGCGAACCACCTGGCGAAACATTCGCAAACCCTCCCCCTGTGTTCTTGATGCGCCGGGTGAGCCACCACGACGCTGCGCTTTTGCGCTATCCGCCATTCGGGCGGCCCCGCGCCGACATGTCAAGGGGACGCAAACGCAGGGCGGATTAGCCGCAGGCGTCATCCGCCACTCTCGGGAGCTATCGGCGTGCGCCGGGCTGTCTGAATGCCCCCTTCTTCCAAAGCCGAAATCCGCCCTCAAACGCGTCGGCGTTGTCGCCGCGCCGGACCTTGCGCGGCAGCTTGTCGATCTTGTCGGCATTGCCACCGCCCAGCATGACGTAATCCGGCTCCAGTGCGGCCAGCAGACGCTTCAGGACGTCATCGACAGCGCGTTGCCATTTCTTCCTGCCGACGCGCTTGAGGGCCGCGGCGCCGACCCATTGCTCGAACGTCCTGCCGTTGCGGTACGGCAAGTGAGCCAGTTCCATCGGCTCCAGCATGCCCTCCACGATCATCGCGGAGCCAAGACCGGTCCCCAGGCCCAGGAACAGCATCCGGCCGCCCTGGTAGCTGCCGAGCCCCTGCATCAGCGCATCGTTGACGACCTTGGTCGGGCGGCCGAACGCCTTTTCGAAATTGAAACCAGCCCATCCCCGACCAAGATTGTGAGGCTCCGACAGGGGCCGGTTGTTGATCACGGGCCCCGGATATCCGATCGAGACGACGTCATAGGACCAGTCTTTCGTCAGCGCCTTGATCTTCCTCACCATCGCTTTCGCGGAAAGATCAGGACCGGACAAAAACGCCCGTTTGGTTCGCTCCCTGTCAGTCATGAATTTTACGCGCGAACCGCCGATGTCGATCGCCAGGATCGTTGGTCGCGATGCACGCTTGCGCGTTTTTTTCTTGCTCGCCTTCTTCGCCATGAATTCGCGCCCTGCGCTGCCGGACGAGCACATTTGTAGTCGACGCTGTCGAGGAAGAGAAACGAACAGCACGCAGCTTTGTTCTCCATCCGACTCCACTTTGTTCGCAAAGAACGAATCGGAATCGCACAAATCAGCGCGAGCCAACTATTAACAACAAGTTTGCTTCGTGCTTGCGCAGCGACTGAAACAGCAAGTAGCCCGGATGAGCGCAGCGATATCCGGGGCTGCTCTGTCGGCCGATCCACCCCGCATATCGCTTTCGCTCATACGGGCTACGCGCACCTTTACCCGCCGCCCTCCGGCTTGATCCCGGCGGCTTTCATGATCGGCAGCAGCCGGCCTTCCTCACTGTCGCGATAGGCCAATATCTCCTGCGGCGTGGTCGGCCAGGTAGTCGCGCCCAAATCGGCATAGCGCTGTTGCACCCAGGGGTCATTCAAAGCCTTCACGGTGAGCGCGTTGATCTGCGCGACGAGATCGGGCGGCATGTTCGCCGGCCCCATCAGGGCGGTCCATGAGGTGAGTTCGTAGCCAGGCAAAAGCTCAGCCATCGCGGGCACGTCGGGAAGCTCCGCCAGCCGCTTCTTCGATGTGACCGCCACCGGCCTGATCGCGCCGGAACGCACGCTCGGCAGCGAGCCCGGCAAATTGTCGAACAACATATCGACATTGCCGCCGAGCAAATCGTTCAACGCCGGTGCACCGCCCCGGTAAGGCACGTGCCGGACCTGGACGCCGGCCATGCTGTTCATCATCTCGCCGGAGAGATGCAGCGTGGTGCCGAAGCCGGCGGAAGCGTAGGTGTATTTGCCCGGCTCCTTCTTGAACGCCTCGAGCAATTCCTTGAGGTCCGCGGAGAACAGGCCCTTCTTCGCAGTCAGAATGTTCGGCAGTTGCCACATGCCGGAGATGAAAGTGAAATCCTCGCGCGGACGATACGGCAGTTTGGCGTAAGAGCCGATCGCGAGCACGTTGGAGGCGATGCCGCCGAGCCCGATCGTGTAGCCGTCCGCCGGCGCTTTCGCGATCGCGTCTGCACCCAGCACGCCGCCGGCGCCGGCCTTGTTCTCGACGACGAAAGATTGCCCGGACAGTTCGCTCAGCTTCTGGCAGAGCACGCGCGAGAGCGTGTCAGTGGCGCCGCCGGCCGGAAAGCCGTTGACATATTTCACCGACCGGATCGGCCAGGCCTCCGCGGCCCGGCCGACACGTGGCGCCAGAAACGGCGCGGCGACGAAAGAGCCAAGGAGCGCAAGCGCGCGACGGCGGCCGATAGAAAGCGGCATTGGTGTCCTCCCCTTGCATGCCACACACCGCGTCGCAGCTTTGCTGCTGTTCTTATCTCCTTACCTCCGGCGTTCGATTGAACAACGGAAGTGGGGCGCGTTCGGCTGACCTCAGCTTATGAGGTGCGAGCGAGACTGCATAGCCTGCTTTTCGCGACAAAAGCCCGCGAGGCCATCGCGGGCTTTCTGCCGGATGGAAAATGCTGGCGCAAAGGCGCCGGCTGCGGATCGGGTGCAATCGGTATCCGCAGCCCGCCATGCTACCGAAATAGAGAAACAAACATCACCACAGCTTTGTTCTCCATCCGACTCCACTTTGTTCGCAGAGAACGAATCGGAATCGTACAAATCAGCGCGAGCCAATTCTTAACAACGCGTTTGCGCCGCACGCTTAGCAAGATCGCAAAGGTGTATCCACGTCATTGCGAACGCAGCGAAGCAATCCACGTCTCCACTTGCGGCCCTACGGATTGCTTCGCTGCGCTCGCAATGGCGAGTTGGAGCCGTAGCCCGGATGAGCGCAGCGACATCCGGGACAACTCTCACCCGTGAATCCCGGATGTCGCTGCGCTCATCCGGGCTACGGATCACACACTACCGTTGCCGCTGTGCCAGATAAAATCCCGCCAGCACCGTTACCAGCCCCGCCGCTTGCAGCGCCGTCGGCGCCTCGCCGAGCAGCAGCCAGCCCGCGAGGATCGTCAGCGCCGGCACGGTCGCCGGAAACACCGCGGCGCGGGCGACGCCGATGGTCTGGATCGAGAACACGAACAGATACATCGCGGCGGGGCCGGCGAGGATGCCCTGCCCCAGCGCCTGCAACGCGTTCTCGCCGAAACCGAGCGCCGCCACGCGCGCGAAGCCGCCGGAGGCCGCATAGAGAGGCAGTAGCGCAAGCGACAGCACGCTGATGATGGTCGCCGCGGAGAACGCGTTGACGCGCCAGTGCCGCAGCAGCGTGCCGAACACCGCGAACATCAATCCGGTCATCACGAACAGCAGATCGCCGAGTACGCCCTGCGAACCGATATGGCCGATCGACTCGGCACCGATCACTCCTAGCCCGCCGACGATGACGACCGCGCCCGCGACACGCGAGGCCGGCACGCGTTCGCGCAGGAACACCGCGGCGAGCAACAACCCGCCGAGCGTCGCGCTAGAAGGCTGGATCACGCTGCCATGGCCGAGCGGCACGAACAGAAAACCCGTATAGCTGATGAGCGACATCACCGGCCCGCCCAGCACCATCAGCACCAGTCCGCGGCGCCAGCCGATGCCGCCGAGATTACCGACGCCGGCGCGCAGCACCAGCGGCAGGAACGCGATGCCCGACCACAGGAAGCGGTGCATCAGCAAATCGGGCGGCGTGAATCCGATCTTCAGCCCGTGCCGCGTCGCCACGAAGCCGAGCGCCCAGCACAACGCAGCCCCCGCGCCGCACGCAACCCCGAGCAGGGCCGGCTTCGCCTGGGAATTTCGAGGTGGAGATTCAACGCCGCCCGCCGGCTCGTTCATCACGGACGCTTAACGTGGCCCGCACGAGCGTTCAACCCACGCGCCTGCAGGGCAGACGAGCGCAGCCTCCCACCGGCGTCGCGCGATAGACTGAGCGGCGTAGGGCAGATTAGCGATAGCGTAATCCGCGGCTATCGCGGGAAGTCGGTGGGTTACGCTATCGCTAACCCACCCTACTCGCCTCGATCGCCTCAGGCCGCCTTCGCCGTCTTCTCCGGCTGCGCGGTTTCCATCGCCCGCATGTAGAGATCGAGCAGGCTCTCGCGCTCGTCGCGCTCGTCCTGGTCCTGCTTGCGCAGCTTGATGATCTCCTTGAGGATCTTCACATCGAACCCTTCGCCCTTGGCCTCGGCGAACACTTCCTTCTTCTGCTCGCTCAGCTCGGCCAGTTCGCTGTCGATGTTCTCGACCCGCTCGACGAAAGAACGGATCTTGCCGCCGGGAATGGTGACGTCAGACATGGTGCCTCCCTGTTTAATGAGGTTGTGAAAATGCCCGCAAACAAATAACCAATGTGTTAATCTCGGAAGGTTCCCGCCCCGCCAAATCAGATAATCCCCAGACGAAACATGAACGTCATCTCGATTCAATCGCAGGTCGCTTTCGGCCGTGTCGGCAACAGCGCCGCGGTATTTCCGATGCAGATGCACGGCATCGACGTGGTGGCGGTGCCGACCACGCTGTTGAGCAACCGGCCGGGCTATCCGACCATCCGCGGCCGCGTGCTCGAAGCGCAACTGCTCGCCGATCTGCTGCTCGGAATCGAGGAGCGCGGCGCGGTCGATGCCGCACAGATGATCCTGTCCGGCTATCTCGGCTCGGCCGATAACGCCAAGGTGGTCGCGGATTTCGTCGCGCGCGCCAAGGCCAAAAATCCCACGCTGCTGTATTGCTGCGATCCCGTGCTCGGGGATCGCGACCGCGGCCTGTTCGTCCACGCCGACATCCCGCCGCTGGTGCGCGACCTGCTGTGTCCGCTGGCCGATATCGTCACGCCCAATCATTTCGAGTTCGAATGGCTGAGTGGCGCGAAAGCCACCACGATCGATCAACTGCTCAAGGCGGCGCGCGCGTTCATGGCGCGCGGCACGGTCGTCATCACCAGCGCCGAGCTTGCCGACACGCCTGAAGGTGAGATCGAGAGCCTGGCCGTCGAGCGCGCCAGCGCCTGGCGCGTGCGCACGCCAAAACTGCCGATCAGCCCGAACGGCACCGGCGACCTGTTCGCCGCACTATTGGTCGCCGCGCGCGTCGGCGGGTCCGCTACGCCGGATGCGCTCAGCCACGCCGCCTCCGCCATCTTCGCCGTGCTGGAACGTACGGCGGCCCGGGGCACGGAGGAAATGCGCATCGTCGAGAGCGCGGCGCAGCTCGTGAACCCGGAGCGCACGTTCGAATGCATCGCGATAACCCCGTAGGATGGGTGGAGCGCACTTCGTAGTCCGGATGAGCGTTAGCGACATCCGGGACAACTCTAACACCGCCCCGGATATCGCTGCGCTCATCCGGGCTACACGCTACGCGACCGGAGAGAAAAATGAGCCGCTTCTGGAGCAGCCTGACGCACGATCTGAAACCCTATGTGCCGGGCGAACAGCCGCGCATCGCGGAACTGGTCAAGCTCAACACCAACGAAAGCCCCTTTGGTCCGTCGCCGCGCGCGCTCGAAGCCGTCAGCGCCGAAGCGGCGGATACGCTGCGTCTCTATCCGGACCCGCAGGCGTCAGCATTGCGGGCCGCCTTGGCCGCCTACCACCAGGTTCGACCCGAACAGGTATTCGTCGGCAACGGCTCCGACGAGGTGCTGGCCCACGCCTTCGCTGCGCTGCTGAAGCACGATGCGCCGTTGCTGTTTCCCGATATCACCTACAGCTTCTACCCGGTCTATTGCCGCCTGTTCGGCATCGCATACGAAGCCATGCCGCTCAATCATGCCATGCAGATCAACGTCGCCGATTATCGCCGCCCGGCCGGCGCGATCATCGTTCCGAATCCGAATGCGCCGACCGGCGTTGCGCTGTCACGTGCAGAGATCGCGACCCTGTTGGAAGAACATCCCGATGCGCCCGTGGTGATCGACGAGGCCTATGTCGATTTCGGCGCCGAGACCGCAATCCCGCTGGTCGCTTCTCACCCGAATCTTCTGGTCGTTCAGACCATGTCAAAATCCCGGGCGCTGGCAGGCTTGCGAGTCGGCTATGCCATCGGCGACGCCGACCTGATCGAGGCGCTCACCCGCGTAAAAGACAGTTTCAACTCCTATCCGCTTGGCCGCCCCGCCCAGGCCGGCGCCATCGCCTCGCTGGAGGACGATGCATATTTTCAGCAGAGCCGCGCCCGCGTGATCGAGGGAAGAGTGAAATTAACGGGCGGATTGAACAGACTGGGCTTTGAAGTGCTGCCCTCCTCCGCCAACTTCGTCTTTGCGCGTCACCCGGCACACGAAGGCGCGGCGCTCGCCACCGCGCTGCGCCAACGCGCGGTGATCGTCCGCCATTTTTCCGCGCCGCGCATCTCCGACTATCTGCGGATCACCGTCGGCACCGACGGGCAGATCGACCGGCTGCTGTCGGCTCTGTCGGAAATTCTGGCAGCCCATAACCAGAAGCCCGGATGAGCGCTTCGTCAGCTACTCCACGACGTCGAGTTTGACCTTGGCAACACCCTTCCCCACCATTCCCAGCGCGTCGGCCGCGGAATAGGAGACGTCGACGACGCGGCCCTGGACATAGGGACCGCGGTCATTGACCCGCACCGTCACCGAACGGCCGCTCGCCACGTTTGTCACCCGCAGCTTGGTGCCGAACGGCAACGTCGGATGAGCGGCGGTCATTTCGAGCGTGTTGAATTTTTCGCCGCTCGCCGTCTTCGTTCCCTCGGTGTAATAGCTCGCAACCCCATGCGAAGCCGTCTTGACGTCGCCCGCATCCTTGCGCGACGCGGACGGCGTATGCCTTCTCACGGCGGCCACGCGCCTCTTCATCATGGACGATGTCGTTTGGTCGTGGCCCAGCGACGCCTGCCTGATAGCGCGCAGTTCGGATTTTTGGCTAACGACCGAGGACTGCGCGCAGGCCGCAAGCGATGCCGCTGCAAGCGTGACAGCCAGCAGCCGTATGACCTTTCCTGCACGCACGGCCGGAACCAACGATGCTTCAACTTGAGTACGGCCAGCTCTGACGTCAACGCACGAAGTACTGGTGTAGCCAATGGAAGACATGTTGCAATCCCCCGCTCGTGCCCCAGCCCAAGCCGAAAACCAACACGCGACAATGGCGTGCCCGAATCCGGGCGGAAGCGTGGCCGGACGCGATCGCGCGCGGTTTCCCCAGCGCAATTCCGTTCGAGTGTGGTGATTGTGTCACAGCTCGCAGGAAGTAGGACGGATTAGCGGAGCGTAATCCGCCATCGAGACATTCCAAGGCGGCGGATTACGCCTTTGGCTCATCCGCCCTACCTCTACGTGCGCTCTTCAGCTGTAAAGAATTTCGTTCCATCGAAGAAGCGATTCGGGCGATTGAACACGGAGAGGAACATCGCGCCGTTCGGAGCATGCGCGACATGGATGTTGCCGCCCGGCCGCCACACGAAGTCACCCGCGCCACAGCTGCCCTCCGGATCTTCCAGCGATCCTTCGAGCATGAAGGTCTGTTCGAGCGCCGTATGTTCATGCAGCGGCACGACCGCGCCGGGCGCCATCTTGAACAGGATGGTCGAGCGGCCTTCGTCATCCCTGTACAGGATCTTCATCTCAATGCCGTCGAATTCCGTTCGCTGCCAGGGCATCGACGAGGCGGCAACGAAGGTCGATCGGAGTTCGGGCGGGTTGACGGGCAAAGGCTTGTTCATGGCTTCCTCTCCGACAATTGTTGCACCGCTACGTCAAGAAATCTCGTAGACCGACACCTTGTCCGCGATCCCGCTCAACGCCACGCGCCGTGGCGTCGGTTTCAGCCCGCTGGTCTCAAGCAGCGCGCGGGCATGCGCGTTCTCCACCACCTGTTCCGTCACCACGATCGAGCGCGAGGCCGCAAGGCCCTGGACGCGGGAGGCGATATTGACCGTCTGGCCGAAATAATCCTGCTGGCCATTGAGCGTGACCGCCAGGCATGAGCCTTCATGGATGCCCATCTTCAGGCGCAGGCTCTGATGCTGACGTTCGGCGCCAAGATCGCTCATCGCCTCGCGCATGCGGATCGCTGCCGCAATGGCGCGGTCCGGCGTCTCGAAGGTCGCCATGATGGCATCGCCGATGGTCTTCACGACCGCCCCTCTTTCGGACGCGATGATCTCCTGCAGCAGCCTGAAATGCTCGTTGACGAGATCGAAGGCCGTGAGGTCACCGACGCGTTCGTAGAGTTCGGTGGAATCCTTGAGATCGCTGAACAGGAACGTCAGGCTCAGGATCTTAAGGCGCTGGCCGATGGCGAGCGTGTCGGTCCGGTAGATATCGCGAAACGTCTGATTGGTGAGGAGGCGCGTTGCCGTGAGCACCGACTTGCGCCGCTTCAGCAGGTCGTCCAGCGCCGGGTTCGCGACCCACACCGCCGGCAACACACGGCCGTCGGTGCGGTTGTCGAGGGCGAGGCGCAGCGGCCCGGGGCGCAAGGCAACGGTGTCGACGGGAACCTGGATCTTGTTGAAGATCACCGACAGGTTCTGGCGCTCACTGGTCTCTTCGCCGCTGACCTCCAGGAACTGGGCCGCATGCGTCACGGGATCGAACACGATCAACGTGCCCTGCGGCACCTGCAGGGAAAGGATGGCCCGCTCGCCTGCCGGCAGGTCGACGATTTCGAGCGTGACGTCGTCCAGCAGCTTCTCAAGATCATCAGGAAGATCGATGGCCGAGCTCCAGAAGATCTGGCGATAATATTCGGCCGCGGACAGTTCGTCGGGACTATGGGCCGCGATCTTCCGCACGCGCGGGCTTACGGTGAAAGTCACCTCGACCAGATTGTCGAGCGTCGTCTCATAGCCCGCGGCGCAGAAAGCGCAATTATACTGCGCGCTATTCAGCGTCTTCAGGCTCTTGTTGGCGGACAGAACCCCGGCGCAGCTCGGGCACATCACGTTCCACGTCATCTCGAACATGCCGAGCCCGACGGCATTCAGGAATGCTGCGATGACCCGCTCTTCGTCAAGGCCTGACGTGCGTGCGAGATCAAGCGTATTCATCTTGTTCAAGGCATGATCCGGGGCATCCCGCACCATACGCTCGAGCATGTCGACAACGGCCTCGTCGGACGACTGACGCAGCGCCGCAAACAAAGTCTCGGTTTCGCTCATGGGACAATGCTACCTGAAAGAAGGCAGCGCGAACACCCGCTAACCCATCCCATGCGAAGCCCGGATGAGCCACCATGACAAAAAGCCCGCGACGAAATCGCGGGCTTTTCGCTTAAATAGTGATGCGGATGCCGGTCAGCGAATGGCGCGACCGGTGGTCGGGGTTGGCGCGGCGGTCTCAGCCGTCCGTGTCGTCCGCGGTGTCAGGACGCTGAGCTGATGCGCAGTGGCTGTGGAGGTCAACACCGGCGACTGCTCCCTGACATCAGCGGCTCCCAGCACACGAACCTGCACCGCCGATATCGGCAGCCCCTTTGCTTCATAGCTCGGCAACTCCGCCGCAAGACCGGTGGTGGCACCTGCAATCGAGATCATGGCGGCGGCGATGGTGAGGTAAGTCTTCTGCACTTCAATTCTCCGGGGTAGGATTCGAAGCAGAAGCTACACCTCTTTTGCTGCAATGCGACATCACGATATTGCAATGCAACAATGCAGTTCCACTCGCTCAATTAATGTTGATATTTTAACCGGTTACCAGCAAGGCCGGCCTCGACGGGAGAAAAGCATGCAAGTCGCAGTCGTCGGTGCCGGAGCGGTCGGCTGCTACTATGGGGGACTGCTGCTCCGGGCCGGACATGACGTGACCTTTATCGGCCGGCAGCCGCACGTCGATGCCATCAACGCCCATGGCCTGCTGCTGGACACCAAGAGCTTCAACGGCCGCCTGCCCGCCAAAGCCGCGACGGACACAATCGCGCTTGCCGCGCCCGACCTCGTGCTGGTTTGCGTGAAGTCGGCCGACACCGAGCAGGCCGGCCGATCGCTCGCCGGACACGTGCTGGCGGAAACATCCGTTCTCAGCCTGCAGAACGGCGTCGACAATGCGCCGCGTCTTGCCGCGGTCATCGGCCACGCCGTCATTCCCGTCGTGGTCTATGTCGGCAGCGAAATGGCCGGGCCCGGCCATGTCAGGCATCATGGCGGCGGCGATCTCGCCATCGGCCCCTCTCCCGCCAGCGAAGCGCTGGCGCAAACGCTTGCAGCCGCCGGCATCGGCATCACGATCGCCGACGACATCGACAGGACGCTATGGAGCAAGCTGGTCATCAACTGCGCGTTTAACGCGCTTTCAGCGGTGGCAGGCATTTCCTACGGGCCGATGCTGGAAGTCGAGGGCACCAGGGATGTCGTCACCCGCGCGGTGCAGGAAGCAATAGCCGTTGCCCGTGCCTGCGGCGTATCGATGCCCGAAGACCTCCTCGAGCAGATCCTGAAAATCCCGACCATGATGCCGAACCAGATGTCATCCACCGCCCAAGACCTTGCGCGCGGCAAGCCCAGCGAGATCGACTTTCTGAACGGCTACGTGGTGCGCAAGGGCGCCGAACTCGGCATTGCCACGCCGACCAATCAGGCCCTGCAGGTAATGGTGAAGCTGGCGCAACGAAGCAAGGAGTTGTCACGGCCCGGCAAAAGCGAGTAGCGCAGGGCGCAAATTCGAAGGCGCAGTCTGGGATTCGCCCGCGCGGTTCGCCAGCGATCTCGCTACTGAATGCCCTATCGCGCGTCGCGCCGAATCTGCTCCTGCACTTCCTTGAAGGTCGGCAAGGCCGGGTTTGGCTGCATCGGCGTCGCCTTGACGGTGACGACAGTTGGATTGCTCAGGAACCAGGACGCCCCGACGGCTGCAATGACCATGGCCACGGCGATAGCAGTAATTCCCTTCATCTCAATCTCCCAGAAGATAGGGCTTTCGGAATCAGTTCGAGATAATCACGCTGTGCTGGCGCCGTGACGGATGATCGGCGCCGACCAGGGCTTCCGGATCGGTCGCGATCACGACTTCAGGCAACGGCACCGGCTCGATACCGGCAAAGCGACGGTAGAGCGCGCCCATGATGGCGCCGTTGACGACCGCCATCGCCAGAAACAGGAACATCAAAGGGATCGGCAGCATCGGCGTCAGCAGTACGACACAAGCGCCGGCCACCAAGCTTCCGATCGCCGCATATTCGCCGCCGCGTCCGCGGCCGAGCGCTCTCGCAATATGGTGCGCGGCGAGCACGAGGATCGAAGACGGCACGATGGTGGCGATCAGGACGGTCAGGAAGGTCTGCGCCGGGAGGACCGCCGTGAAAATCGGATCCGGGCCTGCCGTCCCGAACAACGCCATGAACGTAAATACCAGCATGGCCGAAAGCACCGCTGGAATCGTTGCCGCGATGATGACGGCGCCGATCGAAGTGCGAACGCGCACCGGACCGTCGAAGACACGCGGCGCGGCGGCGCTCGCGATTTCCGCGGCGGTGGCAGGCGCGGCCGCCTCAGGCGCGACGGCAACTGCCAGGAGACCCGCGAACTGGCCGTAGAGGAAGCCTGCAAGCGCGCCGGCCGCCGTCGGCAGCAGTCCTGCGGTGATTTCGCTGCCGGCGAGCGGCGCGAACATCAAAAGACCGTTGCGCATGGCGAGCAGGTAACTCGTTGCAGCCATGGCGCCGCCCATCAGCGCATAGGCGGTACGGCTGAAAATATTGAATTGCCGAAGCGCCAGATGACCGGCGAACAGCAAGGCACCGTCCAACGCCAGCCGGCCTGCGTAGTGAATCAAAATCTTGTCCGGCGGCGGCATCGTCGCTTGAGACGGCAGCGCGTACGCCCCCAGCAACGCCATGGCGAGCAGAACGGCGTGCACGACCGCCAACGGTATCAGCGCCACAAGGAGCGCGCGCTCGGAATTCTTTACGACGTACATCAGTGTGCCCCTGAACGCGCGCACCCTAGACGCGAGGCATTACCGGCCGTTCCAGGAATTGGCTAAAATTTTACGCGAACCCTAGGTGGCGCGGTGTGCGCGCAAGTTGCCCGTACGAGCGTTAACGTCGTCCCGGACTACTCTGACACTGCGCCTGATCTCACAGAGTCATCACTGCGCGGGCGCAATTGCGCGCATCGTCAAGCGCGCAATCGCGAGACCCGTCGGCTCATACGGGCTACGAGCGACAGCCGCCTATGCGACCAATCGCTTCTCGAGAATTTTGCGAAAATCGGTTGCCAAGCTGCCGTAGTAACCGGCCAGCACCTCGTAAAAGCTCTGCGCGGCCTTGTCGGTTGCCGCCCGCGCCTGCTGTTCGCAGCGCGAAGCTTTCGTCTCGTACTTCTCCACCTTGGTCTTAAGCTCAGCCACCACCATCGTCAGCACTCCCCGCCACGCACACGCCTAGGATGCTAGGCCGGCAAAGGTCGAAAAGATGGCAGAGCTGAGGAGATTTCGTAGCGCAGCGGTGAGCAAGTCGTGACTGATCGCGCAAAGCCGGCCCTAGCGCGCCGGCACCGAGGCCGGGGGCCGCAACAAGCCTGACCGCGCCGCGCCTTTCGCAGCCGGCCGCTTCGCCGCGACGCGCTTTCCGCTGTCGATCGATTCCAGATAGGACGTTAGCGCCCAGGCCGAGCTCGAACTGCTGGAATAGTGTTTTTGCAGAAACAGATAGAGCGTGAGGTGAAAGCGACCTTTGGCGAGCCCGCGCGGGCTGCGATGGCAGGTTACGCAACTTTCCGCGAACAGTTTTGGCGCCGGCTTGCCCTGGTCGAGATTCTGCGCGACCGCCACCGATCCGCCCAGCGCGACTATCGCGGCAAGAACAAGCAGACCGCAGCGCGCTTTGATTGGCGACATCAGTTTTTCCGGTTTACGGAGCAAATAAGCCGCCTGGGAAGAAGGCGGACGATGGCAGGTGAAGCGCAATCTGCTGTCCATGCGTGGCGAAAAATGGGTGCGCTTCCGCCATTATTGCGTTTCAATCGCGGCTCCTCCGATCCTGCATCCTCTCAATATGGCGGCTTTCTCTTCTCCCGCTGCGTCCTCGCCGCCTCCATCCACCACACGAGATCATCGGCAAAGCGCGGAAACGCATGCGAGAGCGCCTTGCCGCCCTCGCCGGTCGGCTTGCCATCTTCGGTTAGCGTCTGTGCGATCGGGCCGACGGCGATCGAACTCGAGATCACCACCATGCCCATTTCCGAAAGCGTGCCGTGCCATGCAAGGGCTGCGCGCGCGCCGGAGAATCGGCCGGCCGAATAGCTGGCAATCGCGGCAGGCCGCCAGAACCACTCTTCGAGAAAGTGGTCGGTGAGGTTCTTCAGCCCCGGCTGCATGCCCCAATTATATTCGCCGGTGACAAACACAAAGCCGTCGGCGGTGCGGATCTTCTCCGCAAGCTTCTCGAGCACGTCCGGCGCGCCGCCTTTCGGATGTTCCTTGTACATCCGGTCCAGCATCGGCAGCCCGATCGCCTTGGCGTCGATCAGTTCGACATTATCGCCGCGCGCGGCAAATCCCTCGATGACGAATTGGGCGAGCCGGATACCCATGCGGTCGGACCGGTAGGAGCCGTAAAAGACGAGAATGCGGTTGCCCATGACGCCTGCCCCTTGAGATATTGGTTGATGCGAGTCGAACCATGCGGGCGCTACCCGTGCAAGGCCCCCGCCTGCGGCCAATGATCCTTGCCTAGCAGCCAACAAAAAAGCGGCCTTACGGCCGCTTCGTTGCAGTTGCGCGTCCGGCTCTACCAATAACCGGGCCCCTCATAATAGCCGTAGGAATTTCGGTACGGTGCGCCTGCAATGGCGGCCGCCGTTCCCACCGCTACGCCGGCCGCAAGCCCAACGGGGCCGGGCCCGTAATACACGCGAGGCCCGTAGCCCTCATGGTAGTAGCTATAATCATGGCGGCTCGGCGTACGCACACCGTATCCGCCGCGCAGATAGTTGGAGTTCGGGTAGTTGAACCCGATCATCCCAGGCTCCTGGGTCGCTTCCTGCGCCATCGCTGGCGTCGCAAGCGCCGTCGCAAGGATCGCGGCCGCGCCAAGCAGTGTCAGTTTCGTCATCGCTCACCCTCCAGTTATGAAGAGCGAACGGATGAGGCGCGATGCTGGTTCCGGAGGTCGATTCACAGCGCCGTGATTGTCGGAGACGACCGGCTCTCCCCGACAAGAGAAAAGGCCGGCGGGCATTACGCCGCCGGCCTTCTCTTGCAACTGCCGGCTCGGGAGGTCCGGTTCCGCTGCGCTTCCATGCCTAAAATTTCACCACTGCAGTATTAACAAAATCCTAACGATCAACTGTGAGATGCATCACGGTTGGATAAAACCTTCTGGCGCTAACTTCGTACCAATAGGAGTAGCCGCGCTTACAGGAGGCCGACATGACGCAAGTCTATTTCCACTGCTCCAACTCCCGGGAAGTCCGGATCGATCGTTCCGGCGAAGCGGTGAGCGACCTCGCCGAGGCGCGCGACCGCGCAGCCGGCATTGTCCGCTCGCTGATCATGGGACGCGACGAGGAAGACTGGCGCGACTGGGTCGTGCATGTCAGCGACGATTTCGACGACGAGATCTTCGTTCTGCCGTTCGCCTTCGTCCTCGGCAAACCGCACTGAGAGGTTGCCATGCTGCCGGCGCGACCGCCCTTCATGCCGCTGCTCCGCCGCCTCGATGCGATCGTGGCGCGCTGCTACCGGCTCATCGCGCGCGCCCGCGACCCGTACCGTCCCGAGCGGCATTACATGCGCGGCCCCGGCCCGAAATGGCATGCCAGACATCGCGTGGACATCGCAGGCGTTGCCCTCTAAGACGCGGCTTGACCGAGCACCGGCGCGTTCTGCGCCAAACCAGAAAAATCCCTTATTCTCCCCGCACTCCTTTGCGCGCCGGTTCCAGCATCTGGAACCCGTGGCCTCAACCTCTTCATGAGATCGCCTTGCTTTGGTCAAACCTAGCAGGCCGTGTGAAGGCTTGGACAAGGCTTTCTGGGCAGAGGGTTTTCCACGCCGCAAAGCATGCTCGCCTCCCGATGCAGGTGACATTGGACTGAGCAAGGGACCGCCAATGCAATCCACGCTGAAAGATACCGATCCGCACGACGTCTTTGCGATCGAATCGCTGCTGCACGCACATGCCGAAAAGGCGCCACCACTGGCGCACGATCCGGCCGCCCCGCCGGCGGCGCCGGAAGTCCACGTTGTGCCCCCGATTTCGGCCGGCGCGCCTGCCACGCAGGTCGAACCGACGTTTCGGGCGCCGGACGCGCGGGATATTCAGCTCGATAATGTCAGGCCAAGCGAAATCAAGGTCGACGGTCTCAAGCCTCCCGGCGCACGCCCGATGTCCAAATGGGTCAAGCGCATCGTCATGGCGCTCCTCGGCCTGTTCGGCGCCACGGCTGCCGCTGCTTGGCAGCATTATGGCGATCAGGCTACAGCGATGGCCTCCGAATGGGCGCCGCCCTTCGTGCTGGCTGCACTGCCTTCGGCAGTTAGGCCGACCGTCGCCGAGCAGCCCAGCGCGCCCGCCACTGAAGCCACCGCAACAGAACAGGCCGCCGCGCAACCGGCAGCACCGGTAGCGTCAGCGCCTGTTCCATCCGAACCTGCCGCGACCACGGCAGCGGCCGCTCCCACTGCGGAATCGCCTCAGTTGCAATCGATGGCGCGGGATCTTGCCACCATGAACCAGCAGGTCGAGGAGCTGAAAGCGACCATCGCGCAGCTCAAGGCCAGCCAGGCGCAAATGACGCGCGAGTTTGCCAAAGGCTCAGACGCCAGAACGACCGAGACCAGGCCTGCCGAGCAAAATCTGCGGCCCAAGGTGTCGGCGCTGACGCCGCCGCCTCCGCAGCGGCCGGCCGCGCCGCCGCCCGTGCGCAAGCCGAAGCCGGCGGCCTATTCCTATTCGCCTGCCTACGCGCCCGCTCCTGTCGCCGCCGCTCCCGCAGCGCCGCTCCCGCCGGCGCAGGCCGCCGCGCCGTTGTCGCCAGCACCGCCTAGGCAAACAATCGCCGATGACGGCGAGCCGGTGGTTCGCCCGCCGATGCCGCTGCGGTAGCAAGCCGGATCACACGAAGCCTGCCGGTCGCGGATTCGCGCGACTCGCATTGCTCGTTCCAGCACTTGAGATCACGCGGAACTCAGCTCTGGTGCGGTCCCCGCATCATCTTCATGGCGTCCTCGATATGACGCCACTCCGTCGCTTCGTCGGCATCACCCTTGCTTTCGCAGGCCTGCGCATTGTGGGCAGCTTGCGCGATTGCGGTGAGGCCGTGCTTCTCCATCATCTGGCGTGCAATCGTGTGGATCTGCATTTCCGACATCATGTCGCTCTCCCAGGGTTCCACCAGCCCTGCCGCGGCGTTTCAACTGCCTGCGGCGTCCTCGTGAAACGGCCGAACCGAACGTCTCGTTCCCTGCCGTGGCGATAGATAATTATTGGACAAGTTTTACAGATCGCGCGGTTCCACTCGCAGCCCCGTAGTCTCCCCGAATATCAAGTTGGTCTTCCGACTGTTATTTTCTGCGCGAATCACGATCGCCGGAGTCGGACATGACCAGAGTCTATTTTCACTACTCCAATTCGGAGGGGGTCTGTGTCGATCAGCGCGGCACCGCCGCCGGAAACCTGACCGAGGTCCGCGAGCACGCCACCCGCGTCGTGCACTCGCTGATCGCGACGGAGTGCCCGGAAGACTGGCGCGACTGGACACTGCATGTCAGCGACGATCTCGATGACGAAATCTTCGCCCTGCCGTTTTCGTCCGTGCTCGGCAAGCCGCACTGAGGGGCCGTCATGCTGGTCATGCAACTGCTGCTGCGGCGCCTGACAGAGATCGTGATCCATTGTCACCGGCTGCTCGGCCTTGCCCGCAACCCCTACCGCCCGGAGCTGCACTACATGCGCGGTCCCGGCCCGAAATGGCAGGCGAAGCGTCACAGTCGCGCGATGTAACCTGCAGCCCGGATGAGCGAAGCGAAACCCATCAAGCGCGATCACGCAGCGCGATGGGTATCTGAAAATTCAAGATCGTGCCGGCCAAAGGCCGAACCCGTTTGGCTCCCTCCTCCCTTGGTAAGCATTCGCGTTACTGCTCAAGCTTATCGAGAATGAACAAAAGCGACATTTCGGGATTGGCCCCCCGGAGGCCTTGAAATGTCGAATTTTATTGCCCTTGTTGTGGAAGACGACGCCTTTCAACGGGAGGCCCTTACTGAACTGCTCAGAAGCGAAGGACTTGAAGTGGTCGAGTGTGCCACTGGGGCGGTCGCGGAACTGGTACTGGTTTCAACCGGCACCGAACTCCGGGCTTTGGTGACCGACGTCGAGCTTGGAGAGGGGATGTCAGGGCTAGAGCTGGCGCAATACGCCAAAATCCAATTCCCGAACCTGAATGTCGTCATCGTCTCCGGCCGCGATCCGCCCTACTTGCCGCAGGACGCTCGCTTCCTCATGAAGCCCTATCGGGCACGAGAGCTACTCGATGCAGTGCTGCGCTGAGCTGCACGACGACTCTTTCAACGGCCAACGTGCGTTCGCTGTTGACTCAGTCTAATCGCAGCCTGCATTAGTAAAACCCCTCGCTGACGCGGTGAGATATCCAACTCCCCGATGGAACTTCGCTTCCTGATGCTCGTTGAGGGCGGAACGATAGGAACGATAGGAGGGGACGATGGACCGAGTCACCCGCTGTTTGCACTGCGGCAAGAGGATGGTACCGACTCCCAGCTATACCGGACGCACTGATTTGAAATGCGTCTTCTGCGATCGGCTGGACCCTGTCGAGATGGCGGAGCCGGCTAGATGGGGCGATAGCCCTCTCGCCATTCCTGTTTCCAGTACAGTCCCTTCTTGAACGCGCTTGCCCCCAGAGGCCTTCCGAGCTGATCTACAACTCCCCCAACTCCGGCGGCTCGAACCAATTGGTTAGCGACAGCCCGCCATCGATCACGATCGCGGCACCCGTGACGTAAGACGATATCCGGTTCGACAGCACCGCCAGCGCCAGCGGCGCGAGGTCATTAGCCTGGCCAAGCCGACCGAGCGGAATGTGTCTGGCGAGTGCGGGATCGGCGACGAAGCCGCCGGCCGCGATCGCCCCGGGCACAAGCGCGTTGACGCGGATGCCGAAGCGGCCGAACGTTTTGGCCAACTCCTTCACCAGCATCGAAAGTCCCGCCTTCGACGTCGAGTAGTGCGGCAGGTTGCGTGGGGTGCCGGCATGCAGCGAGGTCAGCAGAAGGAATGAGCCTTGCTGTTTGTCGGCGATCAGCTTGCGCGCCAGTTCGCGCGAGAGATGGAATCCGGCCTCAAGATTCACCGCATGCATCTGCGCCCAGGTCTCCGTGGTAACGCCCAGCGCGTGATCGCCTTCGCGCCGCGGCGGCGAAGCGCTGTGCACGAAATGCGTCACGCGCCCGAGCGAACTGGCAGATTCCGCCAGCAGCGCATCGCGCGCGGCAGGATCGGCGAGATCGCCGACCCAGGGCACCGCGAGTTCCGGACGCGGCGAGGCCTTGATGGCCGCCGTCACCGTCTCCCGGTTCACATCGGCAAACACCGTGCGCACGCCCTCGCCGACCAGGGCTTGCGCGATCGCGCGGCCGATCCCGTTGCCCGCGCCGGTGACGAGCGCCGCCTCGCGCGCAGGATCGAATGGATTGTCGAAGACACTCATGGGTTCGGCTCCCGAAGATGTGGTCAGCGGCCCGCAGTCCGCCATCAATTGCGCCTTGGCGCAACCCGTCTTCGGCCGCAACGCTCCATACAGAAATGGGGCGGACCCGCCATGTCCGCCCCATACGTGCCGGATATCCAGAATTGATGCGCCCGGACTCTAGGACCCCGGCGACCATTTCCAGATGATATCAGACACGTTGACCGGCTTCGGAATCAGGCCGAGCTTCGCAAAGCGATCGGCGATCGCCTGCTGGCTCTTTACGGTCTCATCATCGACAGGCACGACGCGGTAGATCGAGCGAGAGACGAAGCGTTTGACCGCGTCGATATCGACACCGGTCGCCTCGGCTTGTGCCTTCGCCACCTCCTCGTGATGGCTGTCCGCCCACCGTCCCTCCGAGGCAAAGACGGCGTTGAGCTTCGCCACCAGCGCCGGATGCTTGTCCACAAAGTCCGATCCTGCGATATAGAACGCATTGGGCTTGTGAACGTCCTTGTCGAAAGCGATGACCCGTACATTCTCCTTCAGCTCGGCCAGCGCCAGGTAAGGATCCCAGATCGACCACGCGTCGACCGAGCCCTTGAGGAAGGCTGCCGTCGCATCGGCCGGTGCGAGGGGCGCCGGTGAAATATCGCCATAGGAAAGCCCGGCCTTTTCCAACGCCGCGACCAGCAGATTATGCGCGCTGGATCCCTTGCCGAAGGCGACACGCTTGCCCTTGAGATCCGCGATCGTCTTGATCACCGAGTCCTTGGGAACGATGATCGCCTGGTTGTTGCCGTCCGATTTGACGGCGGCCACGTATCGTATCCTTGCGCCACCGGCCTGCGCGAAAATCGGCGGGGAATTGCCGACAAAGCCGAAGTCGACGGCGCCGACGTTGATGGCCTCGAGCAGCGGCGGACCAAACTGGAAATCCACCCACTTGATCACGATGCCGAGCGGCTTGAAAGTGTCCTCTACCGTGTGGCGCTGCCGCACCGCCGGAAAGAATCCGCCCTTCTGCGTGCCGATGCGGATTTCGGTTGGCTTGTCCTGTGCCTGCACATGTGCGGGCGATATTGCGAGCGATGCGAAGATCAATGCGCCGGCGGCGATGCTTCTTCTGGTGGTGATCATGCGTTCTTCCTTTCTGACCTGATTAAGCCGTCGGTTCACAACGGCGAATGCGTGGTGGTTTGCCTGTCGCCCAGCACTAGCCTGGCCGCGCGTTCCGCCTCGCGGGCCGAGCGGAAGTCGCGGCCATCGAGACGATAAAAGGCGCGATCGGAGGAGAAGAAGGTGAAGCCGCGCTCGTCGCCCGCGACGATACCGGCAGTGCGGTTTTGAACTTCGATGATATAGGCTTTGGACATAGGTGTTCATTCGCCGACAATGTCGGCGCTCCTGTCGAGTGTGTGATCGCTGGGTTTGCTACGGGCGGATCAGCAACAGGCGCCGGTCGCCGCCGAGACGCAGCGGCGGGTGATGCGCTTGCGCATGTCGCCCACAGCTGGCTTTGGATTCGATCTCATGCGGTGACCCCGAACACGAAAAGTTGCATCGAATATCCGGCGCTTCGCCGAATTGGTCAATGAAATGGGTGTCCAATCTTTTCGCCGCGACATCAGCGCTTTTCTCTGCAAGCGCTGCAAAACGGGCGGATCTATCTGGCGGGGCCATCGCGCGAAAGTACCGGCGCGCTCGGCCTCAGATTAAGCCAATGGCATTCCCACACCTCCTGACCGGCGCAGACGTATTCCCGCATCTTGCGCGGTATCATTCAGCGCACCATGTGCACCGTCAGGTTGCTTTCACCTTATTGGAAACCGTCCTAATCTCATCTATCACGGGCGGGCTCACCACCATGCAAACCCGCGTTCGCAAAGTCGCCCACGTTCTGGAACGCCTTGGGCTTGCCATGGCAGGCGCGGCGAGCGGGTTGTTTGTGGCGGCGCTGGTGGGAACGAGCCACTCCGCACTCACCAACCAGGCCTTCCTGCTCCTGATGATGATCGGCGGCGCTGTCGGCTTCTATCTCGGCATCGATACGCCGCCATTGCCCTTGACCACATCGAACGGCCGGCCCGCCGATGGCACCTGGGTTGGCAAGATCGATACGCCGGAGCTGCTCAGCGCGATCGGCACCTTCCTCGCGGCGTTTTCGGCGTTCGCATGCGTCGGCGTGATCGTGCTGCGCCACAATCCGCATCTGGGATGGATATGGGCGATCATGGCCGGATGGGTGGTCGGCGTCGCCATGCAGATCATCGCCGGCACGATCGCCCGCCTGCGCCGTTGATCGGCGATGGGAATCCCTTGCATTCGCCGTCAGCGATCTTCCTCCAACGTCAGCACCAGCCCGGTCAGCGCCGCGCCGATGCCGAACATCAACCCGTAGGTCGTGACCAGCATCACCGTGGTCTGAACAGGCGCGTCAGTTTTTGCAACGAGGTCCCTGACATGAAAGAAATCGATCAGGCTGAGCAACAGGACCAGCGATAACCCAAGCGCCACGCCCATCAGGAAATGGGTCAACAGCGCATTGAAGAGTGATTTTTTTGGACGCATGACGCCGTGCCCTCGGCATGAGGCAAAGCCAACGCACGACCGATGGAACTGGTTCCTCATCGAGAGAACAGAATTCGTCACTGTTGAAACGCCCCGGCGGCCCCGCTCGTTTGCAAAGCGTTAAGCACGCGCTGCCAACACAGTCGGCATTTCCAAAAATCTCCACAATGATCTTTAGGAAGAAGGCATTCGCTTTCGAGAAAAGGAGAATTTCCCATGCGGTTAGGGCAAGCACTGTTCTTCGGCTCTGCGGCCGCCCTTCTCACGTTGGCAGCGCCGACGCTCGCCAAAAATTCCAGCGCGAATTCGCACACGGCGAAGATAACCGAGGCGCCAGCGTCCACCTCCTGCCAGGCCTATCAGCAGGCGGCCGACGGCTCGTGGACGCAACGGCCCTGTCAGGAGATGGGCTCCAAGACGTCCGCCCAGCCCCACTCCGCCGCAAAGAGCGCGACCGAAGAAACGCCGTAACCGGAAATCGCTACGGCCTACGCCGCCGCCCTGCCCAGCCAATCGTCGAAACGCGTCGGCATGATCCGCGCGCCGTCGTCCGGCACCAGCGTGCGCAATGCGAGCGGCGCGCCGAAATACGGCACGTCGGCGCCCGACACGATCTTGCTCGTGTCGCCGTGCTTGCGGAGCCAACGGCCGACGAAATCCGCCAGCGGCGCCGCTTCGGGACCCGCGACCTCGCGGATGCCGTTGGCGGGCTCGCTCACGGTTGCATCGGCGAGCGCAACGGCGACATCGTCAGAAACCAGCGGCTGCATCAATTGGCTGGAAACATGGACCGCCCCATCCCTGCGCCCGGAATCCGCAACCGCCCCGACGAATTCGAAAAACTGGGTGGCGCGCAGGATCGTGTAGGCAAGTCCGGAAGCCGCGATCAACCGCTCCTGTGCCAGCTTGGCACGGAAATAGCCGCTGCTTTCAAGCCGGTCGGTCCCGACGACCGACAGCGCGACATAGTTCCGCACCCCGGCCTGCTTCGCGGCCGCGATCAGGTTACGTGTCCCCGTCTCGAAGAAGTCCAGCACCGCCTTGTCCTCGAATGAGGGGGAATTCGACACGTCGACGACAATGTCGGCACCCGCGAGCGCGCCTTGCAGGCCCTCTCCGGTCACGGCGTTGACGCCCTTGCTCGGCGACGCCTGCAGCACCTCATGGCCGCGCGACCGGAGCAACGGGGCCGTTTTCGAGCCGATCAGGCCCGTCCCGCCGACAATAACGATCTTCATGTCCTCGCTCCTCTCCCGAAAGCCGCGGCAAACCCCGCGCAGCATCACCAAGACGAGCGGCAAGGCGCCGCCGTGACACGCCCCCCTGTAAACTCCGGATTAATTAGCACCACTTATACTGGTGGTCCGCATACCCGCACCAGCGCAAATGGCCAAAACCCCATGAAAATCGGTACCCTCCTTACCGCAGTCATCGTCTCGCTTTCCGCCGTCAGCGGCAGCCTGGCCATCTATGTGGCGGCTTCCAAATATCAGACCATGGACAAGGTCTCGGTGGCGCAGAGCCGGCTGGAAGTGGTGCGCGCGGTCGGCGACATCCCGCGCTATATGAATTCCGAGCGCGGGTTTGCCACCAACATCCTCTATGGACCGCCGGCGGTAGACCCCGCGATCCGTAAGGAGCTCAACGAGAAGGTGCGCAAAAATACTGATGGCGCTCGCGACAAGATGAACGCGGTGCGCAAGAACCTGTCGGGCAGCCTCGACGACGCCACGGCGATAGGCACCGGCATCGACGATCTGAACGTGAAGTTCAACGCGCTACGCGAGGCCATGGACAAAGCGATCGACGGCCCGGCCGAACCGCGCAAAGACGCCGCCAGGAAGCTCGTTTCCGACAATGCCGTGTTCAACGTCGCGGCCACCAAGCTGCTCGACGAGCAGGTGCGCCGCATGGCGCAACTCGACGGCGATGCCTACCGGCAGGCGATCTACGCCAACATCGCCTGGAATTTGCGCGACGTCGGCGGTTTCAACTCCAGCCTTCACAAGAACCTCGTTGGCGCCAATCGCGCCGCCACCGAAGCGGAAAAAATGGAGTACTCGCGCTCGCAGGGCCGCGCTGACCAGATCCAGATGTCGCTGATGGAATTGCGCGGCAACCCGGCAACGCCTGCCAACGTGGCCGCTGCGCTGGACAAGATGAATGACATCTTCGTCACGCGTTTCGGTAAGGAATTGAAGCTCGTCAAGGACGGCGCGGTTTCAGGCAAATACGAACACAATGTCGACTTCTTCTATGCCGAATCCCAGGTCGCCCTCGGTGCCGTCGTCGATGTTCGTAACGCCTTCTACGACAATGCCGAGCAAATCCTCGGCGCCAATTATTCCGCCGCGCGCTTCAGCTTTCTGATCGCGCTCGCGGTCCTTATCACAGTGGCCACCGCCAGCGCCGGCCTGATCGTGATGGTGCGCCGCCGCGTCTGCAGTCCAATCGTCGATCTCACCGCCACGATGACGCGGCTGGCCGGCGGCAACGTAACCGGTGAAATCGCCGGCGCCGGCCGCGGGGACGAGATCGGCGCGATGGCTGCGGCCGTTGGCGTCTTCAAGGACAGCATGATCGAGGCGGAACGTCTCGCCGCCGAAAAGGCCGCCGAGAGCGACGGCAAGATGCGCCGCGCCCAGGTGCTCGACGAACTCACCCGCGTGTTCGAAGCCAAGGTCACCGAGTTGGTCGGCGGGCTGTCGGCGGCGTCATCCGTCATGGAAGACACTGCGCAGTCGATGTCGTCGACCGCCACCCTCACCAACCGTCAGGCGGCCATCGTCGCCGCTGCTTCCGAACAGACTTCCGGCAACGTGCAGACGGTGGCGAGCGCCACCGAGGAACTGGCTTCCTCGATTTCGGAAATCGGCCGCCAGGTCGCGCAATCGACCGAGATCGCCGCCCGCGCGGTCGAGAATGCGCGGCGCACCGGCGAGACCGCCCGCTCGCTCGCCGACGGCGCGCAGAAGATCGGCGACGTCGTCACGCTGATCCAGAGTATTGCCGCGCAGACCAACCTGCTGGCGCTGAACGCGACCATCGAAGCCGCCCGCGCCGGCGATGCCGGCCGTGGCTTTGCCGTCGTTGCCTCCGAAGTCAAATCGCTGGCCGGCCAGACCGCGAAGGCCACCACCGAAATCTCCGAACAGATCGCCGCAATCCAGGCGGCGAGCGACCAGACCGTGACGGCGATTCAGAACGTCGCCAACGTGATCGCCGAGATCGACCAGATCGGCACCGCGATTGCGGCCGCGATCGAGGAACAGGGCTCTGCGACCAAGGAAATCTCGCGCAGCGTGCAGGAAGCCGCACGCGGCACCCAGGAGGTCAATTCCAACATCACGGGCGTCCAGAAGGCCGCCGACGACACCGGCTCTGCCGCCAATCAGGTGCTTGGCGCTGCAGAGCAGTTGTCCTCGCAGTCCAAGGACCTTGCCGGTCAGGTCAACCGCTTCCTATCGGAGGTCCGCGCGGCGTAGGCCCGGGTTCGACGAGGGCATGGAAGCGGCTTTTCGCCCTGGGGACGGCGTGCTAGGAGCGGGAACTTTCATTCCCGTTCGAACTTGATACTGCCAGCGTGCCGATATTATTCCCCATACGACCGCCGTTTCCGCGGTTGCCCCTGGGCGGGTTTCCGTGACAGTCGACATCGAACAATTGCATCGCCGGATCGCAGCGCTCGAAGCCGAGAATGCTCGGCTCAGGGCCCTTGCGGTCGCCGACAATAACGAGCTGGAGCGCGCTGAAACTGCGCTTGCTGACAGCGAACAGCGCTACCGGACCCTGTTCAATTCGATCGACGAGGGCTTTTGCATCATCGAATTCTTCGATGGCCCCCACGGTCCCTGAGCGACTACGTCCACATCGAAGCCAACCCAGCCTATGCGCTGCACGCCGGCATCCCCAACGTGGTTGGGCAGAAGCTGCGCGAGATGGTGCCCGACGAGGCCGATGGCTGGGCCGAGCTCTACGGCTCAGTGTTGCGGACGGGCGTGCCGATCCGCTTCGAGCGCGAACTCGTCGCCACCGAACGCTATCTCGAACTCGCGGCGTTCCGGATCGAGCCACCTAGCCGGCGCCAGGTCGCGGTGCTGTTTCAGGATATCACCTCGCGCAAGAAGGCCGACGAGGCCATGCAGCGCATGAAACGCTGGAGGCGCGCGTGGCCGAGGCGATCGCCGAGCGGAAGCACGCCGAAGACGCCTTGCGCCAATCGCAAAAAATGGAAGCCGTCGGCCAGCTCACCGGTGGCATCGCGCACGACTTCAACAATTTCCTCACCGGCATCATCGGCTCGCTGGACCTGCTGCAGGTCAGGCTGCGTCAGGGCCGTACCACCGAGATCGACCGCTATGTTGCCGCCACGCAAGGCGCGTCCAAGCGCGCCGCCGCCCTCACCCATCGCCTGCTCGCCTTCTCGCGGCGACAGACGCTGGATCCCAAGCAGACCGATGTGAACCGGCTGGCCATCGGCATGGAGGAGTTGATCCGGCGCACGGTCGGCCCGCAGATCACGGTCGAGGTCGTGACGGCGGGCGGATTGTGGTCGACGCTGATCGATTCATCCCAGCTCGAGAACGCGCTGCTCAACCTTTGCATCAATGCGCGCGACGCCATGCCGAAGGCGGCCGTATCACGATCGAGACCGCCAACAAATGGCTCGACGAGCGCGCAGCCAAGGACCGCGACCTGCCGCCTGGCCAATATCTGTCGCTCTGCGTCACCGACAACGGCGCCGGCATGACGCCCGACGTGATCGCGCGCGCGTTCGATCCATTTTTCACCACCAAGCCGATCGGCCAAGGCACGGGTCTCGGTCTTTCGATGGTCTATGGCTTCGTGCGGCAATCCGGCGGACAGGTGCGCATCTATTCGGAAGTCGGGCATGGCACCACGATGTGCCTCTATCTGCCGCGCCATTACGGCGACTCGGCAGAGACCGTCGCCGCGGCCGCGCCCGCAACATCTGCCCACGCTCGCTCAGGCAAGACGGTGCTGGTCGTTGATGACGAACCAAGCGTCCGCATGCTGGTGACGGAAGTTCTGGAAGAACTCGGTTACATCCCGGTCGAGGCTTCAGACGGGCCGGCCGGGCTAAAGATGCTACAGTCGGACATGCGGGTCGATCTGCTTGTCACCGACGTCGGCCTGCCCGGCGGCATCAATGGCCGCCAGCTTGCCGACGCCGCGCGAACCACGCGTCCGGATCTCAAGGTGCTGTTCATCACCGGCTATGCCGAGAACGCCATCATCGGCAACGGCCATCTCGCGCCGAACATGGGGGTGCTGACCAAGCCCTTCGTCATGGAAACGCTGGCCCGCCGCATCATCGAGATGACCGGCGACGACGGCTAAAGCGTTTTCAAGCGAAGTGGGTACCGGTTCGCGGGAAGAAAAACGCGTCAAACAAGAATCTAACCGCGCAGCCCGAGCACGCGGCGCGCGATCGACTGGCGGTGCACCTCGCTCGGTCCCTCGTACATCCGCATCAGCCGCGCCTTCTGCGAGAGCGCGTTGAGCGGCAGCTCCAGCGTCATGCCGAGCGCCCCGAGCGTCTGCATGGCATGGTCACAGGCCTCATAGGCCATCTCGGTGGCGAACACCTTGATCATCGAGGCTTCGTGGCGGATGTCCTCGCCGCGGTCGGTCTTGTCGGCGGCATCGTGCACCATCAGCCGGCACGCATGCATGCGCGTCGAGATATCGGCGACCCACCACTGGATCGCCTGGCGGTCGGCGAGCTTGACGCCGAACGTCTCGCGCTGCCTCGCGTGTTCACACAACATGTCGAGCGCGCGCCTAGCGATGCCGATGCAGGTCGATCCCATCTCGAGCCGCCGCGTGCGCAGCCGCAGTTGCATCGGCGCATAGCCCTTGCCGACCTCGCCGAGAACCGAGTCCTTCGGGATACGGCAGTCCTCGAACACGATCTCATAGGTCGCGCCGCCGCCCAGCATCGGGATTTCGCGTTCGATGATAAAGCCCGGCGTTCCCTTCTCGACAATGAAAGAGGTGATGCCGCCCTGCCGTGCGTCGTTGCCGACGCGGGCCATGACGATGATAAAATCGGCGGCGCGCGCATTGCTGATCCAGATCTTGCGGCCGTTCAGCACCCACTGTTCGCCCTCCAGCACCGCGCGGGTCTTCATGGAAGCGGGATCGCCGCCGGCGCCGGGCTCGGAGATCGCGATCGCGGAGACCATCCGGCCTTCGATATATGGCTGCATGTATTTTCGTTTCTGAGCCTCGGTACCCACCGCCTGCAGCATGCGCAGGTTCGGCGAGTTCGGCGGTAGCACGAACGGCACGCAGGTACGGCCGAGCTCCTCGTGGACTGCGGCCATGGTGCGGGTCGGCAGATCGTGACCGCCGAGGTCCTCGGGGGCATCGAGGCCCCACAATCCCAGATCCTTCGATACCGTCCGCAGCCGCTGCTTCTGCTCGGCGGTCAGCTCCGGATGATCGGAGCCCGGCAGCCTGGATTTCAGGTAATGCGGCTCGAGCGGGATCAGCTCGCGGTCGACGAATTTCGCGACCGTCTCGCGGATCATCGCAGTCTCTTCATCGCTGCTCATCGATAAACCCTCTCAGTCCGCAAACCCGACATAACGCACGAAATCGCCATTCGGCTCGCGATCGGAGCGAACCGTGTTGGCCGGAAAGCTGTCGTCGGGATAGCCCATGGCGACGCAGGTCATGATGACCTCGTCCTCGGGGATATCAGCGACCTCGCGCACGATGTCCGAGCGCATGATGCCCTGTCCGTTGATGACGCTGCCAAGCCCGCGGTCCCATGCGGCGAGCACGATACCGTAACAGAGCGCGCCGAGATCGAAGTGGCACACCGCGCCGGGATCGAGAATCTTGTCGTAGGTCAGGACCAGCGAGACCGGCGCGTCGAACTGCCGGAAGCCGCGCAGCACCCAATCCTGCCGCATCGGCTTGTCGTCGCGCGCAATGCCCATCACGGCGAACAGCTTTTTGGCGATGTCGACCTGCCGGCCGCGGTGCACGCCCTGATATTCGCCATGGCTGACGATGTCGCGCTTCGCCTTGGCGCCCGCCACCATCTCCTCCATGTTGCGCCGGCGCAGTTCCTCGAGCGGTTCGCCGGTCAGGACATGGATGTGCCAGGGCTGCGTGTTCATCGACGACGGCGCGCGCTTGGCGACCTCGATGATGTCCTCGATCACAGTGCGGGCGACCGGCTGCTTTTTGAATCCACGCACGCTCTTGCGGGTCTGAACCAGCGTCTCGAAATCCATCCGTTGCATTTCGTCCGTCCGTTGCATTCCCATGCTCTCTCCAGATCCCGATGTGTTACGCGGCAACCTTCCGGGCCGCAGCCGAAGCCAGCACCATCTCGGCGCACTTCTCGCCGATCATGATCGCAGGCGCATTGGTGTTGCCGCTGGTCAGCGTCGGCATGATCGAAGCATCGGCAACGCGCAAACCGTCGATGCCGTGCACGCGCAGTTCGCGGTCGACGACGGCGAGCGGATCCGACCCCATCTTGCAGGTGCCTACCGGATGATAGGTCGTCTCGGCATTGTTGCGGACCCAGTCGAGCAGTTCCTCGTCGCTCTGGAGCTTCGCGCCCGGCGCGATCTCCTCCCCGGTAATCTCCTTCAGCGGCGACGTCGCCATCAGTTCGCGGCCCTTGCGGATCACCGCCACGATGCCGGCGCGGTCATGCTCGGTCGACAGGAAGTTGAAGCGGATCGCAGGAGGCACCTCAGGATCGGCCGATTTGATATGGATCGAGCCGGTGCTTTCCGAACGCAGCACATTGGCGTTCATCGTGATACCCTGGCGCTTGGCGACGCGGCGCTGGCGCCCGACCATCTCGTACAGAAACGGCAGGATGGAAATCGTCGCGTCCGGCGTTTCGAGTCCCTCGCGGGTACGGAAATACATGCGAATAGGGACGGCGGTCGAGGCCAGAAAGCCGGTGCCGAACAGCGCGTATTTCATCGCTTCGCGGGCGAGCCGCCAGCCCCGCGCATTGTCGTTGAAGGTCATGTTGCGGGCGGCAATCGCAAATTTCAGACGCGGCGAGTAATGATCGCGCAGATTCTCGCCGACACCCCGCAGCTCATGCACCGGCGTAATGCCGAGCGATCGCAGCAATTCGGGCTGTCCAATGCCGGACAATTCCAGAAGCTTCGGCGAGTTGATTGAGCCCCCGGAGACGATCACCTCGCGCGCCGCCCTCGCCTCGCGGCGCACGCCGGCAACCGAATAACGTACGCCGACGCAGCGCTTGCCTTCCAGGATCAGCGCCTCCGCCATCGCGCCCTGCTCGATGACGAGGTTTTGCCTTCCCCGCACCGGATCAAGATAACAGACCGCGGTGCTCTGGCGCTTGCCGCCGGCGATGGTGACCTGCGACATCCCGATACCTTCCTGGGTCTCGCCATTCTGGTCCGGATTGAATGGAAGGCCGATTTTCGTGGCGGCCTCGATGATCTTCTCGAGCAGCGGCACCTTGTTGCGCGGGGTATCGTTGACGCGCAGCAATCCGTTGCGGCCGCGAAATTTGTCGGAGCCGCCTTCATAGCGCTCCATGCGCTGGAAGATCGGCAACACGTCCTGGTAGCTCCAGCCTCGATTGCCAAGCTGGGCCCAATGGTCGTAATCCTGCGCCTGGCCGCGCATGTAGACCATGCCGTTGATCGAACTCGAGCCGCCCATCATCTTGCCGCGCGGCACATCGATGCGGCGTCCACCCGAGCCCTCGTCGGGCTCCGACTTGTAGCACCAGTTCACCGTGGGATCGTCGATCATCTTGGAGGTGCCGACCGGCACGCGCGCCCAGAAATGGCTCGATCCCTTGGTGCCGGCCTCCAGCAGCAGCACGCGATAGCTGCCGTTCTCGCTCAGCCGGCTTGCGACCACAGCGCCGGCGGAGCCCGCGCCGACGACGATATAATCATGGGCGGCGTTGCCGGACATCGCCGCTAATCCCGCTTGAAACGATAATCGAAGCGATCGCCGTCGGCCGCGATCAGGCCCACCGTAGGCGTCGGGAAATGAACGGGGAGGATCAGCGTGTCGGTGCCGGCGACGGACGCAAAGAATTTCCGACGCGAGACCGCCGACTGCTTCGGGTCCCAGTCGGGCTTCGCCGACCATTCCGGCTCGCGGCACTGGATCGCGTGATGCATGAGATCGCCCGCGACCACCGCGCGCTTGCCCTTCGAGAGGATGTTGACGCAGCAATGACAAGGCGAATGCCCCGGCGTCGGCGTCAGCGTAACGGTATCGTCGAGCGCGTAATCGTCGTCAACCAGCAGGGCTTGTCCGGCCTCGACGATCGGCAGGCAATTGTCGCGAAAAACCGTGCCGGGCGGGTTGGCACCCTTGGCATTCTCCGCCTCCCAGACTGCATATTCCTTCTTGTGAAATATATATTTGGCGTTGGGAAACGTCGGCACCCAGCGCCCGTGCCGCAGCGTGGTATTCCAGCCGGTATGGTCGATGTGCAGGTGGGTGCAGAACACGTAATCGACCTGCGCGTAGGATATGCCGAGCGCGAACAACTCGTTGCGCCAACGCTCCTTGCCGGGAAAATCGAACGGCGGCGGATGGCCCTTGCCCTCGCCGGTGCAGGTGTCGACCAGAATGGTATGGCGCGGCGTGCGGACGACGAAGGTCTGGTAGGTGATCACCATCATCCCGAGCGCCGTGTCGTACACTTCGGGCTCCATGCCGGGGAGATGATGCTTGAAAACGGCATCGTCATAGGCCGGAAAGAAATCCTGCGGCCGACGCCACGGCCCCTCCCGCTCGATGACGGCATCGATGGTGATATCACCGATCCTGAGCTGCTTCATGGTCGTTTCGCTCCCTTTTTCAAGGCAGCGTAACGGGCGGATTCAGCGCCGACAAGCCGCGCCCAAGTTGTGGCGCCATGCGTTTCGGCGTGCGCCGCGCTCCGCCGCAAATCGACCAGAAAAGCTGCCTAGCGAGGGCGTCCTTGACGCGAGGACACACCTTGAAGAAGAAGCTCAAATATGCCGCGGCGGCAGCCGTCGTCTTCGCAGCCATCTATGCCAACAACACCAATCATCTCGCCGCGCATCGCGAGGGCACGCCCGTCCTGCTCGCGCATCGCGGCATTGCCCAGCGCTTCGACGAACGCGAGCTGAAGAACGATACCTGTACGGCGGCAAGAATGCTGCCGTCCAGCCACGGGTATCTGGAGAACACGATCGAGTTCGATGCGGGCAAGCTTTGCCGCCGGCGCTGACATCGTCGAGTTCGACGTTCATCCGACCACCGACGGCGAGTTCGCGGTGTTTCACGACTGGACGCTGGATTGCCGCACCGATGGCCATGGCGTGACACGCGAACATTCCATGGCCTATTTGAAGAAGCTCGACATCGGCCATGGCTATACCGCCGATGGCGGCAAGACCTTTCCGTTTCGCGGCAAGGGCATCGGCCTGATGCCGACGCTCGCCGAAGTGCTGGAGGCCTTCCCGCAGCAGCGGCTGCTGATCAACGTCAAGAGCCGCGATCCTTCCGAGGGGGAGAAGCTTGCCGCCGAATTGAACAAGCTGCCCGCGGAACGCCGGGCGACGATCATGGTCTATGGCGGCGACGAACCAATCGAAATTGTGCGAACGCGCACGCCGGATATCCGAACGATCTCGCGCGCGGCGATCAAGAGCTGTCTCCTCGGCTACATCGGCTATGGCTGGAGCGGCGTGGTGCCGACGGCCTGCCGCAACGCAATGGTGATGCTGCCGATCAACGCCGCCCCGTGGATGTGGGGCTGGCCTGACCGGTTCCTCAACCGCATGAGGGCGGTAAACAGCGAAGTCTTCGTGCTTGGCCCCTATCGCGGCGGCGAGTTCTCGACCGGCATAGACACCCCTGAGCAGTTTTCCCGCCTGCCGCAGAACTATTCCGGGGGAATTTGGACCAACGAGATCGAGACGATAGCGCCGCTGGTGCGCAGATAATTCGTAGTCCCGTAGCCCGGATGAGCGAAGTGACATCCGGGATTCTCTCCGTCACGCCGAAGTGCCCCGGATATCGCTTCGCTCATCCGAGCTACGGCTGCGTCACTAGCTCCGCAGTCCCGGCGCTTCCTGTCCGGTGCGTGCGACATATTCGGTGTAGCCGCCGCCAAACTGGTGGATGCCCTCCGGTGTCAGTTCGAGCAAGCGATTGGAGAGCGCGGCCAGAAAATGCCGGTCATGCGAGACGAACAGCATGGTGCCCTCGAACTCCGAGAGCGCGTTGATCAGCATTTCCTTGGTCGCGAGGTCCAGATGGTTGGTCGGCTCGTCCAGCACCAGGAAATTCGGCGGATCGTAGAGCATTTTTGCCATCACCAGCCGCGCCTTCTCGCCGCCTGAGAGCACCCGGCATCTCTTCTCGACATCGTCGCCGGAAAAACCGAAGCAGCCGGCGAGTGCGCGCAAGCTACCTTGTCCTGCCTGCGGGAAGGAATCTTCCAGCGACTGGAACACCGTGCGCTCGCCGTCGAGCAGGTCCATCGCGTGCTGGGCGAAATAGCCCATCTTGACGCTGCCGCCGACGGCAACCGTACCGTCGTCGGGCGCGGTCGAACCTGCCACCAGCTTCAACAGTGTCGACTTGCCCGCGCCATTGACGCCCATCACGCACCACCGCTCCTTGCGGCGAATCATGAAATCGAGCCCCTGATAGATGGTGCGGCTGCCATAGCCCTTGTGGACGTTCTTCAGGCTGACGACATCCTCGCCCGAGCGCGGCGCCGGCAGGAATTCGAACGCCACCGTCTGGCGCCGCTTCGGCGGCTCGACACGCTCGATCTTGTCGAGCTTCTTGACCCGGCTCTGCACTTGAGCTGCGTGCGAAGCGCGCGCCTTGAAGCGCTCGATGAATTTGATTTCCTTGGCCAGCATCGCCTGCTGGCGCTCGAACTGCGCCTGCTGCTGCTTTTCGTTCAGCGCGCGCTGCTGTTCGTAGAATTCGTAATTGCCGGAAAAGGTCGAAAGCGTGCCGCCGTCGATCTCCACCACCTTGTTGATGATGCGGTTGATGAACTCGCGGTCATGCGAGGTCATCAACAGCGCGCCCTCATACCCCTTCAGGAACTGCTCCAGCCAGATCAGGCTCTCCAGGTCGAGATGGTTGCTCGGCTCGTCCAGCAGCATCACGTCGGGCCGCATCAGGAGAATGCGGGCCAGCGCCACCCGCATCTTCCAGCCGCCCGACAGCGCGCCGACGTCGCCTTCCATCATTTCCTGGCTGAAGCCGAGGCCTGACAGCGCCTCGCGCGCGCGGCCATCGAGGGCGTAGCCATCGAGCTCCTCGAAGCGGTGCTGGACCTCGCCATACCGCGCGATGATCTCTTCCATGTCATCAGCGCGCGCCGGATCGGCCATCGCGGCCTCGAGTTCCCTCAACTCGCCCGCCACGACGCTCACGGGGCCCGCCCCGTCCATGACTTCGGCCACGGCGCTGCGGCCTGACATCTCGCCGACGTCCTGGCTGAAATAGCCAATCGTGATGCCACGATCGAGGGAGACCTGGCCCTCGTCGGGAAGCTCCTGGCCCGAAATCATGCGGAAAAGTGTGGTCTTGCCGGCCCCGTTGGGGCCGACGAGGCCGATCTTTTCGCCCTTCTGGAGGGCCGCGGAGGCTTCGATGAAGAGGATCTGGTGACCGACTTGCTTGCTGACGTTATCGAGACGAATCATTGGGGCCTGAAATGGAGGGGAAATCGTTTGGCGGCTGCTTAGGACATCTGGCGCGCTTGTGGAAGCGGTTCCGGATCGCCCTTCCGAAGCAGATTCCCGCACCATTTAGGATTATATGCCGAGAAGTCTGTAACCGCTCCCTCGCCGCCAAAACGCAGAGTTACAGGTGGATCACCCCGATGCGCGCGGCGTGCGCCACGGCATCGGTGCGGCCGGTGGCGTCGAGCTTGTCGAGCAGCGAGCCGACGTGGAATTTGGCAGTGTGGACGGATATTCCGAGCTGTCTCGTAATCGCCTTGTTCGATGCGCCTTCGGCCATCAGCACGAGCACATCGCGTTCGCGGGGTGTAAGGTCGATGTCAGCCGGTTCGACGGGGGCTTGCGACTGCCGTGACACAAGCGTGACGTTCGCCGCTTCCCCCTGATGGCCAGGCGGAGGCCGTCGACGTCACCGAACAATGATGCAAGCCGGTCTGCCAGCACGGGATCGCCAACCTCAATGGCGACCACAATGACCGGTGAAGCCGCTTCGCTCACGCGTCTGCCCTTTCACCGATCGTTAGCTCGATGCGGACCGGTTCGCCGCCGCGCAGGATGACTACGTCAACGACAGAGCCGACGCTGTCTGGCCCAAGCGACCGCATCAGTGAACGCACGCCGGTGAGTTTCTCATCGTTCCAGCCAACGATAACGTCGCCTTGACGGATCCCGGCGGCAGCCGAGGGGCCCGAACTATCGACACTCATCACCATCGCGCCGACGCCATCGTCCAGCTTGACGGGCTGCAGCCCGACGCCGAGATAACCCCGCGCGATCCGGCCATGGGCTTCAAGCCTTCCCGCGATCCGGTCGATCGTCGCGCTGGGAATGACAAGAACGCGTCGCACCCCCCGAACGGCCATGCCGATCGCTTCGCCGGACGCATTGAGGACGAGCCCCCCTCGTGGCGGGGGCGCAGCCGCACGTCGAGTTCGATCCTGGCGTCGATCTCGCCGCCGCGAAGGCTGCGCCAGCGACCGCCGATCAGCGATATCGCACCAAGGGCCGCACTGGGAACGCCGTGCTCGGCGGCAACCACCACCGACAGCGAGCCGAGATCGGGAACGACCGACGAAAACACGGCCGGCGCAATATCCCGGTCTTCGAAACGCAGCAGTGCGATGTCGGTTGTGTGATCGCGGCCCGCGATGCGGGCAGGCCGCGCCGTTCCGGTGGCAAGCTTCACCGAAACCTCGCCTTCGTCGGCCAAGGCCTCGTCGGCCGTCACGATCAGGCCGGGTTTCCAGACGAACCCCGAGGCTTGCGAACGGTGTGAATGAACCGAGACGATCGCATGCCTGGTTCGCGCGACGACATCGGCAACGGCGGAGGAGAACGAGGAAAGGACGGCTGCGGTCGGGCTGGTCATGGCAGGAACTCCAGAATTGGCTTTTATCCAATCTGGGAGTTCGAATGGCGCTCGGGAACTAGCCTGATGGGGAGGCCGACGCTCCGGATCTCGAACGCGATGGATGGCTGGCCGAGGATCCGAGCCCCGCGCTACGCCGGCCGCATCAGCTTCAGCGTGGCGGCCAGCCGCAGGCTGCGCTTGCCTGCCAGCGCAATGGCCTCGAGTTCGGCCCCCGCTTCGTCGCAGGTGCCGGTAAAGCCGATGCCGACCTCATAGCCGCCGAACACAGGGTTTTCGCCCTTGGCCGGCGTGTGCTCCTGATTGAGGATCTCGCCCTTCCAGCGGCCGTCGGCCGAGGAATAGGCGCCGAGGTAATAGAAGAAGGCATCGCCACCGAGGATGCGGCCGTCCAATAGCAGCATGACGCCCGACAGGCCGGCTTTGACTCCGTCGAGCGCGCGAACCTGGATGGAATACAGCCCGTTGATAATGCCGCCCTGCCCGACGGCGCCAACCGGCGGCAATCCCTCGTCGTCGAGCCGCGTCAGCTCGGCCCAGAACAACGCGCCGGGCCGCGGCGCGGCGTTACCTTCAAAACGAATCCTGTTGCCTTGCAGCTTGCCTCGCACGCTGATGGCGGCGACGTCGGTGTCCATCAGCGGCTTGTAGTAGGGATCGTCATTATGGCGCTGGGTGATGACCTCGCCGATAATTTCCTCAGCCTTCTCCTGATAGGTGCCGAGATGGGCAAAGGCTGAATTGCCGCCCAGCAGCCTGCCATTGTGCATGCACATGATGCTGCGGCCGAACGCGTCGTTCACGCCATACTCGACCTTGTAGAGCCCGTTCAACAACGAAGGTGTCCCCGCAACTCATCTCATCATCTGGGCGGGGACATAGCACCGCCGCAGGGACGGAACCAGCTGCGTTTTGGCGCAGGCTCAATGCCGTTTGAAATACTGCACGGCCCGCTCGTGCTTCTCGGCCGCGGCGCGAGATTTGAAGGTACCAAGGTTACGGCGCTTGCCCGTCTTCGGGTTGATCTTGCGGGAGTAGAGCCGGTATTCGCCTGACTGCAATTTTCGGATCATGGATAGAGCCTTTCGATTGCCCTACCAATCGAGATCACTGCTTCGTTGTTCCTTGATTAGATTGAGTTGTGCCAGGCTTGCGAGAACAGCGCCGCACGGCTTGCGAGGTCGCACTACTGATTGCCGGCGTTGTCCTGATCAGGGAGCGAAAGTTACGGCTCGAGCCCGCTCGCGCGCAATGCCGGCGCGACCTCGGGCGATGCAAGAAACCGCAACAGCCGATCCGCTTCATCCGGCTTGTTCGTCGCCGCCACGCGCCCTGCGGAAAATACCGCGGGCTTTTGCAGTTCGCGTGGAATGGGTCCCACCACGTCGATGCCTTCAATCTGCTTCAGCTCGCTGATCTGCTGAACCGCGAGATCGGCCTCGCCGGTGACGAGCTTCTCGGCGGTGAAGCCCTGCGGGATGATCACCGCGCGGCCGTTGATGTCGGAGGCGATGCCGAGCCGCCCAATCAGTTTTGCAAACAGAATGCCGCTGGCGCCGAGCCGCGAATAGGCCACCGAACGCGCGCCGAGCAACGCGGTGCGCAGCGTCGCCTCGGTTGAGATATCCGGATGGAGCGCTCCCGCCTTCACGGCGATGCCGACCCAGGAGCGGGCGAGGTCCACGCAACTCTCGGCGACCACCCGCCCCTCGCGCGCGACCTCCTCCAGCCCCTCGCGGGTCAGGACGACGACGTCAGCCGATTCACCTGAGCGCAACCGCTCCAGCAGCGCCAATGTCGGAGCGAAATCGGCGTCGATACGCATGCCGCCGGCAGCCTGATACTGGCTCGCCAATCCGTGGACGGCGCCCTTCAGCGCCAGCGTCGAGAGCACGCGGATGGTCTCGCTCATCGCGGCTACACCCGATGCATCAGCTTAAGCACGGCAGTCATGCGCAGGCTGCGCTTGCCGGCAAGCGCCGTCGCCTCCAGCAGCGCGCCTTCCGCGTCACAGGTGCCGGAAAAGCCGATGCCGACTTCATGGCCGCCGAAGATGGGGTTCTCGCCCATGGCCGGCGTGTGCTCCTGATTGAGGATCTGGCCCTTCCAGCGGCCATTCTCCGAGGTGTAGGTGCCGAGATAATAGAACGAGGCGTCGCCGCCCAGGATGCGGCCTTCATTGAGCAGCATGACGCCGGTCAGGCCACCCTCGACACCGTCAAGCATGCGGATGTGAATCGAATAGAGGCCGTTGGCGATACCCCCATCGCCGACGCCACCGGCGATCGGCACGGCGTCCTGCTCGATCGGCGTCATCACCGAGTGGAACGCGACGCCTGGAAGTTCCTTCAAGCCGCCTTCAAAACGATAAAGGTCGCCGTCAGGCCTACCCTTGGCCAGCAGGGTGGCATCGTCGGTGCCGGCCATCGCGCGATAATTCGGGTCCGGGTTATGGCGGACGGTCTGGATCACGATCTCGATGCTGTCGTCCCGCTTTTCGTAGGTGCCGATATGGGCAAAGGCCGAATTGCCGCCCAGCATCCTGCCGTCGCGCACATACATGACGCTGCGGCCAACCGCAGCGCCAAGCTGAAACCTGACTTTGTAAAATCCCTCAAACAATGCCGCGTCCCCGGCAAGCGCACGGCCGTTGTCTAGCGCGGTTTACAAAGCAGGGGAACGGCCTTTGAATGGGCGGAATTGAATCAAACCCATCGAGACGCCGTGTCACAAACGCAATGATCCGCCAAGGTGGTTTCCCTGGCGGATCAGCTCGTACCCGGGGCCCGCCCGGGGTCGTGGTATCAGTCGCTTAGGCGGCCGCCGACTTGGCGGCGGTCGGAACTTCAGCGACGGTCTTCAGGATCTGCGAAGCGATGGCGTAGGGGTCGCCTTGCGAGTTCGGACGACGGTCTTCGAGATAGCCCTTGTAGTCGTTCTTCATGAACGAGTGCGGCACGCGGATCGAAGCGCCGCGGTCGGCCACACCATAGCTGAACTTGTTCCAAGGCGCAGTCTCGTGCTTGCCGGTCAGGCGCTTGTCGTTGTCAGGTCCGTAGACCGCAATGTGGTCCATGAGATTCTTCTCAAAGGCCGCCATCAGCGCCTCAAAGTAGGCTTTGCCGCCGGTCTCGCGCAGGAAGGTTGTCGAGAAGTTGGCGTGCATGCCCGAGCCGTTCCAGTCGGTGTCGCCGAGCGGCTTGCAGTGATACTCGATGTCGATGCCGTAGGTTTCGGTCAGTCGCTGCAACAGGTAGCGAGCCATCCACATTTCGTCGGCGGCTTTTTTGGAGCCCTTGCCGAAGATCTGGAATTCCCACTGGCCCTTCGCCACTTCGGCGTTGATGCCTTCGTGGTTGATGCCGGCAGCGAGGCAGAGGTCGAGATGCTTCTCGACGATCTCACGCGCGACCGCGCCGACATTGCCGTAGCCGACGCCGGTGTAATACGGGCCCTGCGGCGCCGGGTAACCTGCGGTCGGGAAGCCGAGCGGACGGCCGTCCTTGTACATGAAGTATTCCTGCTCGAAGCCGAACCAGGCGCCTTCGTCGTCAAGAATGGTGGCGCGCTTGTTCGTCGCGTGCGGTGTGACGCCATCCGGCATCATGACTTCGCACATCACCAGAACGCCGTTGGTGCGCGCGCCGTCCGGATAGACCGCGACCGGCTTTAGCACGCAGTCCGAGCTCCTGCCTTCCGCCTGCATGGTCGACGAGCCGTCAAAACCCCACAGCGGAAGTTGTTCCAGCGTCGGGAATGAAGCGAATTCCTTGATCTGCGTTTTGCCGCGCAGGTTCGGTGTCGGCGTATACCCGTCGAGCCAAATATACTCGAGCTTGTACTTGGTCATTGAGCCTCTCTTGATTTGCTAGTGGAATGCGGAAAACCGAAGCCTTGAAATTTGGATTTTGACGTCCACCCCCTGGAGGTCTCCGCATACGTGTACCCGGCCACGTCAGGCCACGCGTTACTAAGCATTTAACGTGCCAGTCGCTGCAGTGCGGGAGAGGCTATCCACAGGGTGAATTGCCTGCCGGCAAAAATAAAAGCTGCGACATAGGAGCGCGGCTGGCCTGCAAATCGGGCAGAGCCGCGGCAGGTTCGCTGTCCGAATCCAGCCCATTTCTCCGGCATTTCCGCTTCGGGACCGCTTGGCGATTAATGCTGCGGCACCCCTTCGTGGCATAGGCGGGAGACGCCGGCCCATCCGGGCAACCATCTAGCCGGCTCACGCGTTAGTCATGCGCGCGCTGCCTCGCAGGAAGCAATGCCAACAATGCCTACGAATTAGACAGAAAGTGATGCGCTCTTGGTCACCTTGCCCCCACTCGAAGCACCGACAATATCGACTTATGTAACGAGTACAAAACGAGTCGGGCGCACCATGGAGGCTGTTGCTTCGACGCAAGGAGAGACTGACATGATGAATACAGGTTTGAATCAGGGATCCGCGAGGATCTACCAATTCCCGACCGGCGGCCGCGCGGCCCTCGGGGGACGCCGCTACGGCGAGGCCAAGACCGAGTTTGCCGCTCCGCCGACCAACCTCGCGGATTGCAGCGGTAGCTGGTACCACGCCGCCGCCATCGAGGACGACAAGAACGGGCGTGACCACTGATGTCCGGGAGGTGTTTGACAGGGACGCGCCCAATCAGCGGGGCGCGGACGGTGAACTAAAAAAGGGTCGGAACAACGAAGTTACGGCCCTTTTTCATGTCTGCTCGCACGTTGTGACCGGCCGTTTGGCGTGCTTGAGCGTGGTTACCCCGGCCTTTGTGATCCTCAGGGTCACGCCCTTTGCCTGATAGCGCGATCCCGACAGCGCCACGCGCTTGGGCAGTGTCAGCGCCTTGCCGTCGAGCTGCAGATGGGCGCGGGAATCGTACTGGAAAAAGCCGACGATGAATTGCGCCCCGTCGGCGCAGCTATAGTTCCGGAAGGTCGACTGCGCGAAGGCGGCCGACGGCACGGCTGCCGCCACCGCAACACATAGCGCCACTCCAAAAATCGTGTTTCTGCAACAATTCATATTTCGCCCCTTGCAGAGTTCAGTATAGACGAGACGGGAGCGGACGATATGCCCTTCCCCCGCCCGTCACTCAAGGTCATCCGAACCAGCCAATGTCAGCCTCCCCCGCCCGCCATCTCAATCTCTCCGGCGCCAGCAATTTTCGCGATCTCGGCGGCTACCCCACGAGCGACGGCCGCACCGTGCGCTGGCGGCAGATCTTCCGCTCCAACCATCTCGGCCATCTCACCGATGACGATGTTTCCGTGCTGCGGGAGCTTGGCGTTCGCAGCGCGTTCGACTTTCGCGGTTCCGAGGAGCGCGCCGCCGCCCTGTGCCGCATGCCTGAAATCACCACCCATTCGCTGCCGGTCGAACCCACTGTGGTCGCGGCGCTGCGCGCGATCGCGGCCGCCGGCACGCCGCTGTCGACCGACCATGCCGTCGAGGTGATGCGCGAGTCCTACAGCGGCTATGTCCAGAACAACACGCAGCGTTACCGGACGCTGTTTGCGCATCTGCTGGAAGACAGCGCGCCGCTGGTGATCCACTGCACCGCCGGCAAGGACCGCACCGGTTTCGCCTGCGCACTGATCCTGCATACGCTCGGCGTTTCCCGGGACACCATCTCGGAAGACTACCTTCTGACCAACCGCTTCTACCGCAGGGATCCCAACCACAGCAGCGACCTGCCCGACGACATCAAACAGGTGCTGGGTTCGGTGCAGGCATCGTTCCTCGCCGCCGCGTTCGAGGCCATTGACGCCGACTATGGCGATCTCGAAACGTATCTCCGCGATGGCCTCGGTCTCGGCAAAGCCGAACGCGCCCATCTCGAAGCGCGCTATCTGCAGCGTTGAGCTAATTCGATCTCACCCGCCGCAACGACACGACCTGCGCGGATGGTTTGCTGCCTTGCGTCCTGACGTTGACCAGCACCTTGTAGTCGTTGCTGGTCTCGCTCTTGGGCACATAGAGCATCGCGGTAAAGCGCACGCGGCCGCGCCCATCCAGCGTCACCGGCAGATCCTCACGCACGCGGAAGGAATTGCGCTGGCGATTTCGCGGCGGCAGCCTCGCCGTCATGACAGGCTCGACCAGCGCACGCAGATCGAGCCTGGTCGCCGTTGCACCGTCAATCCGGTAATAGGCAAAGGAGTCGCTGTCCCAGCGGCTGTTTGCGACCTCGATGACGGCCCGGCTGTCCGGCGACCAGGCCGCCAGCAGATCGGTGCGGTTGGCGCGCATTTCTTCGGTCGCCCAATACTTGCCGCCGAGCTTGGCCAGCACGGCGCCGTCACTGATGCGGATCAGGAGATTTTCCACGCCGGATGGAGGCTGATCGCTGCCTGACGGCAGGCCCTGCTCGCTGCGCCATGCGAATGCGTATTCCTTCGATGGCGACGTGGTGTCGGCCACGACACGCATCGCAGCCTTCCCCTCGCCGCAGACGAGGTCGCCATGTCGATCGGCAACGCAGGCCTGCGCATGCACGGCTGCTTGCTGCACATAGAGTGCGATGAGAACGATTGGGAATGTCCGAGCGCAGTGCATCCCGCGATCTTACCCGCCATGCGCGAGTAAAGCACCTAAAAACAAGCCTCGGGCGGCCCGAAAAGTCAGCGCTATCGGCTCAGGCCGCCGCTTCCATTTCCATTTCGGCATCGAGATCGGCGATGACGTCCTCGAACGCCGAGATCGCCTGCTGGATCGCCGCGATCTGCATCAATTCCCAGCTCGAGACCGGACCGTTTCGATTTTGCAGCGCTACGACCAAGTCGCGCCGCTGCTCCTTAAGCTGAACAAGCGGTAAACCGTGATCCGGCAAACCCATGACAAATCCCCCTGCCTTCGGTTGGTAGCCGGTTGTACCGAACGGATTCTGAAAACGGCTTACAGAACTCCGGCAAATTTTATCGATTCCGCCCCATCCCGTAGTCTTACGTGATGCCACCGGCGGCCTGCACCATCCTCTTGATTTGATTGAACAGCGCCTCGGCGACGTTCCGCGTTGCCCAGTCGCTCAGATGCAGTATATCCGTATCGGCCGGATCGACCAATTCTCGCATCGCGATGTGCCACTGCTCCATCAGAGCGTAGCGACGGAACACATCGACCTTGGCGACCTTAGCTAGCTCGGATATGCGCTTCACCATCGCCTCGGAGAGCGGCTTCTTTTCGAATGTCACCACCGCGGTCGTGTATTGCGAGTCCATCAGGATGACATCGGTCGGAATTTTGGACAGGCGATCCAGCCCCTCCGCAATGGCGGCGAAAACCTTCTCGAAGGCGAAATCCGGCTCCGTGTTGCGAAAGACAGCGTTGGTACCGACCTGCCAGATCACCAGTGACGGCGCCTCGTCGATCACATCGGATTGCATACGTGGCAACTCGGTCGACGCTTCCTCACCGCCGACTCCCCGGTTGATCACGTTGATCATCCGTTTGCCGAACTCGGGGGTCTTCTCTATGCCGAACTCTCCCCTCAGCATCAACTCGAGGTAGGCCGGAAAGGGCACGACCGGGCTCTTGCCTGCTGTCGACGAGGAACCAAAGGCAACGATCTTGGTGTTTCGCTGCGTGTTGAGGCTCTTAGTCAGGTGTTTGAGCGGGTAGCGGAAATTGAATAGATCGGCCTGCTGCGCGTCGGGCATGTGAGCATCCTCTGCGGGAACAGTTCATCGCACCCTCTCATTAGGATGCAGATATTCGCGGCATTGCAAATCAAAAGCTCTCGGCGCTACGCTGCACTGCCTGATCTCTGGCGCACGGAGGCCCATCATGGACGGAAAGGTCATTGTCGTAACGGGGGCTCTCGGTGCGCTCGGCAGCGTGGTCGTCGAGGAGGCGCTGGCGCGGCGCGCCCGGATTGCGAGCGTCGATCATGCGCCGACGCAGGTCCCGGCAACCGCTGACCTGTTCGAGCTCGGCGGCGTCGACCTCACCGATGCGGCCCAGGCAAGAAAGGCCATCGACGCCGCGGCGTCGCATTTCGGCAAAATTGATGCGCTGATCAACATCGCCGGCGGCTTCGCCTTCGAGACCGTGGCGGACGGCGATCCCAAAACCTGGCAACGGATGTACGCGCTCAATGTCGCGACCGCGCTCAACGCATCCCGCGCGGCGATCCCGCATCTCGTCGTTTCGGGCAGCGGCCGCATCGTCAATGTCGGCGCAATGGGCGCGCTGCAGGCGGGCAATGGCATGGGCGCCTACGCTGCGTCCAAGGCCGGCGTGCACCGCCTCACCGAAGCGCTCGCCGCCGAACTCAAGGGCAAGATCACGGTCAACGCCGTGCTGCCCTCGACCATCGACACCGCCGCCAACCGCGCCAGCATGCCGAAAGCCGATTTTGCAAAATGGGTGCGCCCGAAGGAATTGGCCGACGTGATCCTGTTCCTCGCCAGCGACGCCGCGAGCGCGGTCACCGGCGCGCTACTGCCGGTGAACGGGAGGGTTTAATCCGGCATAGGGGTATCCATACACGGCTTTTCGCGGCGCTTTCGGAATGCTATATTACTGGAATGACAACAGAAGATATCGAAAAGGCCGTCGAGCAATTGCCGCCTAGAGAACTGGCCAGGTTTCGTGCCTGGTTTGAAGCGTTTGACGCCGATCGCTTCGACGCAGCGATCGAACGTGATGCGCACGCCGGCAAGCTCGACGCATTTGCAGAGGAAGCCGTCGCGGCGTACCGCGCTGGCAAATCCAGAGACTTGTGAAACATTCTGCATCGCCGAGGTTTTGGGATGCCTACCGATTATTGCCGTCCTCGATTCAGAAGCTGGCTGATGCCAACTTTGCGTTGCTGAAGCGCGATCCGCGCCATCCGTCGCTCCATTTCAAGAGAGTGGGTCGATATTGGTCTGCCCGTGTCGGTCTGCGATACCGTGCCTTGGCAATTGAAATCGACGACGTCTATGTTTGGTTCTGGATCGGGTCTCACGCCGACTACGATCGGCTAATCGGCTAGCCCTCTACATCCACCAGTTTTCGCAGCACCGCCTTGAATCGGATGCTGCGCTTACCGGCGAGCGCCGTGGCTTCGCCTTCCGCGCCCTCGCTGTCGTACGTGCCGGAAAAACCGATGCCGACTTCATGACCGCCGAACAGCGGCCGGTCGCCCTTGGACTGCGTATGCTCGCGGTTAACGAGTTCGCCCTTCCATTTGCCGTTCGCCGCCGAATACGCCCCGATGTAGTCGAAGTACGCGTCACCACCCCTGATGCTGCCGTCATGCAGTAGCATGACACCGCTGTTGCCGGCATCGATGCCGTCGAGCATGCGGATGTGGATGGAGTAGAGCCCGTTGCCGATCCCGTCCGCGCCGACCGTCCCGGGCGGCGGCGCATCGGCGTCGTTGATCTGGCTCAGTATGGTTTTGAACCGGAAGCCCGGCAGGTCCGCGCTGCCGCCCTCGAAATGAATTTCCTCCCCGCAGCGCGCCCCTGTGTAATGCAGCGCGATGTTGTCGACATCGAACATCGGGACATAAGCGGGATCGTGGTAATGGCGCGACATGAAGCATTCGGCGGAGATGATGCCGTCGGCCTCTTTGAAGTGGCCTACGAACGAAGAGCCGGTATCGCCGCCGTAGAGCTTGCCGTCCTCGGTGGCAAAAATCACGCCGGAACCTTCCCCGCGCTCCGTCGTGAAACGGAAGTTGTACAATCCTCTCACGCCCTTTTACTCCGGAACAGGCAAAGACCAGTGCCCCGCGAAGATGAATCGCAAGGTTCCCTCGATTGCCATTGGCCTTGTCCCCGTGCCGACAATAGCCGCTACCGCCGTCCGATCAAACGCTTTGCCCGAATTCAGCTAGAGTCTGCGCGATTGAGTTGCGGCTATCCACGCCGCCGGAGCGAATTTTGGAAACCACGCTTTATCTTCCCGTCAAACGCTTCCTCGAAAAGCTCGGCTTCACCGTCAAGGGCGAGGTTGGGGGCTGCGATCTGGTGGCGCTGAGCGGCGACGATCCGCCGATCGTGGTGATCGGAGAACTGAAGCTTGTCTTCAACCTGGAACTGATCCTGCAGGCGGTCGATCGCGCCGCCGCCGCCGACGAGGTCTGGCTCGCGGCCAGATTGTCTGCCCGCGGCAAGGGTCGCGAGAGCGATGCGCGCTATCGCAATCTCTGCCGCCGGCTCGGTTTCGGCATGCTGGCGGTCACCAACACGGGCGATGTCGAGGTGATCGTTCAGCCCGCAACGGCAGCCCCTCGCCGCAATCCCAAGAAGCGATCGCGGCTGGTCGCCGAGCATCAGAAGCGCAAGGGCGATCCCGCGATGGGCGGGTCTACGCGTGCACCGATCATGACGGCCTATCGGCAGCAGGCGCTGGCCTGCGCCTCGGCGCTGTCAGGCGGGCCGCGCCGCGTGAAGGACTTGCGGGTCGATATCCCCGACGCCGGAAAGATCCTGCTGCACAATGTCTATGGCTGGTTCGACCGCGCCGAGCGCGGCATCTATGTGCTGACCGATGCCGGACATGCCGCGCTGAAGCGCTGGCCGCAGCAGCCGCTGGACCTCGGCGCCGCCGGTAATTCCGCGCCATGACGGCGAGAAACGGGAGGAGATCATGATCGTGGTGACCGGCAGCGTGACCGCGCGCGCGGACAGTTTTGACGAGGTGCGCAAACTAAGTCTCGAGCACGTCCATCGCTCGCGCACCGAGCCTGGCTGCATCTCCCACGCCGTCCATGTCGATTGCGAGAATCCACAGCGACTGGTGTTTTTCGAGCAATGGACCGATCGTGCGGCCCTATTGGCCCATTTTGCGGTCCCCGCTTCGCGCGATTACGTGCGGTCGTTGCAGGCGCTGGCGGAGAGCGCCACCACCATCGAACTGTATGACGCTACCAGGCTGGAGAAATTGTAGATGCATGGCTGTATTGCCGCGCGAAATTCATATTGCAATGCAGCATGGGGCCTCCTACGTATCTCCGCAATCAGATGCGAGGCCCCTATGAGCGAAGACTGGAACACGAAATACGGCACACGGCGCGTCCGGCGGGATCCGCCGACGTTGGAGGAGGCAATCTTCGCCGCGGTCGGGATTACCGACGATCAGCAGCAGCAGGCTGAAATCGCCTCCGCGCTGATGGGCCTGCCCTTTGAGGAAGTGCTGGCTGAAGTGAAGAAGACCGGCCGCGCAGTCGCGCGATCGGTCACCCGCATCATCGCGGGCGAGCAAGGCGCGCAGCGCGCCGTCGTGGTCGAGCGCCGCGTCGTCAGGCGATTCGGCAACGACAAGCGTACCGGCACCTGAAGCCGGTAGCGTGTTGAGCGAACCGGATAGCGGTTCGCGTGACCCAGATCCGACAAAACATGAAGCAAGAGCCCGATTCTGATTCAACCAGAACCGGGCTCTAAAAGTTTTAGTCGATTCGCTGGATCGAAGGCCTGCGATTGTCCTGACTGATCCCGCCGCTCAGGCGGCGCGGCCCCCGCCGTACATCCGCAGCAACATCCGCCAATAGGCACGGTTGAAATTCGCGACCGTGCGCGCGGCATTCAGCGTGGTATCCGCCCAGGTGGGCGCGAGCTCCGCTTCATCCTGCGTCGTGAGATCAATCGTGCCGGTCGATTCGCCGTGGCGGAATGCGAGCTGCGCACCGAACTTGTTGGCCAGCGCCCGCATCGCCTCGTTCTGCGCACCGGTGGTGATCCGCAGGCTCTTGTACCCCTTGGCGCGCGCCTCCGTGATCAGCTTGCGGAACAGGATGCTGCCGACACCGCGCCGGCGCACCGACGCTTCGACACTGAACGCGATCTCGGGGAGCGAATCCGGTGACTGGTCCGGCGGATGCAGTTCCGCCGCGCCGCGAACCACGCCGTTTTCAAAGAAGGCGATGATGGTCGTGCCGTCATTGGCGCATTTCTCGGCGTAGCGCTCGATGAAGCTGTCGTCCATGAAGCCATGGAAACGGTCGCGGCGGCTGTTGCGGTCGAGCCGCAGCAGGTGATCGCGCAACAGCGGCAATTCTTCCTGCTGACTCAGCGTGCGCACGCTGGAGTTGGCGAGCGCGGCCGCAATATGGGTGAGGTACATATCTTGAAACTCCTCTGAGAGAAGCCCTCGAGGAGGCGTCGAATCCCTAGACCAGCAATATTGTGCGGCGCAACATAAAATTCAAGGCCCGGATTGTCCGTATCCTGCCTCAAATAAGGGCAGTATTAGCAGTGGCTTAAGGGCCCTCTTATTAACCAATTGTTAAGATTGGCCACCCGGCGCAGACTGGGCACGGGATTGCTTATTTCTGAACAAAAGGTCTGGTTTCAGACACGCGAATGGTTCGTGGAGGTTCGTCGTGACTGTCGTGCTCGACACCGGTTCGTGCCTTCCTGAGCGCCGGCTGGCGGTGTGGCAGGACATCGTCTGCGACACGTTCGTCGGCCTCGACTGCAAATCGGACATGCGCGGTGCGTTCTGGGGCGCGGTGTCGCAATCCAGAATCGGACCGGTGGCGCTCACCCAGGTCGATTCCACCGCGCAGCGGGTCTTCCGCACGCCGTCGCGAATAGCCCGCGCCAGTGAGGACTACGTGCTGATGGCGCTGGGCAACCACGGCGTGAACGGCGTCTTCCAGGACGGCCGCGAGGCGATCGTCTCCGCAGGACAATTCGTTATCTACGACACCACCCGCCCCTACGAGTTGCGCTTCGACGACAGTTTTTCGCAGACGATTTTCCAGATGCCGCGCAAGCTGCTGCAACAGCGTGTCGGCTCGTTCGATGGTTTGACGGCGACGACGTTTGCAGGCGATCGCCCGCTCGAACGGCTGACCTATGATTTCGCGCGTAATGTGAGCCGGACGATCGAGCTGGTCGATCCCGCGGCCGCAAGCCGCCTGCTCGACCAGGCGCTCGACCTGCTCGCGATGACGCTGGCCGACAGGCTGCGTGCGCGCCTGCCGGACCAGTCGGTGCACCGCTCGGCGCTGCTCTATCGCCTCAAGAATCACATCCTGACGCATCTCGCCGATCCCGAATTGTCGTTGCCGCGCGCCGCGGCGGCGACAGGAATCTCGCCGCGTTACGCCAGCGATCTGATGGCCGCCGAGCAGACCTCTTTCCGCGGTTACGTGCAGACGCAACGGCTGGAACGCTGCAAGCGCGACCTCGCCGACCCCGCCAACCAGGCCCGGCATATCGGCGAGATCGCCTTCGCGTGGGGCTTCAACGACCTCGCCCATTTCAGCCGCATCTTCAAGCAGCGGTTCGGCGTCTCGCCGCGCGAATGGCGCGAGCAGCCGCGCCAATAACACCCTCCACCCGTCCCCCTTTCTGCCACACCACAGGCATCCGGCGTCCATCTGCCAGTTAAGACAAGTTTTCGTTCCGCTGCAGACAAGCCGTGCGCGTTGCCATGGCTGTAGGCTGGCGGCCCAGCGATTATCGGCTTTCAACGCGAAAGGGACGATGCGATGGGTCTGGTTCATCAGAAATACAAGGTGGCGGTGGTTCAGGCAGCGCCGGTCTTTCTCGATCTTGATGCCACCATCGACAAGACCATCGCGCTGATCGAGGAAGCTTCGGCGAAAGGCGCCAAGCTGATCGCGTTTCCCGAGACCTTTATTCCCGGATATCCGTGGCAGATCTGGCTTGGCGCGCCGGCCTGGGCGATCGGCCGCGGCTTTGTGCAGCGCTATTTCGACAATTCGCTCGCGTTGAACAGCCCAGAGGCCGAGAAGATCCGCAGCGCCGTGAAGCGCGCCAAGCTGACCGCCGTGCTCGGACTGTCCGAACGCGACGGCGGCAGTCTTTATATCGCGCAATGGCTGATCGGCCCCGACGGCGAGACCATTGCCAAGCGCCGCAAACTGCGTCCGACCCATGCCGAGCGCACGGTGTTCGGCGAAGGCGACGGCAGCGACCTCGCGGTCCATGATCGCGCCGACGTCGGGCGGCTCGGCGCGCTGTGCTGCTGGGAGCATCTGCAGCCGCTGACGAAATACGCCATGTATGCCCAGAACGAACAGGTGCATGTCGGCGCCTGGCCGAGCTTTTCGCTGTACGACCCGTTCGCGCATGCGCTCGGCCATGAAGTCAACAACGCCGCCAGCAAGGTCTATGCGGTCGAAGGCTCGTGCTTCTTCCTCGGCCCCTGCGCCGTCGTCTCGCAGGCGATGATCGACGAGCTCTGCGACTCCCCCGAAAAGCACGCCTTCCTGCATGCCGGCGGCGGCCACGCCGTGATCTACGGGCCGGACGGCAGTTCGCTGGCCGAGAAACTTCCGCCCGACCAGGAAGGCATTCTGTATGCCGATATCGATCTCGGCATGATCGGGGTCGCGAAGAACGCCGCCGATCCGGCCGGGCATTATTCGCGTCCAGACGTCACGCGGCTGTTGCTCAACACCACGCGCGCCAACCGCGTCGAGCACTTCTCACTTCCCGTCGATGCCGAAGTCATGAGCGAAATCAGGCTGCAGGCCTGAAGCGCTTCAATCCGGACAGGAGCAGGCCGATGGAATCCGCGATCCCCGAGCATCTGCAAACCGCACGCACGCGCCACCGCCGGGTCGGCGACGACTATGCGCCGCCCTACCCGTCCTTCGTGGCGCGGCACAGACCAAACGTGACGCGGGTAGTGATGGCCTATTTCGGCGTACAGACCCGCGGCGCGCCATCGGTCGCCGCGGAACAGGCGTTGGCGCGGCTCGCCGCAGATTTCACCGCGTCGGATGGCCCGACGCATTGGGACCGCGCGAGCTATGTCGACGAGGCCGGTTTCATCAACGTCGTCACGGTGGCGTACTGGGACGATCGGCAAACATTCGACCGCTGGTTTCCGTCCGCACGCGAGCGCTGGACCGGCGAGCAGCGGACCAACAACGGATTCGGCACATTCATCGAGGCGCTTTACCCATCCCTGGAGGGCTATGAGACCTTGTTCTCGTCACTTGGCAGGCCCGAAGGCGTCGCCGTTCTCGCCGACGGCATGAGCGGCGAGGTTTTGGAGCACGCCTATTGGGGAGGCATGCGCGACCGGATTCCGTTGTCCCAGACCAGCGAGATGGCGCCCACTGGCGCTGCCCGCGCCATCCGCGATGGCGCGCGCATCCGCATCATCCCGCATGACAACCTCTGCCTGATCCGGTCCGGCCAGGATTGGGGCGACACCGAATCCGCCGAACGCCAGATGTACCTTGGCGATGTCGAGCCGGTGCTGCGCGAAGGCATGGATTTCCTGCGCGACCAGGGACGTTCGATCGGCTGCTACGCCAACCGCTACATGACCGTCGTCGGCCCCGACGGCGCGGCAACCGAAAAGTCCTACGGCATCAGCTGGTGGAAAAGCCTGTCGGCGCTGGAGCGCTGGGCTGAATCGCACCCGACCCATGTCAGGATATTCGGCGCCGCCATGAAATATCTATCGACGCTCGGGCCGGCCGCAAAGCTGCGGCTCTATCACGAGGTCACCGTTGCTCGCGCCGACGAACAGCTCTTCGAATATGTCGATTGCCATCCGCAAACCGGGATGCTGAACGCCGTGCAGACGGTGGAGGTGGCGTGAAGTTACAGCACCATCTGGGTCTGGGTCACGATCGCGACCAGTTTGCCGTCCTCGGTCTCCAGCCGCGTCTGCCAGACCTGCGTGCGGCGGCCCCGATGCACGGGCGTGGCAGTCGCAATCACCGTCGATCCCTCTTTGGCGCCGCCGATGAAATTGGTCTTGCTTTCGATTGTCGTGGTGCCCTTGGCATCCGCCGGCAGGTTGATGACGGTCGCGGCAGCCCCGACCGAATCCGCGAACGCCATCACCGCGCCGCCGTGAATTGTATTCCGCAGCGTGCACAGATCCGGCCGCACCAGCATCTTCGCCACCACCCGGTCCATTCCGGCTTCCGTGAAGGTCACCCCCTTCAATTCGGCAAACGGCATCTTCATCGACTGGATTTTCTCGAGCGGCGTCATTCGACCTCCGGATTTTCTTTAAAGCGATTTGTGCGACAGAATGGACGGCGCCGGTAACCCAGGCAATGACCTCCGAGGTAATGGCTGCCGTGACATGGCGTCCGCAATTCGGCATATCGTCGGTATGCGCCAGTTCCCACCCCGCCGGATCGTCTGCCTGACCGAAGAGACCGTCGAGACGCTGTACCTGCTCGGCGAGCAGGACCGCATCGTCGGCGTCTCCGGCTATGCCGTGCGGCCGCCGCAGGTCCGCCGCGAGAAGCCGCGGGTTTCCGCCTTCATCTCCGCGGACATTCCGAAGATTCTGGCGCTCGAGCCCGATCTTGTGCTCGCCTTCTCCGACCTGCAAGCCGCCATCGTCGCTGATCTGGTGCGCGCGGGTATCGCCATTCACGTCTTCAACCAGCGCGACGTCGCCGGCATTTTCGCGATGATCCGCACGCTCGGCGCCATCGTCGGGGCGTCCGAGCGCGCCGATCAACTCACGGGCGACCTTGAACAGCGCCTCGCGCGTGTCGCGGCGACGCCCCGGGCCTCTCCAAAACCAAAAGTGTATTTCGAGGAATGGGACGATCCGCTGATCTCCGGCATCGGCTGGGTGTCCGAACTGATCGAGATCGCCGGCGGCGAGGACGCGCTGCCCAAGTTGCGGCTTCAGCAGGCGGCCAAGGACCGGATCATCGCGCCCGCTGTGGTGCGCGAAGCCGCACCCGACGTAATCCTCGCGTCCTGGTGCGGCAAGAAGGTGGTGCCGAATCGCATCCGGCAGCGTCCGGGCTGGAGCGAGATCCCGGCTGTGCGCAACAACCGCATCATGGAGATCAAGTCGCCGATCATCCTGCAGCCGGGACCTGCGGCGCTGACCGATGGGCTGGACGCGATTGTGAAGGCGTTGTGGCCGGAGGAAAATTCGTAGGGACGGCCTCAGCCGTCGTCCCCGCGTGCGAGGGACGCCGTACGCCGCGGCCCTCGACTACGCGACCGGGCCGTGCTGCGGTGCGCACGGCGCTTTACGAGGCTGCCAACGTCATGCTGACCAAACCGGTCAAAGGCTGTTCGCAACTCAAGAGCTGGGCCATGCGGATCAAAAATCGCGCCGGCATGAACAAAGCCAAGGTGGCGCTGCGCGCCGGCTCCGGTGATCATGCATCGCATGCTCGCCGACGAACATCCTTTAACGCCGCTGCTGCGGCAGCCTAACAGGGAGACATATCGGTTTTCGGCGGGTCACGACACCAGGCCTTCTCGAAGCGAAGTCCCTTCGCCGGGACGATGGATCAGGTCAGGCCGTTGCCCACCAGGTCGCCTTCGTGAGCACGCACAACGTAGATTGGTCGACCTATCCTCTTCCAACCCCATCAGGTGCGGCCCTGCGCCGACCCCGTACAGAAGCGAGACCCCGGCGAGCGGACTAAGCAAAGGGATTGACTAATCGAGGCCCGTTACAGAAGGGTGGGCAAAGGAGCGCAGCGACGTGCCCACCATCCATCCTCAATCGAACTGCAAGATGGTGGGCACGCTTCGCTTTGCCCACCCTACGGCAGCGGAGCTGCTACACCCGCTCCACCCCGCACCATTCCGCGATGAACAGCGCGGTCGCCTTGGTCGACTTCCGCAGCGACACCAGTTCGACATATTCGTTGAAGCCGTGCATCGCCGCCCCCGTCGCGCCGAAGCAGAGGCTCGGGATGTTGTAGTTCAATCCATAGAAGCGGGTGTCGGTCAGCGCGGTGAAGGCGCGGTCCGGCGCCGTGCCGCCATAGACTGCGCCAAACGCTTTTGCGAATGCGGCTTCCGGATCGGCGGAATTCGTCAGCTCATAGCCCTCCGACAGGAAGCCGGACCATTCCACCTGCGGCGGATTGTTGGAGAGAAAACGATGGTCGCGCGCTGCGGCCGACACGCAGGCCAAAATCTCCTTCTGGCATTCGGCGATCGACCAGCCCGGCAAGATCGCAATCCGGCAATCGATGTCGCACCAGGCCGGCACGCTGGAAGCCCAATCGCCGCCCTTGATGATGCCGGGGTTGAAGTTGAGCGGATGGTCGACCGCCTTGAAATGGCGATCCGCCTTGGCGCGCTCGTTCCAGTCGGCCTCGAGCTTCTGCAGCGAATGGATCAGGTGATACGCCGCCATGATCGCGTTGGCGCCGGCGCCGGCTTCGAACACATGCACCGGGAAGCCGCGCACCTTCAGGCGAAACCAGATCACGCCAACCTGCGAGCGTATCATGGTCTCGCCGGTCGGCTCCGGGATGAAGCAGGCGTCCGCGCGGTAGCCGCGCTGCAAGGTCGAGAGCGCGCCGACGCCGGTCGACTCTTCCTCGATCACCGACTGGAAGTGAATGCGCGCCGTGGGCTTCAGCCCTGCGGCCTTGATCGCGTCCAGCGCATAGAGCGCGCCGATGGTGCCGGACTTCATGTCGCAGGCGCCGCGGCCATACATCTTGCCGTCCTTGATGACCGGCGCGAACGGCGGCGTCTCCCACATATCGAGGGGCCCGGTCGGAACCACATCGCAGTGGCCCTGCAGGATCAGCGATTTGCCGGCATTGTTCGCCGGCCGGTAGGTGCCGACCACGCTCCGCGCCTTCGAGAAATCATGTTCGATCGGGCCAAAACCGCGCAGATCCTTCAAATCCCCTACGTCGATATGCCAGTCGTCGACCTCATAGCCACGCTGCCGCAGCAGGTCGCCGATCATGTCCTGGCACGGCCCTTCGGCGCCGCGGGTCGAGGGAATCGCAACGAAATCCCGCGTCGTCGCCAGTTGCGCATCAAAGCCGGCGTCGACGGCGTCGAGGATTTTCTGTTGCGTATCGGTCGTCATGCGGCGGCTCCAGTCGCGAACTCAAGGAAGTCGGGAGCACGCACTCTAGCCCGATCTCAGCCGCCGGCGTAATGCGTAAAATGCGCATCCCGCAATGCATCTTCGAGCAGGCGGCCTTCCGAATAGCCGCGCAACGTCGCCGGACGCTCGACGCCATCGAGCAGCCGCGGACACGGCTCGGGCGCGCCCAGCACGGTGCGCACCGGAATGCGCTCGGCATAGATCGGCAATGCATAGTCCTCCTCGTCGTCGCCGACGCCCTTGGCGCGGATTTTGGCGGAAGCCTCTTCAATCTCCATCGCGATGACGGATGTCGCCTTGATCTCCTGCGCGGTGCTCTGCCGCAGGCTCGCGGTGCGATCGGGGAAGAAGCGGTCGACCATGGCGACCAGCGCGCGCTCCTTCTCGGCGGGATCGTCGACGAGACGGGCAGTACCGAATGCCATCACGGCGCGGTAATCGGCCGAGTGATTGAAGCCGCATCTGGCCAGCACCAGGCTATCGAGATGCGCGACGGTGAGACATGCGCGTTGGCGGTCAGACTGGTTGCGCAGCATGCGGCTCGCGCTGCTGCCATGCCAGTACAGCGTGTTTCCTTCCCGCCAGAAGAACGTCGGCGTGCAGTACGGCTGGCCGTCGACCACATAGGAAACGTGGCAGAGCATCGAGGCGTCGAGCAGGCTGTAAATCTTCGCCCGGTCATAGGAGCCGCGCTCGTGCAGACGCTTGACGCGGTTGCGCGGCGACATCGGATAGGAAGTGGTGGTCTCGCCTTCGATCGTCACGGCAGCTCCTCTCGGGATTAGTCCGGCGAGAGCAGTTGTACCGGCGAATTTGGTCTGCGATAGTGCCAATTCCATGCGAAAAATTCCGACCAATTCTTCGGCGACGCGGCGCAAGGCCGAGCTTCCGCTCGACCTCGACGGGCCGCACATCGCCGAAGGCGCCTCGTCGCAGCACCGGCTCTATCAGGCGCTCTGCCACGCCATCACGGGCGGCATCGCCAAACCCGGCGAGCCGCTCCCGCCGCAGCGAACGCTGGCAAAACAGACCGGTTTTCGCCGCAACGCCGTCACCTCGGCCTATGAGCGGCTGATCGCGGACGGCTTTGCGGTCGCCACCACAGGCTCCGGCACCTTCGTGGCCGCGCGCATTCCCGCGCGCGCCAACGACGCCCGCAAGGCGACAATCGCGGTCGAGCCGCCGCAGCAAGGCCCGCTGGCGCTGGGCTGCACGCATATCGACGAGCGGGCGCTGCAGCGCTTCCGGGCGTTTGCCGGAAGGCGGATGCGCGCCTTCGGCGCCGAGCACCTGCAGTATGGCGACCCTAGGGGCAGCCGCGAGTTGCGCGCCGCGATTGCCGATCATTTGCTCTCGGCACGCGGGCTGCGCTGCGATCCGGACCAGATCATGCTGACGTCGGGAACGCAGCACGCGTTGCGTATCGTGCTGGGCGCGATCCTCAAGCCCGGCGATCACATCTGGTGCGAGGATCCAGGCTATCCCGCCGCAAGAAGAGCCATCGCGCATTGCGGCCTGCGACCCGTCTCCATACCGGTCGACGCCTCCGGCATGATCGTCGCCAAAGGCCGCGCGCTCGCGCCGTCGGCGGGTGCTGCTTACGTCACGCCCTCGCACCAGTTTCCACTCGGCGTGCAGATGTCGATGACGCGGCGGCTGGAACTGCTCGACTGGGCAAGGGACGCCGGCGCCTTCGTGATCGAGGACGATTACGACAGCGAGTTTCGATATGACGGCGCGCCCTTGCTGTCGCTCGCCGGCATCGATCACCTCTCGCGCGTCATCTACGTGGGCACCTTTGCAAAAACGCTGTTTCCCGGATTGCGCATCGGCTACTGCGCGTTGCCCGAGCGCCTCGTCGGTCCCGTAACGACGGCCCGCGCCGCGCTCGACCGGTTTCCCGGCACGCTGATGGAAGGCGCGGTGGCGGACATGCTGAATTCCGGCGCGTTCGCGGCAAACCTGCGCAAGGTGCGCGGGATCTATCGCGAAGCGCGTGACGTCCTGGCGTCGACCATGTCGGCGGCATCGGGCGGGCTGCTGTCGGTGCCGGTGCCCTCGCAGGGCCTGCATCTGGTCGCGCGGTTCGATCCATCGACCGATCCGCAGATTGCCGCGAAGGCAAAGACCGAGGCCGGCGTCGCAGGCTGGCTGCTGGCGGAAACCTATTTTCGCGCGCGCCCGCTGCCGGGCTTTGTGCTGGGATTCTCCGGCCACACCCTGCCCGAATTGAGAGCGTCCGCCGAACGGCTGGCGAAGTCATCGCTCACCGCCTTGCAAACAGGTCGCAAGCCGAACAAGGGTGGAACCGGCAAAGTCAAACGGCTCAAGGCAGCGACCTGACCGTAACCGCCGGCCGGCGCCCTATCAAAATCGCCGGCGCGTCACTAAGCTTGACGCCAGCTTCAATCACGCGGAAACACCGAATGCCCGGCAATCGCAGCGTTATGTATCTCGTCATCGGCGTGTTGATCGTCGCGGTCGGCGTGCTCAGCTACAATCTCTACAAGGCCAAGCAGGAACCCGAGGGCCTGCAGATCAATGTCGGCCCCGACGGGCTGAAGATCAAGACCAAGTGAGCGAGGCCGGAATGACAACCAAGGCCGCCCGATGCCTTGCCCTGCCCGCCGGCATTGCCCTGTGGCTGGTCGCAACAGCCGCTTCCGCGCAGACGTTCTCGCGTGAACAGGACATCCCCGACCTCCAACTCGGCCAGCGGGTAATGGTCGACGATGGATCGTGCCCGGCAGGACAGGTCAAGGAAGTGCTGGGCTCGCAGATGACGGCGTCAGGCGTGCTTCGCGTCCGCAAGTGCATTCAAAGGCTCGGGACGAAGAAGCGATAGCGGCGACCCGCCGCTCCGCTGGAAGACGCGCTAGAACATGCCGTTGGTGTTGGCGGCCTTCTCCGGAATCTCCTGCACGACGTCCCAGTGTTCGACGATCTTGCCGTTCTCCAGCTTGAAAATGTCGACGATGGCGCGGCCACGCGTGTCTTTCTCGCGCACGCTGTGGACGTGGAGGATCACGTAGTCGCCGTCGGCGAAGGCGCGCTTGATCTCGCTGCGCGAGTCCGGGAATTTCTCCCGCAGGAAACCGATGAAGGCCTTGAATCCTTCGATCCCGTCCGGCGCCGTCGGGTTGTGCTGGATGTAGCGCGGCCCGAAAAACTTCGCTGCCGCCTCAAAGTCTTTCTTGTTGAGGCCGGCCTCGTAGAATTCGAGCACAGTCTTCTTGTTGGCCTCCTGGGTCGCCGCGTCCGCGGCGACAACCGGGGAAGCAATAAACGGCAATACGCCGATGAGGCCGACGAGGATAAATCGCATGGTTGCCCCCTGTGCGGTTTCGAATTTGAGCCTGACCCTACCAGCTTCCGTATCTGGCGACGACCCCGGCGCCACAGCCCATCGCGCTCATGCACGAGCGGCTCAGTGTATCGTCAGCAACGGCATCGACAGGCCATCGTTTGGGCTCGGCGTATGTTTGGGTTCAGGTTGATTTTGGCGGCTTGTTCAGGAAACGAAACGCCAGTCCGAGCAGCGATCCGATGAGCCAAGCCAAGGGCCATGAACCGGTGAACAACATCGCCAATCCCATGCCCAAATCGCAAATCGTGGCCTTGAAGCACTAAATCGAGACGACCGAGACCGGAATTAGCAGCAAGATCGTCACAACAGCATACGCGGTCCATGCGTGCCAGTAGCGCATGACCGCACAAAGCCATGCCGCAAGCAGAGCCACTGCCAAGTGGAGAAAGTAGATTAAAGCCTCGATGGCCGTTGCCCCTGCCCGCTCGGATATTTGCGGAGCCTATCGGCCCGCGATGCCCAAGCGCAAGGTTTCAATCGACAACCTCGCAACTTAACGTTGAAGCTTTACGGCGCCAGACTTACTGGTTCGTCGCCGGCTCGAACATGCATTGCAGCGTTGGTTTGGCGATCTTGGTGAAGGTCGGGCCGATCTCGGATTGCTTCGACGCCGGCACCCAGGCCATTTCGATCGTCGGTACTCCGGTCTCGCTGATACCGCGCAGCAGCGCTTCGCGCAGGTCAGCGTCTTCCACGGTCGCGGCGGCATAGTCGTGCAGACAGCCGCAAACGCTTTCGGGATGCGCCCAGCGTCCGACCATATGAGGCGCGCAAAGCCGCACGAACTCACCGCGCGGATCGGGCATTTTGAACAGGGAACGGAACGAGGTCTGCGGCGGCTGCAACTGGACCTGCGCCTGAGCTGCGCCACCGAACATGAGAAACGAGAGAACTGCAGCAGAACAGAAGCGTACCAACATGCAGAGCCTTTATTGGCGATTTTTTTGCAAAATATCTACCACGCTCACTTGGCGGCCACGACCATCGGCTGGGACGCCGGGTTCGCAATCGGCGAGCCCTGATAGGCAAACGTACCAACACCCGGAAGGTTCTGGTCGGAAGAACCAGCCATCGAGGGACCAGCCAGGATGAAGGCGAAGGCGAGGATAAAGCTGGTCGTCCGCATCTGGCTGTCTCCGGTTGTCCGCGGCAGGCAGCGCCCGCCGTCTCGTTGACCCGTGATAGCCAGCGGCTGTTTCCGGACATCTGCGCCAAAAATGCAAAATGGTTTCGTCGCGGCGGAGAATTGTTTCGTCGGCCCTTCCGGACGAAACAATGGCCCGAAAAGCTCAATGAATTCAGCCGCGACGCTCGCACCTGAGAGGATCGGGCTGAACACGGGAAACTGGCCATTGGGGCCGCTTTGGCCCTCCTTCTACGAACGAGGACGGCCTAGTTCAACGGCCGACGGGATGAACCGAAGCCCCGGTCCGGCCAACTCAAACCAACGCGTGCAACCTTCCGCGTGCTTGTGCGTTGTGACCCCTTCCTCAACAAAGGATAGACGTCGTGGGTAGTGGCAACATCGATGTTGGCAGTGCAACCCCGACCCGCAAACCCGGCCAGCCGGTGGAGCGCCAGGGAGAAACCTCAGAGCAACCCGTGAGCCTTTGTGGCGCGATGTCGCAGCAAGGCGGCGAATTTCGCGGTAATGTCTCGGCGCCGCAAAAATTCGTGCATCTGGTCGGATGCCGTGACCGCAAGGGCGAGCCCGGCCAGGAGGCCCGCCAATATTCCAATCCGGTCAAACGGTAAGCCCGAAGCCCTCATCCCGGGTTCCGATAGCGGATCCCGCCCGGGATCGGACTTACTGGATGAATTCACCGCATTTCTGAATCGCGGCGTCGGCCGCCCCCCAGGGCATGATCGGCACCGAGGACGTCGAGTTTTTCGGCGAACCCTCGATCAGCCTGTCCGAATAGACCATGTAGACCAGCACGTTGCGTTTGGCGTCGCAGCCGCGAACGATCTGCATCTTCTTGAAGAACAGCGAGCGGCGCTGCCGGAACATGTCGTCGCCCTGCTCCAGCTTGTGCTTGAACTTGATGGGGCCGATCTGGCGGCATGCCAGCGAAATATCCGAGACCTCCTCGGCGAGGCCGAGCCAGCCCTTGTAGCCGCCCTTTTCCGGCACCGTGAAGTGACAGGCCACCCCCTCGATCTCGGGGTCGTCGAGGGCGTAGGTCGCAAGCTTGTCGTTCGGGCTCAGCCACTTGAATACCGTCGAGCGGCGAAAAATCAGGTCGGGCTCTTCGGCGGCCGACGCCGGGGCTGCCTGCCAAAGCATCAGCGCCAACAACCCCAGGGCCAGACTTCTCCACTTCCTGTCACACTTTACGATGGCCTTGGATGTCATTGATATCTCCGCTGAAGGGCTCGTCGCCTATGTAGTGGCGGAAAGCCGCACAGGAAGACCGCCACCCGGAGATGGCCGAGACGCCCAATTGGCCGCCCTTTAACGGAATGTGAGGCTTTTTTGCTACGATTGGGGCGAAAAGTGCTGGAATTTGAAGGCGTACGCTGGTGAACGCTTTTCGCCTCTGCGACAACAAATAATTATCTGAAGAGTAGAGATTCGAGTAACCGGATTTGAGGATCAGGCGCGTGAGCGGGTATCGGCTTTTGAGTGCGAGTATTGCGGGCGCAGCCAACTCCAAACGGCGATTTTGGCAGATAGCGATGCTGACGGCGGCGGGTTGCATGGTCGGCCTGCCCCAGGCAGATGCCGCTGCCCTGTTCTCCTGGCAGGACTCCGATCCCAGCTACTACCGGCCGGTGCCGATGGCACAGCCGCGCAAGCCGAAGGCCCGCCGGCCCTCTGCCAAGACCGAAGCAGCCGTCAAGGAAACCAACGCCAAGCCGCAGGGACCACTGATCATCGCGGTCTCGATCGATCAGCAGAAGGTCCGCGTCTACGACGCCAACGGCCTGTTCGCCGAGAGCCCGGTGTCGACGGGCATGAAGGGTCATTCGACCCCGATGGGCGTGTTCAGCGTCATCCAGAAGAACAAGATGCACCGCTCCAACATCTACAGCGGCGCACCGATGCCTTACATGCAGCGCATCACCTGGTCGGGCATTGCGCTGCACGCTGGCGTATTGCCGGGCTATCCGGCGTCGCACGGCTGTATCCGCATGCCGATGGCGTTTGCCGTGAAGATGTGGAACTGGACCAGGATGGGCGCGCGCATCGTCATCACGCCTGGAGCGATCACGCCGGCCACCTTCTCGCATCCGTTGCTGGTGGCCCAGAAAGTCGTGCCGCAGCCCATCATCGCCAACGATCCGTCGACCGACGCCCCCGCGGTGAAGAGCGACAAGGGCGCCGACGCAGGCCAGGCCACCAAGTCTGCGAATGCGAGTATTGCGCAATCGGAGGCGAGCCTCGATCTCCGACCGACCGTCGGCCACGCACCGTTGCGCGAACAGACCCGCACCGCGGATGCCAGGAGCGCGGCGATCAACGCCGTCGTGACCATGTCCGACGCAACGCCGTCCGCAACCAAGGTTCAGCCTGCCAACGATGCGCCGAACGCGGAAGCAAAGCCGGACGCGGCGCAGTCCGAGCCGGCGGTCGAAACCGCGGCACCTGACATCAAATCGGCCGAAACCGGCACAGTTGCGACGGATGACAAGAAAGTCGAGGAGGCCGCAGCCCCCGCGGAAGCGAAATCCGACGCAGTGAATGTCGAGGCTCCCACGGCAGCGGTCACCAAGGCCGAAGAATCCAAGAGTCCTGAAATCAAGAGTCCCGAATCCAAGCCTGCTGAATCCAAAGCCGCAGAAAAGCCCGCCGAGCCCGTCAAGGCAGGCGCCAATACGCCGGCCCCGCCGGCTGCTGCACCCGACGCGAAGAAGGATACGGCGCGTCTGCCTGGCGCGGAAAAAGCCGCCAGGGCCGAACCGACCAGGCGCCCCGGCCAGATTGCGGTGTTCGTGAGCCGCAAGGATTCCAAGCTGTACGTCCGCGAGAGCTTCAAGCCGCAGTTCGACGTTCCGATCACCATCGCGCCGAGCGACCGCCCGCTAGGTACGCACGTCTTCACTGCCGAGGCCGACAAGAAAGATCCCAACCTGTTGCGCTGGTCGGTATTCTCGCTGCCGGTCACGGCGCGCAACGCGGCCCGGACCGACGAGGACGACCGCGCTGCACGGCGCCGCAAGGTGACCGGCGGAGCCGAGGCCAAGCCTTTGCCGGCATCGAACACTCCGGCCGAGGCGCTGGACCGCATCACCATCGCTCCCGAAGCGATGGCGCGGATCGCAGAAGTCCTGACCACCGGAAGTTCGATTGTGGTGTCCGATCACGGCATCAGCCAGGGCGGCGAAACCGGCGAAGGCACCGACTTCATCGTGCCCCTGCGCTAGCCTCATCTAACGGCTTGTTGAGCGGCGGCAGTCCGCGCGTTGCGCTATGCTTTGCGCCGTCGAACTAACCCGAGGCATTTCATGATGGACCGCAGGAGCCTGATGACGGCGGCGTTGGCCACGCTCGCAGCCGTCACCTCGAACAGGCAATCGCTGGCGCAGGCCGGCATGAGCCGGATCACGGCTTACGCGTTTTCGTTTCCGGGATTGGCCGGCGGCGACATCAGGCTTTCAGAATTTTCTGGCCGGCCGCTCCTGATCGTCAACACCGCTTCGCTCTGTGGCTTCACGCCGCAATATGGCGGGCTGCAGGAATTGTGGACCGAGTTCGGCGATCGCGGCCTGATGATCATCGGCGTGCCCTCCAACGATTTCGGCGGCCAGGAGCCGGGCGGTGCGACCGAAGTCACCGCGACCACGCAGAATCACCACGTCACCTTTCCGATCGCGGCCAAGGCGGTCGTGAAGGGGCCGAATGCGCACCCCTTCTACAAATGGGCGGCGGAGGCGCGGCCAAAGGATGTTCCACGCTGGAACTTCCACAAATACTTGATCGGCCGGGATGGCTACATCGCGGACGTATTCCCGGAATCGGTCGAACCGGCGGACACCAGGATCAAAACTGCCATCGCGCGGGCGCTGGCACCGAACGTTTCCGAGCGAAGTGGATAGCAATTCGCGCGGGCGGAAACGCGTCAAAAACGACACATCTCCTGACTAACCTGTTCGGCAGCAAATCCGCTGTAACGAGAGCCGTTGCCTTGGCGCGCGCGCTCCAACTAGGGTACTATAAATCAGGGGCTGGAGGCAGACCGGACAACGGCAACGCCGGGACCGGGATTCCAATTTGGGGAAGAAAAAATGCGTATTGCAGCAGGGTTGATCTTTGCAGGCGCGGTTTCGCTGTTGGCATCGAGCGCGGCGTGGTCACAGGCGCTGCCGCCCGCCAAGGGTCCGGCTCCTGCGCCTCAGGCGGCGCCGGCTCCCGTCCCGCCGCCTGCGCCGGTCTCGACGCGCCCGCCTTGCAACAATCCGAACGCGCTCGGTATCGGCCGCACCGTCGAGATCGATACGACCGGCGGCCCCGGCTTCGGCTTCGAGCACTTCAAGGATCTCGACTTCCTGCGCGACAAGGAAGTGGTGCTGACCTTCGACGACGGCCCGTGGCCGGTGAATACGCCTTCGGTCCTGAAGACGCTCGCGGAAGAATGCACCACCGGCATCTTCTTCCCGATCGGCAAGCACGCCACCTACTATCCCGAAATCCTCAAGCAGGTGATGGCGGCCGGCCACTCGATCGGATCGCACACCTGGTCGCATGCGGCGCTCGTCAACAAGAAGCTGACCGAGCAGCAGCGCAAGGATGAAATCGAAAAAGGATTCAGCGCCGTGAAGTGGGCGCTCGGTGGCAAAGCGCCGGCACCGTTCTTCCGTTTCCCCGCGTTGCAACATCCGCCGGAGATGGTGACCTATCTCGGCAGCCGCAACATCGGGATCTTCTCCTGCGACCTCAACTCGTTCGACTTCAAGGCCAGCAAGGCGCAAACCATTATCGACACCGTGATGCGCAAGGTCGAAAAGAACGGCAAGGGCATCATCCTGATGCACGACTTCCAGAAGCACACCGCAGAAGCCCTGCCCGAGCTTCTGAAAAAACTGAAGGCCGGCGGCTACAAAGTGGTCGCGATGCGCGCCAAGGCGCCGGTGGAGACCCTCGCCCAGTATGACGAGGACATCCACAAGGACTTGAAGCTGCCGACCGTGAGTTCGCGTCCGGTTTCCAGCGTCGTACAGACGATCTCGGAATAACGCGGCGCGACGCACAAGTGGCGCTGCGAATCGAAGGTTACGTCATCGTTTCCGCGGACGGCATGCTGGCGGACGTACGCAACGTCATGCCGGACGAATTGAAGTTCGAGGGCGACAAGGCATTCTTCACCGCCGCCCTCGATCGCGCCGATCTGATCCTGCACGGCCGCAATTCCTACGAGGACCAGTCGAACTCGCCGCGGCGCCGACGGATCTTCCTGACCCGCAACGTCGAGGCGATCGCATCCGATCCGGCCAACCCGAAAGCCACGTTGTGGAATCCCGCGGGCGTGACCTTCGAAGCTGCCTGCGCGCATGCAGGCGTGCGTGACGGCACGGTTGCGATCATCGGCGGCCCCGGCGTATTCGGCATGTTCATGGACCGCTTTGACGCGTTCTGGCTCTCGGTCGCGCCGCATGTTCGCCTGCCCGGCGGCGAGCCTTGCTTTCCCGGTGTCCCTGCCCGCACGCCGCAGCAAATCCTCGCGGCGCATGGCCTGCACGCCGGCGAGCCGCAGATGCTTGATGCTGCGAACGAGGTCAGCGTTACGCCGTGGCGGCGCGGCGCCTAGAGCGTTTTCCAGTGAAGCATGCCCTCGGACTTGATCAGGGGGTGGACACCGGTTCGCGTCAAGAAGACGCGTCAAATCAAAAATCTAAAGCCCCGTTCCGATTCCATCGGAACGGGGCTTTAGAATGAATTGAGACTATATGTCCCCGTAGGCAGGCTCGCTTGGCCGCGGCCCGCGGCCGTAGCCCGCGATCATGAACAGGGCGCCGATGATCGACAGGTTCTTCAAGGCGTCGATCAGTGTCCTGGCATTTTCGGGCGCCGGCTGGTTCCAGAAATCGTGGAAGTAAAAGGTCGTCGCGATGACGAAGAAGATCAGCAGGATCGCGAAGAAGCGCGCGGCGAAATTGACCGCGATCATCAGGCCGGCGAGGATCTCAAAGCCGCCGACGGCATACGCCAGCAGTTGCGGCATCGGCATGCCCGCCATGGTTTCGAGCTGCGAGGCATAGGGCGCAAGCAGCGCCGGAATGGTCACCTTGGTCGCGATGAAATCCGCCGTCTGCTGAATCGCGAAGAGCTTGGTCGCTCCCGTGTACATGAAGAGGACGGCGAACAGGACTCGCCCGAAGGTGACTAACGCTGGCATGGGATCGGCCTCACTGAATGGCATGCAAAGGTAACAGTCGGCACGAAACGATTATGGGCGTTTCGCATCCGCTTTTCAAACGCTCAAATCGAAACCATCCGCGCAGGGGCCTGCGCGGACCTAAGGCTTCACCAGACCTTCTGATATAAGCAGAACCAAGGCGCTTTCTTGATCATAGCGTTTTCAAGCCAAGCCGGTAGCGGTCCCCATGAAGAACCGCTCCAGAACCATCGGCTGGACCCCCGGTTTTGAATCGGTCTGAACCGGGGTCTATCCGAACAAGGTTGGCTGCGCGCGGCCGGCACGCTCCTGGGCTTCGACGGCGGCGACCGCCGTCATGTTGAGAACGCCGCGCGCCGTCACCCCCGGGGTGAGGATATGCGCCGGACGCGCCGGTCCGATCAGGATCGGCCCGACCGGCAGTGCATCCGCCAGCGTCTTGATCATCTGGTAGGCGACGTTGGCGGTGTCGAGGTTCGGCATGATCAGGATGTTGGCATCGCCTTCGAGCTTCGAATGCGGCAGCACCAGCTTGCGCGCCGCGGCCGACAGCGCGGTATCGCCCTGCATTTCGCCATCGGCCTCGATCTCCGGATGCTTTTCCTTCAGCAGCGCGGTGGCGCGGCGCATCTTGCGCGACGAATCGGTGTCGTAACTACCGAAGTCGGAATGCGACACGAAGGCGACGCGCGGTTTCATGGCGAACCGCTGCACATGGGTTGCCGCCAGCGACGCGACCTCCGCGAGTTCCTCGGCGCTCGGGTTCGGGCGCACCTGGGTATCGGCGATGAAATATGAGCCCTTGCTGGTGATCATCATCGAAAGCGCCGCAAAATCGCTGACGCCGGGGAGGAAGCCGATGATCTCCCGGACATGGCGCAGATGGCTCATGTAGCGGCCTTCGACGCCGCAGATCATGGCGTCGGCCTCGCCGCGGACTACCGCAAGTGCTGCGATCACGGTGTTGTTGGTGCGGACGACGGTACGTGCGGCTTCGGGCGTGACGCCGCGCCGTCCGGCCGCGTCGATATAGGACTGCACATAGGAACGGTAGCGCGGATCGTCCTCGGGATTGACGAGATCGAAATCCGCGCCCGCCTTGATCGAGAGGCCGAACCGCTTGAGCCTGGCCTCGACGACGGAGGGGCGTCCGACCAGGATCGGCCGCGCCAGTTTCTCCTCAAGCACGACCTGCGTCGCGCGCAGCACCCGCTCGTCCTCGCCTTCGGCGTAGATCACGCGCACCGGCTGAGTCTTGGCCTTGGCAAACACCGGCTTCATGACGAGGCCGGAGCGGAACGCAAAGCGTTCCAGCAGCGCGGTGTACTCGTCGAAATTCTTGATCGGGCGCGTCGCCACGCCGGATTCCATCGCAGCTTTTGCCACCGCCGGCGCGATGCGCAGAATCAGCCGCGGATCGAACGGGCTTGGAATCAGCGAGCCCGTTCCAAAGCCTTGCGTTTCGCCGCTGTCAAACCCCTGGGCCACCGCGTCCGACGGCGGATCGCGCGCGAGCTGCGCGATGGCGTCGACGGCGGCATGCTTCATTTCCTCGTTGATGCTGGTGGCGCCAACGTCGAGCGCGCCGCGGAAGATGAACGGGAAGCACAGGACGTTATTGACCTGGTTCGGGAAGTCGGAGCGCCCGGTGCAGATCATCGCGTCGGGGCGGGCCTTGCGCGCCTCGTCCGGCATGATTTCCGGATTCGGATTGGCCAGCGCCATCACCAGCGGCTGGTCGGCCATCGACTGCACCATCTCGGGCTTCAGCACGTTGGGCGCGGACAAGCCCAGGAAGATATCGGCGCCGCCGATCACGTCGGCCAGCACGCGCGCACTGGTCTTCTGCGCATAGACCGCCTTCCAGCGGTCCATCAGCGTGTTGCGCCCCTCATGCACCACCCCGTCGATGTCGCAGACCCAGATGTTCTTGCGCTGCGCGCCGAGCGACACCAGAAGATTCAGGCACGCGATCGCAGCAGCGCCGGCGCCTGAGCAGACGATCTTCACATCGGGCAGCTTCTTGCCGTTCAGCAGCAGCGCGTTGGTGATGGCGGCGCCGACGATGATGGCCGTGCCATGCTGATCGTCGTGGAACACCGGGATCTTCATGCGCGCCTTGAGCTGCGCCTCGATCTCAAAACACTCCGGTCCCTTGATATCCTCGAGATTGATGCCGCCGAAGGTCGGCTCCAGCGCGGCCACCGTCTCGACCACCCGCTCGATGGTGTCGGCGGCGATCTCGATGTCGAAGACGTCGATGCCGGCGAATTTCTTGAACAGGACCGCCTTGCCCTCCATGACGGGCTTCGAGGCCAGCGGACCGATATTGCCCAGTCCCAGCACGGCGGTCCCGTTGGAGACCACGGCAACCAGATTGGCCCGGGACGTCAGCGACGCCGCTTCGGCCGGGTTGTTGGCGATTTCGGTGCAGGCCGCGGCGACCCCCGGCGAATAGGCCAGCGCAAGGTCGCGCTGGTTGGCGAGCGGCTTGGTCGCCTGGATCTCGAGTTTACCGGGCCGCGGCAGCCTGTGATACGCCAGCGCCGCGGTGCGGAGATCTTCAGAATAGGACGACATGCACTCCCCCACGGGCTTCTTCGACCCCGGATTACTTCCGGCGGCCGTTCTCCATTCGAACCGATAGTTCTGCGGCAGATTGAGCCGGATGTGAAGCACGGGCAACCGTTCCGATGCAACATCCGACAGCATCCGCATCAACAGCGGCATCGACGCAAAGCAGCAAAGCCGGTAGCATATTTTCCTCTCTACCCCTATCCCTTGACCGACATATGGCAATTTTGCCTCCCGCAATGTCGGCGTCCGGAGCACAACTCATGGTCAAGATACTGATGGGCCTGGCCGCCGTGGTCGTGATCGCGGTGGGCGGCTTCTTCGGCTTCGAGTTTTATACGCAGCACCTGGTCACGGGCGACGTCGAGGCCGCCTTCGCGCAGATCCGCGCCGGCGGCGGCAAGGCAAGCCACGGCAAGGTGTCGTTCGACCTGAAGAGCCGCACGCTCGCCATCGCCGATATTGCGATCGAATCGGCCACGCAGCCGCCGGTGCGTATGAAGATCGCCGGTCTTACAGCTTCCGGGGTCAGTCAGCCGGATACGGGCCGATTCTCAGCCGACAGCGTTGAGGCGTCAGACTTCGAAATCGGCGCCGATATTACCGGTCCGGCAGGCGGAAGCCTTTCGTACAAGATGCCACGGGTCATAATGAAGGATTACACCGGTCCCGTGAGCTTGCAGCGGCCGTCGGCTCCGGCATCCTTTGTCGAAACGTATCGATCCGCACTGGAGCAGTTTGCCGCCGTCTCCGCGTCTTCGGTTACGATCCCGAGCATTACGGGGACAGTCAACTTCGGCGCTGCCCTGTCGGGCGACTTCGCCTATTCGGGTGCGGCCCTGCAGGACATCAAGGGCGGCAAGATTGCCACCATGCAGGTCGAACGAGCCAACTTCACGGTCAACACGCAACAGGCCGGCAAGGCCGACAAAATGACCGGCGAGATCGCCAACGTCAGCTCCCGCGATTTCGATGCCACCGCGGCAGCCGCGATCCTCGATCCGAAGAAGGTCAATGACGACCGCTATTACACTCTCTATGGCAAGACATCGGCAGGTCCCTACACCGTCACTTCGGCGCTCGGCCTGCGTATGCGCATCGACCAGATGACCATCGATGGCGTTGGCGCGCGGCCGTCACGGCTGCAACTGCCGGCGTTGCTTGCGATGCTACAGGCGGCCGGGGCTACACCTCCGACAACAGCTCAAACGCGTGAAATGATCGACAAGATGGCCGCGCTATACGAGGGCATGCGGATCGGAACGGCCGAGATGCGCGGCCTTTCCGCCGAGACACCGCAAGGCCCGGTCAAGCTCTCAGCGATCCGCTTCAACCTGGAAGGCGGCAAGATCGGCGAGTTTGCAGTCGAAGGGCTTGATACAAACACGCCGAAAGGACCCATCAAGATCGGACGCTTCGCGCTCAAGTCGCTGGATATCGCGAACTTCATGCGAATCTCGGCGCAGTTCGCGAACCCGGCGCAGCCGCCCTCGCCCGAACTGATCGCCGGGCTGTTTCCGTTGATCCAGGGCGTTGAGATCAAGGGCGTGACGGCGCCGTTCAAGAACACCGGCAAGTTCGTCAACCTCGACGGTTTCGACCTGAACTGGGGGCAGTTTGTCGGACCCATCCCGAGCAAGGCGCGCCTGACCGCGAAAATAACCACGCCGGTCGATGCGGCCGATCCTGCGATGAAACAGCTTATCGTGGCAGGGCTCGCCTCGCTCTCGGCCGACGGTGATATCGGCGCGGAATGGACCGAGGCGGCCCGCAGCTTTGTTGTCGACGTCCCCAAGCTCGAGATCGGCGGGCTCCTGAAGGCATCCGCCCGGATCGCGCTCGCCAACGTGCCGCGGCAGGTATTTTCGGCCAACGCGGCCCAGGCGATTGGCGCGTCGGCGCAGATCGAAGCCGGCACGATCGAATTGACGGTGCGCGATCTGGGCAGCGTCGACCTTGGAGTCGCTCAATACGCCCGCACACGGAACGTCAGCCGCGAGGACGCAAGGAAAGCGATCGCTCAAAGCATCACAGACACCAGCACAAGTGTATCCGCCATGGAGCCTATCAGGGGCGCGCTGGTCAGCTTTGTCGAGACCCCCGGACAAACGCTGATCATCAAGCTGACGCCGCGCGCCAAAGTGCCGGCGTTGCAACTTGTCCAGCTATTGAAGACCGACCCGCTGATCGCGCTGGCGCAATTCCGGATCGAGGCTTCGACGGGGCTGTGAGCTACCCCGAGCCCTACGTCTTGTCCGGCAGATTGAGCCGGATGTGCAGTTCGCGAAGCTGCTTCATCGCGACGTCCGACGGCGCGCCCATCAGCAGGTCGACGGCCTGCTGGTTCATCGGGAACAGCGAGATCTCGCGCAAATTCGTTGTGCCGCAGAGCAGCATCACGATGCGGTCGACGCCCGCCGCCATGCCGCCATGCGGCGGGGCGCCATACTGGAACGCGCGGTACATGCCGCCGAACCGCTCGACGACGTCATTTTCGCCATAGCCTGCGATCTCGAACGCCTTCACCATCGCTTCCGGCTTGTGATTCCGGATGCCGCCAGAGGCGATCTCGTAGCCGTTGCAGACGATGTCGTACTGGAACGCCTTGATGGTCAGCGGATCCTGCGTCTGCAACGCGTCGAGGCCTCCCTGCGGCATCGAGAACGGGTTGTGCGAGAAGTCGACCTTTTTCTCGGTCTCGTCATATTCGTACATTGGAAAGTCGACGATCCAGGCGAGTTCGAACCGGTCCTTGTCGACCTGGTTCAAGTCCTCGCCGACCTTGGTCCGCGCGAGCCCTGAGAACTTCCAGAACTTGTCGGGGTCTCCGGCAACGAAGAAGGCGGCGTCGCCTTCCTTCAGCCCGAGCTGGCTGCGGATCGCCGCGGTCCGTTCCGCGCCGATGTTGTTGGCAAGCGGACCCGCGCCCTCACCGCCCTCGCGCCACATGATGTAGCCGAGGCCGGGCTGGCCTTCGCCTTGCGCCCAGGAGTTCATGCGGTCGCAGAACGCGCGTGATCCGCCTCCCGGTCCGGGGATCGCCCAGACCTGGTTCTTCGTGTCTTCCAGCATCCGTGCGAACACCTTGAAGCCGGAGCCGCGGAAATGCTCGGAGACGTCCTGCATCTCGAGCGGGTTGCGCAGGTCGGGCTTGTCGCTGCCGTATTTCTTCAAGGCTTCCGCAAACGGAATCCGCCGCCAGCCCTTTGTCACGGGCTTGCCCTTGGCGAACTCCTCGAACACGCCCGTGACGACGGGCTCCATGGCCGTGAACACGTCCTCCTGCTCGACAAAACTCATTTCAACGTCGAGCTGATAAAACTCGCCCGGCAGGCGGTCGGCGCGCGGGTCCTCGTCGCGAAAGCATGGCGCGATCTGGAAGTAGCGGTCGAAGCCCGACATCATCAGGAGCTGCTTGTACTGCTGCGGCGCCTGCGGCAGCGCGTAGAATTTTCCGGGATGAATCCGCGACGGCACCAGGAAGTCGCGCGCACCCTCCGGCGAAGAGGCCGTCAGGATCGGGGTCTGGAACTCGAAGAAGCCCTGCTCCTTCATCCGCTTGCGCATCGAATCCACGATGGCGCCGCGGGTCATGATGTTCTGGTGCAGCTTCTCGCGACGCAGGTCGAGGAAGCGGTACTTCAGTCTGATGTCTTCGGGATATTCCTGCTCGCCGAACACCGGCAGCGGCAGCTCCGCCGCAGGCCCCAGCACCTCGATTTCGCTGACATAGACCTCGACCGCCCCGGTCGGCAATTCCGGGTTGTCGGTGCCCTCCGGACGGCGGCGCACCTTGCCGTCGATCCGCACCACCCATTCCGAGCGGAACTTTTCCACGTCCTTGAACGCGGGCGAGTTGGGGTCGGCCACGCATTGGGTGATGCCGTAATGGTCGCGCAAATCAATGAACAGCACGCCGCCATGGTCGCGGATACGATGACACCAGCCGGAAAGACGGGCGGTCTGGCCGATGTCGCTGTCGCGGAGCGCGCCGCATGTATGTGACCGGTAGCGATGCATGGAATTCCCAAAAACAGATGTCGGAGGTCAGAATCGGGGGTCAAAGCCCGCGCGAATTGCGGAGGGTTTACCCGACGCCGCGAGGTGCGGCAACCAATGGCAGGGCCTGTTTTGCACCCGAGACGCCAGATTTCCGCCCGCACCCGTCCCGAACCGTTTGCCTATTCCGTGCCCGCGCCTATCTTTGGGTCATGACCGTCCATTTCCCGTTCCAGAACACCTATTCGGCGCTGCCGGCGAACTTTTTCGCCCGCGTGGCCCCGACCCCCGTGGCCGCTCCCCGCCTGATCAAGCTGAACCGGGCGCTCGCCGTCCATCTCGGCCTCGATCCCGACGTGCTGGAGAGCCAGGAAGGCGCGGAAATCCTCGCCGGCAAGCGCGTCCCCGAGGGCGCCGACCCGATCGCGATGGCCTATGCCGGCCATCAGTTCGGCCATTTCGTACCCCAGCTCGGCGACGGCCGGGCCATCCTGCTCGGTGAAGTCATCGACAAGGACGGCGTCCGCCGCGACATCCAGCTCAAGGGATCGGGCCCGACGCCGTTCTCGCGCCGGGGCGACGGCCGTGCCGCGCTCGGCCCCGTGCTGCGGGAATACATCGTCAGCGAAGCAATGTTCGCATTGGGCATCCCCACCACCCGCTCGCTGGCCGCGGTGACGTCAGGCGAGCGCGTGCAACGCGAGACCATGTTGCCCGGGGCAGTGCTCACGCGGGTGGCGTCGAGCCATATTCGCGTCGGCACCTTCCAGTTCTTTGCCGCGCGCGGCGAAACCGATGGCGTGCGCAAGCTCGCCGACCACGTCATCGCCAGGCACTACCCTGACATCGGGATGGCCGAGCGCCCCTATCACGCGCTGCTCGAACGCGTCGTCGCCCGCCAGGCCGATCTGGTGGCGCGCTGGCTGCTGGTCGGCTTCATCCACGGTGTCATGAACACCGACAACACGTCGATCTCGGGCGAGACCATCGACTACGGCCCCTGCGCCTTCATGGACGAATACAATCCCGCGCAGGTGTTTTCGTCGATCGACGAGATGGGCCGCTACGCCTACGCCAACCAGCCACAGATCGCACTCTGGAATTTGACGCGGCTCGCCGAATGCCTGCTGCCGCTGTTTTCCGACGACAAGGAAAAGGCGATCGAACAGGCGCAGTTCATCCTCGGCGAGTTTGCCGAAAAATTCACCGCGGCCTACCAGTCCGGCTTGCGCAGGAAGATCGGCCTGTTCACCGCGGGCGACGGCGACGAGGCGCTGGTGCAGGATCTGCTGGATGCCATGGCCAAGAACCAGGCCGACTTCACGCTGACCTTCCGTCGCCTGGCTGATGCGGCCGCGGATGCCGACGACGACAGCGTCAGGGGCCAGTTCACCGACCCCGCCGCCTTCGATGAATGGGCCACGCGCTGGCGCCAGCGCCTCGCTGACGAACCGCAATCAGCCGCCGAGCGGCAGGCCGCGATGTGGGCCGTCAATCCGGCCTTCATCCCGCGCAACCACCGAGTCGAGGCCGTGATCCAGGCAGCCGTGAACAACGACTACGCGCCGTTCGAGGAATTGCTGACGGTGCTGTCCAGGCCGTACGAGGATCAGCCGCAGTACGCAGCCTATGTCGAACCGCCGCTGCCGGAGCAACGCGTAACGCAGACATTTTGCGGGACCTGAACTGCTAATCTCTCCAAGTGTTGCAAGCGAACCGACTTGCCTGCCGTAACCGAAGAGCGAAGCAACCCACTCCTCGGGACAAATGGATTGTTTTGTCGCTCGCGCTCCTCGCGTCAACCCTTCTTAAAATCGCTAGCCCCTAGATTGAGCGGCGCTCGATAATTTGTCTCACCACCTCCGACGTATCTTCCCCCTAGAGCCCTAAGCCACGGGAGACGTTTTTCAATGTTTGTAGTGATTGGTTGCCCGGTGACGCCTAATCGACTGAGGGGCCAAATACCGGCAGGAACAATTTCAAGGGTCGCCCGGATCAGCTTGACACCTGAACCAAAGTTCGCCGCCAAATCAAAGGGATCGACTTTTTCCACCGACATCTGATCGTTGATATCGCGAAAGCTTACCAACATCGGAAGGCTCGACAGAGCCATTTCACGCTTTCCGGAAAGTTGCTGCAGCTTGATTAGACCATCATCGATCGGGTCCGGCATTACGCCATTTGGAAAATTGAAAGCACGAAACACGATGAACTCTGGGGCCGACCTGCTGTCGCTTCCCGCTTTCAACAGTGCGAAGACGGTGCCGCGTGAGTCCAGATCGAGGGCAACCGCCTCGCCTCTCAAACCAATGACAATCGGATGCTGACCAGCAAACCTGGATTGCTTGCTGTAGGTGACCTCGATAACGCCCGAACCTGTTTTGGGCGCGCCATCAATTTCCGCATCGAGCGTCAAGCGATACCGCGCCGTCACACTCGGAAAGGCCAAGCTGTAAACAATCGGTGCGAGAGCAACGAACGCAACAATTCCGGGCCATTTCATGTGACATTCTTCCGCTAGCTTGCAACTGCCAATCTGCACGCCGAGAGGTTGAAAAAAATGTAACGCGGTCGCAGCTCTCCAACCAAACCGTACTGTTAACCCAACTCCTTAAGCGCGCGTCCACCATCCGCGCATGCGTGTCTCCCCAGGTTCCACAAATTAAGTAGCCGTCAACACGCTCCCCACAATTCTAACGGTTTATCGGGGAGAGATTGCCGTGAACGCCTTTACTTTCGAAGTCATAGGAATGGTGATGATTGGGCTCTGTCTCATCGTGCTCGCGATTCCGTCAGGCCGCCGGCGATCGCGGCACGTTCGGTACGAGTAGTCCGGGTTGTGCTTCCGGCCCAAACGACCCGCAATCCCATGCCGGACGCCCGGCGCCTGATCGAAAAGCCCCGCCACGCTTCTGCCGCCTATGGCATCCGTCGCGAGACCGACGCAAAAAAGCCGTGCTCGGGCTAAAATGAAGAGCTCAAATCTTCCGCGACACCCTTGACATATCAGCGTTTTCGGCAGAACGCCTGTCGGTCGCGTCATGGATTGTTCATGGATCTGATTACCACCACTTCCGACCTCGCCTCCGCTTGCTCCCGGCTCGCCCAGCACAAGGTCATCACTGTCGACACCGAGTTCCTGCGGGAGACGACCTATTACCCCCTGCTCTGCGTCGTGCAGATGGCGAGCGCGGACGAGGCCGTCGTGATCGATACGCTGGCGCCCGGCATCGACCTCAAGCCGTTCTTCGAGCTGATGGGCAACGAGGCGGTGCTGAAGGTGTTTCACGCCGCCCGCCAGGACATTGAAATCGTCTGGCACCAGTCCGGCACCATTCCGCACCCGATCTTCGATACGCAAGTCGCTGCCATGGTGCTCGGTTATGGCGACAGCATCGCCTATGACCAACTCGTCGAGCGCGTCACCGGGCACCGGCCGGACAAGACCCACCGTTTCACCGACTGGTCGCGTCGGCCGCTGACGCCCGAGCAGATGCATTACGCGGTCTCCGACGTCACCCATTTGCGCGACGTCTTTGCCGCGCTCGACGCCGACCTGAAGAAACGCAGCCGCAGCGACTGGGTCAGCGAGGAAATGGAAGTCCTGACCTCGCCCAAAACCTACGATTTCCACCCCGAGCGCGCCTGGGAGCGGCTCAAGACGCGCGTGCGCAAGCCGAAGGAGCTCGCGGTGCTGATGGAAGTCGCGGCCTGGCGCGAGCAGGAAGCGCAGAGCCGCGATGTGCCGCGCTCACGCGTGCTGAAGGACGACGCGGTCGGCGACATCGCCACGCATGCGCCGACCTCGCTGGAGCGCCTCGCCGGTCTGCGCTCCCTGCCGAAGGGTTTTGACCGTTCGAAATGGGGCAGCGACATCGTCGCCGCCGTGCAGCGCGGCCTCGCCCGCGATCCTCACACGCTGCCGAAGATCGAAAAGCCGCGCGGCAATTCCAATGGCGCAGCAACCGTCGAACTCTTGAAGGTGCTGCTGCGGATGACGTCGGAACGTCATGCCGTCGCCAGCAAGGTCATTGCCACTGTCGACGATCTCGACCAGATCGCCGCCGACGACCAGGCCGACGTCGCCGCGCTCCATGGCTGGCGCCGCGAATTGTTCGGCGAAGCCGCTCTGGCGCTGAAACACGGCAGGCTGGCGCTCGCGATCGAAAAAGGCCGCGTCGTCAGGGTTGATCGGGTTTAGCGGGCACCGTGGCTTTCATCCTTCGAGACGACCGCTCTGCGGTCTCCTCAGGATGAGGTCTTACACCCTTATGGTCAGGTCTGAGATCCTCATGTGAGGAGGCGCGTAGCGCCGTCTCGAACCATGAGGCCACAGGCGCATCACCTTGCCGCACTACCACCTCAACTCCAGCCCCAGCGTACCCTGATGCGACTGCATCGCGGCACGTAGTTTGGCATCGTAGTTGACGTAGAGCCGCGCGGTGTTGGTCAGGCCCAGCGAGGCCGAGGCGCCGGCATCGGCGCCGTACCGGCTCTCGCCGATCCCCTGGAACGTGATGCTCTGCACGCCCTGGCTGACGGTGATATCGGAGAAATTCTGCACGACATTGTCGACGAACTTGCCGTAGCCCGACAGATCAAAGATCTTGCCGTCGAAGATCCAGTAGTGGCCGACCTCCGCGCCGATCAATAGCCGCCCGCGCTGCACGGTGGCGCCCGTCGCCGTCGCGGGATCGAGGCCGCCGATCTCCTGCAGCGAGCCGGTCCGCGCCTGGACATATTCGAACGCGGCCTTGGGCACGATGCGGTTCTGGTCCCTGGTCCAGTAATAGCTGATCTCGCTCAGCACGCCGTCGAGCCGCGCATTGTATCCGGCGGTCGCTAGCCCAAAGCCGGTGTCGCGGCGCGAATTGATGTTGCCGAAACCGTGCACCGCCGCGCTGGCCCAGGTCCACGGCCCGCTGTCGACGGAGGCCGTGAAACCGATCTGGGTCAGGTCGATCGTCGCCGATTGCAGCGCCAGCGGAATATCGATCGCCGAGCGGCTCTGGTCGATCGACAATCCGATATTGATACCCGGTGCCACCCTTGCGCCGATTCCGGCCACGCCGCCCCAGGTCTTTCTGGTATCGCCGACGAAATCCCCGACCGCGCCGTTTTTCGTATAGTTGCCGTAGCCTTCGAACCAGGTCCGGTAACGCGGCGCTTCCGTGCCCTCCGAGGCGCCGCCGCCGCCGGGATTGGTCCGCTGCAGGCGGTTGAAGCCGTTCGACTGGTTGCCCAGCCGTTCCAGGAAATTGCTGCCGAGATTGGTCACCGCCGCGCTCGACGACACCATCGAGTTGACCACTATCGGGGTCGGGCTGGGGGTGGGTGCCGGAGTGGGCGTCGGCGTCGGTGATTGCGCCTGCGCGGCGGACATGATGCTGATTAGAACGGCTGCAATCGCGACCAGCCGCGCAAGCGCGCCCCCGGTCTCGATTTTTCGTGCCCGCGATGAGCAGCGCATGCAATCCATTCCAAAAAAGGCAGAAGCGCGGGCTCGAAAAAATGCGCAAATCCCGATCAACGAGAGCGATTTGCCCCCAGTTCGTGCGGAGGGTCAATCGGTTGGCCCCCCACTGCACTGCCGAAAACGCGTCATTGTTGTTCGGGAGCCACAGGCCGAGCGACACGGCGGCCATGCTTCCGGCTCATCCCTGCTGATTCCTCAGCGGGTTTCTTGTTCTCAGATCGTCCGCGGCGAAATCAGGGTGCCGTCGCGCTCGGTGCTGTCGGCGACCTTGCAGATGTCGCCTTCGAGGCGAAGCTTGCCGCTTGCCAGCAAACGCAGCGCCTCCGGGTAGATGCGATGCTCGATGCCGAGGATGCGCTGGGACAGCGTCTCGGCCGTGTCGTCATCGGCCACCATCACTGCGCCCTGCAGGATGATCGGCCCGGCATCGGTTTCGGGGATCACGAAGTGTACGGTCGCGCCCGAGATCTTGACCCCGGCCTGCAACGCCTGGCCGTGCGGATCGAGGCCTGGAAAGGACGGCAGCAGCGAGGGATGGATGTTGAGCATCTTGCCATACCAGCGCTGCACGAATTCGGCGGTGAACAGCCGCATGAATCCACCGAGGCAGATCAGTTCGACCCTGTTTTCCTCCAGCGCGCGCTGGAGGACGGCTTCAAATCCGGCGCGATCCTTGCCGAACGGCTTGCTCTCGATGACAACAGTCGAGATGCCGCTCGCGGCGGCCTTCTCCAGCCCGGCCGCATCGGCGCGGTTGGAGATAACGGCGACGATCTCGGCCGGAAAACCCGCGGCCTTTGCGGCGTCGATCAGCGCGGCCATGTTGGACCCGCGCCCCGATATCAGGATGGCGACGCGGCGTTTCATTGCGAAAGATCGAGGTGACCGTTGTAGACCACGCGATGTTCACCCGCCGCCGGGATCACTTCGCCGAGCAAGGCGACGGTCTCGCCGCTTTCGGTCAAGACATCAGTCACCTGCGCGATCGCATCCGGCTTGACGATGGCGATCATGCCGATGCCGCAGTTGAAGGTGCGCAGCAATTCGAGTTCTGCGATGCCGCCCTGCGCGGCCAGCCACTTGAACACCGGCAGCACCGGGAGCCGTGCGAGATCGATGCCGACGCCGAGATGCTTTGGCAGCACGCGCGGAATGTTGTCGGTGAAGCCGCCGCCGGTGATGTGCGCCAGGCCCTTGATGGCCCCGGTCTCGCGGATCGCGCGCAGGCATGATTTTACATAGAGCCGCGTCGGCGCCAGCAGCGCGCCCCCCAGCGTCATGACCGGCGAGAACGGCGCCGGGGCATCGAAGCCAAGGCCGGATTGCTCGACGATTTTGCGGACCAGCGAAAAACCGTTGGAGTGCACCCCCGACGAGGCCAATCCGATCACCGCGTCGCCTGCGGCGATATCCCCGCTTGGCAGCAGCGTACCGCGCTCGGCCGCCCCGACCGCAAAGCCCCCGAGATCGTAATCGCCGTCCTTGTAGAGCCCCGGCATCTCGGCAGTCTCGCCGCCGATCAGGGCGCAACCGGATTCCCGGCACCCTTCGGCGACGCCAGCCACAATCGCCGCAGCCGCTTCCGGATCGAGCTTACCGCAGGCAAAATAGTCGAGGAAGAACAGCGGTTCCGCGCCCTGCACCACGAGGTCGTTGACCGACATCGCCACCAGGTCGATGCCGATGCCGCCGTGCAGGCCGGTCTCGATGGCGATCATGACCTTGGTGCCGACGCCGTCGGTCGCCGCCACCAGCACCGGGTCCTTGAAACCCGCCGCCTTGAGGTCGAACAGGCCGCCGAAACCGCCGATTTCGGCGTCCGCGCCCGCCCGGGCGGTGGCGCGGACCATCGGCTTGATGAGATCGACCAGACGGTTGCCCGCATCGATATCGACGCCCGAATCCGCGTAAGTGAGCCCGTTTTTGCGGTCGATCATGCCCAAATTCCAGTATGATGACGGCTGGTTACGAGGAATTCCGCGATCCTGCAATGGCTCGCAAGCGCTTGGCGCATATACTATGTAGATAAGAACCGGCAGAACCCGCCAGGGGCCGGATTTAGGCCGGGAGCCGGGGAAGCGACCGAGTTGAGCATTCCGAATATCATTACGCTGGGCCGCATCATCCTGGTGCCGGTCATCGTCTGGGCGATCGTTTCCAGCCAGATGGAGATTGCCTTCGCGATCTTCGTCATTGCCGGGGTCAGCGACGCCGTCGACGGCTTTCTCGCCAAGCGCTTCAACATGGCGAGCGAACTGGGCGCCCTGCTCGACCCGCTCGCCGACAAGGCGCTGCTGGTGTCGATCTTCGTCGCACTCGGCATCTGGGGCGCGGTTCCGCGCTGGCTCGTCATCCTGGTCGTGTCGCGCGACATCATGATCGTCACGGCCGTGATCGTGTCGTGGCTGTTCGACAAGCCCATTCCGATGAAGCCGCTGATGGTGTCGAAGCTCAACACGGTGGCGCAGGTGGCGTTCGCGGCGCTGGTGCTGGCTTCCCTCGGCTTCAACTTCAAGCCGGCGCCCTATGACGTGATACTTATGGGTTTTGTTACGGTCTTTACTTTGGTTTCGGTCTCGCTCTATCTCGTCGAGTGGGTGCGGCACATGAGCACGATCGACGCGCACTGACCGTCCTGTTTGTTTTGACACGTCCATTCACGCGAACCGGTGCCCGCTTCGCTTGAAAACGCTATGAAGGCTGTAGGACCCCGGCCTGGAGATTTGCGTGGCAGTTCGCGTTCAACCTCGTCAGCTTGCCTTTGCGCTGCCTCATGCGGAGAGCCTGACCCGCGACAATTTCCTGGAAGGTCCGGCCAATGAGGCAGCCCTCGCGCTGATCGAAAGCTGGCCGGACTGGCCGAACCGCATCATGCTGCTGATGGGACCGGAGGGCGCGGGCAAGAGCCATCTCGCCGCGATCTGGGCTGAGCAGGCCGGCGCGCGCTCGATATCGGCGCATGCGCTCACCCCCGCTACCGTCCCCGGCGCGCTTGCGACCGGCGCGCTGGTGGTCGAAGACCTGCGACCGGTCGACTTCGACGAGCGCGCGATGTTTCACCTTCTGAATCTCGCGCGCGAGGACGAAGCCTTCGTGCTGATCACCGGGCGCGTTCCGCCTGTCGCGTTCGAGGTCGAACTGCGCGATCTCAGATCGCGGCTGCGCGCCGCCCCCGTCGTGTCGCTGTTGCCGCCCGACGACCTGCTGTTTCGCGGCCTGATCATCAAGTTCTGCGCGGACCGCCAGTTGAGCATCGACGAGACGGTGGTGAGCTACCTCGTCAACCGCATCGAGCGCTCCTATTCCGCCGCCCGCCAGGCAGTCGACCTCTTGGATACCGAGGCCCTGCGGCTGGGCCGGCCGGTGACCCGGGCGCTGGCTGTGGAAGTGCTACGGAACGCCTGATCGGGCTGCGTGCTGCTTCCTGACGCCTTGACGGCGGCTGTCGACGGAACATCAATGTCATTGAAACGTCATCGGCGTATCACATGCTGTGGGCTGCATTCCCGCTAAGATAGCCCTATAGCCCCCGAGATGGACCAAAGCCTTATGGAATTGGCGCAAGTTATTGAAATAAAAGAAAAAGAACAAGCTGCCGAGGCTCCTCCCACGATTGCCACGAGCCCTGAGCGGTTCATCAATCGGGAACTGTCCTGGCTGCATTTCAACCGCCGGGTGCTCGAGGAATTGGTCAATCCGGGCCATCCGGTGCTGGAGCGGGTCCGGTTCCTGTCGATTTCCGCCAATAACCTTGATGAGTTCTTCATGGTCCGCGTCGCCGGTATCAAGGCGCAGGTACGTGAAGGCATCGCCGAACGCAGCCCCGACGGCATGACGCCGTCCGAGCAGCTAGTCCTCATCAACAAGACGGTTTCGGAGCTCGCCTCCGACCAGCAGGCGATCTGGCGCGATCTGCGCGCCACCCTGTCGGACACGGGTATCACGCTGGTGGACGGCCATGATTTCACCAAGGCGGAGCGCGGCTGGCTCGAGGATCACTTCCTCCGCAACATCTTCCCGCTGCTGACGCCGCTGGCGATCGATCCGGCGCACCCGTTCCCGTTCATCCCGAGCCTCGGCTTCACCATCGCACTGCAGTTGGCGCGGGTCGCCGACGGCAAGCCGATGAATGCGCTGATCCGCATGCCCGGCAAGATCGACCGCTTCATCCGCATGCCGACGGGCAAGGACGGTGTGGTGCACCTGATCCCGCTGGAGCAGGCCACCGGCCTGTTCATCGGCCGCCTGTTCCCCGGCTACACCGTCAAGGGCCAGGGCGCCTTCCGCATCATCCGCGACTCCGAACTCGAAATCGAGGAAGAGGCCGAGGATCTGGTCCGCCTGTTCGAGAGCGCACTGAAACGGCGCCGCCGCGGTTCGGTGATCCGTCTCGAGATGGAAGCCAAGATGCCGGAAGCGCTGCGCGGCTTCGTGCAGCAGGCACTTTCCACCGCAGACGACGAAGTGTTCCTGGTCGACGGCGTGCTGGCGATGAACGAGCTCTCGCAGCTCACCCGGCTCGATCGTCCCGACCTCGAATTCACGCCCTACGTACCGCGCCATCCGGAACGGGTGCGCGATCATGGCGGCGACATCTTCGCCGCGATCCGGCAGAAGGACCTGGTCGTCCATCATCCTTACGAGTCCTTCGACGTCGTCGTGCAGTTCCTGCAGCAGGCCGCCCGCGACCCCGACGTGGTCGCTATCAAGCAGACACTGTACCGCACCTCCAACAATTCCCCGATCGTGCGCACCCTTGCCGAAGCAGCCGAGGCCGGCAAATCGGTGACGGCGCTGATCGAGCTGAAGGCGCGGTTCGACGAGGAAGCCAATATCCGCTGGGCCCGCGATCTCGAACGCGCCGGCGTGCAGGTCGTCTACGGTTTTCTCGAACTGAAGACCCACGCCAAGCTGTCGATGGTGGTGCGGCGCGAGGGCGGCAATCTCACGACCTACGTCCACACCGGTACCGGCAACTATCATCCGGTCACCGCGCGCATCTATACCGATTTGTCCTACTTCACCTCGGACCCGATCATCGGCCGCGACGCGGCGCGGGTGTTCAACTACATCACCGGCTATGCCGAGCCGAGCGACATCGAGCGGATGGCAGTGTCTCCGCTGACGCTGCGCAAGCGCATCATCGAACACATCAAAGGCGAGACCAATCACAGCAAGCACGGCAAGCCGGGCGTGATCTGGATGAAGATGAACTCGCTGGTCGACCCTGATGTCATCGACGCGCTGTACGAGGCCTCGCAGGCCGGCGTGACGATCGAACTGGTGGTGCGCGGCATCTGCTGTCTGCGGCCGGGCATTCCAGGCTTATCCGAGAACATCCGGGTCAAATCCATCATCGGCCGCTTCCTGGAGCACGGCCGGATCTACTGCTTTGGTATGGGGCAAGGCCTGCCCGGCTCGAAGGCGGCTGTGTATATCTCGTCCGCCGACATGATGCCGCGGAACCTCGACCGCCGCGTCGAAATCCTCTGTCCGTTGCAAAATCCTACGGTACATCAGCAGGTTCTCGAACAGATCATGGTCGCAAATCTGAAGGATACCGAGCAGAGCTGGCAGTTATTGCCGGACGGGTCGTCAACGCGTATGAAGGCCGCGAAAGGCGAAGAGCCGTTCAACCTGCACAACTATTTCATGACGAATCCGAGTTTGTCTGGCCGTGGAAAGTCTCTCAAGGAATCTTCGCCGCGCCGGCTCACGCGCCGTAACGAGCGCCAGCAATCCTCATAAGGGACCGCGGCTGTGAAGCGACCGCGCAAGCGCGCTTCCAGCGTCGCCGTCATCGACATCGGTTCGAACTCGGTTCGTCTCGTCGTCTATGAGACGATGGCGCGCAGCCTCGTCACCATCTTCAACGAGAAGGCGCTGTGCGGGCTCGGCCGCGAGGTGCAGAGCACCGGCCTTCTGGCCGAGGACGCGGTCGCCAAGGCGCTGACGGCGCTGCGGCGCTTCCGTGCGTTGTGCAAAATCCAGCAGGTCGGGCGCGTCTTCGCCATCGCCACCGCCGCCTGCCGCGACGCCAAGAACGGCCCCGACTTCATCGCCAAGGCCGAGCGCATCTGCGGCGCGGAGATTTAAATCCTGTCGGGGCCGCGCGAAGCAAAACTTTCCGCGCTCGGCGTCGTCTCCGGCATCCACAATCCCGACGGCGTCGTCGGCGATCTCGGCGGCGGTTCGCTCGAACTGATCGACGTGCATGGCAGCCGCGTCAGCAGCGGCGTCACGCTGCCGCTCGGAAGCCTGGCGCTGCAGGACCTGTCGGACAAATCGCTGAAGCGCGCCGAACGCATCGTCAGCAGCGATCTGGCCAACGTGGCCCAGCTCAAGGCCGCCCAGGGCCGCACCTTCTACGCGGTCGGCGGCACCTGGCGCGCGCTGGCGCGCATCCACATCGTCCAGAGCGGCTATCCGCTGCGGGTGATGCACGGCTATGAGTTGCCGGCCGCCGACGCGCTCGATTTCGCGCGGCGCCTGCGCCGGCTGGCAGCGGCCAACATGCTCGCCGATATCGAAGTAGTCGCCGACGCGCGGCGCCCGCTGCTGACCTATGCGGCGTTGGTGCTCGAATACATCATCCGCGTCGGCAAGCCGAAAACGATCGTGTTCTCGACCTTCGGCGTCCGCGAAGGCCTGCTCTACGAGATGCTGCCGCCGCAGGAACGCGCCAAGGACGGCTTCATCTGTGCGGCGCAGACCCTGAACGGGCTGCTGTCGCGCTCGGCGCGTCACGCCGAGGAACTGGTCGCATGGACCGATCGGCTGGTGCGCGTCGTGAAGCTGCGCGAGACCGCGGAAGACCGCCGCCTGCGCCACGCCGCCTGTCTGCTCTCCGATGTCGGCTGGCGCGTGCATCCCGACCACCGCGGCGAGGAAACGCTGAGCCTGATCACCAACGGCAATTTCGGCTCGATCAGCCACCAGGGCCGCGCCTTTGTCGCGCTGTCGGTGTTTTATCGCTACGCTGGCTTGAGCGAGGAAAACGAACCGCCGACGCGGATCCGCGAGCTGGTGCCGCCGGCAATGGATGAACGCGCCCGGCTTCTCGGCGCCGCCTTCCGCGTCGCGCATCTGATCTCGGCGGCGCGTACCGGCGTGTTGCCCGCAACGCATTTCCGATCCCGCGGCCGCAAGCTGATGCTGGTGTTCGAGCACCGCATGGTCGATCTCGTCGCCGACCGCGTCGGCAGCCGCTTCAAGCAATTGGCTCGGCTGGTCGGGCGCGCTGGGTCGATCGTGCGGAACTGACGGACGGAAGCGCGGCCTCCCCGCATTGCCCATTATATCATCGACATCACGCGCGCCGCGAGCGCGGGCTCGCGCAGCGCGGCCTGCGGCTTGAGCAGTTGCGAGACTTCCGCAGTCAGCCGGTGCACCTCGGGATCCTGCGCGGCGAGCTTGGTCAAGGCCATACCGTATTGCAGGCGTTGCGCTAGGTCCGCGGGCCGAACGCCACGCGTGACGGGGTAGACGAAATCGCTTACGGCAACGCCCCACGGTGTCGCGAGGGTGTCCTGAATGGCGGCGAAGAAGTCGCGCGCCAGCCGCTCCATGGGAACATCTTCCGACAGCAACCGGTCCAGGATTAAGGCTTCCTGTGCTGCCACGCTCATGCCCTGGCCGAAGACCGGATTGAAGCGGCAGAGGGCATCGCCTATCGCCAGCAGGCCTGCCGGGAAAGATTCCAGGCGCTCGAAATGCCGCCGTGTGCTGCAAGGCAGCTGATAGCGGACGATATCCGTCAGCGGTCGGGCGTCCCTGACCGCGTCATAGATGGTCGGGGTACGCAGGCTCCTGACGAAATCCATGAATCCCGCGCGGTCGCCCGGAGGCACATCGCCATGATTGCCTCCGATAGAAAGTAGCCATCGCTGCTTCTCGATCGGAAACAGCAGGGCTCCGCGGCTGCTGGCGGGTGCGAACGGCAGGATGATATTGCCCAGCCAGTCGGCACTGTGATCGATCGGCCGCTCGACGATGGTGCTCGCGTAGGCCTGATCCATGCCGATCTCGGTTTCTTCGGGCTTCGGCAGAGAAAGCTCCTCGAGCAGCTTCAGCGTGAGGCCGCAGCGACCGGAGGCTTCGACAACCAGGTCGGCTTCCAGGGTCACACCAGGCCCATCTTCGCTGTCATAATGGACTGCCTCGACCCGCATTGCATCCCGCGATGCGACAAGCCTGGTTACGCGAGCGCGCTCGCAAATGTTGACATTCGGGGTCTGCAGAACGCGTCGCCGGGTAACGACTTCGAGCAGTGGGCGCGACATGCAGAAAACGTTGATGCCGAGATCGCGAATTGGGAATGGATCGAACCCGGGGCGCTCCCACTGGATATCCTTACCCGTGCGGATCTTCACAGCGCCCGCTTCCGCCAGATCGTTCTCAAATCCCGGAAACAGGGTCTGCAGGGCCTTCAGCCCGCCCGCGAGAAGCGCATGGGCATGCTGGGCCTGCGGCGTCCCGCTTCGGGGCGCGGCTTCGGCGGGAAGCACGTCCCGCTCAATTATCGTGACTTTCCCGAAATGCCTGGAGATCGCCTGAGCGGCCGTAAGGCCCGCCATGCCGGCGCCAATAACCACGGCATGACTTCTTGCAAGATCTGGCATGTGTTCCTCCTGGGAGGGATCTAGAACGGATCAACGGACACGTGCGCCCCACGCAAGTTGCTTCGGATAAGCCAAGCTTATCTGATCTTTTCCGGGCCGATGGTGAACGGCGTCACAAGTTGGAGGTAGGTGCCCACCACAAAGAGGTCAGTTCAACCAGATTGCAAAACAGCGCCTAGATTGCACTGGCTCCTGCTTGTCCGGGCTCCACTTTCATCACAGACACCTTTCCAAGCCCCGCCCCTTTGACCAAGGCATAGATCGCCGGAATCACGATCAGCGTCAGCAGCGTTGACGAAATCATGCCGCCGATCATCGGCACCGCGATGCGCTGCATGATCTCCGAGCCGGTGCCGGTGCTCCACATGATCGGCAGCAGCCCGGCCATGATGGCGACCACCGTCATCATCTTCGGACGCACCCGCCCGACCGCACCCTCCATGATGGCGTCGTAGAGGTCGTTGCGCGTCAGCACGCCGCCTTCCGCGGCCCTACGCGCCAGCCGCTCGTCCAGAGCCTGGTCGAGGTAGATCAGCATCACCACACCGGTCTCGGCGGCGACGCCGGCCAGCGCGATGAAGCCGACCACGACGGCGACCGACAAATTGAAGCCGAGCCACCACATCAGCCAGAGCCCGCCGACCAGCGCAAACGGCAGCGACAGCATCACGATCAGCGTTTCCGTCAGCGAGCGGAAATTGAGATAGAGCAGCAGGAAGATGATCGCGAGCGTCACCGGCACGACGATCTTGAGCCGCGCCGCCGCCCGCTCCAGATACTCATACTGGCCGCTCCACATCAGGTAGGCGCCGGGCGGAAACTGGATGCTGGCGTTCACGGCTTGCCTGGCGTCGGCGACATAACCGCCGATGTCGCGGTCCCTGATATCGACATAGACGTAGACCGCGAGCTGGCCGTTCTCGGTCCGGATCGAGGTCGGCCCACGCGCCGGCGCGACTTTTGCGACCTCCCCCAGCGGCACCGCCCCGCCCGCGGGCATCGGCACCAGCACCTCGCGCGCGATCGAGATGGGATCGCTGCGCAGGTCACGGGGATAGCGCATGTTGACGCCAAAGCGCTGGCGCCCCTCGACCGTTGTCGTCACGGTCTGGCCGCCGAGCGCAGTCGCGATCACGTCCTGCACGTCCTGGATCATGATGCCGTACCGCGCCAGCGCCGCGCGGTCGGGCACGATATCGAGGTAGTAGCCACCGATGCCGCGCTCGGCATAGGCCGACGACGTCCCCGGCACAGCCCGCAGCACCTGCTCGACCTGTTTTGCGAGACGGTCGATCTCGACCAGATCGGTGCCGATCACCTTGACGCCGATCGGGGTGCGGATTCCCGTCGAGAGCATGTCGATACGCGCCTTGATCGGCTGGGTCCAGGCGTTGGAGACGCCTGGAAACTGCAGCGCCTTGTCCATTTCGGCCGTGAGCCCATCGAGCGTCAGCCCCGCACGCCATTCGGCCTTCGGCTTCAGGTTGATGATGGTCTCGAACATCTCGGTCGGGGCCGGGTCCGTCGCGGTCGCCGCGCGGCCCGCCTTGCCGTACACCGACTCCACTTCGGGAAAGCTCCGGATAATCCGGTCCTGCATCTGCAGCAATTCGGCCGCCTTGGTAACGGAAAGTCCGGGCAGCGTGGTCGGCATGTACAGCAGCGTGCCCTCGTTCAGATTGGGCATGAACTCGGTGCCGAGCTGCCGGGCCGGCCACACAGTGACGGCAAGAATGCCGAGCGCGATCAGGATCACGAGGATTTTGGCGCGCATCACGGCCTTGATGACCGGCCGGTAGATCCAGATCAGGAAACGGTTGATCGGATTTTTGTGCTCCGGAATGATCTTGCCGCGCACGAACACCACCATCAGCGCCGGCACCAGCGTGACGGACGACACCGCCGCGGCCGCCATCGCAAACGTCTTGGTGAATGCGAGCGGGCTGAACAGCCGTCCCTCCTGCGCCTCCAACGTGAAGATCGGCATAAAGGATACGGTGATGATCAGCAGGCTGAAGAACAGCGCCGGCCCGACCTGGGCAGCCGCCTCGATCAGGATCGTCACCCGCGACTGTCCAGGCTCCGCCCGCTCGAGATGCTTGTGGGCATTCTCGATCATGACAATCGCCGCATCCACCATCGCGCCGATCGCGATCGCAATGCCGCCGAGGCTCATGATGTTGGAGCCGATTCCCAATAGCTTCATCGCGCCGAACGCCATCAGCACGCCGACCGGCAGCATCAATATGGCGACCAGCGCGCTGCGAACGTGCAGCAGGAACACGATGCATACCAATGCGACGATGATGCACTCCTCCAGCAACGTATTCTTGAGCGTATCTATGGCGGCATTGATCAGGTTGGAGCGGTCATAGACCGGCACGATCTCGACCGACTTCGGCAGGCTGGACGCGATTTCCGCAAAGCGCTTCTTGACGTTTTGAATCACGTCAAGTGCGTTGACGCCAAAACGCTGCAGCACGATGCCGCTGGCGACCTCGCCCTCACCGTTGAGTTCGGTAATGCCGCGGCGCTCGTCCGGCCCCAGTTCGACGCGCGCGATATCCTTGAGCAGCACCGGCGTGCCGCTACTGGCCTTGAGCACGATATTGCCGAGATCGTTGATACCCCGCAGATAGCCCTTGCCGCGGATGACGTATTCGAACTCGGACAGTTCGACGGTGCGGCCACCAACATCGGCATTGCTGGCGCGGATCGCGTCACGCATTTTTGGCATGGTGATACCGAGATCGCGCATCCGCTGTGGATCGAGAATGACGTTGTATTGCCGCACGAAGCCACCGACGCTGGCGACTTCGGCGACGCCCTCCGCCTTGGCCAGCGCAAATTTCAAGTTCCAGTCCTGGATGGCGCGGGTGTCTGCGAGATTCAGTTCCTTGGACATTACGGCATATTGGTAGACCCAGCCGACGCCGGTAGCATCGGGACCCATGGTCGGCGTCACACCGGCGGGCAGCCGCGAGGCCGCGCTGTTGAGAAATTCCAGCACGCGCGATCGCGCCCAGTAGATGTCGGTGCCGTCCTCGAAGATGACGTAGACAAACGACACGCCGAAGAACGAGAAGCCGCGCACGACCTTCGAGCGCGGCACCGTGAGCATGGCCGTCGTCAGGGGATAGGTAACCTGGTCCTCGATCACTTGCGGCGCCTGCCCTGGATACTCCGTGTAGACGATCACCTGCGTGTCCGAGAGATCGGGAATGGCGTCGAGCGGCAGATGCGCCAGCGCGTAGAGGCCTGCGGCGGCGGCGAAGGTGGTACCGAAGAACACCAGCAGCAGATTGCGCGCCGACCACGCGATAAGGCGGGCGATCATGGCTGGGCTCCCTCGGCAAAGCCTTTCAGCGCCGCCTTCAGGTTGCTTTCGGCATCGATCAGGAAATTGGCTGATGTCACCACCGGATCGTCCTCGGCAAGGCCTTCGCGAACCTCGACATAGCCCTCGCCGCGGTGGCCGAGCTTGACCTCGCGCGGCTCGAACCGCCCTTCCCCCTTGTCCACCAGCACGGCCTGCCGGCTGCCGCTGTCCAGCACCGCGCTTTCGGGAATCGCGAGCACGGATTCTCGCGCTGCCGGTCTCGATCTCGGCATCGACATACATGTCGTGGATCAGCAGCAGTTCCGGATTGGGCAATTCGACGCGCACCCGCGCCGTCCGCGTCTCCTTGATGATCTGCGGATAGATCACGTTGATCTTTCCCGAAAACTCCCGCCCAGGAAAACTGCGCGCGCGCACCATGGCGCGCTGGCCAATGGCGACGCTTCCCAGATCGCGTTCGGCAACATCGACAATCGCCCACACTGCGCTGTGATCGGCTATCCTGAACAGAACGTCGCCCGGTTGGGCGCGCATGCCTTCGGTCACGTTGCGTTCCAGAACGATCCCGTCACGCGGTGACGTCCATTCGATCCCGATCGGAACGTTCCTTCCTTTCTCGATGGCGACGATGGCCGCTTCAGGCACGTCCAGGTTCATCAGCCGCTGACGCGAGCCCCTGCCGTACGGCCCCTCGCCGCCGCCGGTAACTTTGGAATTGAGGGTCGAGATGTATTCGGCGGCGGCGGAAGAGACCGCGGGACTGTAGATCTCCATCAGCGGCTGGCCCTTCACGACGTGCGTGCCCGTGGTGACGTCGGCAACTTTCTGGACATAGCTTTCTGCGCGCATCGCGATCACGGAGACGCGCCGTTCGTCGAGTTGGATGGTGCCGGGCGCGCGGCTGGTCGTACGGATCACTCGCCGGATAGCCGGTTCCGATTTGACGCCGGTACGCTGAATCTTGCCCGGCGACAGCTTGACCGATCCGTCGTCGCTGTCCTCGCCCTCGTAGACGGGGATGTAATCCATCCCCATCGAATCCTTCTTGGGCGTCGGCGAAACGTCCGACAAGCCCATCGGATTGCGATAATACTTGATCTTTTGATCCGCAGACGGCGCATCCGCCACATCCGCCGGATCGTCGAAACTGATGTCGGCGCCCGCAGGGACGGCGCGGTAGTCGCGGCCATCAGGCGTCTTCTTCGGCTTCAACGAATAGAAAGGCTTGCCGTCCGTGTCCTGATAGTAGATCGCAGCGCCCGGTTCTGCGCGCGTCTGCTCCATGACGTGTGCGTACTTCGTCTCTCTGCTCGGCCAGAGATACGAACGCGAGAGGACGCCTGCGATCGCTGCAGCCGTGACGGCAGCGGCGATTTCAACCATGACCGGCCGCTTCATTGGTCGGCCTGGATGACGAGCTTGTTTTCGACCGTGCCGGTTTCGCCCTGGACCTTGGCCCCGAGCGACAACTGCCATCGGCCAGCCATGCCGAAGGTGGCCTTGAACTTGTACGTGCCGGGTTCCGTTCCCGGGAGCGGGTCGACCCTGGTGGCCATCTCCTGCATGCCATCCGGAGCCATATCCAAACGCGTCGCGAAAATCACGGCGTCCGGAACAGGCTTGCCCGTCGTCTTGTCGACGAGCTTCACGGCGATGGTTTTGTCGGGGCCGGCCTTGACGGTCGGTTCGACGAGTTTGAACTCGTAATTCTTGATATCGGCGAACGCGACGGTAGCGCCGCACGTCAAGACAGCGCCGGTCAGCGCAAGCCGCAGGCTGCGCGAAAACTGATTGGCCTTCATGGTGATAACCCTCGATCTTCTGGTCAGCTGCGAACGCAGCATGGGCGCGGACGCCACAAAGCGCCGCGCGCGAATCTCGGCGTTACGCCGAACGGACCAGGAATTGGGGAGGTTTTGGAGGGGGTGAGTACACGACGCTTTCCACTTCGGGATCGCTGCCGGGAAGCAGCATCCGAAGCGTGACCGGCCGGATTTCGGCAACGCCGGCTGATAGCGGCGCCTGCAGCGTTGTCGAAACGCAGAGCGCCATCAATGGGCACTGGTCGCAATCCACGGGCGCCGACTTGTCCGGGCAGCACGGCATGTCGTCGGACATGTCAGCCATATGATCGCCGGACATCGACGTCATCGCCATCGATGTCATGGCGTCGCCATTCGCCCGCGCCGCGAGCGGGGCAAATACGAGGCCTGCGATCAGAAAGACCGCCAGCAGCCGGCAAAGGTGGATCGAGCGTTTCACGGAATGGTTTTCGCATGATCCGGCCCATGATGGGAAGCCAGGTTCCATCACGAAAGCGCGGGTGTCGTTAACATAATCCAATTGGGTCCCACCCCATTGCGTTGGATCAATCTGATCCAGGGCGCCGGAATAATGACGAAAGCCCGTACATTTTCGCCCGTCACGGTTTAAAATGAGGGCCCGCCGCGTCTGCGGCCGGCCCTCAGCCAAGGAGCCCACCATGCACGCCCGCGAAATGATCGGCACCCACCCGGCCGTCCAGGGTCAGGTCAACGACTCCCTGATCCGCTGCATCGAGGAGTGTTACTCCTGCGCCCAGACCTGCACTTCCTGCGCCGACGCCTGCCTGTCGGAGCGCATGGTGCAGGAGCTGACCCAGTGCATCCGCCTGGACCTCGATTGCGCCGACATCTGCAACATCACCGGCCGCATCTTGACCCGCCGGACAGGTTTCGATGACGAAGTGATGCGCCGCATGCTCAGCGTCTGCGCCGCCGCCTGCCGGCTGTGCGCCGAGGAGTGCCAGACGCACGCATCCATGCATGAGCACTGCCGCATCTGCGCGGAAAGCTGCCGCCGCTGCATGGAGGCCTGCCAAGAATTGTCGCGTGGCATGGCGCATTAGCGCGCGATGGCGCCTCCCGATCTCAACCCTCGCGGCGAAACACGCTGAATTGGAAAACCTGGTGCGAGCCCCAGGGCGTTACGTGTTCGTCCCGTTGGGTGTGAACCGGCCGAAACCCGGGACCGAGCGTCTGCGCCAGGCTCGCGGCGTCGTAACGCGCGACTGGCAGGCCGCTGCATTTTTCAGGGCCGTCCAGCGCGAAAGTCGCGATGATCGCGTATCCTCCGGCTTTCAAGCCGCGCGTGAGGCGCTCGATATAGGCGGCGCGGTCTTTCTCATCGGCGAGAAAATGGAACGCCGCCCGGTCGTGCCAGATGTCGTATCGCTTCACCGGCTCCCAGATCGTGGCATCTGCCACCAGCCAGTGAACTCGGTCGGCACGCGCACCGAGGCGAGCCTTGGCAGTCTCCAATGCCGCGCTCGACAGATCGAGCACGGTGACATCCGCAAACCCCTGATCGACGAGATGGTCGACCAGCCGCGAAGCGCCGCCGCCGATGTCGATGATGGCCGAATTGCTGACCGCTCCGGCCTGCATGATCAGTTCGAGCGAAGGCGCCGGGCTTTGCTGAAACCAGCTGACCTCGTTCTCGCCCTTCGTCGTGTAGACGTTCTCCCAATGGGCCTGTCGGCCGGCATCTCCCATAAGACACCTCCCTGCATACATGGTCGTTACTCGCGTCCGCGACAACGACCATGTGCCGGCGTTCGCTCCCAGCTCTGCTTCTAGAGACGGCGGCAAGGCCAGACGACAATTCATAACCAACCGAGTATGGCTACAGCCGTGCCCTTCGAACTCATCGCGCCACGTCGTTGCCTAGGTTTCACGATGACTTTCAGGTCGATTTGGCCAATCAGGAGGGCCATCACGAGGCCTGATATTTTCCCGCTTGACTAATCCATAGCTAATTGGTTATGCATAAATCATAACCCATAGGTTATCGATCCCAAATGCCGAACGCCCATGACGTGCTCTTCAAAACCCTTGCCGATCCAACCCGCCGGGCCATCTTCGAGCGGCTGTGCCGCCAGGGAGAACAGACGGTGGGGGCCCTCACGGCGCAGGCCGGGATCTCGCAACCGGCCGTCTCGAAACATCTCGGCGTTCTCAAGCACGCCGGGCTGGTGCGCGACCGCCACGAAGGCCGACAGACGCACTATAGCGCGCAACTCGGCGCACTGGCGCCGCTGATCGACTGGACAAGCGAGATGGCCGGGTTCTGGCAGAGGAAGTTCGACGACCTCGAAGATCTGCTCAAACGGATGGACCAATGACCAATACAGCAACTGAAACACGCTCCGTCGTCGTCGAACGCGAGATGCCGCATCCGCCGGAAAAACTCTGGCGCGCGCTCACGCAGCCGCATTTGATGGAGGAATGGCTGATGAAGAACGACTTCAAGCCAGTCGTGGGTCACCATTTCAATCTTCGCGGCGACTGGGGCGGCGTGCTGGACTGCGAGGTGCTCGCCATCGAGCCGAACAAGGCGCTGTCCTACACCTGGAATTTCAAGCACGCGGATGCCGCCTTCGATCTGCAGAGCGTGGTGACGTTTACGCTCACGCCAACGCGTAGCGGCACCCTGCTGCGCATGGAGCAGTCGGGCTTCCGGCCGGATCAGAAGCAGGCTTTTGGCGGCGCCAAGGTCGGATGGCAGCAGTTCTTCGGGAAGCTGGAGGAGGTTTTGGCGCGGGCGGATTGAAATCTGCCGTGTCGCGCTTCCCTCGTTTCAAATCAAAGGAGGTCTCATTGAACTGGAATACGTCTATTCGGCAAATCCACCGCTGGCTGTCGATCGCCTTTACGGCGACCGTCATCGCCAACTTCGTCGCCATGGCATTGGGGGAACCTCCAGCCTTGGTCGTCTACTCGCCACTGCTCCCGCTGTTCTTGCTCCTGTTCACCGGTCTGTACATGTTCGTGCTGCCGTATGCCACCAAGTTGCGTGGGGGGCGAGGCGCCGCCGGATAGGAGCGAACCGCAATGGCCAAGAAGAAGTCGGCGAAGGTCGCAAAGAAAGCCGCCGCGAAGCGTGGCGATGCGAAGCCGACCCTCCTCTCAGGCGGCAATCCTCAGATCGCGAAGGGCGACGGCGACCGCCCCGTGCAGGCCTACATCGCCGCCATGCCGGGCTGGAAACGCGACGTCGGGCGCCACCTCGACGCACTCATCGTGCGCACCATCCGCGGCGGCGTCCGCAAGGCCGTGAAATGGAACACGCCGTTCTATGGCATCGAGGATCAGGGCGGCTGGTTCCTCGCCTTTCACTGCTTCACCAGGTACGTCAAAGTGACGTTCTTCCGCGGCACATCGCTTCGCCCTCTCCCGCCCGGCGAATCCAAGCACAAGGAAGTGCGCTACCTCGACATTCATGAAGACAGTCTCGACGAAACGCAGCTCGTCGACTGGGTTAAACAAGCCAGCCGATTGCCCGGCGAACGAATGTGAGCGGAGCGATAACAGCCATGAAGAAAGCGACTATGAAGAAGAGCGGCGCGAACGAAGCAAAAGGCGGAAGCTCTCCCGCTCAGCACATCGATGCGAGGATCAAGGAACTGGGCGATTGGCGCGGCGAAACGCTCGCGCGTATCCGGAACATCATCAAGCAGGCCGTCCCCGACGTGGTCGAGGAATGGAAATGGCGGGGCGTTCCGGTGTGGGAGCACGACGGCATCATCTGCACCGGCGAAACGTACAAGGCGGTCGTGAAGATGACCTTTGCCAGGGGCGCGGCGCTGGACGACCCGACAGACCTCTTCAACTCAAGCCTCGAAGGCAACACAAGGCGCGCCATCGATTTCCATCAGGGGGACAAGATCGATGAAAAGGCGTTGAAGGCGCTCATTCGCGAGGCCGCGGCGCTGAACACTTCGGCGCGCGCTGCCCGGAAGAAACCAAAGAGCGTTTGAGGCGACGGCCGACGTCGGATCGGGGCGCCGGGGCGGCCGTTTTGTTCCGTCACGCAACGGCCGAGCGCAACCCGGCCGACCTGATCGCATGCCAGATCCGGGAAGACGTTGCAGGCATGTCGAGATGGCGCACGCCGAGCGGCGTCAGCGCGTTCATCACGGCGTTCATGATGGTGGCGGGGGCGGCGATGGCGCCGGCCTGACCGCTTCCCTTCACGCCGAGCCGGTTGGCGCGGCTTGGAAAATCATCCGTCAGGCTGCCCTCGAAGACGGGAAGATCGTCTGCGCGCGGCAGCGCGTAATCCATCAGCGAGCCTGAGAGGATCTGGCCGGTTTCGGCATCGAACAGCGCGTGCTCGAACAACGCCTGCCCGATCCCCTGCGCCACGCCGCCATGGACCTGCCCCAGCGTCTGGCGCGGATCAAGCAGGCGGCCGTAGTCGTCGAAGATCACGTATCGGTCGAGCCTCACCTGACCGGTCTCGGGGTCGATCTCGACTTCGGCAACATGGCAGCCGTTAGGAAAAGTGTAGCGGTCGCACAAATGGGTCGCCCTGTGCGCCAAACCAGGCGCGACATCGTCGCCAGGCGTCTGGTAGGAGGCGCGCGCCACCTCCTCGAGGCTGATCTCCTGCCCGGTCGCGGCCACGCGCAACTGGCCTGCTTCGTAGCGAACCGCATCGACGCCGGCCTGCAGCAGGCGGGCGGCCAGCCGCCGCGCGTTCTCGATCACGCCTTCGGCCGCCATCAAGAGCGCGGTGCCGCCCTGATGCATCGAGCGCGCCCCGCCATGCCCGCCGCCGGAGTCGAGATCATCGGTATCGCCCTGCCGAAACCGGAAGCGCTCCGCCGGCAGGCCAAACGCATCGGCGGCGATCTGCGCGAACGTGGTCTCGTGGCCCTGGCCGTTGGAATGCGTGCCGACCATCAGGTCGATCCGGCCGTCGTCGCCGACACGCACTTCCGCCACTTCATTGGGCTGCCCGCGCGACGTCTCCAGAAAGCAGGCATAGCCCAGGCCACGCAGCCTGCCCCGCTTGCGGGCGCTTCGGCGGCGCGCATCGAATCCGGCGGCGGCCTTGGCCGCGTGATCGATCGCGTGGCCAAAGCTGCCCTGCTCGACCGTAAGCCCCATCGCGCTTGGATGAGGAAACCGGCGAAAGATGTTCTTGCGGCGCAGCTTCAGCGCATCCATTCCGAACTGGCGGGCTGCGATGTCGATGCAGCGCTCGATCAGGTAATTCGCCTCGGGCTTGCCGGCGCCGCGATAGGCGTCGACCGGCGTCGTGTTGGTGAATACGCCGCTGGCCTGGAAGGCGATCAGCGGGATGTCGTAGACGCCGCCCATCGCGCTCGCCATCGCCATGGTCGGGACCGCTGGCCCCACCGTCGAGACGTAGGCGCCGAGATTGGCGAGGACTTTGGTGTCGAGCGCGAGGAAGCGGCCGTCTCGATCCAGCGCGAGGCGCGCGCGAATGAGGCTGTCGCGACCATGGACCGAGCCTGTAAAATCCTCGCTGCGATCCCCGATCCACGCGACCGCACGGCCGAGGCGGCGCGCCGCCCACAGCACCAGCACCCACTCGGGATAGAGCACGTTCTTCATGCCGAAGCCGCCGCCGACGTCAGGAATGCTGACGCGGAGCTTTTCCCTGCCGATGCGAAAGACACCGTCGGCCAGCAGGTCGCGGATCGCGTGTGCGCCGGCGGCCGAGGCGGTCAGATGCAGACGTCCGGTCGAAGCATCGAACTCGCCCAGCGCGCCGCGTGTCTCCATCGGTGCGGCGACGACGCGGTTGTTGACGAGCTCGCATTCCACGACATGGGCAGCGTCGCGGATCACAGCTTCCACGGGACCGACCTCGCCGCGGTCGAACTGGAACGCGATATTGCCCCGCGCCTCCGGCCAGATTGCTGGGGCGTCCGGCAGAACAGCGTCCGCGATCGCGACCACCGGCGGCAGCGGCGCATAGTCGACGATGACGGCCTCGGCGGCATCGCGCGCGGCCTCCGTGCTTTCCGCGACCACGAAAGCGACCGGCTCGCCGACATAACGAACGATGTCGCGCGCCAGCGCGTGACAGGGCGGCACCACGAGCGGCGTTGTCATCGGAATAGCGGTCACCGCGCACGGCAGTGGGCCGAGATTATCGGCCGCCAATTCGGCTCCCGTGAGCACGGCCGCAACGCCGGGCATTTTGCGCGCCGCATCGACGCTGATCGCGGTGATGCGCGCATGTGCATGCGGCGAGCGAACGACAACGCCATGCAGCGCGTTTGGCGCGGCAAGATCGGCGATGTAACGCCCGCGTCCCCTTACGAAGCGCTCGTCTTCGAGCCGGTTGACGCTGCGTCCCAGTAACGTTTTGGTCATGGAAAACTGTATGGAACCGGGCGGCGGCAAAATCAATCGGCAGCCCCGTCGGAACGCCGGCCCATTGCTAGGTCAGCGTCGCGTGAGCTGCAATTCCATCAGGGCAAGTCTTTGCAGGACGACGGGGTCGCGCTCCCCGACATGGGCCCCGCGCAGGATCGCTTCGGCAAGGGCTTGAACGTGGCTGGAATGGACCGGCTCGGGAAGCGAAGCCACCGCGGCATCAAGTGCGACTTCCATCACCGAGATCACCTCGGGCGGGAAAGACGCATGGGAAAAATCCTTCATGATAGTTACGACCAAAGGGAGCGGCTGCCAACATGCCCTGGCAGCGGGGGTGCGATCGGCAGCCGCCGGAGTTTCGTGTGTCTATCCCTGGGACACATCCTGCATAATTTTCTCGGCATCGAATGGTTCCTCCGGAGTGAACAAATGGCCGGTCACCGGTGCGATACCCATGCGCCTTACACGCGCCTTCTTAGAGAGAGGGATCTTGGTGAAGATAGCGGTCGTCGAACTGCGCCAATTCCGCAAGCTTCGCCTCGTCGAGCACCGTCACGCGCCCCCTGCTGATATCGACGATCCCATCGTCGCGCAGTTGTCTGATGATGCGGTTGGCATGCACCGGCGTGATGCCGAGCGCTTCACTGATCTGCTCCTGGGTCAGCGGCATTTCGAACGTGTCACCCGCTTCTCGTCCGGTCACGGCAAGCCGCCTGCGAAGTTCAACGACGGTATGGGCCAGCCGGCTCGCCGCCGGGCGCTGGCCGACATTGACGATCCACTCGCGGAATATCGCGGAATCGATCAACGTGTCGCGCCAAAGCACTTCGGTGACGTTCGGGTTTGCGCGCGTCAGCGCTCGCATCGAAGTATGACTGATAAAGCCGAGCGTGGATGGGGCCACTGCGATGAGATCGTGATCCATCCTGTGCAGATGCAGGCTCTGGAGGTCGGGAATTTCGCCGGGAATATGGATCGAGAGAATTTGCCGCTGCCCGTCGAGGATCGTTTTGGCGCGGACGCAAAACCCTTCGATAACCAGACAGCATTCCGTCGGCCGGCTGCCATCGGATACGATCGTCCGTCCGGCCTCCCAATGGCGAACATTGATCGGAAGCGCGCGGATGGCGGCGATGTCCGCGTCATCCAACCCTGAGACGGTATTGAGCCGCCGCAACAGGGCCGCCAAAACCATCTCCCGGTCCAAGCCCGCATCTCCTCTAGCTGCGCTGTATGTGACCTGAAGGAAACGGCGTCGACCGATGCCGGTTCCCAACAAAGGTTAAGGAGGCGCCCCGCCCGACATGCGAGGATCATGGCCAACGAGGAGATGTGCCATGACGAAAAAGCGCAATCGCAGCCGCCCGCCACAACCGCTGCAGGAACGGCTTCGGCAAATTGCAAGCGGCGCGCGCGAAAAGGCCGCCGGCCTGCCGCCCGGCCATGAACGCGATCGTCTGCTGGAAACGGCGGTCTCCACCGAGTCCGCGGCCGCGATCGACCGCTGGTTGTCGTCACCCGGTTTGCAGAGCCCCAAATAGCTTCTTCCCCACGCTCACGGCGCCGTCCAGCCAAGGTTCATTTGGCCTGGTCGGCGCTGACGTGAATGACGTAAAGCGGATTTGCGAACTCGTCGGTGACCTCCAGCCGCCAGTCCTTGCCGGGGCGAAGCTTGCCGTCGAGGTCCTGGATGATTTGCCCCGCCGTCATCGTTGCCTCCCGCCACGCCGCCTGCATGTCGGGTAGTTCTTCGCCTTCCTCGTCCAACTCCGCCCTGTCGTGATAGACGTTGAAAAAGTAACGCGGCATGGGAATTCCTTACCGCGTGGCGGCCCTCTTCCTCTCGACCCGTACGCCCTGAACTTGTTGTCGCCGACCGGTTTGCTCACCGTCGTGACATTTCTCCGGGCCGACTGTGTGCAGAAGGAAGTCAGGATCTTACTAAATGTTCCTGTGCGGGAGCACGACCTCGATAGGGTCGCGCATGGTCCCGGCGCGCCCCAGGGCGGGCCGGGCCTTTCCGATAATGCAAATCCCGGGCGCCATCGGCGCCGCGGGCGACTGTCCTCGCTGCGGGGGGCGCGCTAGTCCCTACGCCGTCGCGGAGTGCTCGGCGCCCTGCATCTTGCGCCTGCGCCAGATCGACCCGGCGACGAGCACAACGATGATGCCAAGGATTCCAAGGATCACCTCGCCGCCATGCCCGCCATTGGCGAACTGCGGCGCCATGCCGAGCGATTTGAGGAGACCATCGAGGCCTGTACCGACCGGACCGTTGAAGAATGCGTGCAACCCCGGCTGTATCGCAGGGTCCGTCGCCATCACCTCGCCGGCGATCCAGCCGAGCAGGCCCGCGCCGGCCCACACCAGCGCCGGAAGGCGCGTCAGCAACGCCATGATCAGCGCGGCACCGGCAACGATCAGCGGAACGCTGATGGCAAGTCCGATGACCAGCAGCGGAATGCTGCCATTGGCCGCCGCGGCAACCGCGATGACGTTGTCGAGGCTCATCACGATGTCGGCGATCGCCACGATCTGCACGGCCGCCCACAGATGCGAGGCCGCGTGCACGTCGCCCTCATCCTCGTTTTCGGGCACCAGCAGCTTTGCCGCGATCACGAGCAGCGCCAATCCGCCGACCAGCTTGAGGTACGGCAGGTTCATCAGCGTCACGACGATGCCGGTGAAGATGATGCGCAGGAAAACGGCGACGCCAGCGCCGAGCACCATGCCCCAGAACCGCTGCCGCGGCGGCAAGCCCCGGCACGCCATCGCGATGACAAGCGCGTTGTCACCCGACAGCAGGATGTTGATCCACATGATCTTGCCGAGCGCAACCCAGAAGGCCGGTTGCTGCATCTCGGCCTGGAACTGGGTGAAGAACCCCGAGATCGTCGCAGGATCGAAGATTTGCCACAGCCAGTTCACAGCGTTTTTCCCCCCGGCTTCTTCAGCCGTTGCGCGCGGCTATCATTTGCCGCTGTCCAATCGATTTAGCCGACGATTTCGTTGCCGGAAAAGAATTGCGCGATTTCGATCGCGGCGGTCTCCGTGGCGTCCGAACCATGCACCGAGTTCTCGCCGATAGACTTCGCGTGGACCTTGCGGATCGTGCCGTCCGCCGCCTTCGACGGATCGGTCGCACCCATCACGTCGCGATACTTCAGTACGGCGCCCTCGCCTTCCAGCACCTGCACCACGACCGGACCCGAGGTCATGAAGTCGACCAGTTCACCGAAGAACGGACGCGCCTTGTGGACGGCATAGAAGGTTTCCGCCTGCTCCCGGGTCATGCGAATGCGCTTCTGGGCCACGACACGGAGCCCGGCCTTCTCGATCAGCGCGTTGACGGCGCCGGTCAGATTGCGCTCGGTCGCGTCCGGTTTGATGATCGAGAAAGTGCGTTCAATCGCCATTGTTTACGTCCTTGCAAAACGCTGATTGGAGAGTTGCGGGGCTTATATCGGCGCCACCTTGCGACGGCAAGCGACCGTGTGACGCGCCTGCCACCCCTTTTTGGCGTGTTTTGGTGCCGCGCACGCGCCGCGAGGGCGAAGATTACAGCAATTTCACGGAAGTGAACCCAGTCTGAAGCCGCCGTGCCGCCGGTATTCAGCTTCGTGGCCGTAGACTTGACGACGATCGAACGCAGGGCACGCGCATCCGCCGGCCTTAAGGCGTCACGGGACCCGATCTCACTGATGGTGCCAACTGGCGCCGAAACTTTGAGGAGATGATTATGTTACGCAAACTCTCGCTCGTTGCAGTGGCCGCGGCTTCGTTGGGCGCGGCTGCGCTGGCGCCGACATCAGCCTCGGCCTGGGGTGGCGGCTGGCACCATGGCGGCGGCTGGCATCACGGTTATCACGGCTGGGGTGGCCCGCGCGTCTTCATCGGCGGCCCGGCCTATTACGGCGGCGGATATGGTGGCTGCTACGCCCGGCGCCTGGTTCCGACCCCCTGGGGTCCGCGCTGGCGGCTGGTGAACCGCTGCTACTAACCTGATCTGAGCTTCCCCTGACTGATGCCCCGGCCGTCGCGCCGGGGCTTTTTTTGCGCGCTTGGAACCGGATTTTTCAAACCGCGATTCGACCAGCTTTTCGACTACTTGCAGGCGAAGGCATGTCGTCTTGCACGGAAACCAATTTGGCCGCCGTGACTTGACCTAGCAACCATATCACTCGAGCCTTGCGAATGCTGCGAGGTGGAACTCGTAGAGACCGCCCATGGAAGCCCGAAATCAACGACAATATCGAACAGATCGATCACAAGACCTGCGTGTCGATCTGCGACGCCATCGGCGAACGGCTGCAGCAAAGCCTGCGCGCCGAGAATGATCTTTCGCCGCGGTTGCGCGAACTCATCAACGAACTGCGCCGTCGCGACAACGAAGTGCATTGAGAGCCGCCGGATCGCTGATTTTGCCGACAAATGGGTTGCGTTTGGCGCCGGGTCCGGTGACAAGGCCGCATGCTTTCCATCACGGATATTTCGGTCCGCATTGCCGGGCGGCTCCTGATCGACGACAGTACGGTGCAGATCGTGCCCGGCGCGCGCGTCGGCTTCGTCGGCCGCAACGGCGTCGGCAAATCGACGCTTTTTCATGCAATCCGCGGTGACCTGCCGATCGAATCCGGCAGCATCACTTTGCCGCCGCGCTGGCGCATCGGCAGCCTGGCGCAGGAAGCACCCGATGGGCCGGAAAGCCTGATCAATGTCGTGCTGAAAGCCGATCTGGAGCGCGACGCACTGCTCGGTGAAGCCGAAACCGCCGTGGATCCGCACCGGATCGCCGAGATTCAGACCCGGCTGGTCGACATCGATGCGCACTCGGCGCCGGCCCGCGCCGCGGCAATCCTGAGCGGCCTTGGGTTTTCCACCGCGGACCAGGCGCGGCCGTGTTCGGAATTTTCCGGCGGCTGGCGCATGCGGGTGGCGCTTGCGGCGACGCTGTTTTCGGCCCCGGACCTGCTGCTGCTGGACGAGCCGACCAACTATCTCGACCTCGAAGGCACGCTGTGGCTCGAAGACCATCTGGCCAACTACCCGCGCACCGTGATCGTGATCAGCCACGACCGCGACTTGCTCGACACCTCGGTCGACCAGATCCTGCACCTCGATCGCAGCAAGCTGACGCTCTACAAGGGGACCTATTCCTCGTTCGAGGAACAGCGCGCCACGCGCGAGATGCTGGACGCCAAGCACGCCAAGCGCCAGGCCGACGAGCGCAAGCGGCTGCAGGCCTTCGTCGACCGCTTCAAGGCGAAGGCTTCCAAGGCCCGCCAGGCGCAGTCCCGCGTGAAAATGCTGGAACGGATGAAGCCGGTCACAGCGCTCGTGACGCAGGACGTGCGTGAAATCAACTTCCCGACCCCGGAGAAAACGCTCTCCCCGCCGATCATCGCCGTCGATGACGTCTCGGTCGGCTACGACCCGAAAAAGCCGGTACTCAATCGCGTCACGCTGCGGATCGACACCGAGGATCGCATCGCCCTGCTCGGCTCCAACGGCAACGGCAAGTCGACGCTGGTCAAACTGTTGGCCAACAAGCTGACGCCGTTCTCCGGCCGGATCACCCGGGCGGAAAAACTCTCGGTCGGCTATTTCGCGCAGCATCAGGTCGACGAACTCAACCTCGACGGCTCGCCCTATGACCACGTCCGAAAGCTGATGCCGGATGCGCCGGAAACCAAGGTGCGCGGCCGCACCGGCGCGATCGGTTTTTCCGGCAAGGCCGGCGATACCCTGGTCAAGAGCCTGTCGGGCGGCGAGAAGGCGCGGCTGTTGCTCGGGCTCGCCACCTTCTTCGGCCCGAACATGATCATCCTTGACGAACCGACCAACCATCTGGACATCGACAGCCGCGCGGCGCTGGCCGAAGCGATCAACGATTTTCCCGGCGCCGTCATCATGGTCTCGCACGACCGCTATCTGATCGAAGCCTGCGCCGATCAATTATGGGTCGTCGCCAATCAGACGGTAACGACTTACGACGGTGACCTCGACGACTACCGGCGGATGGTGCTGTCGATCGGCGACATGCGCGGTTCGCGCGAGCGCGGCAGCGAGCGTAGCAAGGAAAACGCAAGGCCCGAGCGCGGCAAGAGCGAAAGGCGATCGCCTCTGAAGCAGCGGATCGCCGAGGCCGAGGCCGAAATCGAGCGCATCAACGGCATCATCGCCAAGATCGACACCGCGCTCGCGCTGCCGGACCTGTTCACGCGCGATCCGAAGCAGGCCGGCCAGCTCAGCAAGGCGCGCGCCGGCGCCGAAAGCGCGTTGCGGCGGGCGGAAGAAAACTGGCTGGAAGCCAGTTCGCAGTTTGACGAAGCGGCCAGTTAAGAGCGGGATCAGTTGCTCACCGCAGGGTCCGACACAAAATATCGAAAACAACCCCATGCAAAGTAGAATGGGTCTGACTCCAAAACCCCTCCATTTTGATCTAAACAATTGATTTTATACAGATTTTTGACGCCCACACCCGGATCAGGTCAGAGGAGCGCGCGTCCGTTCTAGAACGCTCCGGAAACGCATTGCGACCGCGAAATTACGCGGCCGGCTTCTTCTTCGGCTTGGCGCCTCGCGGCTGCGCCGCCGGCTCGGCCGCGCGCTCGATCGACGTCAGGCGTCCCGCCGTGAAGGTATAGATGCCGGCCCGCTGGCCACGCGAATAGTTGACGACCGCGACGCGGTCACCGCGCGCGTTGCTGGAGAAATTCACGTTGTCAGGTGCCCCGATGCCGCGCACGACGTCGCATTCGGTGTGGCCCAACGCCACCCTCCCGGTCGTCGAGGGAGGGCTACCTGCAGCGCCGTCTGCCAGCGCGTTTGCACCGACTCCCGGCGCCGCCATCCCGGGGCAGCCGCCGTCCGCAGAGACGAGTTCATCCGGCGTCACAGGCTTATCCGCGCTGAGCGGCGGTGTTTCGATCGACACGTTCCGGATAAACACGCGCCCGGTGCGCGAAAACCAGTCCGCATCCTTCGACATAAGGTCGGACGCACCCGAGCAGCCCGCGAGCGCCGGCCCGAGCAGCAACAATGTCAGCAGTGGTTTTCGATCGATCGTTCCGCGTCGCACGCTAGACCCAAGCTCCGCTTTCAACTGTAAGCAATTGTCCGACCATCCCTTTGCGGCACCACCATGGCTGCCCGCAATGTCCGGCTCAGAATCCGCAGATTATCATTAATTCCCGGGGATCGCTAACTTGAAGGCTCGCTAATTTCCAAGCACCGCTAATTTCCAGGCATCGCTATTGCCGCCGCTGCCACCGGCCCCGCTCGTCGGCCTGCCAGTACGTCAGCTCAAACCCGCGCGCCTTGCAATCGGCCCAGGCGCCGCGCGCCGCGGTCAGCGCGTCGGCATCGTCACCGTTGAAGACCAGCACCACCCTCTCGTAGCTGTCGCAATCGGCCGGCAACGCCACGTTGTCGATCAGGAACCTGACATTGGCCCGATTAGGGTTGCCGTCCTCGATCGAGAGAATGATGGGCTGGTCCTGTGCATCGCCGGCGCGCCATGTGGCGTGCGGCAGGAACGAATCATCGCTGTAGGTCCACAAATGCGCATCGAGCGCCTCGGTGCGCTCCGGCGACGTCGATTGCACGACCACGCGCCAGCCGCGCTCCAGCGATTTCTCCAGCAGCGGCGGCAATACGCTTTCGAGCGACATGCCCTGCAAATGATAGAACAGGATCTCCGTCATCCGGCTGCAACCAGATTATTTCGTGGCTTCGTAATATTCAGAAACCAATCGGTCCAGCAGGCGAACGCCGTAGCCGGAACCCCAAGAGTGGTTGATGTCGGTTTTCGGCGCGCCCATCGCGGTGCCTGCGACGTCGAGATGCGCCCACGGCGTGTTGTCGACGAAACGCTGCAGGAACTGGGCGGCGGTGATCGAACCGCCATGGCGCCCGCCGGTGTTCTTCATGTCGGCAAACTGCGAATCGATCTGCTTGTCGTATTCGGGTCCAAGCGGCATGCGCCAGACGCGTTCGCCGGTTTCGGTTCCGATCTTGCTCAGCCGTTCCGCCAGTTCGTCGTTGTTGGAGAACATGCCGGCATATTCGGTTCCCAGCGCAACCATGATCGCACCGGTGAGCGTCGCAAGATCGACCATGAATTTGGGCTTGAACTTCTTCGCCACGTGCCAAAGCACATCGGCCAGCACGAGCCGGCCTTCGGCGTCGGTATTGATGATTTCGATGGTCTGCCCCGACATCGAGGTGACGATATCGCCGGGACGCTGGGCGTTGCCGTCCGGCATGTTCTCAACCAGGCCGATGGCGCCGACCGCATTGACCTTTGCTTTACGGGCCGCCAGCGCATGCATGAGCCCGACCACGCAGGCCGCCCCTCCCATGTCGCCCTTCATATCTTCCATGCCGCCGGCGCCCTTGATGGAAATACCGCCGGTATCGAAGCACACACCCTTGCCGATGAAGGCCACCGGCTGATCGCCCTTCTTGCCGCCGTTCCAGCGCATGATCACGGTGCGGCCGGGCTGCGTCGACCCCTGTGCCACACCGAGCAAGGCGCCCATGCCGAGCTTCTTCATTGCCTTGACGTCGAGCACCTCGACCTCGACGCCGAGCTTCTTGAGCTGGCTCGCGCGGCGCGCGAATTCGACCGGGTACAGCACGTTCGGCGGCTCGTTGACGAGTTCGCGCGCGATCACCACGCCGTCCACGACATGGGATGCCGGCGCAAAGGCTTTTCGCGCGGCGGCGACATCGGCGACGGCGATCGAAACGTTGGCGCCAAGCACGCCTTTCTCATCGTCATTCTTCTTGGTCTTGTAGCGGTCGAATTTGTACGCGCGCAGCCGGATGCCCGATGCGATGGCGGCAGCGGCATCGCCCTGCATCGCCCCCTCAGGCAATTCGGCGATCACGGTGACCAATTCGCTGGCGGCGTTGAGCCTGCCCGCCGTCACCCCGCCGAACTTGAGAAAATCCTTCTCCTTGATATCGGCCGCCTTGCCGACACCGACCACGATCAGGCGCTCCGCCTTGATTCCGTCCGGCGCCGGGATATCGAGCGTCGATCCGCTCTTGCCCTTGAACTGGTTGGCGGCCGCCGCCCGCTTGACGGTGTCCGTGGCCTTGCCCAGCGCCTTCCTCGTCGCCTCGCCGAACTTCAATGCGTCGTCGCAAAACACCACGAGAACGCCACGGGGCGCGGCGGAAAAAGCGACAAAGCCGACCTTGACGGCGTCGGACATGGGTAAATCCTCCAGAATTCGGGGCTGCTGACGGGTCCGGAATTCGGCCCGTACGTTGGAATGTCTCTCTTCGGTAACGGCCCAAATCGCTCAGGACCTGACGTTTTCGGCACTATGGCCCGCAAGCCACGGCACTGCCAAGCGCCGCAGTGGCCGGAAGGCCACATGAAGTGAATTATTAACCATATCTAGGGGGCGCCACGGCTCGGCCATTTTGTTGACGGATCAAAGGGATGGTAGTGAGATGCGGTTAGCGGCCCGACCAAAGGGGAACCCTCAAAAAGGGGTTGGTCGGAAGCCGCTGTTTGGGCGCGCAAGGGGAATCGTGCGGTAGCGATGGGGTCGATCGACAGGTACATTTTCCGAACGACGCTCGCGTCGTTTGCGCTGGTCCTGGTCAGCCTCACCGGCGTGATCTGGATTACGCAAGCGTTGCGCGGCATCGACCTGATGACGAGCCAGGGCCAGACCATCGTCACCTTTCTCGGCATCACCAGCCTGGTGATTCCGGCGCTGGTGCTAGTCATCGCGCCGATCGCGCTGATGATTGCGATCTCGCATACGCTCAACAAGCTCGCCACCAATTCCGAAATCATCGTGATGAATGCCGCCGGCTTTTCGCCCTTCCGGCTGTTCCGCCCGTTTTTCTTCGCCACATGTGTGGTGGCGACGCTGGTCATCTTTATCGCGGCATTTCTCGCACCCGACGGCCTGCGCCGGATCAAGCAATGGGACGCCGAGATCACGGCCGACGTGCTGACGAATATCCTGCAGCCCGGACGCTTCGCCCAACTCGACCAGAACCTGACGATCAGGATTCGGGAACGGCGGCCGGGCGGCGTTCTCGCCGGCATCTTCGTGGACGACCGCCGCGATCCCAAGGAGCGCGTCACCATCATCGCCGACCATGGCACGGTGATCAAAAACGAGGGCGGCTCCTATCTGGTGCTGGAGGACGGCAACCTCGAACGTTTCGAGGCGGGAAAGCGCGATCCGGCGCTGGTGGCTTTCGCCCGCTATGCCTTCGACATGTCGAAATTCTCCAATCGCGGCCGCGACGTCGCGCTGGGAATTCGCGAACGCTATCTCTGGGAGCTGGTTTCGCCCTCGGAAGACGATCCCGTTTTCAAGCAATTGTCCGGACAGTTTCGCGCCGAGTTGCATGACCGCTTCCTGGCGCCGGTCTATCCCTTCGCCTTCGCCGTCCTGACCTTTGCCTTCCTCGGCACGCCACGCACCACGCGCCAGAGCCGCAATTTTTCGATCGGCGGATCGATCCTGGCGGTGTTTGGCCTGCGCATGGCGGGATTCGCCTGCTCGGTGATGACGGTGAAGACGCCGGGCATGGCGCTCGTCCAGTATTTGATGCTGTTCAGCGCGATCGGCGTCGGGCTGTGGATGATCGTTGGCGGCATCGTGGTGGAGCCGCCGGCGGCGCTGATGGAGGCCATCAACCGGTCGAACGCGCGACTGGCGCGGCTCTTTGGACGGCCGGCCACAGCATGAGCATGATGACAAATACGCTCGGGCGATACTTTGCCGGCCGCTTCCTGGTCGCGGCGGTGGGGGTGTTTGCGAGCATTTTCGTGCTGCTCGTGCTGGTCGACTACATCGAAATGGTCCGCAAGACTTCCGGGCTGGTGTCGGCATCCGCGATCACGGTGGCGCAGACGTCGCTCTACCGGGTGCCGCAACTGCTCGAGAAGCTGATGCCGTTCTGCGTCCTGATCGGCGCGATGACCTGCTATCTCGCGCTGTCGCGGCGGCTCGAACTGGTGGTCGCACGTGCGGCCGGCGTATCCGCCTGGCAGTTCATCTCGCCGGCGTTGGCAAGTTCGATCGTCCTCGGCATCGTGGCGACCGTTGCCTACAACCCGATGTCGGCGAACCTGCGCGAACTCTCCAAGCGGATGGAGGCCGAATTGTTCGGGTCGGCGCCCGGCGGCGGTATCCAGGATGCATCAGGCTTCTGGCTTAACCAGATCAACAGCGACGGCCAGTCGATCATCAATGCGGCGCGCAGCGAGCAGCAGGGTGTCCGGCTGACGGGACTGACCGTGTTCCGGTTCGATCCCGATCTCCAGTTCAAGGAGCGAATCGAGGCCCGCGAAGCCACCCTCGAAGAGGGCCGCTGGGCCTTCAAATCGGTACGTCGGTACTCCCTGGATAAACCCCCGGTTGATCAAGACAGCTATTACCTCTCGACCACCCTCACCCCGGCCCAGGTTCGCAACAGTTTCTCCACCCCCGAAACCGTGTCTTTTTGGCAACTTCCCGGCTATATCCGCTCGTCCGAAAGCTCTGGTTTCGCGACCGCAGGCTACCGTCTGCAGTACCATAAGCTCATCGCACAGCCATTTTTGCTGGCTGCAATGGTGATGCTGGCGGCTTCCGTCAGCCTTCGCTTCTTCCGGATGGGCGGCGTGCAAAAGATGGTTTTGAGTGGCGTGGGCGCAGGCTTTCTGCTCTACGTTCTATCGAAAGTTACTGAAGATTTGAGCAAGGCTGAGTTGATGCATCCGATCGCTGCGGCGTGGTTGCCCGTCTGTGTGGGTGGCCTCACCGGCTTTTTGGCCTTGCTGTACCAGGAGGACGGGTAGTGGCCGTTGTCGCCGCCCGCCAGTTGAGGTCGCCTGCGTTCAGGTGGCGCACCGATGTGCGCCGCTATCGAGCCCGCTTGGCCGCTGTTGGCGTCCCTATATTTGCCCTGCTCGCCGGGATCATTCTGGCTGGCTCGCTTGAGCTTGCCCTGACGGTGCCGGCCTCGGCGCAAAGCTTCACCTACAATCCGCGGCCGCCCAAGCCGCCGCCACGGCCTGCCAACCACGACGGCAAGATGCTCGTGCAGGCGGTTGAGGTGGACTACGACTACAACAACCAGCGCGTGTCGGCGGTCGGCAACGTGCAGATGTTCTACAACGGCACCAGCGTGGAGGCCGACAAGGTCATCTATGACCAGAAGACCAAGCGGCTGCATGCGGAAGGCAACATCCGCCTGACCGATGCGGACGGCAAAGTCACCTACGCCAACATCATGGATCTGAGCGACGACTACCGTGACGGTTTCGTCGATTCGCTGCGCGTCGATACCGCGGACGCCACGCGGATGGCGGCGACGCGCGCCGACCGCTCCGCCGGCAATTACACCGTTTTTGAAAACGGCGTGTATACCGCCTGCGCGCCGTGCAAGGACAATCCGAAGAAGCCGCCGCTGTGGCAGGTCAAGGGTGCGCGCATCATCCATGACCAGACCGACAAGATGCTCTACTTCGAAAACGCGCAGCTCGAGTTCTTCGGCGTGCCGATGGCGTATCTGCCGTATTTCTCGACGCCCGATCCGACCGTCAAGCGCAAGACCGGATTCCTGATGCCGTCCTACACAACGGTCACCGGCTACGGCTTCGGCGTGGAAACCCCGTTTTACTGGGCGATAGCGCCGGACTATGACGCGACCTTCAATCCGCGCTTCACCAGCAGGCAGGGCGTGCTGTTCCAGGGCGAATTCCGCCAGCGCCTGATCAACGGATCGTATCAGATCCGTGCCTACGGTATCGACCAGCTTGATCAGGGCGCCTTCGCCGGACAACCAGGCGATCGCCAGTTCCGCGGCGGCGTCGACACCAAGGGCCAGTTCGCGATCAACGACAAATGGGTCTGGGGCTGGGACGGCGTTCTGCTGTCGGACTACTACTTCTTCTCGGACTACCGGCTGGCCCAGTACAAGGACCCGCTGGCCTCGTTCCTCAGCCTTCCGACGGAAGCGATCTCGCAGCTTTATCTGACCGGCGTCGGCAGCCGCAGCTATTTCGACGCACGCACGATCTATTACCTGTCGTTCTCCGGCAGCCAGGACAAGGTGCCGGTGGTTCATCCGGTCGTCGACTATTCCAACGTCATCAACAGCCCGATCCTCGGCGGTGAGGTCAGCTACAAGACGAATTTCACCAGCCTGTCGCGTACGACCGCGGCCTTCGACCCGATCACGACGCTGGCAAACACCACCGGCCTCTGCCTGAACGCATCGGCCGATCCGCTGGCCCGGATCCCTTCACAGTGCTTGTTGCGCGGCATGCCCGGCACCTATACGCGGCTGTCGGCTGAAGCGCAGTGGCGGAAGTCGTACACCGACCCGATGGGTCAGATCTGGACGCCGTTTGCGATCATGCGCGCCGACGCCATCGACGCTTCGATCTCGAACCAGCCCGGCGTTTCGAATTTCCTTCCCGTGGGCGATACCCAGGCGGTTCGCCTGATGCCGACGGTCGGTCTCGAATATCGCTACCCCTTCATCAACGTTCAGCCGTGGGGCACGACCACGATCGAGCCGATCGCGCAGATCATCGCGCGTCCCAACGAGACCTACGCCGGCAAGCTGCCCAACGAAGACGCCCAGAGCATGGTGTTCGACGCCAGCAACCTGTTCGCAGTCGACAAGTTCTCGGGCTACGACCGCATCGAAGGCGGCGGCCGCGCCAATGTCGGCGTCCAGGCGACCACGCAGTTCGACCGCGGCGGCAGCATCAACGTGCTGTTCGGACAGTCCTACCAGTTGTTCGGCCTGAACTCGTTCGCGGTGGCGGACGCGACCAACACCGGGCTCGATTCCGGACTGCAGAACACCCGGTCCGACTACGTCGGCCGCATCAACTATTCGCCGAACCGGACCTATACGTTCAGCGTACGCACGCGCGTGGATGAAGCGACGCTCAACATCAATCGCTTCGAGGCCGAAGGACGCGCCGCGTTCGACCGCTGGTCGGTGGGCATGATCTACGGCAATTATGCCGCGCAGCCGGAGCTCGGCTATCTGACGCGGCGTGAAGGCCTGCTCGGCAGCGCCTCGGTCAAGCTGGCGGCGAACTGGGTCGTGTCGGGCTCGGCACGGTGGGATCTTGAAGCCAACAAGCTGAACCAGTACATCGTCGGCGCCGGCTATGTGGATGACTGCTTCGTGCTGGCGGCTAATTACGTCACGTCATACAACTATTCCGCGGGGACGACGCCGCCGGTGCTCAGCCACGCCTTCATGCTGCAGATCGGCCTGCGGACCCTCGCGAATTCGTCCTCAACCGGCAGCGGCAGCGGCGTTCAGTAGCGTGAGGCCCTTCCGTGCCGGAGAGTACCCAGCGCAACGCGGTACGAATTGGTTGATACTGCTGACATGAACATGACCACCATCAAGCTCCTTTCCGGCCGACCTTGGTCCCTTGCCGCCGCCTGCGTCGTCGCGGTTGCCGTGCTGGCCGGCGGTGTCTCACCGCTGTCGGCACAAACCATTGCCTGCATGGTCACCGGCGAACCCATCACCAGTCTCGACGTCGAGCAGCGTACCAAGCTCAACTTCCTGACCACGCGCAAACAGATGCCCAAGCAGGAAGTGCTCGACGAGTTGATCAACGAAAAGGTGAAGATCAGGGAAGCCAAGCGGTTCGGCGTCGATCCTTCCGGCAGCGATGTCGATCAGGCCTATCTCAGCATGAGCCAGCGGATGCGCCTGACGCCCGAGCAGCTCACCAAATCCCTGGAGAGCCAGGGTGTCCGGCCGGAAACGCTGAAGTCCCGCCTCAAGGCCGAAATGGTCTGGGGCAGCCTGGTGCGCGGCCGCTTCAAGGAGAGTCTGCAAGTCGGTGAGAAGGACGTCAACGACGCCGCCCTGGGTAGCGGCGAGGCAACCCAGACCGATGCGTTCGAATACAAGCTGCAGCCGATCGTGCTGATCGTGCCGCGCGGTTCGGCGCAGACGGCGGTCGACCTGCGGCGCAAGGAAGCGGAAGCCTTGCGCGAGCGCGTGCAGAGCTGCGAGCAGGCCAACAGCTACTTCAAGTCGATGCAGAACGCGGCCATTCGCGACATCGTGACAAAGAACTCGGCCGACATGCCCGGGCCGCTTCGCGAGTTGCTCGACAAGACGCCGATCGGTCACCTGACCCCGCCGGAGATCACCAAGCAGGGCGTGGAGATGGTGGCGCTGTGCGAGCGCAAGCCGACCAAGGTCGACACACCGAAGAAGCGGGAAATCCGGGAAAAGATGTTCGCCCAGAAATACGAGGCGAAGTCGAAGGCGTATCTGAACGACATCCGCAAAGCCGCGATGATCGAATGTCGTTGAGGGCCAAGGATCTGGCATCCGTGGGTCCGACGTCCAAGGATCCGACGTCCGAGGCTCCAAAAATCAAGGCTCTCGCGCTGACATCCGGCGAGCCGGCGGGCATCGGCCCCGATATCGCCCTTGCCGCCTGGCTGCGGCGCAAGGAGCTCGACCTCCCACCGTTCTATCTGCTCGGCGATCGCGCATTCTTCGCGGAGCGCGCGAAAATCCTGGGATTGCAGGTCGAGCTTGCCGATGCCGTACCTGAAGACGCGAGCGCAGCATTTGCGAAGGCGTTGCCCGTGGTGCCGACCGGCGAAATCGCCACCGCGCGCCCCGGACAGCCCGACGATACCAGCGCGACCGCTGCGCTGGCCTCCATTCGCCAGGCGGTGGACCATGTGAGGCGCGGTAGAGCCGGCGCCGTCGTTACCAATCCGATCGCCAAGAGCGTGCTGTACAGGGCCGGATTCCGCCATCCCGGCCACACCGAGTTTCTTGCCGAACTTGCCGCCAATGGCGGACGCGCGCCGCAGCCGGTGATGATGTTGTGGTCGCCGGCGCTCGCCGTCATTCCCGTCACCATCCATCTTTCGCTGCGTGAGGCGGTGGCGCAGCTCTCGAGCGAACTGATCGTGACGACTGCGCGGATTGCGGTCGCGGATATGAAAGCGCATTTCGGCCTCAGCCGGCCGCGGCTGGCGATATCGGGTCTCAATCCGCATGCCGGCGAAGACGGCTCGCTCGGCCGCGAAGACATCGACATCGTCGCACCCGCCATCGAAACGCTGCGCACTGAGGGCATCGACGTCCGCGGCCCCCTGCCGGCGGATACCATGTTCCACGCCGCGGCCCGCGCCACCTACGACTGCGCCATCTGCATGTATCACGACCAGGCGCTGATCCCGATCAAGACGATCGCGTTCGAGGACGCCGTCAACGTCACGCTGGGATTGCCGTTCATTCGCACCTCGCCGGACCACGGCACGGCCTTCGACATCGCCGGCACTGGCAAGGCCAACCCGTCCAGTCTCGCCGCAGCCCTGCGGCTCGCCGCGCGGATGGCGACGACAAAACCTTCATGAGCGCGATCGACGATCTGCCGCCCCTGCGCGACGTCATTCGCGAACATTCCCTGTCGGCGCGCAAATCCCTCGGCCAGAATTTCCTGCTCGACCTCAACCTCACCGCGCGGATTGCGCGCGCCGCCGGTCCACTCGAAGGCGCCACGGTCATCGAGGTCGGCCCCGGTCCCGGCGGCCTGACGCGCGCGCTGCTGGCGCTCGGCGCCAGGCGCGTCATCGCGGTTGAACGCGACGAGCGCGCGCTGGCGCCGCTTGATTATATTTCGAAGCGATACCCGGGCCGGCTCGAGATCGTGCACGCCGACGCGCAGCGCTTCGATCCGCGCCCGATGCTCGGCGGCGAACAAGCAAAAATCGTCGCCAACCTGCCCTACAACATTGCGACCGCGCTGTTGGTGGACTGGCTCTCGATCGAACCATGGCCGCCCTGGTACGACATGATGGTGCTGATGTTTCAGCGCGAAGTCGCCGAGCGGATCGTCGCGCAGGAGAATGACGAGGCCTACGGCCGGCTCGCCGTGCTCGCGAACTGGCGCGCCGAGACCAAAATCCTGTTCGACATTTCCCCGGCCGCTTTCGTGCCGCAGCCCAAGGTGACGTCCTCGGTGGTGCGGCTGGTGCCGCGCGGCGCGCCGGAACCGTGCGACCGCCGCGCCCTCGAACAGGTGGCGGCCGCGGCCTTCGGCCAGCGCCGCAAAATGTTGCGGCAGAGCCTCAAATCGCTGTCGGTCGAGCCGGCGCGGTTGGCCGAGGCCGCCGGGGTCGACGCCACGCGGCGGGCGGAGACCATTCCGGTCTCCGGCTTTGTTGCCATGGCCCGCGAATTGACCGATATACGAAGCACAAAAATCCAAACGCTCTGAAGAGACGTCTGCTCAAGGGAGATATTGCCATGGCGCTGATGCGTCGCCAGTCGCTGGTCAAATTCGATGCGCCATTGTGCGAAACCATCGTCGACACGCCGAAGCCGCAAGGCCGCGAAGTCCTCGTCCGCATCGAGCGCTGCGGGCTCTGCCATTCCGACCTGCACATCCAGGACGGCTACGCCGATCTGGGCGGCGGCAAAAGGCTCGACACCACGCGCGGCATGACGCTGCCGTTCACGCTCGGCCACGAAATCGCCGGCGTCGTCGATGAGATCGGTCCTGATGCCCCGAAGGAGCTGATCGGCAAGAAGCAGGCGGTATTCCCCTGGATCGGCTGCGGCCAGTGCCGCGACTGCGCCAATGGCGACGAGAACCTTTGCGTCAAGCAGCGCTTCCTCGGCGTCTCCATCGACGGCGGCTTTGCCACCCACGTGCTGGTGCCCGACGCCAAGTATCTGCTCGACTACGATCCCCTGCCTGTCAACCAGGCGGCGACGCTGATGTGCTCGGGCGTCACCGCCTATGGCGCGCTGAAGCGGCTGGTCGACCGTCCGCGGCAGCGTAACTTGCTGCTGATCGGGCTCGGCGGCGTCGGTATGATGGGACTTTCGTTCGCGCAGGCCATGTTCAAGCAGAACATCACGGTTGCCGATCTCTCGCCGGCCGCGCGCGAGACCGCGCTCAAGAACGGCGCTGCGGCCGCCTATGATCCGTCCGAGCCCGAGATCGTCAGGCGCATCCTGAAGGAAACCGAGGGCGGCTTCGACGGCGTCGTTGATTTCGCCGGCAATGAGAAGTCGATGCAGTTCGCCGTTTCGACGGTCGCGCGCGGCGGCAAGATCGTGGTCTCCGGCCTGATGGGCGGCAATTTCAGCCTGCCGATGGTGCAATGGGTCTACAAGCGCATGACCATCGAAGGTTTCATGGTCGGCACGCTCGCCGAAGCCAGGGAATTGATGGCGCTCGCCCGCGCCGGGAAGATCAAGCCGACGCCGATGAAGGAAGAGCCGATGGCCGACGTCCAGAAATGGATCGACGAGCTGCGGGCCGGGAAAGTCGTCGGGCGGATCGTGCTGAAGAACTGAGTCGAGGCACGCGCTCGTCGCAACTACAATCGTGCCGCGCCGTTACTTCCGGCGCGCATGATCATAACTGTGTGGCAGGGCACGGGAGACCCCGGCGGTCCCTGCTCACGACAGATACAACAAGCTTGCCACTTGATAGAGCGCAAACGCCAACTGGCCCATCATGATGACAAGCGCAATCGCGAAGAGATAGAGGCCGTAGTAGTACATTGCCGCGTCACCAAAATTCGAAGAAGGCTTACGCGGAAGCAAAAACTCGTTACTGGCGATGATGATTCGCTAACATGATTCAGCTCTGAATCGGCGTCAATCAGATTTTGGCTTTTCCTTGTTTGGGTTGAGGATAGTGAGTTTTTTCTGCCACGCTTGAGTGAAGCGGTTCAGATATCGGCTTGCGAAAACGAGCGTCTCACCCGCCGCTCGGGTAGCGGAGTTCCGCCTGATGTGGCCGGGCCCGACGATGCCGCAGTCGTTCATGCGGCCAGTATCTTGAAGCCCCACCATACAACAGCGATGGCAGCGACGATGCAGGCAGCCGTCAGGGCACGCTCCAGGACATGGATCTTCATAGTTTCCATCCCGTTTTCTTCGCCACCCCGCACGAACGCTATGTGATTCCACAACATGTCGGCAACTTCGGGTTTGCCGAAAGAACAGGCATCGAGGTCGCCCGCGCCGCGGCGGTGTCAGGACGAAGTGGGACGGCTGATCCCCGCAAAGTGCATAACCCCCGGCATGGCCAAATGACTAAGATGGAACCCCGCAGTGGCCAAGATGAAACCGGCACCAACAAGGGGTCAGCCATGAAGCGCAAAGGCAAACTCAGCATTGCGATAACCACGGCAGGGTTCGTCGTGGGCGGCGCGGCCGTCTACGCGCAGGACAAGTATGCGCTGAATTCGCCGAGCGGAATCGCGTTCGCCGACTTCAAGGGATACGAGGACTGGGCGGTGGTCTCGTCCGCCCGGACAGACGAAGTGCTCAAGGTGATCGTCGCCAATCCGATCATGATCGAGGCGTACAAGGCCGGCATTCCGAACAACGGCCAGCCTTTCCCGGACGGCTCCAGGATCGCAAAACTTCAGTGGAAGCCGAAGAAGAGCACGGAGGCCCCGTTCGTCGTCGATGTGCCGGACGTTTTCACGCAGGCTTTCGTCATCGAAAAGGACAGCAAGCGATTTCCGCAAAGCGGCGGATGGGGATACGCCCTGTTCAACTATGATGCGGCCTCCGACAATTTCACCGCCGATCCCAGCCCTTCGGACTGCGGACACGCCTGCCATGTGGCAGTGAAGGCGAAGGACCACATCTTCCATCCGTACCAGAAGCGTTGAAGCCTGCGCGAACGATACTCAGTCCGGGACAATTCCGCGATCGCGGTGACCGTGCACATAGCCCGCATGTGATGCGCGAAAGCGCGATGCGTCGATCGGGTGCACTGTCTCTTTGCAAAAAAGATACTTTGGGCCTGTGTTTTGGATCACATGATCGCCGTCGCCGCAGTGTGACAGTTGTTGCTGCTATCGATCTGGCGACGCCGAAACCTTGACCGGGCGTCAAATGTCGGCGTCGCATCTCTGGTGTCGTTGAAGATCGGAGGGTCCAATGTGTCCCATGCTGTTCCGATTGCTGACGCTTGTTCTTTGCTGGCTACTCAGCGGGGCTGCAACTGCTGGCGAATTGCGGCAGAAGGTGTTCACGGAAAAATCATACGCCGGTTCGCGCGATCGCCACTATCAGGTCTTTGTGCCGTCCACCTACACAGGGCAGGACGCGGTGCCGCTGGTGATGATCTTGCACGGCTGCCGCCAGACCGAGGTCAACATGATCAACGAGACGCGCTTCAAGGATCTGGCGGAGCGCGATAACTTCATCGCGGTTTACCCCTTCATCACCTCCTATGATGGTATGCGGGAAATGAATTGCTGGGGTTTTTTTCTCGACCAGCACATTCATAAGGGGGCCGGCGAGGCCGAGGACCTGCACCAGATCGCGCTCGAGATCGAGGCTGAGTTAAAGATCGATCCTGACCGGCGTTACGTGACCGGCCTGTCCTCCGGCGCCGGAATGTCGGTCGCGCTCGCCGTCGCGCACAGCGACTATTTCGCCGCGGCCGGCTCCGTCGAGGGCTTGCCCTACGCAGAGACTTCCTCCGCAGTGGGTTTCTTCTGCGTCAATCCGGGGAGTTTCAAGCCGGTCTCCGCCGATGTTGTCGCCATGAAAACGGAGCAGCAGCAACCCGAGGAGCAGCGTCCGGTTCCGATCATGGCCATTCACTCGCGCAACGATTGCGTCGTCAATAAACTGGCCTCCGAGAACATACGGGATGCCTGGATCCGCCGTTACGGACTTAGCCCCTCTGCGACTGCGACACTGGATTGTACGGCCGAAGGCGTGCCCTGCACCCAGACAAGGTATGGGAGCCCGCAGCGCTCCGTGGTCGAGACAGTCTTTTACGAAGGCAAGCGTGGCGATTTCATCGGCACCGGTAGTCACTATTGGGTCGGCGACAACAGCGGACAATTTGCCGATCCGACGGGGCCGAGCGCCAGCGAGTTGCAATGGGCTTTCTTCAAGGCCCATCCGTTCCGCGAGACCCCGCCGCCGTCGATCTCCATCAGCTCGGCTCAGCCCACCGGAAATTCGATCAGCATGAATGGAACGGCCTCCGCCTCCGCGGGCTCGGTTGCAAGTGTGACCGTGCGGCTCGACGGCCGCTTTCCTCAACCATCGAAACCCGCGTCGGGGACCAGCAATTGGGCCGTGACATTCGACAATCTACATCCGGATGCCATCTACGTGCCCGTCGCGACCGCGAAAGACAATGATGGGACCGCCACGAACATGACTGGCGATCCCATCACGGTTGGATCGCCTCCGCCGAATATCCCACCCAGCGTCACGCTCAGCAGCGCCTCGGTCAGCGGTGACTGTATCACGGTAGCAGGCTCGGCATCCGATCCCGAGGGACAGCTCGCCAACGTCGGCGTCGAGTTGGGAACGCGGGCGCGAAAACCCGCAGCTCTGGGCCAGGATAGGTTCAAATACCAGGAATGCGGGCTGCCGGGAGGAACCTACTCGACCCGGGCTCAGGCCACCGATCGCGCCGGCGCACCGAGTTCGGTCAGCTCGGGCCCTGACGTGACCGTGAGCAATTTGCAGGCTGTCACCGCTAATTGGCAGGTCCACATGAGTGCCGGCAGGTTACGGGTCTACATGGCGCCGTGCGCGAGTGTTGGCTTTGGCTCGTGTGATCAGGGATTTTCCGAAATCTTCCTCGCCAACCAGTTCAATCCCTTCCCGCTGCACAGGAAGGCGACCTCCAAAGACTGGTATGTGCGGCCGGAGAGCATACCCTGAGGGCATTACGGAGATAGTCCAGCACCGTCACCGTAATTCTGAGAGGCCGCGGCCTGCGCATCGAGGTCTTCTGGCGGGAGGACAGCTAGCACCGGCTCGGGTTCCTTAGTGCGATCGTACGGCTGTACCGTCCGCTGGACGGCTTCTAAACAGCACAAACATACAGCCGTAAAGCCGCTGTTTTTCGCTGGTTTTCCTTGGACTTAGGCCAGCCCCAATTGAGGCAGCCGACTGGCCGCAATTAAACCCAATATGATCCGGAATTGCGGCTCATTGCCACCCAAGTCTCTGACCAGATTGTCGACGTCAAGAGTCGTGTTGCGTTGCGTTGCCGGGGTTGCGTATGTCGAACCGTTCCGTGAAATTCGCTCCGGCGCTATTTGCCGGTGTTGTGGCGGGAGCCAATCTGGCCGCCATGACGGATCTCCGGGCCCAGGTACTGACAACGGCGGCGGAAGCCGCGACGCAAGCGCCCCAGGCCGCCGCCGACAGTTGCCTGACCGCGCCAAAGGGCGCGACCCCCGCGGGCAGCCATTGGTACTATCGCATCGACCGCGTCACCAAGCGTCAATGCTGGTATCTGCGGGAGGAGGAGGCCGACACGGCCGACGACAAGTTCGCGCGCGCCGCGCCGCCGGCTTCCGCCCCGTCGGCAGCCGAGGAGCCGATGTCGGCGCAGCAACGAACCATCACCCGCAAGTCGATCTCCGACGCGCGCGCCGAATGGGTCTCCCAGCAGCCCCGCGCCGAGCCCGCCAAAGTCGAGCGAACGGTTGCGGCGGTCCCCGCAGTGGCCGTACCTAACAGCCCGCGCGCAGCCATGCCGAACGTGCTGGCGCCGGCGCCGCTGTCGTCGATGCGATGGAACGATGCTCCCACCGCGACGCGCACTTCACTCAATTCAGCCGATCTCCAGGTTGCCGCCGCCAACCCGCCCGTAGCCCAGTCGCCGCAGGCCCAGCCGCCGCAGGCCGATCTGGTGCAGCAGCCCGTGGTCGATCAGCTTGTGCCCGCCACCTCGGCGGACGCGACGTCGGCAAAGCCGACCGCATCGCTGCAGAAACTGTTTATGGTGATGGCCGCAGCCCTCGCGCTGGCCGGTCTCACGGTGAGTGCGATCGTGCGGATCGGCCGCATGCGGGCGCGCCGCGCCATCCGCCGCAAGCGCCGCGCGATGTGGGATTCCGCAAAGACGAAGCGGCGGTCGCCGCAACCGACGTTCCACGACGAGGACGCCGGGCTGCGGCGCGCCGGGGCCGTGCACCATCCGCGCGTGCCGCAGGATCGGACACGCGCGCCGCAAGAGCGTACACGCATGCCTCAGGAGCGAACGCGCGTGCCCCAGGAGCGGATGACGCGCCCGCCACAAGAGCGGCCACGCCCGCCCCAGGAACGGCGGCAGGTGCCCCAGGATCGTGCGCCCCAGGATCGGGAGCAGCAGGTGACGGAAATGCTGTCCCGGCTCGCCCGCAGCGCGCAGAACTGACCGAAGCGGACGCGGCGGCTATTTTTCCAGCTGGCGCTGCAGCTTGCGAACGAACTCGGTTAGGCCCGTACGCCGCTCGCGCTTGAGCCGCTCGGCCTTGAGGATCGACTGCACTTCGGCGAACGCGTCATCGACGCTGTGGTTGACGACGATATAGTCGTATTCCGCCCAATGACTGAGTTCGTGGGTGGCGCGGCTCATGCGGCCGCGGATCACCTCGTCGGAATCCTGCGCGCGCGTGTGCAGACGTTTCTCCAGATCGGCGGCCGAGGGCGGCAGGATGAACACCCGGACGACATCGACGCTCGCCTTCTGGTGGAGCTGCTGGGTGCCCTGCCAGTCGATGTCGAACAAAACATCCTGTCCGGCCGACAATGCCGCTTCGACCGGCGCGCGCGGCGTACCGTAGAGATTGTCGAATACAGTCGCCCACTCGAGCAGTTCGCCCTGCTCGACCATCCCCTCGAACTTCTGCTTGTCGACAAAGAAATAATCGCGTCCTTCGACCTCCCCCGGTCGCATCGGGCGCGTCGTCGCTGAAACCGACATCTTCAGGCCCGGCTCGCGCTCAAGCAGCATCCGCGACAGCGTGGTCTTGCCCGCGCCCGAAGGCGACGACAGCACGAACATCAGCCCTCGCCGTTCAACCCCGTCGAAACCTCCAGCCGTCATCGGTTACTCCAGGTTCTGGACCTGCTCGCGGAATTGCTCGACCACGTTCTTCATCTCGAGCCCAGTCTGGGTCAATTCCAGATCATTCGATTTGGAGCAGCAGGTGTTGACCTCGCGGTTGAATTCCTGGGCGAGGAAGTCGAGTCGGCGCCCGACCGGTCCGCCCTTGCCGATCATTTCCCGGGCCTGCGCGACGTGCGAGGCGATGCGGTCGAGCTCTTCGCGGATGTCGGCCTTGGTCGCGATCAGGATCGCTTCCTGATTGAGCCTGTCGGAATCGAAACGTTCTGATGTCTCCAGCAGTGCCGCCACCTGTTCGGCCAGCCGCGCCCTGATCGCCTCCGGCTTGCGGCCGGGCGCAGCCTCGGCCCGTTTCGCCAGCTTCTCGATTTCATCCATGCGCTGGATCAGGATTTGCCCAAGCGTCACGCCTTCGCGGCGGCGCATCTCGACCAACTGGGCGAGCGCCTGCTCGAAGGCTGTGGCGGCCGCATCCCGCGCCGCCTTGTCTTCCGTCTCGTCGCTTTCGGGTTCGACGACCTCGATAACGCCCTTGATGCCGAGCAATCCGTCGATGCTCGGCGCCACCGCGTCGATCCGGCCGGCGAGTTCGCCCGCGACCTTCACAATCGAGGCCAGCACGTCTTCATTGATGCGTATGGTCGAGACCGCGTTGGCGCGCTTGACGCTGAGATTGGCGTACACCGTGCCCCGCGACAGCACCTCGCCGGCGCGTTTCTTGGCAAAAGCCTCCAGCTCGTCCCAGCCGGGCGGCAGGCGCAAACGCAGGTCAAAACCCTTGGCGTTGACGGATTTCAGTTCCCATTCGAAAGCATAGGGGCCGCTGGCGCCGTGGCTCCGGGCAAAACCGGTCATGCTCGATAGCGCCATCGCGTAATACTCTCCAAAGGACAGGGATTTCGAGACTCGAAAGGAACGGCGCGACCTTAGGCCGATTTCCGCCAAAGTGGAATTGCGTTCCGGCCGTAGCGGAAATGCCGGCTTAACCGGCCGGAGGTCAGCGCTGCACCACCGGCGGCGTCGTGATCGACTGCGCGGCACCCTGCCGGGCCGGTGCTGTCGCAGGTGCAGGCGCCGCAGGACGGGCTGGCGGCTTTTTCGCCGGCGCTCCCGGCCGCGGCGTGGTCGCTGTAGTATCGCCCGGTGCTCCGGCCGCCGTCGGCGGCGGCGCATCCTCTGACGGTTCGACGGTATCGTTCTGAATCTGCTTTTCGAGCGCCCGGAGCTTGACGACGTTCTTCTGGTGCTGGTCGTAGGTCTCGGTAAAGGTGTGCCCGCCGGTGCCGTCGGCCACGAAGAACAGGTCGCGCGTGCGCGCCGGGTTGGCGGCGGCTTCGAGCGAGGCGCGGCCCGGATTGGCGATCGGCCCGGGCGGCAGGCCTTCGATGACATAGGTGTTGTAGGGCGAAGGCTGCGTGATCTCGGAGCGCTTGATCGGCCGGCCCAGCGTTCCCTTGCCGCCGACCAGGCCATAGATGATGGTCGGGTCGGACTGCAGCTTGATCCTCTGCCGCAGGCGATTGGTGAATACGGCGGCCACGCGGCTGCGCTCGTCGGCCCGGCCGGTTTCCTTCTCGATGATCGAGGCCAGCGTGATGAGCTGCTCCGGCGACTTGACCAGGACATCCGGATTGCGGCGTTCCCAGATCTCCGCGAGCACCCGCTTCTGGGTCTGCTGCATGCGCTGGATCACCTGTTCGCGCGTGGTGCCGCGCGGGAACTTGTAGGTTTCCGGCAGCAGCGTTCCTTCACGCGGCATTTCCCGCACCGAGCCTGCGAAGATGTCGCTGTCGGTGAGCCGCGCCACGATCTGTTCGGACGTCAAGCCTTCGGGAATGGTGACAGCGTGCTGCACCACCTTGCCCTCGACGATGGTGGCGATGACGTCGCGCAGGCTGGCCTTCTTCTGGAAGGAATATTCGCCCGGCTTGAGGTCGGAACTCGCCTTGAGCGCAAACACGCCGCCGATGAATACCCAGGGATTGACGTTGATCACCCCTTCGCGCAACAGCGCGTCGGCGATGTCGCGCTTGCCGGCACGCGAGGGAATGTTGACGATCTTGTCTTCCTGCAGCGGGCCCGGCGTCTCCAGCATTTGCCTGCCGTAATAGTACACCGTTCCTGCCCCGATCATCAGAATGATCAGGATGGTGATGATGGCATTGCCGACCACCACGAAAGGATTGCGGGCGCGCTCCGACCGCTTCGGCGGCGGCGGCACCTGCTCGGGCTCCAGCGCTGCGCGCGGACTTCGCGGTGAAATGGGCGGCCTCTCACTCATCGATGCAACCTGAATCCTGTCGGTTCAATCGCGGCCGGACAATTCCCTTGCCCAGCCGATAGCACACGCCCGCATGTAGAAATCATCGCCGAATACGGCAAAACGGTGGAGTAGTTCTAAACACTTGCTAGTCAGCCACGCGCTGAAGGATCACGGAGGCATTGGTGCCTCCGAAACCGAAGGAATTCGACAGCGCGACGTTAATCTCGCGCTTGCGCGCCGTCTGCGGCACCAGATCGATTGCCGTTTCCACCGACGGATTTTCCAAATTGATGGTGGGCGGAACAACGTTATCGCGAATCGCAAGTATACTGAAAATCGCTTCGATCGCACCGGCAGCACCAAGCAGGTGCCCGGTGGATGATTTCGTCGACGACATCGACACCTTGGAGGCGGCGTTGCCGAGCATCCGCTCCACCGCGCCGAGTTCGATCTCGTCGCCGATCTGCGTCGAAGTGCCGTGGGCGTTGATGTAGTCGATATCGGATACCGCGATCCCGGCACGCTTGATCGCCGCGCTCATGCTGCGGAAGCCGCCATCGCCATCCGGCGCAGGCGATGTGATGTGATAGGCATCGCCCGAGAGGCCATAGCCCACCACTTCCGCATAGATCTTCGCACCGCGCTTTTTCGCGTGCTCATATTCCTCGAGCACCACGATGCCGGCGCCCTCGCCCATCACGAAGCCATCGCGATCCTTGTCATACGGCCGCGAGGCTTTTTCCGGCGTCTCATTGTAGCCGGTCGAGAGCGCGCGCGCGGCGCAGAAGCCCGCCATTGCCAGCCGGCAGATCGGCGATTCCGTTCCGCCCGCGACCATGACGTCGGCGTCGCCGAGCGCAATCAGCCTGGCGCCGTCGCCGATCGCGTGCGCGCCGGTCGAACAGGCGGTCACCACGGAATGGTTGGGGCCCTTGAGGCCGTGCTCGATCGAGACATAGCCGGACGCGAGGTTGATCAGTCGCCCCGGAATGAAGAACGGCGATACCCTGCGCGGCCCGCGCTCCTTGAGCAGCAGCGCCGTGTCGGCGATGCCGGACAAGCCGCCGATCCCCGAACCGATCAGGGTGCCGGTGGCACATTTGTCTTCTTCAGTCGAGGGATGCCAGTCGGCGTCGTCGAGCGCCTGGCGCGCTGCAGCCATCGCAAAGATGATGAAGTCGTCGACCTTGCGCTGCTCCTTCGGCTCCATCCACTGGTCCGGATTGAAGGTGCCGTCGCTGCCGTCGCCGCGTGGAATCACGCAAGCAATCTGGCTGGCGAGATCAGCGACTTCAAACGTGTCGATCTTTTTGGCGCCGCTCTCGCCGTTGAGGATACGCTTCCACGTTGTGTCAACGCCGCAGCCGAGCGGCGTAACCATGCCCAGCCCCGTGACGACAACCCGTCTCATGTCAAACTCCAACCGAGGCTAGCGTACCAAAACAAGAAACCGGGGGACCGTTAGACAACGGCCCGTCCGGTTCTGTCTCTACCCGCCCGGGACGTCAGCTTTTCGCGTTCTTCTCGAGAAACTTCGTCGCATCGCCGACGGTCAAAATCGTCTCAGCGGCGTCGTCGGGAATTTCGCAACCGAACTCTTCTTCAAATGCCATCACAAGCTCGACGGTGTCGAGGCTGTCGGCGCCGAGGTCGTCGATGAAACTTGCGTTGTCGACAACCTTTTCGGGTTCAACACCGAGGTGCTCGACCACAATCTTCTTAACCCGCTCGCCAATCTCACTCATCGTTCAACCTCGTGCTTGTTCCATTGGACCCGACCCCAAGACGCTATAGAGACGCTACGAGCTATCGTGGTCGTTAAACTTCCTTCGCTTTCGCGCATAGTCTTGATTCGGCCCGGTGGTAGCCGACAAAGCCCCGGCGAACGGCAGGCGTCGCCACGCCAATATACAGGGTTTCAAAATCCTGCAATGGCCTTGTTTGCCCATCCGTCGGGGGTTCGGTTATCATACTTCCCCATCCTTGACTACAAGCCCTCAACCACCCCGGAAAACGGCCCCCGGCCGCACTATAGGGGCGATAACTGGCTCAAAACATGGCCATTCCGCCGTTGACGTGAATCGTCTGGCCGGTGACGTAGGCGCCCTCGTTCGAGGCGAGATAGACAGCCGCCGCGGCGATGTCCTCCGGTGTCCCCAGCCGCGCCGCAGGAACCTTTGCCAGGATGGACTCGCGCTGCTTGTCGTTGAGCGCGTCCGTCATCGGCGTCTTGATAAAGCCCGGTGCAATGCAGTTGGCGGTCACGTTGCGCTTGGCGTATTCCGCCCCCAGCGTCTTGATCAGGCCGATGATTCCGGCCTTCGACGCGGTGTAGTTGGCCTGGCCGGGGTTGCCGGTCACCCCGACGATCGAGGTGATCGCAATGATCCGGCCAAAACGCTTGCGCATCATCAGCTTGGTTGCGGCGCGGGCGAGACGGAAGGTCGCGGTCAGGTTGACCCGGATAACGTCGTCCCAATCCTCGTCTCGCAACTGCACGAACAAGTTGTCGCGCGTGATGCCGGCATTGGCGATCAGAATATCGACCTGCCCCATCGCGGCTTCCGCCGCCGGGACCAGCGCCTCGACATCAGCGCTGTCGGAAAGGTTGCATGGCAGCACGTGGACGCGATCGCCAAGCTTGGCGGCAAACGAATCCAGCACCTCGCGGCGCGTTCCTGATATCGCGACCGTCGCGCCCTGCCCATGCAACGCCTGCGCGATCGCCCCGCCAATGCCGCCGGTCGCGCCGGTCACCAGCGCCGTCCTGCCCGTCAAATCGAACATCAATGTCTCCTTTCCGGGAGCTTCAGGCCGAGGCCGCCAAGGCGTCCTTGGCCGCCGCAATATCGTTGGGTCCCCCGACCGACACGCCGACCGCGCCATCGGCGATGCGCTTGACCAACCCGCTCAGCACCTTGCCGGCGCCGATTTCGAAGAACCGCGTGACGCCATGCGCCGCCATGTAAGCCACCAACTCGCGCCAGCGCACGGTGCCGGTGACCTGCTCGATCAGGCGGCGGCGAATCTCGTCGGGATCGGTGATGGGGGCCGCCAGCACGTTCGACACCAGCGGCGAAGCCGGCGCCTTGATCGTCACCCCGGCCAGCGCCTGCGCCATCGCGTCGGCCGCGGGCTGCATCAGCTTGCAATGGAACGGCGCGGATACCGGCAGCAGCATCGCGCGCTTGGCGCCCTTGGTCTTGGCGATTTCGAGCGCGCGCTCGACGGCGGCCTTGTCGCCGGACACCACCACCTGCCCGCCGCCATTGTCGTTGGCGGCCTGACAGACCTGCCCTTGCGCGGCTTCGCCGGCAACGGCCATCGCGGCTTCATAATCAAGCCCGAGCAGTGCCGCCATGGCGCCGGCACCGACCGGCACCGCCTTTTGCATCGCAAGCCCGCGGGTCCGCAGCAGGCGCGCGGTATCGCTGACGCTGAGGCTGCCGGCGGCGGCCAGCGCGGAATATTCGCCGAGCGAATGGCCGGCGACGAACGCCGCATCCCGTCCCACGGAAAAGGCCGCCTCGGTCTCCAGCACGCGCAGCGCGGCGATCGAGACCGCCATCAGGGCCGGCTGGGCATTTTCGGTGAGCTGGAGGGTTTCGGCCGGACCATCCCAGATGATAGCGGTCAGCTTCTCGCCGAGCGCCGAATCAACCTCGTCGAATACCGCCCGCGCGGCCGGAAAGGCCTCCGCCAGGGCCTTGCCCATGCCGACCGCCTGGGAACCCTGCCCCGGAAACGTAAATGCAGCCGTCATCGGCGCTCCCCACATTCGAATTGGGGCCGTAAGACACTGACCAAGGCCGGGATGTCAAGCCGCGGTGCGGAATCGCCGGGACTGGCTTAAGCCCCGTACCGGTCTTTAGAAGCCGCCCGCTTGCTGGTCGCCGCCAACCTCTTTTCCGGCCCGGGCGCGGCGCGCGCTGCTCACGACGTTGCCCGGCCGGTCCTCATGGTCTGGCCTCGCAGTCGCCAGCCGCAGCACGGTGGCGTAGTTGGGCTGCACCTCCATGCGATCTGCGTACCGGCTTTCACTGAGGATGCGGTGGACACGCGGAAGATTGTAGCAGGGCACGTAGAACAGCAGATGATGCTCAAGGTGATAGTTGACATAGTACGGCGCAATGAACAGCCGTTCGAGGAAATTCGCGTGCGTGGTGCGGGTGTTGCGCAAGGGATCGCTGGAGTCGGGAACCACCGCATGTTCGGCGATGTTGCGGATGCGCGTGATGACCATCTGCCAGGTGAGCAGCGGCAACAGCCATAGCAGCGGATAGGCCCACCACACGCCTGCGGCGGCAAGGCCGGCAAACAGCACGGCGTTGACCGCAAATTGCGGGCCAAGCTTCTCCCAGAAATGCGCAGCGCGCCGCGCGGAGGGCCATTCCTTCGGCCCGAGCGCATTCAGCAACTGCGCCCTGCGCTGCTGGTAGCCGGTCTGGCCGGTGATATCGCGCACGAACTTGCGGCGATAGCTCACTCCGGTGATCGGAAACGGCGCTGAAAGAATCAGATCCGGATCGTCTTCCTGCTGCGTGCGGGCGTGATGCTGCAGATGATAGCGGCGATAGGCGCGGGTCTCGGCGAAAATCGGATAGGCGCAGAACCACTGGCTCAGCGTCAGGTTGACCTGCTCGTCCGCCGACAGGCATCCATGCGCGCCGTCATGCATCAGGATGGCGAGCCCGAGCTGGCGCGAACCGATGATGCCGACCGCCAGCAGAAAGGTCAGCGGGTTGGGCCACCACGCCACCAGCGCGATCGATCCCAATATCAACGCCCATGCATGCGCGATCAGGGCCATCCCCTTCCAGGTCACGCGCTGGCGCACGGCGATCAATTGATCATCGTTCAGGAAGTCGCGGGCACGCATGCGAAGCGCGGTCATGATGAGGTCTCCCTGTCGGGCCTGTCGCTGTCATCCACCAGGCGCAGCCTCGCGTTGTCGGTCCCAGGCGGTGTCGTGGCCTGATCGCCCAGCACGCGCAGCATCTCGGCGCACAAATCCTCTGCCGACCGTCCCATCGCATGGCCCTCGATCATGACGCCGACCGCGATCGCCCAGAATCGCCGCGAGCTTTCCTCGGGCGCGCGGAGTGAGCGCCAGCCATGCCGCTCGACCTTGCTCGCATAAGCGCGCGTGCCTTCGCTGTGCAAACGCTCGATGGTGCGTTCAACCAACGGCGCGAGATCCTGGCGGCGCCTGGTCAGGGTCAAGGCTTCGGCAAAGAAAGCGACTGTGTCCGTCGCCGTTACCGTCTCCGCCAGCGCGTGCGTGTATTCCCGCGGCGTTTGCGCCTGAAGCGCCGCCTGCTCGGTCGCGCGCGCCAGATAGAGCACCTCGCGGCACGCGGCCTCGACGAACAAGGCTTCCTTGGTGCGGAAGTAATAAGTGATCTGGCTCGGAAATGCGTTAGCCGCCGCCGCGATGTCCGAAATCGAGGTTCCGACAAGGCCCCGCTCCCTGAACAGGCGGCTGGCGCCGTCGAGGAGGCGCGAGCGCATCTGGCGTCCGGCCGTACGCGTGGCGCGGACGGCATGCTTGGGATCGCCGGCGGACATTTCTGGAGCTGTCTGGACGGACTTGGGGGCCATTTTACCTCCGACGTCTTATTTGTATGCTATACAAACAAATAAATCAAGATCGAATGTTTGCTATCCCGGTAAGCCTTGCCAGCCCGCCGAAAATCCTTATAAACCGCGCATCCGTGGATCCCGGCCGGGAGCTGAACGGACGGTCTCAGCAGTCTCACCTTTGGATTGATGTGGCAGGGCCAGTCGGCCCGTCGTCCCGTGCTTCCGCCTTCTGAGCTTATCCCGAGTCCTTTCCAAAGGCCTCGAAGGGCTTGCCGCCGGGAACCGCGCCAACACTAGGAAAGGACACCCATGCCTCTTTACGAGCATGTTTTTCTCGCGCGCCAGGATGCGAGCACCCAGCAGGTCGAAGAGCTGACCACCCAGATGACGGGCATCGTAGAAGGGCTCGGCGGCAAGATCACCAAGACCGAGAACTGGGGCGTACGCTCCCTCACCTACCGCATGAACAAGAATCGCAAGGCACATTTCGTGCTGATGAACATCGATGCGCCCTCTGCTGCGGTCACCGAGATCGAGCGGCAGGAGCGAATCTCCGAAGACGTCATCCGCTACCTCACCGTCCGCGTCGAAGAGCACGAGGAAGGTCCTTCGGCGATGATGCGCAAGGCCGATCGTGACCGCGAGCGCGACGATCGCGGCGGCGGTTTCCGCGGTGACCGCGAAGGCGGCTTCCGTGGCGATCGTGAAGGCGGCGGCTTCCGCGGCGACCGTGGTCCGCGCCGTCCGCGTGAAGACGACGCAGCAGCGGTAGAGGAGTAAGAACCATGGCTGAAGCTGGTGCACGCCGTCCGTTTTTCCGTCGCCGCAAGACCTGCCCGTTCACGGGTCCCAATGCGCCGAAGATCGACTACAAGGATTCTAAGCTGTTGATGCGTTACGTCTCCGAGCGCGGCAAGATCGTGCCGAGCCGCATCACCGCCGTCTCCGCCAAGAAGCAGCGTGAGCTCGCGCGCGCCATCAAGCGCTCGCGTTTCCTCGGCCTGCTGCCCTACGTCATTCGCTAAAGCACTTTGGTCCGCGGCGTTCGCGCCGCGGACCCGACTATTCATAAGGCTTCCGGGTCGTCCGGTCGCCGATGGTTGGGGTCGAGACGACCTCTAACCGCTCGAAAGGAGCGGGACAGCTGATGATCGCGATTGTCCTCATTGCCCTTGCAGCCGGCTGTGCGTCGGCGCTGATGTTCGCCTCGACGATGTCGGGCGTGCCGGTTTCGTTGCTGCTCTCCATTATGGCACCGCTGCCGCTCATGGTGGCGGCGCTCGGATGGGGACCGTTGACCGCAACGATCGGTGGCATCGCGGCCGCTTCGGGTTTCGGCATCTTTTTTGGCCTGCGCTATTGCATCGCTTTCACGATCGCAGTGGCGCTGCCGGCCTGGTGGCTCGGCCATCTCGCGCTGCTGGGACGGCCGCTGACCAATACCGCCCCCGGCAATGGTTCGGCGCCGGCTGCACCTCAACTCGAATGGTATCCGCTCGGCCGTATCCTGCTCTGGATCGCAGGCTTCGCCATTCTTGCTGCCGCCATGTCGCTCGTGTTCGGCAAGGGCGCCGATGTCACCGCCGAAGCGCTGCGAAGCGCGCTGCTGCAGGCCCTTCCTGCGCTTGAGGGCCGGCCGACCGGTGAAGTCGAACAGCTTGTCCACGTGATGATGACGATCTTGCGAGGCCTGTCGGCGATGTTCGTCGTGGCAACGCTTGTGCTCAATCTCTGGCTCGCCGCAAAGATCGCCGCAATATCGGGGCTGTTGCAACGTCCCTGGCCGAACGTGACGAGCACGGGATTGCCGCCGATGACGCTGGTTGCACTTTCCGTCGCATTGGCATTCTGTTTCGTTGGAGGGACTCCCGGAAATCTTTCACAGATCGTGGCCGCCGCGCTCATGATGGCCTACGTCCTCATGGGCCTTGCCGTCCTTCATACGGTGACCCGGAGTTCGCAGAGCCGGGCGGTCTGGCTGACCTGTGCCTACGGCATGCTGCTTCTGCTGCCATGGATCATTTTGTTGGTCGCGCTTGGCCTTGCCGACGCCGCCTTTGGAATTCGCCAACGGTTCCTGCGCGGAAAGCCTCCTCCCTTGCCCGTGGCCTGAAAATTTCAACCAATCCACCAAACCGAATACGTACACTCAAAAAGGAGAACGAAAATGGAAGTCATCTTGCTGGAACGCGTCGCCAAGCTCGGCCAGATGGGCGAAGTCGTCCGCGTCAAGGACGGGTTTGCCCGCAACTTTCTGCTCAAGCGCGGCAAGGCGCTGCGCGCCACCGCCGATAACCGCTCCAAGTTCGACGGCATGAAGGCCGAACTCGAGGCCAACAACCTCAAGGCCAAGGGCGAAGCGACCAAGGTCGCCGAGAAGATCAACGGCCGCAACGTGGTCGTGCTGCGCCAAGCTTCCGAAACCGGCCAGTTGTTCGGCTCGGTCAGCGTGCGCGACATCATCACTTCCTTTGAGGCCGACGGCGTCACCATCAGCCGCAGCCAGGTCCTGCTCGACGCGCCGATCAAGACCATCGGCAAGCACGCGATCGCCATCGCCGTGCATCCGGAAGTCGAAGTCAGCGTCAGCGTCACCGTGGCGCGCAGCGCGGATGAAGCCGAGCGCATCAACCGCGGCGAGGACATCTCGACCCGTCAAGAAGACCAGGACGCCGCCGCCGAGGCGCTGGCCGCCGCCGGCGAGTTCTTCGATCCGGAAGCCCAGCAAGACGACGAGCCGGCGCCAGCCGCGACCGAGAAGTAACGCGTCTTAGTGCGCTGAGAAGCGTTTCAAGCCCGGCCCCTTCAGGCCGGGCTTGGGATTCTGGCGGCCGCCTTCTCGTCGAGCATGGCAATCGATGCCAGCGCGGTCGCCGTGTGCTTCTCGACACCATCGGTCACGCAGAACACGTCGGCCGCAACCACGGCGACCTGACGTCCGGGCTTGATCACGCGCGCCCGGCAGATCAGGCGCTCGCCTGCTGCCGGTGACAGCAGGTTCAGTTTGTATTCCGCCGTCAGCGCCGACTGCCCCCGCGATGTTGCGGCCGCAATCGTAGTGGCGTTGTCCACCAGGAAGGCGGTGACGCCGCCATGGAACAGGCCGTGCTGCTGCAACAGTTCCGGCCGGCGGTCGACCGCAAGCGTGCACGTGCCGCGCGTCAGCTCGGACAGTTCCGCCCCGATATGGGTCATAAAACCCTGGCGGCCGACATTGTCGCGGATGCGAGTCGCGATCGGCGCGAAGTCGGGATCGTTAATCGCACTCATACGGCTTCTCCCGGTTTGTGGATCGCATCGGGCGCGACCACCGCGCGAATGGCGCAGGCGATCAGAACATCGGCCTGCCCTCTCGGATCGGCGCGGCCGCGGCCGGACAGCCAGGCGCGGCAGAAAATCTGCGCCGGGCCGATGATCTGACTGAAAAACAGTGACGAACTCATAGGCAGCAATTCGCCGCGTTCAACCAGCGGTGCGCGCCATCGCTGGACGGCTTCCGCAAGACGTGAGTTTTGCGTGCGCTGCGCTCCGCGGATATCTTCGGTCCATTCGCTGCGCGAGATTTCGAACAGATAGCGCGCCTCGCGCCGGGAATTGACGACCCATTCGAGATGCGCGCGGATCAGCCGCGCCACGCCTTCCCGCGCTGGGCAGGATTCATCGACCGCCGCAATGACGGCCGAATGGTACCGCGCCAGAATTTCCAGGAACAGCGTGCCGGCCAGTTCCTTCTTCGATCCGAAAAAATGGAAGAAGCTGCCGTTGGAGGCCCGCGCGCGGGTTCTGATGGCGGCCACCGTTGCGCCCTCGAAACCGTCGCGGTCGAACACCGCCAATCCCGCCGCCAGCAGATCCTCGCGTGCCGTGGTCACCAGCTTGATCCTCGATAGATCATTACTCTAGAGTGATACTCTAGAAGCGGTCAAGCGACGTCACCGGCGGCATTTGGAAAATATGAAAGTCTTATCGTGAGATCGGCGGCACGGGCGGACCGGCGGGCACGGCCGGCGCTGCAGGCGCCGTAGCCGTCACCGGCGTCGCTGATGTCGTTGCCGCGGACGGATCAGGCGCGGTTGCTGCGGAAGCAGGCGACGCAGGGGTGACCGGCGGCACCGGATCGGGCCGGAGCGGATTGGGCTCGCTGCCGATGTTCTCCCTGGGAGCATCGACCTTGGCGCTCTCGGGTCTGCTCTCGCGCGCCCGCTCCCCTGCGGGCTTCGCCGCCTCGCTGGCCGGCCTGTCGCTGTCGGTTGCGTCGGTCTTGGCTGGATCGGATTTGGCAGAATCAGGATCGGGCTTGGCAGAACCGGACTTGGCGGAATCCATCACGCCGGTTTCTGCCTTGGCGGCATCCCGCGACGCATCATTTTCCGTCGCGGCATCGCCAGAAGCTGGCCGCTCGATTTTTGGCGGCTCTTCGGCCACGGGCCGGCCACGCCTGCCCTGCTTCTGTCTGACGCCCGATTTGCTGTCGGTTGCAGCCTGCACCGGGGGCTGCCCATCTGCAGGCATGGCGGCGTCGGGCGCCGCGCGTGACCGTCCGTACCGCTTCGCGTCGCGGCCCGAACGCGCGCCCTCGCCTTGCGGCCGTGTTGCGTCGGCATCCGGCCGGGAAGCCTCCTGCGCAGGTGGCGCGGCCGACCGCTGCCGGCGACCGAACCGGTCGGGCTGCTGATCCGGCCCTTCGTCCTGCCTGGGATCTTGCCTCGCGTCTTTCCTGGCGTCCTTCCTGGGCTGATCCTTGCTCTGATACCGCGGGTCGGCAGCCCCGTTGGATATCAGGTAGGACGAGAGCACAGCGGCCATGTCGGTACCGGTCGTGTAGTGCTGGCGCAGGAACCCCGGCAATGATGAAGCCGGCGTATTCTTCAACAGGCCACGCGGGCTCTTGTGGCAGGCGCTGCAGGTGTTCGAGAATATCTGGGAGGGGCTCTTGCCAGCGTCGAGATTTTCAACGGCCTGCGCCACGCCTGCTGTTAGGCAGCCGATCAGGAGCATCACCGTCGCTGAACTGAGCGCTCGGCTCAACATTCCCTGCTTCTCCAGAGTGGAATCGCCGGCGTCGCACAACGGCCGACGGCGGGGTCACCTTTTAGCCGATTATGGCGCGAATGGAAGCGCGCCCAGTACGCATCTGCGTGAGTGTGACATTTGTGAATATCCGCTTTGACTCCAACACACTAGCGCCACCGCATCATCGTACTTACGTTGGTGTTGATCATCCTTGGAACCAACCAATCCAGGGTGTGTCGGTGTAACGGTCGCACTCCATTGGTGCTTCGATGGACCGGTTGTTGCGTTATTTCCTGGGTCAGTTCATTCGCCGCGGCACGATGACGTTCACGGCCGCGAGCGGGGCCAAGTTTACCTGCGGTGATGGAGCCGCCCGTCCGGTGTCGGCGAAGTTCCTGACCGAGCGGACCCAGCGCCGCATTCTGCTCAATCCCGAACTGGCGCTTGGCGAAGCCTATATGGATGGCACGTTCGTGGTCGAGAACGGCTCCATCGCGGATGCGTTGGCGATCCTGCTCGATCAGCCCGAAATGGTGCCGCGCTGGGCCAAGCTGCAATGGTGGCTGCGTTATTTCAGCCGGCACGCCAGGCAATTCAATTGGCGCAGCCGGGCGAGGAACAACGTCGCCCACCACTACGACCTCGACGGGCGTCTCTATTCCCTCTTCCTCGACGCCGACCGGCAATACAGTTGTGGCTATTTCGAAACGCCGGATACGACACTCGACGACGCCCAGCTCGCCAAGAAGCGCCACCTTGCCGCCAAGCTCCTGATCGGCCGCAGCAACCGTCTCCTCGACATCGGCTCGGGCTGGGGTGGCCTTGGCCTCTATCTGGCGGAAATGACCGGCGCCGACGTCACCGGCATCACACTATCGTCCGAGCAATTACAGGCTTCGAATGCCCGTGCCGCCGAAAAGAATTTGGCAGGATCGACCAGATTCCTGCTCAGCGACTACCGCGACATTGCCGGCCCGTTCGACCGGATCGTGTCGGTCGGCATGTTCGAACATGTCGGCATCGACTTCTACGAAACCTATTTCCGGCGCTGCGCCGAACTTCTCAGCGACGACGGCATCATGGTACTGCACTCGATCGGCCGTTCTACCGGGCCCGATGTAACGAGCCCATGGATCACGAAATACATCTTCCCGGGCGGCTATATCCCCGCCCTTTCCGAGGTCGTCCCCGCGATCGAGAAGGCGGGCCTTCTGGTCTGCGACATCGAAATCCTGCGGCTGCATTATGCCGACACGCTGAAGGCCTGGCGCGACCGCTTCATGGCGCGGCGCGAAGAGGCGGTGCGTCTCTATGACGAGCGTTTTGCCCGCATGTGGGAATTTTACCTGGCGGCGTCGGAAATGTCGTTCCGCAAGCAAAACCTGATGAACTTCCAGCTCCAAATCACCAAGCGGCAGGGGATCGTGCCGATGACGCGGGATTACATTACCCGGGAGGAAGCGAGGCTGCGCGGGATGGAACTCGGGAAACAACCACGGCTGCAGTTGGCGGGCGAATAGGCCACCCAATCACGGGTCAGTTCCGGAGGCTGTACACCGAGGCATAAGGTGTGCGAACCGACGCCGGGCGGGCGAGTTGAGCTCGCACCGTAGCAAGCAACTGGTCGTCACAGGGCACGGCACGCAGTTCCGGGCGCGAAATCGCTTCCATCGTGTCGATCAGCATCGACAGCCACAAACGCTGGCCGTTTGCCGATCGCCATCCCGGGATTTGCTGACCCATCGTCTGTCCTTCCGGCCCATTACAACTGGCAACTCGAAAGTCGCCGGCCCGTTCCCGATTTCGTAACCAGTCCATCCTGCGGCGAAGAAAATCACACCCGATGTGATCTACTTCACAGAAGCCCTCGGCGGCCCATCGTAGATCTCGGCCATGAGCCAGCAGACCTACCCAGCCCCGTTCGATTCCGACATCAGGATCGACTACGCCTTGATCGCAATCGGGGTGGGCGCCGCCTTGTTCGCGTTCGTCTACCTGATCCTGGTTTGATCAACGCTTAAGACGCGGATCGAAATTATTCGCCGCGTTCGGATGTGTCTGTCCAAGTCGCGGTAAGGTTCAGGCTCTCCTAAGATTTTACCTGGCATTTTCACGGAAAACGCGCCCGAACGGCCCCGTTTTGGCCGAAAGCCCGTCAAGCTTCCCGCCGAGCGCAAGCCGGAGTCATCCACATTTTAGAAGAACGGTGCATAGCGCCGAGCTTTTGCTTCCGCTTTGTTCGGGACAGGCGCTTTATCGCCGCCCTTCTTCGGAAATGCTGGCAACGCCAAAAATCACGAGCATAACCTGACGCCATGGCCCTGACTGATTCGAACGTCCTGAAACTCGCTCCCGATGCTGGAACTCCGGTTTACCGGAGCGCACCGCACAATATCGAAGCGGAGCAGAGCCTGCTGGGCGCCATTCTCGTCAACAACGACGCGTTCTACCGGGTTTCCGACTTTCTGGAACAGAAGCACTTCTTCGAGCCGATCCACCAGACCATCTTCGAGACCGCTAGCAGCCTGATCCGGATGGGCAAGGTCGCGACCCCCGTCACGCTGAAAACCTTCCTGCCCGCCGATACCGATATCGGCGGCATGACGGTTGGCCAGTACCTCGCGCGTCTCGCGGCTGAAGCCACCACGATCATCAACGCGCAGGATTACGGCCGCACGGTCTACGACATGTCGCTGCGCCGCGACCTGATCCGGATCGGCGAGGACATGGTCAATGTCGCCTTCGATGCGCCGGTGGACTTTACCCCGCGCACCCAGATCGAGGACGCCGAGCGCCAGCTTTACGAACTTGCCGAATCCGGCCGTTACGACGGCGGCTTCCAGCGCTTCTCGCAGGCGCTGACCACCGCCGTCGACATGGCGGCCAAGGCCTTTCAGCGCGACGGCAGCCTGTCGGGCATTGCCACGGGCTTGCGCGATCTCGACACCAAGATGGGTGGACTGCAGGCCTCCGACTTGATCATCGTCGCCGGCCGCCCCGGCATGGGCAAGACGGCGCTCGCCACCAACATCGCCTACAACATCGCCAGAGCGCACCGGGCCGAAGTTCAGCCCGACGGCACGATGAAGTCCGTCAACGGCGGCATCGTCGGCTTCTTCTCTTGCGAAATGTCCGCCGAACAGCTCGCCACGCGTATTCTGGCCGAACAGACCAGCATCGCGTCGAGCATGATCCGCCGCGGCGGCATCAGCGAAGCGGATTTCGAGAAGATCCGCGACTATTCGATCGAGCTGCAGTCGTTGCCGCTTTACGTCGACGAAACCGGCGGCCTGTCGATCTCGCAGCTCACCGCCCGCGCCCGCCGCCTGAAGCGGCAAAAGGGCCTCGACATGATCGTGATCGACTACATCCAGCTGCTGCAGGGTTCGGGCAAGAAGTCTGATAATCGCGTGCAGGAAGTGACCGAAATCACCACCAACCTCAAAGCATTGGCAAAAGAGCTTAACGTTCCGATCATTGCCTTGTCACAGCTCTCGCGTCAGGTCGAAAACCGCGACGACAAGCGGCCGCAACTGGCCGACCTGCGTGAATCCGGTTCGATCGAGCAGGACGCCGACGTCGTGATCTTCGTGTACCGCGAGGAATATTATCTCGCCAACAAGGAGCCGCGTATCGGCACGCCCGAATACGAAAAATGGCAGCTCGACATGTCGCTGGTGCACGGCAAGGCCGAAATCATCATCGGCAAGCAGCGCCACGGCCCTACCGGCACGGTGGAAGTGCAGTTCGAAGGCCAGTTCACGCGCTTCAGCGATCTCGCACAGGACGGCCACATGCCCGACCGCGGCTATTGAGGCGAACTGCGGTTGAACCGTCGCGTTCCGCCGCCTAGAGCCTCTTCCGCTCCGATTGAATCGGAACGGGGCTCTAGATTCTTGTTTTGACGCGTTTTCTTTACGCGAACCGGTTTCCACTTCGCTGGAAAACGCTCTAAAATGGGGCATGAACATTGCCCCCGATCCCAAATCCATTCCGCAAGGCACCCTGCTCTCGCCGGAGGCGAACCAGGCGGCTGCGCTCGTGACGGCCACCGGCGTGCTGACGGTCGATCTCGATGCCATCATCGCCAACTGGCGCAAGCTCGAGAAAACGGCGGTGCCGGCCGAATGCGCCGCTGTCGTCAAGGCCGACGCCTATGGCTGCGGCGCCGAACCGGTGGCGCGCGCGCTTGCTGCCGCCGGCGGCAAGACGTTTTTCGTCGCCACCCTCGAAGAGGCCCGCGTGGTTCGCGCGGCGACGCCCACGGCTGCGATCTACGTGCTCGGCGGCTTGTTCCAGAACACCGGTGAGGCCTACGCCAAAATCGACTGCAAGCCTGTCATCGGCGATCTCAACGAACTCGCCGAATGGGACGTGTTCTGCCGCCGCTCGGGCTGGTCGGGCGGCGCTGCGATTCACATCGATACCGGCATGAACCGGCTCGGGCTGACGGTAACCGAGGCGGAGGGGCTCATCCCGCGTATCAATGCCGGCGATCACGGCGTTACGCTCGTGATGAGCCACCTCGCCTCCGCGGAACTGCTCAACAATCCCGCCAACGCCAGGCAGCTCACGGCGTTCCGCGAGATCGCGAGCGTGTTTTCCGGCGTGCCGGCATCGCTGGCGAATTCGTCCGGCATTTTCTTGGGCGCTCAATTCCAGTTCGACCTGGTGCGGCCGGGCTGCGCGCTCTACGGCATCAATCCGACGCCGGAAGCCGACAATCCGATGCAGCCGGTCGTCGAACTGAAAGCGCGTATCGTGCAGATCCGCAACGTCGAGCGCGGCGATACCGTCGGCTATGGCGGCACCTGGACGGCGCGGCGTCCGACCAGAATAGCGATCGTTTCCGCAGGATATGCCGACGGCTATTTCCGCGCCGCCAGCGCCAATGACGGCACCCGCGGCGCCGAGGTGGTGGTCGCCGGCAAACGCTGCCCGATCGCAGGGCGGATTTCGATGGACCTGACGGCCGTCGACATCACCGATCTCGACAAGAATGCCGTCCGCCGCGGCCATATGGTGACGCTGATCGGCGAAGGCATCACGGTCGACGAGCTCGCCCACCATTTCGGCACCATCGGCTATGAAGTGATGACCAGCCTCGGCAGGCGCTATGCGCGAGTCTACAAGGGCGGCAACGTCGCCGCAGAGCCTGCTGCTCCGCCTCCGGCGGAGCCGGCGGCTGCTTCCACCTAGACGGTGCACCGCAGGGCCCAGTCACAAAATCTGGAAAACAACCCCATGCAAAGTAGAATGGGCCCGGCTCGCAGCGCTCAGGCCGCTTGCGCACGGGGCACGAGATGGTCGATCGTCACGGCCCAACCTGTTCTTATCCTGCTTTAGTGCGCTCGCTGCGCTTACTGCTTCTTCCGGCCGGCCAACACTTTCTTGCAGGCATCGCTGAGCTGGTTCTGCTGCTTGTTCAGACATGCGACGACGCGGCCGCCGCCAGGCGGCGTACCGGCGCAATATTTGTCATAGTCCGCCTTGCAGGCGCCGCGCCCGTCGGCGGTTTGCGCAAACGCGGATCCGGAACATCCAATGGCGAACGCGAGAACAGCTAAGCGTAGTTTCGACATGGAATCTCCAGATGTCAGCAAATGTCAGGCGAAGCACAGTGATGCGGGCTAGCTCTATATGAAGATCGCGACCTTCAACATCAATAACGTCAACCGCCGCCTGCCCAACCTGTTGCGCTGGTTGCGCGCGGCCAAACCTGAAATCGTCTGTCTGCAGGAACTGAAATCGACCGATGCCGAGTTCCCGATTGTGGCGATCGAGAAGGCCGGCTACGGCGCGGTGTGGCGCGGACAGAAGACCTGGAACGGTGTTGCCATTCTGGCGCGCAACGCCGAGCCGGTATTGACCCGCACCGCCCTGCCCGGCGATCGCGATGATGACGAGGCGCGCTATATCGAAGCCGCCGTCAACGGCGTCATCATCACCAGCATCTACCTGCCGAACGGCAATCCGCAGCCCGGGCCGAAATTCGATTACAAGCTCGCCTGGTTCAAACGGCTGCGGTCGCATGCCGCAAAACTGCTCAAGCAGGACATCCCCGTGGTGCTGGCCGGCGACTACAATGTCGCGCCGACCGCATCAGACATCTATCCGACGAAATCCTGGGACAAGGACGCCCTGATCCAACCGAAGAGCCGCGCTGCGTTCAAGGCGTTGATGGACCAGGGCTGGACGGACGCGATCCGCACACTGCATCCGTCGCAACCGATGTTCACGTTCTGGGACTACAAGCGCAACCGCTGGCCGCGCGACGCCGGATTGCGGCTCGATCATCTTTTGCTGAGCCCAACGATTGCGCCGCGCCTGCTCAAGGCCGGCGTCGATCGCAAGGTGCGCGGCGAGGAAGGCGCCAGCGATCACGCGCCGGCGTGGATCGTGCTTGGCTAAGCAAACTATTTTCGCGTGTGTCCCCAGGCCGCGTCCCAATCCTCGCCCGCGGCGTCGATGACGCGGCCATCGGCCTCGAAGAACTTGTTCGGCACCTGGAAGATCGCGAGCATCAGCCCGCCTTGCGGACACCAGGCGACGTGGCGGCTGCCCTCCTCGCGCCAGATGAACTCCCCGGCCTTGCATTCGATGCCCTGCGCCGGGCCTTCCTTGTCGACGAGCGAACCTTCCAGCACATAGGTCTGCTCGATATTGACGTGCTCGTGGTCGGGCAGCACCGCGCCTGGCGCGAACCGCATCAGCGCCGTCATCAGCCCGGTCTTGCGATCGAACAGCAGCGTCTTGGCTTCGCAGCCGGGAAAACGGGTCTTCTGCCATTCCATGCTGTCGGGGCGAACGAGATGGGAATGCGTGTCTGCGGTCTGCGGCGTCACGGCGTCCATGGTGGTCCTCCATTCCTTTTATTTTGACGCGATCCTAGAGCCTTTTTCGTTCCGATGGAAATCGGAACGAGGCTCTAGATTTTACTCTGACGCGTTTTCTTGACGCGAACCGGCCTCCACTTCGCTGGAAAACGCTTTAGGAGCTTTACCTTGGGCCGCCAGCCGGCAGGTGTGCGCTGCGGTGGCGCTGCCTTGCTCGCGCCTGTTCCGAACTGTAGGATCAGCCGATCTGCCGCTCGCATGAATCACGGTTGAAAATGGCGGCTTTGCAACATTCGAGAATTTGCAGGGGGTGCTGGGAGCAGATGCATGTCCCGGTGCCGCTTCGCGGTGTGATCTCGGCGCCATTCCGCGCGTTCGGCGTCCGTCCGAGCCGAATGAACCCCAACACCTGCACCATTTGCGAGCTGATGTTCACCAAGGTGATGCGGGCCCGCAAGATCACCATCGATGCGACCATCATGTTTGCCGATCTGCGCGGCTACACCAGCCTGTCGCAATCGCAATCGCCGGATACCGTCTCAAGCCTGCTCGATGCATTCTACGACGAATGCGCCAACGCGATTTGGGCGTATGAGGGGCTCCTCAACAAGACAATCGGAGACGCCGTTATGGCCGTCTTCAATTTCCCCCTGGTGCGGGCCGAGCATCCCGGGAACGCCGTGCGGGCAGCGCGCGACATTCAGAAAAGCTGGCGCGAACGGCGCGAGGCTCTCGTTGCAGCCCATGGCCTCAACGCGAGTGAGCTCGGGATCGGCATCGGCATTCATACCGGCGAACTCAGTTTTGGTGAATTCGGTCATACTCATCGGGATCTGACGGCGATCGGCACCGTGGTCAACACCGCCTCCCGCGCCCAGTCGGTCGCCGAAGCCGACCAGATCCTCGTGACGAAGGCGGTGTTTGACCGCACGCAACCGGCTTTGAAGGATAGCCCCTCGAAGGCATTCCAGCTCAAGGGATTCGACGCCCCGATCGAGCTTTACGCGGCCTGACGCGAGCCCCGCGGCCGCCTCTCACCACAAATTCTTGCCGTCGATCACCGTCACCGGCACCGCATCGAGATCGAAATCGTCGAACAGCCGCGAATTGACGCCGACTTTCGGATTGTCGAAGTCCGGCTTGCCGGTCGACCAGTCCGGCGATTCCGAGTAGGTGCCGCAGCCGCAATTGGCGCAGAAATGATGTTTGACGGTGCGGCTGCCCCACAGATAGGTCGCCACATTTTCCGGCGACGATGTCAGGCGAAATTGCGCCGGGGTATAATAGGCCCACAACGCGCCGCGTTTCGAACACAGTGAACACGTGCACCGTGTCACGTCAAACGGCGCCTCGCTCACCTCGAATTGTGTGTTGCCGCAATGGCAGCTTCCTTTGATTGGCACGATGTGTTCCTCCCAAATGATCCAACATGGCCGAGGTCCTACCCGAGGCCTGCTGACAGCATGCTGTCAGCAGCAGCGGTTGCAGCACGTCAGGTCCGAATTGCCGAACTGACCATGTTCTGGCTTGCAACCTGCCGCTGCGAGAATATCATTTATCGCGGACATCGGAGGTGAGCATGCGTCCTCATGTCTTTGCGATCGCCTGCCTCGGCCTATTGGCCTTTTCTGAATGCGCAAATGCGCAAATTTGCAGACCCGTCGAGCAGCGAAGCGGCAGCGCCGTGGGCTGCTGGATCATCGCGCACCAGCCTCTGGGGCCGTTCGCGCAGTCCCAGACATTCTGGCATCTGGACACTTTTCCGACACTCGCGGCCGCCCAGCAGGCCAAGGGCGCACATGGAACAGTCGTCACATCACTCGACAGGATATGGCTGCTTTCGATCGAGGACCGGGATTGGCGTGCACCGGCCGGCGGCGAACACGTCGCCGAAATCGGCCCGCTTGTGATCAACGCCGGCGAGAATTATTCCGCGCAATACATGGAAGCCGTCTTTGATCCGGGCATGACCGCCCCGGAACATCGTCACTCCGGTCCCGAAGCCTGGTACACGCTTGCCGGCGAAACCTGTCTGGAAACACCTGATGGCATGCAAGTCGGAAAGGCCGGCAGCCACCACGTCATCGTGCCCGCCGGGCCGCCGATGCACCTGACGGCAACCGGAACGGTTCAGCGCAAGGCGCTGGTGCTCATCCTGCACGATAGTTCCAAACCGCCAACGACCCCCGAGCGCGATTGGAAGCCGAAGGGCTTGTGTAAGGGTTAAAGGGCGCTCGATACGCGCGTTACGATGTAATCGCGGTGCAGCCGAAGAAAACGGTGGGCACGGCGGTGTTCCGCCTTTGACGATCCTGCGATGCTGTATGATCACCGGCTCGCCGTCATCCCAGAGAATCATCCTTGGGCTTCATCTTCGTTCTCATTGTCGGCCTGCTCGCCGGCACCATCTCAGGCATCGTCGGCACCGGCTCGTCGATCATGCTGATGCCGGTGCTCATCTATCAGTACGGCCCGAAGGAAGCTGTTCCAATCATGGCGGTCGCGGCCGTGATGGCGAACTTCTCGCGCATCCTCGCCTGGTGGCGCGAGGTCGACTGGCGGGCGTGTCTCGCCTATTCGGTCACGGGGATTCCGGCGGCTGCACTTGGCGCGCGGACCTTGCTGACGTTGCCTTCGCACGCCGTCGATATCGCGATCGGACTGTTTCTGATCGCGATGGTGCCGGTGCGGCACTGGCTGGCGCGTCATCAGCTCAAGGCCCAGCTCTGGCACCTTGCGGTGGGTGGCGCGATCATCGGCTATCTCACAGGCATCGTGGTTTCGACTGGTCCGCTCAGCGTGCCGCTGTTTCTGTTTTACGGGCTGAACAAAGGTGCGTTTCTCGCCACCGAAGCCGCAAGCTCGCTCGGGCTCTACTTGAGCAAATCCGTGACGTTCGAACGCTTTGGCGCGCTGACGCCTGATATCGCGCTGAAAGGCCTGATCGCGGGCTCCTCGCTGATGTTCGGCGCCTTCATCGCCAAACGCTTCGTGCTGAAGCTCGAGCCCGATATCTTCCGCCTGCTGATGGACGGCATCATGATCGCCGCCGGCATCTCCCTGCTATGGGCGGCGTTTTCATAAAATCCAGCCGAAGCAGCCGCTCGATCTGAACCAACTGCAGTGAACTGCCGACCAAGTGACGCGTGTCACATCCGTTCGGCAAATGACCATGGATCAATGGCGCGCAGCACAGATTTGCATCACCCGGGGCCGACGGGCTCTGGATTTTCGTTTTGACGCGTTTTCTTGACGCGAACCGGTGTCCACTTCGCTTGAAAACGCTCTAGATCTGGAGAAACAGAAATGCCCAGGGGAATTATCGGCGCCATCCTCGCCGTCATTGTCATCGTCATCATCGCGGCAGGAAGCTGGTACACCGTCGATCAGACCGAGCGCGGGGTGAGGCTGCGCTACGGCGCGGTGATCGGCACGGCGCAGCCGGGTCTCGGCTTCAAGATCCCGCTGATGGACAGCGTCGAGAAGGTCAGCGTCAAGACCTTCACCTATGCCTGGGACAAGATGAACTCCTATTCCTACGACCAGCAGCCTGCCGACCTCAAGATCAGCGTCACCTTGCGCGCCTCGCCGGACAAGGTCGCCGATCTCTATGCAAAGTTCGGCGGCCTCGACACTGCGGTCAAACAGGTGGTCAGCCCGGCCGTCAATCAGCAGGTCAAGATCGTATTCGGCCGCTACACCGCGGTGAAGGCGATCCAGGAGCGTGGCGCGCTGAACTCCTCGATCAAGGACGCCATCACGGCATCGCTGAAAGACGACCCCATGATCATGATCGAGAGCGTCCAACTTGAAAACATCGAGTTCAGCGCCAACTACCTGCACTCGATCGAGCAGCGCATGCTGGCCGAGGTCGAGGTGCAGAAGCTGCAGCAGAATGCCGAGCGCGAGAAGGTGCAGGCGCAGATCACTGTCACCCAGGCTACCGCCAAGGCCAACGCCGTCCGCGCCGAGGCACAGGCCGCCGCCGATGCGCTGCGGCTGAACGGCGAAGCCCGCGCCACCAACATCAAGCTCACCGGCGAAGCCGAAGCCGCCGCCATCGAAGCCCGCGCCAAGGCGCTCGGCACCAACCCGAACCTCGTCACCCTGGTGCAGGCCGAACGCTGGAACGGCGTGCTGCCGACCACGATGGTGCCGGGCTCGGCGGTGCCGTTCGTTTCGGTGAAATAGGCTCGCGATCAATCGAAGCGGTGATGCCCGGGGATCGTGACCCCGGGCATTTTTGCGCGACCACTGACACACAACGCAACGGAAAGTGTTCGACCGTTTTCGGCTGCACGAGTCCCTTCATGCCGGGCCGCATGTTAAATGCGCAAACCCTGATCTTTCCCGGGATTGAAATTGTGGGCGCACTGATTTTTGACTTCGACGGCGTCATCGCCGACAGCGAGGCGATCGCCAATACCGTTCTGGCGGAAACCGTGACCAGCCTCGGTCATTCCACGACGCTTGATCAGGCGCTCACCCGCTATTCCGGACGCAGGTGGGACGAAGCCGTGGCGGAGATCGAAGCGGCGATCGGACGGCCGCTGCCTGACGACTTTTCCGGCCAGCTCAAGCTTGCGACGCTGGACCGGTTTCGGACTGATTTGAAGGAAGTGAGTGGGGCGACTGATTTCATCAGGCGTTTTATGCACATTCCCCGGTGCATCGCCTCCTCCAGCTCGATGGATCGCTTGCAGCTGTGCCTTTCGGTGCTTGCCCTCGAAGCGGAGTTCGGCAGTCATGTTTACAGCGCCGATATGGTCGCGCGAGGAAAGCCGCACCCGGATATTTTTCTGTTCGCCGCGGGCAAATTGGGCGTTCGCGCGGAAGAGTGTCTTGTGATTGAAGACAGCGCAGGCGGGATCCGCGCGGCCGTTGCCGCCGGCATGACGGTCGTCGGCCTGTGCGCGGCCAGCCACATTCGCGAAGGCCATGATCTCAAGCTGCGCGATGCCGGCGCCGTCCATCTGGCGCATTCGTGGTCGGACGTCGAACGCTTCGCCCTGCACTTTTTCAATGGCTAGGACGCACGCGCTGAGGTGGTATCATGCCGGCGCGAACGGCGCCTTGTGCCGTGGCATGGTGCATCATCCGATACCTTCAGTTTGGGGACGAGTGTCTTGAGCGCATTGGTGGAAACGGCCGCTATCACAAATCTCCGAAGCGAAGCGGCAGGGCGAAGCGGCGCCCAACAAGAGACCCAGAAGTTCGCTGAAGCCGCGATTGCCGACAGCAAGCGCCAAGGTCTCCTGCTCGCTGTCCGGGCCCGCTGGGTCGCGCTGGCGGTGATCGCCGTTACCTTGCCGATCATCAACCCGAACTGGGACGTGATTTACTACGTCGTGATGCTCGGCCTTTTTGCCGCGATCGGCTGGGCCCAACTGAACGTCGGCAAAGTGGGGCGTTCGCTGCCGGAGCTTTTCCTGATCTTTTGCGATCTGGCGTTAATCACCCTGCTCACGGTCGTGCCCAATCCATTGAGCGCCGCGAACTGGCCGCTCGGCATGCAATTCCGGTTCGAGACTTTCATCTATTTCTTTGTCTTCCTCGCAACCGCGACCCTTGCCTATTCGTGGCGAACGGTGGTCGCGATGGGCTTCTGGACCTCGGCCGTGTGGGCGATCGGCGTCGGCTGGGCCTACCTGCAGCCCGCAACCCACGCCGTTTTGTCGGAACGCGTGCGGGCCGCTGTCGGCTCCGACGTTAGGATGTTCCACATCATCAACCCTTCATCGATCGGCATTCCGGAGCGATTCCAGGAAATCATCGTGTTCCTGATCGTCGCCATGACGCTGGCGCTGGCGGTGCGCCGCTCCAATGCGCTTCTGATCAGCCACGCCGGCATCGAACGCGAACGCGCCAATCTGGCACGCTATTTTTCGCCCAACGTCGTCGAGCAATTATCTGGAAATGACGAACCGCTTACGCGGGTTCACACCCAGGACGTCGCCGTCTTGTTTGCCGATATCGTGGGCTTCACTACCTATGCCGATGGAAGAGATCCGACGGAGGTCATCGGCACACTGCGACAATTCCATGAGCGGATGGAACGGGAAGTGTTCCGGCATGGCGGAACGCTCGACAAGTATCTCGGCGATGGCCTGATGGCGACATTCGGTACGCCATTCACTGGCGATTCCGACGCGCTGAACGCCTTGCGTTGCGCGAGGGGCATGATCGGCTCGATTACCGAGCTGAACAGAGAACGCAGCGGCCGCAATGAGCCGCCGATCCAGGTCAGCGTCGGACTGCACTACGGTCAAGTCGTGCTGGGGGATATCGGCCTCAACCGGCTCGAATTCGCTGTGATCGGCACTACGGTGAATGCTGCGAGCCGGCTCGAGGCGCTGACCCGCGAATTCGGATGCGCCATCGTGGTCAGCGACGCGCTGGTGCAGCAGGCACGGACGGAAACGAACCAATCGAGCGGAGACTTCGTATCGCTTGTTGAGCAACCGGCGCAGAACATTCGCGGTCTCGAGCAACCGGTCGGCATCTGGACATGTGCCAACGTCGCTTCCTGACTTAAGCGCGTGATGGTTGGGCACTCATCGCGCCCTTCGGCTTCTTTTCGTGCTATGAGTTGCCGTCCGCTCCACCGAGACTAGTATTTCCCCTTCATGGCCAAATCCACCCTCTCCTTTGTCTGCCAGAACTGCGGCGCGGCGTATAACCGCTGGCAGGGCAAGTGCGAGTCCTGCGGTGAGTGGAACACGCTGGCTGAGGAAGACACCACAGGCGCGACCTCAATGCCGGTCTCGGTGCGTTCCCGCCGTAAGGGCCGGACATTCAAACTGGAATCGCTGACCGGCAAGAGCCAGGACGCCCCGCGCCTGTCCTCCGGCATGACGGAGCTCGATCGCGTCACCGGCGGCGGGTTTGTCCGCGGCTCGGTGCTTTTGGTCGGCGGCGATCCCGGCATCGGCAAATCGACCTTGCTGACGCAGGCCACCAGCCTGATGGCCCGCGCCGGCCATCGCGTGGTTTACATATCCGGCGAAGAGGCCGTGGCGCAGGTGCGGCTGCGCGCCGAGCGGCTGGGCCTGGCGGACGCACCGGTGCAACTCGCCGCCGAAACCTCGGTCGAGGACATCGTCTCGACGCTGTCGGAGGGCGCGGTGCCGCGCCTGATCGTGATCGATTCGATCCAGACCATGTGGACCGACACAGTGGAATCGGCGCCGGGAACGGTGACGCAGGTTCGCGCCTCCGCGCAGGCACTGATTCGCTTTGCCAAAAAATCCGGTGCGGCGATCATTCTGGTCGGACACGTCACCAAGGACGGCCAGATCGCCGGTCCGCGCGTGGTCGAGCACATGGTCGATGCGGTGCTGTCGTTCGAGGGCGAAGGCTCGCAACATTTCCGCATTTTGCGGGCGATGAAGAATTGCTTCGGCCCGACCGATGAAATCGGCGTGTTCGAGATGACGGGCCTGGGTCTTCGCGAGGTCTCCAACCCCTCCGAATTGTTCCTTTCTGAACGCGATCTGGGAAGCCCGGGCACGGCGGTATTCGCCGGGATCGAGGGCACCCGCCCGGTGCTGGTGGAATTACAGGCATTGGTGGCGCCGACCACGCTCGGCACGCCCCGGCGGGCCGTGGTGGGCTGGGACCCGAGCCGGCTGTCGATGGTGCTGGCGGTGCTGGAAGCCCATTGCGGGGTCAAACTGTCCGGCTACGACGTCTATCTGAACGTGGCGGGGGGCTTGCGTATCCAGGAGCCCGCGGCCGACCTCGCGGCGGCGGCCGCGCTGGTGTCATCCTTGGTGAACGCTCCGTTACCGACAGATGCGGTCTATTTCGGCGAGATTTCGCTCTCGGGCGCAATTCGGCCGGTGGCGCAGACATCCGCCCGATTGAAGGAGGCCGCGAAACTCGGCTTTGGCCGAGCCGTTCTGCCCGAATCGGCCCGTGGCGAGATCGGCGGCGATGGCGAGCTGATGCTGAACAGCATCGGCGGCTTGACCAGCCTGGTCGCCGATATCGCGGCACGCGGCACTCCGAGAGGCGCAGACTCCGGCAACCGGAACACCGATCGCGAGGGTGTGACGGAGAAAAATGCCACACCGGCGCGATTCCGTCGTGAAAACAACTAAAGCGGCGTGACGCGCCCGGCCCTCGCCGCTATACAACCCGCGCGAAAGGCGGGCGGGATGGCGCGCTATCCGGACTTGCGGGATGCGCCTTCTGCCCCTCACTTGGGGTGAACCTGACCCGCCGATTCGCTGGCCTGAGAACTTACGAGCGGACCTGACCAGCCGATGCCGATAACGATACTCGATCTCGTCCTGCTCGGAGTAATGCTGATTTCGGGGCTGCTCGCCATGGTGCGCGGCTTCATGCGCGAAATCCTGTCGATCGCAGCATGGGGCGCAGCGGCGCTGGTGACGCTCTATGCCTTCGCCAAGCTGCTGCCGTCCGCCAAGGCCTATTTCGGCAGCGATACGATCGCGATGATAGTGGTCGTCGCCGGCACCTTCATCGGCACCCTGATTGTCGTCTCCGTCATCACGGTCCGAATCTCGGACATGATCCTGGATTCACGAATCGGTGCGCTGGACCGGACGCTCGGCTTCCTGTTTGGGTTGGGTCGCGGCCTTTTGATCGTCGTGGTCGCATTCCTGTTCTTCAGCTGGCTGGTCCCGGACAAGCAGCGGCCGGACTGGATCACCGGCGCGAAGTCCCGCGTGGTCCTGCAGGGAACCGGGGATTGGTTAATGTCGCTCTTGCCTGACGACCCCGAGAACACCATCTTAAAGAGATTCAAGAAGAATAAACCGGAAGACGACCAAACTGACGCCGACCAGGCAGCCCCTGCGTCCGGCGATGGCTACAGTAAACCTGCCCGGGACAGCCTTAAAAAGCTGATTGAAAAACCCGCGGCACGCTAATTCTGGCCAAGATAGAGAGGCGAAGGACGCGATGCAAAACCCTTCCGATCCAGCCGGCCAACTCGATCTGAATCTTGATTTGGATCTCGGCATCGAGTTGCAGGACGATCTCGAAGGCGACACGCTACGCGAGGAATGCGGCGTGTTCGGCATCTTCGGCCACCCCGAAGCCGCTGCCATCGCGGCACTTGGACTACACGCCCTTCAACATCGCGGCCAGGAGGCCGCTGGCATCGTCTCCTTTGACGGCAGCCGCTTCCACTCCGAGCGCCGCCTCGGTCTTGTCGGCGACACGTTCTCCCGCCGCGAAGTGATCGAGCGCCTGCCCGGCATTATGGCCGTCGGCCACGTCCGCTACTCCACCACAGGCGCCACCATCCTGCGCAACGTCCAGCCGCTGTTCGCCGAACTCAACGCCGGCGGTTTCGCGGTCGGCCACAACGGCAATCTCACCAACGGGCTGACGCTTCGCCGGGAGCTGGTGAAGAACGGCGCGATGATGCAGTCGACCACCGATACCGAGGTGATCCTGCATCTGGTTGCGCAATCCAGGCGTGGCCGCTTCATCGACCGTTTCATCGAGTCACTGCGTGCGATCGAGGGCGCTTACGCGCTGGTCGCGATGACCAACAAGAAGCTGATCGGCGCGCGCGATCCGCTCGGCATTCGCCCGCTGGTGCTCGGCGATCTCGACGGCCGGCCGATCCTGACCTCGGAAACCTGTGCGCTCGATATGATCGGCGCCAAATATGTTCGCGACATCGAACCCGGCGAAATCATCGTGTTCGACGAGGCCGGCGCGCACAGCCACAAGCCGTTCCCGCCGAAGCCGCCGCGGCCCTGCATTTTTGAGTACATCTACTTCTCGCGGCCGGACTCCATCGTCGGCGGCCGCTCGGTCTACGACGTCCGGAAAGCTTTTGGCGCGCAGCTCGCCCGCGAGAGCCATGTCGAGGTCGACGTCGTGGTGCCGGTGCCGGACTCCGGCGTGCCCGCCGCGCTCGGCTACAGCCAGCATTCCGGCGTGCCGTTCGAACTCGGCATCATCCGAAACCACTATGTCGGCCGCACCTTCATCCAGCCGACGCAGAGCGTGCGCGAACTTGGCGTGCGCATGAAGCATTCGGCCAACCGCGCCGCGATCGAGGGCAAGCGGATCATCCTGATCGACGACTCGCTGGTGCGCGGCACCACGTCGAAGAAGATCGTGCGGATGATGCGTGACGCCGGCGCCAGCGAGGTGCACTTCCGCCTCGCCTCGCCGCCGATCCTGTATCCCGACTATTACGGCATCGACCTGCCGGACCGCGGCGGCCTGCTCGCGGCCACCCATTCGCTGGAGGAGATGCGCGACATCATCGGCGCGGACTCGCTGGCGTTCCTGTCGATCGACGGCATGTACCGCGCCATGGGCGAACCGGGCCGTGATCCCGTCAATCCAAAATTCTCCGATCACTGCTTCACCGGCGCCTATCCGACCCACCTCACCGACCAGACCCAGGTCGAGCCGCAGCCGCGGCAATTGTCGCTGCTGGCGGAAGCTAGCTGAGGCGAATCGCTTAAGGCGAAAATCCCGTAAATTTCCGCCATGGCCGGGCTTGTCCCGGCCATCCACGTCTGTAAAACCCGCCGCAAAGACGTGGATGCCCGGAACAAGTCCGGGCATGACGAAAGTGGCACGACATGACCCAACCCCTCGCCTCCCGCATCGCGCTCGTCACCGGAGCCTCACGCGGCATCGGCTACGCCACGGCGCGCGCACTCGCCCGCGCCGGCGCACATGTGGTGGCCGTCGCGCGCACGCAAGGCGGCCTTGAGGAGCTCGACGACGAGATCAGGAAGGACGGCGGCAGCGCCACCCTGGTGCCGCTGAACCTCACCGATTTCGAAGGCATCGCGCGGCTTGGCGCGGCGCTGCACGAACGTCATGGCAAGATCGACATTCTCGTCGGCAATGCCGGCATCGCCGGCCCTTCCTCGCCGCTCGGCCACATCGAGCTGAAACCGTGGAACGACGTGATGGCGATCAACGTCACCGCCAACTTCCAGCTCATCCGCTGCATGGACCCACTGCTGAGAGTGTCCGACGCCGGCCGTGCCGTGTTCGTGACCTCGGGCGCTGCCAGCAAGGCGAACGCCTATCAGGGTCCCTACGCCGCCTCGAAGGCCGCGCTGGACACGCTGGTGCGCTCCTGGGCCAACGAGACCGTGAGCACCAAACTGCGCGTCAACCTGTTCAGCCCCGGCCCGATCCGCACCCGCATGCGCGCCAGCGTATTTCCCGGCGAAGACCCGACCACGCTGGATACACCGGAGCAGGCCGCGGAGTTCATCGTGCCGATGTGCGCGCCGGAGTGGACCGAGACCGGGAAGCTCTACGATTACAAGGCCCACACGCTGATGAGCTTTCATGCGCCGGCGTGAGCGTTTCTCCGTCATTGCGAGCGCAGCGAAGCAATCCATTTTGCCGTTGTTGAGGTATGGATTGCGTCGCTGCGCTCGCAATGACGGTGCCAAACCGTTGACTCCCACACCTCCGCACGATTGACTGCTTACCAAGCGGGACAACCCGTCAAGAAAAATCATTGGGAGGCACCCATGACGCCGAAGTGCACGCGCGCTCGCCTGACTCTTTTCGGAACCATCGCCGCCTGCTTCACCGCTGCAATGCTCATCGCGGCGCCGACTTCGTCGCAGGCCGGCGATATCCCGACCTTCGCCGTCGACGCGTCCTGGCCAAAACCGCTGCCGAACAACTGGATCCTCGGCCAGGTCGGCGGCATCACCGTCGATGCGCAGGGCCATATCTGGGTGATCCATCGTCCGCGCTCGCTCACTGACGACGAAAAGGGTGCTGCGCTAACCCCGCCCCGCTCGAAATGCTGCGTGTCGGCGCCGCCGGTGCTCGAGTTCGACACCGACGGCAATCTGCTGCGCTCCTGGGGCGGACCCGGCGAAGGTTACGAATGGGTCGGCCGCGAACACGGCATCGAAGTGGATGACAAAGGTTTCGTGTGGGTTGGCGGCAACGCCGACAACGACAATGCGATCCTGAAATTCACCCTCGACGGCAAGTTCGTGATGCAGATCGGCAAGATCGCGCCGAGCAAAGGCTCCGGCGATACCACGCAGCTCGGCAAACCTGCCGAGACCGCGATCGACAAGGACGCCAATGAAATCTTCGTCGCCGACGGCTATGGCAATCGCCGCGTCATCGTGTTCGATGCGACGAGCGGCGCCTACAAGCGGCACTGGGGTGCCTACGGCAATCCGCCGAACGACGACAAGCAGCCGGCCTACGACCCCAATGCACCGGCCCCGCAGCAGTTCGCCAACCCCGTGCATTGCGTGAAGCTCGCCAACGATGGGTTGCTCTATGTCTGCGACCGCATCAACAACCGCATCCAGGTCTTCAGGAAAGATGGAACCTTCGTTAACGAATGGTTCTATGAAAAGAACACGCGCGGCAACGGCGCGGTGTGGGATATCGCGATCTGGCCCGACCCGAAGCAGACCTATCTGCTGAGCGCCGACGGCGAAAACAATGAAATCAGGGTGCTGAAACGGGATGATGGTACCGCAGTCGGCAGTTTTGGCCGTAGTGGCCGCAATGCCGGGCAGTTCCACTGGATTCACGCCATGGCGGTGGATGCCAAGGGTAACGTTTATACCGCCGAAGTCGATACCGGTAAGCGGATCCAGAAGTTCAGGCTGACCTCCGACGCGCTACGATAGGTGGATTGCCCCTGCGTGCGAGAAATACTATCGCAGGGCAGCTGGCAGGTTCCGAAAAGAGAGCCGGCGAACAACCATTTCCGGAGGGAATACCATGACGAATAGAATTGCGCGGCGCTTCGCCGCTTCCGTGGCGCTTGCCGCGCTCGGCCTGGCGACGCCAGCATTGGCCCAGGAGAAGACCGTCAAGATCGGCGTGTTGAACGACATGTCGAGCCTCTACGCCGACATCGGCGGCCCCAATTCCGTCGTCGCGATCAAGATGGCGGTCGAAGATTCCGGTCTGACCAAGAAGGGCTGGAAGATCGACGTCGTCAGCGGCGATCACCAGAACAAGCCGGATGTCGGCGTCAACCTTGCTCGGCAATGGATCGACAACGACAAGGTCGACGCGATCGCCGACACGCCGAACTCCGGCGTCGCGCTTGCCGTCAACAACCTCGTCAAGGAAAAGAACAAGGTGCTGCTCAACTCAGGCGCAGCGACCGCCGATCTCACCGGCAAGGCCTGCACGCCGAACACGGTGTCCTTCACCTACGACACCTACATGCTCGCCAACGGCACCGGCAAGGCGCTGACCAAGTCCGGCGGCGACACCTGGTTCTTCCTGACCGCCGACTACGCTTTCGGTCATGCGCTCGAGCGCGACACGTCGGCCGTTGTGACCGCCAATGGCGGCAAGGTGCTCGGCGGCGTCAAGGTGCCGATCAACACCGCCGATTTCTCGTCCTTCCTGCTGCAGGCGCAGGCCTCCAAGTCGAAGGTCATCGGGCTTGCCAACGCCGGCGGCGACACCACCAACTCGATCAAGCAGGCGGCGGAATTCGGCATCGTCGCGGGCGGCCAGAAGCTCGCCGCGCTGCTGCTGTTCATCAACGACGTGCATTCGCTGGGCCTGAAGACCGCCCAGGGCCTGACGTTCACGGAGTCGTTTTACTGGGACATGAACGATGCGACGCGCGCCTGGTCGAAGCGGTTCTCTGCGCTCGCCAGCAAGAACGCCATGCCCTCGATGACACAGGCCGGCAACTACGCCATGGTGCTGCATTATCTCAAGGCCATGGAAGCGCTCGGCGGCAATCCGAATGACGGCGCCAAGGTCGTCGCCAAGATGAAGGAACTGCCGACCGACGATACGCTGTTCGGCAAGGGCCCGCTGCGCGCCGACGGCCGCCGTCTCATCCCGGCCTATCTGTTCGAGGTGAAGAAGCCGGACGAGTCGAAGGGACCGTGGGATTACTACAAGCAGATCGCCACGATCGCCCCGGAAGATGCCGCCAAGCCGCTAGAGGCCAGCGACTGCCCGCTGGTGAAGAAATAAGAAAAGTAGGGTGGGCAAAGGCGCACTTGCGCCGTGCCCACCATTTCTTGCACCATCGTCGATGTGGTGGGCAAGCTGCGCTTTGCCCACCCTTCTGTAACGGGCCTCGATTAGTCAATCCCTTTGCTTAGTCCGCTCGCCGGGGTCTCGCTTCTGTACGGGGTCGGCGCAGGGCCGCCACCTGATGGGGTTGGAAGAGGATAGGTCGACCAATCTACGTTGTGCGTGCTCACGAAGGCGACCTGGTGGGCAACGGCCTGACCTGATCCATCGTCCCGGCGAAGGGACTTCGCTTCGAGAAGGCCTGGTGTCGTGACCCGCCCGAAAACCGATATGTCTCCCTGTTAGGCTGCCGCAGCAGCGGCGTTAAAGGATGTTCCGTCGGCGAGCATGCGATGCATGATCACCGCGAGCCGGCGCGCCAGCGCCACCTTGGCTTTGTTCATGCCGGCGCGATTTTTGATCCGCATGGCCCAGCTCTTGAGTTGCGAACAGCCTTTGACCGGTTTGGTCAGCATGACGTTGGCAGCCTCGTAAAGCGCCGTGCGCACCGCAGCATCACCGATCTTGCTGATCCGGCCGGCGTAGTCGGTCTCGCCGGATTGATGCTTCTTCGGCGTCAACCCGAAATGGGCTCCTGCCTGCTTCGACGATTTGAAGCGGGCGGGATCGTCGATCGCGCTGGCATAGCTTAACGCCACGATCGGGCCGACCGCCGGGACTGACGTCAGCAGCCGTGCCTGCATGTCGGATCGCACCATCCTGCGGGTCTGCTTCTCAAAGGCTGCGAACTCGGTCCGCAGCACCGCTCGCACCGCCAGCAGCGCCTTGGCGATCGTCTGCAGGTGCGGGTGGCCCGCCACGAGTTCCTCGATCCGCCCCGCGAACTTCTGTCCGGTCGTCTTGCCAACCTTCAGGCCAAAACCGCGCAGGATCCCGCGCAAACTGTTCTCCACGTCGTGAAGCTTCGATTGCACCAGCTTGCGCGCCGTCAGCAGCGATCGGGTCTCTTGCGCACTCATCGATTTGCAGTGCACCGGCCGGAACCAGCCCAGCCGCATCAGTTGCGCGATGCCGCGTGCATCGTTGCGATCCGACTTGACCGGCATGGCCTCGAATGCCTTCCGTACGTGCCGCGTCTCCAGCAGTTCCACGGCAAGGCCGGCCTTCTTCATTCCCGCAAACAGCCACTGCGACAATGGCCCGGCCTCCAGCCCGATCCGTTCCAGGCCGAAGCCCAGCGAGCCGAACCAGTCGATCAGGGCTTGCGGCTCGCTCGCCACTTTGGCCTCACGCACGATTTTGCCATTGGCGTCGACAACGCACACGCTCGAGCATTCCAATGACACGTCGATTCCTGCATAATGCTCCATGGTCGTCTCTCCTTGATGCTTGGAGCGAGGTTCATCCCTCTGACTCCGTCACACCATCAATGTGAGGGACGACCGCCCGCCTTCCAAGCAGGCCGCGCGAAGCGCGCTACCAATGGCGCCGTAGCAAGCGCGGCCTGCTTGGAAGGCGGACCGGGGCCCGTTACCCCATCTACGGTTCAGCGTTTGGGCGCCAGCGTCCGCCACGCGATCACAAGCCCCAATCCCAACAACGCCGCTGCCAGCAGGAACGGCGCGCCCGGCATTTTCACTGGCGCCTGATCGCTGATGAAATAGGCAAACGTCAGCGTAAACAGAAACGGTCCCAGCATCTGGGCGATGCTGTTGACGCTGTTGGTCGCCCCTTGCAATTGGCCTTGCTGATCGGGTGCTACGAGTTGCGTCGTCAGAGCCTGGATCGCGGCGCCTGCCACGCCCCACAACGCCATCACGGGAATGCCGAGCCAGAACAGCGGCCCGGTCGGGGCCGCGCCATAGATGAAGAATCCCAGCGCACCGCTGGCAAGCCCCAGCAGCAGCGCACGGCGTTCGCCGAAGCGCTTGACGATCGGACCGACGCCCGCGCCCTGCACCACCATGGCGCAGACGCCGACCAGCGCCAGCGTGAGCCCTACCGTCGTCGTATCCCAGCCATAGCGGTAGGTGGCATAGAGGACGAAGGTGGATGGCAGCACCACATGCGCGACCTGACCGAAGAAATTCGCCAGCGACAGACCGGTGAGAATCCGGTTGGAGCGCAACAGATGCATCGCGCCAAGCGGGTTGGCGCTCTTCCAACGAAATGGCGCGCGCCGCTCCAGCGGCAGCGACTCCGGCAGAATCAGCCAGCCGTAAAGCGTATTCGCAAAGCTCAGACCCGCCGCGATCCAGAACGGCAGGCGTGGATCCATGCCGCCGAGCAGACCGCCGATCGCGGGACCGAGAATGAAGCCGGCGCCGAAGGCTGCGCCGATCTTGCCGAACACCGCGGCGCGACGTTCCGGCGGCGTCACGTCGGCGATATAGGCGAAGGCGGTCGAGATACTCGCCGACGTGATGCCAGAGATTACCCGGCCGATGAACAGCCAGACGAGCGACGGCGCCAGCGCCATCAGCACGTAGTCCAGCGCCAATCCGAAATTCGACAGCAGCACCACCGGCCGCCGGCCGAACCGGTCCGACAGCGCGCCGAGGATCGGCGAGAACAGAAACTGCATCAGCGCCCAGGCGGTGCCGAACAGGCCAAAAACCCGCGCCGCCGTCGCCGTGTCGTTATCGACAAAGCTTTCCACGAGCTTGGGCAGGATCGGCAGAATCAGGCCGAGCGCAAGCATGTCGAGCAGGATGGTGACGAAGATGAAGGCTGCCGCACCGCTGCGCACCGGCGGCGTGTCGGCCGCTTGCGCGGACGCCGCTTCGCTCACGACGGCCGCTTGCGCTTGTGCGCGAACGGATTGGCCTTTTCGCGCAGCGTGATCCGGATCGGCGTGCCCGGCAGATCGAAGGCCTCGCGCATCGAGTTGGAGAGATAGCGCAGATAGGATTGCGGCACGGCGTCGGCGCGCGAGCAAAACAGGATAAAGCTCGGCGGCCGTGCCTTGGCCTGGGTAATGTAGTTCAGCTTCAGCCGGCGCCCCGAGACCGCAGGCGGCGGGTTGGCGTCGACTGCCTGCTCGAACCAGCGATTGAGCGTGGCCGTCGGCACGCGCTTGTTCCATACCGCATAGGCATCCTGGATCGCGGTCATCAGGCGATCGATGCCCTCGCCCATCAGGCCTGATACCGCGACGATGGGAACGCCCCTGACCTGCGGCAGCCAGTGATCGGCATCGCTACGCAGCGCCGAAATCAGATGGGTCTTGCGCTCCATCAGATCCCACTTGTTGACCGCGAGCACAATCGCCCGTCCCTCGCGCTCGATCAGGTCGGCGATGCGCAGGTCCTGTTCCTCGAACCGGTTCTGCGCATCCATCATCATCACGACGACTTCGGCGAAGCGCACCGCGCGCAGCGCGTCCGCCACCGACAGTTTTTCCAGTTTCTCCTCGATCCGCGAGCGCCGCCGAAGCCCTGCGGTGTCGAATACGCGAAACTCGCGGCCCTGCCAGATGATCTCCACCGAGATGGAATCGCGCGTGGTGCCGGCCTCGGCGCTGGTCAGCAGCCGCTCCTCGCCGAGCAGATGATTGATCAGCGTGGATTTTCCGGCATTGGGGCGGCCGACAATGGCGACGCGGATCGGACGCTGCGCGAGTTCCTCATCCGATACGATGACGTCATCGTCGTCGAATTCTTCACCCTCCTCGACCGGCTCCGGCATCAGCACGCGCAGCGCGTCGTAGAGGTCGCTCAGCCCTTCGCCATGCTCGGCGGAAATCTGGATGGGGTCGCCGAGCCCCAGCGCGTAGGATTCCATCGCGCCGACTTCGCCGTGCCTGCCTTCGCTCTTGTTGGCAACCAGCACCACTGGCTTGTTGGCGCGGCGCGCGAAATCGGCAAAGGCGCGATCGTTGGGCGTCAGCCCGGCGCGCGCGTCGATCACGAACATCAGCGCGTCCGCCAGGCCGATCGCGGTCTCGGTCTGCTCCTGCATCCGCGCGGTGAGCGAGCCCCTGGCGCCCTCGTCGAGGCCGGCGGTGTCGATCACGGTGAATTCGAGATCGCCGAGACGCGCATCGCCCTCGCGGCGGTCACGGGTGACGCCGGGCTCGTCATCGACCAACGCCAGCTTCTGCCCAACCAACCGGTTGAACAGCGTCGACTTGCCGACATTGGGGCGGCCGATAATGGCGATCGTAAAGGACATAGATGATCCAAACGCCCTTTTTCGAAGGGCGTGTCAATCGAACGAATAGAAGAAATCAGCGCGTGAACGTACCGCTCGGCATCGGCGCCGGGAACGCGGATTGTGCAGGTGCCGCCGATTGATCGGGCGGCGGCGCGGTGGTGCGCTTGCGCACGATCTTGGCCGGCTTGGGCGCCGGCGGCGCCGCGGCGGTGCTGCCTTCCTCGTCGGGCGCGGCGTCGGGGTCCACAGCGGCGGGGGCTGCGGCCTGCTTGCCCTTGGATTTCGCGCCACGCTTCGATTTCGGTTCTTCCGCCGCCGCAGGAGCAGCGGCAGCAGCCTGCGCGTTCGGGTCGTCCTGCTGACGAGCGCCCCTGTAGAGGTCCTTCGGCACGCCCTGTTCAAGGCCGGGCACGCCTTCGGGGAACACCGCCTTGCGGTCACCGGGCAGCTTCTTCTTGGTATCGAGGAAGTCGAGCAGGTCGGACGGGTCGAAACTGCCCGTGCTGCCACAGCCCGCCAGCGCGCCCGAAAGCGCGATGAGGACAGCGGTTGCGATCAAACGTTGCGGGCGGCGCATAATGGGTTTCCCACTCAATCCGGTTTGTGCGCGTCAGCTTTTGGCGACTGGCGGCAGCAAGGCCTGCAGCGCTTCGGCACGCGAGCGCAAGCTCGGCGGCGTCTGTCCATCATTGGCGATCAAATCCAGCCATTGCCGCGTCGCCGCGGTGTCGTTGGCGCGCCATGCCGACAGCGCCAGCAATTCGCGCGCGGTATGGCGGAAGGTGGCGCCCGGCGCGGCAGCAGCCTCGAGGCGCTCTTTCATGTTGGGATAGCTGGTGCTTTCCAGCAGCAATTGGGCGGCGCGAATCCGCGCCAGATCCTGCTCGGCGACGCCGACGCTGCGGTCGGCGGTGATCTCATCGAACATCTTGGCCGCGGCCTGCGGATCGCGGTTGGCGACTTCCGTCGCCATGCGCAACCGCGCCAGCACGCGATAGCCGAACGGCGCCTTCGCGACGAGATCGGCGAAGGCCGTTTCGGCCTCGGCGTGCTTGTCAGCCTCCGAAAGCTCGACGGCCTTGTCGAACGCAGCCCCCGCCTCGGCCGCCTTCTTGGCCTCCAGATACTCGTAGCCGCGCCAGCCGCCCACGGCGGCGATGATCAAGATCATGCCGGCAATGATATAAAGCGAGTACTGGTCCCACAGCTTTTTGAGCTGATCGCGACGGACCTCCTCGTCTACTTCATTAAATAATTCAGACACTTAAAGCTATCCCATCCCCGAGGAACCGCAGCCAAGGCGGCAGCATCCTGCGCCCGATCCCCGCATCGCCGCGACGTAGCCTATCGATATGGCGGTGGCAAGGCAAAGCGAGGTGGATCAAAGCGTTAACAACGCCCCCGGCAGCCCGCGAAATCGCCTGACAACGTTGACATCGTGGTTCAAAGTTTGGCGTAATCCCGCCCGCTTCCATTGTCGATCCATACCCGATTTTCAGGTGTTTCATGCCCCGCCATGCGCTGGTTTCGATGCTTGCCATGGGGGTGGTAATGGGACTGGCATCCCTGCCCGCGGCGTCACGAGCCGACGATATCAAGCCGAAAGCGCCCGAAACGGCGTTCTCGGGCAAACTCCGCCCCGACATCTTGGGCATCTCGACCGAATCGACCGCCGAATCCGCCCGCGCCGTCTTTGATTCCCTGTTCAAGGGCCGCAACGACAGCACGACCGACATCCAGCAGCAGAAACTCGGCGGCGCCAGCTACGTCGCCGCGCTGAACTTCAGCCTCCCCGCCGCTGCGAAACAGAATGGCGAGATGCTCTCGACCAGTTTCTCCTCACCCGCCAGCGCCAACCGCGCCTATTTCGTCGCGCGCAATCTGACCTTCGCGCAGGACCAGCAGCCGTCGAAGGCCGACATGATCAAGGAAGTCATGGGCAAATACGGCGTACCCACCATCGTCGGCGATCAGCATCTGTATTACATCTACCGCAAGGGCTCGATCATGTCCGTCGGCGGCAAGTACAAGGAAGCGACCGCGCTGGAAGCGATCGACAAGCCGCTCGATCCCAGAGCTGCCGTCAAGCTCAACGGCGATACCGTCCGCGGCAGTTGCGTGGCGGTGGTCAAGCGCGCGCAGACCAAGGCCAAGGAACCAAGCGCCATGCTGACCGACGCCAAGGGCGCGAACTGCGATGGCGTGTTGAGCGTGCAACTCGTGCCGGGCACGCCGGCCGACCGTGTCGGCATCGCGCAATTCACCCTGCTTGATGTCAAGCAGTTCGTCAGCGCCGCCGCGATCGACAGTGCAGCGCTTGGCGCCGGGCCGAACGAGGGCCCGATGCCCAGGGGCAGCGCTCCAAAACTCTAACCCTGTCGCGCGCGGACGTGCGGCAGTGTTGCCGCGACGGCAGACGCGCGTGTCGTCGCCACCGCGCACGCGGTTTTAAAACGTCAGGACGTCAGGGGAACTTTTCCCATGCATTGTAATTAAATCTCCGTTGCATGGAGATCGGGCAATGCGCGAATTTCCCCAGAGTGTGCCATATGGCGCCGATCAGACGGTCTATCTGGTCGTGGAAGGTTCAGGGCCGCATGGCATCGCCCGGAAGACCGAGCGCGCCGACATCGAGACGGTAATCGCCGACCTTCTGTCAGGACAGTTCAGCGACCCGATCGAGGTGGTTGCTTTCAACACGCTGGAGCACTGGAGCGACGATTTGTCCCAAGATATCGCGAGAGAAATCCGCTGCCGTTGCGACATCGACGGGTACGATGTGCCTGTCCATCTGGACGAATTCCTAGGCAGAACCTCTGCCTGATCAGCGGCTGAGACATTGGTTAGGCGGCAGGAAAATGAACTGGGTTTACTGGAATACATTTTGGTCGCTGGCCGTTAGCCTCGTCTGGTTCATGACCATCGTGTCGCATCCCGACGCGGTCGTCGTCGATCGACATTATCCCAAACCGCCTCGATAGTTCGGCGTCCGGTCTGAGCTTCTGAGTTCACGGTCGCGACATCAGCGCCATGAAAGCCTCGCGGAGCTGGCGTTTCATCACCTTGCCATTTGCATTGCGCGGCAGCGGCTCCATCCTGACATCCATGGTTTCCGGCACCTTGTAGTCGGACAGCCGCTCCGCACACCACGCGCGCAGCACCTCGAGCCCGACCAAATTGCGCGTCACCACGACGGCATGTACGCGCTCACCCAGCACCGGGCACGGCTTGGCGATGATCGCGCTCTCGATCACGTCGGGATGGCCGGCCAGCACCAATTCGACCTCCGCCGAATAGATCTTCAGGCCGCCGCGGTTGATCATGTCCTTCTGGCGATCGAATACGCGGACGAAATTCTCGACATCGACGGAGCCGAGGTCGCCGGAATGCCAGAAGCCGGCCGTGAAACCCTCGGCCGTGGCCTTCGGGTTGTTCCAGTAGCCCTTGATGACCGAGGCGCCATGAATCCAGATTTCGCCGATCTCGCCGCGCGGCAGTTCGCGGCCATTGGCATCCATGACCACGACCTGCGCGCCCGGACACGGCAGACCGACGCTGTCGATATGGCTGGCGGTCAGTTCGCCAGGCATCATCGTCGAGGGTGACGTGGTCTCGGTCGCGCCATAGCAATTCGCCAGCTTCAGGCCAGGAATTCTTGGCGTCGAGCTTTTCGATGGTGGCGACCGGCATCGGCGCGCCGCCGAAGCCGCCGATTCTCCAGCTCGATAGATCGTAGTTGTCAAAATCCGGCTGCAGCAGGCAGAGATTATACATCGCCGGCACCATCACGGTGTAAGTGACGCGCTCACGCGCCGCCATCTTCAGGTATTCCGTTGCCTTGAACTCCGGCATAACGATCAGCGCGCCGCCGCAGCGGACCATGGTCATGATGTTGGCGACCACCCCGGTGACATGGCCGAGCGGCACCGCCGCGATCGATCGATCGGCCTCGGTCAGCTTCAGGCACGACACGAACACCATCGCCGAATGGATGATGTTGCAATGGGCGAGCATCGCACCCTTGGGCTTCCCGGTCGTGCCCGAGGTGTAGAGGATCATGGCGGTGTCTTCTTCGCCGACCTCGACCGGCGCCGTCAGCGGCGCGTTGTCGGCGAGTTCGGAAAAGCGCGATAGCTGCGGATCATCGTCGACCGCAATACGATGCGCCACATCAGGAATATCGCCCGCATCGGGCACACGATCGGCCAGTGCGGCCTCGTGGATCAACAGCCGCGCGCCGCAATCGGTGAGCACATAGGCGATCTCGGGCTTTTGCTGGCGGGTCGAAAGCAGCACCGTTACCAGCCCGGCATGCGCCGCGCCCAGCATCGTCAGCACGAATTCGGTTCTGTTGCCGAGCAGCACCGCGACGCGGTCGCCGCGCTCAAGGCCGAGTTTTCCAAAACCCGCCGCGATCTGCGCCGATCGCTGCGCCACTTCACGCCATGTCATTCGCGTGCCACCGCAGACCAGCGCCTCGCCGTCGCCGTTTCGTGACACGGCTTCGGCCACCATCGCCGGGATGCTCCTGGGGCGTTCGCAAAAGGCCGGAACGACACGGTCGCCAAAGCGCGGCTCGAGCCGCATTGGTGGAATGGCGTGCTGTGACCAGTCCATGGCGCGCCTCGTTAGTTCTTCTTCATCTCGTAGACGTGCTCGGGCCCGGGGAAAGCGCGCGAGCGCACGTCGCTGGCATAGCCCTGGATCGCCGCTTCGATCGCGGGGCCGAGATCGCCGTAACGGCGAACGAATTTCGGCGTCCGCGGCGACAGGCCCAGCATGTCCTCCAGCACCAGCACCTGACCGTCGCAGGCCGCGCTGGCGCCAATGCCGATAGTCGGAATGGCGATGGTCTGCGTGATCTTGCGCGCTAACGGCTCGGCGACCGCCTCGATCACGACCGAAAAGGCGCCGGCGTCGGAAATCGCCTTGGCGTCGTTCAAGATCGGGTCCCAACTACCTTCGTCGCGCCCCTGCGCGCGAAACGAGCCGAGCGTGTTGATCGATTGCGGCGTCAACCCAATATGGCCCATCACAGGCACGCCGCGCTCGGACAGGAAGGCTACGGTCTCCGCCATGCGCACGCCGCCTTCGAGCTTCACCGCACCGCAATGGGTTTCCTTCAATATCCGCACGGCGGCGTGAAACGCCTGCTCTTTGGAGGCCTCGTAGGAGCCGAACGGCATATCCACCACGACCAGGGCATGCTGCGAACCGCGCATGACCGCACGTCCCTGCAGGATCATCATGTCGAGCGTCACCGGCACGGTGGTCTCGAAACCATGCATGACATTGCCGAGGAAATCGCCGACCAGAATGACGTCGCAGTGGCGGTCCACCAGCGCGGCGGTATGCGCATGGTAGGACGTCAGCATCACGATCGGCTCGCCGTTCTTGCGCGCGCGAATATCCGGCGCAGTCTTGCGCTTGATGGCCGACTGAACAGACATGCTAGGCTCCAACCACGGGGACGCCGATCACGACCGGATGGAACGCGAATGCAAGCGCCAGATAGGCGACGAGGCCGACCGCGATCGCGATCAGGTCGTTGCCGGGACCACCGACGGGGATCGGCGGTGCGCCGGCGTCGGAACGGGATTTCAGCGAAATGCGGTCATACACCGCCCAAGCGAGGAACGAGCCGAACAGGACGATCGAGCCGAGATCGCCGTTGGCGAGCAGATGCGCCGCCGCCCACAGCTTGATACCCGTCAGCATCGGATGTTTCAGCGTGGTATAGATCCGGCCGCGGATATAGGACGCGACCACCATGATGACGGCGGGCAGCATCAGGGCGACCGTGATGTGCTTGAACGCCGTCGGCGGGCTCCAGACGTCGATCCAGCCGGTCGCGCGATACTTGGCAAAGCCCCAGATGATCAGCGCAAGCCCGGCGAACGAGGCCAGCGAATAGCCGATCTTGTAACCGCCCTCGCCCACCGCGACGATGGCCTGTGCGCGCAGCTTGCGCTGGATGGTAAGCGTGTGGACGCCGAAGAACAGGATCAGGCCCAGGATCATCACCAGCAGTCCCATGATGTCCCTCCCGTTGCGTGGCTGGTTTCCTCGCTTATCCGCGTATCATTTTAGGGGCTTGGTGCGCAATGCGCCACGCGGACGTCTCACGGCTTGCCGGCTTGCCTGCCGAGGTCGCGATTGTCGACATAGCGGATCGCGATCGGCCGTCCCGCGAGCGCGCCGCCCAATCCCCCCGTGAACTTGAGGGGCATGCAGGCCGAAAGCGAGGCGTTGATCGCTTTCAGATAGGTATCGCGGGTGTCGGTTGGGACGCCGGCCGTGGCATACGTCACGCGCGGCGTGGCGATGATCTCGCCGGAGCGCTTGAAGCTGAAGCGAACCGACATCTGCATGCCTTCGCGCGCGATGTCGGCTGGCGGCGGCGACCAACAGGAGCGCAACGCCGCAAACAGGTCGCCGATGGTATCGAGATCGTGGTCGGGCTTGCGGTATTTCGCGGCCTGATCCTGCGGCGGTACGCTTTCGATCGTGAGCTGCAGGTTCTGGCCGTAGGGATAGTCGATCTCGGGAATGCACGGCCCGTCGTTGAACACGCTGCAAAACGACGGCGTGCACGGCTGGCCATCGAGCACGCTGCACGGCGCATGCGCAAACGGCGTAGCGTCGATCTGGCGCCGCGACTGGGCGTCGGCGGGGCTCATCCCGACGAACAGGCCGATCAGACAGGCGATGATGCACCGAAGCATGCGGCGATCCCTCGGACACGGTCCAACCAACTTGATGTCGGCTTTGGCCGGTATCAAGGCGGGCCGTGTTCACTTCCCCGCGTTCAGGGCGGCCTCGCCTCGCCTGTCATCGTCCGGCTTGACCGGACGATCCAGTATTCCAGAGACGATAGTGATCTACGGAGAAGCCGCGGCGTACTGGGTCCCCCGCTTTCGCGGAGGACGACAGCGGAAGTCGGAGCGACAGCGCGCGCCCCTTACGCCTTCTTCTTGACGTCCTTGACGTTGGAAAAATTGATCCCCTCGGCCCGCTCGCGGGTATAGCCGAGGTAGAACTCGTTCTTGGCCATGAACACCGGGTCGCCGTCGACGTCATCGGCGATGCCGGAGCCGTTGGCGGCGATGAAGGCTTCCAGCTTCTTGCGGTCGTCGGACGAGACCCATCGCGCCAACTGGAATTCCGAGACCTCGAACTCCACCGGCAGCGAATATTCCGCATCGAGGCGTGCTTTGAGCACGTCGAGCTGCAGCGGCCCGACAACGCCGACCAGCGCCGGCGCACCGTCGCGCGGCCGGAACACCTGCACGACGCCCTCTTCCGACATCTGCTGCAGGGCCTCTTTCAGCTTCTTGGCCTTCATCGCATCCGTCAGCCGCACGCGGCGAACGATTTCCGGCGCAAAGCTGGGAACGCCGACGAAGGTGATGTCTTCGCCCTCGGTCAGCGTGTCGCCGATCCGCAACGTGCCGTGGTTGGGAATGCCGACAACATCGCCGGCAAACGCTTCATCCGCCACCGAACGGTCCTGGGCAAAGAAAAACTGCGGCGACGACAGGCTCATGTTCTTGCCGGTCCGCACCAGCTTCGCCTTCATGCCGCGGCTGAGCTTGCCCGAACAAAGCCGCGCAAACGCGATGCGGTCGCGGTGGTTCGGATCCATGTTGGCCTGGATCTTGAACACGAACGCGCTCATGCGCGGCTCGGCCGCCTCGACCTTGCGCAGGTTCGATTCCTGCGCGCGCGGCGCAGGCGCGAACTTGCCGAGGCCTTCCAGCAGGTCGCCGACGCCGAAATTGCGCAGCGCGCTGCCGAAATAGACCGGCGTCAGATGGCCTTCGCGAAACGCTTCCAGCTCGAACGGTTTGCAGGCTTCAGAAACCAGCGCGAGCTCATCCTTGATCTCGGTGACGTCGAGATTGGGGTTACGGCCAGCGAGATCGGCGATATCGATCTGTTGTGCCGCGCCGGTCTTGGCGCCCCCACCTTCCAGCAAACGCACGCCGCCATCGATGACGTCATAGGTGCCGAGGAAGTCGCGGCCGCGGCCGACCGGCCAGGTCATCGGCGTGGTGTCCAGCGCCAGCGTCTTTTCGATCTCGTCCAGCAGCTCGAAGGTGTCGCGGCTCTCGCGGTCCATCTTGTTGATGAAGGTGATGATCGGAATGTCGCGCAGCCGGCACACCTCGAACAGCTTTCGCGTCCGCGCCTCGATGCCCTTGGCGGCGTCGATCACCATGACGGCGGAATCGACCGCCGTCAGCGTGCGATAGGTGTCCTCGGAAAAGTCCTCGTGGCCCGGCGTGTCCAGCAGGTTGAAGACGAGCCCTTCGAACTCGAACGTCATCACCGAGGTCACGACCGAGATGCCGCGCTCGCGCTCGATCTTCATCCAGTCGGAACGGGTATTGCGCCGCTCGCCCTTGGCCTTGACCTGCCCTGCCAGATTGATGGCGCCGCCGAACAGCAGCAGCTTTTCGGTCAGCGTGGTCTTGCCGGCGTCCGGGTGGGAGATGATCGCAAACGTGCGCCGCCGCGCCACTTCATCTGCAAGCGGCGAGCGGGGCGGCGATTCGGCGTTGACGGCAATGTCGGACATGAGGCTCGAGCGTTTGGCAGGGAAAGTTGGGCTAATCAAGCCTCATTTGGTGGTTGCGAAGGCCGATGGCCAGTCCCATATCGGCAGCGGAAGGACGGCCTTCCAGCTCACAGCTCATCTGCGGGGACGACCCTGCCTCATCGGGAGGGTCGTCATGGCCTGGATCGTGTTGTTCGTTGCTGGCCTGCTGGAAGTAGGTTGGGCCATCGGCCTCAAATATACCGAGGGTTTTACTCGCCTCGTTCCATCGGTTCTGACGCTCGCCGCCATGACAGGCAGCATTCTCCTGCTCGGTCTTGCCTTGAAAACGCTGCCGATCGGAACCGCCTACGCGGTATGGACCGGCATCGGCGCCGTCGGGACGGCCATCCTCGGCATCACCCTGTTCGGCGAGCCTGCGACCGCTGCCCGCCTCGCCTGCATCGGACTGATCGTGGCCGGCATCCTCGGGCTCAAGCTCGTCACGGGATCAGCGTAGCAACAACGCCGCCCAATAGGTCAGCGCCGCCACGAGTGCGGAAGCCGGAATGGTGATGACCCAAGCATAGACGATCGAGCTCGCCACGTTCCAGCGTACCGCCGAGACCCGCCGCGCCGCGCCGACGCCGACGATGGCGCCGGTAATGGTGTGGGTCGTCGATACGGGAACCCCGAGATAGGTCGCCATGAACAAGGTCGCCGCGCCACCGGTTTCCGCGCAAAAGCCCTGCATCGGCGTCAGCTTGGTGATCCGCAGCCCCATGGTGCGGACGATCCGCCAGCCGCCCATCAGCGTGCCCAGCGCCATCGCGGCCTGGCAGGACAGCACTACCCAGAACGGGATGGAGAATTCGGTGCCGAGATGGCCCTGCGAATAGAGCAGCACCGCGATGATGCCCATGGTCTTTTGCGCGTCGTTGCCGCCATGGCCGAGCGAATAAAGCGACGCCGATACGAATTGCAGGATGCGAAAGGCGCGGTCGACCGCGAACGGCGTCGAGCGCACCGAGGCCCAGGACACGATCGCAACCAGTACCAGCGCCAGCAGGAAGCCTACCAGCGGCGACAGCACGATTGCCAGCAGCGCCTTGGACAGGCCACTCCAGACCGCCGCCGAAAATCCGGCCTTTGCCATGCCCGCGCCGACCAACCCGCCGATCAACGCGTGCGAACTGGACGAGGGAATTCCGAGCGCCCAAGTGATCAGGTTCCAGACGATGGCACCCACAAGTGCCGCGAAGATCACGGTGGCATCGACGACGCTCGGCTCAATGATGCCGGTGCCGATCGTATTGGCGACGTGGAGCCCGAACACCGCGAAGGCGATGAAATTGAAGAAGGCGGCCCACAGAACCGCATATTGCGGGCGCAGCACGCGGGTCGACACGATCGTAGCGATCGAATTGGCAGCGTCGTGCAATCCATTGAGGAAGTCGAACAGCAGCGCGACCGCGATCAGAAAGATCAGAATCGGAAGTCCGAGCGAGGCGTCCACTGGATTTGCCCTGCCCTATACCTGTTCGATCACGATCGAGTTGATCTCGTTGGCAACGTCGTCGAAGCGATCGGACACTTTCTCGAGATGCTTGTAGATCTCGGCACCCACGATGAAATCCATCGAGTTGCCGCCGCGATGCTTGAGATACAGTTCCTTCAAGCCGATATCGTGGAGGTCATCGATGCGGCCTTCCAGCTTGCCGATCTCCTCGGTAATGGCGCTCAGCATCGCAACGTTGTTTCCGATCGACTGCATCAGCGGAAGCGCGCGGCCGACCAGATTGGCACACTCAACCAAGAGCGTCCCGATTTCGCGCATCGGCGGCTCAAACGTGCGGACCTCGAACAGCACCACAGCCTTGGCGGTCTGCTGCATCTGATCGATGGCGTCGTCCATCGCCGTGATCAGGTTCTTGATGTCGCCGCGGTCGAACGGCGTAATGAACGTGCGCCGGACCGCCGTCAGCACCTCGCGAGTGATGCCGTCGGCATCATTCTCGAACTGGTTGACGCGCTGGCAGAACACCGGCGTTTCGTCGCCGCCGCGCAGCATGTCCTGAAGCGCCAGCGCCCCCTGCACCACCGTCTGGGCGTGCCGGTCAAACAGGTCAAAAAATCGCTCCTCTTTCGGCAAAAAGGCGCGAAACCAGCGCATCAGCATTGGTCAAAATCCATCGTTCTGGGGGCAGTCGGACAGCCCGTCACGACGCTGTCATAGACCATTCGAAGGAAAAGCGCGCCACGGGGCGACCCGGTAGCCGGGTCATCCACCGCTTTGTGAGGCCGAAAACTGCGGCAAAACCGGCCGTTTTACAGGGATCGGCGGAAATAATGCGCGATTTCGCCGATTACGCCGCGGCGGAAGGTCAGCACGCAGGCGACGAAGATGACGCCCTGGATCACCGTCACCCACTGCCCGAACCCGGCCAGGTATTGCTGCATGGCGATGATGACAAAGGCGCCGACGACCGGGCCAAAGATGGTGCCGAGGCCGCCGACCAGTGTCATCAGCACGATTTCGCCGGACATCGACCAGTGCACGTCGGTGAGCGAGGCGTTCTGCGCCACGAACACTTTGAGCGAACCGGCAAAGCCCGCGAGCGTGCCGGACAGGATGAAGGCGAGCAGCTTGTACTGGTCGGTCTTGTAGCCCAGCGAGATCGCGCGCGGCTCGTTCTCGCGGATCGCCTTCAAGACCTCACCGAACGGCGAGTTGATGGTGCGGTAGATCAGGAGGAAACCGGCAAGGAAACCGGCCAGCACGACGTAGTAAAGCACCGTCGGCTGGGCGAGGTTGAAGATGCCGAACAGATAGCCCTGCGGAATGCCCTGAATACCGTCTTCGCCATGGGTGAACGGTGCCTGCAGGTAGATGAAATACAGGAGCTGCGACAGCGCCAGCGTGATCATCGAGAAGTAGATGCCCTGCCGGCGGATGGAGATAAAGCCGGTGATGACGGAAAGCGCGGCAGCGCCGGCGACGCCGACCAGGATTCCGAGTTCGGGCGACACGCCCCACACCTTGAGCGCATGCGCCGTGCAATAGCCCGCGGTGCCAAGAAACATCGCGTGACCGAATGACAGCAGGCCGCCATAGCCGATCAGAAGATTGAACGCGCAAGCGAGCAGTGCGAAGCACAGGGCCTGCATCACGAAGAACGGGTAGATGCCGGTCAGCGGCACCAGCCCCAGCAGCACCGCCATTGCCGCGAAAACGATCATCTCGTCGCGCATCGCGCGCGGCGTTAACGGCAGTGTGTCGTCAGTCAATGCGCTCATGTCAGGCCGCCCGTCCGGTCAGTCCCGTTGGCTTTATCAGCAACACCAGCACCATCAAAACGAACACCACGGTGTTGGAAGCCTCGGGATAAAAATACTTGGTCAGTCCCTCGATCACGCCGAGGGCAAAGCCGGTGATGATCGATCCCATGATCGATCCCATGCCGCCGATCACCACCACCGCGAACACCACGATGATCAGGTCGGCGCCCATCAGCGGCCGCACCTGGTTGATCGGCGCCGACAGCACGCCGGCCAACGCGGCAAGTCCGACGCCGAGCCCATAGGTCAGCGTGATCATCCGGGGCACGTTGATGCCGAACGCGCGCACCAGCGTCGGGTTTTCGGTGGCGGCGCGCAGATTGGCGCCAAGCCGCGTCTTTTCGATCAGGTACCAGGTGGCGATGCACACCACGAGCGAGAAGATGACGACCCAGCCGCGATAGACCGGCAGGAACATGAAGCCGAGATTCATGCCGCCCTGCAGGCCGCGCCATTCGCCGATCTGCGGGTAATCCGGAATCGCATAGGGCAGCCCGGACGAGCCGAAATAGTTCTGGAACACGCCCTGCACGATCAGCGCGATGCCGAAGGTCAGCAACAGGCCATAGAGATGGTCGAGGCCGGCCAGCCATTGCAGCATGGTCCGCTCCAGGATCATGCCGAAGATGCCGACCACGATCGGAGCGATCAGCAGCGCCCACCAGTAGCCGATGCCGGTCAGGCTCAGGAGGAAATAGGCGCAGAACGCGCCCATCATGTAGAGCGCGCCATGGGCGAAATTGATGATGTTGAGCATGCCGAAGATCACGGCGAGCCCGAGACTGAGCAGCGCGTAGAACGATCCGTTGATCAATCCCACCAGGAGCTGGGCGTATAAAGCTTGCATCGGTTTCGCACTCAATCTCGTTATGACGCGGAATCGCGTGGGGACGCGAGAGGAGGCCTGCCGGCAAGACGCCGGCGGGCGGTCGTTGTTACTTCTTTACCAGCGGACAGGCGCTTTCCGAAAGCGGCCGGAAGGCCTGGTCGCCCGGGGTGGTGCCGATCAGCTTGTAATAGTCCCACGGCCCCTTGGATTCGGAGGGCCTCTTGACCTCGAACAAATAGGCCGGATGAATCTTGCGGCCGTCGGCGCGGATCGAGCCCTTGCCGAACAGCTTGTCGTCGGTCGGCAGTTCCTTCATTTTGGCGACGACCTTGGCGCCGTCATGCGGATTGCCGCCCATTGCCTCGAGCGACTTGAAATAATGCAGCAGGCCCGAATACACGCCGGCCTGCACCATCGACGGCATCGCCTTGTTCTTCATGCGCTCGGAGAAGCGCTTGGAGAATGCGCGGGTATCGTCATTCTGATCCCAGTAGAAGGTCTCGGTGAAGCTGAGACCCTGCGCCACCTTCAGGCCGAGCGAATGCACGTCGGTGATGAACAGCAGAAGACCGGCCAGTTTCTGGCCGCCGGCGACGATGCCGAATTCGGATGCCTGTTTGATGGTGTTGGTGGTGTCGCCGCCGGCGTTCGCCATGCCGACGATCTTGGCCTTGGAGGCCTGCGCCTGCAGCAGGAACGAGGAGAAGTCCGATGAATTCAGCGGATGCTTGACGGTGCCGATCACCTTGCCGCCCGACTTTACAACGACCGCCGTGGTGTCGCGCTCCAGCGCATGGCCGAACGCGTAATCCGCGGTCAGGAAGTACCAGGTGTCGCCGCCGGCCTTCACCAGCGCCTGCCCGGTCGAGTTGGCGAGCATGTAGGTGTCATAGACCCAGTGAACCGTGTTCGGCGTGCACTGGGCATTGGTGAGGTCCGACGTCGCCGCGCCGGTATTGATCATGATGGAGTTTTTTTCCTTCACCAGGTTGTTGACCGCCAGCGCGACGCCGGAATTCAGCACGTCCATGAAGATGTCGACCTTCTCGACGTCGACCCATTGACGCGCGATTGTCGTGGCGATGTCGGGCTTGTTCTGGTGGTCGGCGGAGATCAGGTCGACCTTCCAGCCCTTGGCCGCCAGCCCGGAATCTTCGATCGCCATCTGCGCCGCCAGCGTCGAGCCGGCGCCGCCGAGGTCGGAGTAGAGTCCGGAATTGTCGGTGAGCACGCCGACCTTGACGGTCTTGTCCTGCGCCAGGGCGCTGCCTGCGGCGACTGTCAGAGCGGCGCCGAGAAGAAGGGCTGAAATACGCTGTTTCATACTAACTCCATTAATCCTGAGTGCAGCCGCAGTAACGATTAGACACCGAGATAAGTGTGGAGCTTGTCCATATTGGCCGACAGCTCCGAATTCGCAAAACCATCGATGACCTTGCCGTGCTCGACGATGTAGTAGCGGTCGGCCACCGTCGAGGCGAAGCGGAAGTTCTGCTCGACCAGCAGGATGGTGAAGCCTTCCGATTTCAGCCGTGCGATGGTGTGCCCGATCTGCTGGATGATCACGGGCGCCAGACCCTCGGTCGGCTCGTCCAGCATCAGGAAACGGGCGCCGGTGCGCAGGATTCTCGCGATCGCCAGCATCTGCTGCTCGCCGCCCGAAAGTTTTGTACCTTGGCTGTTCAGACGTTCCTTGAGGTTCGGAAAGAGATCAAAAATTTGATCGAGCGACAGGCCGCCAGCGCGCACGATCGGCGGCAGCAGCAGGTTTTCGCGCACGTCGAGGCTTGCAAAAATGCCCCGCTCCTCGGGACAGAACGCGATGCCCTGGCGTGCGATCTTGTCGGACGAGGTGCGCGTGATGTCCTGACCGTTGAAGCGGATCGAACCGGTGCGCTTGCCGATGATTCCCATCACCGACTTCAGCGTCGTGGTCTTGCCGGCGCCGTTGCGGCCGAGCAGCGTGACCACCTCGCCGGCCTTCACATTGAAGTTGATGCCGTGAAGGATGTGGGATTCGCCGTACCAGGCCTGCAGGTCGGAGACGGAAAGAATTTCCGCGCCCGCCGGTTTGTTGCCGGCTTCGGCCATTTTCAACTCAGGCATGACCGGCCCCCAGATAGGCTTCCTTGACGCGCTCGTCCTTCGACAGTTCGGCATAATTGCCTTCTGCCAGCACCTGACCGCGCGTCAGCACCGTGATGATGTCGGAGAGATTGGCGACCACGGAGAGGTTATGTTCGACCATCAGGATGGTGTATTTCGCCGAAATGCGCTTGATCAGCGCCGCGATCTTGTCGATGTCCTCATGACCCATGCCGGCCATCGGCTCGTCGAGCAGCATCATCTCAGGGTCGAGCGCCAGCGTCGTCGCAATCTCGAGTGCGCGCTTGCGCCCGTAGGGCATCTCGACCGCCGACGTATTGGCGAATTCGCTTAAGCCCACATCGTTGAGAAGCTCATGCGCGCGGCCGTTAAAGCGATCGAGCACGCTCTTGGAGCGCCAGAAATCGAACGAGGAGCCGTGCTGGCGCTGCAAGGCGACGCGAACGTTCTCCAGCGCCGTCAGGTGCGGAAACACCGCTGAAATCTGGAACGAACGCACCAGCCCGAGGCGGGCCACATCGGCCGGCGCCATCGCGGTGATGTCCTGCCCCTTGTACAGGATCTGGCCCGCCGACGGCTTCAAGAACTTGGTCAGCAGGTTGAAGCACGTCGTCTTGCCGGCGCCGTTAGGCCCGATCAACGCATGAATACTGCCGCGGCGCACCTTGAGGGCGACATCACGAACGGCGAAGAAACCCGCGAATTCCTTGGTTAATCCTTGGGTCTCTAAAATGAACTCATCTGCCAAACAAATTTCCCCCGTCAGCCGTCTCCGCGGGTTCGTCCGCGCGCGACCAATTTCCCTGTTCGGGCCAGCTCTGCGGGGCGTCCTGGAAACCGCCCCCGAGCCCGCCGCCTCCGGGCCGGAATATGCCGTCAACGGTACGGGTTAGGCAAGGTGGAAAGCTGCCACGGGGCAAACGCACGTGCCGGTTCCGGGTGCGCCATAAGTCGAATTGCGCCGACTGCCCGGCCCCGCCGTCCGCGCTCAACCAAAATCTCCGCTACGGCAAGCCAACGTTAACGGTGTTTTGCTGCAATCAGGCGCTTTCACACAATATTTCTGCCCTTCGGCGCATCGTCACGCGATTTAGATCGTCAGGAATTGCCGCCTTGGAATTTCAAAGTGCCGGACCATCGGTCGTCAAATCCATCAAGCAGCGCGACCTGCTGAACACCTGGCTGCGGCTATTCGCCCGCGGGCAGTCGATCCCGCGCATGTCGGAATACCAGCCGGAGCGGATCGAGGATGAACTTCCCGACCTGGTGTTCTACACCGTCGATACAGGCTCGCAGCCGCCGCGCCTGACCATCCAGAGCGACGGCACGCGCATGTCGAGCGCCTATGGAAATACCGGCAAGGGCCGCTATCTCGACGAGTATCTGGGCGCAAGGCTCGCTCCGATCGTGATGCCAGTGTATTATGAATGCATCGCGCGCCGTCTGCCCGCCTACACCATCGCCGATATGGACGACATCTACGGGCGGCTCGTCGCCTATGAGCGGCTGCTGTTGCCGTTCTCCGATGACGGCAGCGTCACCCACATCATGGCGTCGCTGAAGACCATCAGCGAGGACGGCGGCTTCGAGATCAAGAACCTGATACGCGGCAACGACAAGCTGCCGGAGCCGACGCTGCGTACCGTCATCGACCGCGATCTCTTTCATCGCGCACCGGGCCGCATTCCGTCCGGCGACGCGCTGGAATTCGGCTAAGTTTTTCCGCGCGATTTGGACGGCACTTCCTTGCCGTAGACGTCCGGCTTGAACCCGACCAGCAGCTTGCCGCCGAGATCGAGCACCGGCCGCTTGATCATCGAGGGCTGCGCCAGCATCAACGCCAGCGCCTTGCGCTCGTTGAGGCCTTCCTTGTCGCTGTCGGGCAGCTTCTTGAACGTCGTCCCAGCACGGTTGAGCAGCGTCTCCCAGCCGATCTCGTCGGACCATTGCTTCAGCTTGTCCTTGGCGATGCCGGCAAGCTTGTAGTCGTGGAAATCGTAAGCCACGCCGTGATCGTCGAGCCAAGCGCGCGCCTTCTTCATGGTGTCGCAGTTCTTGATGCCGTAGATCGTGATGGGTTTTGTCATTCCGTCCGCCAAAATTGATCCGTTACCGTTTAAGCCGCACCCGGCTCGAGGGCTTCACCCAGTTCGATCGGATGCGCCATCGTCTCGTGAAGCTTGTCCTTGTCAAGTTCGCCTTCCGAGCGGCTGATGACGATGCAGGCGACACCGTTACCGATGGTATTGGTGAGCGCCCGGCATTCGCTCATGAACTTGTCGATGCCGACAAGGATGGCGATCGACTGGATCGGTATATCAGGCACGATCGAAAGCGTCGCCGCCAGCGTGATGAAGCCCGCTCCGGTGACGCCGGAAGCGCCTTTCGAGGTGATGATGGCAACACCGAGAATGCCGAGTTCGTGCCAGATCGTCAGGTGGGTATTGGTCGCCTGCGCCAGGAACAACGTCGCCAGCGTCATGTAGATATTGGTGCCGTCGAGATTGAAGCTGTAGCCGGTCGGAATGACCAGGCCGACCACCGACCGCGACGCGCCGAGATGCTCCATCTTTTGCATCAGCTGCGGCAGAACGGTTTCAGAGGATGAGGTTCCGAGCACGATCAGCAGCTCGTCCTTGATGTAGAGAATAAAGCGAATGATCGAGAAGCCTGATATCCGTGCGATCGTGCCAAGAACGATTAGTACGAACAGAATGCTGGTCAGATAGAAGGTCGCGATCAGCGCGATCAGATTCCACAGTGAGCCGAGGCCGTAGGCGCCGACGGTGAATGCCATCGCGCCGAAAGCCCCGATCGGCGCGAGGCGCACGATCATGCCGATGATGCCAAAGAACATCTTCGCCGCCTGGTCGACGGCATGGGAGATCGGTTCGCCGGCCTTGCCCAGAAATGCGATTGCAAATCCGGACAGGATGGACACCAGCAGGACCTGCAGCAGATCCCCACGGGCAAGCGCGCCGAAATAGCTGTCGGGAATGATCCCGAGCAGATGCGCGACGATGCCCTCCTCCTTTGCCTTGGTGACGTAAGTCGCAACGGAATTCGGATCGATCGTCGCCGGGTCGATGTTGAAGCCACGCCCGGGCTGAAGGACTTCGCCGACGAGGAGGCCGACCGCCAGCGCCACCGTCGAGACGACTTCGAAATAGATCAGCGCCTTCAGCCCGACCCGGCCGACGCGTTTCAGATCTCCCATCGACGAAATGCCGTGCACCACCGTGCAGAAGATCACCGGCGCGATCATCATCTTGATCAGGGCGATGAAGCCGTCGCCGAGCGGCTTCAGCTCCTTGCCTAAATCGGGAAACAAACGGCCGACCAGCACGCCAAGTGCGATCGCGATCAGGACCTGAATATAGAGGATTCTGTACCAAGGCTGACGACGCGCGGCGGGACGGACGGTTTCGGTAGCCATGGGATTGCTCCGGCTGGGAGATCAGCATGGAATAGGGAAACGCGGCAAGACAATCACTTTCAAGTGGCAGGCGAAGCCAGCTTGCGGGCTGCGCCTACAACCCCCTCGTCTACGAGCTGCTGAAGCACGCCGCCTAGGGCCGTTTCGGTATGTCCAGCCCGCGCTGCACCGCCGGCCGGGCGAGCCCGCGTTCCAGCCATGCCGGCACCTGCTTCAGCGTATCGAATGCGACGAGATCGCGCGCCTCGTAGAAGCCGATCAGGTTGCGCACCCAGCCAAGCATGGAAATGTCGGCGATGGTGTACTCGTCGTCCATGATCCATTGCCGTCCGGCAAGCCGCGTCTCCACCACACCCAGCAGCCGCTTGGACTCGGCGACGTAACGCTCGAGTGGCCGCTTGTCGGCAAACTCCTTGCCGGCGAATTTGTGGAAGAAGCCGACCTGACCGAACATCGGTCCGATCCCGCCCATCTGGAAGTGCAGCCATTGGATGGTCTGGTATCGCCGCGCCGGATCGGCCGGCAGGAGCTTGCCGGTCTTGTCCGCGAGATATTGCAGGATCGCGCCGGACTCGAACAGCGGCAGCGGCTTGCCGCCGGGCCCGTCCGGATCGAGGATGGCCGGAATCTTGCCGTTCGGATTCAGCGACAGGAATTCCGGCGTCTTCTGGTCGTCCTTGTTGAAATCGACCAGATGCACCTCGTAGGGCAATCCGATTTCTTCCAGCATGATCGAGACCTTGACGCCGTTCGGCGTCGGCAGCGAATAAAGCTGAAGGCGGTCGGGATGTTTGGCGGGCCAGCGTTTTGTGATCGGGAAGGCAGAAAGATCGGGCATCATAACTCGTTTTGCATGGTTGTTGTTGCGCGGCTAATGTACGGGTCACGCTGCACATAACAAGGGCCCGCGCCGCTCATGACCGACCAATCGACGCCGGCGAAGCTCGGCCCCACCGATGAAGAACTTGCGGTTCACCCGACCATGTTCGCTGCCGGTTCGCTGAAGGATCAGGTCGTCGTCATCACGGGCGGCGCCGGCGGTATCGGGCGGGCGATCGCCTGGCTGTCCGCGCGGCTGGGCGCGCATGTCGCCGTGGTCGGACGCGACGGCGAAAAGCTCGATGCGCTCGTGGCCCAGTTGACGGGCCGCGGTCTCCAGGCATCCGCGCATATAGCCGACATAAGGGAGCCCGATGCGGTCAACGCCCTGTTCGACGCAATCTGGGCCGCGCATGGCCGCCTCGACAGTCTCATCAACAGCGCCGGCGGGCAATTTCCGCAAGCGGCGATCGATTTTTCGGTGAAGGGCTGGAACGCGGTCATCAACACCAACCTGAACGGCACCTGGTACATGATGCAAACAGCCGCGCAGCGCTGGCGCGACCACAAGCATCCCGGCAGCATCGTCAACATCGTGGTGGTGACGACGCACGGCCTGTACGGCATCGCGCACAGCATCGCCGCGCGGAGCGGCGTGATCGGACTGTCGCGCGCGGTTGCGGTCGAATGGGCACCCTTGAACATCCGGGTCAATTGCGTGGCGCCCGGCGCGATCGAAACCGAAGGCTGGAACGTCTATTCGCCGGAGGCACGCGCCGCCTACCCGCGCTCGAACCCGATGATGCGCACAGGCTCGCCGTGGGACGTCGCCGAGGCCAGCGTCTTCCTCGCCGGACCATCGGCGAAATTCGTGACCGGTGAGACGCTGACAGTCGACGGCGGCAGCCAGCTCTGGGGCGAGACCTGGACCACGGGCAAGCCCGCCTATTTCGTCGGCGACGACAAGTGATCCGCTGACGGCCGAATTTCATGCCCCACTATCGCCTCGCCATTTTCGACTTCGACGGCACGCTGGCCGATTCTCTTCCGTGGTTTCGCGCCTCCTTTCAGGACATGATCGCGCGGTTCGATCTTGCGCCCGTCCGCGACGACGAGGTGGAAGGGCTGCGCGGCCTGTCCGCCCGCGAAATCATGGCGCGGCTGAACGTATCCATGTGGCAACTGCCGGCCATCGTCAGCGACATGCGGAAACGCAAGCTGGCCGCAGCAGGCGAGATATCGCTATTCGCCGGCATCCCGGCCATGCTGACCGACCTGCAGCGCCACGGCATCAAGACCGCGATCGTCAGTTCCGACAGCGAAGCCTCCGTCCGGCAGGTGCTCGGACCCGATGCCAACTTGATCAACCGCTTCGACTGCGGTGCTGCGATGTTCGGCAAGCACTGGAAATTCCGACGCGTCGCGCGAAAGCTTGGCGCGAAGCCTTCGGAGACGATCTGCATCGGCGACGAGATCCGCGATATCGAAGCCGCGAAAGCCGCCGGCATGGATTCGGGCGCGGTGGCATGGGGCTACGCACTTCCGAGCGCGCTGCAGGCGGCGGGGCCGACCCATCTGTTCAATTCGATCGAGGAGATGATGCAGCGGCTCACCAAAACGAAATAACCTATCGTGACATGCCGGCCGACAACTCCGCTGCCGGTTATACCCACAGGGGCCATCGCACGAGATGTTCGTGGCCGTTCAGGCTGCGGATAAGTACGAACTCCTTGACCGTCCAGCCGATCGGTTCGATCGGATACTCGTCTACGTCTCGCGCGTCATACAGCAACGTGACGTGCGGTGTGAAATTGGTGTTGGCCAGCCTCCTCATCCCTCTTCGCGTCAACGCGGCGCAGAACATCTGCCGAAACGATTGCAGCCCGCGCAATCCATGCTCTCCGATCAGGACGAACGGGTGGTTGCCCGGCCGGCCCCGAAAGCTTGCCGTGCGATCGAACCAGACCTGGAACGGCGCGGTTCGCACCTCCATCGCCGCTTCCCATGCGGAGCAATGCTGGCCCTCCGGCAAGCCACCGAGTGCGAACAGCGAAATATGCAGCCGCTCGGGCGCAATGAGCCTGCCTTCGAAACGATGCGCGCGCTTGAGCGCGGAAGCCAATTGATGAATTCGCTCTGCCGTGCCTGCATCAGGCACGGCCGCGAGGAATAAGTTGGCACTACTACGGCTTGCAAACTTGTCCATGGTAGACTAGAACAAACCATGAACATTAGGTTGTGGCAAGATTATACTGCAACCCCGGGCATGAATTTGCTTGGCCTCACAACACACATCCATAATGCGCCGACGACACCAGCCGGATGTACTTGTCATGCACCGAGCCGGGCCGTACCGCGGCAATGGACGCCGGTGCGCGCCAATCTACCATGCGGCGGGTGATCTCTTCCGCCGGCACTTCGAGATTCACCGTGCGGGCGCCGGGATCGATCACGATGACGTCGCCGTCGCGCACCGCGGCGATCGGGCCGCCGCGCGCGGCTTCCGGCGAGACGTGGCCGATCAGGATGCCGTGCGAGACGCCGGAAAAGCGGCCGTCGGTAATCAGCGCGACGTCCTCGCCAAGGCCCCGCCCCTGCAACTGGATCGTCAGCATCACCATTTCGGGCATGCCGGGACCGCCGACCGGTCCGACATTGCGCACCACGATGACATTGCCCGCCACGATCGCGCCGGCGCGGATCGCAGCCATCGTATCGGCTTCGGACTCGAACACGCGAGCGGCGCCGCGGAATTGCCCCTTCTCGAGCGCCTTGCCCGACAGCTTGAGCAAACAACTCTCCGGCGCGAGGTTGCCCTTCAAGACGCTGATGTGATTGTTCGCCGGTGCGATTGGTTTCGAAACCGGAAAAACGATCTCCTGCGGCGGCATTTGCTCCAGCGTCGGAACGTCAGCGAGGTTTTCCGCCAGCGTCTTGCCGGTCACCGTCATGACGTCGCCATGCAGAAGGCCGGCGCGCAGCAACTCCTTCATGACGACCGGCACGCCGCCGATCGCATGCAGGCTGCCCATCGCAAACGGGCCATGCGGCTGCAGATTGGCGAGCAGCGGCACGCGCTCGCCGATCTCTTGGATCCGTTCGATCGTGATCGGTACTTGCGCCTCGCGCGCGACCGCGAGCAGATGCAGATACATGTTGGTTGAGCCACCCATCGCGTAAACGGTCGTGATCGCGTTCTCGAACGCCCGCTCGGTCATGATGTCGCGCGGCCGGATGCCGGCCTGCATCAGCCGGTACAGCGCGTCGACCGAAGCGCGGGCCTGCGCGCGGACATCGGCGTGGATGTCGCTGCCGGCGTGGTAGTCGGCGGGATGCGAGGCCCCGCGCGGCAGCATCATGCCGATCGATTCCGCGATCGTGCTCATGGTGTTGGCCGTGAACATCGCGCCGCAGGTGCCGCTACCCGGCATGACGTTGCGTTCGACTTCCAAAAGCTCCTCGCCGGAGAGGCGGCCGGACTCGTTGGCGGCGCGGGCCTCGGCGTAATCGAGGATCGTGATGTTGTTGCCCTTGCTGGCCCATGCGCCGAACGAGACGCGGCCCGGCGTGCTGGTGCCGGGATAGAGCACGAGCCCGAAGGCGTTGGTGCGCGCCAGCGGCATCAGCGCGGCCGCACCGGTCTTGTCGCAGCCGGAAATCACGATCATGGCGTCGCCGTGGTGCGCGTAGTGGCCGATCTCGAAACAGTCGGCGACGGTGTCGCGCGAGGCAAGGCTGTAGCCGGCCGTCGGCGTGCCCTGCGTCAAGGCATCCGACACCGCCGGCGCGCCGACGATCAGCCCCTGCCCGCCGCGCTCCGCCAGGATCTCCACCAGGAGATCGGTGATGGCGCGCACGCGGTTGTTGCAGCGATGGGCATTGGTGTAGGCGCTGGCGATCGTCACCACCGCGCTGGTCTGCGCGGCGCGATCCGGATCGAATCCGGCGGCGCGCAGTTCAACCCGCGCGCGCTTCCAATAGGTGCTGCTGTCTTGCGTCGACATCGGGTGCTCCAGGTCTTTTATTGGTAGGTCTTCTGATGGAATGCCGTGTCCGGCCTGATTAGCACTGAACGAGGCTTACGCCGTCTTGCCGTCGTCGAAGCTGACGATCACGGCGGCATTCGCGATCAGGATGGGATCGTTACCGCTCTCGGACGGAATTTCCAGCCCGCCGGCGACCGCGGTCACCTTGACGGTTCCGTACGGCAGCTCCTTGGCCACCGCCGCGGTATCCACCGCGTCCGGATTCGGCACGGCGATCATGACGTCGACGAACATGTCGTTGGCGGTCTTGCCCAGCATCCGGAAGAAGCCGAGGCTCGAATGGCGGATGGCGTCCGAAACGGCGCGCCTGGCGGCCTTGGTGGCATCGCGCCCGTGAACATCGACGCCCATGCCCATTTCGGTGATACAGCGCACACGTGCCATCAGGCTTCCTCTCGTCTTTTTTGTGTTGAAAATCGTTCGGCGAAGCGCTGCATTCTCGGTCGTCGCTTGCTGTGGCGTCAAGTCGCGGCAGACATGCGAATACCGTCCAGTAACCTGCCGCATCCCGCGATTTGATCCAAAATTGGCATCGGACCATCCCGTTTCCGGTTCGCTATTGGATCGATCATCGCTTATCGTGCCTCCGGCGCGGCCAAAGACCGCGATGCGCGACGCCGCAGGGCGTGTGTGCAATTTCGACCGGAGGAAAAAAGCAATGCTTCCACGTTTCGGGCGGCGCGCCGCCCTTGCCGCCGCAGCCATCCTGTTCAGCCAACTGCCCGGCGTTGCCTACGCCCAGAACTTCGACCGGCCAGTGCGCATCATCGTGCCCTTTGCACCCGGCGGAACCTCGGACATCCTGGCGCGGCTGATCAGCCCGAAATTGTCGGCGGCGATTGGCCAAAGCGTGGTGATCGAGAACAAGCCCGGCGCGGCCGGCAATCTCGGGGCGGACGCCGTCGCGAAGGCCACGCCTGACGGCACGACCTTGCTGCTGACGGACCTCGGTTCGCTCACAACGGCGCCCAGCCTGTTTTCGAACCTGACCTATAATCTCGAGAAGGACCTCGCCCCCGTCACGATGGTGATGTTCGGTCCCTATGTGCTGGCCGTACATGAATCCGTTCCTGTCAAAACGACGGCGGAACTGATCGCCTATGCGAAGGCCAATCCCGGCAAACTCGCCGTGGCCAATTCCGGCGTCGGCGGCGCCAATCACATCACCGCCGTGGTGATGCAGAAGGAACTCGGCATCCAGTTCAAGCACGTACCCTACAAGGGTGGTGCGGCGGCTACCCGCGCAGTGGTCGCGGGCGAGAGCGGCGCCCTCATCAATGGCGCGTCGGCGACCCTTCCTTTCGTGAACAACAAGCAACTGGTTGGTCTCGCGGTGACCGGCGAGCACCGCGTCCCCTCCGCGCCCGATCTGCCGACCTTCAAGGAAGCCAAGCTGCCTGGCGGCGAATTCGGCACTTGGCAGGGCATCGTCGTGGCCAGTGGTACGCCGCCGGCAGTCATCGCACGGCTCAATGCCGAAATCGGCAAGATTCTGGAGACACCTGAACTCAAAGCCAAGATCGCCGAACAGGGCGGTGAAGTCCGCGCGGGCACCCCGGATGCGATGGCGACTTGGCTGAAGGACTCAACCAAGCGCTGGGGCGACGTCATCCGCGAAGCCGGCATCAAGGGCGAATGACGGGACTTGAACCTGGACCTGAACCTGTACCCGGGCTTGCGATGCGAGACTTGCGATGAACGCCCGCCGAACGGACTGGCAGGATCTGCTCTTCGGGTTGTTCCTGATCGCGGTCGCCGGCATCGCGCTGGCGGCGACGCGTACCTTGTCGGGCGGCACCGCCGCCGACATGGGGCCGGGCTACATGCCGCGCGCCATCGCCATCATGCTGCTGGCGTTCGGGCTCTGGTTCAGCATCCGCGGAATCCGCCGCCCGTTTGTCGGGATCGCACCGGTCCGCCTGCAGCCCCTGTTCGCGATCACGGCGTCGGTTGCCGTGTTCGCACTCACCGCCACGCGCTTCGGCCTTGCACTGTCGTCGTTCGCCGCGATTCTGATCGCAAGCCTTGCGACGCGGGAAGCGCGGCCGATCGAAACCTTACTCTTCGCACTGGGACTCTCGGCAGCGGCGGTGCTGCTCTTCGTCAAGGCGCTGGCCTTGCCGGTGCCGATCTGGCCCGGAGCGTGGTTCTGACATGGAGCTTTTCGACAATCTGCTGATGGGGCTGACGACCGCCTTGCAGCCCAACAATTTGCTGTTCTGCCTTATCGGCGTCGTCATCGGTACCGCGATCGGCGTGCTGCCCGGCATCGGACCGATCCCGGCCATCGCACTGCTGCTGCCCTTCACCTTCGGCCTGTCGCCGCCGTCCGCCATGATCATGCTCGCCGGCATCTTCTACGGCGCGCAGTATGGCGGCTCGACCACGGCCATCCTCGTCAACGTGCCCGGCGAAACCTCCTCGGTCGTCACCTGCCTCGACGGCCACGAGATGGCCAAGCAGGGCAAGGCCGGGACTGCGCTGGCCATCGCCGCGATCGCCTCGTTCTTTGCCGGCACCGTCGCGACGGTGGTGATCGCCGTACTCAGCCTGCCGCTGGCCGCGCTGGCGCTGAAATTCACCGCTGTCGAATATTTCAGCCTGCTCGTGCTCGGGCTGATTGCTGCCGTCGTGCTCGCGCACGGCTCCGTCGCCAAGTCGCTTGCGATGGTGCTGCTGGGCATCCTGCTCGGCCTCGTCGGCATCGATGTCAATTCGGGCGCGCCGCGGATGACCTTCGGGATCGCCGAGATCTCCGACGGGCTCGACTTCGTGCCGGTCGCGATGGGCATGTTCGGCCTCGGCGAGATCATCGCCAATCTCGAACGCCCGGCGATGATGCGCGTCGTCAGCCAGTCGATCCGCAGCCTGATCCCGAGCAGAGCCGATCTTCGCGCCGCCTTCCCGGCGATGGTCCGCGGCACGCTGTTGGGCTCCGTCCTCGGCGTGTTGCCGGGCGGCGGCGCCGCACTGCCCCCCTTCTCCTCCTATGCGCTGGAGAAGAAACTCGCCCGCGATCCCTCCCGTTTCGGGAAGGGCGCGATCGAAGGCGTCGCCGGACCGGAGGCCGCCAACAATGCGGGCGCGCAGACCAGCTTCATCCCGCTGCTGACGCTCGGCATCCCCGCCAATGCCCTGATGGCGCTGATGATCGGCGCGCTGATGATGCAGGGCATCCAGCCCGGCCCGCAGATCATGCGCGAGCAGCCGCAACTGGTCTGGGGCGTTATCGCCAGCATGTGGGTCGGCAACCTGATGCTGCTCGTCATCAACCTGCCCTTGATCGGGGTGTGGGTCTCGATGCTGAAAATTCCCTACCGGCTGCTGTTTCCCGCGATCGTGCTGTTCTGCTGCATCGGCACCTTCGGCATCGCCAACAATCTGTTCAATGTCTGGCTGATGCTCGGCTGCGCGCTGCTCGGCTACTTCTTCATCAAGGTCGGCGTCGAGCCGGCGCCGCTGCTGCTCGGCCTCGTGCTCGGGCCGCAACTGGAAGAAAACTTCCGTCGCGCGATGCTGCTGGCGGACGGCGATTTCTCGGTCTTCCTGCGCCGCCCGATCAGCGCCACGCTGCTCGCGCTAGTCGCGGTGCTGTTCCTGTTGATGGTATTCCCGGCGATCCGGCGCAGCCGCCAGGAGGCACTGGCCGAATGAGCGCAGGCTTAGCGAGGCGCTGGAAGTAGCCGGAGCCCCCTGCGAACCGCCCCTCGGCGGCCAGCGATCAGCTTCAGCCAGGACGCCGAATGGAAGACGCTCATCAGCAAGTACATCGGGACCATTCCGCCGAACGGTGACGCGCTCGCGATCGAACACAGCGCGTCCGGCTGGCCGCCGCCAAGCACGCCCGTCAGTAGCGCCATCATCGCAAAGGTCGGCGCGGCCGCGAGATGGAGCCCTTTGGCCACCCAGCGCGCGCCGGCGTCCCGGCGGGGCGCACCGCCGCCGGATACGCCGGAGCAAGCCAGGCTCATGGCTTCGCGCCCGCCTCTTTCCGGAACGCCGCCTCACCTGCGTCCGACACCTCGACCCACCTCTTGTCGGGCGCGGCGCCTTCGACGTAGCTGTCGTGCCAGTTCCACCACTTGTAGGTCTGGGTTTGCGGATAGCCTTTGGGCGAATCCTCCCACTCCTCCTGGCGCCCGAGCGGCGTGATGTCGAGGTAATTCCAGGTGCCCCCCATCTGCTCATCGCCGCGGTTGTTGATGAAATAGGTGCGGAATATTCTGTCGCCGTCGCGGAAGAACACGTTGGTGCCGTGCCATTCGCCGACGCCGAAGTCGGCGTCGAAGCTGTCCGTAACGGTGTACCAGGGGATCATCTCCCATCCCATGTGCGCTTTCAGGCGCGCGATGTCCGCCTGCGGCGCGCGCGAGGCGAATACGAGCGTGGTGTCGCGGGCGTTGAGATGGGCGATGTGTGCGACCTGGTCGGCTACCATCGAGCAGCCGCGGCAGGCATGGTCGGGCCAGCCGAACACGCCGGGCTCGTAGAAGGCGCGGTAGACGATCAGCTGATGGCGGCCTTCGAACAGGTCGCGCAGGCTCACCTTTCCCTTGGGTCCCTCGAATTCATAGTTCTTCTCCACGGCCAGCCACGGCATCCGCCGGCGCTCGGCGGCCAGTGCGTCACGGGCGCGGGTCAACTCCTTCTCCTTCACGAGCAGTTGCTGGCGCGCGGCTTCCCACTCCTGAGCTGAAACGGCATGAATTTGCATTGCTGATCTCCTGTTTGTTGGGACGATTGTTGCGCGTGCGTTGATCATTCAGGCCGGCAGCCGGCGGTCGTATTCCTGCTGCAGGCGGGCCCAGCCCTCCCAGAACGGCGCCGGTTCCTTGTCGCTGGCGCGGGCCACCAGAACATCGAGATGCATGTGCCAGCCGGCGCTGACCTTGAGCATGGTCGAGCGATCGGGCAGCCGGCGATGGGTCACGGTGAGCAGCACGCCTGAGCCCTTAGGCTCCAGTTCGAACGTCACGTCGCCGCTGTTGTTCCAGGCGATGGATAGCTTGCGGAGCGGATCGAGCTCGGTGATCCGGCTCTGCATCCTTTGCTCTTCGGGAAAACCTGCCGGCCGCTTGCTCGGCGGATCGTTGAGCTCCTCGTTGCGCCAGACCAGTTCGACCGGCGCGCCGACCTTCATCTCCATCGCGCCCGCCGCCAGCCACTTGCTGCGTAGATCGCTGTCGGTGAGGTAAGCCCAGATGCGTTCGATCGGACCGGGCAGCAGCCGCTGTATCCTGAGCGTGGTCGGCTCGATCAACTCGCCATAGGCCTCGGGCTTTGTCGTTGAGTTCATCGTTCTACTCCTTCGCCTTTTTCGCCTTGTCTTCTTCAAGCAGCAGGGCTTCCAATGCGTCGAGCTTTGCATTCCAGAAGCGTTCGTAACGGCGCAGCCACGCATTTGCTTCCGCGAGCCGCGCCGCTTCGAGCCGGCACAGATGGGTGCGGCCGCGGATCGTGCGCTTCACAAGACCAGCGTTTTCCAACACCCGCACATGTTTCGACGCTCCGGCGAAGCTCATGTGGAACGGCGTAGCCAGTTCCCCGATCGTGAGCTCGCGCTCGGCCAGATGACCAAGCATGGCCCGGCGCGTCGGGTCCGCCAGCGCGTGAAAAACCGCGTCGAGATGCGTCGAATGCTCAACCATGTGGTTTAGTATAGGCGCGCGACTCTAATAGTCAACCGATCGGTTTAACGTTTTCGTGATGGCGTCCGGACTCGTTAGTCGTCCGTGTAGACGGCGCACGGAGACGCGATGCCGCGCAGCGCATGCGTTCCCAGCGAGATCAATGTCGCGCTGGTTTCTTCCGCGACCGCGCCGGAGATAAGGACCGTTCGGCCGAGCGGCCGGCAGAGCCCTTCGAGCCGGCTGACCAGGTTCACCGCAGGACCGATCGCGGTAAAATCCAGGCGGTCGGCCGCGCCGACATTGCCCCACAGAATTTCGCCAAGGTGCAACGCCACGCCGAACGACAGCGGCGGCAGCCCCTGCTCTCGCCGGCTCGTAGCGAGATGCGCCATACCGGCTTTCGCGGAAGCGACGGCGCGTAGTGCTGCGTCGCAGGCTTCGCGCGGCTTCTCGCCGACCGGGAAGATCGCGAGCACGCCGTCGCCGATGAATTTCAACACCTCGCCGCCAAAGGCGTGGACGGCGCCACCGATGCAGTCGAACCAGCCGCCGAGTGCGGCGATGACGGCAGCGGGCGGCTCGGCTTCGGACAGCGCGGTGAAGCTGCGCAGATCCGCAAACAGCAACACCGCCCGAATGGTCTCGCCGACTTCGCGCCGCAGCGGCCCCGCCAGCACGCGCGCGGCACTGCGGCGGCCGAGATAGGCTTCCAGCACTGCCGACAGCGTCGCGCGCGCCGAGAGTGCGGCGAGCGGCGCTGCGGCGAAGCGGGCGGCCTCGCGCAATCGATCGGCTTCCGCTTCCGTGAACTGCTGCTGCCCGATCCAGCCGAGCACCGGCCCGCTTTCGCTCGAGCTTGCGCTGTCTTCATGCACCACACCATCAGCGAGCCCAGCCAGCCAGCCCCGTCCCGCATCGCCGGATGAGCTTCCCGCGCCTCCAAAATCCGCCGGCGCGAATCCCACCGCCTCGATCACCTCGCCGTTCCCGGCCCGCCACAGCCAGGTGCGGCGGGCGATGATCGGGTGCGGCACGGCGAGCGTCAGCGCGCCGCCGGCTAGCGGCATGCCGTCCGCCATCAGGCGCGTGCCAAGTTCGGCGAGGAACCGCTCGGCGCTTGGCGAAGCGCTGGCGGCATCGACCAGCCATGTCAGCGTCGAACTCAGTTGCATGCGTCGATCATGCGACAGCGATGTTGCATTGTCACCCACGGCACTTAGCTTAAGCACTCGCTGGTTGCATCAGCCTGCCCTGTCAACGACCCACGAGGTTTTAGATGCCTGAATCGTTTGTGGTCCAGCGCGAGACCCAGATCGCCGCGCCGCGCGCCAGCGTCTTTGCTTTCCTGACGGACCCCGAGAAGATCGTGCAATGGATGGGCAGCGAGGCTGTGACGGAGATGCATCCGGGCGGGCTGTACCTTTTGAAGGGCGTCGGCAGCGCGACGGCGCGTGGCACGTTCCGCGAGGTGGTGCCGGTGCATCGCCTTGCTTACAGCTTTGGCTGGGAAGGCAATGACGAGGTGCCGCCGGGGTCAGGCCTGATCGAGATCGACCTGATCGAACAGAATGGCGGCACGCTGTTGCGCATGACCCATAGCGGGCTTCCCAGCGCCGCTCACCAGGCGAGCCATGCCAAGGGTTGGATCCATTATATCGACAGGTTGACCAAGGCGGCCGCCGGCCAGGATCCCGGGCCGGATCGAGGACCGAACGGCACCCGCAGCGCGTGACGTATCGGTCGAGGCGCGGATTTGGCGAGCTATCAATTCTCTTTCTTCAACACCGTCACGTGGAGACGGCGTCGGATTTCCATCCCCTGCCGCCGGTAGAGCGCAATCGCCGAGTGATTGCTGGTAAAGACGTGCAGGAAGGGAATTTCCCCGCGCGATACAATCTGGCGCGAGACGGCGGATAGCAGCATCTGCCCGTAGCCGCGGCCGCGGTGGGATGGATGCACGCAGACCGCGGTCATCTCGGTGTATTGAGCGGGCTTCATTCGCTCGCCGGCCATCGCGACAAGCTGACCATCGACGCGGATGCCGAGAAAGGTGCCGAGTTCATGCGTCCGCGCGTAGAACGGTCCCGGCTTGGTGAGGGTGGTCAGCTCGATCATCGCCGGAACGTCGTCGACGCCGAGGGTAACAATATCGACGCCATTGGCTGGCGTCTCGATCGGCGTCCCGATCAGCTGTTCGCCGGTATCCGCCAGCGTGACCTTGAATTCGGCCGGCGCCTTTACGGCTTCCAAGGTGAACAGCACGGCGATATCCGTGGGCGACATCAGGGCTCCGAGCGCCGCGAAATTCTCGGCTGATAGATCCGGCATGTCGGCGAACGGCGTCACTTCGATCGGATAGCGTCGCGCGCGGGCATCGCCTTCGGCCAACGCCTGTTGGGTGGTCGTCAGTGCGGTCCAGATCGGATGATCGAGGGGATGGCTGGAATTGTGGGATACGGACATCGGGCTGCTTCTCCTCGTTTACTCATACGACGGCATGCCGCCCGCTGGGAGCCTTCCACCGGTCATTTCGATACGAGTGCGGTGCAACTCGTCATCATCCCGGCGGTCATATTGCCCGGCATGATCGGGCTCGCCCGCCTGCTGTTTCCCCCGGGCAAATTGAACGGGGGCCACCAGCGGCGAAGGCCCGTTCGTCACGCCTTCTCCGCCGTCGCCTTGATCAGATTGTCGCGCACCGTCACAACGGTTTCCTGCAGCCGCGCGAACTCGTCCGGCTTCAATCCGGTCGCGGCAACTAGGTTCATGTGCATGCCCTTCTCGCGCAGCAGCCGGCCAGCCTCGGTAAGGCTGATGCGCACCTGCCGTTCGTCCGTCGGATTGCGCTGGCGGCGCAGATAACCCATGGTCTCGAGCTTTTTCAGAACCGGCGTCAGCGTGTTGGATTCCAGGAACATCTTTTCGCCGAGCTCGCTCACCGTCTGGCCGTCCTGCTCCCACAACGCCACGATCGCGATCCATTGCGGATAGGTCAGGCCGAGATCCTCCAGACCCTTCCGGTAGGCCCGGCCGAAGGCGAGATTGGCCGAGTAGATCGCAAAGCACAGGAAATCGCCAAGGCGGCGGTCCCCCGCGGGCGGCTTCGGTTTCTGATTGCTCCTTGAACTGTCTCTGGAATTGTCCCGGGAGCCGGTTGAACCGGATTTGGGACCTTCATTCGGTCTCATTGGGCGCGTCCTTTCCGACACGAACATGTGAAGTCTCGCATCCATATATATCGCATCCGATTAAATCGGAAGGCTTGACTTCAGGGATACGCTGGCGTTTTATATATCGTACTCGATTACATCGTATACGATCTAACTGCCGTTCGATGATGAGATCTTACGATTTCAGGCATTCGTTCGCGTCGCGGAAGAGTGTCTGCCGAACAGAGGGTATTCGCGCGGCGATCGAAGCAATCTACGCCTCTCGACGTCGATGCAAGAACCACGGTGGGGCGGAACATCCCGCCCACCACGACATCAAGGAGAGAACCATGTCAGACTCCAAGGAAAGCACCACCACCTCCCCCGCCGAAACCAAGGCCGCACCGGCGGTCGACCTCAAGCTCGAAATCGTCGTCATTCCGGTGTCCGACGTCGAACGCGCCAAGCACTTTTACGCAAAGCTCGGTTGGCGGCTCGACGCCGATTTCGCCGACGCGGACGACTACCGCGTGATCCAGTTCACCCCGCCCGGCTCCAACGCCTCGGTGATCTTCGGCAAGAACGTCACCTCCGCCGCGCCGGGCTCTGCGCAGGGCTTGTACCTGGTCGTCTCCGACATCGAAGCCGCCCGCAGCGCACTGCTCGGCCGTGGCGTTGCGATCAGTGAAGCATTCCATGCCGGCGGCGACGTGCACGTTGGTTCGGACGAGCCCTATCTGTTTGGCCGGGTCCGGCTGAGCGGCGCGGATCCGGCACGCGGCAGCTACCGTTCGTATGCCTCGTTCAGCGATCCCGACGGCAATGGCTGGCTGCTGCAGGAAGTCACCGCGCGATTGCCGGGCCGCATCGACGGCAACGGCACCTCGTTCACCTCGTCGGCCGATCTCGCCGCTGCGTTCCGCCGGGCGGCCGCTGCCCATGGCGAATACGAGAAGCGCAACGGCGGCAAGCACGATGAGAACTGGCCGGACTGGTACGCCGACTACATCGTCAATGAACAGCACGGCCAGCAGCAGGCCGCATGAGCAGGCGAAGCAATCATCGGCGGCGGCAAGCCCGCCGGTGACGGATCTCAAACCAGGGAGCTCAACATGTCCACGATCAAGAACTTACAAATCGCGGCAATGGCGGTACTTGTCGCCAGCGCCATTCTGGCACCGTTCGGCACGCAGGCGCAGAACGGTGTCACGCGAACCGACCTGCAGCGGCACGACCTCAGCGCGCCCGGACGCGAGGCCATCCAGGTCCGCGTTGACCTCGCCCCTGGTGTGGCCTTTGGCAAGCACACGCATCCCGGCGAGGAAATCATTTATGTCCTCGAAGGCACGCTCGAATATCAGCTCGAGGACAAGCCGCCGGTGACGCTGAAGGCCGGCGACGTGCTCTTCATTCCTGCGGGAACGGTCCATTCGGCACGGAACACCGGCAGCGTCACCGGCAGTGAGCTCGCGACCTACATCGTCGAGAAGGGCAAGCCGCTTCTCACGCTGGTGAAGTGACGGCGGCCCGGGCGCGCGAGGAGAGTTCGACATGATCGAGATTGCGTTGGCATTTGCGGCCGGCGTGCTGACGGCGGCAGCGCCCTGCATCCTGCCGTTACTGCCGGTCTTGCTGGGTGCCTCCATTGGCCAGCAGGACCGGCTGCGACCGCTCTTTCTCGTCGCCGGTTTCGTCCTGACGTTTTCCGGTTTTGCGATCCTGTTCGGCTCGTTCTCGACCGTGCTTGGCTTGTCGCACGACACCTTGCGGAAGGTCTCCGTGATCCTGCTTGGCGGCTTTGGCGTACTGCTGCTGTGGCCGCAGCCGTACGAATGGCTGATGGCGAGGTCGAGCGGCCTGCTCTCTTTCGCCGACGGCGCCGTCTCGCGCGCCGGATCGGGCAATGCAGGCGGCCTCGTTATTGGACTGGCGCTGGGCGTGCTCTGGACACCGTGCGCCGGGCCGGTGCTCGGCTCCATTCTCACGCTGATCGCAACTTCGGAGAATCTGGGGCGCGCCGCGCTGCTGCTCGTCACCTACGCGACCGGCGCCGGCATTCCAATCCTGCTGATCGCCTATGGCGGACAATACGCGACCACTCAAGTGCGGAAGCTTGCGCCCTATACCCTAGCCTTGCAGCGACCATTCGGTGTGGCGGTGCTCCTCGTCGCGCTGGCCTTCTACACGCAATACGACGGCATCGTCGCTGTCTGGCTATCGGAGTTTTATCCGAACCTGCAACTGGGATTATGACAATGCGCAAGCTTCTCGGCCTCATCGTCCTCGTTATCGTTGCCGTTGTTGCCATCGCGCAATTTGGCCCATCCGCACTGCTCGGCGAAGAAACGACGCGGCAGGATTCCCGCCCGGTGCCGGAGTTCTCCGGTATTTCCGCCTGGTTGAATTCGCCGCCGCTGACGACGGAAGGTCTCCGTGGCAAGGTCGTGCTGGTTCAGTTCTGGACTTATTCGTGCATCAACTGCCTGCGCACGCTGCCTTACGTCACCAAATGGCATGAACAGTACAAGGACAAAGGCCTTGTGGTGATCGGCGTGCACACGCCCGAATTCGCTTTCGAGAAGGAACGCGCGAATGTCGAGACCGCCATCAAGCGCCTGGGCATCCATTATCCTGTGGCGCAGGACAATCAGTACCGCACCTGGCGCGCCTTCGGTAATCAGTACTGGCCGGCCGCGTATCTGATCGACAGGTCCGGCACGATCGTAGCGACGCAGTTTGGCGAAGGCGGCTATCAGCAGATGGAAAGCGCCATCGCGCGCCTTGTCGGCGATCATACGCCCATTGCGTCAATGCGAGACCCGGACCTGAGCGCCGTCGCAACGCCCGAGATGTATCTCGGCTCCGAGAAGAACGATGGCGCCATCGTCGAGACGCAAGGCGCTGGCCGCGGCGAACGAACCTACGCGCTGCCGGACAGCGTGCCGCCGAACCGGTTCGCCCTCTCCGGAACCTGGAACGTAACGGACGATCGCGCGACCTCGTCGGCAGACGGCGACGAAATCGTGCTGCGCTTCAATGCGCCCAAGGTCAATCTGGTCGCCGGCAGCCTGTTGCCGCAAACATTGTCCGTGATCGTCGACGAAACGCCGCTGCCGCCGGTCACCATCGATGGAAGCAGGCTTTATTCCCTCTACAGCGGCGCCGGTGGCGAGCACGTGTTGCGGCTGAAGGCGCCCAAGGCCGGCCTGAGCGCCTACAGCTTTACGTTCGGCTAAATGCGACCGGCAAGGCTCACGCCGGCACCGGCTCGGCAGCCCGCGTCGCCGGCATCGGCTTGAACGTCATGATGATCAGGAACGCGCCGAGCCCCATGATCCACGAGCCGATGTAGAGCCAAGCGTAGCTGGCAAACGTGTCGTAGATCAGCCCGCCGGCCAGCGGACCCGTCGCCATGCCGAGGCTGCCGGCCATGGCGGTGCCGCCGATCACGGTGCCCATCATCCGCAGCGGAAAGTTCTCGCGCACCAGCACGGCGTAGAGCGGCATGGTGCCGGCATAGATGAAGCCGAACAGCGCCGCGACCGCATAGAACGCGGCGAGCTCGCGCACGAAGACATAACCGAGCGCTCCGAACGCCTGCGCCAGCAGACCGAACACGAGCACGCGCTTGGCGCCAAGGCGATCGCCGAGCAGGCCGAAGGCGATGCGGCCGCCCATCCCGGCGAGGCCTTCGACGCTGTAGATGGTGACGGCCGCGATCATCGGGATGCCGCAACTGATGGCGTAGCTCACGGTATGGATGATCGGGCCCGAATGCGTGGCGCAGCAGAAGAAGTTTGTCGCCAGCAGGATGATGAATTGCGGCGAACGCAGTGCCTGCGCGAGCGTCATCTCCGCCGGAGCCGGATCGCCTGATGGCGTGGAAGGCGCGCTATCAAGCGCCGGCGGGCGGCGCACCAGTAGCGAGACCGGGATCATGAGCGCGGCGACGACAAGCGCCACGATCTGCATCGAGGTGCGCCAATCATGATTTGAGACAAGCCAGGCGGCGAGCGGCGCCATGGTCATCGGCGCCATGCCCATGCCGGCCGAAACCAGCGACACCGCAAGGCTGCGATGGGTATCGAACCAGCCGGTGACGGTCGCCATCATCGGCGCAAAGATCGCGGCGATCGAGCCGCCGACCATCAGCCCGAAGACGAACTGAAAGGCGACCAGCGATGTCGCAAGACTGGCGAGCCCCAGGCTCGCCGCCAGCACGACCGAGCCCGTCAACACCACCGGCAGCGGCCCCAGCCGGTCGGACAAGGTGCCCCAGATCATGCTGGTGAAGGCCATCGCGAGAAAGCCGATGGTCATGGCGCTGGATATGCCGGTGACCGACCAGCCGGTATCCCGCGCGATCGGCTGCAGGAACACCGGCAGCGAAAACATGCCGCCAATTGCGACGCAGCCGAGCAGGCCCCCGGCCGCGACGATGACCCAGCGATAGCGAGAATTCTCCATTTCCGATCTCCAGTTTGGCGCTCTCTGGGTCCAAGACGAACGGGAGGGGTGAGATGCTACAATTCGGCGACCATTCCGCCTCACTTTTTTGCGAGCGAATACCAGAGCAGCAGACCGTGCAGCGTCTTGCGCCGCTGGCTCAATCGGCGGAATACAGTACGACCCGACCATGACCCTCCGCCCCATCGTCCGTTACCCCGACCCCCGGCTTGCGCTCCCGGCGCAGCCCGTGACTGCGTTTGACGACGCATTGCGCGAGCTGGCGGGCGACCTCCTCGAGACGATGCACGCTGCGCCGGGGATCGGCATCACCGCGCCGCATATCGGCGTCCCACTGCGGGTCGTGGTGCTCCATCTCGACGCAGCCGAGGGCGCGCGGACCTATGTCAATCCGGAGATCATCTGGGCGTCGCCCGAGATGATCCTGCATCGGGAAGGCAGCGTCTCGATGCCCGGCGTCAACGACGACATCGAGCGCCACTCGTGGGTCCGGATCGGCTATCAGGACGTCCACGGCAACCCGCAGACCGAGGAATCGGAGGGTCTGCGCGCGGTCTGCCACCAGCACGAGATCGATCAGCTCAATGGCCTTTTCTGGATCAAACGGCTGTCGCGGCTCAAGCGCGAGCGGCTGATCAAGCGGTTTGACAAGATGTCGCGGAACTGAGGCCCTCCGTTAAGATTACGTCTTAACTAATAATTAAGTATGGCTTTGCGGGCACCAAAGGCAGGGCTTAGCGTTTTGGGAATGCTGCTCGGTAACTACCAATGGGTGCGTGCCATGACCTATAGATCAACGTTTCTCGCGTCTCTCAGTGCCGTCGCGCTTGTCCTTGCCGTGGGCGAGGCATCTGCCGATCCGGGCGCCGCCCGCGGTGCGGGCCTTGCTCCGGCGCGCCCGGCCTTCCCGTCTTTCCCCCGGCATAACCATCGCGGCAACGGTTTCTTCCCCGGGACCGGCGGCGTGTTTTATGGTGCGAATAATGAGGTTCGCGAACCGGTGGTCGAGGCGCCGCCGCCGAGAACATCGGACGAGCTGCGTTACACCTGCGTACTGGACATTCCCTGGGACTATGTCCATCGCTGCCCGCAGTACACGACGCCTCGCTAATCGCCATCACTCGTAGGGCGGATTAGCGACAGCGTAATCCGCCATCACAGGCCCGACCCACTCGCGCCAAGGCCCGGCCGCGCGCCGGTGGCGCAGGCCTGCTCGACGCAGCGGCTCGCCCGCAGGATGTTCGGCTCGGAAAACATCGGCCCGACGATCTGCAACCCGATCGGCAGACCTTCGACAAAGCCGCAAGGCACTGACGCAGCCGGCTGGCGGGTGAGGTTGAACGGCCATGTCAGCGGCGTCCAGTCGAACCATTGCGGGAAACGCGTGGCGTCCGGCGTATCGACGCCGGCGGCGAAAGCGGTGACCGGAATGGTCGGCGTCAGCAGGAGATCGTAATCGCGATGAAACGCGTGCATGGTCTGGCTCAGCGCGCGCATCCCGGCATAAGCCGCCTGCAATTCACTCGCGGAAATCGATTGCGCTGATACGACCAGCCGCAGCAGGCCGGGATCGAGCGCCGCCAGTTGCGCGCCGTCGAAATGCCGCGCCAGCGCGGCATGCGATGCGCCCCAGATCGCTTCCAGCGCCGGCTGCGCACCGGAGAGATCGAGCGCAACATGCTGCACGTCGGCCCCGGCCTTCACCAGCGCGTCGATGGCCGGCTGCATGCCGGCGACGACGGCGGGATCAGCGACCGGGAAGCCGAGATCGGGCGACCAGGCGATGCGCAGGCCCGCCACGCCGCCGTCGAGCCCATCGAGATAATCGATGCCGCGATAGGGAATGGCGAAGGAATCCCGCGCGTCCGGTTGCGTCAACACGTTCAGCAGCAAGGCGCTGTCGGCGACATCGCGCGACAGGCCGCCGTAGACCGCGAGCGTGCCCATGGGCCCTAAGAAATTCGGCACCACGCCATAGCTCGCCTTCAATCCGAACACGCCGCTGAACGCCGCCGGAATCCGGATCGAGCCGCCGCCATCGCCGCCGGTGGCCAGCGGCACAACGCCCGCTGCCACCAAGGCGGCCGAGCCGCCACTGGAGCCGCCGGGCGTTCGGGATGTATCCCAGGGATTGCGCGTGATGCCGGTGAGCGGGCCATGCGTGATGCCCTTCCAGCCGAATTCGGGCGTTGTCGTCTTGCAGAAGAACACCGCGCCGGCCTCGCGCAGGCGGGCGACGCCAGGCGTATCCTCGGTGCTGGGCGCTGCCGACGTCGTGTGAGAGCCGATGCGCGTCGGCCAGCCCGCGACATGCGCCGTGTCCTTGATCGCGACCGGCACGCCGTCGAGCGGCCCGAGCGGCGCACGACGACGCCAGCGATCGGCCGCCTCCGCGGCCAGGCGCCGGCCTTGCGGTTCATCCAGCAGGCAGATGGCGTTGAGAGCCGGATTGACCCTGTGCAATTGCGCCAGCGTGGCTTCCAGCACATCGACCGGCGATAGCTCGCCTGCAGCGAAGCGCCGCGTCATTTCGTGGGCGGACAGCCAGTTCAATCCGTCTGATATCACGGCTGCTATTCCGCGGCTTCCCGCGCGGGGACGCCCTGCTCGATATCGCATTGCAGGATATCGGTGAAGCGATTGAAGGCGCCGCAGAGCGCGATGCGCCAAGTCAGCTCGACAATCTGGGCTTCGGAGAAATGCTCGCGAAGTCTCGTGAAAATTTCGTCGCGCGTCTTGCTCCAGTTGTTGTTCACGGCGATGGAATATTCGACGACGAGCTTGTCGACGGCGTCGAGTTCGGGATGATCCGCATAGTCGAGCAGGCGGTCGGCGCCCTCCTCCGATACGCCCTGGATCGCCAGCTTCGGCGCGTGGTGCGATACGCAATAGTCGCACTTGTTCAACAGGGACACGGCGACCAGCGCGATCTCCAGATGGCGCTTCGACAGGGTGCCGGTATCGGCCAGATCGACCAGCAGCGACCATGTGTGCTTGAAGATCGGCGGCCGGTGCGCCATCACGCCCGCCTGGTTCTCGAATGCGCCGTAGGTCGTCATCTTGTCCCACAGCGGCTGCAACTCGGCCGGCAGATCGTCTTTGGTCTTGATCGATACGCGTGACATGGGCTCATCCTGAATGGTGGTCGGCATTGTAGCAATGCTGAACCTTCATGCCGGACAAATCAACGTCTCCGATCGAGCCATCTGACGACATTGCAACCAAACTCAACTGTCATCCCCGCGAAGGCGGGGATCCAGTACGCCGCGCCGCTTCCACGTCATTGCGAGCGCAGCGAAGCAATCCATAGCGCGGCAAGCAGAGAGGTGGATTGCTTCGCTGCGCTCGCAATGACGTGGATATAGTTTCGCGATCTCGCGGCGCATTGCGCCCGAGACTTGCATCTTCTTTGCCCTCTTCCAATTCAGAGGGCGCAGGGAAGACCGGGTGCTTGCTGCACCCGAGGTCCCGTGTGCGATTTGCGCTAACAAGACTGCACACGAGCATACAGGTACAGCGGGGCAGCCCGGCCTTCCCTGCGCAATGGATTTACGGCTTACTTCGTGCTCTTCCCGGAGAACGGCTCTTTTGCCTCCGTCGCCCGTGAGAAACTTTCGCTCCTTCCGGACTTAGCGCCAGCACCGCGACGACCAAACCACACGACTTCGCCGTACGCCTCCGGCGCGCACGTCTGTCGCACCCTCAGCGTCCACCGCATCCCACTGCGCGTTCGTGACGTTCGCGAGCGCCCCTCATCCGCCGTGAGACGGGCCGAGTTATGGGACTGATTTGGGTGAGAACGGAAGGAGAATATTTTTAGTTTGCGGGGTTGACACGATTTCTGATAATCAGAAATGATTTGGGTGGGAGATCAAGTTGTGAGGAGACGTTGATCTTCACCGGCAGATTTGTAGCCCGCATGAGCGCAGCGATATGCGGGGAGCGGTCCCGGGTATCGCTGCGCTCACCCGGGCTACGCTTGCTTCCACGCGAAAGCATTGCCGAGCGGTCGTCGGCTGACCGCGATCGTCAGTCAGCCGGGATGAAGCGCAGCGTACCCGCTCGACGCGTTGGCTTGCCGGTGTCGCTCGTGTGATTGACGCCGTCCGTGACAGGCACGTCGGCGAAATCGAACGGGCTTACCCCGTCCAGGCAAGCCACGTTGACGGCAAATAGGTTCTGGTTCGATCGCCGTTGATGATGTGTGTAAATTCCGCAGCGAGAACAGAAAAAGTGCTGCGCTGATCCGGTATGGAAGCGGTAGCTTGTTAACGCGTCCTCGCCCTGCAGGACCTTGATCCCACCCATTTCCGCCATGACAACGACGGCGCCTCGCATCCGGCAGTAGGAGCAGGTGCAGCGGAGGATCGAATTGAAGCCATCGATGAGCGTCGCCTCAAAACGCACCGCGCCGCAATGGCACTGGCCAGCCCGAACGTTTGTGTCGTCCACCATGTTGCCTGTGTCCCCTATTTAGATCACTTCTACGCCTACGCTCTCTTCCCGGTGCGTTTGGATAGCGGAGCATGACGCCGCCGGCGCTTGCCGCGCGCGATCTCCGTTGCCAGCGCGTCCAGCTTCGGCTCCCAAAAACTCCGGAACTTGCCGATCCATGCGTCCACCGCCTGAAGCCCGGCGGCATCCACCGAATAAAGTCGTCGCTGCGCCTCCGCACGGACCTTTGCAAAGCCGCCCTCGCGCAGCACCTTCAGGTGCTGCGACACCGCCGCCTGCGTGATCCCGAATTCCGAGCCGATCGCCTCCACCACTTCGCCGGACGCCATCTCGCCCGGACCGAGCAGTTCGAGGATGCGGCGTCTCACCGGATCGGAAAGGACTTCGAAGACGTGCATCAGCTTCCTGTACCCGGGTGCGCCATGTCGGGCGGCAGCTCGCCGCGATAGAACGCGATGGTGCGGTCCGACCGTTCCTTGGCCAAAGCCGGATCGATCCCGCTCGCAACATGCGCCGCGCGCCAGAATTCACCGCTCTCGCTCATGAACGCCTTGCCGTCAGGAGAAACCATCCATGCCTCGGCTGTCTCGTGGTCGACCGACGCTCCCGTCGCAAGATAGCGCTCAAGTCCCGCGATGGCGAGGTCCCAACCGATGCCGACCGCACCGGGACCGAACTGATTCCAGTGATCCTCGATGATCGCGGTGTGCTCCAGCGTCAGCCGCGCCTGGCTGCGCTCTGCCGCGAGAGCGACGTCGATCCAGCTCACCGCGCCGCCGAATTCCCACGTGGCTGCGAAGTGCGTGGGAGGCGCGCATGCCGTGATCGTCCCGCCCGCGTTCCCCTTGAGCTGGTACTTGCCGCCGAGTTCGAGATCTCCCTCGACCGGCAGAAACCAGCGCGGGATGCGCTCCTTGCTGGTCAGCGCGTCCCAGAGGTCGTCGACACTGGTGTCATAAAGCCGTGTCAGCGTCACGGCACTCGCGGCTTTGCCGTCCTTCTCGAAATTGCGAACCGAGCGCGTGACCAATCCCAGCACCCTGGCGACGTCGATCTCCATCCTGTCCTCCCTGTTCTCTGGGCAGCGATGAATATCGGCTGGTACTTATATAAGTCAATACTTATAATGCGCGGAGCCGTGCGCGAATTTGTAGCCCGCATCAGCGCAGCGGGAACAGTGGTCCCCGGGTATCGCTGCGCTCACCCGGGCTACGCTTGCTGCCATGGCCGCGAGCATAGTAAGACCCGGTCGGCCGAGCGCACTCGCCCTAAATAAGCACGGTCGTGTCTGTCGACCAAAAATAAAAGGGAGAAACCGGGATGAGAAGGGTGACGGCTCTGACGCTGGTTGCATCGGCGTTCAATCTATTGATAGCTCCGTTGGCATCAGCACAGACAGACTACCCGAACCGGGCCATCACCATGGTCGTGCCGTTTGCGGCAGGCGGCGCTACCGACGTTATCGGCAGGATTGTTGCGGAAGGCATGTCCAGGCACCTGGGCAAGCCGATCATCATCGAAAACGTGGCTGGAGCCGGCGGCACCATCGGCTCGATCCGCGTCATGAGAGCCGCGCCCGACGGCTACACGCTGCTTACCGGGCATATGGGGACCCATGCGTCATCCTATGCGCTGTATGAGAAGCGGAAATACGATCCCCGAACCGATTTCGAGCCGATCGGCCTGATGGCCTCGGCGCCGATCGTGGTGTTCGGCCGCAAGGATCTGCCCGCGACGACATTCCAGGAATTCGTTGGGCTGATGAAGGAGAAGGGCCCTGATTTCAAGGTCGGTCATTCCGGCATCGGATCCAACGCGCATCTCACCTGCACCCTGCTGAATGCCCTGGTCGGAACCAAGCCCACCGAAATCCCCTACCGTGGCAACGGCCCGCTGATGAACGATCTGCTCGGCGGAGCCATCGACTATTCGTGCGACCAGGTGATTACGGTTGCCCCGCAGGTTTCGGCCGGCGCGATCAAGGCGTTCGTCGTCGCCTCTCCGCAGCGATCGAAGGTGCTTCCAGACACCGCCACATCAGGGGAAAGCGGCCTGAACGCCTATCAGGCCGACGCGTGGACGGCATTGTTCTCCCCAAAGGGAGTACCCGACGACATCATGACGAAGATCCACGCCGCCTATGCAAAAGCGATGGCCGACCCGGACACGATCGGCCGGCTTGAGAAGCTCGGCGCCGTGGCACCCACGCCTGAGCAGCAGTCGCGGGCCTATCTGAAAAACCTCGTTGCCAGCGATGTCGATCGATGGACCAAGGTCATCACGGACGCAAAGATCAGCATCGCGGACTGATGTCGATGGTGCCGGTTAGCAAATTCGTAGCCCGCATGAGCGCTAGCGATATGCGGGGACAGTCCCCGGGGTCGCTTCGCTCGCCCGGGCTACGGTATCCTTAAAAAAATTTAGGTGGCGATGTCGGGACGCCGGGTGCCCGAACGTCCTCTGCTGGAACCAGCCGTCACAGCCGCCCTGAGCGGCTAATCAAGGAGAGCTCCGATGAACAAGAACACGATCTGCCTTTGGTACAACCACGACGCGGAAGAAGCCGCGCAGTTCTACGCAAAGACTTTTCCGAACAGCAGCGTCGACTCTGTTCATAAAGCACCTTCCAACTTTCCCGGCGGCAAGGCCGGCCAGGTGCTGACCGTGCAGTTCACCGTGTGCGGCGTGCCGTGCATCGGCCTCAACGGCGGCGACATGTTCAAGCACAGCGAGGCCTTTTCGTTTCAGATCGCGACCGAAGACCAGGCGGAAACCGACCGTTATTGGAACGCGATCGTCGGCAATGGCGGCGTCGAAAGCGCCTGCGGCTGGTGCAAGGACAAGTGGGGCCTTTCGTGGCAGATCACCCCGCGCGTATTGACCGATGCGATGGCCAAGGGCGGCGACGTCGCCAAGCGCGCCTTCGCGGCGATGATGCCGATGGGCAAGATCGACGTCGCGAAGATCGAGGCCGCGGTGCGGGGATAGAGCGACGCGGCATCAGGAGTCGTAGGGACGTAGCCCGCATGAGCGCCAGCGATATGCGGGAACAGCGTCCCCGGGGTCGCTGCGCTCGCCCGGGCTACGGGGCGGTGCCCGCCTCAGCCTCCCGCCATCAAATCCTTTGCCAGCGCCATGTAGGCCGGCAGCGTCACGGGGTCGTTGGCGGCGTTGCCGGCGGCCGGGTGCGAGGCGTAGCGGGCGATCACCATCTCGGCTTTCGGATCGATATAGATGCCCTGCCCGTGAACGCCGCGCGCCATGTAGGCGCCGTGCGCGTTGTGCGTGATCCACCATTGATTGCGGTACGATGCGCCGGGCAAGGTGGTGTAGCCGGCCGGCTTGAATTTGGCGGGATCGCCGCCGCGCGCGATGTCCTCGACGACTTGCGACGGCACGATCTGGCGGCCGTTGAAGCGGCCATGATTGCGAATCGTCTCGCCGAAACGGGCGAGATCGCGCAACGTGGTCGAAAGACCGCCACCGCCGCTTTCGGTGCCGATGCGGTCGACGTGATAATGCGCGTCCTCCTCCGCGCCCATCGGACTCCAGATGCGCTCGGAGAGCAGATCGGACAGCGTCATGCCGCTCGCCCGCCGGCAGATCCAGGCCAGCACGTCGGAATTGACGGTCTTGTAGGAAAAAGCCTTGCCGTGCTCGCCCTGCTTCTTCTGCGTGCACAGGAAGTCGAAGATGTTGGTCGCGCCCTGATAGCCCGGCTCGATCGGCGCCATGCCGTTGGCGCGCCGCAGCCCCCACACATCGGAATTCTTGTCGGTATAGACCTCAGTGTAGACGAGGCCCGTGGTCATATCCATCGCCTCGTGCACGCGCGCGTCACCGAACGCGCTTGTCCTCAGCTCCGGCACATAGTCGGTAACCGGCGCCTGCGGATCGATCTTGCCCTCCGCCACCAAAATGCCGGCGAGCGTGCCGGTGAACGATTTCGTCACCGACATCGCGATATGCGGCTTGTGCGGCTTCAGCGCACCGAAATAGCGCTCGTAGATCAGCTTGCCCCGATGCAGCACGGCGACGCCGTCGGCATAGGTCTCATCGAGCATGCGCGAAAACGTCATCGGCCGCCCGTCCATGGTGACCGAAGCGGACGCGCCGATATCGTGATCCTCGCGCGGCAGCACCGACGCGGGCCCTGCCCCGCGCCAGACATTCACCGTCGGCACGAGCTGACGGATGTTGCTCCACGCCCAGCGCAGTTCGGGAAAGCTGCGGAACGAGCCGTTCTGGAAGGTGATGGTTTTGTCAGGTGGCGGCGGGAAGCCCTGCATCCAGCCGAGTGTTTGCGGATCGGTCTCGGTGGCGGTGGAAGTGGGGGTCTGGTTAGGTGCGGTCGCGACGGACATGAAGGCTGGCTCCGGAGGGTCGATGCCGGAGTCGTAACATGGCTGAGCGCGATGCACAGCCGGCGTTTCAGAGGAGCAGATCGGCGCGGCAAGCCAATCTGTAGCCCGCATGAGCTCAGCGATATGCGGGGTGGTCCCGGGTTGAGCTTCGCTCCACCCGGGCTATGGCGCTGCTTCACCCACAAATGTCATGTAGAAGCTGGTCCGAACAGTTCGCGCATTCGCTGCAGGTACCGATGTTCGGACGTGCTCCAGCGCAATTCTGCGAGCATCTTTGAATCGGCGCCTGCCGGATAGCGGATGCGCACGCCATCTTCTGTGGCCGCCGCGAGCACGGCCTCCGCGACTTCGGCTTCCGTGCAGTATGCCGTCGGATAGTTCGCCATCCCAGCGAAGCAGCCCTGCGCGAAGCCGGCATAGTCGGCCGGGATCAGCCCCTGCATTCGGGCACTGCCATTCGCGGTGAAATTCGTGGTCGGCGCGTAACCGGGCTCGACGAGACGCGCCTTGATGTTGAAGCCTTCAAGCTCATAGGCCATCGACTCAGTAAACCCTTCGATCGCGAATTTGCTGGCAGCGTAGATCGCTACCAGTGGCATGACGCCGATGGTGACACTGGATGTGACGTTAACGATGACGCCCTGCCCCTGCTTGCGCATCTGCGGGATGATGGCGCGGCAGGCCGCGATCACGCCGAACGTATTCGTTTCGAAGACTTCGCGGACCGTACTGTCCGGGGTGCTCTCGACCACGGAGCCGAGCCCGATGCCCGCATTATTGACCCAGACGTCAATCGCACCATGGACGGCGACTCCAGTGGCGATCGCGTTTTTAATGCTCCGTTCGTCCGTCACGTCGAGCTGCAGCACCGTCAGGCGATCGGAGGCGGCTGCGAACACGTCCGGCTGGGGGCGCCGCATCGTGGCGATGACGTTCCATCCGTGCTGCAGGAAGAGATTGGCCGTCGCGTTGCCGTAGCCTGACGATGCGCCGGTGATGAGGACTGTTCTTGGCATTGCTCTCTCCGTTGTGGTGCACGAAGAAATAGACGCATTGTTCAGGACGATATATAATCCATAATCCGCATTTCATTATCGATCGTCCAAATGGATCCCATTACTGACGTCGTCACCCTGCTTCGCCCGCATGCGGTCTTCTCGAAGCCGATCACCGGAAAAGGCGATTGGGGCGTGCGCTACGCGGCCTACAAGGAGCCGGGATTTGCGATCGTCCTGCAGGGTCAGTGCTGGCTGGCCCTGCGCGGTCGGGAGCCTGTTCTCCTCGAACGAGGCGACTTCGTGCTGTTGCCTGCCTCGCCGGCCTTCGCGCTGTACAGCCGCCCTGGAGCCAAATGCTCGCCGGGCGATCCGTCGGTCACCGGCATCAGGCACGGCGATCCGGACGGGGAGCCCGAGTTCGAAATGCTGGGCGGCGCATTCCGCCTCGACCCGCTCAATACCTCGCTCGTCCTGGCCCTGCTGCCCGAGATGGTCCACATCCGTGCAAGCAACGGCGGCATGACGCGGCTCGCGCAAATCGCCGGCCTTATCACGGACGAATGCAGCGCCGACCGGCCGGGCAAGGAAATGGTGCTGCAGCGGTTCCTCGACGTGATGCTGGTGGAATGCTTGCGGCGACCCGGCATCGCGCAGGGCGAACTGCCCGCCGGCCTGTTGTCGGGGATGCAGGATACAGCACTGGCGCGCGTGCTCCGCGCGATGCATTCCGACGTGCGTGCGGGCTGGACCGTTGCCGAGTTGGCGAAGCTGGCGGGCATGTCGCGATCAGCCTTCTCGGCGCGGTTCTCGCAAACCCTCGGGTGCGCGCCGATGGAGTATCTGTTGCGCTGGCGCATCACGCTGGCTCAGGATGCACTGAACCGCGGTGGAAAATCGCTCGACCGCGTCGCCGAAGAAGTCGGATACGAATCCGCGAGCGCCTTCAGCACCGCCTTTCGTCGACGGTTAGGTTGCTCCCCGGGAGCGTTCGCCCGGCGCAAGCGCGACGCAACCGAGCATCGGTGAAAACTCCCAATTGGCGAAAGCATGACCCACATGAGGGCGCGCGTGACAGGGAAATGGGTGGATTACGCCTTCGGCTAATCGACCCTACTCGCTATCCCGGAGTTACGGGGTTCGGCGCCTTGAGCTGCTGCATGATCGCAAGACCATCGACGACGTTCCAGGTTTCGACGATCAGCCCATCGTGATTGAAGCGATGCAGATCCCAGAAGGTGGTCTCGATGCGGCGGCTGGTCGGCGCCACACCCATAACCGTGGTCGAATGGATCGCGCTCGACGTGCACCGTCCCATCACCCACTCTCCCTCGGCTACGACATGTTCGGCGACGATCTCCAGGTTACTCCACGTCTCATGCATCGATGCAAGAAATGCCCTGATATGTTCGCGACCCGGGCCAACCTCCCGCGATCGTATCTGATGGTCGGTTGAGTAGAAGGTCATGCACGCATCGATATCCCGGCGATTGAACGCGCTCTTGGCCTCCAGATAGTTCCTTTTGTTGCGCGCCGCCGCATCAACTGCTGACATGAGGATCATCGCTCCGGGCTTACCAACAACTGCCACCCTATTCGTCGCCTGCCGCCCGGCGTAGAATAAACGTGCGATCATGGGAGGAAGCGTTGCCCGTCGGCGATACCGCCTTTTCGACCTCGGTGTTCTCGGTCGATGTCTCAGGCGTCGGGCGCCACCCGAACCCCGTCACGTGCGTGGTAAGGGGGCGGCGTGGGCCGCTCACGGTCGTGGGCCAAGGGCAGTCGGTCACCGGGGATATCGTGATCATCCGACCGGGAGTCGAGCATCACATCGTCTGCGGAGAAGGTGGCTTAAGCGCCATGTACCTCGACGGCGCGCGTTGGCCAGGTCGTTGGCTAAGTCCAGGCACGCTGGCAGAGAGGCTTGGGGGCCGTCTCGGTGAGCTGGCTCTGGCCGGGATGCAACTCGATTCCGATGCGCAGCTGGAGCTGCGCGAGCGTCTCAACCACGGTCATGGTCGTCTTCCCCTGGGGATGAGCGCCGTACTGGCGGACTTGGCGGCAGAACCCATGACGAGGATGAACCAGGCCGAATTAGCCAAACGTCTGGGATTGGAGCGCACCCAGGCGCTTCGATTGTTCAAGGATTCGACCGGGATGACCTTCCGCCAATTCAAGCGGTGGACTGGACTGCAGCATGCTGCGCGTCTGATCGTAGCTGGCACACTCGTGAGAACAGCTTCCATGGATGCAGGCTTCGCCGACACTGCACACCTCACCCGGACCTTCAAACAATGCTTCGGACTGACGCCGTCCCAGGCAATCGCCGGTTTACCCACGATCGGCGGCTGATAGGTGGCCTTGCCGCAGCGACAGCTACTCCCACTCGATTGTTCTGAAGCATCATAACGCATTGATCCATCGAGGAACATCTTTCAAGCGATCGCAGCTCGGCTTCCGACCGGATTACGGCAAGCGTCGCCGGCGACCTGCCGGGCGTCAGTCGCGCGATATGGACAGCCCCGCGAGAAGCGGAGCGTACGCGGCGAGCCTGCGGGATACGAACTCCGTGAAGAGCCGCACGCGCTTCGTCTTGCGTGTCTCCCCCTGTGTGAGGAGCCAGAGCGTTCCGTACATGTGCAGGTCGGTGCCCGGCACCCTCACCAGGAGGGGGTCGGCATCTCCGACGAAGCACGGCAGCGTCGTGATCCCGAGCCCTTGCCGTACAGCAACGATCTGCGCCCCGGCGTCCGTGGTCCTGAATGGAACCCCCGTGGTGCGAACCTCACCCTCGCTGGCCCAATCCGGAATTCCATGAATGCTTATGACGATCCACCGGATGGGATCAGGCGCGCCCGCACGCCATGCGGCTAGTCGATCGCGGGACATGTAGACGCCGCCGAACAGCTCCGCTCCCTTCAGGCCGTGAAGATTGAGCGGCAGGGTTTTGCGGTCGTAGACGACGCGGATCGCCACGTCGGCCTCTCGGTTGGTCAGATTTGCCAGCTCGCCGGAGGACAAGACTTCCATCTCGATGTCCGGATGCAGACGCGCGAAATCGGCGAAGTCCGGCATGAGCAGGTGTGTCGCGAGGGGCGGTGCCAGCGTCACCCGCAGTAGCCCGCGCACGCCCTGGTCGCGCCCGAAGACGCGCGTCTCCAGCAGGTGCGACGACGCTTCCATCTGGTCCGCGAACTCGAGGACCTCCTCGCCCGCAGCCGTCAGGCGGTAGCCCGAAGGCAGCTTTTCGAACATGTGCACCCCGAGGCGTTCCTCGAGCTGGGCGATGCGTCGCAGCACGGTCGAGTGGTTCACACCGAGGCGCTCGGCGGCAGCCCGCACCGAGCCTCCGCGCGCGACGGCCAGAAAGTAGCGAACGTCATCCCAGTCGATCATGGTGCAATCCGGCACCACGCGGTGCGCCTTCCAAAGCCCGTATCTCACCCATCGTACAGCAGTACGGGCAGTTATTATAGCTTATGTCGACGAGCGCGGCCCAATTCCGAACGGCGGACACCGATCGTCGCGGCTGGCGTCAGTCGTCCATCCGGATCGATTTCGCACCACCGATGTGCGCGCATCCGCACTCAACACCTCAGTCCGGCGGGCCTAAGTCGAGGTTCTCGGGGGCATCCCCGAACGACCAAAGACGGAGTCTGAAAGGAAGTCATGGGAAAGCTTGAGGGTAAGATTGCAGTCATCACGGGTGGATCGAGCGGCATGGCGCTGGCGAGCGCCAAGCGGTTCGTTGAAGAAGGCGCCTATGTTTTCATCACGGGCCGGAGACAGGAGGCGCTGGACGAGGCCGTCAAGCTGATCGGCCGGAACGTGACCGGCGTGCGCGGCGACGCGGCCAATCTCGACGACATCGACCGCCTGTTCGACACGGTCAAGCGGGAAAAGGGCAGGATCGACGTCCTGTACGCGAGCGCCGGCACGGGTGAAGCCGTCCCACTGGGCGAGATTACCGAGCAGCATTTCGATGCGACCTTCGGCCTGAATACGCGCGGCACGCTGTTTACGGTTCAGAAGGCGCTGCCGCTGTTCAACGATGGCGGATCGATCTTCATGACCGGGTCAGTTGCTTCGGTGAAAGGTTTTCCTGGTTACGGCGTGTATTCGGCGAGCAAGGCGGCGTTGCGCTCATTCGCACGCACTTGGCTCAACGAACTGAAGGGCAGGAATATCCGGGTGAACGTGCTGAGCCCGGGGCCGATCGCCACACCGATGCAGGACCAAGTTCTCACCGAGGAGGCGAAGCGGATGTTCGAATCCCTGATCCCGCGGGGAAAGATGGGTCGTCCTGAGGAAATTGCGGCGGTCGCGCTGTTTCTTGCTTCAGACGATTCGAGCTTCGTGAATGGGGTGGAGTTGTCTGTCGACGGCGGCTTCTCGGCCATCTGAAAGGTGCGGGAATCAATATCAACACGGATCGGAGAAGTATTATGACCTATGCGATTGTAGGATTCGGTAAGATAGGCCAGGCCCTCGCCCACGCCTTCGCCCGTAAGAACATCAAGGTGACCGTCGCAAGCCGCCGGCCGCCCGACGCGTTGGCGTCGCAGGCTCGGGCGATTGGACCCACGGTCGTCGCCAAGTCGCTGCGGGATGCACTCGAGGCCGACACCATCATCTTGGCGGTCCCGTTCGGGGAGCATCGCGAGGTTGCGAAGGCCCTGCCAAGCTGGCAAGGCAAGACGATCATCGACGCAATGAACGCGTTTCCAGTCCCTGAAGAGCTGGACGGTCTCCCCTCCTCCGCCTTCGTCGCGAAGGCGTTCACCGGCGCCAGGCTCGTCAAAGGGTTCAATCACCTGGTTGCGGCCACCTTGGCTGCCGATCCGATTGTCGAGGGCGGGCACCGGGTCGTCTTTCTGTCTGGTGACGATGAGGACGCGATCGCTCCCGTGGCGGCCTTGGCCAAACAACTCGGGTTCGCACCCGTCAAGCTGGGAAAGCTCAACGAGGGTGGCGCGCTGGTGCACGCACGCGGCCGCACCTGGGGCCAGCTCATCTTCCAGGATTTGTTCAAGAAGGAGCAGTAATCGATATACGACAATCGTCCCGGCACTTGCTCGTCACGTGATACACCACGCGGTTCACGCCCTTCACCTCGTTGATGATCCGCGTGGCGTCACGACGTATTCGTAAGTTCTGCCGTCGTCCATCATGCCGACGGTCTCCACCGGCAGCAGCACGGCAAAGGCCTGCCAGCATGCAGGGCGGGTTAGCGACAGCGTAACCCGCCGATCTCGCTTGCTATTCCTTTGCTCCACGGGATGCCTTTCTCGCGGCTCTACGCGCAGACCAACGCGCGCGCAGCCGCTTCACGGCGCGAACCGTCATGGGGGCAACCACCTGCAACGCCATGGAAGCCGCCCCGGCCACCAGCCCTTTGACGAGATCGAATGCCAGGTCGGGCCCAAAATACCACATGACCCCGCGTCCTTTGTCGCAGGGGCACCGCCGGGCAGCGCTGGGCAAAAAAGAAAATGGAAAAGCCCCGTCCGTCGCCGGCGGGGCCCCAGAAAAAATCCCTGTACGCAATTGTCAGCGCACGCGAAATATCCTTGGTTCACCCGCTCAAGGTGGACTGAAGAATGCAAAGCTGCCACATCTGAGTGGCCGTGCGATTGAAACCGCGCATGACGAAACTCCGGAAACGAAGAAGAGCAGCGCGTGGCGGAGTTGCCTCCGCCGACGGGCGAGCATCGGACTTTTACAACCAAACCGGATGGGGTGTCTGTACGCTATTTCACAATTGGGAAAACAAGTGACGCTTTCCCGGCGCGGCCGGAGTGTTTCCTGCCACCTCCTTGACCTGCCAAGAATGGATATACATTACATAAAATGTATATCCAAGGAGCGGAGAGCCAGCATGCAGGTCGCGAAGTGGGGGAATAGCCTTGCAGTTCGCCTTCCCGCCATCGTGGTCGAGGCGCTCGGACTCAAGGAAGGGGATGAGATCGAAATCCACGTCACAGACGGGCGACGGTTCGGTGTGGCGCGCAAGCCGGGCGCGACGAGGTATTGAAGCGCCTTCGCGCATTCCGCGGCCGTCTCCCTGCCGATTTCAAGTTCGACAGGGACGAGGCGAATGCCCGTTAATTTTTCCGATACCAACGTCCTCGTCCACCTCGTGTCCGGCGACGTCTCGAAGGCCGATCGGGCGGAGGCGACCATTGCCGGCGGCGGCTCAATCAGCGTGCAAGTTCTGAACGAACTAGCCAACGTCGCGCGCCGGAAAATGCAGATGTCCTGGGACGAGACGCACGCGTTCCTCGACATGCTGCGCGGCCTGCTGACGGTTCATCCCGTCACCGTCGAGACCCATGAAACGGGCCTTCGACTGGCGGAACGATACGGCCTTTCAATTTATGACTCGATGATTGCCGCCTCGGCACTGCACGCCGGTTGCGACACGCTGTGGTCGGAGGACATGCAGCATGGCATGAAACTCGACGAGGGCTTACGCATCGCCAATCCGTTTCGCGGTGGATGGCGACTTGGCGAAACACGCTTCGCCATTAATACAGATTAGTGCACTGTCATCGTAATGCGGTATCGTTGGGTAGGTTCGCCTTAAATGATCAGAGCGATCAGTCAATAACCACAATCGGATGCCCTCGATAACGCGGGGAGCCTGGGAATTTGGAATAGCACACACGGCGATTCTTCGTCGTCCCCGGCCTTCGAGAACCATAGACGCTTTCCATGCTGAAAAATACTCCACCCTCTTCGTCATCCGTAAAGCCGCTATAACCGTTCTGAATTAGGTTCGTTACTTCGCCTTCCGAGCGATGCACGTTGATGTAACAGAGCCCTGAGAACTCAGTAACGAGTTGGTCAGCAGTCGGGCGTTCATCTCCATCGTAAATCAGGCAACGCTCAACGATACTCTGAAGATTCTCGGCTAACGGTTTGTATTGGGCATTACTCGTCATAAATGCCGGCCACCGTTTTCGCGTCTGGTTTTTGACGTTAACGGCTGCCTCAAGGTAGACACCAAACGGATAATCGCCCGCAAGAATCTTGAACATCATAGCACCCAACGACCAGATATCGGCGGGGCTCCCCGGATGATCTCCGGGAGAACGGAACATCATTTCCGGAGCCATATAAGGCAGCGCACCTCGGATCGTCCCGGAAGTTGACCTTGTAAGATCACCGTCTTTAGCTGCCTCTTCGAATACCTCTTCAGTCAAAGTCGCGATGCCGAAGTCAGTAATTTTCAATTGATGGAGGTTTATGCTCCAACAGCGACTGCAGATCTACCATCGCTGATGATGCGTTGTCCGGTCCCCCACACCATCTAGCAAGCGCCGCTAATCTTTCCGAGGCAGATTTCAATTCGATGGTATGCGAAAGGATGTTCTGAAGAGTTGGAGGCTCAACAAAGTGGATACCGTCTGTCGTAATAGCCAGATTGCGGATGCCGGTTGCGATGGCCTGAACATGCGGCTGCATCCCCTCCCCCATTCCAACAAATTGCAAGAGGTCTCTACCGTGCCCGCCGACAGCCTCTGCGAGGGAGTCGTCGCGCGTTAGGCGCTCAACCTTGGTACCCGCACCAAACCCATAGATCCTGCTATCGCCAAGGTTGACAATGAAGGGGCGCAGCTCGTGATCAAGTAGCATGGACGAAAGCGTCGCCCCGCCTTTTCCTGCCGCAAATCTAAAAACCTCGTCGTTCGCATACGAAATAGCCGCGTTCGCTCGCCGCTGAATATCATGACCGCGATAAATGGTTAGAGCGTAGAAGAAGCTCGACAGAGCCAACGTGGCGCATTTTCCTCCATCACGCATTCCTCCCATGCCGTCAGCCACCGCAACAGCTATGAGAGGCTGGCCGCCGCTGGTTCTTGTGCCGATTCGAAGAGCGGCGACGCGATCTTGGTTCTCGGAACGCTGTAGTCCGATATCAGTTGCGAGCACGATTGGGAGATCAAAGCACTGATTGACGGACCGTTCTGGCCCGGCCCTCGAAAGCCAAGAGGCAATTCTTTCTTGCAGCGGGTTCATACTAAATCCTGAGATCGGCCCTACTCCCACTCAATCGTCCCCGGTGGCTTTGACGTCACGTCATACACCACCCTATTCACGCCCTTCACCTCGTTGATGATCCGCGTCGCGGTTTCGCCGAGGAATTTCATGTCGAAGGCGTAGAAGTCGGCGGTCATGCCGTCGGTCGACGTCACCGCGCGCAGGCCCACGACGTATTCGTAGGTGCGGCCGTCGCCCATCACGCCGACGGTCTTCACCGGGAGCAGCACGGCGAAGGCCTGCCAGATCTCGTCGTAGAGGCCGTGCTTCCTGATCTGGTCGATATAGACGGCATCCGCGTTGCGGAGGATGTCGAGCTTTTCCTTCGTGATGTCGCCGGGGCAGCGGATGGCGAGGCCGGGGCCCGGGAACGGGTGGCGGCCGACGAAGATTTCGGGGAGGCCGAGTTCGCGGCCGAGCACGCGGACTTCGTCCTTGAACAGTTCGCGCAGCGGCTCGACCAGCTTCATGTTCATGCGCTCAGGGAGACCGCCGACATTATGGTGCGACTTGATGGTCACCGAGGGGCCGCCGGTGAAGGAAACGCTCTCGATCACATCGGGATAGAGCGTGCCTTGCGCGAGGAAATCCGCGCCGCCGAGCTTTTTGGCTTCGGCGTCGAACACGTCGATGAACAGGCGGCCGATGGTTTTGCGCTTCTTTTCGGGATCGGTGACGCCTTCGAGCTCGCCGAGGAATTGTTTTGAGGCATCAACATGCACCAGCGGGATGTTGTAGTGATGCCGGAACAGGTCGACGACGGTTTTTGCTTCGTCCAGCCGCAGCATGCCGTGGTCGACGAAGACGCAGGTGAGCTGGTCGCCGATCGCCTCGTGGATCAGCACCGCGGCGACAGCCGAATCGACGCCGCCGGAAAGGCCGCAGATCACCTTGCCCTTGCCTACCTGGGCGCGGATCTTTTCGATCGCCTCCTCGCGGAAGGCGCGCATGGTCCAGTCGCCGGTGAGGCCAGCGACCTTGCGGACGAAATTGCGGATCAGTTTGGCGCCGTCGGGCGTGTGCACCACTTCGGGGTGGAACATCAGGCCGTAATATCTTCGCTTCTCGTCCTGGATCACCGCGAACGGGGCGTTCGCGCTGACGCCGGCCACGCTGAAGCCCGGCGGCATCTTGGTGATGCGGTCGCCGTGGCTCATCCAGACCGGGTGCTTTTCGCCCATCGACCATGTCGACTCGAACAGGTTGCTCGATGCCTTGACCTCGACATCGGCGCGGCCGAACTCGCGGTGGTGACCGCCCTCGACCTCGCCGCCGAGCTGGGCGGCCATGGTCATCTGGCCGTAGCAGATGCCGAGCACGGGAACGCCGGAATCGAAAATCAGTTGCGGGGCGCGGGGCGAGCCTTCCTCGTGCACGGATTCCGGGCCGCCGGAGAGGATCACGGCTTTGGGCTTCATCTCCTTGAAGGCGGCTTCGGCCTTCTGGAACGGTACGATCTCGGAATAGACGCCCTCCTCGCGCACCCGGCGCGCGATCAGTTGCGTCACCTGACTGCCGAAATCGACAATCAGAATCTTGTCGTGCGCCGAGGCCACTGTGGTGGTCTGCTCGCGGGCTTTCTGTGGGGCTGTCATGGCAAGCAGATACGCGACGGGGGACGGCCTCGCAACCGGGAAATCCCTTCTGGCCGGGCCTTGTCAGGGCCATCCACGTCTTTTAGCGGGCAAAATCGAAGGAAATGGAGGCAAATACGGGCCGCGCGCAGCGCTCGACCCACATTGGGCTACATCCGTAACCATCCGCGCTGTTGCCGCAATCCGGCTGAAATCTGCCTCGTCCAGATTGGCCGGATAATCACTCGCAGGATTGAAGATGCGCCGAACGCTGATTTTGTTTTTTCTCGTGCTCGCGATGCCACTGCACACAGCGATGGCAGCCGAACGGTGGGAGGCCTTGCCGCCGACACCGGCCCCGGTCCCGGGACTGCAGACCGGACACGCCGAGCTCAACGGAATCAGGCTGTTCTACGCCGAGATCGGTCAAGGCTCGCCGGTCTTGGTGCTCCACGGCGGCCTGGCCAATTCCGACTATCTCGGCAACCAGGTTCGTGTGCTCGCCGGACATCACCGCGTTGTCGTGGTGGACAGCCGAGGACACGGGCGCAGCACGCGCAACGACCAGCCGTTCGGCTACAACCTGATGACCGACGACGTCGTGGCGCTGCTCGACAGGCTCAATATTCAGAAAGCCGATATTGTGGGCTGGAGCGACAGTGCGATCATTGGACTGGACATGGCGATGCGGCATCCTGATCGCGTGGGCCGCATCTTCGCTTTTGGCGCCAATACGCAGACTTCCGGCCTCAAGGACGGGTTCGACAAGAATCCCGTCTTTGCCGCCTACATGATGCGCGCACGTCAGGAATATGCGCACCTTTCACCGACGCCCGATCAATACGATGCTTTCAGGAACAGATCGGCAAGATGTGGGAGAACCAGCCGAATTGGACGGATGCGCAACTCCGCACCATCAGGTCGCCCGTCCTGGTCGTGGATGGAGACCATGATGAAGGCATCAAGCGCGAGCACACGGAATATATCGCCGCAACAATTCCGGGCGCCCGCCTGCGGATCCTGCCCAATGTCAGCCATTTTGCCTTCTTGCAGGATCCAGTCCTGTTCAATGCCGCGCTGCTGGATTTCCTCGGCGATCGGTAACATGATGCTGAAGACGCGGAGATCAGGCAAGGTTCGGCCGGTCACCTGGCGCATTCAAGAACCGTAGGGTGGGCAAAACGTCAGCGTGCCCACTATTCCACGATGAAAGTTGTCGATAGTTGGTGGGCACGCTTCGCTTTGCCCACCCTACGCATCCTACCAAGGACTTCCGCATGAAGATTCCGACACTGCCTTTCACCGTCACCGACTGGAGCGGCGTCGCGGCGACGAAACATGCCGGCGAAACCGGCGAAGCACTATGGCGCACGCTCGATATCGGCGATCTCCGCGTCCGCATGGTCGAGTATTCGCCCGGCTATTTCGCCGATCACTGGTGCGATCGCGGGCATGTGCTCTATGTGCTCGAAGGCGAGCTCGACACCGAGCTGCGCGACGGGCGCAGGTTCAAGCTCAAGGCGGGGATGAGCTATCAGGTATCGGATTTCGGCGATGCGGCGCATCGGTCGTCGACGAAGACGGGCGCGAAACTGTTCATTGTGGATTGAGGATTAGTAGAATCGTAGGGTGGGCTGAGCGAAGCGAGCCCACCATCTCACAGCTTGCTCGACGGTGGATGGTGGGCACGCTTCGCTTTGCCCACCCTACGCGATCGCCGGCCGGCGCAACTGCCCGGTCGTGTCGCCGAGGCCGCCGAGGTAATGCGCGGCTTCGGTGATGTCGGCGACGATCTCGGCTTCCGCGCGCTCGGCGTCACCCGCGACAATCGCCTTCAGCGCGGCGGTGTGGTGATCCCAGCCCTTCAGCAGCACGACATATTCGGGGATCACAAAGGACAGCACCGGGCCGCAGCGCAGCCACATGTTCTCGATGGTTTCGACCAGCAGCGGGACGCCCGACATCGCGTAGATCCCGAAATGGAATTTGCGGTGATGCTCGAGATAGCTTTCGAGCTTTCGCGCCTGGATCAGCGACTGCATCTTCGAAAGCCGCTCCTCGAGCTGGCGAAGGGCTGCGGCGTCATGCTTCTGCAGGGCGGCTTCGCGCGCCGCGCGTCCTTCGAGCGCACAGCGCACCACCGTCAGGTCTGCGAGTTCCTTGCGTGACAGGTTCGGCACGATCGCCGAATTGCGCGGCCCCTGCTGCAGCACGCCCTGCGCCACGAGACGCGTGACGGCGTCGCGCACCGGCGTGATCGAGGTTCCGAATTGTTCGGCCAGGAAACGCAGGGTCAGGACGGTGCCGGGTTCGAACCGGCCGGCCAGCAGCGCATCGCGCAACTGCGCGTGCGCGAGATCCCACAACGGCTCCCGTTCGATTCGCTTCAGTGACGTCGTCATCGGACGCTCGCTATCCCAGCGCGCGGCATGGCGCAAATTCCCTTGGTTAACGGTCTATTGACCGCCTCACGATGTTTGTTATAACAAACATCAAAACGGGAGGAAACAACAATGCTCAAACAGAGCTCGATTATTCTGGCGTGTGCGCTCGCCGCGTTCCAGGCCACCGCTGCCCAGGCCCAAACCTATCCGGCGCGGGACATCACCTTCATCGTGCCGTGGAACGCCGGCGGCTCGAACGACGTCGCAGCGCGCGCGCTCGATCCGATCCTGCGCGAGCACGGCATCAAGATCGTGATCGAGAATGTGGTCGGCGCCACCGGCACGATCGGCATGCGCCGGGTCGCGAGTGCCGCCCCCGACGGCTACACCATCGGCATGGGCACGAGCTCGACGCTGGCGCTGATCGCACAGGGCAAGACGCCGCTCACCAATGCGCAGTTCACCCACATCGCCCGCGTCTCGACCGATCCCTTGATGCTGCTGGTGCCGGCCAAGGCCGAGCAGAAATCGCTCGACGATTTCATCAAGTTGATGAAGGCCAATCCCGACAAGGTAACGATCGGCACGCCCGGCAACTACAACCTCAACCACATCTTTGCGTCGATGACCGCGCGCGCCGCGGGCGTCAATTACGTCAACGTGCCCTATACCGGCGGATCGAAGGTGGTCGCCGACCTGCTCGGCGGGCATGTGGTCTCCGGCGTGTTAAAACCGTCGGAAACGCTCGGGCAGATTCAGGAAGGCCTGCTCAAGCCGATCGGCGTCTTCGCCAACGAGCGGCTGGAGATGTTTCCCGACGTGCCAACCTTCAAGGACAGGGGATACGACGTGTTCCCTTACGGTCCCGTGGTCCAGATGGCCTATGTGGTCGCGCCCGCCGGCCTGCCCGCCGATATCAGGACCAAGCTGATCACAGCGTTCCGCGCCGCGATCCAGGACCCGCGCTTCAAGGAATTTTCCAAGAAGAACGCGTTCCTCGTCGACGACCTGACCGGCGACGCCCTGACCAAGGAAGTCGACAGCGTCGCCAGCGCCCTCGGCACGGTCGCGGCGCAGGTCTTCAAGGACCAGAAAGAATAACAGCGGCATCGCCACCCTCTCCTCTCACAACAAGAAAAAGGCTACGCGCTTGCCCATCAAGAAAATCACCTGTCACGTCGTTGCAGCTCCGGTCGCACGGCCCTTCACCTCATCGCGCGGCTGGCTCTACAAGACCCGCGGCACCTGTCTCGTCGAGATCGAGACCGATGACGGCATCGTCGGCTGGGGCGAATGCTACGGCCCCTCCGCCGTCGCAAAAGCCTTCATCGACACCCAGCTTGCGCCGCGCGTGATCGGCCGCGATCCGTTCGACGTCGAGGTGATCTGGGAGGACCTCTATAACCGGATCAAGGATTACGGCCCGAAGGGCATGTCGATCGCGGCCATCAGCGGCATCGACATCGCGCTGTGGGACATCATCGGCAAGGCCTGCAACAAGCCGGTGCACAAGCTGATCGGCGGCGCGTTCCGCACCCAAGTCGATGCCTACGCCACCGGGCTCTACTTCACCGACATGGACCGGCTGGTCGACGAGGCCGTAGAGGAAGCATCGGGCTACGTGCGGAAAGGCTTCAAGGCGATCAAGATGAAGATCGGCCTCGGTTCGATCAAGCGCGACTTCGAGCGCGTCAAGGCGGTGCGCGACGCGATCGGCCCCGGCATCAAGCTGATGGTCGATGCCAATCATTGCCTTACAGTGCCCGCCGCGATCCGGCTCGGCCGCAAGCTGGAAGAACTCGATATCGAGTGGTTCGAGGAGCCTATCTCGCCGGAGGACATCGACGGTTATGTCGAGGTCTCTCGGGCGCTCGACATGGCGGTAGCCGGCGGCGAGAACGAATTCACCCGCTGGGGGTTTCGCGACGCCATCGTGCGCAAGGCGATGGACATCGTGCAGCCGGACGTTTGTGCGGCGGGCGGCATCACCGAATGCAAGAAGATCGCCGCCCTCGCCTCGACGCATGGCGTGGAATGCGTACCGCATGCCTGGGGCTCAGCGGTCGGTCTCGCCGCCACCATCCACTTCCTGGCGTCGATCCCGGATCAGCCGCCGAGCCTGTTTCCGATGCCGCCGATGCTGGAATTCGAGCAAGAGGAAAATCCGTTCCGCGACCATCTCGCCGTCGAGCCGATCAATCAGGTCAAGGGCGTCATTGCAGTCCCGACCGGCGCCGGCCTCGGCATCGAAGTCGATCGCAGCGTGATCGACCGCTATCGCGTCACCTGAACCGGTTATCCCCGCCATGAAATTCGTCAGCTTCAGCACGAAGGATGTTGTACGCGCCGGCGTACTGCTCGGGGATGGCGACGGCGCAAATGACCAGGTCGTCGATCTCGCACATCCGTCGATGCGCGCGGCGCTGCGAGACACCAAGCCGCAGATGCTGGCCTTGATCGATGCCGGCCTCGCTGGCGCCGTGGTGCGCATCGGCGCGCACGGTTTTGCGGACGATGCAAAGCTACCACGCGGCGCCGTCACGCTGACGGCGCCGCTGCCGAAGCCACGGCGCATCTTCGGCATTGCGCATAACTACCGCGACGCGCTGGCCGAGCGCGGCATGGCGCCGCCGGACAAACCGGTGCTGTTCATGAAGGCGCCGCGCACGATCATCGGGAGCGGACAGCCGGTCGTATTGCCGAAGGGAATCGGCGGCGTCACCTATGAGGCCGAACTGGCCGCCGTGATCGGCACCCGCGCCGAGAAGGTCAGCAAGGAGCGGGCGCTCGATCACGTCGTTGCCTATGGCTGCTTCAACGACATCAGCGCCAGCGAAATGATCAAGGCCGACGGCCATTTCAACCGCGGCAAGAATTTCGAGACGTTCGGGCCGTTCGGGCCCTATCTCGCATCGCGCGACGAAGTGAAGGATCCTCACGCGCTCACGGTGTCGCTGAAAGTCGACGGCCGCACGCTGCAATCGGGTTCGACGCGGAACATGCTGTTCGACGTCGCCGATCTCGTCTCCTATCTCTCCACGCTGCAGGTACTCGAGCCCGGCGATATCATCGCCACAGGCACACCGGCCGGCGTGGCCGCGCTGCACAAGCCGCCGGCATGGCTCAAGCCGGGCTCGACCGTCGAGGTCGAGGTCGAAGGTCTTGGCCGCCTGCACAATCCGATCATGGAAAGACCTGCCCCACATGCCTGACAAACCGATCGTCCTCTTGACCAACGCGATGCATCCCGACGGCGAAGCGATCCTAGCGCCGCATGTCAAAATGATTGTGCCGCCCGACGCACGGCCGGAAACCCTGCGCCAATGGGCCAAGGATGCCGACGGCATCATCGTTCGCTCCAAGCTGCCCGATGATATTGTAGATCATGCGCCGCGGCTGAAGGGCATGGTCCGGCACGGCGTCGGTCTTGATTTCATCCCGGTCGCTGCCGCCACTGCGCGCGGCATCGCAGTGGCCAATCTGCCGGGAAGCAACACCAACGCGGTGGCCGAATATGTAATGTCGGCGCTGATGCATCTGCGCCGCCCGCTCTACAGCCTGGACAGCAATTTGCGCAGCAAGGGCTGGAATGCCGCGCGCCCGGCGGCGGACGGCTTCACTGAGCTTGCCACGACAACGCTTAGCATCCTCGGCGTCGGCACGATCGGCCGCCACCTCGCAAATATCGCGCGCGACGGTTTCGGGATGAAAGTGCTCGGCACCTCCCGTCGCAAGGGAGCGCTACCTTCTGGTATCGAGGAAGTCTCGCTTGAAGACCTGTTCGCCCGCAGCGATGCCATCGCGGTGTGCTGCGCGCTGACCGACGAAACCCGCGGGATGGTCAGCCGCAAGCTCATCGCCCGGATGCGGCCCCACGCCGTGCTGGTCAATGTCTCGCGCGGCGCGGTGATCGAGACGCCTGCGCTCGTCGAGGCGCTGAAGGCGCAGAAGATCGGTGGCGCAGCGCTCGACGTGTTCGACGTGCAGCCGTTGCCGGCGGACGACGCCCTGTTCGATTGCCCGAACCTGCTGCTGACGCCGCACACCGCCGGAATCACCGCCACCAGCGGCCGCGCGATGGCGGTGGGCTCGGCCGAGGAAATGCTTCGTATCCTGCGCGGTGAGCAGCCGCACAATCTCGTCAATCCCGCCTACAAGGCGGCATGAGGTCCCACCATGCGCATTACATCGATCAAGGCCGTCCCGATCTCCTACCGCGTGCCCGAAGGCCAGAACGTCAGGCTTGGCATCGGCCGCGCCGTCAAGCGCGACGCAGTGCTGGTAAAGGTCTTAACCGATGAAGGCCTGACCGGCTGGGGCGAGGCCCATCACGGCCGCTGCCCGGGCGCAATCGCCAAGCTGATCGACACCACGATCTCAGAACTTGTCGTCGGCATGGACGCCATGAACGTCGTCGGCGTCTGGCAGCGCGTCTACCAGATGCAGCTCGCGAGCCACGGCATGGGCTATGCCGCCGCGATGGCCTTGAGCGGCCTCGATCTCGCGTTGTGGGATATCCGCGCCAAAGCGGCCGGCTGGCCACTGTACAAGCTGCTCGGCGGCGCATCAAAGCCGATCAAAGCCTATGCGGGCGGCATTTCGCTCGGCTACCAGCCGCCGCAATCGCTGGCGCAGGAAGCCCTCGGCTATGTCGCGCAAGGCTATCGCGCCGTAAAACTTCGCGTCGGCGACAATCCGCGCGACGACGTCGCCCGCGCCACCGCCGTCCGCGAAGCCGTCGGCGACGTCATCGAGATCCTGGTGGACGCCAACACCGGATACACCGTCGACGACGTGCGCCGCGTGATGCCGGCCTATGAAGAGCTGCAGATCGGATGGCTCGAAGAACCGTTCCCGGCACAGGACTACCGCTCGTACCAGACGGCGGCGTCGCTCGGCACCACGCCGCTGGCGGCCGGCGAAAACCACTACACGCGCTTCGAGTTCACGCGCCTGATCGAGGACGGCGCGGTGAGCTACGTGCAGCCGGACCTGTCCAAGACCGGCGGCGTCACCGAAGCGATGCGGATCGCCGGCATGGCCTATGCGTGGAAGCTTTCGTACAACCCGCACACCTCGGCGACCGGCATCAACATGGCCGCGACCATCAACACGCTCGCAGCCGTCGATCTCCCCGGATATTTCGAGGGCGATGTCGCCAAGCACAACCCGTTCCGCGACGAGGTCGGCGGCGTTCCGTACACGCTCGACGCCGACGGATGCGTCAAGCCGTCGGAGACACCTGGGCTTGGCGTCGAGATCGATGAAGCCTTCATCAACGCTCATCCACTGATCGAGGGACCCTGCTATGTCTGACACGCCGCAGGCTGAAGTACCATCGAGCGTACGCCGCCTTGTTCACTTCACCTGTTGCGCTCTTCTCGCTTTCCTCCTCGGCGGCACGGCTGCATCGGCGCAGACCGCCGCAACGCCGGCCGATCAGGACAACTACCCGAGCCGGACCATCCGCTACGTCGTGCCCTACCCGCCCGGCGCATTCAACGACACGCTGGCGCGGATCGTATCGCAAAAGCTCAGCGAGGCCTGGAACGTTCCCGTCGTGGTCGAGAACCGGCCGGGCGGCGGCACGCTGATCGGTACCGAGTTCGTCGCCAAAGCCGCGCCTGACGGCTACACCCTGCTCGGCGTGGCCTTTCCGTTCGGCGCCAATCCCAGCATCTACAAGAACCTGCCCTACGATACGGTGAAGGATTTCACGCCGCTGATCTTCGCAGGCCAGACGCAGAATCTCCTCGTAATAAAGCCATCGATGCCGATCAATTCCGTGAAGGAGCTGATCGACTACGCCAAGAAGAATCCCGGCAAGGTCAGCTACGGCTCCACCGGCATCGGCTCGTCCAACCATCTCTCGATGGAATTATTCAAGAGCATGGCCGGGATCGACCTCGTGCACGTGCCCTACAAGGGCAGCGCACCGATGGTGAACGACATGCTCGGCGGGCACATCGATATCGCCTTCGACAACACCCCGAACGTATTGCCCCAGGTCAACGGCGAAAAGTTGCGCGCGCTCGGCGTCAGCAGCAAGCAGCGTTCGGCGCTCGCAGCGAACGTGCCGACGGTGTCGGAAGCCGGCGTTCCCGGCTACGAGGTCACCGTGTGGTTCGGCATCGTCGGACCGCCGGGCATGCGGCCGGAGATCGTGCAGAAGCTGAATGCCGAGATGAATGCGATCTTCAAGACGGACGACGTGAAGCGCCGCTTCGTGGACCAGGGCGTCGACCCCGTCGGGGGCACGCCGTCGCAGTTCGCCGATCATATTCGCGCCGAGATCCAGAAATGGGCCAAGGTCGTCAAGGATGCGAATATCCAGCCGGAGTGATTGCAGGGCTGTAGGGTGGGCAAAGGAGCGCAAGCGACGTGCCCACCATCCATCATCGAGCCGGCTGCAAGATGGTGGGCACGCTTCGCTTTGCCCACCCTACGCGATCTGTAGGATGGGTAGAGCGCAGCGAAACCCATCGACCTTGCCGACATCCAGATGATGGGTTTCGCTGCGCTCTACCCATCCTACGTGATCTACGCGATCACGCTTTCTTCAACACCGATACGAAAAACCCATCCGTGCCCGTACGCCGCGGCGTCATCAGCCAGCCTTCCGCGGACTTCAGCGCGGCCTTCTCAAAATCCTCGGCCTTGTCCCAGAGCGCGCTGGCGGTCTCGTCCGTTGGCTGAATCGAAAACCCTTCATGGCGCGCCAGAAAGCTGCGCACCTGTTCGCCGTTTTCCGCCGGCAGCACCGAGCAGGTGACATAGGCGATGCGGCCGCCCGGCTTGACCAGGGCTGCCGCGCGATCAAGCACTTCCGCCTGATCCTTCAAGCGGACTTCGAGTGCGCCGGGGCGCATCCGCCATTTGGCGTCGGGATTGCGGCGCCAGGTGCCCGTGCCGGTACAGGGCGCGTCGATCAGCACGAGATCGGCTGACGCGCGGATGTCGGCCAATGGATCGGCGTCGCCTTTCGGCGCGCGGACATCGGCGTTGTGGACGCCAGCGCGGGACAGCCGTTCGTAGATCGGCGCAAGCTGGCGCTTATCATGGTCGGTCGCAATCAGGCGGCCCTTGCCCTGCATCATCGCGGCGAGCGCCAGCGTCTTGCCGCCGGCGCCGGCGCAGAGATCGATGACCTGCTCGCCGGGCTTTGCCGCCGAGAACAGCGCCGCGAGCTGCGAGCCCTCGTCCTGCACTTCGATGCCGCCCTTGATGAAATCCTCCTCGGCATGAATGCCGGGGCTGCGCGCGTCGGCGCCGAGCGCGATGCGCAGGCCGATCGGCGACCACGGCGTCGGCTCCGCGCCGAGGTGCGACAGCCGCGGCAGAACCTTTTCGCGATTGGCCTTCAGCGTGTTGACACGGAGATCCAGCGGCGCGCGGCTCGCCATCGCCGTTGCTTCGGCCACCCTGTCGTCGCCGAACACTTTTGCCAGATGCGCGTCCAGCCATTCCGGATAATCGCCGGCAACGTGCGGCGGTGCATCGTCGAGTGAGCGCGAGGTCAGCGCCGAGCGCTCGGTCGCGCTGAGCGGCTCCGGCGCAAATCGTTCGCCGTGGCACAAATTGGAGATAGCCTCGGTCGTCATGCCGCGCTCGAGCCTCAGCATGCCGAGCACCCGCGCCCGCGGCGTGTCGGCGTCCATCAGCCAGGCGCTCGAGGCGCGACGCCGCAGCACGTCCCAGATCAGGCCTGATATCGCGGCGCGGTCGCCCGAGCCGGCATAGCGGTGCGCGGTGCCCCACTCCTTCAGCGCCTTTGCCGCCGGAACGCGTTGCGTGTCGATGGTCTCGATCAGTTCGATGGCGGCGGACAGCCGGGCGGCGGGAGTCATAAAAACTTTCTAGATCAGAAGCAGCAGCTTCAGCGCGAAGTAGATCCACATCGCCAGCACCACCAGCGCGCCGGCAAACCAGGCCAGGCTGCGCTGCTGGATGTTGTTCGAGGTGACGAAAATGCCGGCATGGGCAAATCGTGTCACCACGAACACCCAGGACATCAGCACGATGAAGAGATCCGCCCGGCGCAGCGGCAGCGCCAGCGCGATCAGGAAGTAGAACAGGAGGGGTACTTCGAACTGATTGCTGAAGCAATTGCCGATCTGGGCCGCGCGGGCCGGATATTTCGGCTGGCCCGCCGCGATGTCCTTCAGGCTGGTTTCCCGGGCCTTCACCGCCTTGGTGCGGGCCGTGACCATCCACAGCATCAGGAAGAAAGTGAGCCCGACCAGGACAAAGACCGGCAGCAACACCATTTGAACCGACATGAGAATCTCCCCGAAACCTGCGCCACAGCTGAAGCAATACCGAGCCAGCCTTTACCTGACAAATCCGCCTGTCCGGGCCCGCTTGAACCGCCGGCCGGGCCTTTTGAACCACAGCTCAAGCTTTGGCGACCAACTAGCGAGAATTCCGATGGTTCTGGGCTCGAACCGGCCCTGAAGCAACCCCGCGAGCAGGCGATGAACATCACCTCCCCGATCCTGACCGGCGCCGCCAATGCGGCCGAGCTGCCGAGCGATTCCGTGTCCACCTTCTTCAGGGCATTCGGAGCCGGCAGCCCGGACAGCCTTGGCGTGATCATGTCGGCCCTGGCCGGCGTCGCCGCGGCGCTGGCGGTCGCGATCGCGCTGTCGGTCTATTTCCGCAGCGGCATTCGCAGCCGGCGCGATCTGGTGAAGCACGGGCTCGCCGCCTCCGCCGTGCTCGTGCTGATCGCCTTCGTGGTCTCGGACATGCGAAGCGCGGCGCTTGCCTATCTCGGCCTCAATCCGGCGAAGCCCGCGGTCGAATTTGAAATCCGCCTGCCGAAGGCGGCGCTCGCGGCGGCCACCGATACCCAGGTCGAATTGCTGACCGATCGAAACCAGAAACTGGCCAAGGTCGAGGGCGCGCTGGCCTCCACCCCCGACGGCCGCAGCATCCTGCGGGGAACCGTGACGCTCGATTACCGCACCACGGAACGCATGGTAGTGCTAAACCTGCCGGACCAAGGCCAGAGCACGTTCCGGCTGCGGCTGCCCGCAAGCCCTTCGCGTTCCGGCCAGATCGGACCGTGGCACCTCGCGGATGACATCGTCCCCGCCAATGGCGGCGCGGTGACGTCGGAAATCCATGACGCCTTCGCGATCCGCTACCGCGTCCTGTGACGCCCCTTTGGGTTCGACAAAAACGCAGGGCGCATTTGCTTTGACGGGAATATCCAGCGCTTTACTGTGTCCTTGAGGGTTGCCAGCAAGAGCAGCCGCGGAGGAGAGCAGCTTTGCGATTTCGCGACCAGACCATTGCCTTCAAGAACGGCGCCAACGGACAGACTTCCGAAATTCCCACGGCAAATCCCCTCAACTACTTTCACGTCATCAGCCGTTCCGCCGAACTGCCCAAATTGACGATCGACGGCAAGTTGTTCTTGCCGCCCACAGATCGCCGCAAGGTTGACGGAAAATGGCCACTTGTCATGGTCGTGCCGGGCAGCCTTGGCGTCGCGCCCTCGCACGTCAAGCTTGCCGAGACGCTGGTCGATGACGGCTTTGCGGCTTTCGTGCTCGACAGTTTTGGCGCCCGCGATGTCACCTCGACGGTCGCCAACCAGACACAGTTCTCGTTTGCAGCCAGCGCCTATGACGTGCTGGCGGCCTGGCAGGTGCTGTCGGCCCATCCGGAAATCGACGCCTCGCGGATCGGCGCGCAGGGCCACAGCCGCGGCGGCTCGGCGGTGCTGACGGCGGCGACGCGGCGCTTTGCCGATGCGGTGGTCGGCGCCGGCGCCGGTTTTCGCAGCGTGCTCGCCGCCTATCCCTGGAGCGGCCACCAGTTCCTCGATCCATCCGTCGATGAAACCGAAATCCGCGTCATCATGGGCGATGCCGATGAATGGTGCTCGCCGATGCAGGTGCAGGGCCATTGCCAGGCCATCCGCCTTTCCGGCGGCAGAGCGACGATGCGGCTGATCGGCGGCGCGCAGCACAGTTTTGACCGCGGCACCGATATCGAGAACGTCCCCGACGCATCGGTCTCCCCCGCCGCGCCGACGGCCTATATCGCCAATGACGGCGCCTTCATCCACCCGCTCACCGGTGTCGCGGACAGCCAGCTGATCGATCGCGACCTGATGGTCTACGCGTTGAAGGCCGGCTATGGCCGCAAGGGCGCCCGGATCGGAAGCCGCGATGGAGACGCCGAACTGTTTAAAACAGACATGATCGCATTCTGGCGGCGGACGCTGGGGTGAGACGCATGAATGACGAGTTGCACCACGCAAACGGTCGTCATCACCCGCGCATGCGGATGATCCAGTATCCCAGAGACGTCAGTGTCTGAACCGAGAAGCCGCGGCGTACTGGGTACCCCGCCTGCGCGGGGTACGACGGTTCGGGGTGGGACGACAGGAGATCGTCATCGTTCCGACTTTGGCTCCGGCTATGCTCGCGGCGAAAGGAATACTGCATGACCGAATTTCGCCTCACGCAAATTTCAGATACGCATCTTTCACGCGCCGATCGCTTCGCCAGCCTGACCGAGAATTTTCAACGCATCAGCGCACACATCGACGCGGCGCGGCCGGATCTCGTCGTCAACAGCGGCGATGTGTCGTGGGACGGTCCCACTAATCGCAGCGATCTGGAATTCGCCAAAGAACTGCACGCGGCGCTTCCGGTGGATTGCCGCTACCTGCCAGGCAATCACGACGTCGGCGACAATCCGACTGCGGTCGGCGCCGCGCCGTCGCATATGGCAAACGAAAAGGATCGTGCCGTCTTCATCGAAGTGTTCGGCGAAGACCGCTGGCAGTTCGAAGCCGCAGGCTGGCGCTTCATTGGACTCAATTCGCTGATCATGAACACGAGAATTCCGAGCGAGGTCGAGCAGGAAGAGTGGCTGCAATCGCAGCTCTCCGGTGCGAACGGCAAGCCGATCGCACTGTTTCTGCACAAGCCGCTATTTCTAATGACCCCTGATGATCCCGAGGAATCCGGCACCGCGATCCGCTATGTACCGCAGCCGGTGCGCTCCAGGCTTGTGGAGATGCTCGGCGCGCATGACGTGCGGCTGGTTGCGAGCGGCCATGTCCATCAGCGCCGCGACTTCACTTACGGCCGCACCCGCCATGTCTGGGCACCGTCCACGGGCTTCATCATGCCCGAACGAATGCAGCCCGTGATCGGCACCAAGGAATGTGGGCTGTTGGAATATCGCTTTCAGCCCGACGCCTTTGAGGTTCGGCACGTCAGGGCGACGGGCCAAATTGACGTGGGGCTGGATTCACTGATTGGCAGGAAGTGATGAAGCGGGCAGACGTCAGACTGCCACCCGCTTCACGGCTTTGACTTGCGCATGATCCTCTTGGATATCCCGATCATGCCCGCGTCGGAGCGGATCACCATTGACGCTCAACGAGCCCGAGGGAACCATAAGAACCGTAAGAGCCATCGTTCCGCGGCGCTGCCGCAAACGCGCCGACGCGTGGCGCCCGGGAAACCCGGTTTCCGTAATAGTAGCCAGGCCGGGGCTTCGCTCTCACACCGTAGCCTCCTGTGAGGTACCGTGAGTTCTGATGGTGAACGCCTGGCGCGCCGAGTTCCTGCTTGACCCCTTGAGCCATCGCAGGAGTGGCCAGTATCGTGGCGGCAACCAGTCCGAGGGACAGCTTTTTGCAGTTCATCATTTGGCTTCTCCATTGGATGTCAGAGCCAACATTGGATGTCAGAACCAACCGACGCCTTCGGAAGGGCGTTCCGCCATCAAGTGACCGTGAGGTCAGCTTTGCGTATCCCCCACGGCCGCCGCAGTTCACTTCGCCTCAGGCTGCGTGGTAGCCGCCGTCGATCACATGCGATGCGCCGGTCATGAACGAGGCCTTGTCCGAACACATCCAGGCCACCGCTTCGGCGATCTCGCTGGGAATGCCGAAGCGCCGCATCGGCACTTTCGCCAGAATGTCCTGACCGCGCTCATCGATAATATCTTTCGTCATCGGGGTCGCGACATAGCCGGGATTGACGCAGTTCACGCGGATGCCGTCCTGAGCATATTCGATCGCCGCGCTCTTGGTCAGCCCCACCACGCCATGCTTGGCCGCGACATAATGGGCCGAGGTGGCAAGGCCGATCAGGCCTGCGATCGAGGCGGTGTTGACGATCGCACCGCCACCGCCCTGCGCCAGCATCTGCGTGACTTCGTGCTTGAGGCAGAGGAAGACGCCCCTCACGTTCACCGCCAGCATGGTGTCAAACGCCTCCTGGCTGAGTTCATGTGAACGCTGGCCGGCCGGGCCGACGGCGCGTCCGGAGATTCCCGCATTGTTGAATGCGCAATCGATCCGGCCGAACGCCGAGACCGTGCGGGCCACCATCGCGGCCACGTCGGCTTCGCGCGTCACGTCGCCGCCGATCGCGATCGCCTGGCCGCCGGCGGCGTTGATCAGCGCGACCGTCCCTGCTGCGTCCGCCTCGGCGCGGTCAGCCACCGCCACCCGCGCCCCTTCCCGCGCCATCACCACCGCGGTCGCCTGGCCGATGCCCGAAGCGCCGCCGGTGACGAGCGCGACCTTGCCGTCAAGAATGCCTGCCATGTTTCATCTTCTCCGAGATGTTGCGACAGCTTACGCCTTGTCCGGCCCGACCCGCACCAGCTGCTTGCCGAAATTGGCGCCCTTCAAGAGGCCCATGAACGCGGCCGGCGCACTGTCGAGGCCTTCGGTGACGAACTCCTTGTGCTTGACCTTGCCCTCGCGCACCCACTGCGACATGTCGCGCAGGAAGTCGCCGTGACGCGCGGCAAAATCGCTGACAATGAAGCCGCGGATGGTCAGGCGCTTGGTCAGCACGGCGCGCATCATCTTGCCGGCCCATTTCGGGCTGGTCTCGCCGAAGTTGTTGTATTCGGAAATCAGGCCGCACACCGGTATGCGCGCAAACGCGTTGAGCAGCGGGAACACCGCCTCGAACACCGCGCCGCCGACGTTCTCGAAATAGACGTCGATACCCCCAGGGCAGGCGTCTTTCAGCTTTGCGGCCAGATCCGGATCGCGATGATCGAGGCAATCGTCAAAGCCGAGTTCGTTCTTCACGTACGCGCATTTGTCCTTGCCGCCGGCGATGCCGACCGCGCGGGCGCCCTTGATGCGTGCGATCTGGCCGACCGCAGAGCCGACCGCGCCGGAAGCCGCCGCGACGACGACGGTCTCGCCCGCCTGCGGCTTGCCGATATCGAGCAGGCCCGTGTACGCCGTCATGCCGGGCATGCCGAGCACGCCGATCGCCGTCGAGATCGGCGCGAGCTTCGGATCGATCTTGGCGAGGCCCTTGCCGTCGGAGATCGCGTGCGTCTGCCAGCCCGCGCGCGACAATACGATGTCACCCTTGGCGAAAGCCGGATTGTTCGAAGCAATCACCTCGCTGACGGTGCCAGCCTCCATCACGCCCCCGACCGGCACCGGCTGGGCATAAGATGGCCCGTCGCTCATGCGCCCGCGCATGTAGGGATCGAGCGACAGCCAGATAGTGCGGAGGAGGACTTCGCCTGCGCCGGGTGTCGGTACCGGACATTCCTCAAGGCGGAAATCAGATGGCTTGGGTTCGCCGACGGGACGCGCGGCGAGGACGATGCGTTTGCCCTGGGACATGGTTGGTTCCTCCGGATTATTGTTCGTTGTTATTCGTCACTGCGAGCGTAGCGACTTGTCCGCCGAAGCTCAATGAGCGAAGGCGGAAGCAATCCATAGCTCCGCAAGCTGTGAAATGGATTGCTTCGCTGCGCTCGTGGCTGGCGCTTCCGCCAAACGCCGTCATTCCGGGGCGCGAAGCGAACCCGGAATCTCGAGATTCCGGGTCTGGTGCTGGCGCACCATCCCGGAATGACGGAGGAAAGATTACACCCCGCCCGGGTAGTTCGGGCTTTCCCGCGTAATCGTCACGTCGTGGACGTGGCTTTCGCGCAGGCCCGCGCCGGTGATGCGGACGAACTGCGCCTTCTCGTGGAATTCGGCGAGGTTGCGGGCGCCGACATAGCCCATCGCGGCGCGCAGGCCACCGGCGAGCTGGTGCATGACATTACCGACCGGGCCCTTGTACGGCACCTGGCCCTCGATGCCCTCGGGCACCAGCTTGAGCGTGTCCTTGATGTCCTGCTGGAAGTAGCGGTCGGCGGAGCCGCGCGCCATCGCGCCGACCGAGCCCATGCCGCGATAGGCCTTGTAGGAACGGCCCTGCCACAGAAACACTTCGCCGGGCGTCTCGTCGGTGCCGGCGAGCAGCGAGCCTACCATGGCGATATCAGCGCCGGCGGCGAGCGCCTTCGCCAGATCGCCGGAATATTTGATGCCGCCGTCGGCGATGACGGGCACGTTTGCCTTTTTCGCCGCTTCCACCGCGTCCATGATCGCCGTGAGCTGCGGCACGCCGACGCCGGCGACGATGCGCGTGGTGCAGATCGAGCCCGGGCCGATGCCGACCTTGATGAAGTCCGCGCCGGCATCGATCAGCGCCTGCGCGCCCTCTTTGGTCGCGATATTGCCGGCGATGACCTGCACGGCGTTGGAGAGCCGCTTGATGCGGTTGACCGCCTCCAGCACGCGGGAGGAATGACCGTGCGCGGTATCGACCACGATCAAATCGACGCCTGCATCGATCAGCAGCTCAGTACGTTCAAAACCGCCCTCGCCGACGGTGGTCGCGGCCGCGGCACGCAGTCGGCCCTGCGCGTCCTTGCAGGCCAAGGGATGCGCGACCGCCTTCTCCATGTCCTTGACGGTGATCAAGCCGACGCAGCGATATTGATCGTCGACAACCAGCAGTTTCTCGATGCGATGCTTGTGCAGCATCCGCTTCGCCTCGTCCTGGTTGACGCCTTCGCGCACCGTGACGAGGTTTTCATGCGTCATCAATTCAGAGATTTTCTGGCGCGGATCGGTCGCAAACCGCACGTCGCGGTTGGTGAGGATGCCGACCAGCTTTCCCGGCACACCCTTGGAAGCGCCGGTGACGACGGGAATGCCGGAAAAACCGTGATCGTTCATCAGCGCCAGCGCGTCAGACAGCATCGCGTCGGGGCCGATGGTCAGCGGATTGACCACCATTCCGGATTCGTACTTCTTGACTTGCCGTACCTGGGCGGCCTGCCCTTCGGGGTCGAAATTGCGGTGGATGACGCCGACGCCGCCGGCCTGCGCCATCGCAATCGCCATGCGCGCTTCGGTGACCGTGTCCATCGCGGATGCGATGATCGGGATGTTGAGCGGGATCGCGCGGGTGACGTGGGAACGGATATCGGCCTCAGAGGGCAGGATATCCGAGAGACCGGGTTTCAGAAGCACATCGTCGAACGTGTAGGCTTCTCGGATACCCTGAAGTCCCTGCGCCATTTGCCAACTCCTTTCGGCGGCTTACCGCCGCGATCAGTTCTTTTGGATGAACGTCGCCTTCGGCGATGCTATCGGCATCGCCGTCGAATTGAAGCCCATCGGTGGGGTTGACGGTGGTCGATAGCATGGCGGGACGCCGAATCAAAGCGTTTGCCAGCTATGCACAGGCTTTTCGGGAAAAGCCGCAATCCCAAGGGGTTAGCGGGCGGCTTACGACCGGTATCCGGGCGGCGGGCCGTGCTGGCGGATCGCTTCCACCACCTGACGGTGCCGGCGGTCCTCCCGCTTCATGTGGACCACGATCAGCGCATGCGCCGAGGGCACCAGCAGCAGGACATGGAAAATCAGTCCGAAAACCAGGCAAAACACGATCAGGACCAGGTTGAAGATCGCCGAAAACGGCTGCCCGTTGAGGAGCAGCCCGAGCGGCGGCAACAAGGCGGCAAGAACGTAGATCATTCAGGACCTCCAGCGGCTGGCGCGGTGCATACCAGCGTCACGCAGGATTTAGGTGATTTGCTCCGTTCCGCAATGGCTTGTGCGACAACGGGATGATACAGGCCCCCTCGCCCGCCTCATTTCCGGTCACCCGATTCCGATGGACAAGCAACGCCTGATCCCGCTGATCGTCGCCACCGCCCTGTTCATGGAAAACATGGACTCGACGGTGATCGCCACGTCGCTGCCGGCGATCGCGGCCGACATCGGCACCAGCCCGCTGACGCTGAAACTCGCGATCACGTCCTACCTGCTGTCGCTCGCGGTGTTCATTCCGGCCAGCGGATGGACCGCCGACCGCTTTGGCGCGCGCATGGTGTTCTCGATCGCCATTGGCGTGTTCATGATCGGCTCGATCGGCTGTGCGCTGTCGCAGAACGTCACCCATTTCGTCATCGCCCGCATCCTGCAGGGCATGGGCGGCGCGATGATGACGCCGGTCGGGCGGCTGGTGCTGCTGCGTTCGATCGACAAGAGCGCATTGGTCAACGCGATGACATGGGTGACGGTACCGGCGCTGATCGGGCCCGTAATCGGCCCGCCGCTCGGCGGCTTCATCACCACCTATTTCTCCTGGCACTGGATTTTCCTGATCAACATCCCGATCGGGCTGCTCGGCATCTTCATGGCGCTGAAGTATATCGACCCGATCAAGAGCGAGGATCCCGAGCGCTTCGATCTCTATGGGCTGATACTGGCCGGCACCGGCCTGGCCGGCATCGCCTTCGGCCTCTCGGTCGCCGGCCTCAATTTGCTGCCCTGGCCGATCGTCGCCGGCCTCGTCGCGGTCGGCACCATCTCGATGACGCTGTACGTCATGCATGCGCGGCGGACCGGATCGCCGGTGCTGGATTTCTCGCTGCTGCGGCTGTCGACCATGCGCGCCAGCATCATCGGCGGCTTCCTGTTCCGGCTCGGCATCGGCGCGCTGCCGTTCCTGCTGCCGCTGTTGATGCAGGAAGGTTTTGGCCTGACGCCGTTCCAGTCCGGCCTCGTCACGTTCGCCTCGGCGGTTGGCGCCATGGGCATGAAGACGCTGGCCGCGCGCATCATCCGCGCCTTCGGCTTCCGCTACATGATGACGGTCAATGCGGTCGTCAGCGCGGTCTTCCTCGCCGCCTGCGCCCTGTTCACGGTGACGACGCCGCTATTGCTGATCTTCATCATCCTCGTGGTCGGCGGCTTCTTCCGCTCGTTGCAATTCACCGCGATCAACACCGTGGCCTATGCCGAGGTCGAGCCGGCGCAGATGAGCCGCGCCACCACGCTGGTCAGCGTCAATCAGCAACTGGCGATCTCGGCTGGCGTCGCCGTCGGCGCGTTCTCGGTGGAATCGACCATGCTGTACCAGCACGTCACCGAGCTGAACGCCGGCGTATTCCCGCCGGCGTTCCTCGTGGTCGCGATCATCTCGGCGGTGTCGGCGTATTTCTTCTGGCAGATGCCTGACGACGCCGGCCACGAAATCTCGGGCCGCAAGGCGGTGGAGATTTCCAGCCGCAAGGGCGCCGAAAAGGCGGCGACCAAGGCCGCCAGCGAAGGCACCGAGGACGCGCGGGATCAGCGGCTGGGCTGAACGGGATCAAAACCCGCTTGCGTGGCGTGCTGGGTGCCTGGCTCCAACAGAACATTGCACCGTAGCGGTCGACGACTACAAGCGCCCCTTCGTCCCGAGCGGAACGCGAAAAACGCTGTAGCCTTCGATCATCGAAAACCCGGTTTCCGGATAGACCAGGGTCAGGACGGCGGCCGGCGCCTTGCCACTAAGCAGCCGATCAATTGCCATGCTTTCGCCAGTGGTGACCAGGCTGTCAGTCGCCCCCGCCGACACGATGGCGGCTTGAATCCTGGCGTGCGAATTCAAATATTTGTCGTCGATCGCGATGATTTTTCCGGTGAGGTCGGATACCGACTTGATTTCCGGGCCAGCCACGACAATCGCGACCGACGGCTCGCCGGTGTTCGGCGAGGCTGACGCTTTCTTCTCAGCATCCCGCAGCGTCATCACGTGCTCCGCGATGACTGTTGCGACCCGCATCTGCTCTCGCACCTTTTTGGCCGCCGACACCGCCCCGGGATCGACAACAGCTCGGGCTTCCGACGACGGAAGCGAAAGCGGGATGCGCGCCGATTGCGTATCGGACACCGCGGGATCCACAGGCGCCGGTCCCGCCATCGAAGGGCGATCCACCAGCGGAATTTGAAACACCTTGAAACCCGCGATTTCGGAAGACCACTCGGCGGTCTCTGGATAGGCCAGCGTCAGAACTGCCGCGGACACTTCCCGGTTGACCAGCCTGTCGAGCGCCTTCGCACTGCCTTCGGCCAATTTTGCATTGACCGTTGCTTCGAGCTTGCGCCGCGCTTCGTCATTCGACGCAGACGCGGCGTCATCAATGGCAATGTTCTTGCCCGCCAGTTCCGACAACGACGTGATTTCCGGAACAGCCAACAGTAGCGCAACCGTTCGGCCCGTATCGCCCGGCGACGCCATGGGCGCCTTGCTGCGATCATCCGCCTGCGAGACTACCGTGCGATCCTGCAGCGTTAATTCCGATGCACCTGCGGCGCCAAAGCACGACAAGAAGACCAGCAACACCCATAACTGACGCATAACGTCCCTCGAAACCATTGCTTGAATTCAAATCACTACGCGACGAAAAATCCGGTTCACGGCCGCAGGTAGCTCCAGCCCTCTTCCTGCTTCTCCATCAACTGGACGACGCCTGATGGAACGATCGTCGCGTCGGACAGCACGGCGACCGAGCGCCCTTCCTTCTTCTCCATGTTTTCCATGGTGTTCGCGCAGGCGGAGAACTGGACATTGCTGGGGAACGCCATGCCCTTCAGCTGTTTGATCCGGTCCTGCACCGGCGACGTGTCGACGCGCAACATATGCAGGCCCGGACCATAGGCAACAATGTCCACGCTGACGTCCTCGCCCTTGGCGCGGTAATACTCGATCACGTTCGTGGCGTTGTTCAGTGCGAGATTCATGACCGCCGGATCATTCTGATCGACGTGAATGAGCAGCCGATGAGACTTGTTTGGACCCGGACGCTGTTCCTTCGTGCCTTGGGCCAGCGCGGCCGAAGCCATCGAAAAGCAGATAATGGACACGACGGTCAACTGACGAAACCAGCTACGCATGACAAAACCCTCAAAAAAAATACGCATGACGAACTTCTCAAAAATTTGGGTAATCGCAGATTGCGGACCTAGCGTCGCTCCAATGACTTGCTGGCCGCCGACTTCCACATGCAGGCCGTCGCGATCTTGTTACGGATCTCGTTCCATCCGGCGAGTTGGAAAGCCGCCTCGCTGTCCCCACCCGATCCATCGAGCACAACGATTTTCAGATGCGCGCCCTCGGGAAACGACTGCAACAGCGCGGTCGCGTCCTCCTTGTAATTCGCCGTCTTCCCATCCGCGGATGCAGTCCAGCGCAGCTTGACCATTGGCAGATCGTTGATCTGGTAGGCGACGAGGATTTCGCCGCCACGCGACGGGCGCGGTGACCCCTCCATGCGCAGCCCGAGTTCAGTGCGGCGTCCGCGGCAACGAGCCACCAGCGCCGTTGCCGCATTCCTGGTCTCGGACCGAGCGAGGATCGTCGCCGTGACGAGAGGGGAATAATCCACGGGCGAGGTCGTTTCGCTCACCGTCCAGCCCGAGCCTGGCATGCCCGATGGCGCCGAGGTCGATGTGGTCGCCGGCGCCGGCGATATCGCCGCGACAGGTTTATCCGAAGGAGCCGCCACAGGTGTCTTGACCGACTGGCTCTCGCCTTGGTCTGCCGAGGCGCCTGTGACCGGATTTACCGACGGAATCGCCCCGGTGGCAACGACCGGCGAGACTGCCTCGGCGGGCTTGTCGGGCGAAACCGCGCCGGCGGCCGCCGGCGGCCGATCAACTGACGCGGAGGCCTGCGTTCCAGCGAGTTCAAGGCATTCGAGTTGCACCTTACGTGCGTTCTGAAGGCACTCCTGACGCTGCGCCGCGTCGTTGGCGGAAGCCGAGCAATTCGCTTCCGTGACGCGTACCAGCTTGAAGCACGTATCCAGGCCGACAACGGTCTTGCTTGTGGACTGCGCGAGAACGACGGTGCTCGCAAGGCAGAGCGAGGTCGCGATCCATAGCGCTCTCATCGCGAGCTCTCGCTATGTTTGGCAGGATTGGTGCGATCAATCCAATTTTGAGCGGCCCGGAATCGTTCAATCCCCGGCGCGGCTGTCTTCAGGTCCACGTCCTTCCATTTCGGATCGAACCCGGGCGACTTCAATTTGTCGACCCGGCTGAAGAACTCTTCCACGAAGCGTTCGACCCGGCGATAATGCGGCGTCTCCGGCCGCCAGTTGTACGATGCGAGAATGGTGGGAACCGCGATGGTGGCGATGCGTTCGCCCTTCGCGATCAGGTTGGGATAGTCCGAGGACTCGAGCGACGAAGCGGCATAGTAGTCCGAGAATTTCGGACCGAACTCGACAGGCAGAAACTTGAAGCCATCGTCCCATTTGCCCTTGACGAACGCGTCGACGGGCTTCGAGGTAATAAAGACGACGGCAGCAATCTCTCCGCGCTTCAGTTGCTCCAGGGCGACGGGGTGCGGGATGAACATCTTGTCGACGGTAACCCCGAGACGACTGAAAATCAGTGGCCCGGAATAGGCTGCGGCGGTGCCTTGCGAATTGAAGTTGACTTTCTTGCCTGCCAGGTCTGCCAGCGATCGAATCTCCGGCCGGACGAAGATGTGCAGGTCCGACGGAAACAGGTTGATGATCGAGACGATACGCTGCTGGATCTGCGGCACCTGCGCCTTGTACTCTTCAAGCGAGTCCGTGTTGATGATCGCCAGATCCACTCCCTTGAGATAGAGAAGATCGTTGACGTTTTCCGTAGGCCCCCGCGTCACGATCGAAAGAACGTGCACCTGGTTGCTCTCATTCACCACCCGCGAAATTTCGGTAGCGAACCGGATCGGGGCGCCTTCCAGCAAACCGCCGGCAAGGCCCACGGTCCCGGCATTAACCCGTTCCCTGATCTGTTGTTCGCTCGGCGCCGACGGCGCATTCTGTGCTCTAGGGGATCGTGCAGAACTTGCATCGCAGAACCCAACCGCGACGATAAACACAGTCATCAATCTTGCAAAAAAATGCATCTCAAAATACCTGACTACAAGAACACATGCGCGCGCTCGGCGCTGAAAATCAAAACGAACGTCAATAGAATTTCAAATCTTTCCCAAGGTCGATTAACGACAACTGGCAACTCTTCGTTGCAAAAAGCCCCTATTTGACGGGGGTATTTCCAATTTTTAAAATGGCCGATATTTCGAATTTTAATATGGCCAACAATTGGTGAAACCACAAAGAATAAATGGCACGAGGGTTAATCCTGATGAGATTCAATGGTGCATCGATCTACCCTTCAGTAATGCTCGAGCGGCAAGACGGTGCATTAACTTCAATCGGAGCGAGGATCGGCATCCTCAACGAGCAGCATTCGACGCTGCAACTGAAACGACGCCGCACGAGAATGCTATTCACTCTGCCCAAGCGTTAGTTAAATGGATGTCCGGTACCCGCATCGATCAACGACGTCGCGCACCGGCCTCATCTCGGCCTCACCATCCGCTAGCGAACACGCCGGCGGCGACGGTGAAGCGAACGGCTGCTCCCAAGCAGGCTGTGACGAAATCATGACAGCCGATTGTCGAAAAAATCCGACCTGAGAGTCAGAAAGCGAACGGAAGCTCGGGCACGAGTCGGCCATATCGTGGCCAGACGGGGCGCGAGGCGGCTATCCGTGCAAGCACCTGGCGATGATGTGAGAAACTCTTTCCGGTTTCTCGTGGTGGAGTACGCGCCTCGGAGTTCTGTCGATCCAGTAACGAGTCAAAGGAATCAAACCTGTGAATGAAGCCAACACGAAAGAAGCGAATGCCAATCCGAAAGCGGGCGCTGACGTGAAGCGCGCCCTTGACCTGCCGTTCTTCGCAACGCCGGGGATTTTTAACGGAATGACCGAGCAGAGCCTGGCGCGAGCGAAGGAAAATTACGAGAAGCTGAACGCGGCCTCGGGAGCGATCACTGGCGTTCTCGGCGAAGCATATTCGACCAACGCCAGGGGCATCGCGGATTACACCGCCAAAGTCATCGAGTTCTCGGGCGCCAACACCACCTCGGCTTTCGATTTCCTCAGCCATCTCCTGGGCACGAAATCGCCCTCGGAGATCCTGCAACTCTCCGCCACACACGGCCGCAAGAGCTTCGAAGCCACGACCGCGCAAAGCCGGGAGCTTTGGGAGCTCGCCCGCAAGGTAGCCACCGAGACTGCCGAGCCAATCAAGAAGAGTTTTGGCAGCGCGCTCCAGAAGGCGTCCTAGTCCTCACTCGAACCTTTGCAGCCCCGTCAGCATCGGCTGGAACAAGCGCCCCCGCGAGAAGGGCGCATTCCAGCCGATGGCGAACAAACCTGCCGCCGATACGAAATCCAGGGAGCAGCAAGATGGGCGTCGTCATGATCAAATGCCCCGAGACAGGACGCGCGATCCCGACAGGCATGAAAGCTGATCGGGAAAGGTTTCGAAGCAGTCCGGTGTTTTTCGCGCGCACTTTCTGTTCGATCTGCGAAGCCAGCCACGAATGGTTTGCCAGGGAGGCCTGGGTTCACGAGTTAGCAGAGGAGCGGCTGACGGCCACACCTACCCTGCAACCGGCGTGGAGTCGTTGAGGCCGTGCTGCAATTCCATCAATGGGCCCCTTCAATGGCCCCTTGGCCGCTGGCCGATCCCTCCATGGGTTCGCGTGCGCCGGTGTACTTCGCCTGCCTTGGCAAGCAGGGGAGTTTGAGTGTGGGGATCGTCCACCGGCCGCGAGTGTCCGGGCGGCTTGATGCCTACTGACAAGCCTGCCTGCCCGATCCTGCGTCGCATGAGCTGGTAGCACTCGCATGCCGCCGCTTCGAGCCGCGCCCTGTCAATCTCGATCGAACTCCGCCGGTTGGATCGGATCGCGCCCGACGCGCGGAGCTTGCAAACGACATGCGTCACCGTCGTTCGCCGAACGCCGAGGAATTCCGCGAGCGTCTCCTGGGTCAGCGGCAACACGTCACCTTCAACCCGATCGTGGACGTGCAGCAACCACCGCGCCAAACGCGCCTCGACCGAGTGCAGCGCATTGCAGGCCGCAACGTGCTGGAATTGCACCAGCAGTGCCCTGGTGAAAGTCTGAACCGTTGCTTTCAAGGCGCTGCTGCGGCCGAGCGCCGCTTGAAATCGTGCTGGCGAAATTTGCAACGCGGTCCCTGCCACCCGCACCACCGACGTCAGCGGAGACCGGGCAGGCCCCAGCGCTGTCAACATGCCCGCGGCTCCCTCATTGCCGACCACGGCGGTCGCCACCGTTTGGCCGTTCGGCATGTCCATGATGAAGGCGATCAAGCCGCCGAGGGGGAAGTAGATTCGCTGGATTTCATCCTCCGACCGCACCAGCACGGCGTCACGCTCAAGTGGCACCGTTCGGAAATGCGGCGCGAGCAAATCGAGGTCTGCTGGCGGTAACGCAGCTAGCAGTCGATTATTAATTCTGGTCCTGTGCTCCATCGCGGGAATACTCCTTCCCAGACGGAGGCGCGGCTCGCTCCTGCATGGCGCGTCAGACTGCATGCAGTTGAACAGACCGCGCCGGACAACCAAACTACCCAGATTCGGGAGAAAGTTCCAGAAGTTTCAGGGATTTGCTGAGACACCGCTTTGAGGAACCCGCAAAGGCTGCGCTCAGCCCCGATTGGGCTGCCCACGAAATCCCATCGCCAGCACGTAACGCTCGGACGAATCCTGCCGGCTCGAGGCCGGCTTGACGTGGCGCACGCTGGCAAAATCGCGCTTCAATTGCGCGACCAGTTCGGCGTCGGCGCCGCTCTGAAAGGCCTTGGCCAGAAACGTTCCACCAGGATTGAGCACGTCGGTGGCAAACGCGGCCGCCGTTTCGATCAGGCCGACGATGCGCAGCTGGTCCGTCTTGCGGTGGCCGGTGGTATTGGGCGCCATGTCGGACATCACGACGTCGGCGCGCCCGCCCATCATGGCGACCAGTTTTTCGGGCGCGTCCTCGGCCAGGAAGTCGAGTTGGGCGAAATTGACGCCGGGGACTTCCGGCATCTCCAGCAGGTCGATCGCGACCACCTTGCCCTTGCCGTTGACCGCACCGACTCGCTTGGCCGCGATCTGGCTCCAGCCACCGGGGGCGGCGCCGAGATCGACCACCGCGATGCCGTGCTTGAGGAAATGATGCTTGTCGTCGATTTCGATCAGCTTGTAGGCCGCGCGCGAGCGATAGCCGTCCCGCTTGGCCTGCGCCACATAGGGATCGTTGAGCTGCCGCTCCAGCCAGAGCTTTGACGACAGCTTGCGCTTGCCGCCGCTCTTGACCGTGACGTGCAGCCGTCCGGTGGTGTCTTTCGCCATATCTATTGGTGCCTTGAAATATCAGACGCGATCTATCACGCCACGCGGCGCATTAGCACGCCCGGAGCGCGCCGTCCTCGCGCATCATCTCGACCAGCATGCCCTCGCGCAGGCCGCGGTCCGCGACGCGCAGCCGCGGCAGCGGGAAGACATCGCGGATCGCATCGAGGATGGCGCAGCCGGCCAGCACCAGATCGGCGCGCTCGACGCTAATGCAGTTATTGTTGGCGCGCTCCTGATAGCTCATGCCGCGCAGCCGCTGGATCACCGTGGTGACGTCGGAACCGTTCATCCAGACGCCGTCGATGCGGCGGCGGTCGTAGCGCGCCAGGTTGAGATGGACGCCGGCGAGCGTGGTCACGGTGCCCGAGGTGCCCAGCATATGCATGTCGTGCAAATCCGCGCCGTGCTCGGCGGCGAACGGCGCCACATATTGCGCGACGTCGCGCACCATTTGCGCATAGGATTCCGCGGTGACGTCCCTGCCGCCGAAACGCTCGGCGAGCGTGACGACGCCGAGCGGGATCGACATCCACGCCTTGATCCGCGGCGGCGCATTCTGTTCAGCCGGGTCACGTTCGATCCGGACCAGTTCGGTCGAGCCGCCGCCGATGTCGAACAGGATGGCGCCCCGCCCCTTTGCGTCGAGCAACGGCGAGCAGCCGATCACGGCCAGCGTGGCCTCGGTCTCGCGATCGATCACCTCGAGCCGGATGCCGGTCTCGGCAGCGACCCGGTCGCGAAAGCTGTCGGCATTGGCGGCGGCGCGGCACGCCTCGGTCGCGATCAACCGCAGGCGCTTGGCCTTGCGGTAGCGGATCTTGTCGCTGCAGATGCTCAGCGCCGCGATGGCGCGGTCGATCGCCGCCTCGCTGATGGAACCGGTCGCGGAAATGCCTTCGCCGAGCCGGATGATCCGCGAAAACGAATCCACCACGCGAAAACTGTCGCCGGCCGGACTGGCGATCAAAAGCCGGCAATTATTGGTGCCAAGGTCAAGCGCGGCATAGACACCGTTTGCCGTGGCTTCCGCAACCGACCCTGACGGGCTTGCGCAGGCCTCAAGACCTTCGCGCAGCCGCGTATCATCATTCATCAAAACTGTCTTTCCGCGGCCGCTTCCGGGCCGCCGAAGAAAATTACCGTTCACGGAAACTTTAGCAGCGCCAAGGGGCTACGCAACAACCCATCACATAGGACTATGCCCAATCAGGCGTTGTCCGGCGTGATGCAGTGCGTTATCTGAGCAGGAACCCGCAAAAGTGCGAGAATCCAAGCATTTCAGGTGTTTTTTGATGCAAGATCACACATCGCCATCCTCCCTGGACAACGCTATCGCACTGCAAAAATACGGTGTCGGGCAGCCGGTGCGCCGCAAGGAAGATGACACGCTGGTGCGCGGCAAGGGCAAATACACCGACGATTTCATCCTGCCCGGCCAGGCCTATTGCTGGATGGTGCGCTCCAGCCATGCCCATGGAATCATCAAGGGGATCGGCACGGCGGCCGCCAAGGCCATGCCTGGCGTGCTCGGCGTCTGGACCGGCAAGGACCTGGAAGCCGCCGGCTACAACCCCTTTACCTGTGGCCTACCGCTGAAGAGCCGGGACGGCTCGCCGCTGCTGCAGACCAACCGTCCCGCGCTAGTAACCGACAAGGTACGTTTTGTCGGTGACCCCGTAGCCTTCGTGGTCGCGGAGACACTGGCGCAGGCCCGCGATGCGGCAGAGGCCGTCGAACTCGACATCGAGCCGCTGCCCGCCGTAACCGATGCGGCGGAAGCTACAAAGCCTGGCGCGCCGCTGCTCTACGATCACATCCCGAACAACGTTGCGCTGGACTATCACTATGGCGACAGCGCCAAGATCGACGCGGCATTTGCCGCGGCGGCGCATGTGACCAAGCTCGACATCGTCAACACCCGCGTGGCTGTGGTCTCAATGGAGCCGCGCGTGGCGCTTGCGGCCTATGACAAGGCGAGCGAGCGTTTTACCCTGCAGGTGCCGACCCAGGGCGTCGCCGGCAACAAGGCCGGCTTTGCCAAGCTCCTGAATGTGCCGACCGACAAGGTTCGTATTCTCACCGCCAATGTCGGCGGTTCCTTCGGCATGAAGAACATGAACTATCCCGAATACACCTGCATCGCGCATGCCGCGAAGGTGTTGGGACGTCCGGTGAAATGGACCGACGAGCGCTCGACCAGCTTCCTGTCCGACAGCCAGGGCCGTGCGCAGCTCATCCACGCCGAACTCGCGCTCGATGCCGAAGGCAAGTTCCTCGCGGTGCGGCTGCAGGGTTACGGCAATCTCGGCGCCTACATCACCGGCGTGGCGCCAGGGCCGCTGTCGCTCAACACCGGCAAGAATCTCGCGAGCGTCTACCGCACGCCGCTGCTCGGCGTCGACATCAAGACGGTTCTGACCAACACCACGCTGATGGGCGCCTATCGCGGCGCCGGCCGGCCCGAAGCCAACTATTACATGGAGCGGCTGATCGACCGCGCTGCCGACGAGATGGGCATCAACCGGCTGACCTTGCGCAAGCGCAACTTCATCAAGCCGGCGCAACTGCCATTCGCCGCGGCTTCCGGCGTCACCTATGACAGCGGCGATTTCGCAGGGGTCTTCAACAAGGCGCTGGAGATTTCCGACCACGCCAATTTCGCCAAGCGCAAGAAGGAGAGCAAGAAGACCGGCAAGCTGCGCGGCATCGCGGTGGGCTCCTATCTGGAAGTGACGGCGCCGCCGAGCGGCGAACTCGGCAAGATCACCTTTGAACCGGACGGTTCCGTGAAGCTCACGACCGGCACGCTGGACTACGGCCAGGGCCACGCCACGCCGTTCGCGCAGGTGCTTTCCGCCGAGCTTGGCGTACCATTCGAGAAGATCACGCTGGAACAGGGCGACAGCGATCTCGTCCGCTTCGGCAACGGCACCGGCGGCTCGCGTTCGATCACCGCGACCGGTCAGGCGATCGTGGAAGCCTCCGCACTCGTGGTCGCAAAGGGCAAGCAGGCTGCTGCACATCTGATGGAAGCGTCCGAGGGCGACATCGAATTCGCTCAAGGCCGCTTCACCATCGCCGGCACCGACCGCTCGATCGGCATCATGGAGCTGGCGCAGCGCGTGCGCGAGGGCAAGCTGCCGGAGGACGCGCCGCGGTCGCTCGACGTCGACCACGCCACCAAGGAGACGCCGTCCACCTTCCCCAACGGCTGCCATGTCGCGGAAGTGGAAATCGATCCCGAGACCGGCGTGACCCGGATCGTGCGCTATTTCGCCGTCAATGATTTCGGCACCGTCGTCAACCCGATGATCGTCGCCGGCCAGTTGCATGGCGGCGTGGCGCAAGGCATCGGCCAGGCGCTGATGGAGGAAGTCAGTTACGATACCAGCGGACAGCCGATCACCGGCTCCTTCATGGACTATGCCATGCCGCGCGCGGAGGACATCCCGCCGATGGAAGTCGGCGACCATCCCTCGCCGGCCAAAACCAATCCGCTCGGCACCAAAGGCTGCGGCGAAGCCGGCTGCGCCGGCAGCCTGGTCTGCATCGTCAACGCGGTGGTGGACGCGCTGTCGGAATATGGCATCACCCATATCGACATGCCGCTGACGCCGGAGCGCGTGTGGCGCGCGATCCAGGACGCGAAGGCGAAGGCGGCGTAGTTTCAGTCGCCAACAACCCGGAAGCTCGTCGTCGCCCGCCTTGTGCGCAATTGCGCACTGGGGCGGGCGACCCAGTATTCCAGAAACGTCAGTAGACCTACGAGAAGCCGCGGCGCACTGGATTCCCCGCCTTCGCGCGGAATGACAGGTGAGGCAGACAGACCTACCGTTCACACCTTCTCGACTGCGCCGCCGCTTTCGGCCCAGCCCTTGAAGCCGCCGAGATTGCGCACGTCCTTGTAGCCCATATCCTGCAGGGTTTTGCCCGCAAGCGCGGACCTGCCACCGGAGGCACAGTAGACGATCACAGTTTTTTCCCGATCGAACGCACTGTCATAATAGGGGCTGTCGGGATCCGCCTTGAATTCGAGCATCCCTCGCGAGACATGCTTCGCGCCCTGAACCTTGCCGGTGCTTTGCAACTCAAGACCGTCGCGCACATCGACCACCAGGACCTCGCCACGCTCGATCAGCGCTTTCGCGTCCTGCGGGCTGATGGTGGGGACCGAACCGTTCGCCGCTGCAAGCAATTCCTTCACTGAACTCGACATCGTATTCTCCTGTGCGTTTTTATCATTAGGTGCGGATAATCGCCGACTTTGTGGCGAAGCTGGGCCCTTGGCGCAATGACCACGGCTCCAAGAAGCTTTGCCGCGACGCTATGGCGCTTGACTGGAGCGTTCATTCTGAAAGGCTTTCATCGGGCCCAAAGGCGCGCCCGCAGCAGGAATTCAGGAATATCTCGTGGACGTTTTGTCGGAAGTCCTGCGCGTCGTGCGCTTATCCGGAACGATTCATTTTCGCGCAGAGTTCACGCACCCGTGGGCGATTCTTTCGTCCCCGCCGGTGCTGCTGGCGGCGCGTCTTCAAGCGTCCGAAGGTTCGGTGACCCCCTTTCACGTGGTCACTGAGGGAAGTTGCCTGGTAATCTCCGGGGACCTGGCGCCAATCCAGATCGAAAGCGGCGACGTGATCGTGTTCCCACGCGGCGACCAGCATGTGATGACCAGCGACCCTGAACTGAAGCCTGTGCCGATACAGGATATCTATTCGCAACCGTCCAAAGAGCAGATCACGGTTGTGAACCACGGCGGCGGCGGCCCGGCCGCGCGCTTCATCTGCGGCTTTCTGCACTCTGATCAGAGGTTCGATCCGCTATTGAAATCGCTACCGGCGATTCTCTGCATCCGCTCGCGTGGAGAGACCCTTACACTTGAGACGCTGGACCGCACCGGAAGAAACCTGCAGACGATCACGCATCCGCCGGAGAAGGCGTGGTGGCGGGCATCGGTGAGCTATTTGATGAGCGAAACAGCGGCCCCTGGCCCTGGCAACCGCGCCGTGCTGGCACGATTGGCCGAATTGCTTTTCCTCGAACTGCTGCGCTGGCAGCTGCAGTTTGCGACACAAGGCCATCGCGGCGGATGGCTGGCGGGGCTGCACGATCCCCAGGTAGGTCCGGCACTAACTCTGCTTCATGCACAGCCAGACAGGCCATGGACAGTCGAAGCGCTTGCAAAGGAAGTCGGAGTTTCGCGTGCGGCGCTCGCAAAACGCTTTGTCGAACTGGTCGGCGAGTTGCCGATCCAGTATCTCGCGGGCTGGCGGATGCATTTGGCCCAGCACCTGCTGCAAGACAGTACCCTTGGCGTGGCCGAGATCGCTGGACGCGTTGGATATGACTCCGATGCGGCATTCAATCGCGCGTTCCGCCGGGTGGTCGGCTCGCCGCCAGCGACATGGCGGCAAGCCCGAGAGGAACATCCCCTTACAGAGAAGCTCATCCGTCTCAACGGCGGTCGTCGACCGGCTTGACGGGCGAACCGGGATTCCAGAGGCGTTAGCGATAGAGCCGAGAAGCCGCGGCGTACTGGATTCCCCGCTTTCGCGGGGAATGACGACAGCGATCACGGCTTCATGATGCAGTTAGCCTTCAACGGCCCTTCGAGGATCGACATCAACCTTCCCGGACCCCATTTAAGCAGCTCATCCCGATTGCTCGTATCTCCCACCGCACGCTCGGCGATGATCATGAGATCGAGGAAGCGATTCATCGCGGGGCTCTTGTTGGCATCGACGTAATCGAGCGGCGCGCTGCTGACCTTTTCGATATCCAGCAAGATATCGTCCCCGGTTGCAAGCGGGCTGGCCCGCGCGCGGGTCTCCACCCGACTAAGCAGCAACGCCCGCTCAATGTTTTCGAGATAAGCCTGGGTCTGTTCGACCGCGCTTCTGTCACGGTTGCGGACGAGGAATTCCTTGACCACCGGATCGTTGGAAAGTCGCCGCAATTCCTCGGTGGCACCGGCGCCGGCCTGCGCAGCGAACTGCGCCTCGGCCTTGGGTCCATCGTGCGCGTTTATGGCAAGCTGTCTCATGTGGTCTCCGACAGCCACGAGCATCGTCCGCGCGAGCTTCTGATAGGAGGCCTGATCGAGAGATTTGCTCGCTCGGCAACTGGATTCCGCCGTCTCGAACCAGACCAGAGCAAGCCGGTCGGCAAGCTTCGCTGACAGGGGAGCCTCGATCGACTCTGCTGGCGTCGGCGGCATGAACAATTTCATGAACGCTGGAGGGGCCTTCGGCGTGGTCTGACCCGAAACCGGCGCGGTGCCAATCAGGCCCGCCAGCAATGCAGCCCCGGCTCTTGAAATGCATGTCCACATTTCCTGCCCCACTCCGGCTGGCAAGCGGATTACGCCGCCGCCTGTTCTCTCGGCTGGTAGATCGCAATGTGATGGCAATGTGCCAGCGGCGTCTTGCCGTTGGCGACGACCAGTGCGTCCAGCTCGACGAAGCGGTGGCCCTTCTTGTCGTAATTGCCGACGACTTTGGCCCGCGCGGTCAATTCATCTCCGATGCGCCCCGCTGACAGCAGTTGCATCCGGGTGCCGACGTGAATCCACGGACCCATGATGGCATTGTCGACCAGCACCTTGTTCATCACCCGCGGCAACAGGCCGGGGTGACCGAGGCCCTCCCGGGCGTAAATCGTTTCGGTTTCGCGAATATCCCCCAGATATTCCTTGGCCGCGTCCGCCGCCCAGGTGCGCGGCACCGCGCCCAGCCATTTGCCGAGGGCATAGGAGGTTGCATCCACCGGCTTGCGCTCGGCTACCGCCGCAACATCGACAAAGTCGGAAAGCGAAAATGATGGTGCAACCGGAGGCATCGACGCCGTGCCGGTGGCACAAAGCTCTCCGCGACTCTCGACCTGGATCGCAAGGACGCCGTCGCGCTCTTCGCCCGTGACATCGGCCGGTTCGCCGTCATACACCGGCTTGACAAAGCGCGCCTCGATCAGGCCGCGTTCGAGGAAGGCGCGGCCCCATTTTGCGACCGGCAGGTGCATCATATAGGCCATCACGTCGACACCGGGCACCAGCCCGCCGATAAAGCCATAGCGCTTTGCCACCGTGTCATCGTGCATCTTGTTTTCGGAATGCTTCGACGTGTTGTAGGCCGAGACCCGATGCGGCTCGATACGGCTTGTCATGCCCGTTTCCCCTGGTTTCTTGTTCTTTCCGGCCCGTTATCGTACGCGAAGAAAGTGCCGTGGCAAGCGTGTTCCATCAGCTGTTTTCCTCGCATTTTTCCGCCCGGTGGAGTACCACGCGCCGATGAGAAGACCTGACCGAATCCAATCCGATTGACTGACCTGAAGTGCCCGATTTGAACCCCACCCGCATCTATGTCGATGCCGACGCCTGCCCGGTGAAGGACGAGATCTATCGCGTCGCGCTCCGGCACGGCCTGCCGATCAGCGTGGTCGCGGGCAATTTCATCCGCGTGCCGCAGGATCCGCTGATCGAGCGCATCGCCGCCGGTTCCGGCATGGACGCCGCCGACGACTGGATCGCCGAGCGCGCGGGAAAAGGCGACATCGTCGTCACCTCAGATATTCCGCTCGCCAGCCGCTGCGTGAAAGCCGGCGCCGAGGTGATTGCGCCGAACGGCAAGCCGTTCACCGAACAATCCATTGGCATGACGCTCGCGGTGCGCAATCTGATGACCGACCTGCGCTCTTCGGGCGAAGTAACGGGCGGTCCAAGATCCTTTGCGCCGCGCGACCGCTCGGCTTTTTTGTCGGCGCTCGACCAGACCATCCGCCGCATCCAGCGCCAACGGGCGCAGCAGCCCGCGCCAAATCAGGATTGAACAATGGCGCCGCCGCTGATCCAGTTGAAAGATATCCGGCTGACCTTTGGCGGCACGCCGCTGTTGTCGGGCGTCGAGCTGTCGGTGTCATCGGGCGAGCGGGTCTGCCTGATCGGCCGCAACGGCTCGGGCAAATCGACGCTCCTGAAGATCGCCGCCGGCAGTGTCGAACCCGACGGCGGCAGCCGCTTCGTGCAGCCCGGCGCGACCATCCGCTATCTGCCGCAGGAGCCTGACTTCGGCGACCACAAGACCACGCTGGCCTATGTCGAGTCAGGCCTCGGCCCCGGCGACGACCATTATCAGGCGCGCTATCTGGTGGAGCAACTCGGTCTGTCAGGCGAAGAAGACCCCGCGCATGTTTCCGGCGGCGAGGCCCGCCGCGCGGCGCTGGCGCGGGTGCTGGCGCCCTCGCCCGATATCCTGCTGCTGGACGAGCCAACCAACCATCTTGATCTACCGACCATCGAATGGCTGGAAAGCGAACTGGAAAGCCGACGATGCGCGCTGGTCATCATCAGCCATGACCGTCGTTTCCTCTCCAATCTCTCGCGCGCGACCGCCTGGCTCGATCGCGGCCAGATCCGGCAGATCGATCGCGGCTTCTCGGCGTTCGAGGCATGGCGCGACGAGGTGCTGGCGGAGGAAGAGCGCGACCAGCACAAGCTCGACCGCAAGATCGTCAACGAGCAGCACTGGCTGCGCTACGGCGTTTCCGGCCGCCGCAAGCGCAACGTCAAGCGGCTCGGCAATCTGCACGCCCTGCGCGACCAGCGGCGCACTTATCGTGGCGCGACCGGCAATGCCAGCCTCGCGGCCGCGGAAGCCGACAAATCCGGCAAGCTCGTCATCGAGGCCAAGAATATCGCCAAGGCGTATGGCGACCGCACGATCGTCGACGGCTTTTCGATCCGGGTCCAGCGCGGCGACCGGATCGGCATCGTTGGCCCGAACGGCGCCGGCAAGACCACGCTGATCGAGATGCTGACCGGCGGCAGCCCGCCCGACAGCGGCACCATCCGGCTCGGCGCCAACATCGAGATGGCGACGCTCGACCAGCACCGCGAAAGCCTCGACCCCAAAACGACGCTGGCCGATGCCCTCACCGGTGGCGGCAGCGACCATGTGATGATCGGCGGCAAGCCAAAGCATGTGGTCAGCTACATGAAGGATTTTCTGTTTGCGCAGGAACAGATGCGCACGCCGCTGGAGGTGCTGTCCGGCGGCGAACGCGGGCGGCTGATGCTGGCGCGTTCGCTGGCAAAGCCGTCCAATCTGCTGGTGCTGGACGAGCCGACCAACGACCTCGACCTCGAAACCCTTGACGTGCTGGAGGAGATGCTCGGCGATTACGAGGGCACCGTGATCCTGATCAGCCATGACCGCGACTTCCTCGACCGTGTGGTGACGTCGGTGATCGTGCCTGAGGGCAATGGCCGCTGGATCGAATATGCCGGCGGCTACACCGACATGCTGGCGCAGCGTGGCGAGGACCTCGCGCGGGAGGCTCCCAGTGCAACGGCCGTCGAGGAAAAGAAGGAAGCCAGGGCTGCCGCGCCCTCCGCGGCGTCAAAGCGCCGGCTGAACTTCAACGAGAAGCACGCGCTGGAAACGCTGCCGAAGACGATGACGAAGTTGCAGGCCGAGATTGCCAAACAGCAAAAGCTGCTTGACGATCCCGACCTCTACGCCAAGGATCGCAAGAAATTCGACGCGGCCTCGGCTGCGATCGCAAAGGCGCAGGAAGAGCTGGCCGCGGCCGAAGATCGATGGCTGGAGCTGGAAGTTTTGCGGGAAGAGATAGAACAGGCATAGGTATTTCAACGTCATTGCGAGGAGCGAAGCGACGAAGCAATCCATCTATCCGTTATGCCGCGCTATGGATTGCTTCGCTTTGCTCGCAATGACGAAAGACACAATCGGAGTTCAACTGATGACCACCCCCCTCGCCGCCAAAATCGCCCGTGAATACGGCACGCCCTGCGCCGTGATCGACATGGACCGCGTCGAGCGCAACATTGCGCGGGTCCAGGTGGCCTGCGACACGGCCGGCGTCGCCAACCGCCCGCATATCAAGACCCACAAGAGTCCCTTGTTGGCGCAGATGCAGGTCGCAGCTGGCGCGAAAGGCATCACCTGCCAGAAGATCGGTGAGGCCGAGGTGATGGCGGAAGCCGGGATCGACGACATCCTGATCAGCTACAACCTGATCGGCGAGGAGAAGATGGCCCGCCTTGCCGCGCTGCAGGCCAAGGCCCACATGACGGTCGCCGCCGACAATTCGACCGTGATCGCGGGCCTGCCGCAGGCCGCCGTCGCGTCGGGGCGGCCGCTGTCGGTCGTGGTGGAATGCGATACGGGGCGCAAGCGGGCTGGTGTCGAAACTCCGGGCGAGGCCATTGCCCTCGCCCGCGAGATCGCGGCGTCCAAGGGCCTGCAGTTCGCGGGCTTCATGCTGTATCCGACCGAGACCGGCTGGACGGAGGCGCAAAAATTCTTCGACGAGGCGCTGGCCGGCGTCCGCGCGCTTGGGCTCGATGCGACGATGGTCTCCACCGGCGGTTCGCCGAACCTGAAGAATCTCGGCAAGCTCAAGGGCGCGACCGAGCACCGGCCCGGCACCTATATCTACAACGACCGCATGCAGGTCGCCGCCGGCGTCGCCGATTGGGACGATTGCGCGCTCAACATCTATTCCACCGTCGTCAGCCGCGCCGGACCGGACCGCGGCATCCTCGACGCCGGCTCCAAGACGCTGACCTCGGACAGCGGCGGCGGGCTCGAGGGTCATGGGCTGATCCTGGAGCACCCCGAAGCCAAGATCGCGCGCTTTGCGGAAGAACATGGCTTTCTCGATCTGGCCCGCAGCAACACGCGGCCTGTTGTCGGCGACGTCGTGCGGATCGTGCCCAACCACGTCTGCGTCGTCGTCAACATGATGGACGAAGTGGTGATGGTGCGCGGCGACGAGATCATCGGCACGCTGCCGGTCGCGGCGCGGGGGAAGTTGCGCTAAGCCCTCGTAGGATGGGTAGAGCGAAGCGACACCCATCGCGACTTGCCGGGTTGCCCGATGATGGGTTTCGCTTCGCTCTACCCATCCTACGAATCAAGCCACTTCAACGCACCTCTCCCCGCCGCGGCCCCCGTCGCGAACGACGCCTGCAGCAGATAGCCGCCGGTCGGCGCTTCCCAGTCCAGCATCTCGCCGGCTACGAATACGCCGGGCAAGCGCCGGATCATAAAATCGGCATCGATTTCGCTAAACGCGATCCCGCCCGCGGTCGAAATCGCGCGCGCGATCGGCGCGACACCGGTCAGTTCGATCGGAACAGTGTTGATCAGGCGAGCAAGATCAGCAGATGACAGCGACGCGACCGAGTTGCCGGAAGCCCTGGCCGCCTCCTGCAGCAAACCGATCGCAACCGGTGAGAGGCTAACGGCCTTGCGCAGGAAGTTCGACAAGGACTGTTTGCCTTTCGGCGCCGAGAGCTTCGCGAGTAATTCCTTCATGTCGAGATCGGGCCGCAGCGCCACGTGCAGGGTTGGCCTGCCCCTGTCGATCGCCTCGCGCAACTCGGCCGACAGCGCATAGACCACGCCGCCTTCGATGCCGGTGCGGGTAACGATGGCTTCGCCGCGTACGCTGTGAGCACCGAATGTCAGCGTCACGCCCTTGAGCGGCTGTCCCTCGAAGCGGTCACGAAAAATATCGGACCATGCAACGGTGAATCCGGAATTCGCCGGTCGCAGCGGCGATATCTGCACGCCTCTAGCCGCGAGAATCTCCGCCCAAGCGCCGTCTGAGCCCAACCGCGGCCAGCTTGCGCCGCCGAGCGCAAGCACGGTTGCGCGTGTCTCGATGGCGTGCGGTCCATCCGGCGTTTGAAAAAGTATACGGCCGTGCTCGTCCCAGCCGGTCCAGCGGTGACGCAGCGCCAGTCGCACGCCCATCGAGTCCAGCCGCCGCAGCCATGCCCGCAGCAATGGCGACGCTTTGAAGGCTTTTGGAAATACCCGGCCACTGGAGCCGACAAACGTCTCCTGCCCGAGCGCCTCGCTCCAGTCGCGCAAGGCGCGCGGCGGGAACGCTTCGATGGCGGCGGCGAGATGCGGCATCGCCTCGCGGTAGCGCGCAAGGAATTGCGGCAATGGCTCGCTATGCGTGAGGTTCAACCCGCCTCGCCCCGCCATCAGGAATTTGCGGCCGGCGGACGGCATCGCGTCATAGATTGTGACGCTGGCGCCGCCTTGCGCGAGCACTTCGGCCGCCATCAGGCCGGCAGGGCCGGCGCCGATGACGGCGACGTTATTGGGAGGCAATGACATAGGGCGAATATCCGGTGGCCCAGCAGAAAGCCGTCATTCCGGGATGGTCCGAAGGACCAGACCCGGAATCTCGAGGTTCCGGGTTCGATGCTCCGCATCGCCCCGGAACGACAAACAAGCTACAGCTTGATCCCCGCCCGCGCCGCGGCCTGCGCGACATATTTCTGCGTCTGCTCGAACGCGCCCTGCAGCGCTCTTGCCTTCGACACATCGTCGATCTCGGCAAAATGCGCGGCGATGGCGTCCGGCGTCCAGTCGGACTGGGCGAGATTGATACCTTCGGTCTCGATGATCTTGATCACGGCGAACGAGCCGGCGCCGGCGCCCATGATGGTGCGGGTCGGCGCATCCTCGCTGAGCAGGAATTCCACCGCCGGCGTGATCGCCTCGGGGCGCATCAATGCCAGCGCCTGCGGCGGCAGCAGCTCTTCGGTCATCCGGGTCGCCGCGGTCGGCGAAATCGTGTTGACGCGGATGTTGTTCTTGCGGCCCTCCTCGGCCAGCACGTTCATCAGGCCGACCATGCCGGCTTTGGCCGCGCCGTAATTGGCCTGGCCGAAATTGCCGAACAGGCCCGACGACGAGGTGGTGACGACGATGCGGCCGTAATTGCGCTCGCGCATGCCGGCCCACACCGCCTTGCAGCAATAGAAGGTGCCGGTGAGATGGACGTCCATCACCTTGGCGAAATCGGCGACCTCCATCTTGGCGAACGACTTGTCGCGCAGGATGCCGGCATTGGCGCACAACAGATCGACGCTGCCCCACTCCTTGGTGGCGCGCTCGACCATGGCAGTGACCTGCTCGAAATTCGAGACATCGGCACCATCGGCCATCGCCGTGCCGCCCGCCTTGCGGATTTCCTCGACCACGGTTTCGGCCGGCGTCAGCGAGCCGCCGGTGCCGTCGCGCGCGCCGCCGAAATCGTTGACCACCACCTTGGCGCCGCGGCTCGCCAGCCCCAGCGCATGCGCCCGTCCAAGACCATTGCCCGCGCCGGTGACGATAGCGACGCGTCCGTCAAACCTGATTGCCATGCGAAATTCCTGGTTCTTATTCCCTTCTCCCCTTGTGGGAAGATGAGGCTCTATCTAACCGATTGGCGCAGCGGGCAAAACGGAAATCGGTGTCCGTATAGTGTCCTTGGCGCGGGGTTCCTGCCGCCCTCCCGGCCGCGTGGTGTGCGTGCCCGGAGTGGCCGGCCTCGGTCCTCCGCGCGCTGTACAGCCTTCCTGCGGCTTGACGGGCTTTTCGTTGGGCGACCAACGCGGTCACGTCGAGGTCGCGGTAATCCGTGACGCGATGACGTGATGCTGTCCATGCCACAAGCCTACCGCGTAGTGTCGCGCGTTGTAGATGCGACAGCGGAGCCTTTGTCCGCGCCGATATTGACGACTTGAGGACGTGCTCAGTGGAGCTTTGCTACGAACTGATCCATGTAGCTTAGCAGGTCCCTTGGGTTGTGGTCGTGCGCGGCTTCAAGCAAAACCTTGTCAATCGTGGTCGCCCAACCCGAATACGCGAGCGGCCAATCACCATATCGTCGCCTCGCAGCCGGGTCTGTCTGCAAGGTCAACACGGCTGCGTGCCGGGCGTCGCCGAAAATCGATGTTTTCAGTCCGCCGCGGTGTCGAAACTAATCATCATTGCTTTCTGCAGCACCTCATACATGACAGCCGTCGACCACCCAAACATCAGCGCACCATTCATCGCCGTTAAGGGACCAAGCAGCCGCCAGCCCTCCACCGGTGTCACGTCGCCATAGCCGAGTGTCGCGTAGTTCACGAATGCAAAATACACGAGGTTTGTGCCAGCCGGCGCAGCATCCACAATCGAGTAGGCCAGCGACCAAACAAACACCTCAAGAACATGTGCGGCCATCAAGACCGAAACAGTTGCAATCATGACAGTGACCAGGCGCAGCGACGGGTGGCTTCTTTTTTTTGTACCCCACGCTCGTGCTACGCGCACCACTACGGTCATCACCAACGCATGTATTGTGATGTTACAAACAGAAACGATGCCGCCTACCAGAAATTGGATCAGCATTGCCATCACGACCTTGTAACGTTGACACAGTGCCTGCTCGCGAGGCCCAAATTAGCATAGGTCAATTTGAAAGCGCGAGAGAGTTACTTTAGCTCGGAGATGTCCGAGTTGGGTCTGGTCATTCGCGTCGTTTTGGCCGGACCACGGCGCTATGGCGATGATCTCGTCGGCTTGGTCAACGATGTTTCTCATGGGCCCTCCATGTTGCTCTTTTCCGCCCCGTTGTCTGACCGCTCCAGGATCGTGGCCGTGACGGTTTCGCATTTCGCCTGAAACCAGCTTGCTCCCATCGGGTTGTGGAGCGCGGCATCGCGGGTGATGCTCCCAGCTGGGAATGCTTCGGCGATCTTCGGCATCACCTACGCGACTTCGACCAGCCGAGTTCCTTGATCCAGATCAAGGGCGCGAAGCTTCTGCGCGCGAGGCTTCGGGGAGACCCGCGGTTCGGCGCGATGCGTAGATGTCCGCGGGTTCCTCTCTCGAAGAAGGAGTACGCTGATGTTGCGTCGAATTCTCATAGCTTCGGCAGCCGCAGTCCTGCTGCTGGTCACCTTCGTTCCCGACGACGCCGATGCTCGCGGTCGCGGAGGTGGCGGCTATCGGGGCGGTGGTGGAGGCTACCGCGGCGGCGCTGTCGCAGTTCGAGGGGCTCGGGGCGGCGCTGTCGCAGTGCGTGGCGGGCGCTACGGCTATCGGGGTGGGGCCTATCGCGGCTACGGTGTCGGTGCGGCCGCGGTGGGCGCCGCTGCGGTCGGAGCCGCTGCGGCCGGGGCCTACCGCGGCAGCTGCTACGACGCCTACGGCAACTACATTTGCGCCGGCGGGTACCGTCCGTACTGAGCGGCGCGACGCGGTTGGCCTATGGTGCTCGAAGCCAATGACGAAGTCATTTGCACAAGCGAACCATTTTTAATGCCGGATCGGGCGGCACACCCTGCGCCAGCGAGGTGGCCGCCCTGTGGGAGAAGGTGGCGTAGGCGGCCTACGGCCGCCGTTTTTAGTACAGCGCCGACGCGTAGCGCCGGCTGAGGGGTTCTCTCCAAAAGACGAGCTCGCGGAGAGAGACCCCTTCGCGAAGCCACCCTCTCCCGCAAGGAGAGAGGGGACGCTCAGCAAGCGTTGACAGCTTTTGATCAGGGATGGATGGCCGGTCAACTTGTATGAAGACGCACTCCGCGCTTTTGCCCGGCCATGACGGGCGGAAATCAGTCGAAATAGATCAACCCGATCCAGTCGGCGACCAGCGCGGGCTTTTCCTCGCCCTCGATCTCGACCGTCACATTGGTGCGCGATTGCAGCTCTTTCGGCTTGCGCAGCCTGGCTTCCATCAGCGTGAAGCGGCCACGGACGCGCGAGCCGGCCCGCACCGGCGAGAGGAAGCGCAGCTTGTCGAAACCGTAATTGACGCCCATCGCGGTGCCTTCGATGACCGGCATCACCTCGTAGGACATGATGCTCATCAGCGACATCGTGAGGAAGCCGTGGGCGATGGTGTTGCCGAACGCGGTTTCCTTTTTCGCCCGTTCCGGATCGACATGGATGAACTGGTGGTCCTCGATCACGTCGGCATAGACGTTGATCCGGTTTTGGTCGATCAGGTGCCAGGACGATACGCCGATCTCCTTGCCGACCATGGCCTGATAGGCCTCAAACGAGACCGGCGGCTTCTTCCAGACTTCATTCATTTTGACTAGCTCTCCAGCCCGGCGGTCCGCACCTTCTGCAGCTCCGGGAATTCATCTTCGCGGAATTCCGCACCGCGCAGCGCATCGTCTCTGGCGTCGTCATGCTCCAGCCGCCGCAACTGCACGCGGCGGATTTTTCCGGAAATCGTCTTCGGCAACTCCGTCACCAGTTCGATCTTGCGGATGCGCTTGAACGGCGCGAGCCGGGTGTGCAGATGTTTGAAGATCGACAGCGCGGTCTCCGGCGTGCGTTCGACGCCAGAGACCAGCAGCACATAGGCCTTGGGGATCGCGAGCCGGATCGGATCGGGGCTCGGAACGACCGCGGCCTCGGCCACCGATTCATGCTCCAGCAGCACGCTTTCCAGCTCGAACGGGCTGATGCGGTAGTCGGAGGACTTGAAGACGTCGTCGGAGCGGCCGACGAAGGTGAGATAGCCCTCGTCGTCGGCGAACACCACGTCGCCGCTGCGATAGAGATCGCCGTCGGCGCCGGAGAGTTTGCCGTCCTCGCCCTGATAGCCCTGCATCAGGCCGGCGGGGCGATCGGCGCCGAGCACCAGCGTCACCTCGCCTTCCTTGGTGACGTGGCCGTCATTGTCGGTGATCTGCACGCGGTAGCCCGGCAGCGGGCGGCCCATCGAGCCGACCTTGACCTTCTGGCCCGGCGAATTGCCGGCGAGCGCGGTGGTTTCGGTCTGGCCGTAACCGTCGCGGATGGTAAGCCCCCACGCCGCCTTTACCTGATCGATCACTTCCGGATTGAGCGGCTCGCCCGCGCCGCAGACCTCGCGCAGGCTCACCTTGAAATCGGCCAGCCGCTCCTGGATGAACAGCCGCCACACCGTCGGCGGCGCGCACAGCGTGGTGACGCCGCAGCGGCCGACGGTGGCGAGCAGCGCTTTGGCGTCGAAGCGCGGCTGGTTGACCACGAACACGGTGGCGCCGGCATTCCAGGGGGCGAACAAGCAGCTCCAGGCATGCTTGGCCCAGCCCGGCGAGGAAATATTCAGATGCACGTCGCCGGGCTGCAGCCCGAGCCAGAACATCGTCGACAACGCGCCGACGGGATAGCTGCGCTGGCTGTGCCGCACCAGCTTTGGTTTTGCCGTGGTGCCCGAGGTGAAATAGAGCAGCATCGGGTCGTCGGCATTGGTCGTCCCATCAGGCGCGAAATCTTCCGACGCGCTCGCCGCCTGTTCGAACGGCAGCCAGCCGTCATGCTTCGACGTCGCGCCGACCACGATGCGGACCAGATTGTCGCCGCCGAGGCCTGCGAATTTCGTGACCTGATCCTGTGAGGCCACCACCACCCTCGCCCTGCCGCGATCGAGCCGGTCGCGCAGTTCGTCCGGGGTGAGCAGCGTCGTCGCGGGGATCACGACGACGCCAAGCTTCATGGCCGCCAGCATGGTCTCCCACAGCGGCACGACATTGCCGAGCAGCAGCAGCAAATGATCACCGCGCCTTAGCCCCTGCCCGCGCAGGAAGTTCGCCACCTGGTTGGATCGGGCCGAGAGCGCCGCGAAGGATAGTTTTGTTTCCTTGTGGCCGGCATCGACGATCCAGAGCGCCGTGCGATCCCGGCTGTCAGGCATTGCGCGCGAGTTCCGCGTCGAACCAGTCGAGCGCCCAGTTGAACGGAACCGGGTCGGGCCAGCGAAAGCCCTTCACGGCCGCATCGTAATCGGTGCGGTGCTTGAGCAGAAAGGCGCGCGCTTCCTGGAATGTCGTCATACTGTTTCCTTAACCAGCGTCTGCACACCCTCAGCCCTCATCCTGAGGAGCCGCGAAGCGGCGTCTCGAAGGATGGGCTACACCGACCAACTCACCCTTCGAGGCTCGCTAACGCTCGCACCTACCGCGACAACGGTAAAGCCGTTACGCGGGGGTGAGGACCTCCGTTATTTCGCGGCGAGGCTCCGAACGTGCTGGATAATACCGGAAAAATCCACCCCGCCATGGCCGGCGGCGTCGAACGCCTTGTAGATCTCCTGCGCGTGCTTGCCCAGCGGCGTCGCAGCGCCCGCGGCGTTGGCTGCGTCCTGCGCCAGCGTGAGGTCCTTCACCATCAGCGCCGAGGCAAAGCCAGGCTTGTAGCCGTTGTTCGCCGGCGAGGCCGGCACCGGGCCCGGCACCGGGCAATAGGACGTCAGCGCCCAACATTGTCCCGAGGAGGTCGAAGCGACGTCGAACAGCGCCTGATGCGACAAGCCCAATTTTTCCGCGAGCGCAAAGGCCTCACCGACCCCGATCATGGAAATGCCCAGGATCATGTTGTTGCAGATCTTGGCCGCCTGCCCCGCGCCGGCGCCCGCCGCAATGCACGATCTTCTTGCCCATGTTCTCCAGCACGGGCTTTGCCGCCGCAAACGCCTTGTCCTCGCCACCGCACATGAAGGTCAGCGTCGCGCCCTTGGCGCCGCCGGTTCCACCCGACACCGGCGCATCGACCGAGAGCGCACCATGCTTGGCAGCGAGTGCATGCGCCTGCTTGGCGCTTTCGACGTCGATGGTCGAGCAGTCGATGATCAGCGCGCCCTTGGTCATGACAGGGATCACTTCGTTCCAGACCGACAGCACATGCTTGCCCGCGGGCAGCATCGTGATGATCACGTCGGCGCCCTTGACCGAGCCAACCGAACTCTCGGCGATATCAGCGCCGTCGGCCTTTGCCTGGTCGCGCGAGGCGGCGACCAGATCGAACGCGATGACCTTGTGGCCGGCCTTGACCAGATTGGCCGCCATCGGCCCGCCCATGTTGCCGAGGCCAATGAATGCGATATTTGCCATCTCGAATCCTCCGCTTGAACTTTTTCTGTTTTGATCAGGGAAATTTCAGCTCGTCGGCGCCGATCTCCGCGAAATATGGCGCGACCATTGCCGGCGTCACGTCTTCAATTCGTGGCGGCGACCATTTTGGATTGCGGTCCTTGTCGATCACAGCGGCGCGCACGCCCTCGCGAAAATCGTCGCTGGCAAAGACCTCCAGCGCGGCGCGATATTCCCGCATCAGGCATTCCTCCAGCGAGCGCGCGGTGCGCGCCAGCCGCAACAGCTTTAGCGTCACCACCATGCCGCGCGGCGACTTTTCGTTCAGCGTCTTCAACGTCGCCTGCGCAAAATCCGAGCCATCGCGCTGCAGCGCCGCGACGATGTCTTCCATGCGATCGTGGGAGAACAACGCGTCGATCTTCGCCTGCTGCGCTGCGACCGGCCCGGCCGTCTCGCCGGTCGAAAAGCTCTCGATCAGCTTCTGGATGTCGGCCGACGTCGCGCCGGGCGCTACCTTCGTCAGCGCCTCGCGCAAGGCCGGCAGTTTCGATGACGACACCACGGCATCCGCGAACCTTGCATGGATCGCGTCCGGGCCATTCATGGTCTGCCCGGTCAATCCAAAATAGGTGCCGATCTCACCCGGCGAATGCGCCAGCAGCCAGGTGCCGCCGACGTCGGGAAAAAAGCCGAGGCCGACTTCGGGCATCGCCAGCTTCGTCCTGTCGGTGACGACGCGATGCGCGGAATGCGCCGACAGGCCGACGCCGCCGCCCATCACGATGCCGTCCATGAAGGCGACATAGGGCTTTGGGAATTTCTTGATCCGGGCGTTGAGGATGTATTCGTCGCGCCACAGGATCTTGCCGAGGTCACCCTTCACCTTCGAGCTTTCCCAGAGCGCCCGGATGTCGCCCCCGGCGCACAGGCCACGCTCGCCCGCGCCTTCCAGCACGATCACCGCAACAGCGGGATCCGCCTCGAACGCATCGAGCGCCTTGTCGATGTCGTGAAACATCTCCAGCGTCACGGCATTGATGGCCTTCGGGCGGTTCAGGCGGATGATGCCGGCCGAGCCTTCCTTGCGCGCGATCAGGTCGCCCTCTGCCACGGAAGCATCGGTCATCGCGCCCCCTCGATCAGCTTGCGCGACACAATCAGCCGCATGATTTCATTGGTGCCTTCCAGGATCTGGTGCACGCGCAGATCGCGCACGATCTTCTCGATGCCGTATTCGCTGAGATAGCCGTAGCCGCCATGCAGCTGCAGCGCCTGGTTGGCCACTTCAAAACCGACATCGGTGCCAAAACGTTTGGCCATCGCGCACAGCATGGTGGCGTCGGCATCCTTGCGATCGAGGGCTGCGGCCGCGCGCCAGACAAAGGTCCGCGCCGCCTCCAGTTCGGTCGCCATGTCGGCGAGGCGAAACTGCAGCGCCTGGAATTCGTCGAGGCGCTTTCCGAACGCTTTGCGCTCCTTCATGTAGGCCAGCGACTTTTCCAGCGCGCTTTGCGCGCCGCCGAGCGAACAGGCCGCGATATTGATGCGGCCGCCGTCGAGCCCGGCCATCGCGATCTTGAAGCCGATGCCCTCGTCGCCCAGACGGTTTTCGACCGGCACGCGGGCATTCTCGAAAATCACCGCGCGGGTCGGCTGCGCGTTCCAGCCCATCTTGCGCTCGTTGGCGCCGAAAGACACCCCCGATGTCTTTCCGTCGATGACGAGCGTTGAAACGCCGCCAGGACCATCGCCACCGGTCCGCACCATCGCCACCAGCAGGTCGGTGCCGCCGGCCCCTGAAATGAACTGCTTCTGGCCGTTCAGGACGTAATGATCGCCCTCACGCACCGCGCGGGTCCGCAGCGCCGCGGCATCCGAGCCGGCGCCCGGCTCGGTGAGGCAGTAGCTTGCGATCAGCTCCATCGTGCAAAGCTTCGGCAGCCACTTTTGCCGCTGGGTATCGTTGCCATAGGCATCGATCATCCAGGACGCCATGTTGTGGATCGAGATGAAAGCCGACACAGTCGGGCAACCGGTCGCCAGCGCCTCGAAGATCAGCGCGGCATCGAAGCGGGTCATGGCCGAGCCGCCGACGTCGTCCTTGATGTAGATGCCGCCCATGCCGAGCGTAGCCGCTTCCCGCATCACATCGACCGGAAAATGCTTCTCCTCGTCCCAGCGCAGCGCATGCGGCGCAATCTTCTCGGCGGCGAATTCGCGCGCCATGTCGCGAACCGCCACCTGATCGTCGTTGAGAGCGAAATGCATCTCGGTTATGACGCCGTCAGTTCATCGTCGGGATCGAGAACTCCGCGCCCTCCTTGACGCCCGACGGCCAGCGCGAGGTGACCGTCTTGGTCTTGGTATAGAAGCGGATCGAATCCGGGCCGTGCTGGTTGAGGTCGCCGAAGCCGGACTTCTTCCAGCCGCCAAAGGTGTAGTACGCAATCGGCACCGGGATCGGCACGTTGATGCCGACCATGCCGACATTCACCTTGGCGGCGAAGTCGCGGGCGGCATCGCCGTCGCGGGTAAAGATCGCGACACCGTTGCCATAGTCATGGTCCGACGGCAGCGCGAGCGCTTCCTTGTAGTCGTGGGCGCGCACCACCGAGAGCACCGGGCCAAAGATCTCTTCCTTGTAGATCCGCATGTCCTTGGTGACGTTGTCGAACAGCGAACCGCCGAGATAGAAGCCGTTCTCGTAGCCCTGCATCTTGAAGCCACGGCCGTCGACGGCGAGCGTAGCACCCTCCTTGACACCGATATCGATGTAATTCTTCACCTTCTCGACCGCTTCGCGTGTCACCAGTGGGCCGTAATCGGCGGACGGATCGACCGAGGTGCCGATCTTGAGCGACTCCACGCGCGGGATCAGCTTTTCCATCAGGCGGTCCGCGGCGGTCTTGCCGACGGGCACCGCAACCGAAATCGCCATGCAGCGCTCGCCCGCCGAGCCATAGCCGGCGCCGATCAGGGCGTCGACGGTCTGGTCCATGTCGGCGTCGGGCATCACGATGGCGTGGTTCTTGGCGCCGCCAAAGCACTGGCAGCGCTTTCCGGTCTGCGCGGCGCGCTCATAGATGTACTGCGCGATCGGCGTCGAGCCGACAAAGCCGATCGCCTTGATATCGGGATCGTCGAGGATGGCATCGACGGCTTCCTTGTCGCCGTTGACGACGTTGAGCACGCCGGGCGGCAGACCCGCTTCGATCATCAGCGCGGCCAGCATCATCGGCACGCCGGGATCGCGCTCCGAAGGCTTCAGGATAAACGCGTTGCCGCAGGCGATCGCGGGCGCGAATTTCCACATCGGGATCATCGCCGGGAAATTGAACGGCGTGATGCCGGCGACGACGCCGAGCGGTTGCCGCATCGAATAGATGTCGATGCCGGGACCGGCGCCTTCGGTGTATTCGCCCTTCATCAGGTGCGGAACGCCGCAGGCGAACTCGGCGACTTCGAGGCCGCGCTGGATGTCGCCCTTGGCGTCGGGAACGGTCTTGCCGTGCTCGCGCGCCAAGAGGTCTGCGAGCTTGTCATAATCGCGCTGCACCAGTTCGACGAACTTCATCATCACGCGGGCGCGGCGCTGCGGATTGGTGTTGGCCCACTCGACCTGGGCATCCCTGCCGTTCTCGACGGCGGCGCGAACCTCTGCCTTGGACGCCAGCGCCACCTTGGCCTGGACGTCGCCGGTCATCGGCTCGAACACATCGGCCGTCCGTCCGGACGTGCCCTTGACCTCTTTGCCACCGATGAAGTGTCCGATTGAACGCATGAATTTTCTCCCTGAAGGCCCGCTGGATCGGCTTTGGACCCCTTTTTGACCTGCATTTCTTAGGATACAAGTCCGATAAATTGCACCATAGATGTGCGGAAATGCTGGATCAAGGTACCAAGACGATCGATTGGGATGACTTCCGCTTCGTGCTGGCGATCGTCCGCGGCGGATCGGTTTCCGCTGCCGCCAAGCAGCTTGCGGTCGATCATGCCACAGTGATCCGCCGTGTCGACCGCCTGGAACGGCATCTCTCCGCAAAACTGTTTGATCGCCGCAAGACCGGCTATCTCCTCACCGAAGCCGGCCAGCGCGTCGCCGACAGTGCGGAGGCGATGGAATCCACCATCGTCGCCAACCAGGAGGCGGTCGGCGGCTCGCGTGCCCAGCTCACCGGCACCGTCCGGATCGGCGCCCCCGACGGGTTCGGCAGCCACTTCCTGGCCTCACGGCTACTGAAATTCACCGAGCGGTATCCCGATCTCGATTTGCAGCTCGTCGCCACCGCGCGCCTGTTCAGCCTGTCGAAGCGCGAGGCCGACATTGCGATCAGCCTGACAATGCCCAAGGAAGGCCGCATCGTCGGCCGCAAGCTGCTCGACTACAGCCTCGGCCTCTATGCCGCGCCCGCCTATCTCGACCGTACGTCTGATATCGCGTCGCGTGGCGACCTGACCGGGCATCGCTTCGTCGGCTACATCGAGGAGCTGCTGTTCACGCCGGAACTGGATTACCTGCCGCAGGTCTCGCCAAAAATCTCCGCCAAATTCCGCAGCGCCAATCTGATCGCGCAGCTCAACGCCACCATCGCCGGTTTTGGCATCGCCGTGCTGCCGCACTTCATGGCGACGGCGCATCCGGAATTGCGGCCGGTACTGCCGGACGAGGTGCGAATATCGCGCACTTTCTGGATGCTGATGCACGCCGACAGCAAGGACCTGGCGCGCATTCGCGCGGTTGCCGATTACATCCACGAGACCGTGGAGAGTGAGCGCGCGCTGTTTGGCGGGAGATGAGCCGAAGTGCCGTAGGATGGGTAGAGCGAAGCGAAACCCATCATGCATCAGCGATCGCAATTGATGGGTTTCGCTTCGCTCTACCCATCCTACGAAGCCCGCGCTAGTTCACCTTCGCCTTTGCCTTCCCCGCAACCGGCTTCGCCGCGCGGGCCAGTGCCGCCTCGCGGCCGGAGGCGAGAATTTCGTCCGACAGCTCGCCGCTGCCGGCGACGCGGGACATCACCAGCGCGCCCATCATCGTCGCCATCGTGCCCATCGCGAGCCGACGCGCCGTCTTCCTCGGCACGTCCTGAATCTGGTCGGCGACGAGATCGATCATCTGGTCGAGCTTGGCAGCAAAAGCCTTGCGGGTCTTGGCGCTCTCGCGGGCGATTTCGGCACCCAGCGTGGGAACGGCGCAACCGCGGCCCGGATCGTCGCGATGCGCGGCCGAGACGTAGGAATTGACGATGGTCGACAGCCGCTTCTCCAGCGGAATTTCGGCCGCCATATTGCGCCAATGCTCGGCAGCGCGATCCATGGCATAGCCAAACGCCTCGATCACCAGCGCCTCACGGGAATCGAAATGCGCGTAGAAGCCGCCATGGGTCAGGCCGGCCTCCTTCATCAGGTCGGCGACGCCGATGCCGTGCGCGCCTTTTTCGCGAAGCCGCACCGAGGCCTTCTTCACGATCCGCGCGTGGGTCTCCTGCTTGTGCTCTTTCGAATAACGCATCCAACCTGTTCCATTAAATGTCTGCAGTCATATAATAGCAGTTGCGGGCACGAAAAGCTGCATCTATTTCGCGTTTTCACCGCCGATCATCGTAAATGTCGCGGTCGCGTGCACTGCAAGATTGCCCGCGCCGTCGCGAACGAACCCCTCGGCATAGCTGGACTGACGGCCCAGTTTTACCACTTTGCCTTCCGCAGACACCTTGCCGGATCGTACCGACAACGGCCGCAGATAGGTCAGCTTGAGGTCCAACGTGACCGAGGTCTGTCCTGCCGGCTGCATGGTGGCAATAGCGCAACCCATGGCGGTATCCAGCAGCGCCGCGGCGGTGGCGCCGTGGAGCAGGCCTATGGTATTTTCGAGGCTTTCATCCGGATCCAGTTCCATCACGATCCGCCCCGCTTCGGCGATGCGCATCTCGAACCCGATCAGCCGCGCCATCGGTGGCGGTGGCAGGATGCCGTCACGGATCGCGCACATGGTCTCCAGCCCGGACATGCCCGAGGACGCTTTCGCCACCGGCCCCGGCGCCTGCCACTCCACCACCCGATGCCGCCGCGTATCGAACGAAAACAGGTCGGAAATCTCCAGGGCTTGTTGGACGCCGCCCGCGGTCATGATCACCCTCCTTTGATGGCACGTGCTTGATCGCTCGTGGTGCCCGATTGATTGAATGACAATCATCATATATACTGAACTCGTCCAACAATGGAAGAGATGGTCATGCCGAGCACCGACTGGCGGAAGACCGCCTGCAATCTCTGCTATGTCAATTGCGGCCTCGAGGTGCTGGTCGAAAATGACCGGATCTCGAAAGTGCGCGGCGACCGCGACAACCCGAAGTCCCAAGGTTACCTCTGCAACAAGGCGACGCGCGTTCCCTTTTATGCACATCACCGTGACCGCCTGACCACGCCGCTGCGGCGGCGCGCCGACGGCGGCTTCGATGCGATCGACTGGAACACCGCGATTGCCGAGATTGCCGCAAGATTGCGCGACGTTGTCGATCGTCATGGCGGCAAGAGCCTTGCGCTCTATGGCGGCGGTGGCCAGGGCAATCATGCCGGCGGTGCCTATGCGACGGCGCTGCTGCGTGCACTCGGCTCGCGCCATGTCTTCAACGCGCTGTCGCAGGAGAAGACCGGTGATTTCTGGGTCAATGGCCATATGTTCGGCAGCCAGACCTGTCACACCGCCGAGGACGTGCACCACTGCGACCTGCTGTTCGTGATCGGCGCCAATCCCTGGATCGCGCACGGCTTTCCCAATGCGCGCGACCATCTCAACGACATCCGCAAGGACCCCAGCCGCAAGATGATCGTGATCGATCCCCGCCGCTCCGAGACCGCCGAGCGCGCCGATCTGCATCTTGCCGGCCGTCCCGGCACGGATGCCTTCCTGCTGGGCGCGATCCTCGCGCGGCTGATCCAGCGCGACGCGGTGGACCACGCATTCATCGAGCAGCACACCACAGGCTATGCGGAGGTCAGGGACGCGCTGCTGCGGATTCCGGTCGAACAATGGGCTGAAGCCGCCGACATCCCGCTCGAGCAGATCGAACAATGCGTCGACATGATCGTTGCGGCGAAAGCGATGACGGTCCGCGTCGAGCTCGGCATTCAGCAGGGCATCAACTCGACGCTCAATTCGTACCTCGAAAAGCTGCTGATCATGCTGACCGGCAGTTTTGGCCGCAAAGGCACCAATCAGTTGCACAGCTGGCTGGTGCCGCTTTGGGGTAACTCGCCGAACCAGCGCTTTGCCGCTGCCGATATCGAGGTGATCGGCGGACTGTTGCCGCCCAATCTGTTTCCTGATGCGGTGCTGTCCGATCACGCCGACCGCCTGCGTGCGGTATGGATCGACAGTTCCAACCCCGCCAATACCGCAGCGAATACCGCGCGAGTCGAGCAGGCGCTGCGCGCACTCGACCTCGTCGTGGTGGTCGACGTGGCCATGACCGAGACGGCACGGCTGGCGGATTACGTGCTGCCGGCTTCTTCGCAATATGAGAAGACCGAATTCACGCTCTTCAACTTCGAATTCCCGAAGAATTATTTCCATGTCCGCGCCGGCGTCGTGGCGCCTCTGGAGGGCACCCTGCCCGAGCCGGAGATCTATACACGGCTCAGCCGCGCGCTCGGCCTGCTGCCCGGCGATAACGCGCTGGCGCCGTTGCGCGAAACCGCCTTTCGTTCCCGGCTCGCCTTCGCCGCGGAACTGCGCTCTTTCATGGGGGCCAATCCGCAACTGGCGGCGCTCGGCGCGCTCGTGCTCTACAACACGCTGGGCGCCACCCTGCCCGACGGCACGGCCGCCGCCGCGCCGCTGTGGCAGGCCGCGCATCTCTGCGCAAAACGCTCGCCGCAGGCTGTGCGCCGGGCGCTCGATGCGGGCCGTGACGTTCCGGACGAGATGCTCGGCGAGGCGCTGTTCGACGCCATCGTCGGATCGCGCAACGGCGTAGCCTTCACCGAGCACGATTACGATGATGTATGGTCGCTGATCTCGCATCCCGACCGCAAGGTCCGCCTTGCGATTGTGCCAATGCTGGAATGGCTCGGCCGGCTCGATCCGGCGAACGCTGCCCCACGCGGCGACTATCCTTTCGTGCTCGCCGCCGGACAGCGGCGCATGTTCAACGCCAACCAGATCTTTCGCGATCCCGCCTGGCGCCGCGACGATCCCGACGGCGCGCTGCTCATCAGCGCCACCGATCTGGCATCGCTCGGCGCCGAGGATGGCGAATGGATCGCGGTGCAATCCGCCGCCGGCCGCGTGGTCGCGCGCTGCAAGCGCGACGACAGCATGCGCAGCGGCCAGCTTGCGCTGCCGCACGGCTATGGCCAGGACTATCCGGCCGCCGACGGCGAGCGGCTGAACAACGGCCCGCGCGTCAATGTGCTGACGGAGAGTGGCAACTGCGATCCCATCGCCGGCACACCCTATCACAAGCACGTCCCGGTGCGGCTGGAGCGGCTGGCGGCGGCGGAAGCCGCGGCCTATGAGGCGGCCTCGCGGCGCATCCATCGCGCGCCGGCCTAGAGCCACGCTCCAGGGCGCTCTGCGCCCGCGACCCTTGACAAAACCGGCGCTTGCCAAGGAAGTGGCACCCTCGGCGCGTGCGCGCCCAAGGGAGCCACAACAAGCATGGAAATGCTCAATCCCCATTGCGGCATCACCCGCGACACCAGAGGCGTCGTGCGCCTTGCCATCTGCAACGCCGGTTCGCTCAACATCCTCAGTTCGGCCGTCACCGACGGCGTGCGCGAAGGATTCGAGAAACTCGCCGGCGACAAGGACATTCGCGCGGTCATCCTGGCCGGCCAGAGCGAAAAAAGCATGATCGGCGGCGCCGACATCAAGGAGATGGCAAAACTCGACCAGAAATCTGCCGAAGCCTTTATCACGCGGCTGCGCGACCTCTGCGAGGCGGTGCGGCATTTTCCGGCACCCGTGATCGCGCGGCTTCCCGGCTGGTGCCTCGGCGGCGGCCTCGAAGTCGCCGCCGCCTGCGATTTCCGGATTGCCGCCCATGATGCCAAATTCGGCATGCCGGAGGTGCGTGTCGGCATCCCCTCGGTGATCCACGCCGCGCTGCTGCCGCGGCTGATCGGCTGGGGCCGCGCCCGCTGGCTGGTGATGACGGCGGAGAATATCGACGCGCCGACCGCCCTGGCCTGGGGCCTGGTCGACGTGGTCGCGAAAGAAGGCGGTCTCGATGCCGCGGTCGAGCATACGGTAAGCGCGCTGCTGGAATGCGGCCCCGAAGCGCTGCGCGCGCAGAAGGCGCTGATGCGGCAATGGGAGGAACTGCCGCTGACGGAGTTGGTCAATTTGAGTGTCGGCGTGTTCGGAAAGTCCTTCCTGACCGGCGAGCCGCAGCGACTGATGCAGGGTTTTCTCGACCGCAAGAAATAGACGGAGGGAGGCATGAGACCCGCCGGCAAGGGCGCGCTTGAATTGCTCTATTTCGACTATCCGCAGTTCGCGGCACGGCGCGTGCCCGAACTTGACGGCGCGGTGACCCGACAACCCGTTCTGATCGTGGGCGCCGGGCCAATCGGCATGACGGCGGCGCTGGTGCTGGCGCGCTATGGCATCAGGAGCGTGCTGATCGATCGCAAGGACACCTTCAATGACGGCAGCCGCGCGATCTGCATCGCGCGGCCGAGCATGCATATTCTGGAGCGGATCGGCGCAGTCGCGCCGTTTGTCGAAAAGGCGCTCGGCTGGCGGTTCGGCCGCAGTTACTATCGCGGCGAGCAGATCTTCCGGCTGGAAATGCCGCAACCGCCGGGCGAAAAATATCTGCCGATGTACAATCTGCAGCAGCAATATATCGAACAATTCCTGCACGATGCGGTCGCCGCCAGCGACCTCATCGACATGCGCTGGCAGAGCGAGCTAGCGGCCATCGAGCCCCACAACGATGGCGTATCGGTTGGCATTTCATCGCCGGCGGGCGATTATCGGCTCGACGCCAACTATGTGCTTGCCGCCGACGGGGCGCGCTCGCCCGTCAGATCGATGCTCGGCTTGCGGCTGAAGGGCGACAATTACGAAGGCCGCTATGTGATCGCTGATATCCGCATGGATCACGATTTTCCGACCGAGCGCCGCGCCTTTTTCGAACCAGCCGGCAATCCCGGCGGCACGGTGCTGATCCACAAGCAGCCGGAAAATATCTGGCGCGTGGATTACCAGCTCCGCGAAGGCGAAAGCGAGGCGGATGCCGTTAAAGAGGAAAATCTCCGCGCCCGCGTCGGCGCGATCCTTGCCGATGTCGGTCATACAAAACCGTGGGAACTGGAATGGTGGAGCGTCTATTCCGCCAACACGCTGTGCCTCGATGACTACCGTCACGGCCGCGTCATCTTCATCGGCGATGCCGCGCATATCGTGCCGATCTTCGGCGTGCGCGGGCTGAACAATGGCCTGGCGGACGCCGAGAACATCGGCTGGAAGCTGGCGCTGGTGCTCCATGGCGAGGCGGACGAGCGCCTGCTCGACAGCTATTCGCCGGAGCGGCGCGGCGCCACGCTCGACGTGTTCGCCAATGCCACCAAGAGCACCCGCTTCATGACGCCGCCGACCCGCGGCTGGCGATTGGCGCGCGAGGCGGCGCTGTCGCTCAGTTTGAAGCACGTGTTTCCGCGCGGGCTCGCCAATCCGCGGCAGATGCAGCCTTATACCTATTCGGAGAGTCCGCTGACGCCCTATGCCGGACGCGACGCCGAATTTGCCGGCGGGCCTCCTTGCGGCAGCGTCGCGCCGAACGGCCGACTTAACGACGGGAGCTATCTGTTGGACCGTGCCGGCGATGGCATGACGGCGCTCCTGTTCTGCGAGGGGCAATCCACAGCCGAACAGGCGGCGCTGCTCGCGCAACTCGGCCGGACCGACAAGCGCTTCGTTGCAATGCCGATCACATCACGCGGCCCGGTCTCCGACGCAAAAACCATCGCGGATAGCGACGGCGAAATCGCCCGTCTGTTCGCGGCAGCGCCCGGTACGTTCTATCTGCTGCGGCCCGACCTGCATATTGCCGGGCGGTGGAAGGCCGTCGTTGCCGGCGAGATCCTGAAAACCGCGGGCCTTTGCCTGGGAAGCGAGACGCCATGAGCGCGATGCCGTTCGAGGATTTTGAGACCGCCTATGAGACGCTGGCAACCGCGATCGATCAGGCGGGACCTGCGCGCGAAGCGCTGTTCCTGACCCGGCTTGCGCTCGTGCTCGGCCACGAGCTCGGCGACGTCGCGGCCTTCCGGAAGGCCATCGAGACCGCGCTCGACGGGCTGGAATAGCGCCCGTTCGCGGTAATTTTGCCTCAGGGCGCCGATCGATCAATTGAAGTCATGCGAAAGGCAAGGATTTCTCATGGGATGATCGGTTGCGATCTGTTGCAGTGCATAATATTATAAGTGTAATTCAATTCCGGAATTGACCCCGCGCGTGGTCCTAGCGCCACCATTCGCGTTGTGTCCTGAAATGAGGGAAGTACGACATTTAAGTCAGACGCCCTTTATGTCAGAATACGTAAGCCAGCCAACTAAATCTTCCTCCGCAATCCCCGAGGCCCAATGATCTCGAATTGGCTGTCAGCCGCCCTCGCCCGCCGCAACGTCCATTACGGCTGGGTGATGGTCGCCGTGACCTTCCTCACCGCCCTGATTTCGGCCGGCACGGTCGGCGCGCCCGGCGTCTTCATCGTGCCCCTGCAGAAGGAATTCGGCTGGACCACGGCGGAGATTTCCTCGGCGCTGTCGATCCGCTTCATTCTGTTCGGCCTGATGGCGCCCTTCGCCGCCGCGCTGATGAACCGCTATGGGCTGCGTAACATAACGTTGTTGGCACTGCTTGTTGTCGCATCGGGCCTGATCGCGTCGCTGGCGATGACCCAAGTCTGGCACTTAATGCTGCTGTGGGGCGTGGTGATCGGGCTCGGCACCGGCATGACGGCGCTGGTACTGGGCGCCACGATTGCCGCGCGCTGGTTTGCGGCGCGGCGCGGCCTTGTGGTCGGTATCCTCACAGCGAGCGTTGCGACCGGGCAGCTTGCCTTCCTGCCGCTGCTGGCAAGCCTCACCGATGCATATGGCTGGCGGATCGCGCTGGCGCTGATCTGCGTGATGCTGGGCGTGGCCGCGTTCGCCGTGCTGATGGTCATGCGCGACCGGCCGAGCGACGTCGGCTTAAGGCCGTTCGGCGACGAAGGCACCGAGCCGCTGCCGGCGCCTCCGCCGAACAACACGCCGATCATGGCGGCGGCGCTCGGCACCCTCCGTGACGCCTCGAAGTCGAGCGTGTTCTGGATCCTGTTCGCCACCTTCTTCATCTGCGGCGCCTCGACCAATGGCCTGGTCCAGGTGCATTTGATCCCGATGTGCCTGGATTTCGGCATTCCGCAGGTGCAGGCCGCAAGCCTGCTCGCAGCGATGGGCATTTTCGATTTCGTCGGCACCATCGCCTCCGGCTGGCTGTCCGACCGATACGACAATCGCAAGCTGCTGTTCTGGTATTACGGCCTGCGCGGCCTGTCGCTGTTGTTCCTGCCGTTCTCCGACTTCACGCTCTACGGCCTGTCGCTATTTGCGATGTTCTACGGGCTCGACTGGATCGCGACCGTGCCGCCGACAGTGCGGCTTACTGCCCAGCGGTTCGGGCCTGAGCACGCCAACCTCGTGTTCGGCTGGATTTTTGCCGGCCATCAGTTGGGTGCGGGTGTCGCGGCGTTCGGTGCCGGGTTGTCGCGTACACTGCTGCAGACCTACCTGCCGGCGTTCTTCGTCGCCGGCGCGCTGTGCATTGTCGCCGCGCTGATTGTGCTGGCGATCTCGCGGCCGAAGCCGGTGGCGGCGTAAGCAAAAGACCTCATCCTGAGGAGCAGCCACTTGGCTGCGTCTCGAAGGATGGCCGCAGGCGAGATCGGGGCCCCATGGTTCGAGACGCGCGAAGACGCGCTCCTCACCATCAGGGTCAGGCGATTACGGCCGCGTCGTCATGTTGGTTGGCGGACCGACGCTGCGGATCGGCTCCGCCAATCGCGCGAATTCGCACAACAGCGAACGCGTCTTGCGCGGATCGATAACCTCCTCGACCCAGAACTTTTCGGCGGAGCGAAACGGCGAGCGCAGCTTGTTGAGACGGTCCTCGATCTCCTTCAGCTTCGCGGCCGGATCATCCGAACCGTCGATGTCGGCGCGGTAGGCGGCCTCGATGCCGCCTTCCAGCGGCAGCGAGCCCCAATAAGCCGACGGCCACGCATAGCGCATCGAATAGCGGTTGGCCGGCTGGTGCACGACGCCGGCCACACCGAATGCGTTGCGCACGATGATGGTGCACCAGGGCACGGTCGACTGGTTGACCGCCGCCATTGCGCGCACGCCATGGCGGATGGTCGCCGACTTCTCGGCCTCGAGCCCGATCATGAAGCCGGGGCAATCCATGAGATAGACGACCGGCAGATGGAAGGTCTCGGCAAAATCGACCCAGCGGATTACCTTGTCGCACGCATCGGCCGTCCACGATCCGCCGTAGTGGAACGGATCGCTCGCCAGCACCAGAACCGCGCGGCCTTCCAGCCGCGCAAGCCCGGTGATGACAGGGCGGCCAAAATTGGCGTTGACCTCGAAGAACGAGCCCTTGTCGACCACGGCGTCGATGATCGGGCGCATCTTGTAGACCTGGCGGCGATTGCGCGGCACCGCCTTGAGCAGCGATTCCTCCGCACGCTCGGGGTCGTCGCTGCAGGGTGTAGTCGGTGGCAGGTCGAAGACGGACGACGGCAGATAGGACAGGAACCGCCGCGCGCGCTCGAACGCCTCCGCCTCGGTGTCGACGGCATCGTCGACGCCGCCGGCGCGGGTCTGGATGTCGGCGCCGCCAAGTTCCGTCTTCGACAGATCCTGGCCGAGGCGCTTCACCACCGGAGGACCGGCGACAAACATCGCGGAGCTTTTGGTCATCACCGAATAATGGCTGGCGGCAAGTCGCGCCGCGCCGAGGCCCGCAACCGAACCGAGCCCAAGCGCGACCACGGGCACGCGGGCGAGGTTTCCTGTCGTGAACCAGTACGCGCGCGTGCCGCCGACCCCGCCGGGCAGATTGGCCGCGCCCCGGGTTTCGATGGTCTTTACGGAACCGCCGCCGCCCGACCCCTCGATCACGCGAATGATCGGCAGGCGGAACTCGAAGGCCATTTCCTCGGCCATCAGCGGCTTGGTGGATATCGAGGCATCCGCCGAGCCGCCGCGCACGGTGAAGTCGTCGCCGACCACAACCACGGTGCGGCCGTCGATCCTGGCGCGGCCGAACACGCAGTTGGCCGGCGTCAGTTGCCTGAGTTCGTTGTTCTCGTCGTATTCGGCGACCCCGGAAATGGCGCCGATCTCGTGAAACGAATTGCTGTCGGTCAGTCTGTCGATGCGCTCACGAACCGTGAGCCGGCCCTGGTCATGCTGGCGCTTGACCTTGTCAACGCCTCCCATCTCGCGCGCGAACGCTTCGCGCCGAGCGAGCTCGTCGAGCTCCGGCTTCCAGTTCATTCGTATCCTCCGTCTTGATGATCTTGTTGTTATTATGGGTTGGCACCGGAAGCGGCTTTCTTTCGATACGGTTGGTGAAGATGTCGCCTTCGGCGCCTTCGAGCAGGCTGCCGAGCGCAGCACCGAGCTGGAGCATCTGCGGCGCCGCTTCCTTGTGCAGCCGCTTCTCATCGAACATCGCGGAGAGCAGGCCGATGGTCGCGACGACGAAGGTTTGATATTGCGGCGACCACACCGGCACCGCGCAACCGTTGATATGCGGGCTCCAGGTGCCGCAGCCCACGACATAGCCGTGTTCGCGCAAATGGCGGCGGTTGTCTTCGATGCGCGACTTCAACAATCCCGAGTTTCCCGGGATATCGCGCTCCATTTCGGCGATCAAGGCGTTGCCGACATCGGCATCGAGCGCGGCGGTGTAGGCAAAACCGGCCGCGGTGTTCGTCATCGATATCCGGCTGCCGGTACCTTCGTGCAGGCCGAGCGCGTTCGCGGCGCGCGCGAATTCGAGATAGACCAGATGGAAGCGATCGGGAATCACGAAGCCGACGGTGCCCGGCAATTGATCGGCGACGTCCTGCAGCCGCAGCCGGATCAGGTTGCGAAGCTGCAACCCCTTCATCATCGAGGTGCTCATCGCCACCGCGCTTGGACCGATCCGGTATTTCTGGTCGCGCGGCAGATAGACCAGCTGGCCCATCCGCGTCAGCGTGTGGGTGAGCCGCGATACCGTTGAGCGCGGCAGACCACAGCGGCTGGAAATCTCCAGATTGCCCAGTCTGGCTTCTTGACCCTCGAAGCAGCGCAGGACGTCGAACGCCCTCGACACCACCTGGATCACATCACCCTCGCCTGCGAGATCGCTGGCGAGCATTCCCTGCTTGCTAAGCCGTTCCGAGCGCCGTCCCATGTTTCAGGCTCCATTCCGCCCTGCGGAATAAAATTCCACTTGCAGAACAAACTACCTCAGGCAATCTGACGCCACAACAAAAAGCCGTTCACGAGGACACCAGTCCGTCAGACGGTTCCCGGGAGAACGGAAATGCCAGACATCAAGATCATCACTGAAGTCGCCGGGCGCGTGTGTGCGCTTCCCGTCACAACCGGCGGCAATGTCGGCGACGGCGACGAGATCGCTTTCGTCGAAGCGATGAAAATGGAAATCCCGGTCACATCGACGACGGCAGGAAGAATCAAGGCTATCCTGGTCAAACTCGACGACGTCATCGCCGAAGGACAGGTCGTTGCGATCATCGAAGCTTAACCACATCGCGGCATAAGCTTTCGTCGAACGAACTCCGCGACAATCTGTCCAACTCAGATGTTGACGTGTGCGTACCTAACGTTGCCATCACAAGCCGCCGATGACATGATCAACGCCAACGTGTGAATTCGCATCGCGCAAACCATCCGAGGGAAAAACTATAATTCATCGCTTGAAGGCGCTCGCGCCAACCGCCCTTGCAAGCATTTCGCTGCTGGCTTTGCCCTCAGCATACGCGGAAGACGTCAAGCTGCCGCCGACCATGGTGGTGACCGCCTACGACACCGGCACCGCAGGCTTCAACATCGCCGTCGGCGTCGGCAAGATGATGAAGGACAAATACGGCACCGACGTCCGCGTGCTGCCCGCCGGCAACGACGTGGCGCGACTGGCGCCGCTGCGCGCCAAGCGCGCGGCGATGTCCGCGATGGGCTCCGGTACGTATTTCGCCCAGGAAGGCGTGTTCGAATTCGGCACCAAGGAATGGGGTCCGCAGCCCCTGCAACTCGTGCTGTCCTCGGTCGACTGCAACGCCGGCTCGCTCGGCGTCGCCAAGGATAGCGGCGTGACCGAGATCAAGCAGCTCAAGGGCAAGCGCGTCGGCTTCGTGGTCGGCTCGCCGGCGCTGAACCAGAACGCGCTTGCGATCCTGGCGTTCGGCGACCTCAAGCAAAGCGACGTCAAGATCGTCGAATTCTCGAGCTATGGCGCGATGTGGAAGGGCATGGTCAACAACGACGTCGATGCCGCCTTCGCCACCACCATCACCGGCCCGGCGAAGGAGCTTGAGACGTCGCCACGCGGCATCGTCTGGCCGCCGCTGCCTCCCGGCGACAAGGCCGGCTGGGAGCGCGTGAAGAAGGTCGGCTCGTTCTTCTTCCCGCACGTCGCGACCTGCGGCGCCGGCATCACCAAGGACAAGCCGGTTGAGCTCGGCAACTACCCCTACCCGATCTTCACGTCCTATGGATCGCTGCCCGCCGACGAGGTCTATTCCATCACCAAGGCGATGATCACCGGCTACGACGCCTTTAAGGATGCCGCGCCGGGCGCACCCGGTCTCGCCGCTGACCGGCAGACCAAGAACTGGGTGGTTCCGGTTCATCCGGGCGCAGCCAGGGCTCTTAAGGAAGCCGGGCAGTGGAGCGACGAACAGGAAGCCCATAACAAGGTATTGCTCAAGCGCCAGCAGGTGTTGGCGGCGGCGTGGACGGACTACGGCAAGTCCAATCCGCCATCGGATGACAAGGCGTTTCTCGACGGCTGGATGAAGGCGCGCGCTGCGGCGCTGACCAAAGCCAGCATGCCGAACGGCTTTGAATAGCCGTCTTCGGAACTTCCTGGATCAGTTGCAGTAGTTATTGGATCAGATGAATGTCAACTCCTCCGTCCGATAGCTTGCAACCGTCAAATGCCGCGCCATTGCTCGGCGGTGATCCGAGGGAGCCCGTCAAGATCGAGTTCGCCGATCCGCATCTCGCAGCCGCCGCCGACATGCAGGAGGCGGAGGTTTCGCGCGTCCGCACCCTGCAAGGCGGCTGGCGCTGGTTGCTGATCGTCGCGGCCGCGGTGACGATCCTGTTGTGCGTCAACCAGCAATTCTCGCTGCAGTTCTTTCTCGAATATACCCAGCTCAATACCGAATACTTCTATCTGCTGATCGCATTGATGCTGCCGTTCACCTTCCTGATCTTTCCCGGATCCGACAAGGCGAGCCTCGACCGCGTTCCCTGGTACGACGTTGTCCTGTTCCTGCTGACGCTCGGCTCGGCGATCTGGCTGATGATGAATATCCGCAAGGCGGCGCAATCGGGCTGGGAATTCGACGGCGCGCCGAAGAACGTGATCGCGGCCGGCCTCGTAATGTGGGCCGTCCTGATGGAAGCGCTGCGGCGCACCGGCGGCTGGAGCCTGTTGCTGAGCGTGCTGCCGTTCACGCTCTATCCATTGTTCGCCGACTCCAAATGGCTCGGGCCGTTCCGCGGCACGCAATCGACCCTTGAGCAGACCACCGCCTATCACATGCTGTCGGGCGAGAGCCTGCTCGGCATTCCGGTTCAGGCCTTCGCCGACACCGTGATCGGCTTTCTGGTGTTCGGCACCGCGCTGATGATGACCGGCGCCGGAAAATTCTTCATCAACATTGCTTTCGCGATGTGCGGGACGTACCGCGGCGGCGCGGCGAAGGTTTGCGTCTTCGCCAGCGGATTGCTCGGCACCGTCGGCGGCAGCATCGTCTCCAACGTGCTGACCGCGGGCACCATGACCATCCCCGCGATGAAGAAGACCGGCTTCACGCCGTCCTATTCCGGCGCGATCGAAGCCTGCGCGTCCACCGGCGCCGTGCTGGCGCCGCCGGTGCTGGGCGCCACCGCCTTCGTGATGGCGCAGTTCATGAACACCAGCTACTCGGATGTCGCGCTGGCCGCGACCATCCCGTCGATCCTGTATTATGTCGGCCTGTTCGCGCAGGTCGACAGCTACGCCGCCCGCCACAAGCTCGAGGGCCTCCCGCGCGAGGAACTTCCGCGCTTCATGGATGCATTCAAGGAGGGCTGGTACTACCTGTTCGTCATCCTGATCCTCGTGGTCATGCTGCTGTACTTCAAGCGCGAGAGCCACGCGCCGTTCTATGCCACGGTGCTGCTGGTGATCCTGCACCAATGGTCGGGACCGGCGCCGTGGAAGCGCGGCAACACCGCGGTGCTGGTGCTTTCCATCGCCGCCACCGGTCTGATGCTCTGGTTCGGCGTGCTCAACGCGTTTCTGTGGGGCATGTGCCTGCTTGCCGCGCTCAACGAATTCTTTCCGGGCAAGAACTGGGGCGGCGCGCGCTGGCTGCATTTCCTCGAGCTGAACGGCAAGACCTTCGTCGAGCTGATGGCAATTCTCGCCGGATGCGGCCTGCTGATCGGCGCGTTCTCGCTGACCGGCGTGATCTCCAGCCTCGCCAACGATCTCCTCGCCATCGCCGGCGGCGACGCCTTCCTGCTGCTCATCATGTGCGCCGTCACCAGCATGGTGCTGGGATTGGGGCTGACCACCACGTCCTGCTACATCTTCCTCGCCATCCTGGTCGCACCCGCGCTGGAAAAGCTCGGCCTCAACAAGATGGCCGTGCACATGTTCATCTTCTATTGGGGCATGCTGTCGGCGATCACACCGCCGGTGGCCATCGCCTCCTTTGCGGCGGCCGGCATTGCCGGCGCGCCCGCGATGAAGACCGGATGGGAGAGCATGTGGGTCGGCAGCATCATCTACTTCATCCCGTTCTTCTTCGTGTTGAATCCCGCGCTGCTGCTGCAGGGCGATAATCCGTATCTCGAAGCGCTCGGGCTTACCGGGCTGGCCTGTTTCGGCATCGTATTCATCTGCGGCGGCGTCCAGGGCTATCAGGCCTATGTCGGCGACCTCAGGGGCGCCGGCTTCATGGAATGGCCGCTGCGGATACTGCTCGTGATCGGCGGCTTCGTCATCGCCACGCCCGGCGGCGGCATCATGCCGCTCTCGCAATGGCAGATCACCTCCCTCGGACTGGCGATCCTGATCCCGACCGTCCTGCTCGCCCTCATGCTGATACGGCGCCAGACCCTGGTGCCGGACCAGTTGCGCGCACCCTGATTGCGTTGCACAACAGGAGGCGATGAAACAGTCGCCTCCTCCGCTTAACGCCGGCCCCACCGCCTGGACCAGCTCGAAACCGCCCTTGCTGCGGTTCCTGAATGCGTGCCACGCCGATTTCGCTGCCGAAACCAGCGGCGCGGTCGCCAATTACATCCCCGAACTCGGCAAGGCCGACCCTGCCCATTTCGGCATCAGTCTCGCCACCCTTGACGGTCACGTCTACGAGGTCGGCGACACCCAGGTTCCCTTCACCATCCAGTCGATGTCAAAGCCGTTCGTGTTCGCGCTGGCGCTGGATACGCTCGGTGCGCCTCGGGTCGAAAGCGTCATTGGCGTCGAGCCGTCGGGCGATCCCTTCAACTCGATCCGCCTCAACGCCGAGAACCATCCCTTCAACCCGATGGTCAATGCCGGCGCGATCGCCTGTTCCGGCCTGATCCACGAGGCCAAGGGCGACGCCGCATTCGACTATGTCCGGCAGGCGCTGGGCCGGTTTGCCGGGCGCGATCTCGACGTCGACGACGCCGTCTATTCTTCCGAAAGCTTAACCGGCGACCGCAACCGGGCGATCGGCTATCTGCTGCGCACCAACGCCGTGATCAAGGACAACGTGGCGGCCGTGCTGGAGGTCTATTTCCGGCAATGCGCCATCCTGGTGACGGCGCGCGATATCGCGGTCATGGCCGCCACCCTCGCCAACCGCGGCATCAATCCGGTGACCGGCGAACAGGTGCTGAGCGCTATACGCCATCTCGCGGACGCTCTCCGTCATGACGAGCTCCGGCATGTATGACTACGCCGGGGAATGGATCTACCGGGTCGGCCTCCCCGCCAAGAGCGGCGTCGGCGGCGGCATCCTTGCGGCGCTGCCGGCGCGGCTCGGGCTCGGCAGCTATTCGCCGAAACTCGACAAGCACGGCAACAGCGTGCGCGGCATCAAGGTCTGCGAGGCGCTGTCGTCGCATTACGACCTGCATATGCTCAACCGCAGCGACGACGCGCGCAACAGCATCATCGCCGATTACGACATCGGCAACAGCCCGTCACGGCGCGTGCGGCGCGCGCACGAACAGAACATCCTCGCCGCGCATCGCCAGGACGTTCGCGTCATCGAGCTGGTCGGCACGCTGTCGTTCTCCAATGTCGATTACGTCTCGCGTCAGATCGCGGCCAAGCCGCGGCCGCAGCTCGTCATCTTCGACCTGCGCCGCGTCACGGCCATGACCCGCGCCGGCACCCGCCTGCTCGCCGAGGAATTCCGCGAACTCGCGGCCCACCACGTCACCGTGATCCTGTCCGGCATCCTGCGATCGTCGCCGGAATGGAAGATGATCGGGGAATGGACGGAAGGCCTCAGCAACATCCGCAACTACTATTTGCTCGATGCCGCCATCGAATGGGCGGAAGACCAGGTGGTCTATCGTTACGGCGGCGCGATCGATTTCTTCGAGGCGACCGACATCTCCGAACAGGCGCTGCTGGCGGGGCTGACGGACGAGGAACTGACCGATCTCGCCTCGCTCGCTTCGATCCGGACCTATCAGGCGAGCGAAAAGATCATCGCCGCCGGCGATCCCGCCGAATTCACTGTTCTTTCTCAGGAGCGGCGCGGTGCATGTCACCCTGCCCGACGGCATCCGCCTGGCGACGCTGACGGCCGGAATGCCGTTCGGCGAGATGGCGCTGCTGGAGCCGCGTCGCTCGGCCGACGTGCTGGCCGATATGGCGGCGACCGCCTACGAAATCCCGCTCCGCGATTTCCAGCGATTCCGAAAGCAGCATCCGCACGCCGGCGAGCGGATCATGCGCAATCTTGCGCAATTGCTGGCCGATCGCCTGATCCTGGCCAACGCCAAGCTGAACCTGCTGACGCCGGGCTGATCTCGGGCCACATGGTTCGAGACGCCCGGCGTTGCCGGGCTCCTCACCATGAGGATCAAGCAGGCGTAGGGTGGGCAAAGCCAACGGGTCGCGCGAATGCGCGCCCGATGACAGGCTCCGCGTGCCCACCATTTCACACCGCGCTCGGTGAGAGATGGTGGGCACGTCGCTTCGCTCCTCTGCTCACCCTACGATTTCTGCGGACACTCTGCCGGACCTCATCCTGAGGAGCATCGCAACGCGATGCGTCTCGAAGGATGAAGCCACCGGCGGCGAGGCACTCGGCCTACCCCGCCTTGCCCCGCCCGTTCTTCTCGGCGGCACGGCGCATCGCTTCGGCCAGCGCCCCGCCCTGCTCCTGCGGCTTTTTCGGCGAGGATGACGTCATCGACGCCTTGGAAAACTCGCGCGGCTTGCCTTGAGCTGGTGCGCGATCGCTCTTGGCGCCCACTTCGTCATCCAGCCGCAGCGTCAGCGCGATGCGCTTGCGGGCGACCTCGACCTCCAGCACCTTGACCTTGACGATGTCGCCGGGCTTCACCACCTCACGCGGGTCCTTGATGAAGGTTCTTGACATCGCCGAGATGTGCACCAGGCCGTCCTGGTGCACGCCGATATCGACGAAGGCGCCGAAGGCCGCGACGTTGGTCACCGTGCCTTCCAGGATCATGCCGGGCTTGAGATCCTTGATCTCCTCGACGCCCTCCATGAACACCGCGGCCTTGAACGCCGGGCGCGGATCGCGGCCGGGCTTTTCCAACTCGCGCAGAATGTCGGTGACCGTGGGCAGACCAAACGTTTCGTCGACAAAGGCCTGCGGCTTCAACTGACGCACGATCTCAGCATTGCCGATCAGCGCCTTGATGTCGCTCTTGGATGCAGCCAGAATCCGCCGCACCACTGGGTAGGCCTCGGGGTGCACCCCGGATGAATCGAGCGGGTCTTCGCCGCCGTTGATGCGCAGGAACCCTGCGCACTGCTCGAACGCCTTCGGCCCCAGCCGCGGCACTTCCTTCAGCGCCTTTCGCGATTTGAACGGCCCGTTGGCGTCACGATGCTGCACGATGCTTTGCGCGAGCCCCGCACCGATGCCCGATACCCGCGCCAGCAACGGCGCGGACGCCGTGTTGGCATCGACACCGACGGCGTTGACGCAGTCTTCAACCACGGCATCGAGCGAGCGCGCCAGTTTGGTCTCGCCGAGGTCGTGCTGATACTGCCCGACGCCGATCGCCTTCGGATCGATCTTGACGAGTTCGGCCAGCGGGTCCTGCAGCCGCCGCGCGATCGACACCGCGCCGCGCAGGGTGACGTCGAGCTCCGGCAATTCCTCGGACGCGAAAGCCGAGGCGGAGTAGACCGAAGCGCCAGCCTCCGACACCACGATCTTCGACATTTTCAGATCCGGCAGCAGCTTGACCAATTCGGTCGCCAGCTTGTCGGTCTCGCGCGAGGCGGTGCCGTTGCCGATCGCAATCAGGTCGACGCGATGCGCGACCGCCAGCTTGCCCAACGTCGCCAGCGCCGCGTCCCATTGCCGCTGCGGCTCGTGCGGATAGACCGCGGTGGTGGCCACCACCTTGCCGGTCGCATCGACGATGGCGACCTTGACGCCAGAGCGGAAGCCGGGATCGAGCCCCATGGTGACGCGCGCGCCGGCCGGCGCGGCCAGCAGCAGATCCCGTAGATTGGACGCAAAGACCCGTACGCCCTCGGCTTCGGCCGCCGTCCACAGGCGCATCCGCAGATCGATGTTGAGGTGTACCTGAATCTTGGTCTTCCACGCCCAGCGCGCGGTGTCGACCAACCAGCGGTCGCCCGGCCGCTTCCGATCGGTAATGCCGAAGCGCTGCATGATCTTGAGTTCATAGGCGCTGGGCACGCCAGCCTCGGGCGCATTCGCCTCGGGCTGAATCTGCAGTTCGAGGATTTCTTCCTTCTCGCCCCGAAACAGCGCAAGGATGCGGTGCGACGGCAGCTTCTGAAGGGCTCCATTGTACTCGAAATAATCAGCGAATTTCTCGCCCTCGGTCTTCTTGCCCTTGCGCACCGTGGATGTCATCTGGCCGGCCGACCACATATCCTCGCGCAAGCGGCCGATCAGGTCGGCATCCTCGGCAAAGCGCTCGACCAGAATCGCGCGCGCGCCTTCGAGCGCCGCGGCAACGTCCGCCACCTGCTTCTCGGCGTCGACATAGCCTGCGGCGACGGTTTGCGGATCGTTCTGCGGCTGCGTCAGCAAAAGTTCGGACAATGGTTCGAGCCCGGCTTCCTTGGCGATCTCGGCCTTGGTGCGGCGCTTCGGCTTGAACGGCAAATAGATGTCTTCCAGACGCCCCTTGCTGTCGGCCGCCATGATCGCGGCTTCCAATGCGGCGTCGAGCTTGCCCTGCTCGCGGACCGAATTGAGGATGGCGACCCGGCGCTCCTCCAGCTCGCGCAAGTAGGTCAGCCGCTCTTCCAGCGTGCGCAATTGCGCGTCGTCGAGTCCGCCCGTGATTTCCTTGCGGTAGCGCGCCACGAACGGCACGGTAGCGCCGCCGTCGAGCAACTCGACGGTCGCCGAGATCTGCTGCTCACGAACGCCAAGTTCTTCCGCGATCTGTCGATTGATATTTGCCACGGCCAAATCTTTCCCGAACCAGGGCGGCGGGTGAATCGCCCTCGCCGCCGGAGGCCGCTTATGGACCATCGCAGATTAATTCATCAAGGCATCGCGAGAAACAAATTGATCTGTGGATGGCCTTAATCGAACAATTCAATATGTGCGAACAACCAGTTGCAGTGACACAAGATAAAGGTGGATCGATGGCGTTGTAATGTGTAAACGGACGCTCCCCTTGGGAGTATCCATGTCCATCTGCGGCCTTGATTTCGGAACGTCGAACACGACGCTTGGCACCATCGAAGGCGAGGCGCCGGTTCTGGTGGCGCTGGAGGCGGCCGAGACCACGATTCCCAGCGCAATCTTCTATGAGGTCGATGGCGCCGTGTTGATCGGCCGCAGGGCGGTGGAGGCCTATGTCGAAGGCGCGCCCGGCCGCCTGATGCGGAGCCTCAAGTCGGTGCTCGGAACCTCGCTGATCGACGAAACCACCCGGCTCGGACGCGAACGCGTGAGCTTTCGCGACGTGATCGCCTATTACCTCGGTGCGGTCAAACGCCGCGCGGAGCAGGCCACCGGCCATGAACTGCGCAATGTCGTCCACGGTCGGCCGGTGCACTTCGTCGACAATGCGCCGGACGCTGATCGCAAGGCGGAGGAAACGCTCCGGATAATCGCGCGGGGCATCGGCTTCGACGAGGTCACGTTTCAGTTCGAACCGATCGCCGCGGCGCTGGACTATGAGCGGCAAATCACATCCGAGGAAGTGGCACTGATCGCCGATATCGGCGGCGGCACCTCCGACTTTTCGATCGTGCGTCTGGGTCCCGCGCGCCACGGCAAGGCCGATCGCGCGGCCGATATTCTCGCCAATGACGGCGTGCGCATCGGCGGCACTGATTTCGACCGTCAGCTCAGCCTCGGCGTGGTCATGCCGCTGTTCGGATTCCGCAGCGCCATGAAGCGTCCCGGGCTTGACGTGCCGTCGAGCTATTTCCACGACCTTGCGACCTGGTCGAGCATCAACCGCATGTATGAGCCGCGCGTGATGGCCGATATCCGCCAGGTGCGGCAGGAAGCCAGCGAACCGGAACTAATCGACCGGCTGATACGCGTGGTCGATGAACAGCGCGGCCACACGCTGGCAATGGAAGTGGAAGACGCCAAGATCGCGCTGTCCGAGAAGCGGCGCGCCGACATCCCGCTGGAGTGGATTGCCCCAGGTCTAGGCGCTGATATCAGCCGCCCCGATCTCGTCAGCCATACCAAGCAGCTGGCCGATCGCATCGCGGCGCGAATCAACAACTGCCTTGTTCAGGCGGGATTGCCCGCGGGTGATATCGATGCCGTGTTCCTGACCGGTGGCTCGGTGAAACTCGCTCACGTCCACAAGGCCATCACCAAGGCCGTGCCGTCGGCCCGGGTCGTCGAAGGTGACATCTTCGGTGCCGTCGGCAAGGGATTGACGCTGGAGGCGCTGCGACGATACGGGCCTGCGAGCTGAGGCCGTTTGCGATCAGCCCACCACTTCCGTCACCGGCTGCAGATCGACGGCGAACGTTTCCAGAAACTTCGACGTCATGATGTAGAAGCCGACCGAGAGCTGCAGTTCGACCAGCGCCGCCGGCGACAATTTCGAGGCAATCGCGTTGAAGGTCGCGTCGGTCGGTTTGTGACGCCGGACGATTTCGTCGGTGAATGCAAGCGCGGCGCGCTGCACATCGTTGAAGCATGTCGCCGCCTCCCAGTTCTCCAGCGCCTCGTTCTGCTCGTCGGTGACGCCGACGTTCTTGCCGATCCGCTTGTGGGCGACGATTTCGTAGGGCGCCTCACACAGGATGCCGGTGCGGGTGATGGCGAGTTCGCGCACGATCGGGTCCAGTTCGCCCTTGTGCCTGATGGCCCCGCCCAGCCGGCAGTATTGTTCGAGGTAACTCGGCGAATGCGCCATCATGCGAAAGATGTTGGCATTGCGGTTTTTGCCCAGCAATTCGCGGGTGCGGTCGTTGTGCTTGGCGGGATCGCTGTATTCGACGCGGGCCATTCGTCACCTTGGGGTTTTGGGGATTTTCTGATTTGTTGACAGTGGGATCATGCACCGCAGCAGGAAGCTGATCAACCGCCGAAATGCCGCTGATGCGGGTCCGGGCATGCGTCCCGCCAATTCGACCCCGTGCCAAAAAACTCCCTTTCTCGCGCACAAACCGGCTGCGAACGAGCCAAATTGCGGCCTCAATGCTGGTCGATTTTAGGAACTGTCGATATTCGCTGAGTGGGGACTCAACAGAGCGAATACTCGTCGCGGGGCGTTCCGAGTAAAAACCAACTGAGCCATCAAGCCTTCGCGGGCATCGATGACTCATGCCCAAGTCTAGGGAGTTAGGCATGAAGGAAGCCACCAAAAAGGCGGCCTCGGAAGCGTTTGCGCAGATGATGGCGGTAACGGCAATGCTCGTTATCGCCAGCGTCGTGTTCTACTGGCACTGAATGTTGACGCGTCGAAGCACTCAGATTTTAACCTGTTCCGCGTAGTTCTGGGTTGCTTCGTAGCGTGAGCATTTTGTGTCGGAGACTCATATTTTCTCGAAGTACGGCACCAACCTTCCCGCAAACGGCCGATAGCTTGCGGTGACCTTGTCACCGATCGCAAGATCGATATCGCCGTGGGCCATCATGCGAAAGCCTTCGTCCGCATCGACCAGCACGATATTGTAGGGAACGTGCGCACGCGTCTCCGGCGTCGCCGCGCGGCACACCAGCGACGTCGCATACACAGTCGCTGCGCCGCTGGCGCGCTTCTGTGCCGGATCCGGCGCACCGCAGGCGGCGCAGAACCGGCGGTCGAAATACTGCACCCTCCCGCACGCACCGCAGGTTTGATAGACGATGGCCTCGGCTCCCTTGGTCCAGTCCGCCAGTTTGTCGCTCATCGCACCCGCTCCAGAAACATGCTGACATGCGACGACAGCACGCCGCCGTCGCCGTGCAGCAGCGCGATCGAGGCATCGCGGACCTGCCGGGGTCCGGCGCGTTCCGTCATCTGCAAATGCGTCTCGACCAGATGCGCCATCGCGCCACCGACGCCGCAATGCCCGTAGCTCAAAAGCCCACCATGGGTATTGAGCGGCATGGCGCCGTCGCGGCCAAAATGCCCTGCCCTGACCCGCGCCGCCGCCTCGCCCCGCCCGGCAAGGCCGAGGTCTTCCAGCAGCATCGCCAGCGTGATGGTGAAGCTGTCGTAGACCGCAGCATAGCGGACATCGGATATCGCGAGACCGGACGAGGCCTTGGCCTTGGCAACCGCGATCTCAGCGCCGAGTTCGCCCAGTGCGGGCGCCGCGGTGACGTGCTGATGGGTATGCGCCTGTGCGCAGCCACGGACGCGAATGCCGGTCGCCGAAGTCGGCTCGCGGCTGACCACGAACGCCGCGCCGCCGTCGGACACCGGGCAGCAATCCAAAAGTTTGAGCGGCATCGCCACCGGCTTTGAAGCCATCACGTCGGCGACGGAGATCGGTTCATGAAACTGCGCGCCGGGATGGGTCAAGGCATGGGCCCGCATCAGCACGGCGAATTCGGCGAGGTCTTCCTGCGTCACGCCGTATTCGTGCATGTAGCGCGAGGCGACGAGGCCGTAATAGGCAGGGATTGTCGGCCCCAAGCTCACCTCGTAGTCGGGGTGGCCGACCTGCGCCAGCGCCTGGATCGAGGCGTCGCGACTCTGCCCGGTGAGGCGATTTTCGCCACCGACCACGAGCACATGTTTTGCGACGCCGGCGTCGACCAGATGATGCGCCAGCATGGTCATGGCGAGACCGGTGGCCCCGCCGACCTGCACCGCATGCGCATAGGATGGCTGAATGCCGAAATGCTCGGCGAACACGGTCGCCAGCATAATGTGCGGGGACACCGTCGAATAGCCGCAGAGAATACCGTCGATCTCGGACCGCTTCAGCCCGGCATCGGCAATCGCAAGCTCGGCCGCCTTGCTCATGAGATCGAGCGAGGACGAGCCCTCGTGCTCGCCATAGGACGTCAGTCCGACGCCGGTAATGAAGCTCATGACTGTCTGTTTCTCAATACGACTTCGGCAAACCGAGCACCTTCTCGGCGATAAAGCTGAGAATGAGCTGCGGGCTGATCGGCGCGATGCGCGGGATCAGCGATTCCCGCAAATAGCGCTCGACGTGATATTCCTTGGCGTAGCCGAAGCCGCCATGCGTCATCACTGCCTGTTCGCAGGCGTGGAAGCCGGCTTCGGCGGCGAGGAACTTTGCGGCGTTAGCGGCCGGGCCGCACGGCATACCCTGGTCGTATTGCCAGCCCGCACGCAGCACCATCATCCACGCAGCTTCCAGCTCCATCCAGTTCTTGGCCAGCGGATGCTGGATGCCCTGGTTCATGCCGATCGGGCGGTTGAACACGATGCGGCTTTTCGCATAGGCCGACGCCCGCGACAGCGCGATCTGGCCGAGCCCCACCGCTTCGGCAGCGATCAGGATACGCTCGGGATTCATGCCGTGCAGGATGTATTCGAAGCCACGGCCTTCCTCGCCGAGACGATCCTCCACCGGGATCTCGAAATTCTCGAAAAACAATTCATTGGAGTCGACAGGCTTGCGGCCCATCTTTTCGATCTCATGCACGGCGACGCGCTTCTTGTCGAAGTCCGTATAGAACAGGCTCAAGCCCTGCGTCGGCGTCTTCACCTCTTCCAGCGGCGTGGTGCGCGCCAGCAGCAGGATCTTGTTGGCGACCTGCGCGGTGGAAATCCAGACTTTTTGGCCATTGACGATGTACTTGTCGCCCTTGCGCACCGCGCGAGTCCTTAGCTGCGTAGTGTTAAGCCCGGTGTTGGGTTCGGTGACCGCGAAGCAGGATTTGTCACGGCCATCGATGATCGGCGGCAGCATCCGCGTGCACTGTTCCTTGGTGCCGAACACGACCACAGGATTGAGCCCAAACACGTTCATATGCACCGCGGATGCGCCAGACATGCCGGCGCCTGATTCCGCGATCGTCCGCATCATGATCGCGGCATCCGTGATGCCCAGCCCCGACCCGCCATATTCCTCGGGGATGCAGATGCCGAGCCATCCGGCATCCGCCAGCGCGCGGTGGAAGTCGGCCGGGTAGCCACCCTCTTTGTCCTTTTTCAGCCAGTATGCATCGTCGAAGCGCGAACAGATCTTTTCGATCGCGTCGCGGATCAATTCCTGGTTGGCCGACAGCGCAAAATCCATCTATCTCGTCCTTACGTATTTGACGCCGCCTTGGTGACGCCGTCGCTTACCAGGGCGGCAACCTCATCCGGCGAGAAACCAGCCTCTTGCAGGATTTCGGCGCTGTGCTCGCTCAGGCGCGGCGCCAGCCGCTTGGTCTCGACCGGGGTCTCCGAAAACCGTGCCGAAGGCCGCATGTTGCGGATCCGGCCCTCGGTCGGGTGTTCGACGACCGGGAAGAAATTGGTCGCGACGATGTGGGGATCGCCGAGCAGGCTTTCGAGATCATGCATCGGCATGACCGGCACGTCGGCTTTCTCCAGGATCTTCGACCATTCGGCGGTGGTTTTCGTTTCGAGGATACGCGCCAGTTCGGCATAGACCACATCGATATTGGTGGCGCGGCCGGCGAAGGTTGCGAATTTCGGATTGGTGCGAAGATCGTCGCGCCCGGTGGCATCGAAGAAATTCTGCCACTGCTTGTCGTTGTAGACGATCACGCAGATATAGCCGTCGGAGGTCTTGTAGGGCCGCCGGTCGGGAGACAGATGGCGGGCATAGCCGCCCTTGTCGAGCGGCGGCTCGTAGGTGAGACCGCCCATGTGATCGCCCATCACGAAACCGGCCATGGTCTCGAACATCGGGATATCGACGCGCTGGCCGCGCCCGGTGCGGTCGCGATCGACCAGGCTGGCGCAGATCGCGCCCACCGCCGTGAGCCCGACGATGCGGTCGACCAGCGCATTGGGGACATAGCGCGGCACGCCGTCGGCGGTCTGCGCCATCAGCGCCGGCAAAGCCGTCGCGCCCTGGATCAGGTCGTCATAGGCTGGTTTTGCCGCATAAGGCCCGTCCTGGCCGAAGCCGAACACGCCGGCGTAGATCAGCCGCGGGTTGATTTTCGACACCACGTCGTAACCGAGATTCAGCCGTGCCATCGCTTGCGGGCGCACATTGTAGACCAGCACGTCGGCGGATTTGATCAGCCGTAGCACGGCATCGCGCCCGGCGGGCTTCTTCAGGTCGAGGCAGATCGAGCGTTTGCTGCGGTTGGTATTGAGGAACACCGGCCCCATGCCGGGATGGCGGGTCGGCCCGATCTGCCGCGTGACGTCGCCGTCGAGCGATTCCACCTTGATGACGTCAGCGCCGTAATCGCCAAGCATCTGGGTGGCATAGGGCCCCATCAGCACGGTCGTCATGTCGATGACCTTGATGCCCTCTAATGGTCCCATGGATCAGCCTGCTCCCCGATATGCGGCCAACCGGCCTCGCATTGTTGTGAGGACCAAGTAACGGCAGGCACTTGCGAAGATCAAGGCGCGCCCGGCGTATGGCCGCATGCGCGCGATGGCGGCTAGTTCTTCGATCTGGCGTCGCGTTCCCGGGTCAGGCGCTCCAGCTCTTCATTCTGCTGGCTGAGGCGGTCGGCAATACGGGATTCATTCCGCTCGCCGGAAGCGGCTGCAGCCTGTTCGATCAACTGCCGGATGTTGTCTTCCAGAATCCTGATCCGATCGTTGAGTTCTGCCAATGACAACGAACTCTCGTTGCTCATGATGCACGCTCCGATGAATTGTAGGGTGGGCAAAGCGAAGCGTGCCCACCATTAAGCAGCTTGATCGGTGATAGACGGTGGGCACGGCGCAAGCGCCTTTGCCCACCCTACGGCTTGGTCCTATTACTTCGCAGGCTCCAGCACGGAGACGTAGTTCGCCACCGCCGCGCCGCCCATGTTGAAGATGCCGGCGAGCTTGGGGTTCTTGAGCTGCATACCCTCGGGCGCCTGACCGACGAGCTGCATCGCGCTCATCACATGCATGGAGACGCCGGTGGCGCCAATCGGGTGGCCCTTGGCCTTGAGGCCGCCGGATGGATTGACCGGCAGCTTGCCGTCCTTCTGGGTCCAGCCTTCCTTGATGGCGCGGGCGCCCTGCCCGCGCGGCGTCAGGCCCATCGCTTCATATTCGATCAGTTCGGCAACCGTGAAGCAGTCATGGGTTTCGACAAAGGACAGATCGGAGAGCTGTAGGCCACCCTGCGCCAGCGCGCGCTGCCAGGCGACGGTGCAGCCTTCGAATTGCAGGATGTCGCGCTTGGACATCGGCAGGAAATCCTGCGCATGCGCGGTGGCGCGGAAGTTCACCGCCTTGCCCATGGTCTTCGCGGTTTCCGAATCCGTCAGCACCAGCGCCGCCGCGCCGTCCGACACCAGCGAACAATCGGTGCGCTTCAAGGGACCCGCGACGTAAGGGTTCTTCTCGCTCTCGGAGCGGCAGAACTCGAAGCCGAAATCTTTGCGCATCTGCGCATAGGGATTGGCGACGCCGTTCTTGTGGTTCTTGGCCGCGATCATCGCCAGCGCGTCCGACTGGTCGCCATATTTCTGGAAATAGCCCTGCGCGATCTTGCCGAACACGCCGGCAAAGCCGCCGACGGTGTCGCCATCCTCGGGCAGGTAGGAGGCCTTGAGCAGGTACTTTCCGATCTCCGGGCCCGGCGTCCGCGTCATCTGCTCGACGCCGACCACCAGCACGATCTTGGCCGCGCCTGCCGCAATCGCCCGGATGCCCTGATGCACCGCCGCCGAACCGGTGGCGCAGGCGTTTTCGACCCGCGTGGCCGGCTTGAAGCGCAGCTTGGGGTCGGCCTGCAGCACCAGGGAAGCCGTAAAATCCTGCGGCGAGAAGCCGGCATTGAAATGACCGAGCACGATCTCGTCGACGTCTTCGGCGGAGATGCCGGCATCGGCCAGCGCTTCGGTCGCAACCTTCACCACCAGGCTCTCGACGGTTTCCGCGTCGAACTTGCCGAATGGCGTATGCGCCCACCCCACGATGCTGGCTGTCATGGTTGTTCTCCCTGTTCCGGTTTGGGTCGGTTTGTAGCCTATCTTGGTGCCGCTTTCAGCGATTTCATCGTCCGCTCGCACATGGCGGTTATGCCGGCCCAATTGCCGGACCTTATATCGGCGGCCGGACAAAGCCAGGAACCGCCCACCGCCACCACATTCGGCTCGGCCAGCCAGGTCGCGGCATTGGCCTCGCCAATGCCGCCTGTCGGGCATACCCTGATATTCGGAAATGGCCCGGCCAACGCCCGAAGTGCCTTGATACCGCCGGCCTGCTCGGCGGGAAAGAATTTCACGAGATCGAAGCCGGCCGCCAGCGCCTGCATCAGCTCGGAAGCCGTCGCGATGCCCGGCGCAAACGGCAGGTCGCTGGCGGCGGCGGCCTTCAACAGCTCGGGCGTCGCGCCGGGGCTGATGCCGAATTTGGCCCCGAGCGCCACAGCCCTCGACAGATCGTCGGCGCTCAGGATCGTGCCGATGCCGACCACGGCTTCCGGCACCTCCGCGATCATCGCCTTGGCGGCGTCCGCGGCGACCGGCGTGCGCAGGGTGACTTCCAGCACGTGCACGCCGCCTGCGACCAGCGCGCGCGCCAGCGGTACCGCATCCTCGACCCGTTCGATGGTGAGCACGGGAATGACGGTAGCGGACTTGAAGATGGCGGCGAGTTGTTGCTGCCTTGTGGCTGCGGTCATGGCGATGCCTTGCGAGAATTGGCGTGGTTCGGGATGAGGCCGGGCGGCATATCGGCGCGCGGGATGATGGCGCCGGGATGACATACCACAACGCCAGCGAGGCGATGCCCGGCCCGGGCGGCCTCGATCGGATCCGCGCCCACGAGACGTGCGGCCAGGTAGGCGGCCGCAAAACTGTCGCCGGCGGCCGTGGTATCGACGACGGGCGCCTCCACCGGCTTCGCCTTGATCGGATAAGGAACGCCTTCCAGGCGCACGATGCTCGCCGGCTCCGAAAGCTTCAACACCACCTCGGCGCCCGCAATCCGCGCCAGCAGGTTTTCGGTGCTTTCGCCGGGATAGAGTGGCAGCAGATCTTCCGTAGAGGCCAGCACGATATCAGCCCTGGCAAAGGCTTCCCGGAAAACGGCGCGTGCGACGTCGAGATCGGGCCAGCCACGGGCGCGGAAATTGGTGTCGAAGGCAAACCGCGCCCCGCGCTCACGCGCGCGTTCAAGTGCCGCGAACAGCCGCGACCTTCCTTCCCCACCATAAAGCGAGAGCGTGATCGCCGAGAGATAGATCACGTCATAGCCCGCGAGCGAATCCAGAATTTCAGGCGTCTGTGGCAAATCCATCAGGTTGCGCGCCGCTGCGCTATCGCGCCAGTGAAAGAACCGGCGCTCGCCTTTGTCGTCGGTCTGGATCATGTAGAGGCCCGGAAGCTTGCCCGGCAGCCGCACCACCCGGCCGGTCCCGACCCCCTCCGCCGCCCAGCCCGAGATCATTTCGTCGCTGAGACTGTCGTCGCCGAGCGCCGTGATGTAGTCCACGCCGACGCCGAGCCTGGTTAAATAGACGGCAGTGTTGAGCGTGTCGCCGCCATAGCCGCGCGAAAACAGGCCGGGTTCAGTCCCTTGGGCCTGTTTGAGCTCAATCATGCACTCGCCGATGCAAGCTACCTTGCTCATGAAACGTGACGCCACGTCAGCCTGCGAACTTGCCGCCCAGCTCATCCTCGATGTGGATCCGGATGATGTCGTCGAACGTCTTCTCGGCGGTGGTAAAGCCGAGCTTGAGCGCGCGGTCGGTGACGAAATCGCGCGGCCAACCGGAGACGATGCCGATGATGGTCGGATCGGGCACCCGCTTGATGCGCGCGGTGACGTTCTTGCCGGCAACGCGGTCGAGCGCGGCGATCTGTTCGCCGACGCTGACCGACATGCCAGGCATGCTCAGGTTACGCCGCGGCCCCATCGCGTTGAGGTCCATGGTGCCGGCGTGGATCAGAAAACCCACCGCCGATTTCGGCGAAGCGTGCCAGTGCCGGACGTCTTCGGAAACAGGCAGCACCGCCTCCTCGCCCGCCAGCGGCTCGCGGATGATGTTGGAGAAGAAGCCGGAAGCCGCTTTGTTCGGCTTGCCCGGCCGCACGCAGATCGTCGGCAGGCGGATCGAGATGCCGTCGAGCAGGCCCTTGCGGGTGTAGTCGTTGATCAGCAGTTCGCAGATCGATTTCTGGGTGCCGTAGCTCGTCAGCGGCGTATGGAAGAATTCATCGCCGATCTTTTCCGGGAACGGTGCGCCGAACACCGCGATCGACGACGTGAACACCAGCCGCGGCTTGTAGCCGCCGCCGGCATGGCGGATGGCGTCGATCAGGTAGCGCGTGCCGTCGAGATTGATCCGGTAGCCCTTGTCGAACTCGGCCTCGGCCTCGCCGGAGACGATCGCGGCGAGATGAAAGATCACCTCGGGTCGACCGGCAATCAGCGGCGCTGCGGCGCCGGCATCGGCAAAGTCGGACGCCACGACCTCGATCGGGATCGACGAATTTGCGGGCTTGGCTGGCGTCACCACGTCCTGCAACGTCATGCGGGTGATGTCGTGCTTGCCGAGGCGGCCATCGCGCAGCAGCCGTTCAGTGAGTTTGCGGCCGACCATGCCGGCCGCGCCAAGAATAAGAATATGCAAGACCCGTCTCCTTTTTGAACTCTTCTATAGCGTTTTCAAGCGAAGTGGGAACCGGTTCGCGTGAAGAAAACGCGTCAAGAGATAGTGTCCGCCACGGGCCTCGAGCGCTTACTCTTTCACGGCTCCCGTCATGGCCGACACATAATGCTCGACGAAGAAGGCGTAAAGGATAACCAGCGGCAGCGAGCCGGCCAGCGCGCCCGCCATCAGCGAACCCCAGCGATAAATATCGCCGTCGACGAATTCGTTGACGATCGCGACCGGCACCGTCTTGTTCGAGGTCGATTGCAGGAACGTCAGCGCGTAGATGAACTCATTCCAGCACAGCGTGAAGCAGAAGATGAACGCCGAAATCAGCCCCGGGATCGCCAGCGGCAGCACGATCTTGACCAGGATCTGCCAGCGGCTGGCGCCATCGATCAGCGCGCATTCTTCCAGCTCGAACGGGATGGTCTTGAAGTAACCCATCAGGAGCCAGGTCGAGAACGGGATCAGGATGGTCGGATAGGTCAGGATCAACGCCATCGGTGAATTGAACAGCCCGTACTGGAATACGACGGTCGCAAGTGGGATGAACAGGATCGACGGCGGCACCAGGTAGGACAGGAAGATCAACCCGCCGACCCATTGCGCGCCGCGATAGCGCAGCCGCACGATCGCGTAGGCCGCCAGCACGCTGGCGATGATCGACAGGATGGTGGCGCAGACCGCCACATACATCGTGTTCCACAGCCACCACGGATAGTAGCTTTCGAACAGTAGCTTGTGGATGTGCTTGAAGGTCGGATTCCAGGTCCAGAACGGATTGAACTTGTCGAGGTCGAGCAGTTGCTCATCCGGCTTGATCGCCGTCAGCCCCATCCAGTAGAACGGGAACAGCAGCACGAACACGATGATCGCCAGCGGCAAATACAGCGTCACCATCCGGCGCGGCACCGACTGCAGATAGCTCATGCCCTCGCTGTGATCGTCTTTGGCGACCGTCGGCGAGGTTCCGGAAAGTACGGTTTTAAGATCGATCCGCGAGGTCGGAAGATCAGTCATTGTTCTCACCCTGCTGCCACTTGCGACGCTGCAGCCCGAACCATGAAACCATGATCGCCGCGAGCAGGAACGGAATCATCGCGCTGGAGATCGCAGCGCCCTCGCCGAGCTGGCCGGCGATGATGGCGCGCTGATACGACAAGGTCGCCATCAGGTGCGTTGCGTTGACCGGACCACCCCGCGTCATCGCCCAGATCAGCTGGAAGTCGGTGAACGTGAACAGCACGGAGAACGTCATCACCACGGCGATGATTGGCGTCAGCAGCGGATAGGTGATGTAACGGAACATCTCCCACTTGCTGGCGCCATCGAGCGTCGCCGCTTCGTAGAGCGAGGGTTGCACCGTCTGCAGGCCAGCCAGCAATGTGATTGCAACGAAGGGAACGCCACGCCAGATATTGGCGAAGATCACGCATATCCGAGCCCAGGTAACGTCACCGAGAAAGTTGATGTTCTCGGTAATGAGGCCGAGTTGCTTGAGCGACCACGAGATGATCGAGAACTGGGAATCGAAGATCCACCAGAACGCCAGCGCCGACAGCACGGTCGGCACGATGAAGGGGATCAGCACCAGCGCGCGGAGGATCGCCTTGAACGGCATGTTCTCGTTCAACAGCAGCGCGAGATAGAGGCCGATGGCGAATTTGATGGCGCTCGCGACTGAGGTGTAGAGCAGCGTATTGAACACCGACAGCCAGAAGATGCTGTCGCCCCACAGCCATTCATAGTTCTCGATGCCGATGTATTCGCCGGGCCGTCCGATCTTGGCATCGGTGAACGAAATCCAGATGCCGAGGCCGAGTGGATAAGCCAGAAAGAAGATCAGGAACGCCATCGCCGGCAGCATGAACCAGAAGCCGAGCCAGTTCCGGTTGGTCTTGACCTGATCCCACGAGGTGGCCTCGCGGATCGGCGGCCGTGCCGCCCGGGGTTGCAGTGCGATGTCAGCCATGGGCGAAATCCTGCAAATTCATGAGCGGCGCTGCTGCCGTATCGATATTGGAGTGAGGCGGGCCGCAATCGCTTGCGGCCCGCCCGCTTTGCCTAGCGATAGATGCGCTTCAACTGCCGTTCGGTCACCGCGATGGCGCCCTTGGCGTCGTCGCGTCCGCTGCAGTAGTTGGCGAACATGTCGACCACCAGGAAGTCAGCGATTGCCGTCGCCGCCTTCTCGCCAGGCGTACCAATGCCGGAAGCGGGCAGCGCGCGCCTGCTGGCCTGGGCGAACACAGCGTTCTTCGGGTCGGCCGTCCACACCGGCGAGTTATCGTAGGCGTTGAGCGTGTGGGTGAGATAACCCCGCGCACCGGACAACCACTTGTCGTAGTTTTCCTTCTCCAGCATGAAGGCGACGAAGGCCTTCGCGGCGTTCGGCGACTTGGTAAAGTTGAACGCAAGGATCGGAACCGCGAGCTGCAGTTCAGTGGGCTTGCCGATCGGTCCGACCGGCCAAAGCGCGTGATAGGTATCCTCGGCAAGTTCCTTCTTGGACGGGTCGTCCTTGGCGGCAACATAGATCGAGATGCCGTTGGCGGTGCAATAGAGTTCGCCCGCGAGGTAGGCCTTGTTGTTGGAGGAGTCGTTCCACGATGCGACACCGGGAATGAACGCGTCCGACAGCGCCTTGGCATATTCCAGCGCCTTGACGGTCTCCGGCGAGTTGATGATGACCTTGTTGTCCTTGTCGACCGTGTACGCGCCGTGACCCCAGAGCACCCAGTGCAGCCAGCCATTGGCGTCGCCAGTGGCGTGGCCGAGCGGGAAGCCGGCCGGGGTACCGTTCTTCTTGAGCGCCTTGCACATTTCCAGGAAGCCCGGGAAGTCCTTCGGGAATTCGCTGAAACCAGCCTTGTCCACCGCCGATTTGCGGTAGGTCATGTAGCCGCCGATGGTCGCGACGGGAATGCCGAGCCAGTCATTGCCCTGCTTGCAGGTAATCTCTGCCGCCGTGGTCCATCCGCCGTACTTCTTGCCGAGATAATCGGCGACGTCGTTCATCTTCAGCACTTTGGTCGGGAACAGCTGCGGCAGCGTGTGCAGGCCCCAGGCGAGATCGAGACCCGACCCGGTATTGGCGGCAACGGACGCCTTCGGCTGCACGTCCTCGAAGGACTCGGAGAACACGTTCATTTCAGTACCGGTTGCGGCCTTGAATGCCGCGACCATGGCGTTGAACGCGTCATCTTCCGCCGGCACGAAGCGCTTCCAGCGCATTACCGTGAGCTTGGCGCCCTTCTCGGCCTTCCACGGCGCCGATTGCGCCCAGGCCTTGGCAAAGTCGAACAACGCCGGCCCCGTGAGCGCACCGGTTGCAGCAAGCGCGGTGCCGCCCTGAAGCAGGGAACGGCGGGTAAAGTCCTGCATAGTCCATCCTCCCGTTGATTTATGATTTTGATTTTATTTTTTTAGGCGTTCAGTCGTTTCCCGGTCTGCTCATCGAATAGATGCACGAGCGCCGGGTCTGGCTTCAGCCGGACCTTGTCGCCCGGATTGAATTGATGACGTTCGCGGAACACGGCGACGACCTGCTCGCCACCAAGCTTGGCGAACACCTGCGTTTCCGAGCCCGTCGGCTCGACCACGACGATCTCGGCTTCGGCGCCGTCATCGGCGATGGTGAAATGTTCGGGACGGACGCCATAAACCGCCGGCCGCCCTTCCGAATTGGCCGGCGCCGACGCCAGCGGCAGCTTGACGCCGTTCGGTCCCACAAAGCCGGCGCTGCCGTTCGACTTCACTTGGCCCTTGAGGAAGTTCATCGCCGGCGAGCCGATGAAGCCCGCTACGAACTGGTTGGCCGGGGTATCGTAGAGTTCGAGCGGGGTGCCCATCTGTTCGACGATGCCGTCATGCATCACCACGATCTTGTCGGCCATGGTCATGGCCTCGATCTGGTCGTGGGTGACGTAGACCGTCGTGGTCTTCAGCCGCTGATGCAATTCCTTGATTTCGGTGCGCATCGCAACGCGCAGCTTGGCGTCGAGGTTGGACAACGGCTCGTCGAACAAGAACACCTGCGGATCGCGCACGATGGCGCGGCCCATGGCGACGCGCTGGCGCTGGCCGCCAGACAATTGCCGGGGATAGCGCTCGAGCAGCGGCGTCAGCGCCAGGATTTCCGCGGCGCGATTAACGCCTTTCGAAATTTCATCGGAACTTGCGCCGCGCAGCTTGAGCGAGAAGCCCATATTGTCGGCGACGGTCATATGCGGATAGAGCGCGTAGTTCTGGAACACCATCGCAATGTCGCGCTCTTTCGGCTGGACATTGTTGACGACGCGATCACCGATCGAAATGGTTCCCGAGGTGATGTTTTCCAGGCCGGCGAGCATCCGCAACAAGGTCGACTTGCCGCAGCCGGAGGGGCCAACCAGCACGACGAACTCGCCGTCCTCGATCGGAATCGACACGCCGTGCAAAACTTCAAAATTGCCGAACGACTTCCGCACGTCGCGAATCTGTACCGACGACATCGTCTCTCCCCTCATTTTTCTGTTTTGTAGCGGCGCAGATCAACGGCGACGCCCTGCTGTTCTTTTCGACTTTAATGACGGAAGCCGAATTCCACCGACATCATCATCCGCAGTTTCGCGGTTTTTAGCAATCCGATGGTAGCGCTGTCAATAATTGTTCAAACGTCTAATCCGTTGTGATATGAGCGCAAGATGGGACGAAAACAGACAAAGTCTGGCAAAATCCGCCTCACCGAGGTCGCCAAGCTCGCTGGCGTCAGCCCAATCACGGCATCGCGTTTCTTCAGGAACCCCGAAGCGCTGTCGTTGAGCAAGCGAGAACGCGTCGATAGCGCGGTGAAGGAACTGGGTTACGTGCCCAATCTCGCGGCGCGTGCGCTGGCCTCGCACCGCACCGAAGTCATCGGCGTCGTGATCCCTTCCCTCACCAACAACGTGTTCGCCGACGTGTTGCGCGGCATCTACGATTCCTCCGAAGGTAGCCGCTACACCATCCAGCTTGCCAATACCCGCTACAGCATCCTGCAGGAAGAAAAGCTGCTGCGCCTGTTTCGGGCGCAGAAGCCTGCAGGATTGATCGTCACCGGCATCAACCAGACCGCGGAATCGCGCACCATCCTGGAATCCATGAATTGCCCGGTCACGCAGATCATGGAGATCGGCGACAGTCCGGTCGACATGATGGTCGGCTTCTCGCATTACGACGCGGCTTTTGCAGCGATTTCGCACATCCTCGAACAGGGATGCCGCCGCATCGGATTTCTCGGCGCGCGAATGGATCCTCGCGTGCAGCGGCGGTTCGAAGGGTATCGTGATGCCATGAAGGCGGCATCGCTGTTCGACCCCAGCCTCGTCGTGACCACGTCGGTGCCGACCACCGTGACGCTCGGCAGGACGCTGTTCGCCGACCTGCTTGCGCAAGCGCCTGACATCGATGCGGTGTTCTGCGTCAATGACGACCTTGCGCTCGGAACGCTGTTCGAATGCCAGCGCCGGCAGATCGCCGTCCCCCGCGATCTGGCCATTGTCGGCTTCAACGACCTGGAGTTCACCGCCTCCGCGGTCCCCTCGCTCTCCAGCGTGCGCACCAACCGCTATGAAATGGGCCGGCACGCCGTCACCATGGTGATCGACGCGATCGAGGGCCGTCGTCCGCAGGAGCCGGTTATCGACCTTGGCTTTCAGTTGATGGTTCGCGAAAGCTCGATGCCGGAAAGCACGTGATGTCGCCCTCTCTGGATGCGATCACGTGCGGGCAGAAAATGGTAGCGCTGTCTTTTGAGCCGAATTAGGATCGGATCGCTCAAACGGAAAAGGCAAGCGCGTTGCAGCGGATGATATTCTTGGCATGGTGCATCGCTGCCGTGATTTAAGCCGTCCACGAGTTTGCAGTGCGGGAGGAACCATGAAAAACAACGACAACAAGATTGCCACCAATGGCAAGGGCCGGAGGTTACGTTCCCTCGAGTGGTTCGATAACCCGCACAATCCGGGAATGACCGCGCTCTACCTCGAGCGCTACCTGAACTACGGCCTGACCCGGGCGGAATTGCAATCCGGCAAGCCGATCATCGGCATCGCCCAGACCGGCAATGACCTCTCCCCCTGCAATCGCCACCACCTCGAACTGGCGCACCGGGTGCGCGAGGGTATTCGCGAGGCCGGCGGCATTGCGATGGAATTCCCGACGCACCCGATCCAGGAAACCGGCAAGCGGCCGACGGCGGCGTTGGACCGCAACCTCGCCTATCTCGGCCTGGTCGAAATCCTGTTCGGCTATCCGCTCGACGGCGTGGTGCTGACCACCGGCTGCGACAAGACCACGCCGGCCTGCCTGATGGCGGCGGCAACTGTCAATCTGCCCGCGATCGTGCTTTCTGGTGGCCCGATGCTCAATGGCTGGTTCAACGGCGAGCGCACCGGATCCGGCACCATCGTCTGGAAGCAACGCGAACGGCTTGCCGCCGGCGAGATCGACTACAACGAATTCATCGAAATCGTGTCGTCCTCGGCCCCCTCGGTCGGCCACTGCAATACGATGGGCACCGCCTCGACCATGAACTCGCTTGCCGAAGCACTCGGCATGTCGCTGCCGGGATGCGCAGCGATCCCCGCGCCGTACCGCGAACGCGGCCAGATCGCTTATGAGACCGGAAAGCGCATCGTCGAGATGGTCTGGGAGGACCTCAAGCCTTCCGACGTCCTGACCCGCAAAGCGTTCGAGAACTGCATTGCGGTAAATTCGGCAATCGGCGGCTCGACCAACGCGCCGATCCACATCAACGCGCTGGCGCGTCATATCGGCGTCGAGCTCTCGATCGACGACTGGCAGAAGTACGGCCACGACGTCCCGCTGCTGGTCAACATGCAGCCGGCCGGCTTCTACCTCGGCGAGGAGTATCATCGCGCCGGCGGCGTGCCGGCGGTGGTGCGCGAATTGATGGCGCACAAGCGCATCCATGAGGACGCCGTGACGGTCAACGGCCGCACCATGGGCGAGAACTGCCGCGAGGCCCCCAAACCCGACGGCGACGTGATCTGGAGCTATGACAAGCCGCTGGTGAAAGACGCGGGCTTCCTGGTGCTGCGCGGCAATTTGTTCGATTCCGCGATCATGAAGACCAGCGTGATTTCGAAGGAATTCCGCGACCGCTATTTGATCAACCCCAAAGACCTGAATGCGTTCGAGGGACGCGCCATCGTGTTCGAGGGGCCTGAGGATTATCACGACCGCATCGACGATCCCTCGCTCAATATCGACGAACACTGCGTGCTGTTCATCCGCGGCGCCGGGCCGATCGGCTATCCCGGCGGCGCCGAGGTCGTCAACATGCAGCCGCCGGCGGCGCTGATCAAACGCGGCATCCTCTCCCTGCCCTGCATCGGCGACGGAAGGCAGTCCGGCACCTCGGGCTCGCCGTCGATTCTCAACGCCTCGCCGGAAGCTGCCGCCGACGGTGGGCTGGCGATCTTAAGGACCGGCGACAAGGTTCGCATCGACCTCAACACCGGCGACGCCAACATCCTGATCACGAGCGATGAGTTGAAGAAGCGTCGCGCCGAGCTAAAGGACAAGGGCGGCTTCCCCTACCCGGCCAACCAGACCCCGTGGCAGGAACTCTATCGCTCGACCGTCGGCCAGCAGGCCACCGGCGCCTGCATGGAACTCGCCACGCGCTATCAAAACATTGCGGGCACGGTCGGAGTGGCGCGGGATAATCACTGACGTCGTCATTGCGAGCAAGACGGCCACCCCGGTCATTCCGGGATGGTCCGAAGGACCAGACCCGGAATCTCGAGATTCCGGGTTCGGCTCTACGAGCCGCCCCGGAATGACGAACAAAAATGGAAGGACGAAACCATGTCAGACCGCCTGAAGGGCAAGCGCGCCTTTGTCACCGCCGCCGCCGTCGGAATCGGCCGCGCCTGTGCTGTCGCCTTTGCGCGTGAAGGGGCAACGGTGTTTGCCACCGATATCGACGAAGCCAAGCTTGCCGCGCTCAAGAGCGAGGGCATTGCGGAGGTAGCCAGGCTCGATGTCCGTGACAGCGCAGCCGTCGCTGCCATGGCCAAGCGCGCCGGCAAGACCGACATCCTGCTCAACGCGGCAGGCTTCGTGCATCACGGCACCGTGCTGGATTGCTCCGACGAAGACTTTGATTTTTCCTTCGACCTCAACGTCAAGTCGATGCATCGCACGATCCGGGCGTTCCTGCCGGGCATGCTCGAGCAGGGCCGCGGCGCGATCGTGAACATTTCTTCGGCGGCCGGCGTCTTCAAGGCTGCACCGAACCGCTACGTCTACGGCGCGACCAAGGCTGCGGTTGCGGCGCTGACGCGCTCGGTTGCCACCGACTTCATCAGCAAGGGCGTGCGGTGCAACTGCATCTGCCCCGGCACGGTCGAAACCCCATCCATGCTTGATCGCGCCGCCGCCGCAGGCCCCAACGGGCGCGAGATGTTCATCGCGCGGCAGCCGATGGGACGGCTCGGCACCGCCGAGGAGATCGCCTTGCTCGCCGTCTATCTCGCCAGCGATGAAAGCGCGTTCACGACAGGCGTCGCCCACGTCATCGATGGCGGCTGGACGCTCTGACTGCGACCCTCATCCTGAGGAGCCGCGTAGCGGCGTCTCGAAGGATGCGGGCTCGTCTGTGGCCTCATGGTTCTCTCGGCGATGCGAAGCATCGTCCGGAACGCGCAAGGGCGCTCCTCACCATGAGGAACAACGAATGAACGAGTGAAAGGAAATCTGCGATGAACAAGATCGACCTGAACGGCCGCAGCGCCGTCGTCACCGGCGGTGCACAGGGTTTTGGCCGCGCGATCGCCGAACGCTTCGTCGCTTCCGGCGCCAAGGTCGCGATCTGGGACCATGACCTGCCGTTTGCGGAAAAGACGGCGAAGGAAATCGGCCCGGCGGTATCGGCCTTCAAGGTCGACGTGTCAGATCTCGCCGCAGTCGAGAAGACGCGTGACGAGACGCTGAAGGCGCTCGGCAAGATCGACATCCTCGTCAACAATGCCGGCATCGCCGGCGTCAACAAGCCGGTGTGGGAAACCGACCTCGACGAATGGCGCAAGGTGCTGCGCATCAATCTCGACGGCCCCTTCATCTGCTGCAAGGCGGTGGTGCCGGCGATGCTGCAGCAAAAATACGGCCGCATCGTCAACATCGCCTCCATCGCCGGCAAGGAAGGCAACCCCAACGCCGCGCACTACTCGGCCTCGAAGGCCGGCCTGATCGCGCTGACCAAGTCGCTCGGCAAGGAACTCGCGCAGCATGACATTCTCGTCAACGCGGTGACGCCAGCGGCAGCCAAGACCGCGATCTTCGACCAGATGACGCAGCAGCATATCGACTTCATGCTGTCGAAGATTCCGAAGGCACGTTTCGTCCTCGTCGAAGAACTCGCATCGATGGTGGCGTGGCTGGCATCGGAAGACTGCGCGTTCTCGACCGGTGCCGTGTTCGACATTTCGGGCGGCCGGGCGACGTATTAGTCACTCGGCGCTTGCGATAATTGCGTTGTCGGTTTGGGCCGCCGGCCTGCGGTCGTGGCAATCCAGATACCGGCGAAGACCGTCACGATGCCGCCAACGAGATTCCAGCGCAGCGGTTCGTCCAGCAACGTTGCGCCAACGAGCGAAGCTGTAATCGGATTGACGGTGACCGAGATCGCAACGCGGGTCGGCGTCGTGCGCTCCAGCGCGAATGCCCACAGGTAAAACGTCAGCGCGCCGCCGAAGGCACCGAGATAGACGGCCGCCAGCCACTGCGGGGCCTCGAAAGCTGCAACGGGCGCAAAGCTGCCGCGCCAGTACGAGATCAGCACAAGGCATAAAGCCCCAACTCCCATCGACACCGTCGTGAACGGAATAGGCCCGGAGCGGACAATGAATGGCTTGGACCAGATGCTGTAGAGCGCCATGCATAGCGCTGCCGCGACCATCAGAAGATCGCCGCGCCAGGCGCCCCGCGGGGCCGAAGCAAGGCCTGACAGCAGCGCCAGCGCAACCCCGAGCGTTGCAATCACGACACCGATCGATTTACGCATCGTCAGGGCCTCGCTGCCGAGCAGCGCTCCCACGACCATCGTCAGCAACGGAAGCGTCGACAAGGCAAGCGCGCCCCGCGCCGCTGTCGTGAAGATCAGAGAGGCATTGAACAGGATGGGGAACAGGGCAAAATACAGCACGCCCAGTCCGGCGACGCCCGACCAGTCGCGGCGCAGCGGCCACCGCCCGCCTTGCAGAAGGGCCGCCGGCAACAAAAGTAGAAACCCGATGCCAAACCGGAACGAACCAATCGCCAACGGATCGATCGCATTTACCAGATAGCGGGTGGCCGCAATCGAAGTGCCGCCCAGACCGCTCGACAGGACCGCCGCCAGCACGCCCCACGCCTCGTTCATGCATTATCCCCTTCCGTCTTGCAGACAAGGTAGAGAGGGACTACTAATCAAGGAATGGAATTTTCCTGATACATCAAATAACGTTTTGTTATGAGCGTACCCCTTCTCGAACCTGAGCTGTTGAAGGCTTTCGTGGCAGTCGCCGACAGCCGCTCGTTCACGCGCGCCGCTACCCAGCTCAATCGGACCCAATCCGCCGTAAGCATGCAGATCAAGCGCCTGGAGGACCGCCTCGGCGTCGAGCTGTTCAACCGCACCAAGGCCAATGTCGATCTGAGTGCCGCGGGCGAAGGGCTGCTGGGATATGCAAGGCGTATTCTGACGCTCAACGACGAGGCCGTCGGCAAGCTCTGGGAGCGCAAGATCGAAGGCGTCGTGCGGCTGGGCGTGATGGACGACTACGGAACCTTGATCGTTCCTCCCGTACTCGCAAGCTTTGCCGCCTGTTACCCGCTGGTCCACGTCGAGATGGAGATAGGGCTTACCTCCTCCATGCCCTCGCGCCTCGGCACGGCTTATGACCTCGTGATTGCGATGCACCCGGAGGGAAGTGGCGAGGGTGAGTTCCTGCGGCGCGAACAGGCGGCGTGGGCAACCGGCGCCTTTCATCCTGTGGAGCAGCAGAACCCGCTGCCGCTCGCGCTTTATCCGCAGGGTTGCCTGTTCCGAAAATGGGCGATCGAGGCGCTCGATGCCGCCAAGCGGCCATGGCGGATGGCTTTCATCAGCCAAAGCCTTGCAGCCGTCGAGTCGGTCGCGGCGCAGGGGCTTGCGGTGACCGTCGTAAAGGCAGGTACATTTCCGCCGAAGCTGCGCCCACTGTCGGAGCGTGACGGCATGCCGCGACTGCCGGCCGCGGACATTTGCCTGCATCGTACCGCAAATCTGTCGCAGGCGGGCGCGCTACTCGCAAATCACTTGCGCTCAACCATCTCAAACCACCTTGATGAAATCTCGGTGCGGCGCGCAACCCGCGACGCCATTCCGATCGCCTTCAACTGAGCGAGATCACGTGGATATTTCATTGTACGCCATCTCGGTCTGGATTCTCCCCCTCCTGATCGCCATCACCTTTCACGAGGCCGCGCACGCCTTCGTGGCATACAGGCTTGGCGACGATACCGCCTGGCAGCTTGGCCGGGTCAGCTTCAACCCGCTCAAGCATATCGATCCGTTCGGAACCGTGATTCTGCCGGGGATGCTGCTGATCGCGCATTCGCCGTTCCTGTTCGGTTACGCCAAGCCGGTCCCGGTCAATTTTGGGAAACTGAACCATCCGCGGCTCGACATGGTCTGGGTGGCGCTGGCCGGACCCGCCATCAACATCGTCCTGGCGACGCTCGTCGCGTTCGCCTTCCATGCGCTACCCTTCGTGCCGGCGGATGCTGCCAAATGGACGGCGGACAACCTCAAAAATGCTTTCCTGATCAATATTGTGCTGGCGATCTTCAACATGATGCCGATCCCGCCGCTGGACGGCGGCCGGGTCGCGGTCGGGCTGCTGCCGCGGGTGCTGTCTTACCCGCTGTCGCGGCTGGAACCGTACGGGATGCTGATCCTGCTCGGCCTTTTGATCCTGCTGCCGGTCCTCGGCGCGCAGCTCGGCCTAAATCTTGATGTTATTTCGTCGATACTTCGCACACTGACCGGATATGTGATCAGCGCGCTTCTCTTCATCACCGGCAACGCTTAAACTTCAAAAAGTAGCGGCACACAGGGAAGAACCGACTCCGGGCCATGGCGACAAAAGCTGCCGATATGTTGATCGCACGACGCGCCGATACGCGCGCCAGGGCAGATTTTGCAACGTGGAAAATGTTGGCCAAACTCAACGGCTTTTCCGCCCTGCCGGCCGAGGCGCAAAGCTTTCTGGAAAGCTACCGGCAGCTGCTGGCGAGGATGACCGAGGCGGACGCCTCCGAGGCCACCATCCAGCTCATGTACAAGAGCTATTATGCCGAGATGGGCGGCTCCGGAACGCCGCCGGAAATTCCCTCGCGCGCGAGCGAGCCGGCCACCGATACCGGCAACGTCACCGCGTTCCGCCGGCCGCCCCCACGGCCGAAGCCCGCCGCATCCGGATCCGGCCCGGCGACCAAACCAAGGCTTCCGGTGGCGCTGATCTTTGCCTGCCTCGCCGTGGTCTATGTCGGCATCCGCTATTACTGGCGCTGACGTTCTCGCTGCATTTCACCAGATATCCGGACACGCGCACCCTTCGAATTGGCCGCGCGGTGGAATATTCCGCCGGCGCGCGGTTTGCCGCAGCGGCTAGGCGGCCGAAGCAAGGCCGGGCATACTCTTCGCGTTGGTTTCAAGCAAAACGTTGAAAAATCCTGGAGGATAGATGAAGCGATCCATTGCAGCCTTGGTCATGACCACGAGCCTGGTGCTTGCCACCGGCGCGTTTGCGCAAACGCTCGACAAGGTCGTCAAGGTGGGAAGTCTCGGCGACCAGTCCGGCCTTTACGCTGATATTGGCGGGCCCGGCTCGACCGTCGCCGCGCAGATGGCGGTCGAGGATTCCGGCCTGCTCGCCAAGGGCTGGAAGATCGACGTGATCGCGGCCGATCACCAGAACAAGCCCGACGTCGGCACCAATATCGGCAAGCAGTGGATCGACGTCGAGAAGGTCGACGTGTTCGTCGACCTCGCGAGCTCCGGTGTCGGCCTCGCCATCGCCAACCTCGCCAAGGAAAAGAATGTCGTCAATCTGAACTCCGGTTCGGCGTCTTCCGACCTCACCGGCGCGCAGTGCTCGCCCAACACCATCCATTGGGTCTACGACACCTGGATGCTCGCCAACGGCACCGGCAAGGCGCTGGTGAAATCCGGCGGCGACAGCTGGTTCTTCCTCACCGCGGACTACGCCTTCGGACATGCGCTTGAACGCGACACAGCTGCGGTGGTGACCGCCAACGGCGGCAAGGTGCTCGGCGGCGTCAAGCATCCGCTCAACAATGCCGACTTCTCTTCCTTCCTGCTGCAGGCGCAAAGCTCAAAGGCCAAGATCATCGGGCTCGCCAATGCCGGCGGCGACACCACCAACTCGATCAAGCAGGCGGCGGAGTTCGGCATCGTCCAGGGCGGGCAGAAGCTCGCGGGCATGCTGATGTTCATCACCGACGTTCATTCGCTCGGACTGAAGGTCGCGCAGGGCCTGAACTTCACCGAAACCTTCTACTGGGACATGAACGACCAGACCCGCGCCTTCACCAAGCGCTTCAACGAGAAGTTCAAGAAGCAGCCGCCGACCATGGTTCAGGCCGGCGTCTACTCCTCGCTGATCCATTACTTCAAGGCGCTGGAAGCGCTTGGCGGCAATCCGCATGACGGACGCGCGGTGGTCGCCAAGATGAAGGAACTGCCGACCGACGACCCGCTGTTCGGCAAGGGCTCGGTCCGCGCCGACGGCCGCAAGATCCACCCGGCCTACCTGTTCGAAGTGAAGAAGCCGGCGGACTCGAAGTATCCGTGGGACTACTACAACCTCGTCGCCACCATCCCGGCGGCGGAGGCGTTCATCCCGCTCGAGAAGAGCGTCTGCCCGATGCTGAAGAAGACCTGAAGGTCGCTATCCCGGATGACGTTACAAAGCCCTCTCCCGTCGCCGGGAGAGGGCTTTTGCATGCCCCGAACACAAAACATCGAAAACAACCCCATGCACAGTAGAGATGTCATTGACTCTGCTGTACTTTTCGTCACCGCGTAACCGGGCACGAGATGTTAGCCGCCACGGCTGAAATGATAGAGGGCGCGTAAGCGACCATCGAAAGCCGGGCCAAGCTTCACATGCCGTACAGGATCCTCAGTTCGCCGCTGGCGCGGACCGCAATCACCACGCCATCGGCGGGCAGCGACACGTTCTCCAGCCTGGCGGACGAGAGATTTCCCTCCATGCGGAAACCGTCCCTCAACGGCCTGTTGAACTTCGCGTTCGCGGCATTGAGCAGATTGTCGTAGGCGATGCCGTAGTCGACATTCACGTTCGACGCGAGCTGCGTGGCGATGGAATCAGTCAACGGCGCGAGGCCCTCATCGTCCGTCATGACGCCGACGTTGGAGAGCCGGATCGCGCGGCCGCCGGCATCGGCCTGGACTGTACCCGAGAGATAAACCCATTTCCCGGCACTTGGATCCGTATCGGCCGCCTTGGCGACGCGCAGGCCGACGACGAGCTTGCCCGCTGACGGATAGACGTCAACGTCTCTGACGGAGAGCCCCGCCACCAGCGGCATTGCGGCGATCGCCTGCGACAGCTTTTCCTTGAGCACATCATAGCCGATCCGCACCGGCAGGATGACATCGAATGCGCCGGGCGTACTCACGTCATCGCCAAGCATCGGCAACGCGGTCGCGGTCACGGCAGGTGGATTCTGGCCGACAATAGTCTGCGCCGTCCCGGAAAGCTCGATCGATCCGCTCAACGTTTTCGCATTCGCCCGCATGCCTGCAAAGTTCACGTTTTGCGGGGTAATCTGCAGCCAGACCGCCGGGCTATCCGAAAGCTGGATCGGCTCGAACGCATGCCGCCACGCGGTTGCGGCCTTGTCATGCAGATCGAGGCGGCGGGCTGCGGCCAGCGCATGCTCCCTGACCACGGCAAGTTGTGACCGGATTCGCGGCTCGGCGTATTTTGCCACCGGAATCTCGCGGCCCATCACGTGCAGCACCGGCGGCTCGCTCCATCGGAACCCGTCGCCGAAATTGAGGTCGAGCGACCAGTCCCGGCTGAGCTGCGGACGCGCCGTGGCTTCGATGGTGGCGCTGGCTTCGGTCTCGCCATGGATGCGCGCCGTGAAGCGGTTGGCACCCTGCCCCTCGAGAACGCCATGGATCGGCACCGAGCCGTAGACGCGGTCGCCGCGGCCGGAGCGTTCCACATACCCCCAGACGTCGCAATTGGCGTTGACCTTGAAGAACAGGATCCGGCGATGCACGCATTCGATCTTTTCGTCGATACTGGCGAGCCGCTGCGGGATATCCCGCTCGATATCGGCTGCCAGCGCGGGCAGGCTGAACTCGATCCCTGCCGACAGGCGTGAGTTGGTGCTGAATGGTACAGCCGTGTCGGGCGCCAGCGGCGGCTTGTCCGCCGCATGCGCCGGGCAGAGACCTATGAAGCTGAGCGCGACAACGCTGACCAGGCTCGAACGGCGAAAAGCGTTCTGGTTGCGGTGAACGTGGGATGTCGAAATGAAATTCATGATATGCCTCGATTTGTGTATATGGGTTGATCAGTCATTTGGTGTGCCCTGCATCTCGGAATTGCGCAGGGCTGGACGGCGTCGGTGTCAGAGACGATGCCTGCCGCCAAAGAAACGGCCGCCGAATCCTCCACCATCGCCACCGAACGCGCGTTCCGGGAGTCGGAATTCCGGCGCGCGCGAGCGCAATTCCAGCGACAGCGAGTTGGCCATCGGCCGGCCGAAGTCTCTGGGCGGCGGCGTCATGCGGTCGGCCTGCCGTTCGGCGTCTCTTGCAACATCGGGGATGCGCCGTTCGGGATCGACCGTCCTTGCGGCATTTCCGATGCCGTCCCATGTGCGAGACATGACGGGGCGGCCGGCGTCGAAACGATCCTTCAGAGCGTCGCGGGCTGCGACCGGGTCTGCCCGGTCAAACCGTTCCGCCACGCCGGCATTTCTGTACGGCACATCGCCGCGATGCGCGGGATTGTGGACCCAGACATTGTTGGCGATATCGGTGTGATTGAAGGCGTTGAACCTGACGACGTTGATGATGACGTTGTGTCCCCACCGGTCGCATCCGCCCCAGATCGCCGCACCGACGGCCACGCCGGCGGCAAACGACACCACATTGCTCGCGACGAAGCCTGCCGGAGACCAGTAGAACGGCGGGTATGCCGGGTTCGTCGAGGCCACCTTGCGTCAAACCCTGGCCCCCGGAGTCGAATGGATAGACGCCGCGCAAGCCACGACACGCACATCGCGCTAGTGTTATCCCGATTGCCGACCGCTGTTAGCCATGAACGCTGGCCACAGCGGATCGGCCCTGAACGGTCGCCCTTTCCGCTCCCGGCTAGAGTTACGGCCACGTCGCGTAGGAAGGGCCGCTGCGCGCATGCTCCAGCCTGATCTGCCGGCGATAGTTTCCCGGTGATGCGCCTCGATACTTGCGGAAGAAGCGGTTGAAATAGGCGGGATCGCGGAAGCCGAGGCCATAGCCGATCTGCTCGACGGGGAGATCGAGCTGCTGCAGCCGCGTGCAGGCTTCGCGGACCAGCCGCTCGTGAATGATCGCGCGCGGACCACAGTTCTTCTCGCGCTGGCAATGGGCGTGCAGCTTGTCGGAGGTGACGCCAAGCGCGTCCGCATAGCGCGCCACCGGCCAGCCGTCGCGATAATGCAGCTCGACCATTTGCAGGAAATTGCCGACCAGCGCCGGGCCGCCGCCCCGTGCTGCCATCTCATGCTGCTCGTCATGAGAAGCGCTGAGCCGCCAGAGCTGCAGACACAGCAGCAGCAGATGCGAGGAGATCAGCGTCGCGCCGCCAAAGCCGGGGTTACGCAGCTCCGCCACGATGGCGCGGCATGATTGCGCGATCGTGTCGAGAGTTGGCGGAAGCGCTTCGCCCGCGATCAGCGCCACGCGCTCGGTGGTCCTGCGCAGATGCAGCGCCTCGGCGTTGCCGGCGACGATCTTGATCAGGAAATCATCGTCGACCGACAACAGGAATCCGTGCGCGCCCGGCCCCACTTCCACCGTCGCTTCGATGCTGCCCGGCAGCCAAAGCAGCGCCGGCGCTTCCAGCGCAACGCCGGTCCCGTGCCATGACGCTTGGCCGCGATCCGATTGCAGCAGCAACAGATGCGCACGGTGCCCGGACTTCTGGCGGATCACCCACGATCGCGCCGCCAGCGATGCCGAAAACGCCTCGGCACGCACCGCCAGCGCGATGCCGACCGGCAGTCCGTTCAGCCCCGGTGATGCCGCCATGCCCCGCCTCCCTGAGACAATCCGCCGCCAGCAAACCGGCGGATTTGCCAGAAAAGTACAATCTTTCCCCGGTTTCGTCCAATTCCAAGCCTCCCGGGACCTCCCCTAACGTTGGGGCGATCATGAGCGCCAGTTCAATGGCGCCGGAGATGCACCCCGGGGAGGACAACATGACGACATTCCTGACGCGACGCGTGGCACTGCTCGCGGCCGCCACCTGCGCCGCAACGCTTGGCCTGGCCGCCATCGCGCAAGCCCAAACCTCGATCAAGATCGGCTACGCCATCTCGCGCACCGGGCCCAACACCGGTGGCGCCGCCGTCACCACGATCCCCAACTACGAATTGTGGGTGAAGGAAGTGAACGCTGCGGGCGGCATCAAGCTCGGCGACAAGCGCGTCCCGATCGAGGTCGTGCAGTATGACGACCGCTCCAACGCCGAGGAGGCCGTGCGCGCGCTGGAGCGGCTGATCAACCAGGACAAGGTCGATTTCATCCTGCCGCCCTGGGGCACCGGCCTCAATCTGGCGGTCGGCCCGACGCTCAACCGCGAAGGCTATCCGCACCTCGCCGCCACCGCCGTGACCGACCGCGCGCCGGAACTCGCCAAACGCTGGCCCAACAGTTTCTGGATGCTCGGCACCAGCGCCGATGCCGCCAAGACGCTGGTCGAACTCTTGAACAAACTGCGCGATGAAAAGAAGATCGGCGACACGGTCGCGATGGTCAGCATTGCCGACGGTTTTGGCATCGACCTGTCGAGCGCGGCGCGGCCGGCGATCACCAACGCAAAGTTCAAGCTCGCCTACGACAAGAGCTACCCGATCGGCACCCAGGATCTCGCGCCCATCATCAACGAGGTGAAGGCGCTCAATCCGGATGTCTTCATCGCCTTCAGCTATCCGCCGGATACGCTGGCGCTGACCGAGCAATCGCGCATCGCCGGCTTCAATCCGAAAATATTCTACACCGGCGTCGGCACCGCCTTCCCGCTTTACAAGCAAAAATTCGGCAAAAACACCGAGGGCGTGATGGGCATCGGCGGCTGGAGCGGCGATAGCCCTGTTATCAAGGACTACCTCGCCCGTCACAAGGCCTCCGCCGCCAACGGCGCCGAGCCGGACCGCTGGGCGAGTGCTGTGACCTACGCCAGCCTGCAGATGCTGCAGCAGGCGATCGAACGCGTCGGCAAGGTCGACCGCGCCGCCGTGATCAAGGACCTGCAGACCGGCACGTTCGACACCGTGATCGGCAAGGTCAAGCTCGAGAACAACATGCCGACGCGCTACTGGTGGGTCGGACAGTGGCAGGACGGCGAGTTCTACGGCATTGCCCCTTCCGGTAACGAAGGCGCCCGCACCGCGATCGTACCAAAACCGGCGTGGGTGGCGCCGTAACGTCACGCCAGCGCGGCCGGTCCCGTCATGACCAATGCCATCCTGACCGGCCTGATGCTGGGCGGCATGTATGCGCTCATCGCCATGGGGCTCACGCTCCAGTACGGCGTTGCGCGCATCATGAACCTCTCCTACGGCGAGTTCCTGATCGCCGCCGCCTTTGCGGCGCACTGGCTGTTCACGGGGTGGGCGATCAGTCCCTTTGCCGGACTGGCGCTGATCGTCCCCCTCGCCTTCGTGCTGAATTTCGCGATCTACAAGATATTGCTCACGCCGCTGGTGCGCCGCGCCCCCAACCGCGACGCGCTGGAGGTCGATAGCATTCTGGCAACCTTCGGCCTCACCTTCGTCATTCAGGGCTCGATGCTCGCGCTGTTCGGCGGGGCGTATTTCAGCTACTCGTTCCTCGCCTTTCCGGTGCAGTTTCTTGGCGAGACCGTGGCGGCCAACCGCCTCGCCGCGCTCGGAATCACCATCCTGCTTGGTCTGGCGCTCTATCTGGCGCTGACGCGGACCCGCGCCGGCACGGCGGTGCGCGCCGTCGCCGTCGACCCCTTTGCAGCGCAACTTGTCGCGATCAACGTGCCGCAGGCTTCCGCGCTTACGTTTGCCCTGGGTGGCGCGCTGGTGGCTGCGGCCGGCGTGCTGGTCAGCACCTTCCTCACCTTCAGCGCTTCATCCGGCGTGGTCTTCACGATGAAGGCGCTGATCGTCGTGGTGATGGGCGGCGTCGGCAACATGCTGGGCTGCCTGGTCGCGGGGCTGGCGCTGGGCGTCAGCGAAGCGCTGGTTGCCTCCTATGTCGATCCCGGCCTGACGCTGGCCGTCAATTTCGCGCTGTTCCTAGCCGTGCTGCTGGTGAAGCCGGCCGGCCTGTTTGGCAGGGCGACGCGATGACCGCGCGAACCACAGGCCTTGCTGCCACTGCGCTGGCGGGGTTTGCGCTGCTGGCCTTCGTGCCGCGTCTTGGCAATCCCTATTATCTCGCGCTCGCCATCAGCCTGCTGCAGTACACGGTGCTGGCGACGGCCTGGGGCATGTTCTCCGGGCCCACGCGCTATGTCTCGCTGGCAACGACGGCCTTCTTCGGCGTCGGCGCCTATACAGTGGCCGTGCTCGGCGAGATATTGCCCTGGCCGCTGGTGCTGCTGATCGCAGCAGTGCTCGGCGCCATCGTGGCAGCCGTTGTCGGGCTCTCGACGCTGCGCCTGAGCGGCGTCTACTTCGTCATCTTCACGTTCGGCCTGACCGAACTAACCCGCCAGCTCGTGGTCTGGTTCGAGGTCAACAAGTCGCGCGTGCTCGGACGCTATGTCTTCGTCGACATCACCCAGGCCGATATTTACTGGCAATTGCTGGCGCTCACCGCCGCCGTGTTCCTGCTGGGCTGGCTGATCGGGCGCTCGCGCCTCGGCTTTGCGCTGCGGGTGATCGGCGAGGACGAGACCGTCGCAAAGCATTGCGGGATCGATACCACCTTCGCCAAGGTCGCCCTGTTCACGATCAGCGCCACGGTCATGACGCTGGTCGGCGCGATCATGGCGCCGCGCTGGACCTATATCGAACCGTCGATTGCCTTCAATTCGATGATCTCGTTCCAGGTGCTGATCATGGCGCTGCTCGGCGGCGCGCACCGGCTGTGGGGACCGGTGCTCGGCGCGGTGCCGCTGACACTGCTGTTCGAGCTGCTGAGCGCGCGATTTCCGAACACCTTTACGATCATCCTCGGCTGCATCTTCCTGCTGATCGTCTACATGCTGCCGCGGGGCGTCGCGGGACTGTTCGAGAAGCTCGCGGCGACGCCGGGCGGCAAAACCACGGAGCGCGTGGCCGCATGATCGGGGAAAGCGGAACACCGGTTCTCGAAGTCGGCGGCCTGCGGCGCGCGTTCGGCGGGCTGGTCGCGGTCAACGACCTCGGCTTTGCGGTCGGGCATGGCGAAATCATGGGCCTGCTCGGCCCCAACGGATCGGGCAAGACGACGGCGCTGAATCTGATGTCGGGCGTGCTGCGTCCCGATGCCGGCACCATCCGCCTGATGGGCAGCGACATCGCAGGCGTTGCGTCGTATCGGATCGCACGGCTTGGCCTCGCGCGAACATTCCAGCTCGTCCGCGTGCTCGACGGCATGGATTGCCGGGAGAACATCAAGGCGGGGCTGGCGTTCCAGAAGCCGCATCTGCCCGCCACCGAGGCCGAGGTCCGGATCGACACGCTGCTTGAGCGCGTCGGCCTTGCCGGGCACGGCCGGCGGCCGGCAGCCGACCTCACCTATATCGATCGCAAACGGCTGGAGCTTGCCCGCGCGCTTGCCGCCAAGCCACGCCTGCTGCTGCTCGACGAATGGCTCGCCGGCTTGAATCCATCAGAACTCATGATCGGCATCGAGTTGATCCGGTCGTTGAAGGCGGATGGCATCACCATCGTGCTGGTCGAGCATGTAATGAACGCAGTGCGCGCGCTGTGCGACCGCTGCGTGGTGATGAGCAGCGGCCGCAAGATCGCCGAAGGCGCAACCGCCGACGTTCTGAGCGATGCGGCTGTCGTAAAGGCCTATCTCGGCGGGGTGGCCGCCGATGCTTGAGGTCAACAATCTCAGCCTGGCCTATGGCCTGCATCGCGCGCTCGACGGCGTCACCCTCAACGTCAACAGCGGCGAGATCGTGACGATCCTCGGCGCCAACGGCGCGGGCAAGACCTCGCTGCTGAAAGCCATCGCGGGCGTCGTGCGGACGCTTCCCGGCAAGCAGGTGAGCCTCGGCGGCCGCGATATCTCATCACTGCCGGCACATGAGATCGTCGAGAGCGGGTTGGCGCTGGTGCCCGAGGGGCGCGGCATCTTCGGCGACCTGACGGTGAAGGAAAACCTCCTGCTCGGCGCCAACCCGAAGCGTGCCCGGAACGGCGAAGCGGCACGGCGCGAACAGGTGCTCGGGCTTTTTCCCCGCCTGCGCGAACGCGCCACCCAGATCGCGCGCACCATGAGCGGCGGCGAACAGCAGATGCTCGCCATCGGCCGCGCGCTGATGTCCAACCCGGATATCCTTTTGCTGGACGAGCCGTCGCTCGGGCTCTCGCCCGCCATGGTGCAGGAATTGTTCGCCACACTACAGCGGGTGCGCGAGGCCGGCGTCGGATTGCTGCTTGTGGAGCAGAATGCGCAGGAGAGCCTGCGCATTGCCGACCGCGGCTATGTGCTCGAAAACGGCATCATCGTCGGGCACGGCAGCGCCGATCAGTTGAAGTCCGATCCTGCCGTCCAGCGCGCCTATCTCGGCGGCCCGCTGCCAGCCGCCGCACCATCATCGTAACGCCACGCTTGAGGAGAGAAAGCCATGCATGAAATCTCGCTGCTGCTTGAGAGCAAGGATGTCCCGGCGTCGAACGGCGCGACCTTCGATCGCCTCAACCCTGTCACGGGCGACATCGCAAGCCGCGCCGCGGCAGCCCAGATCGCAGATGCGAAGCGGGCGGCCGACACCGCCGCAGCCGCCTTCCCGGCCTGGTCCGCTACCGGCCCCAATGCCCGGCGCGCCATCCTGCTGAAAGCCGCCGACCTTCTGGCATCGAAGGCGCCGCAATTCATCGAACTGATGGCGGCCGAAACCGGGGCGACGGCGGGCTGGGCCGGCTTCAACGTCAACCTCGCCGCCGGCATGCTGCGTGAGGCCGCCGCCATGACCACGCAGATTTCCGGCGAGGTCATTCCCTCCGACAAGCCGGGCTGCATCGCGATGGCGGTGCGTCAGCCCGCGGGCGTGGTGCTGAGCATGGCGCCGTGGAACGCGCCGGTCATTCTTGGCGTGCGCGCCATCGCGCTGCCGCTGGCCTGCGGCAACACCGTGGTGCTGAAGGCCTCCGAAATCTGCCCGGGCACGCACCGGCTGATCGCCGAGTGCCTGCGCGACGCCGGCCTGCCGCCGGGCGTGCTCAACGTCATCACCAACGCGCCGGAAGACGCGCCGGCCCTGATCGAAATGCTGATCGGCCATCCCGCAGTGCGACGGGTCAATTTCACCGGCTCGACGCGGGTCGGCCGCATCATCGCGCAGGTCGCCGCCAAATATCTCAAGCCGGCGCTGCTTGAACTCGGCGGCAAGGCGCCGATGATCGTGCTCGACGACGCCGATATCGACGCCGCCGTCGCCGCCGCCGCGTTCGGCGCTTTCATGAACCAGGGCCAGATCTGCATGTCGACCGAGCGCCTCGTCGTCGACGAGAAGATCGCCGACGCCTTCGTGACCAAACTCGCGGCGAAAGCGGGATCGCTGGTCGCCGGAGATCCCCGCAAGGGCAATGCGCCGCTGGGATCGCTGATCGGCATCGACGCCGCGGCCCGCATCCAGGCCCTGATCAACGACGCCGTCAGCAAGGGCGCCAAGGTGGTTGCCGGCGGACGCAGCGAGGGCACGCTGATGTCGGCAACGGTCATCGACGGCGTCAACTCGTCGATGCGCATCTACGGCGAGGAATCGTTCGGTCCTGTCGTCTGCGTCGTGCGCGTCAATAGCGCGGATGAAGCCGTGCGCGTCGCCAACGACACCGAGTATGGACTGTCAGCAGCGGTGTTCGGCCGCGATATCGCCCGGGCCTTCGAGATTGCCAAACGAATCGATTCCGGGATTTGCCACGTCAACGGCCCCACCGTTCACGACGAGGCGCAGATGCCGTTCGGCGGCGTCAAGGCGTCAGGCTATGGCCGCTTCGGCGGCAAGGCCGGCATCGCCGAATTCACGGAATTGCGCTGGATCACGATCGAGACCGGACCACAGCATTATCCGATCTAGACCACCTGTAGCCCGGGCGAGCGAAGCGACCCCGGGGAACGGTGGTGACAAACGAACGGCTATTTTATTTGGCTAGCACCGCCCCCGGATGTCGCTGCGCTCATCCGGGCTACGCGTCCCAGAACGCGGCCCCGGGCTTAGCTCTTGGTTTTGACGCGGAAGATCACGGGCAAGGTAAAGGTCAGGCCTTCGTCGGCGATGACAGGCGGCGGCATCGGCACCGGATCGGAGCGCCGCACCATCGCCAGCGCCGCCTCGTCGAAGGCCGCATCGCCCGAGCCTTTTTCGATATCGGTCGAGAGCACGTGGCCCAGGCGGTCGAGCGTGAAGCGAATCTGGATCTCGGCGGATTTTTGCTGCCGTTCCTTTGGATAGCGCTTGTGCTTGTCGAGATGCGCGACCAGTTCCTTCTGCCAGGTCACGCGGGCACGCCGTGCGCTCTCGCCGGTGCCGATGACAGGCGCGACCGAACGCGGCCCTTCCGGAATCGCCTCCGAACTCGGCGTCGCGGTGGCTTCGGCGGCCACCGAACTCGGTGGAAGCCGAGGTCTGCACCGCGGCGATCTTCGGGTCGTCTTCCTTGGGCTTCTTCGACTCGGTCTCCGTCACCACCCGGTCGGCCTCTTCGGGCTCGGTCGGCTTGTCCTGCGGCAGATCGGTTTCCTTGACCTCGGCCTTTTGCTCGTTGAGCTGCGGCGACGCCGCGGAAGCATCAGTATCCGGACCGGGCGGCAGGTCGGTCACCTCGCGATGCACGGAGGCCATTTCAAGCCCGACCTCGATCGCCGTGGCGCCGAGCGCATCGTCCTCTGCGTCGTTCTGCAGTTGCACGATCGCAAGCGCCACGCCGCCGACATGCAGCGTGAGCGCGATCACCGCGGCGAAAATCCAGAGCCTGCGGGAGGGCTTTTGCTCGTCCAGTCCGGTCAAGGCTTTGCCGGCGCCGCCTGCGACGCCGCTCCTTCAGGCACGCCCTCGAGCGCCACCAGCTTAAGCTTGGAATAGCCGCCGGCGCGCAGGATTTCGAGCACGTCCATCAACTCGCCATAGGGCACGGCGCGGTCGGCGCGCAGGAAGACGTAACGCTCCTTGCTGGCATCCGGCATTGCATCGAGCGAGCGCACCAGGTCGACGCGCTTGACCATGTTTTCCCCGATCGCAACCGAGAGATCCGGCTTGATGCTGACATAGGTCGGCTTGTCCGGCTTCTTCTGCGGGGTTGCGGTCGAAGTCGGCAGATCGATCGGCAGATCGACGGTCGACAGCGGTGCTGCGACCATGAAGATGATCAGGAGGACCAGAATGACGTCGATGAACGGCGTGACGTTGATGTCGTGCGATTCCGCGAAATCGCTGTCGTCATCGACGTCGGTATCTGCGAGTGACGCGCCCATCGCCTACTCCGCTGCTCCACGGCCGCGTTGCCCGCTGCTCACGTGCGTGCGGTCAAGATCCCGCGACAACAGCCGTCCTGCCGCGCCTGACGCCCGGTTGACCAGCTCGAGGTAGCCTTTGGTGACCCGCGAGAAGTGATTGTAGATGATGACGGCGGGGATCGCCGCGACCAGACCGATAGCGGTGGCGAGCAGCGCTTCGGCGATGCCGGGCGCCACCACGGCGAGGTTTGTCGTCTGCGATTTCGAAATGCCGATGAAGCTGTTCATGATGCCCCAGACGGTGCCGAACAGTCCGACAAAGGGCGAAGTCGCGCCGATGGTCGCCAACAGGCCCATGCCGAGCCGGATCCGCCGCGCCTCGGCGCGCACGATTTCGGCAAAACTGGAAGCGGCGCGCTCCTTGATGCCGGCGTCGCTCGAGATGCCCGCCGACAGCCGCGCCTCGCGCATCGCCGCCGCCAGGAAAGACGCCAGCACGCTGCCCCTGGAGCCCAGCGCGAATTGCGCTTCCGCCAGCGACCGCGCGTCGGCGATCTTGGCCAGCGCCGAGCGCACCTTTTGCTGAATCACGGCCAGCTCGATCATCTTGGCGATGAAGATGGTCCAGGTCACCAGCGAGGCAAAGGCAAGGCCGATCATGACCGCCTTGACCACCACGTCGGCCGACTTGAACATCGTCCAGGGCGACAATTCCTTGAGTTCGGCCGTGGCCGCCTTCAGCAACTTGGCCTCGCGCTCCGCGGGCATGGCGGCGGCGTCCGAAGCTGCGGCCGGTGCCGCCGCTTGCGGGAGCGCGGCTGGAGGCTGTCCCGGCACCTGCTGGGCTACAGGCGCGGAAGGGGTCGCGTTCTGCTGGGCAAAGGATGGCGCCGCCAGCGACGGCATCGCCAGCGCACAGACCACCGCAAATGTTATCACGCGAGAACGAGAAAGAGACATGTTCATCATACTTCAGCCCAGTAGCGGATCAGGTTGTGATAGATACCGGTCAATTTGACCGTTTCGGGGTCGTCTCGCCCAAGCCGCTCCACCAGGGCCTGGATCGAGGTATCGAGATCGAAGATCAGGCTGCGGGCGTGGGCATCCCGTACCATGCTCTGCAGCCAGAAAAAAGACGCCACGCGCATACCTCGTGTGACGGGCGTGACCAGATGCAAACTAGACGCAGGATAAAGCACGAGGTCCCCGGCCGCGAGCTTGATTTCGTGGGAACCATAGAGATCCTCGACCACCAGTTCGCCCCCGTCATACTCGTCCGGCTCCGACAGAAACAGCGTCACCGACAGGTCGGTCCGGATCCGCTGGCCGGTGAGACGATCTCCCCTCACCGCGTTGTCGACATGGAGGCCGAAATGGTGCCCGCCGGAGGCCACGTAGCGATTAAATAGCGGCGGAAATATCTGCAACGGGATCGCCGCCGAGATGAACCGCGGGCTGGCGGTCAGCGCCGACAGCACGCGATTGCCGAGCGTGCGCGCGACCTCGCTGTCCGGCGGAAGCTGCTCGTTGCGCTTGACCATCGCCGATTGTGCACCCGCGGTGGAGCGGCCGTCCTCCCAGTCGGAGGCGTCCATGATGCGGCGGAAATCCGCCACATCATCTTTGCTCAGCACCTCGGGGACGCATATCAGCACGTCAGAATTTCGCCGAGGTGACCAGGTAGAACGCCCGCCCCGGCGCGACCGCGACGAACGGTGTCGCGCTGCGGTAGAGCGTGTCGTAATAGAGCTTGTTGGTCAGGTTCTGCGCGTAGAGTTTCATGGTCCAGTTCTTGTCGATCTTCTTCTCGACGAAGGCATCGAAGCGCCAGTAGCTGGGAAGCTCGGTGCCGGTGTTGGCGCCGAAGGTGCCGCCATAGATCTTCGAGCGGTAGACCGCCTGCCCGCCAAGCTCCCAGCCGCCGTCGAACTTGTACTTGCTCAACATGCTGAAGGATTCATGGGCGATGTTGGCCATCTGCAGCCCGATGTTGGAAGCGAGCGCACTCTGCGTGACCTTCGACCTCATCAGAACGAGGCCGCCGAAAACGCTCCAGCGATCGGTGATTTTTCCGCTCACTTCGAGGTCGATACCCTCGACCTGGTAGGCCGCTCCCGACGCCAGAACGCCGCCGACGGTCTCGCGCGCATTGTCCTTCTCGGTATGGAACAGCGCGCCGGTCACCAGCAGGTGGCGATCGAACAGCTCCCACTTGGTGCCGATTTCGGCGGCCTTGTTGCGCTCGGGACCAAGGATCGTGGTGGCACTTGGAGGAACACCACCGTAGTCCGTGGCGGTACCATCGAGTTCTGAGCCGAACGGATTGGTCGAGGTCGCGTAGGCCGCGTAGAGGCTCCCGATCGGCACCGGCTTGAAGACGGCGCCGACATTATAATTGATGAAATCCGAGTTGACCTTGGCGGATTGTGTATTGTTTGACGATCGCAAGTCATAGCCATCGTAACGCACACCGCCGTTCAGAATGACGGTGTCCTGCCAGTTGGCAGTGTCCATGACATAGAGGGCCTTGCTGTCGACATTATAGCGGGTCGGATTTCCGATCAGCGACGGAATGCCGAACGGAAAGAACGTATAGTTCGGCGCATAGATCGACTGTCCCGCAAAGGCGCCGGAGCCGGGCGCGAGGACGCCAAAAGCTTCCGACGAAAGTCCCGTATAGCGGTCGATCCCGATGCGCTCGTTGGAGACTTCGAGCCCGACAACCGACGTGTGCTTGACCGCCCCCGTGTCGAACTTGAATACGGCCTCTTCCTGGTTCGCCAGGATATCGACCCATTGGTTGCGGCTCTGCGGGCTCGCGGTGAAGGTCCATTTCGTCGGATCGGGATTTGTCGTCACCGGCGCGTTGGGCAGTGTGCCGATATAGGCCAGCAACGAGTGCTCCGCGCGGGTACGGCTGGTCAGCGTGATGCTGTCGGTGACCTTGTACTCGCCGATGAGCGTACCGAAGTCCTGCCGAGCGGTCTGGAAGTCGCGATTGACAAAACCATACCAGTTCTGGCGCGGGATGCCGGCCTCGGTGACCGGCGTGTTGCCCTGCCTGTACCAGGGCACGCCGAAGTCCGGCAGGCCGCTGAGGTCGGTGTGGACGTAGTTCGTCGTGATCTTGATGTCGTTGGTCGGCGTCCACTTGGTTGAGATGAAGCCGCCCCAGCGATCGTCGGTCACATAGTTGCGCCCCGCCACGTTGGCATCCTGGAACATGCCGCCGGTGCGAATCGAAAACGTCGGAGAGATCACCTGGTTGACGTCGAGCGTGACGCGCTTGGTGTGGTCGGTACCGAACGTGCTCTCGGCGTTGTAGAAGTTGGCATCTCTCGCCTGCTTGGTGACGATATTGATGGCGCCGCCGGCGGTCCCACGGCCGGCATAAGAAGACGCCGGACCACGCAGAATCTCGATCTGCTCAGTGAAGAAATTCTCGCGGATCGAGACGGCGGGGTCGCGGATGCCGTCGATGAAGACGTCGTTGCGCGCATCGAAACCGCGGATGAAGAACCGATCGCCGAACGCATTGCCGCCCTCGCCCGACCCCAGTGTCACACCGGCGGTCGAGCGCCCGATCTCGCGCAGCGAGGTGATGTTCTTGTCCTGGAGCACCTCCCTTGTGAGCACCGTGATAGTCTTCGGCGTGTTCAACAGCGGCTCCGGAAACTTGCCGGACGCCTGCACGCGATCCGCCTTGTAGGGTGCCGCAGGGTCCGCGTAAGGATCGCGATCGGGGGCCAAGCCGCCAGCATTGGGGAACGGCACCGGGGCGACTTGCGCCGGCTGCGCGCGACGGGCGGCGCGGCGCAGCGCGGTGCGGGCGCGAAGCTGGTCCGGCGAAGGTTTTGAAGCGGCAGGACGCGGGCGAGCGACCGGGGCATCGACCGTCACTGGCGGGAGGTTGGATTGCTGCGCTTCTGCGCCGGAGAACGACGCGACTGCAATGAGGCCCGCAACCGCGGAAACCTTCTTGCCGGAATTGTTTTCAACCGTTTGACCGAGCGAGTTGACCGCCGCTTCAAAGCGAAGCGACCTCGGTGCCTTCTGAAGATTCATTACGTGCCCCTGATCCATTTCAATCCGCAGCAAATCAACATGCTGCGAATGGTCCCGTTCGGTAGGTACCGAGCAGAAATTTTGGGGTCAACGCGATTGGGGCAATAGTCGGGTTGAATCCATCCAGATCAAATCGATTCTAAATCATAACGATTCTAAAATCCGAGTTTGAAACGATCCTAAGCATTTTATAACCGTTCTATTTTATAAGCATTCTAAAGAGATGAAAGAAATGCCGTAAAATCAGGCACAAGTCGTATCGCGGCTTTCACGACCATCAGCCAGTACTCGGCGCCTTCATCAGCGAAAACAATTCATCGACTGTCGATTGCGCGACTGGCGGACGCGATCGGTGTTGTCCATGCCGGTATGTTGACTCCCCTCACGACCGCTTTGACCTCATCGCGGAAGTCGCTGAAGAAGCGCAAGGGATCGGGCTGCTCGTTGGCGACGCGCGCAATCAGTCCCGTGATCAGAGTCTGGCACGCCATCATGTGTCCGTTCAGTTCATCCATCACGCACTTCCGTCCCGCTACCGAGCGTTAGAACTTCGCAAGTGCGGTCACGCGGAACGTACGTGACTGGCCGGGCGAGATGTTGTTGTTGCCGTCAGCGGTGGCCCAATAACCTTTGTTGAAGATGTTCTCGATGTTGAGTTGCACCCGCCACATCTCATTGATCTTGGCGTAGACGGCAGCATCGAAGCGGACAAAGCCGGGCAGACGCACGCTGTCATCGGATGAGGCAAAGGAATCCGAGAAATAGATCATACCGAGCGCGGCCGCCCAGATCGGGTCGATCTGGTATTTGTTCCACAGCGAAACCTGATTATAGGGCACGAGCTGGACGCGATTGCCAGCGACGATCGGCGGATTCACGCCAGGCGCCGTCACATCCCTTGCGATGCGCGCGTCGGTATAGGCATAGCCGAGGACAGCCTGCCAATCCGGCGTGATATACCCGGTCAGCGCGGTCTCGAAGCCGCGGACGGTGTGCGCGCCGCCGGGGATGGACAGGCCGCCGCCGATGTTGATCGGCACGTTGGCGCGTAGCAGTTGATAGGCCGCCGCGGTGAACAGCAGCTTGGGATTGATGTTCCACTTCGCGCCCACCTCCGTACTCTCGAACCTTTGCGGTTCGAGAATCAAAGTGCTGGGATTCAATGCGCTGAACTGATCGCCCGAGGCCGGCAGATACGAGACGCTCCAGGCCGTATACAACGACACGGTGTCTATCGGCTTCACGATCACGGCGGCGCGCGGCGAGATAAAGTCGTCCACCCTGCCGCGCCTTATGTTGGTATTCCGGTCTAGCGCCGTCAGATCGAAATTGTCGTAACGCGCGCCGACCAGGAATTGCAGCCAACGCGTCACATCAATCTGATCCTGGACATAGCCCGAGGCGATGTTGAGCCGGTATTTGCTGTTGGCGTCGCTTGCGATGTGGTTGAAGGTAACCGGGCCAAAATAGGTTGGATTGAAGGGATTGACGGTGACGTAGGGCAGACCTCCGTTGGCAGGGAATTGTCCGCTGTTCCGGAGCCCCAGGCCGGTCTGCCGGCCGAACTCGGTACCGAAGGCCACGGTGTGCAATGCCGGCCCGGTTGCCGTCTTGTAGATGAAGTCAGTCTGGTTGAAGGCATTTTCGCGCGGCGTATAGTTCTCATAGGCGTTTAGCGAGACCTGCGTCTGATCCGGCGTCACAGCACCGCCACCGGCCGCTGCCGGCGCACCGGTGCCGCCCGGATAGACGTTACGGTAGCCGCGATTGTAGTCGGCATAGATCGTGCCGTTCCTTACGGTCAGGCCGTTGCCGAAATCATGCTCGACTATAGCCATGGCGGTTTGCACCTCGACCTTGGCACTGTTGTAGATCGGGCTGCCAAAGAACGTCGAGAGATTGCCGTTCGGCGCGAACGGCGCCGTGGGATTGAATCGCGTCGCACCGCCCGGCAGCCCCTGCGAGGGATTGCCGCGATCGGCCAGACGGAAGTCGTGGTAGAATTCGTAGCTCAGCTTGATCTTGGTGTCGTCATCCGGTTTCAGCGTCACGGTCGGGTTGATGCCGTAGCGCTCGAGATGGCCGTAGTCACGGAAGGTGTCGCTGTTCTCGTACATTGCGTTGAAGCGCACTGCGACGTTTTCGTTCACCGCCTGGCCGGCATCCAGCGTCACGCGCTTGTCGTTCCAGGAGCCGACCTGCCCCGTCGCTTCATATACCCGCGTGCCGTCAGCTTCCTTGAGCGTGCGGTTGACGAGACCACCGCCGGCGCTTCGGCCAAAAGTCAGCGCGCTCGGTCCTTTCAGGATTTCCACGCTCTGGGCGTTGTAGAGATCGCGGAAATACTGGACGTCGTCGCGGAACCCATTGACGAAGAAATTGGCGCTGGAATCGACGCCGCGGATGACGAGTTCGTCCCGATTGCCCTCGCCCTGATGGATCGCGACGCCTGGAACGTAACGCGTTACGTCGGTGACGCTCTGAAAGTTCTGATCGCGAATGTAGTCCTTTGTCACGACCGTGATGGATTGCGGGATATTTACCAGCGGGGTGTTGGTCTTGGTCGCAATCGAGGTGCTGTTGGCGTAGACCCCGACGGTACCCGTGCGGGCGTCCTGCGAACTCAGCGAAAGGCTTCGGCGCGGTCGGAGCTTCAGGGCGGCGCGCGACTTGCGAGCGGCGGCGCTGTCCGGCGGTGTTCGATGTCCGGGAGGGCGCCGTGTTGGCGTGGCGCCGCGTTTCGGGAGCGGTGATCTGAACAGGCGGAAGCTGCGACGCGCCCTGCCCTTGTTGGGCTGTCGTCGTTTGCGCCCACGTTTCCGTTGTGGCCACGATCCCAAGCGTGGCGTAGCTCACCGAAAACAGCGCCGCCCTCAGGCTGGCGGCCATCGAGATCTTTCGACCCGGATTGCGACCCCGGTTGCTTTCGACCGAATTAATCGCGGCTTCGAAGCGAAGCGACTTCGGTGCTTTTACTTTGCTCATGCTGCGCGCCCCTGATGGAATCTGGGCTTGCCCGCGCTCTTTGTCGCGCGACAAACCGTCCCATTGCGGTGCTATCGAGCGAAGAAATTCGGGTCAATGCGATTGCAGCAACACCCTCGTTAAATCGAACGAGTTAAAAGAGATTCTAATCTACAGTTTGTAATCGTTCTAAAATCTATACTTATAACCATTCCAATAATCGTTCTAAACAATACCACGAACTACCGCGTAAACATGCACGCCTGCATCGACTAGCCTTGCGATGATTCATCGGCGCTCGGCGGCTTCATCAGCGAGAACAATTCATCGACCGTCGATTGCGCGACCTGGCGGACGCGATCGGTGTTGTCCATGCCGGTGATGTTGACTCCCCTGACGACCGCTTTGATCTCATCGCGAAAGTCGGTGAGGAAGCGCAAGGGATCGGGCTGCTCGTTGGCGACGCGCGCAATCAGTCCCGTGATCAGGATCTGGCACGCCATCATGCGTCCGTTCAGTTCATCCATCCTGCATCCCCGATTGCTTGCCGCTCGACGCGCGCGATATGGACGACATCGATCCTGCATTCAACCCCGCGCTCCAGAGGGTCCGGAGATAGAGATCGCAAGCGGGTTGCTGACGACACCGGCCCTCTACCGGAACGCGCCGTCAAACCTTTCCAATTGTTTAGGATTCTCAAGCCTTAGTGTTTGTACAGGGCGAGCGCCCGGACATTATATCGGTAATGCTGGGAACCTCCTTCAAGCCACGAGCAGCCATGTCCAGATCACGCGCCATTCGTTGGGTTTTGCTGATCGCAGCGATCGCTGCGCTGGGTTATCTGGGCTGGCAGCGATTCCATGGCGAGGACCATCAGGCTCAGGCTGACACGCAGAAGCGCGTACCTGCCCGTGCCGCCGTACCGGTGCGGACTGCCTCGGTCGAAAAGGCGGATTTTCCGGTCTATTTGACCGGCCTCGGCACCGTGCAGGGCTTCAACACCGTCGTGGTGCGCACCCGCGTCGACGGCCAGATCAACCGGATCGCATTCAAGGAAGGCCAACTCGTCAAGGAAGGCGATACGCTGGTCGAGATCGATCCGCGGCCGTACCAGGCCGCTCTCGACCAGGCCAAGGCCAAGAAGGCCCAGGACGAAGCCAACCTTGCCAACGCCAACCTCGACCTGCAGCGCTATACCAAGCTCGGCGAGTTCGCGACCCGGCAACAGACCGATACGCAGCGTTCCACCGTCGCGCAGCTGACGGCGCAGATTCAGGCCGACGCCGCGCTGATCGAGAACGCGCAGACCCAGCTCGATTACGCCACCGTCAAGGCGCCGATCTCCGGTATCGTCGGGCTGCGGCAGGTCGATGTCGGCAATATCGTCAACGCCGCGACGCAGACCGGCATCGTCACCATCGCCCAGATCGAGCCGATCACGGTGATCTTCACCGCGCCGGAAGACCAGTTGCCGGATATCAAGGCTGCGCTCGCCGCCGGCTCACCCCAGACGATCGCGCTCTCCACCGACGGCAAGCGGGTGCTTTCGACCGGCAAGCTTGCGCTGATCAACAACCAGGTCGACACGTCGAGCGGCACCGTCAGGCTCAAGGGCGTGTTCGACAACACCGATCACGCGCTGTGGCCGGGCCAGTCGGTTTCGACCCGGCTGCTGATCGCGACCCTGAAGGACGCGACCATCGTTCCCGACGACGCCGTCCAGCACGGCCCCAACGGCCTCTACGCCTACACGGTCAACAAGGACAACAAGGCTGACCTCCGCAAGATCAAGGTGACGCGCTCGCTCGACGGCCGCTCCGTGGTCGACGAGGGACTGACGCCCGGCGAGCAGGTGATCACGGCCGGACAGTTCAAGGTTCAGCCCGGAACGCTGGTGACGACAGCAGTCGCCAGTTCGGATCAAACTCAGACCAAGGTTGCCAAGGAATGAGCGAGGGAATTTCGGCGCCGTTCATCCGCTATCCGATCGGCACGTCGCTGATGATGGCCGGCATCCTGTTCGTCGGCCTCGTCGCCTATCCGCTGTTGCCGGTAGCACCGCTGCCGCAGGTCGACTTTCCAACCATCCAGGTCTCCGCCTCGCTGCCCGGCGGCAGCCCGGAAACCATGGCCTCGTCGGTCGCGCAGCCGCTGGAGCGCCAGCTCGCGCAGATTCCCGGCATCGCGCAGATGACCTCGACCAGCTATCTCGGTACCGCCGCGGTCACCATCCAGTTCGATCTCAACCGCTCGATCGATGCCGCCGCCAACGACGTGCAGGCCGCGATCAATGCCGCCGGCGGGCAGTTGCCCAAAAACCTGCCCTCGCCGCCGACCTATCGCAAGGTCAACCCGGCGGACTCGCCGATCCTGCTGCTGTCGGCGACGTCGGACACGCTGCCGCTGACCACCGTCAGCGACGCCGTCGACGCCCAGCTTGCTCAACAGATCAGCCAGATCTCCGGCGTTGCCCAGGTCACGATCGGTGGACAACAGAAGCCCGCGATCCGGGTTCAGATCGATCCGGGCAAGCTCGTCGCCAAGGGCCTGTCGATGGAGGATGTGCGCAGCCAGATTGCGATCACGACCGTCGACAGCCCGAAGGGCAATATCGACGGCGCAACCCGCGCCTACACCATCTACGCCAACGACCAGTTGCTGGACTCCAAGGACTGGAACGACGTCATCGTCGCCTATCGCAACGGCGGCCCGTTGCGGATTCGCGATATCGGCAAGGCCGTCACCGGGCCGGAAGACGCCAAACAGGCGGCCTGGGCCAACGGCAAGCGCGGCGTGTTCCTGGTGGTCTTCAAACAGCCCGGCGCCAACGTCATCGAGACCGTCGACAAGATCAAGGCGACACTGCCGCGGCTGGTCGCCGCGATCCCGCCGGCGATCAAGATCGAGGTGATCAGCGACCGCACCCAGACCATCCGCGCCGCGGTGGAGGACGTGCAATTCACCCTGCTCCTGACCATCGCGCTGGTCGTGATGGTGATCTTCATCTTCCTGCGCAGCTTCTGGGCCACGGTCATTCCGACCATCACGGTGCCGCTGGCGCTGCTCGGCGCCTGCGCATTGATGTGGGCGTTCGGCTATTCGCTCGACAATCTGTCGCTGATGGCCCTGACGATCGCCGTCGGCTTCGTGGTCGACGACGCCATCGTGATGCTGGAAAACATCACCCGCTATATCGAGGAAGGCGAAAAGCCGATGGCGGCGGCCTTCAAGGGCGCCAAGGAAATCGGTTTCACGATCGTGTCGATCTCGATTTCGCTGGTCGCCGTGCTGATCCCGCTGCTGTTGATGGGCGGAATCATCGGCCGCCTGTTCCGCGAGTTCGCGGTCACGCTGGCGATGACGATCTTCGTGTCGATGATCGTGTCGCTGACGCTGACGCCGATGATGGCCTCGCGCTTCCTGCGGGCCCATCATGAGACCAAGCACGGCCGCTTCTATCAATGGAGCGAAAATGCGTTCGATGCCATGTTGCACGCCTACGAGCGCGGTCTCGATCTGGCGCTGCGCTGGAAATTCACCACGCTGATGATCTTCTTCGCGACACTCGGATTGTCCGTCTATCTGTTCGTGATCATCCCAAAGGGCTTCTTTCCGCAGCAGGACGTCGGCCTGATCAGCGCGACATCGGAAGCCAATCAGGATATTTCCTTCGCCGACATGAAGCGGCATCAGGAGGAACTCGGCAAGATCGTCATGGCCGATCCTGATGTGGCGACCATCGCCATGAATATCGGCGGCAGCGGCAGGGCCGGCAACAACGGCAACATGTTCATCACGCTCAAGCCGCGCAGCGAACGCAAGGCAACCGCCCAACAGATCATCACCCGCCTGCGCCCCCAACTGGAGAAGGTCGAGGGCGCCCGGCTCTATATGCAGGCCGCGCAGGACGTGCGGCTCGGCGGCCGGCCGACGCGAACCCAGTTCGAGTTCACGCTGCAGGACGCCAATCTGGCCGAATTGAACGAATGGGCGCCAAAGATCCTGGCGAAGATGCAGACGCTGCCCGAACTGCGCGACGTCGCCACCGACCAGCAGACCAACGGCACCACGCTGGAGCTCAAGATCAACCGCGACACCGCCTCGCGCTACGGCATCCAGCCGCAATTGATCGACGACACGCTGTACGACGCCTTTGGCCAGCGCCAGGTGACGCAGTATTTCACGCAGCTCAACAGCTATCACGTGATCCTCGAAGTGCTGCCGGAATTGCAGGGCAACCTCGACACGCTGAACAAGATCTACGTGAAGTCGCCGACCACCGGCGATCAGGTGCCGCTGTCGACCTTTGCGACCTGGACCAGCGTGCCGGTGCGGCCGCTGTCGATCAGCCATCAGGGCCAATTCCCGGCCATCACCATCAGCTTCAACCTCGCCCAGGGCGCGGCGCTGGGCCAGGCGACCGACGCCGTGCAAAAGGCGATGGTCGAGCTCGGCGCGCCGACCACGCTCAGTTCCAGCTTCCAGGGCACCGCGCAGGCGTTCCAGCAGTCGCTCGGCACCGTGCCGCTGCTGATCCTCGCGGCCCTCGTCGTCGTGTACCTGATCCTCGGCATTCTCTACGAGAGCTACATCCACCCGATCACGATCCTGTCGACGCTGCCGTCGGCCGGCGTCGGCGCGCTTGCGATCCTGATGCTGTTCGGGTTCGATTTCAGCCTGATCGCCCTGATCGGCATCGTGCTTCTGATCGGCATCGTGAAGAAGAACGGCATCATGATGGTCGACTTCGCCATCACCGCCGAGCGCGACGAGAACCTCGAGCCCGAAGCCGCGATCCGCAAGGCGGCGCTATTGCGCTTCCGCCCGATCATGATGACGACGATGGCGGCGATGCTCGGCGGCGTGCCGCTGATGCTCGGCACCGGCACCGGATCGGAAATCCGCCAGCCGCTCGGCTATGCCATGGTCGGCGGCCTGATCGTCAGCCAGGCGCTGACGCTGTTCACGACGCCGGTGGTCTATCTCTATCTCGACCGGCTCTCGAACAGGTTCGCAGGCTGGGGACGATCGGGCGATGCTGACCATGGGGCGCACCCGGACGCGCAGGCTTCGGTCAAGCAGGCAGCCGAGTAAGTAAGTGAATTCGTAGGGTGGGCTGAGCGAAGCGAGCCTACTATTTCATGCAGCGGATCAGAAAGATGGTGGGCACGCTGCGCTTTGCCCACCCTACGGTCTTTGCGTTTCAGAGCGTAGGATGGGTGGAGCGAAGCGATACCCATCATGCTTCCGCGTATATTGGTTGATGGGTTTCGCTGCGCTCTACCCATCCTACATTCTTTGCGTTTCAAGCCCCGAGATAGGCCTTCTGCACCTGCGGGTCCTGCGCCAACGCCGCGGCGGTGCCCGACAGCACGCTTTTCCCCACCTGCAGCACGGTCGCGAAGTCGGAGACTTCCAGCGCGAGTTCGATCGACTGTTCGGCGAGCAGGATGGTCAGCCCTTCGCGATGCAGGCGGCCGAACGTCTCGTACATGGACTCGACCACAGCAGGCGCCAGCCCCAGCGACGGCTCGTCCAGCATCAATAGTTTCGGATCGCTCATCAGGGCGCGGCCGACCGCCAGCATCTGCCGCTCGCCGCCGGACATGGTGCCGGCGCGCTGGCTGCGCCGTTCCTTCAATTTCGGAAATATCTCGTAGACGCGTTCCAGCAGCGCCGCCGCCCGCGCCTTGTCGCGCAGCGGGGTGGCGCCGAGCAGCAGGTTGTTCTCGACGCTCTGCTGCACGAACAGCCGCCAGCCCTCCGGCGACAGCGCAAGGCCCTTGCGCACGATCGCAAACGCGTGCTGGCCGCCGATCTCCTCGCCACTGAAGCGGATCGAGCCCGCATGCACGGGAATGAGACCGGCGATGGCGTTGAGCACCGTGGTCTTGCCGCCGCCATTGGAGCCGAGCAACGCCACCACGCTGCCCGCGGGGACCTGAAGCGACACGTCGGAAACGCCGATCAGGTCGCCGTAACGCACCTCGAGGTTCTCGATGCGAAGTAAAGGCTCGCTCATGTCGCCGGCCCGCCCATCAGTTCGATCGGCGTATGGCCGGCGGCGGCCTTGGCGGCGCGGGTGCCGAGATAGGCGGCGATGACGGCGGGATTGGCCGTGACCTCGCGCGGGCTACCGCGGGCGATCTCCTTGCCCTGATGGAACACCACCACCCGGCTCGCCAACGACATGATGACTTCCATGATGTGCTCGACGATGACGAGCGTGATGCCGGAGCGGTGGATGTCGCGCACCAGATCGATCGCGAGTTTTACCTCCTGCTGGGTGAGGCCGGCCATCGCTTCGTCGAGCAGCAGCACCTTGGGTTCGGTGGCGAGCGCACGTGCGATCTCCAGCCGCTTGCGGCCGGGCGTGCCGAGCGAGCGCGCCGGGGCATCCGCCAGACGGCTCATGCCGACCCGCTCCAGCACGGCGCGAGCTTTTGCCTCGGCCTGCGCCCGATGCGGGGTGCGCAGGAATGCACCAATCATGACGTTCTCGAGCACCGTCATGCCTTCGAAGGTCTGCGGCACCTGGAAGGTGCGCGCCAGTCCGAGCTGCGCCCTCGCCTCCGGCGTCATGCTGGTGATGTCATGACCTTCGAACAGCACCTTGCCCGAAGTCGAGACCAGATCGCCGGTCAGGCAATTGAAAAAGGTCGACTTGCCGGCGCCGTTCGGCCCGATCAAACCGAGAATATCGCCCGGCTCCAGCGTGACGCTGGCGGCGTCGACCGCCTTGAAGCTGCCGAAGGCTTTTGTGACGTCGCGGGCTTCAAGGAGCATGGCCGGCTCCTTTCGCTGCCGCGGTGGGCTTGCGCTTATCCAATAGCCGATTGATCAAGGCCAGAATGCCGCCTGGCTGAAACCGGGCGATGATCACGATGATGGCGCCGTAAACGACGAAGGTGAGGCCCGCGCCCTTGCCGCCCAGAAGATTGTTGGAGATTTCCTCCAGCGGCACCAGGATCGCCGCGCCCACCAGCGGCCCGAACAACAGCCCGGCGCCGCCCAGCGCCGCCATGATCAGTATTTTCACCGAAATGAGGATGCCGAGCCCGGATTCGGGATCGACGAACCCGAACATCATCGAATACAGCGCGCCGGCGACGCTGGTCAGCCCGGCACTCAGCATGAAGGCGTAGAGCTTGGTGCGGCTGGCCGGCGCGCCGAGCGAGCGCGCCGCGCGTTCGGAATCCCTGATGGCACGCAGGTAAAATCCCATCCGGCTATTGGTCATCCACCAGGTGATGCCGAGCGTAATGAGAAGAACGGCGAGAAACAGATAGTAATACGGCAACGCCGAGATGAAGGAGAGATCGAACACGGTGCGCGGCACGGTCGGCCCGCTTAGCCCGACGGCGGCGCCGAGGAATTCCGTGTTGGTTACGATCAAGCGCGCCAGCTCGGCGACCGCAATCGTCGCCATGCTGAAATAGTGCCCCGACAGGCGCAGCGTCGGAACGCCGATCACCGCCGCGATCAAAACCGCGGCGGCGATGCCGGCGGGAATACCGACCAGCGGCGGCAGGCCGAAATGCGAATAGGCCGCCATCGAGGCGTAGGCGCCGCAGCCGAAGAAGACGACATGCCCGACCGACACCTGCCCGGCGTAACCGCCGATGATGTTCCAGGCGGAAGCCGCAATCGCATAAAGCAGGATCAGCGCGCCGAGCCGTTGCTGGAACGGCGTCGTGAACACCAGCGGATAAAGAATGATCAGCGCGAGCGCGACCGAGGGCCAGATGAAACGCCGCATTACATCTTGCCCATCAGGCCTTGCGGCCGGAACCAGAGAAAGCACAGGAACAGCGAATACACCACGATGTCCTTGTAGACCGCGCCAATCCAGTAGGCCGATACCGACTCGATCACGCCGATCAGAAGCCCCGCGACCAGCGCGCCCGGTACGCTGCCGAAACCGCCGAGCGATACCGTGACAAAGGCGACGATGCCGAGCGTCTCGCCCACGGTCGGCGCGATGTAGAAGAATGTCGCGATCAGCGCGCCGGCCAATCCCGTGGCGCCGGCCGCGATCGCCCAGGCGATCGCCTGCATGCTGTCCGGGCGGATGCCCATCAATTGCGCCGCGGTGGCATCCTCGGCGACCGCGAGCATCTTCGAACCCAGCGACGTCCGCGTCAGCAACAGGTGCAGCCCCAGCGTCACCAGCAAGGCGACGACACCGGCCAGCAGGCGCGAGGCCTGCAACTTGATGCCGAGCACGTCATAGGTCCCGCCGACCAGATCCGCCGGCAAACTCAGGAAATTCGCGCCAAAGCCCCAGAATACGGAGTAACGCAGCAGCAGCGCGAGCCCGAAGGTGCCGAGGATCTGGGCCAGCATCGGCCCCTTCATGACGCTGCGGATCAGCCCGAAATAGACGATGATGCCGAGCGTCGCCAGCACCAGTGCCGCCGCCGGCGCACCGACGAACGGCCCGACGCCGAGCACGGTCCACACCACGAACGCGACATACATGCCGAGCATGACGAAATCGCCGTGAGCAAAGTTGACGATGTTCATCATGCCCCAGATCAAGGTGAGGCCGGACGAGAACAGCGCGTAGACCGCGCCGAGCAACAGCCCGCCGACGATCACCTGAACGAGAATGGAAGACATGTTAGCAGCTTGCCGTTGAGCTAGCGGGATCGTGACGGGGCGAAATCAAAACGGGCGGGACCGAAATCCCGCCCGTTCCCGGTCATTACCAGCCCTTGTAGGGAAACACGGGCGCCGTCTTGGCCAGCTGCTTCGGCCAGACCGGAACGTAGTTCTCGCCGTCCTGCAGCTGGATCACGAGGCCAGCGGCCAGCACGTTCTGGCCCTTGTCATCGAACTTCACGCCCTTGTAGCCCATGATCAACTGATCGGGCTTGAGGTCGGTCGCCTTCAGCGCCGCCTGGATCTTGGCGGGTTCGGTCGAGCCGGCGCGATCGATCGCATCGACCAGCACGAAGAAGCCCTGCATCTGGCGCGCCGCGGTATCGTCGAGATCGTCGCCGCCGCTCTTCTTCTTGTAGATCTCGTTGATCAGGAAGGTCGGCGACCCCGCCGTGCCGATCGCAAAGGAGGATCGATTGAAGATGCCCTGGATCTGTTTTCCGACGGCCTTCAGCGTCGACGGGTCGGAGTAGCCGGCGTTGTCGGCGATCATCATCGGCGGCTTGTAGTCCAGCGCCTGGAAAGTCTTGGCGTAGAGGATGGCATCCGACGTGTAGCTGATCATGATCACCACGTCCGGCTTCTTGTCCTTGAGCTGCAGCACCTGGCTCTGCACGTCGGTGGTGTTGGCCGAATAGGCGATGTCCTGGGCAATCGGGAGGCCGTTTTCCTTGAACAGGCCGGTGATGACGTTCGCGACCGAAGTGCCGTATTCGGTGTTCTCGTGCACGAGGGCGACGTTGTCGACCTTCTGTCCGCCCGCCTTCATCTCCTTGAGGAAGTCGAGATAGATTTTGGCGAAATCACCGGCCACGGGCGTCGTCCGGAAGAACCATTTGAAACCGCGCTCGGTGAGATTGGCCGCGACCAACTCGCCATTGACGAAGGGAATGCCGTATTTTTCGGCGATCGCACTCGCCGTCAGCGTGATGCCGGACTGATAGGCGCCGGTGAGCGCAACCACTTTTTCTTCCGTGATCAGGCGAAGCGCCTGGTTCTGCCCGGTAGCAGGGCTGCCCTGGTTGTCGGCAAACACCACCTCGACCTTGGCGCCGCCAAGACCCTTGAGGCCTGCGTTCTTCGTCACCGGCAGGTTGCCGAGCGCGGGATTGCCGCTGTTGATGATTTCGACCGCGGTTTCGATCGCCGCCTTGGCGTGCACGCCGGCGCTGGCCGCATTGCCGCTCAAGGGAAAGATCGCGCCGATCTTGACGGTCTTGTCCTGGGCCGCGGCTGAGCCTGCGATGACAGCCGACATTGCGGCGGCGGAAAGCAGCCCCATGATATGTTTCAATTTCATTCTGAAAATCTCCGTCCCACCCTGTGCCGGGCTCTTTCGGCCCTGGATATGCCGGGCATCACCGCCCGGCGCTTCTCTCATTGGTAGCGCAAGCATTGCATGGCCGGTTGGCATCGGCAAGTTGGTGGTCCGCGGATGCCGTCAAACCTCAATCGGTGGGCGTCGCATCGACGACTACACGCGGCAATGGCAGGTCGGCTTTCACAGCCACGTAGACCGTATTGCTGACATCGTGGTCTCCGCGCAGATTGTCGAAGGTCACGACATGGGATGCTTGGGTTGCAAACGCGTCGGCCAGGGCACGCTCAAAAGCATCATCCGGCGGGTCGTTCGACCAGAGCGCGAAAACACCACCTGGATTGAGATGGCCTGCAAGCCGGGCCAGCCCTTCCGGCTCGTACAGCGCGGCGTGGCGCGGATGCAGCAACTTGCGCGGCGAGTGATCGATATCCACCAGCACGGCATCGAAACGCCGGCCCTGCGAACGATGATCGAACCCTTCGGCGGAGGACGACATCGCGAAGAAATCGCCGTTGACGAAACGGCAGCGCGGATCGCCCGTCAGCTCCTTGCCGAGCGGAAGCAATCCCTGCTCGTGCCATTCGATGACCTCGGCAAGCGCATCGACCACGATCAGGGATCGCACGCCGGCATTCTCGAGTACCGCGCGCGCGGTGTAGCCGAGCCCCAGACCGCCAACCACCACGTCGAGATCCGCATCACCGAGCGCCGCCAGCCCGAGCCGGGCCAGTTCGACCTCGGCCGCGGTGAACTGGCTCGACATCAGGAATTCGTCGCCGAGCCTGATTTCGTAGACATCGACATCGGACATCGGCCGCCTGCGGCGCCTCAGGCTCAGCACGCCCATCGGCGTCGGGCGGAAATCCAGTTCTTCGAAAGAAACGCTCATCCGCCCAGTCCTGACCGTGGCCTGCGCCACAAAATGACCCGGGATTTGCCGGCCCTGCTGCAACAACGCCATCCCTGCGCGCTTGCCAAGGGCGGGAGGCAGCGAGTAGAAGGGCGCCAGATCGCCGGATCCTTGCGAATCCGGCCACGAGCAATTGCCCGGATGACCATCTAAGCTACTGATGTCGTTTAGCAATTCTTGGGGAATGGTGTAACGGTAGCACAACAAACTCTGACTCTGTTTGTCTAGGTTCGAATCCTAGTTCCCCAGCCACTAGTTCCCTACGGCTTGATGAGCTGCTGCTGCCCGTCCTTGTTGACCAACTTCAAGGAGGCGTTCGTTCCTCTCGCCCCCATCGCCACATGTGTCGGGTCGGCTTCGCCGCCCAGTGCCACCGCCGAGCCATCCTCGGTCGCAGCGATTTTCACGTTCGGCCGCCCTTGCGAACTGATCAGGCGGAGCAGAACGGTTTCCGGGTAGGCCGTGCCATCAGGCAGGACAGATGCCGGGTGAAGCCTGATGCTCGCTCGAACTCTTCCCTCGTCGTCGGTGATTTCAAGCCCGTGACCTCGGAGCACCGAGCCGGCGCGGCTCACCTCGAGTGATCGAGCAAGAAAGCGAAATCCCAGGAAATGCACCTCGATCTGCGCCAGAAGGAACACCAGCAGCCCGAGATTGAAAACGGTGAGCGCGACAAGAAGCCGGTGAAATTTCATGGTCGTCCTCCCGGGCTTATGCCGCGCCCGCCGTAACTGGCAGTTCCGCGATCATGCGAATGCCCGGCCTTCTCCGCCAATGGATGTGCGACGGTTCGACCGCCAGCCTGAGTGCGGGCCAGCGCGTGAATAGCGCCTGCAAGGCGCAGATCGTTTCGATCCGCGCGAGCTGGTGGCCAAGGCAGAAATGAACGCCCGTGCCGAACGCGAGATGCTGGTTCGGCCGTCGCTCCAGATCGAGGCGTTCGGGACACCCATTTGCTTCCGAGTCCAGATTGGCCGCGACGATCATCGCCATGATCCGGTCGCCCTTCTTCAGTTTTACGCCGTTGAGATCGACATCCCGGCGCACGTAACGCGGCTTGGAGAATTGCACCGGCGAGACGAAGCGCAGGAATTCCTCCACCGCCAGACCGGCGCGGCTCCAGTCTGCCGAAAGCCAATCGCGGCGCTCCGGATCCTTCAGCAGCTCGAATACCGATCCGCTGATCAGGTGCGTCGTGGTCTCGGAGCCGGCGTTGAGCAGCAGAAACACCATCGCGACCATCTCGTCCGGCGTGATGCGGCCGCCTTCCTTTTCGACCCGCACCAATTCGGCGATCAAGCCTTCGCCGCCTTCCTCGCGGGCAACCTGCAGCCGCCCCTGCAGATAGCGGCGCATCTTGAAGAGCCCGCCGATCAGCCGCAGAAAGCTGAATGCGTTGGTGAGATGCGCCAGTGAATTGGCCCATGCGATGAATTTCGGCCGGTCGGCCGGCGGCAGGCCGAGCAGCTCGCAAATCACCGCAAGCGGCAGCATCCGCGCATAGCGCTGCACCAGATCGGCGGGGCTGCCCGCCGCGAACAATTCATCCGCGAGGCGATCGGCAATAGTGCGGATATGCGGCTCCATGTCGAGCACGGCGCGGCGGCGGAACGCCTCATCGACGATATTGCGCAAGCGCATGTGGTCCGGCTCGTCCATCGTCAACATGTTGTTGGCGACCGTTCCGATCACTTTCGGCATCCACCAGGGCAACCCGGCCAGCGCCCCGCCCTCCTTGCGCAACGTGAACAGCGCGCCGTCCTTCAGCACACGAGCGGCCGCCTCGTAGGTCGTGGTGACCCAGACACGGCCGATGATCGGGAATTTCGTCGCAACGGCGGGGCCGATCGCGCGCAGTTGCGCGACGCCGGCCCGCGGATCACGAAAGAACGCCTCGCTGGTGAAATCCACATGCTGCAGCATCGACCACCTCGCAACGCCGTTCAAGCCGTCGCATCAAGATGGTGCGCGGCGCCAGCGGTACAAGGTTGCCGTCACCGGTCGCAGTTCCTTCGGTCGCGGCCGTGCCTGTGAAATGACGGCCGCCGATGTCTCCCTCACACCGGCGGCGTGCCATAGGTGCGAAACGACGCGATCCTCTTCAGCCGCTCTGCCCGCCCCTAGCGACATTTTGCATCGCGAGAAACAGAGCCCCTTTTGGCGACCAGTAGTCCCCGGTCTAATTGACTGATTGAGAAGCGAGGGAGCGAACCCGCTACCTCGCTTTTTGGAATGCGACGGCAGGCAGGTGACAACTTCAGTCCACGAGTGCCTGATAGACGAGCGACTTGAACATCCTGCGGTAATACGCGCGTATCGGGCTCGGCGCCTGTGTCATGTAGACACCGACGATTTCTTCCTTGGGATCCACCCAGAAGTAAGTGCCGGCGTAACCAGCCCACATGAACTCGCCCGCCGAGCCGGACACGCCGGCAATCCCGTCATTCTGGCGTACGGCAAAGCCAAGGCCGAATGTATAGCCCGGCGTTCCCAGCAGAAGCTCACCCGGCTGCAACGGTGCTGCGACGCGCGTGCCGAGATGGTCTGAGGTCATCAGTTTGATGGTGGAGCGGCTCATCACGCGTACGCCGTCGAGTTCCCCACCATTCATCAGCATCTGTCCGAACCGCAAATAATCGCTGGCGGTTGATAGGCCTCCGGCGCCGCCGGAATCGTTCCCCGGCTCCGCCGACACATCGAGTACGCTTACTTTCTGGCCCGATGCCGGGTCGACCGGCAGCGGCTGCGCGAGGCGCGACATCTTGGACGCAGGCACCCAAAAACCCGTGTCCACCATCTTGAGCGGCGTGAACATCCGCTCATCGAGAAAGACGGCAAGCCGCTTGCCCGACGCAGCCTCGACGACACGGCCGAGAATATCGACAGCCATGCTGTATTCCCACATCGTGCCGGGCTGGTAAATCAAGGGGGCCTTGGCGATGCGCTCGACCTGCTCGGCTGGCGTCATGCCGCGCGAGTCGTATTCGTGGACGCCCGGCTGGGAGAACTTGGCCTCGACATAGGCCGCCTTCACGGGCTCGTTCTTGGTGATCTCTGCATAAGCGAGACCCGCGCTGTGCCGCAGAAGGTCCTGCACGGTGATCGGCCTCGCAGCCGCTACGTTGGTGTAGGTGGCCTTACCATCGGGACCGGGGGCTGCCACGCTTACTTGCATGTCCTTGAAGGCTGGCAGGAATTTGGAGATGGGATCGGTGAGCTGGATGACGCCGTCCTCGACCAGCATCATGGCCGCCACCGAGACAAGCGGCTTGGTCATGGAGTAAATGCGGAAAATCGAGTCGGGCTTCATCGGCGTATTCGCGCCCTTGTCCTGGAAGCCGATGGCGTCCGAATAGACGATCTTCCCCTTGCGGGCGACCATGACGACCGCCCCTGGCAATTTACCGTCGGCGATCTCCTTCTTCAGCACCGCGGTAATGCGTCCAAGGCGCTCGGGTGACATGCCCACCTGTTCAGGGGCTGCCGTGGCGAGAGGCTGGAGTTCGCGCGCACAGGCTGGTAGCGACACTGTCGTGGCAACTACCGTCGCAGCCAACGCCGTCGTCGCTGCTAATATTTTCCACCTAGACATGACGTTTCTCCCTGACCGTTTTTGCGAGGACCGAGTTTGCTCGATCCGGCAGCGACCTTATCGGACATCGTCGCTTTGGGATATGCTTCCGGATGTCGGACAAGCCAACGTAGGGCGGGTTCTCTTTAACCCGCCAGCTCGAATACAGCGGCGGGTTAAAGAGAACCCGCCCTACGCAACTGAGCATCGCGATGGTGCAGGGATTGCGCGCTCCAGCCCGATCAGGCCCCGCCCCTCACACCGGCGGCGTCCCATGGGTATGGAACGACTCGATCGTCTTCAGCCCCCAGGCCTGGCCCTTCTTGCGCTCTTCCTCGGTCCAGACGATCGGCTTCCAGTCGGGCGCAAGGATCAGCCGGGCACCGGCATTGGCGACTTCGACGCGATTGCCGCCGGGCTCATAGACATAAAGGAAGAAGGTCTGCTGGATCGCGTGCTTGTGCGGGCCGGTCTCGATGTGGACGCCGTTTTCCAGAAAGATGTCGGCGGCGCGCAAAATCTCCTCGCGGCTGTCGAGCGCGTAGGTGACGTGATGGAAGCGGCCCGCCTTGCCATAGTGATCGCGGGTGTAGGCAAAATCGTAGCTCTTGTTCGACATCGTCATCCACATCGCGGCTTCCGTGCCGTCGTTGAGCACGATCTGCTCGGTGGTACGCAGGCCGAGATAGTTTTCAAAGAAGAGACGGTTGGCCTTGATGTCCACCGCAAGGCAATTGAGATGATCGAGCCGGCGGACATTGACGCCGCGCGCTGGAAACCGCTGCGCCTGGTTCTTCAGGGCGGGCTTCAGTTCGGGCGGCGCCTGATACCATTCGGTCTCATAATAGAGCTCGACGATATGGCCGTCGGGATCCCGGCAACGGAATGCCGGCCCCTGCCCCATGTCACCCTCAACCCATCCGATGTCGAAGCCCGAGTCCTTCAGCGCGGCGACGCGGCGCTCCAGCGCCTGCGGGCTGCGGGCGCGCAACGCCATGTGCTCCATGCCCGAGGTGTTCGACGCCGTCAGCTTCAGCGAATAGCGCTCGTAATCGTCCCAGCCGCGCAGATAGACCGAAGAGCCCTTCTGGCCGCTGACCGTCATGCCCATGACGTCGACGAAAAATTTCAGGCTTTCGTCCGGCTTCGGCGTCAGCATTTCCATGTGGCCGAGATGGGCGAGATCGAAAATCGGCTCGGGGGTCATATTGCTGCTCCTGATCGCTGAATTTCTCAATTCGTCATCCCCCGCGAAAGCGGGGGATCCAGTACGCCGCGGCTTCTTCGAGCACGAACGCCTCTGGAATACTGGATCATCCGCCTTCGCGGATGATGACGGCTGTATGCGCGGCTACCTGAGCGCCCTTGTCACGTCGTCAAACAATTCATCCACCGCGAACGCACGCGGAATAAGTTTTTGCTGCGCGGAGTAACCGATAATCAGCTTCAGCGATCGCTGCATCTCGCCCCGGTCAAAACGCGGTGCTGCGGATGACGCGGCGGCAGACTCGGCTAGCATCCGATGAACCTCCCGCACCACATCCGGATGCTGCTCGGACAAGGCTCGGCTCACCACCACCATGTGGTTGATCGGCACCACCTTGTGCTTCTCGAACCAGGCCTTCTCTTCCGCGGCGACATCGGCAAACAGCGGCTTCAAATCCGGATGGTCCGATTTCTCGCCCAGCACCGCATCGAGTTCGCCGTCGATCAGCATCTGGATAACTTGCTTGCCTGCAGGCGCCCGCTTGGTCGTATCGACGAATTCAGCAACATGGGCGTCTTCGAACGTCACCCAGTCGATCGAACCGAGATCAACGCCATAATCATTGGCGAGAATGCCGCGCAGCCACGCACCGGTCGTGGTGGTGAAGGAGCGAATGCCGACGCGCTTGCAGTTGAGGTCGCGCGGCGCAAGCTTTCCCGACTTCACATTGTAAAGAGCGTGCCCATGCTGAAACCGCGCCAGCACGACATCCGGCAGCAGCACCATCGGCTTCTCGAAAGACTTTGCCATCAGATAGGTGACGATCGCCATTTCCGAGACGTCGAACTCGCCTTCGCGGACCATCGGCTTGAAGCCCTTGTTGGTCGGCGAATACGGCACGAAATCGAATTCGACCAGATCCGACCGGATCGACCCGTTTTTGAGCGCGGCCGTGCCGGGATGGTCGCCAAGCAAGGTACGCAGGCGCATCGCCACCTCAGTTTTCCTTCAGCTCGTCGACATAAACGAGCCCTGCCTTCGCCAGCGGCTCGCGCATCTTGTACATGTCGAGCCCGAGCACGCCGGCCGCCAACTGTTTGCGCTTGCCGTCTTCGTCGGCGGCGCGTTTCTCGCCTTTGGCGACGACCTCGGCCGCGTCCTTGCGCCCGATCACCACGACACCGTCATCGTCGGCAATGACGGCGTCGCCGGGCACCACATTGATCCCGCCACAGACCACGGGCACGTTGACCGCGCCCAGCGTCGCCTTCACCGTGCCCTTGGCCGAGATCGCCTTCGACCACACCGGAAAACCCATTTCACGAAGCGCCTTGGCGTCGCGAACGCCGGCGTCGATGACGAGCCCCTTGACGCCGCGCGCCATCAGCGAGGTCGCGAGCAGATCGCCGAACATGCCGTCGGTATTATCGGTGGTGCAGCCGACCACCAGGATGTCGCCGGGCTGGCACTGCTCCACCGCGACATGGATCATCCAGTTGTCGCCGGGCTGCGCCAGCACGGTCACGGCGGTGCCGGCGGCTTCGGCTCCGCTCCAGACCGGGCGCAGATAGGGCTTCATCAGCCCGAAGCGGCCATAGGCCTCATGCGCGGTGGCGACGCCGAGCGCGCCCAGCCGTTTGACGATATCAGACTCGGTTCGCTTGATGTTGCGGACGACGACGGTCTTCATGCCAGTTCCTCCATCGCCATCGGGAACAGCCGCTGATAGGCCTCGCCATAGGTCATCGGCTTACCGGTATTGCGGCCGCCCTGCACGCCCCGCTGCAGCGCCACCCGCTCATAATAGGCCCACAGATGCTTTTGCGCGGCGAGAATTTCGAACGTCTTGCGCTTGATCTCCCAGACCTCGTCGACGTTGAGGATCACCTGCGGCTTGAAATTGCACATCTCCGGCTGGTGCGGCTCAAACAAAAATACCGGCGGGGCTGAGTAGGTGTATTTGGCGCCGGGCTTGTGGCCCATCGCCTGGGCGACGACGCGGGTTTCCTGGGCGAAGTGCGCCGCGTTCGGATGATCGAAATTATAGGGGTCTTCCAGCGCGTGGGTCAGCACGAACGACGGATTGAGCTCGCGGTAGATATCGACCATGCGGTCGAAATGCGCCTCCGTCAGCCGCAGCGGATAGTCGCCGGCGTCGAAGAATTCGATTTCCGCGCCGAGCATTTCCGCGGCGCGCTGCGCCTCGTCGCGGCGGCCAGCCTTGACCTTCTCCATCGTCGCGCCCGCCTCCTTCCAGGCGAACTGGCTTTCGCCGCGTTCGCCGAACGACAGGCAGGCGATCTTGACGCGATAGCCTTTCTTGACATGCAGCGCGATCGCGCCGCCCGCGCGCCAGACGAAATCGCCGGGATGCGCCGTTACCACCAGGCCTGTTTTGCCAGCATTGCTCATGATCGGGATTTCCTCCTTTGCGTGTTGCACAGGCTGGCCGCACCGGCCGCGCGACTATTGTTTGGGGATTCCTGCGCGCTCGATAACGGCCGCCCACTTATCGATATCGGCCTTCAGGCGATCGAGGATTTCCTCGGGCGAGCTGGCCTTGGCCTCGATGCCGAGATCGAGCGCGCGCTTCTTCAAGTCCGGCATCTCCAGCACCTCGCGCAGCGCGGCGTTGAGCGTCTTGATCACCTCCGGCGGCGTGCCTTTGGGCGCAAAAATCGCATTCCAGGACCGCGCCTCGAAATCGCCGCCGCCGGCTTCCTTCACCGTTGGTACATCAGGCAGGAACGTGGTGCGGACCGTGCCCGAAGACGAGACCGCAATGGCCGCCTTGTCAGCAACGTGCGACTGCACTGCGGTGTAGTTCTCGATTGCCATCTGGATATCGCCGCGCAACAGCGCGATCAGCACATCCGGCGAACTCCGGAACGGCACGATGGCGACATCGACCCCGGCGGTCGATTTGAACAATTGCGCCGAGAGGTTCTGGGTCGACCCGACATTGATGGTGCCGACATTGAGCGTGCCGGTTTTTTCCTTGGCCGCCTTGATGAATTCAGCCAGCGTTGGATATCGCGCGCTGGCTTGCGTCACGAAGATGAAGTCGAAATAGCCCATGCTCGAAACCGGAACGAAATCGGTCACCGGATTGAAGCCAAGGTTTTTGAACAGCGATACCGAGATGGCGGTGCCGTTGGAAAACAGCGCCAGCGTGTAGCCATCCGCCGGTGCCGACAGCACGGCGCGCGCGGCATTGATGCCGCCGGCGCCCGCCATGTTCTCGATGACGAAGCGCTGGCCAAGCTTTTCACCAAGCTTTTCGGTAACGAGCCGCGCCGTGACGTCGGCGACCCCGCCCGCGCCGAACGGCAGGATCAGCCGCACCGGCCGGTTCGGATAATTCTGCGCGTCGGCGATTTGCGGCAGCAGCAATGTCGCCGCCAGCATGGCCATCCCGGTGAACGACGCGCGGCGCCGGCTCAGGGTGTATCGCTTGTCCGCCATCGCACGCGCTCCTTCAAAACTCGAACAGCCGCGCCGGATTGTCGACCAGGATCTTCTGCTGCAATTCGGGCTCCGGCGCAAACAGCGGAATCAGGTCGACCAGATCGCCGTCATTGGGCATCACCTTGACGTTCGGGTGCGGCCAGTCGGTTCCCCAGATCACCCGATCCGGCGCGGTCTCGATGATGCGCCGCGCGAACGGCACCGCGTCGTGGAACGGCGGACCGCTGGAGGACACCCGTTCGCAGCCGCACACCTTCACCCAGCATTTCTCGTCCCGCTTCATCAGATCAATCAGCGTCCGGAACGGAAGCTGGTCGAGACCGTCGGATACCTTGACGCGCCCCATGTGATCGATGGTGTAGCGCACCGGCAGTTTTGCCAGCATCTCGGCATATTCAGGCAGGTCGATGGCGTCGAAATGCAGATCGATGTGCCAACCGAGCGGCGCCACCATCGCGACGATGCGGTGGAAGACGGCCATGTCGGGCACCCCGCCGAGATGGCGCACGAAATTGAAGCGGCAGCCGCGGAAGCCTCCCTCGTGCAAGTCGCGAAGGCCACGCTCGGTAATGCTATCGTCGATATTGGCGACGGCGCGAAACGTGCCATTGCTGACCGCGATGGCATCCAGTGCCACGCGATTGTCGGTGCCGTGCACGCTGGCATTGACGATGACGGCGCGGCCGATCCCGATCTTCTTATGCAGCGCCCGGAAATCTTCCAGCGGCGCATCTGGCGGCGTATAGGGCCGTCCCGGCGCGTACGGGTATTTGTCACCGGGGCCGAAGATATGGGTATGCGCGTCGCACGCCAGCGCCGGAAGCTTGAATTTCGGCGTTCGCGTATCGGGATCGGGCCCTGGAATGGTTGGCTTGTTCATGGCGCCTTCTGCAGTGTTGAACTCGCGCTGGATAATTTCCGCAAAAACTAGTCGGCCGGATTTTCTTTCCGCTTTGCCGCGGTACCCTTTGCTGCTGATGGCTGGGCCGGCTTGGCCCGACTGTCGATGTGATCGACGTCGGACGCCTGCAGCGAGGCGACCGTCGCCGCGACAAGTTGCTCGATCGCTTCCGCCATGTCAGCGCCGTCGGCTTCGCCGCGCGACAGCCGCGTGACCCGCTCCGGGTTGACGAGGGTATAATAGAGTGCGCCGAGCAGGAATTGCGACCGCCACACGATCGTCGTCCGCGGCAGATGCGGCAGGCTTTCCTCGATCGCCTCAATGAAGGCGTTGGTGGTGTCGTCGAAGATCTCGGCGATGATGCGCCCCACCACGGCGTTGCCTTCGGCCGACATCACCGCCCGCAGCCGCGTGAAGCGCGCGCCGCCGCCGGCAAGATCGCTGCTCGATGAAAACGCCGGCTGCACATAGGCCCGCACGATCGCTTCCAGCCGGTCCTGAACGTCGCGCACCCGCCTTGCCGCTACCAGCAACTCGATGCGGCGCTTGTTCATCGGACCGCAATGGCGCTTGTAGATTTCGAGCAGCAGCCCGTCCTTGCTCTTGAAATGATAGGTAATGCTGCCCGGATTGGCGCCGGCTTCCAGCGCGATGTCGCGGATCGATACGGCATTGAAGCCGTGCGTCGAGAACAGCAGTTCAGCCGCGCTCAGGATGGCTTCCCGCATATTGGGATTTCGCGTCATGGCATTTGCTTTCCGCTCTCGAATTTTGTACGTTTGTACAAAATATCAGGTCTAGTCAACAAACATCTGGGCGGCGCGCGGCCCCAGCGGCTGGACGGAATGACGAGGGAGAGGCGCCGGATGCACCGGATCATCGTTACGTGTCTGATCTTTGCTAGCGTGCTGGCCTGGCGCGGCGCCGGCCCTGCCATCGCGGTCGATCTGGAACCGCGGCTGATACTCGCGCCCTCAGGCACGCTGCGCGCCGGACTCTATCCGGGCACCCCGACCTCGATCCTGCCGGATGCCGGATCGGGCGAGCCGCGTGGCGTCGGCTACGATCTCGGCAAGGAGCTCGCGCGGCGGCTCGGCGTTCCCTATGAGCCGGTCGTGTTCGCCAAGAACGCCGAAGTCCTCGCCGCCGTTAAAAACGGAGAGGTCGATGTCGCCTTTACCAATGCGACGGCGGTGCGGGCGCGCGATATGGACTTCGGCCCGCCCTTTCTCGAAATCGAGCTCGGCTATCTCGTCCCGCGCGGGTCCGCACTGATGACGCCGGCGGAGGTGGATGTGCCGGGGCTGCGCGTCGGCGTGACCGCGGGCAGTTCCTCCGACGCCACGCTTTCGCGCGACTTCAAACATGCCCAGATCGTTCGCGCCGCCGCCTTCGATGTCGCCATCGAGATGGTGTCGACCGGTGCCATCAATGCCTACGCGACCAACAAGGCCGCATTGTTCGAAATGGCGGAGAAATTGCCGGGGTCGAAAGTTCTCGAGGGCCGCTGGGGAATCGAGCGGCACGCCATCGCCATCCCCAAAGGACGCGAGCAGGCAATGGCCTTCGTCCGCCAGTTCACCAACGAGGTGAAGTCGGAAGGCGTAGTCGGCGCCGCGATCGCACGCGCTGGATTGCGCGGCGCCACGACACCGGCTGCGGAATAGTAATGCCCACGCGGTTTCGTCACGAACGACGCATGAATTTCTCAAGTGATACGGCCATCAAGCAAGGATTTCGCCTCATGCCCCTACGCAGAACAATCATCCGCGGCATCGCCGCCACCGTGTTTACATTGGCCGGCACGAACGTCTATGCGGAGACGTTCCCGACCAAACCCGTACGCATCCTGGTGCCCTACGCCGCCGGCGGCGCCGTCGACGTGCTGGCGCGCACGCTGGGGCAATCGCTGTCGAAAACCTGGGGCCAGCAGCCGGTGATCGAAAATCGTCCGGGCGCTGGTGGCATCATCGCGTCGCAGGCGCTCACGCAATCGGCGCCGGACGGCTACACGCTGATCCTGGTCGCAAGCGGCCATCCGCTGAACCAGTTCTTCTATCCAAAGCTGCCCTACGACACCTTCAAGGATTTTACCGCGATCAGCGAGATCGCCTATTCGCCGCTGGCGATCGTGGTGTCCAAGGACAGTCCGATGAAGAATCTCGGGGAGTTGCTGGCGACCGCGCGCGCAAAGCCGGAGTCTTTATCTTACGGCATGTCCGGCAACGGCACCTCGGCCCATCTCGCCGGCGAGCTTCTCAACTACATGGCCAAGGTCAAGATCCAGTCGATCCCATACAAGGGCGGCGCGCCTGCGCTGACCGCCGTCATCGCCGGCGAGATTCCGATCAGCGTCAATCCGTTGCCCGAGGTGGTCGGCCAGCTCGAAGGCAACGCGGTGCGCGCGCTTGCGGTGACGACAGCGCAGCGCTCGAAGGCATTGCCTGACGTTCCTACGGTCGCGGAGGCCGGCATCCCCGGCTATGACGCGTCGGTCTGGTGGGGCTTTCTCGGTCCCGCCGGCATGGCGCCTGACCTGGTCGCCAAAATCCACGCCGACCTTGCCGCCGCCCTCAAGGATCCGGTGGTCCTGACCGCGCTGGAAAAGATGGGCGCCACGCCGGTCGGCAGTTCGCCCAAGGATTTCGACGCCTTCATGCGCGCCGAAGCCGCGAAATGGGAGCCGGTGCTGAAGGAGGCAAATATCAAGATGCAGTGAGGCATTGCGCGGACTTCGCCAGTCGGATCACCGCGCATTCGCCGGAGCATGTACGTGCCAGAGGTCGGCACGCCAGTGCAGCACGACCGCCAGCATCAGCGCGAGGCCGGCCGCCGCATAGAGCGTGCCAGTCGCCGCGAATCCGATCTCGTCGATCAGACTGCCGGCGGCCAGCAAGCCGATCGGCAGCCCATAGATCACCATCATGCGCACGCCCATCACCCGGCCGCGGAAATTCTCGCTCGCGGTCCGCATCAGGATGACCGCGATCGAGATCATGGCGAGGCTTTGCGAGAAGCCCGCCACCACCAGGCACAGGATCGCGGTCGGCACCGTCTGCATCTGCACGAAGATCAGCAAGGTCGCATACCAGACGACGGTAGCGCCGATCATCAGCCGCGCCACCCGGATATCGCGGATCAGGCTCAACACGATCGAGCCGGCCAGCGAGCCGATCGCAAAACTCGCCGACAGATATCCGAGCCCGGTCTGGTTGGTGCCGTAAATCGTCCTGGCGATATAGGGCAACAGGCCATTGGTGAGCGGATAGGCCGTCAGGTTGGCAAGGAACGCCACCCACAACGCGGCCTGCATCCGCGGGGTGGTCCAGACATAGGCGACACCTTCCTTGAGGTCGCGCAGCGGCGAGCGCTGCAGCGCCTCGCTGGCGGCCTCGCCCGCCGCGTGCGGCTTTGCCGGGGCCACGATGCACAGCGTCAGCGCGGTAGCGATAATATAAAGACAGACGATCGCCACATAGGCCGGGCCCATGCCGAGCGCGGCGAACAATCCGGCGCCGCTCAGCGCGCCGGCGATGCGGGCGGTATCCATCGTGGTGCGCGAGATGCTGATCGCCCCGATCAACTGGCCATGCGGCATGATGGTCGCGACCAACGCGCCGCGCACGCCAAGGTCCGACGGACGGACGATGCCCATCACGGCCGCGATCATGAAGACATAGATCGGCGCGAGATGGCCCGACAGCGCCAGCGTCATCAGCACGGCCGCCAGCACCGCGTAGGTCGCGCGCATCATCGCCAGCAGATCGCGATGACCGATCCGGTCGCCGACGACGCCGAACATCGGTGCTACCAGCGTACCGATATAGCCGAGCGAGGCGAACAGGGTGAGCAGCAGCACCGATCCGGTCTCGACCAGCACGTACCAGCCGAGAATCAGCGTTTCCATCTCGAACGCCCACGAGGTGAGCAGATCGGCCGGCCACTGAAAGCGGTAATTCCTGACACGGAATGGTGCGAGCGCGGAAGGCGGCGCCGGCTCGCTCAAGATGCGTCGTCGCGATTCATCGCGGTCCACCCTGCCCTGTTTCTTGTTTTTTCCTTCTCCGTCGATAGCAAGCTGAGCCAAGCGTTTCAAGCTGCCGACATCGCCCTGCCCCTATGCGTCAACAGCAGCCGCCTCACCTCGGCGGCCGTTATCGCGGGGCTGAACAGATAGCCCTGCATCTCGGTGCAGCCGAGGATGTAGAGCAGATTCCGCTGCTGCTCGGTCTCGACACCTTCCGCCGTCGTCGTCATGTCGCTGGCGGCCGCGATGTTCATCACGGCCTGGACGATGGACGAGGACGCGCCGGGACCGGCGATATCCTTGATGAAGGAGCGGTCGATCTTGATCTTGTCGAACGGGAAGCGCTGCAAATAGCTGAGCGAGGAATAGCCGGTGCCGAAATCGTCCAGCGCGATCCGGACGCCCAGTTTGCGCAACTGATGCAACATGTCGAGCGCCGCCTCGTCGTCGCGAATGAGCACGGCTTCGGTGATCTCGAGTTCCAGCCTGCTGGCCGGAAGGCCGCTGGAAGCGAGCGTCGCTGCGACGTGCAACGCCAGCGACGGGCTCCTGAACTGCACCGGCGAAACGTTGACCGCGACGCGAACGTGATCCGGCCAGGTGACGGCCTCGGCGCAGGCGGTATTGAGCACCCACAGGCCGAGCTGGTTGATCAGCCCGCTGTCTTCCGCGATCGGGATGAATTCCGCCGGCGAGATCATGCCGCGTTCGGGATGCCGCCACCGCAGCAGTGCCTCGCAGGATGAGATCTTGCCGTCCTCCAGATTGACCACCGGCTGATAATAGGTCTCGAGACTGCCGTCGCTGATCGCCTGGCGCAGATCGAGTTCCAGACTTCGCCGCACCCTGGCGCGCTCATCCATGCCGGCCTCGAAGAAGCGGTAGGTGCGCCGTCCGTCGCCCTTGGCGCCGTAGAGCGCGAGGTCCGCATTCTTCAGCAACTGGTCGAGTTCTAGCCCGTCGCCGGGAGCCAGCGCTATGCCGATACTGGCATCGGTGGTGATCAGGTGCCCCATGCATTCCAGCGGCTGCCTGATCGCTGAATGGATTTCGTCAACGAGCCGGGTGGTTTCCGACCGGTCCTTGATAGCGGTCTGAATGACGGCGAATTCATCGCCGCCGAGCCGGGCCGCCACATCTGTTTCCTTAAGGCAACCGCGCAGGCGATCGGCGACGCCCTTGAGCAGTTCATCGCCGATGGGATGGCCAAGCGCGTCGTTGACGCTTTTGAATTCATCGATATCGATATAGAGCACCGCCAGTTGCTCGCCCGGCCGTATTGCCTTGAGCGACTGCTCCAGCCGCTCGCGGAACAGGATCCGGTTCGGCAGTTCGGTCAGCCCGTCGTAATGCGCCAGATGCGCGATCTTCTCATCGGCGCGCCTGCGCTCGGTGATGTCCTCGATGGTCGCGACCCACCCGCCGCTCTTCAGCGGCCGGTTGATGATCTCGATCGCCCGGCCGCCCGGCGCTTCCGTAAGCTGCCGCGTCGCCTTGCCGAGCGACACCGTCTTGATGATCGCTTTGCAGAATTCATCGACGTCGCCGTCGAATGACCCGGTTTCCTTCCGGTGGGCGATCAGCCGCTGCATGGTGCAGCCGGGCTTGGCCACGTCGGGCGACAGTCCGAACATGTCCAGATAAGGCTGGTTGCAAATGATGATCCGCGCGGATGCATCATAGAGAACGAGGCCTTGCGGGATGTTGTTGACGGCAATCGAGAGCTGGCGCCGCTCCGCCGCCAGCCGCTGATCGGTCAGCCGATCGCGCCTCACCAGCAGAGCGGCGATCACGGCCAGGACGGCGACGAGCGCAAGCAGAACGCCTTCGCGAAGACTCCATGCTGCCAGGTCGGCCGCAATCACCGCCGCGAGCAGGATTCCGGCCAACACAAGCAGTTTGACCGCTCTGCTTGCTTGCGCAGAACCGGCCGAACCGCCCGACATCTGATGACCACCCTCGTTGCTCACTCGATCTGCCTTTAAAATGGCAACAGAAGTCCGTGCAATGGACCCCAGACCACTGATCGTGCGCCCCGCGGCAGTATTACGCAGCACTAATGGAAGTCGCGTTACAACTCGCGGTTAGCAATCGGTTACCGTCCACACGTACCGGCTCCAGGTTACGACCCGGCATTGGAATTTACCGAGACGCGCCCCACGGGCCGCTGCCCTCGTGCGGGATGGTAAACGAATGATTAATCCGGAGCGGCCACAGCACGCGGCCGGAAATGCGAGAAAGCCCTTGTTTTAAAGCGCAACCGACATCCGACCGCGCTGAGGGCACTCCGCCGCAAGAACGAATCCTGACCGAGATGCCGCGGATTTAGCCGATACGAACCTCCGACTGTTTAACCGTTTCGCTATTCGGGGCTGCCCATAATGGAGCTCAGACCCCAGTTCATGAGATCCAACACCGTGACATCCTTCGGACGTGTGATTTCCGTGCGCGGCTCCCTCGCCCGGGTGGGACTTCTGGCGCCGGGCCAGGTGCCCGTCTCCGAAGCCCGCGCCACTGTCGGGCGCTTCATCAGCATTCGCTGCGCGGCGGCCACCACCATCATTGCGATGATCACCGAGGTGTCTTGCGAGAACAAGTTGAGCTCCGATGAATACATGGCGACCGCATCGGTCGACCTGCTCGGCGAAATTTCCGGCGGCGAGCGTCCCAAATTCCAGCGCGGCGTCACCAATTATCCGACCATCGGCGATGCCGTCGACCTCGTCACCGCTGAGGACCTTCGCACGGTCTACGCGCCGAGCGGATCGGACCAGATCAATGTCGGCACTCTGCAGCAGGACCGCTCGGTGATCGCCTATGTCGACGTCGAGGAGATGCTTTCCAAGCACTTCGCCGTGCTCGGCTCCACCGGCGTCGGCAAATCGACCAGCGTATCGCTGCTGCTCAACGAGATTCTCAAGGCGCGGCCGAACCTGCGGGTATTCCTGCTCGACGTCCATAACGAGTATGGCCGCTGCTTCGGCGACCGCTCGCTGGTGCTCAACCCGCGCAACCTCAAACTGCCGTTCTGGCTGTTCAATTTTGAGGAAATCGTCGACGTCCTGTTCGGCGGCCGCCCGGGCGTTCCGGAAGAACTCGACGTTCTCGCCGAAATCATTCCGATGGCGAAGGGAATCTACACCCAGTACCAGAACTCCGACCGGCTCGGTCTCAAGCGCTTGGAGCCGAAGTCGGGCGGTTACACCGTCGATACGCCGGTGCCGTACCGCCTGTCCGATCTGATTTCGCTGATCGACGAACGGATGGGCAAGCTGGAGAATCGCTCCTCGCGCATCATCTATCACAAGCTGATTTCGCGCATCGAAACCGTGCGCAACGATCCCCGCTACACCTTCATGTTCGACAACGCCAATGTCGGCGGCGACACCATGGCGGAAGTCATCAGCCACCTGTTCCGCCTGCCTGCCAACGGCCGGCCGATGACCATCATGCAGCTCGCCGGCTTCCCCGCCGAAGTCGTCGATTCCGTAGTGTCAGTGCTGTGCCGCATGGCGTTCGATTTCGGCCTGTGGAGCGACGGCGTCTCGCCGCTGTTGTTCGTCTGCGAGGAAGCGCACCGTTACGCCGCGGCCGACCGCAACATCGGCTTCGGCCCGACACGGAAGGCGGTCTCGCGCATTGCCAAGGAAGGCCGCAAGTACGGCGTCTTTCTCGGCCTCGTCACCCAGCGTCCAGCCGAACTCGACGCCACCATCATCTCCCAGTGCAACACGCTGTTTGCGATGCGCCTTGCCAACGACCGCGACCAGGCGCTGCTGCGCTCGGCGGTCTCCGACGCCGCCGCGAACCTGCTGTCGTTCGTGCCATCGCTCGGCACCCGCGAAGTGCTGGCTTTCGGCGAAGGCGTGGCGCTGCCGACCCGCCTGCGCTTCAAGGAGGTTCCGGTCCATCAATTGCCGCGCAGCGAGGCCACCATCGCGTCCGTTCCGTCGGTCACCGCCGGCCATGACATGCACTTCGTCTCCGCGGTGCTGGAGCGCTGGCGCGGCGCTACTTCCAATCGGGATACGCCAAACGATCCCTCGGCCGGTGGTGAGCGGCCTGCCGCCCGCGTCATGACGCCGGTGGAGGCGCCGATGCTGCAGCCCTCGATGGGGCTCGACCCCGACCGGTTCTCGCTCCTCAAAAAGCCGCTGCGCTAGGGCGACAAACGTTCGCGCCGATTCTTCGCGCGAGCCGGTATCCACTTCGCCGCAATACGATATATGGTTCCGGCAACGCCGCCTCGCGGCCCCAGCCGGAACCGTTTCATGTCCAAGCCCGCCACCAGCCGATTTCAGCCGCCCGCCATCGACAGACTTCCGGAGGACATTCGCACCCGGATCCTCGCCGTGCAGGAGAAATCCGGCTTCGTCCCGAACGTCTTCCTGACGCTGGCCTACCGCCCGGACGAATTTCGCGCCTTCTTTGCCTATCATGACGCGCTGATGGAAAAGGACAGCGGCCTGACCAAGGCCGAGCGCGAGATGATCGTGGTGGCGACATCCGCCGCCAACCAGTGCCATTACTGCGTGATCGCCCATGGCGCGATCCTGCGCATCCGGGCCAAGAATCCACAGATCGCCGACCAGATCGCGGTCAACTACCGCAAGGCCGACATCACGCCGCGGCAACGCGCCATGCTCGACTTCGCCATGAAGGTGAGCCAGGCGGCCAACACGGTTTCGGAGGCGGATTTTGCCGAGATTGCCGGCCACGGCTTTTCCGACGACGACATCTGGGACATCACCGCGATCTCGGCCTTCTTTGCACTGTCGAACCGTCTGGCCAACGTCACCGCGATGCGCCCGAACGACGAGTTCTACATGATGGGACGGCTGCCGAAACAGGGCTGAGCCCGGAGGTTTCCCGCGTTGCTGGACTGGACTGAAATCATACTGCGTCTCGGCGTCGCCACGCTCGCGGGCGGGCTGATCGGTCTCAACCGCGATCTGCACGGCAAGCCGATCGGATTGAAGACGCTGGCGCTGGTCAGCCTTGCGACGGCCATGCTGCTGGTGCTGGTCCATTCGGACGAGTCCAAAATCGTCTCCGACGCCGGCAGCCGGGTGATGCAGGGAATCCTGACCGGGATCGGCTTTCTCGGCGCAGGCGTAATTGTCCACGCAGGGCGTCATTTCAGGGTCCGCGGGCTCACCAGCGCTGCCTGCACCTGGCTGGCGGCCTGCATCGGAATTGTCTGCGGCCTCGGACAATGGCGCGTGGTGATCATCGCATTGATCATCACTTTCGCGATCTTGACCGTTGGCGGCCGGATCGAACGCTGGCTGCACAAGAGGCTTGGCGGCAAGGAGGTCGCCGAACAGCAACCGCCACCTGTCGCCTTGTCGGACGAACTTCCGAAGTAGTTGTTGATGCTGCGCGCGCTTAAACGGCAGCGACCCGGGCTTGGCGGCAGGTATGCCAAGGTTGCCCGAAGGCCTGACGGCACGGACTTTCGATCGCCGGCAGCAGGTTCCATCAGACGCTGCGCGGATGGATGGCTGCCCCGCGTCCGGCAAGATTTGATGTTGGAAGCGCTGCCGCCGTGCTAAGAAAGACGCAGGATTTTTCGCGGATCGACGGCAGTGAAAACCCAGCGGCCCATTATTTCGGACGATGAGCACGTGGTGCTCAAGTTTAGGCCGCGCACCTCCGCCCACCCGCCGGGCGGAACGGAAGAACCCGACCCGGCCAGGAACCTCAACACCAGCAGACCGCCTGCGGCGAGCGATCTCTCCCGCTACGAACGGCCGCGCGACGAGGGAGACGATTTCCGTCATCGCATGCTCGCCAATGTCGCAGCGCTCGCGTTCACCGTGGCACTGACCGCCATCGGCATCTGGCTTGCCGTCAGCATCGCCGATCTCCGCAAGACCCAGGACTGCGTGCTGATGGGCCGCCGCGACTGCGCCAGGATTTCGGTGACGCCGCAGGGGTAAGGCTTCTGCGCGTTTCATCAGTTTCGAATAGCCCGGCCCCGTAGCCCGTGATGGAGCGCAGCGCAATCCGGGTCCTTGCTCGCGGATAAAGTCGCCCCGGATGTCGCTGCGCTACATCCGGGCTACGAACTTCCTCGCTCGGCCGTCATTGAGATGCAGTTTCGCATTCTCGCGGCGCACTGCCGGTGGTCCTGACAATTTCTGCCGGCGCATAAGCGCAATTCGGATCGAAAATCTCGCAGCAGTCAGGCTACATCGCACAATCTGCGAGAAGCTTCCGGGCTGGCGCAAAGCAGGCGCCTGCGAATGGCGTCTTCGACCAGCGCCAGGCTCTGTTTTGCCTCGCGTGCTTCCGTCTCGGCTACATGCGCACGAATTTCCGCGGCTGCCGCCTTGTCCTCCGCCGCCGTGATGCGAAGTTCGATCTCCGTCAAGACTCTGGAAGCGTCAGCAAGCTTGCGATCCGCGTTAGCGACAACTTCCCGCAACGAATGCTCGGCGGATTCGGTTCGTTGCTCCGCCAGCTTCAGACGTTCCGCGGCGCTCTTGCACATGGCGTGAGCGCGAGCTTCGATTTCTCGCGCATCTTGCTCGATGCCGTTGAAAATCTCGGCGGCCTGATAAACCAGGTCGAGGGCGTCAGCGCCAACCGCCTTTGCCGGGGGACGCTCAAAGCTCAATATGTTTTCGTTCCTGCGACCGGCAGGCCTTCCTTCTCGGCGAGCCATGGAAAGGACCTTTGCTGGAATATAGGCTATTATGAACACTTATGGTAAAAAGACCGTTAAAGCGCGTCACGCGCATTCGCGCCGCGTCTGTCAGCGCTGACACCGGGAAGAGTTGGAGCGCCTGAATAGGCTTCGATCGCCGGATGTGGGCCTCATCCAGTCGCTGCGACGTTGTTGTCCGCTGCGGCCCACGCGAGGGTAGATGACTCGTCGCTGCAATTTCCGTTACGTTGATCACGACTAAAAACGAAGAAAACAAGGGAGGCACCATTGAAATTTCTAATCACTGCCACAGGCTTTTTTCTCGCAACGCTGTTTTCGATTCCCGCGCTGGCACAAACGAGGGCTCTGGTGACTGAAGAGATGATGGTGAAGACGGCCGATCCCGGCATCGAAATATATGTCCGCAACAAACGTCCGGCCGACATGACCTCGTTCCGGCCGGAGCAGACCGTTCTTTACGTCCACGGCGCGACCTACCCCTCCGAGACGGCCTTCGACCTCAAGCTCGACGGCATGTCCTGGATGGAATACATCGCCTCGCGTGGTTACGACGTCTGGCTGCTGGACCTGCGCGGCTACGGCAAGTCCACCCGGCCCGCCGAGATGGCCGACAAGCCCGAAGTCAACTCGCCTATTGTCACCGGCCAGACCGCGGTCAAGGACATCGGCACCGCCGTCGACTTCATCCTGCAGCGCCGCAACATTCCGCGCCTGAACCTGCTGGGCTGGTCGTGGGGCACGACGCTGATGGCGACCTACACCACGCAAAACGCCGCGAAGGTCGAACGTCTCGTTCTCTACGCGCCGGCCTGGATCCGGCAAACGGCTTCGCTGGTTCAGGCCGGTCCCGGCAAGCTTGGCGCGTACCGGCTGGTCAATCGCGATCAGGCCAAGGAGCGCTGGTACACCGGCGTGCCCGAGGACAAGAAAGCCAGTCTCATTCCCGCCGGCTGGTTCGACGCCTGGGCCGACGCGACATTCGCAACCGATCCGGTTGGCGCGGCGATGACTCCGCCGGTGTTGCGCGCACCCAACGGCGTCGTGCAGGACAGCGCCGACTTCTTCGGCGCCGGCAAACCCTATTACGATCCCGCCAGGATCACCGTGCCGACGCTGCTGGTCCACGCCGAATGGGACCGCGACACACCGCCCTACATGGCGCAGACGCTGTTTCCGCTACTGGTGAACTCGCCAGACAAGCGCTACGTCGCGCTCGCCGAAGGCACGCACAGCATCATCATGGAACGCAACAGGATGAAGCTGTTCGAGGCGGTGCAGGCGTTTCTGGACGAGGGGAAGAAGCCGTGAAGACAGCAATTCGTAGGATGGGTGGAGCGAAGCGATACCCATCAACCGCGGCCTGACGCAGCGATGGGTATCGCTGCGCTCTACCCATCCTACGGACTTCCGGTTTGGCGGCGGATTACGCTATCGCTAATCCGCCCTACTTTTTCAGGGCGGCACGAGGCGAGTAACACATGCAATTCCACCTGAACGGCTTCGAGCCCGGCGAGCCTGACATCGCCGATCCCGCCGAGCGGGTCCTGCCATCGGGCATGGCCGGGCCGGTACCGCCCGAAGTCGACGTCCTGATCGTCGGCTGCGGGCCGGCGGGCCTGACGCTGGCGGCGCAGCTTGCGGCGTTTGCCGACATCAAGACCTGCATCGTGGAGCAAAAACCCAGCCGGCTGCTGCTCGGCCAGGCCGACGGCGTCGCCTGCCGCACCATGGAAATGTTTGACGCCTTTGGCTTCAGCGAACGCGTGCTGAAGGAAGCCTGCTGGATCACCGAGACGACGTTCTGGAGGCCGGACGAGAACAAGCCTGAAAACATCGTCCGCAGCGGCCGTGTCAGGGACGTCGAGGACGGACTGTCGGAAATGCCGCACGTCATCCTGAACCAGGCGCGCGTGCATGATTGCTATCTCGATGTCATGCGCAAATCGCCGTCAAAGCTCGAGCCGTATTATTCGCGGCGGCTGCTCGACCTCGAGATTTCAACGGCGGCGCGGTTCGAAGACCACGCGGTGACCGTGCGCCTCGAACGGCTTGATGCCGGGCACGAGGGCGAGATCGAGACCGTCAGGGCCCGCTATGTCGTCGGCTGCGACGGCGCGCGCAGCACGGTGCGCAAATCGATCGGGCGCGAGCTGCGCGGCGATTCCGCTAACCATGCCTGGGGCGTCATGGATGTCCTGGCCGTCACCGACTTTCCCGACATTCGCTTCAAGGTGCTGATCCAGTCGGCGAATGACGGCAGCGTCCTCGTGATTCCGCGCGAAGGCGGCTATCTCGTCCGCCTCTATGTCGAACTCACCAACCTCGACGCCGGCGAGCGGGTCGCCAACCGCAACATCACGTCGGATGACCTGATTGCCAAGGCGCGGCGGATTCTCCATCCGCATACGCTTGATGTGAAGGAGGTCGCCTGGTGGTCGGTCTACGAGATCGGCCAGCGGCTGACCGACAAGTTCGACGACGTGCCGGCGGAAGCGGTCGGGACGCGCCTGCCCCGCGTATTCATCGCCGGCGACGCCTGCCACACCCACAGCCCGAAAGCGGGCCAGGGCATGAACGTCTCGATGCAGGACGCCTTCAATCTCGGATGGAAGCTCGCCGCCGTCCTGCACGAGCGCAGCGCGCCGCGGCTCCTGCACAGCTACTCGGCGGAACGGCAGGCGGTCGCAAAGGAGTTGATCGACTTCGACCGCGAATGGGCCGAGATCCTCGCTTCCGCCAAGGGCGACAACAAGGGCGCGGACGCCGCGGAAACCCAAGACTACTTCGTCCGGCACGGCCGCTATACCGCGGGAACGGCGTCCCGTTACCGCCCGTCCCTCCTCACCGCCAAACCGGATCATCAGCATCTCGCCAAGGGCCTGTCGATCGGCACGCGCTTTCATTCCGCGCCGGTCATTCGGCTCGCGGACGCCAAGCCGGTTCATCTTGGCCACGTCGCCAAGGCGGACGGACGGTTCCGGATTTTCGTCTTTGCCGGCAGCGGCGATCCCGCTGACGCCAACTCGCCCGTCCGCGCGCTGTGCGACTTCCTAAGTGCTAGTCCCAGCTCTTCCGTGAAGCGGTACACGCCCGCGGGCGCCGATATCGACTCAGTGATCGATGTCCGCGCGGTGTTCCAGCAAGCGCACACGGAAATCGCCATCGAAGCGATGCCCCCGCTCCTGCTCCCGCCGAAAGGACGTTATGGCCTTCGCGACTACGAAAAGGTGTTCTGCCCCGATCTCAAGGCCGGCCACGACATCTTTGCGATGCGCGGTATCGATCGGGACCAAGGCTGCATGGTAGTAGTGCGGCCGGACCAATATGTCGCGCATGTGCTGCCACTCGATGGCCATGCCGAACTGGCAGCGTATTTCGACGGGTTCATGTTGCGGGCGGGGTGATCTGCAGCCCGCATGAGCGCAGACCGTATGTCCTTCCCAGATTGAGGCGACTCGCCCTCGATGCGCAAGCGAGGGTTGCCCGGATAGGCCGGGTAGAGCCTCACGCAAGGAGGACGAGTCATGGCGGATTATAGCGAAGTCTTTGTGGGTATCGATACATCCAAGCTGCGCAATGCGGTGGCAATTGCGGAGGGCGGGCGGAACGGCGAAGTCCGGTATCTTGGCGAGATCGACAACACGGAGGCGGCGACGAGCAAGCTGGTCAAGAAGCTTGCGGCACAGCATCGGCGGCTGACGTTCTGCTATGAGGCCGGCCCGACCGGGTATGGGCTGCACCGGCTGATCAAGACGCTCGGCCACGAGTGTGTGGTGGTGGCGCCGTCGCTGATCCCGAAGAAGCCGGGCGATCGGGTGAAGACCAATCGGCGCGACGCGCTCAATCTGGCCAAGCTGTTGCGCGCGGGCGAACTGACCGCGGTCTGGGTTCCGGATGCGCGGCACGAGGCGATGCGGGATTTGGTGCGGGCGCGCGAAGCTGCGGTCGACGATCTCAAATCCAAACGCCAGCAGGTTCTGTCGCTGCTGCTGCGGCTTGGCCGGCATTTTACCGGCAAGCGAACCTGGACCAGGGCCCATATGAACTGGCTGGTGAGCCAGAAGCTTGTCCACCGCGAACAGCGTATCGCCTTCGAGGAGATGCTGTTGGCGGTGCGGCAAGCCAATGAGCGCGTGATCCGGCTCGAGCGGGCGATCGCCGCGGCGGTGCCGGACTGGTCGCTTGCAGCGGTGGTGACGGCACTGATGGCGGTGCGCGGTCTCGATCTCATTTCGGCTACGATTTTCCTCGCCGAGATCGGCGACCTGTCGCGCTTTGCCAGCCCGCGCCAGTTGATGGCCTATCTAGGCCTGGTGCCGGGTGAAGCGTCGACCGGTGACAGGGTCTGGCGCGGCGGTATCACCAAGGCCGGCAACCATCGGGCACGGCGCATTCTGGTGGAGTGCTCCTGGAGCTACCGCCATCCCCCGCGCGTCGGCAAGAAGAAGCTTGCCAAGGTTGAAGCCGCACCGCCCGCCGTCCAGGAGATCGCCTGGAAGGCACAGGCGCGCCTGACCGCGCGCTATCGCGCATTGGCCCGGCGCGGCAAACGGCCGACCCTCGTGGTGACCGCGATTGCGCGGGAACTGTCGGGCTTCATCTGGGCCGTCAGTCGCGCCGTCGGCCAACCCGCGACGCCGGCGAAGTGAGTACCAAACAGAGCTGACAGGGAGCCAATACCCGGACCGCAACCCGAACAAATATCGTGCAACGGCGGGGGCGAAGCCACGGCAGGGGAATTCCTGATGTCGCTTTGTGGCCGATCAGTCGATCGACGCCCGCGCGTAGACAGCGGACAGCCCCGGACGAAATCTCGGAACTGCGGTTTAAACCCGCGTATCAGAGCTTAATCACCGACGTCTTCAGGCTTCGCCTCCACCGTTGCACGATCATCACTGCCGTTCTCTCCAGCGAAAATCGCATGGAGCCGATATCTCGCGCGCAAACCACTTGACGAAGGACATCAGAGCGATATGCGGGAGAAGTCCCGGATATCGCGGAGCTCATCCGGACCACGCATCCTACGCTTCCGCATCTCCCCGAATCTGCCATTTTTGTCGCCAAATCCAATGTGACAGGAATGGTCCGCCTCCATTGAACTCAGGGCCCCGCTCCGATATACGGGCACTCAACTCCGGCCTAGGGGAACAGGGCCTTCCGGGGCCATGCCCCGCCTCCTCAAGCCGTTCCGGATTATCTCCAATATATCAAAGGCTTAATGATGTCTTCCACATTCGATCAGATCGCCAACATTATCGCGGAAACCTGCGACATTCCGCGCGACACGATCAAGCCGGAGAGCCACGCCATCGACGACCTGGGCATCGACAGCCTCGACTTCCTCGACATCGCCTTTGCCATCGACAAGGCGTTCGGGATCAAGATGCCGCTCGAAAAATGGACCCAGGAGGTCAACGACGGCAAGGCTACAACCGAGCAGTATTTCGTGCTGCAGAATCTCGCCGATCGCATCGACGAACTGGTCGCCGCCAAGAATGCAGCGCCGGGCGCCTAGAGCCATTTCCGTTCCGATTTGCTCGGAACGGGGCTTCAGATTCTTGGTTTGACGCGTTTTCTTGACGCGAACCGGTCTTCACTTCGCTGGAAAACGCTTTAATCGGCCGCCATGAACCTTGATTACTTCCAGCTGATCGATCGCATCGTCGACCTCAATCTCGACGAGAAGAAAATTACGGTCGAGGCTCAGGTTCCGGCCACGCATACCATCTTCGAAGGGCATTTTCCGGGTTTCCCGATCATGCCCGGCGTGCTGCTGACCGAAGCGATGGCGCAGAGTTCCGGCTGGTTGATACTCGGCGTCCTGAAGTTCGAGCGCATGCCGTTCCTGGCCATCGTGAAGGAAGCCAAGATGCGGGGTTTCGTCAGTCCCGGCCAGTTGCTGACGATCGAGGCGAAGCTCGAGCATGAAGGTTCCGGCTTTGCCGTCACCAAGGTCAAGGGACGCGTCGGCAAGGAACTGAAGTGCAGCGCTGAACTCACCTTCGGCCTTGCCCCCTTCCCCGACCCGGCCCTGCGCGTGCACATGGACGCGAAGGCCAACGAGATCGGCTTCCCACTGCAGGCGATAACGCATGACTGAGTCCAAATCCGCGCCCGCCAAGGAAGTCTGGATCACCGGCATCGGCATCGTCTCCTCGCTCGGCGAGGGGCTGGATGCGCATTGGGACGCGCTGAACGAGAAGAAGATCAACATCGACGACAAGCGGTTTGCGCCCTACATCGTGCATCCGCTCGCGCCGGTCTCGTTCGACGCGCAGATCCCGAAAAAGGGCGACCAGCGCCAGATGGAAGCGTGGCAACGCATCGGCACTTATGCCGCGGGACTGGCGCTGGATTCGGCCGGCGTGAAGGGCGACAAGGAAATTCTCGGCCGGATGGACATGATCGTCGCCGCCGGCGGCGGCGAGCGCGACCTGGCGGTCGACCAGGCGATCATGAACGCTGATGCCCAGGGCAATTCGAGTCCTGGATTCCTCAACGAACGGCTGATGAACGATCTGCGGCCGACGCTGTTTTTGGCCCAGCTCTCCAACCTGCTCGCCGGCAACATCGCGATCGTCCACGGCGTGTGCGGAACGTCGCGCACCTTCATGGGCGAGGAAGCCGCCTCCATCGACGCGGCGCGAATCGCGCTGGCCCGCATCGAGTCCGGGCAGAGCGAGATCGCGCTGGTCGGCGCCGCCCATAATGGCGAGCGCTCCGATCTGCTCGTCCTCTACGAATTCGGCGACTTCAATCTGAAAGAGAAATATGCGCCGGTCTGGCAGCGCGAGGGCCACAGCGGCTTTGCGCTTGGCTCCGCCGGCTGTTTCCTGGTGCTGGAATCCCGCGAGCATGCCGAAGCCCGCGGCGCCAAGCCCTATGCAAAACTGACCAAAGTGGTCGCCGACCTCGCCAAGCGCAAGCAGCCGGGCGCTGTGACCCGATCGCTGGAAGCGATGTGGCCAAAACTCGGCGTCGCCGGCGACAGCGGCAATTTGATTACGGGCGCGACCGGCGCCGAACCGGTGACGTCGGAAGAAAAGGCGTTTCTGCGCCAGCACCCCGGATTTGCGGTGCGCGCCACCGGAACGATGTTCGGCCATACGCTGGAGACCCAGTTTCCGCTGGGGCTGGCGCTGGCCGCACTCTCGCTGTCCCGCGGCGCGCTGTTTCCGCCCAACGATCCGACCGGACTCGAGGTTGAAAAGGCAGGCCAGCTTGACCAGATTGTGGTGGTGGGGGCCGGTCACTGGCAGGGCGAAGGCATGGCCCTGGTCGAGGCCGTCAAGTAATCGGCGCGGGAGCGCATTCAGTTACGGCGCAACATCGGGGGAACCATGTCAGCACCATCAGATAAGTTCGGCAGGCCGATCGTTGTCGTCACCGGCATGGGCGTGGTGACGTCGCTTGGCGCCGGAAAAGAGGACAATTGGCGCAAGCTGATCGCGGGGGAATCCGGCATCCGCACCGTGACGCGCTTTCCGATCGACGGGCTGAAATCCACCATGGCGGGCACGGTCGATTTCGTCAGCGTCGATCCCGTCACCTCGACGGGATTGACCGAGCGGCTGGCCGAAATGGCCACCGCAGAAGCGCTCGCACAGGCCGCCATCGGCGCCAAGGCCGATTTTCCCGGACCGCTGTTTCTGGCGGTGGCGCCGGTCGAGGTGGAATGGCCGCAGCGGCTCGAACTCGGACGCGCGATCGGAAAGACCGAATTCGACTATGGCGACATGCTGCGCGTCAGCGGTGGCGGCCGGTTCACCTCCTATCATCACCGTTTCATGTTCGGCTCCGTGGCGAGCCATCTGGCCGAAGCCTTCGGCACCAAGGGCTCGCCGATCTCGCTCTCTACGGCCTGCGCCTCCGGCGCGACCGCGATCCAGCTGGGCGTCGAGGCGATCCGCCGCGGCGACGCGGATGCGGCGCTTTGCGTTGGGACCGACGGCTCGGTCAATCCGGAAGCGCTGGTGCGGTTCTCCCTGCTGTCGGCCTTGTCGACACAGAACGATCCGCCGCAGGCCGCCTCAAAACCGTTCTCGAAGAACCGCGACGGTTTTGTCATGGCGGAAGGCGCCGGCGCGATGGTGCTGGAAAGCTATGAATCGGCAACCGCCCGCGGCGCGAAGATCCTCGGCGTGGTCGCCGGCTGCGGCGAACTGACCGAACTCGTTCCACCGCACCCGCTCCAGCCCGGACGGCAAGCCGATCATCGGCTGCATGCGCAAGACGCTGGCCGACGCCGGTCTCGAACCGGAACAGATCGACCACATCAACGCGCACGGCACCGCGACGCCGGAAAACGACAAGATGGAGTACAACACGACCGCCGTCGTGTTCGGCGAGCATCTGCCGAAGATCCCGGTGTCGTCGAACAAGTCGATGGTCGGGCACACGATCTCGGCGGCGGGCGCGGTGGAAGCCGTGTTCTCGCTGCTGACGCTGGAGCATCAGCGGATTCCGCCGACCATCAATTACGAGATTCCGGATCCCGCCATCCTGTTCGACGTGGTCGGCAACACCGCGCGCGACGCCAGGGTGACCGCCGTGATGTCGAACTCGTTCGGTTTCGGGGGGCAAAACGCCTCGCTGATCCTGACCCGCGAACCGGTCTAGCGGCCGGCTATCAGTAGACAATGAACCGCCTGCTCCTACGCACCAGGGCGCGCCTGCGCGACGCCGCCAAGCCCGTGGCTGAACTCGCCGTCGGCGCGCTGACGGTCGCGCTGCTGCGCACCACGCGCTTTTTCGATCCGGACAAGACCGCGAATTTCTTCGGCCGCGCCACCCGCTTCATCGGACGCCGGCTGCGCGAGGACCGCATCGGGCGCGAGAATCTCACAGCCGCTTTTCCTGAGAAAACGCCGGAGGAGATCGAAACCATTCTGGCCGGCGTCTGGGACAATCTCGGCCGCATCGGCGCCGAGTTCGCCCATCTCGACCACATCTGGGACTACGACGTCGATCATCCGGACAAACCGAGCCGCGTCGAGTTCGGCGCGCGGACCAAGCAGATTTTCGATGCCCTGCGCGACGACGGCAAGCCGGCGATTATCTTCGCCAGCCATCTCGGCAATTGGGAGATCCCGGCGCTTGGCGCGGTCGCCCACGGGCTCGATTGCGCCATCCTGTTCCGCCGCCCCAACATCGAATCCGCCGACCGCGCCATCGAGCGCATCCGCGCCGTCAAGATGGGCACGCTGGTGCCGGCCGGCCGCGAGGCACCGCTCAAGCTGGCGGAGGCGCTGCAGCGGGGCCAGCACGTCGCGATGCTGGTCGATCAGTACATGGGCAACGGGGTCGAGGTGACGTTCTTCGGCCGCAAGACCAAGGCCAATCCGACCTTGGCCCGGCTGTTGCGGCAGGTCGAATGCCCCGTGCACGGCGTGCGCATCATCCGCCTTCCCAACCACAGATTCCGCGCCGAACTTTCCGAAGAGGTCAAGCCGGTGCGCGACGCCTCCGGCCAGATCGATATTCAAGGCACGATGCAGGCGGTGACGGATGTGATCGAAGGCTGGGTGCGGGAATATCCGGACCAGTGGCTGTGGCTGCACCGGAGATGGCGGTAGCGTCGCGATGCGTAGCCCAGATGAGCGTGCAATCAGCCGAACAGCAGGCCGAGGCTCCAGGCCTTCAGCGCAACGGCCGATCCCAGGACAAAGACAATCTGCAGCAGCGTACGCGTCGATAAGAACGTGAGGATGTTGGTCATGTGATGCTCCCGGACGGAGCTATAGGTTCTCGCCCGGGTTCCGGCAACAGGAGTTTTGTTGGAAGCGAACGGAGGCCGGATGAGCCAACGGATCGCGCGAATGCGCGTCGATGACGGGCTCCGCAACATCCGGGATTTTGCGGGACCGGCCCCCGGATGTCGCTCTCGCTCATCCAGGCTACGGGTTCGCAATGACGACGGGAATCACTTCCCGGTCTTCACCCTCGTCCACAGCCGGTTGATGATGCGCTGCGTGGCGGGGTCGCGTGCGTTGATGACGAACAGCTTTTTCTGCGTCGCCTCGTCCGGGTAGATATTCTTGTCGTTCAAAATCTTCGGATCCACCAGCTTCTGGCTCGCCAGATTGCCGTTGGCATACGACAAAAAGTCGGAATTTTTCGCCGCGACGTCCGGACGGTAGAGATAGTTGATCAGCTCATAGGCCTCGGTGACATTCTTCGCATCCGCGGGGATCGCCAGATTGTCGAAGAACATCTGCGCGCCCTCCTTTGGAATCGTGTAGCCGATCTCGATGCCGTTCTTGGCTTCCGCCGCGCGGCTGCGCGCCTGCATGATGTCGCCGGACCATCCGACCACGAAGCAGATTTCGCCCGACGCCAGCGCGCCCAGATATTCGGAGGAATGAAACTTGCGGACGTTGGGCCTGATCTTGCTGACGAGCTCGGCAGCCTTTTCCAGGTCGGCCTGCCTGGTCGAGTTCGGATCGATCCCGAGATAGCCGAGCGCCGCGGGCAGAATGTCGTCGGCGGAATCCAGCATGTGGATGCCGCAGTCTTTGAACTTGGCGAGATTCTCCGGCTTGAAGACGATGTCCCAGCTGTCGATCTTCGCATCGGGCCCGAGGATTTTTTGGGCGGTCTTGACGTTGTAGCCGATGCCGGTGGTGCCCCACATGTAATTGGCGCCGTAATTGTTGCCGGGATCGTAGGTCGCGAGCTGATCGGTCACGACCGGCCAGGCGTTGGCGAGGTTGGGCAGTTTTGACTTGTCGAGCTTGAGGAAGACTTTTGCGGTGATCTGGCGCTGCAGGAAATAGCCGGTGGGCACCACCACATCATAGCCGGACTTGCCCGCCAGCAGGCGCGTCTCCAGCGTCTCGTTGGCGTCGAAGGTGTCGTAGACCACCTTGATGCCGGTTTCCTTGGTGAAGTCTTCCAGCACCCCCGGGGCCATATAGTTGGACCAGTTGTAGAAGTTCACGGTGCGCTCCTCGGCCCGCGCGGTCGAGAGCGACAGCGCAGCCGTCAACGCACCGATCAGGCGAAGCGAACCCCGGACGGAATCGCGCATCTGCTACCTCTTGCGGCGGCCGTGCACCGCGTCCGACAGGCGTTCCAGCGCCGTATCCAGCGTTTCGTCCTTCTTGGAAAAGCAGAACCGCACCACCGAGGTCACCGCGTCCTGCTCGTAGAACGCCGATACCGGGATCGCGGCGACTTTATAGTCGGACACGATGCGGTTGCAGAACTCGACATCGGTTTCGTTGAGCCCGAGCGGCGACAGATCGACGGTGAGAAAATAGGTGCCCTGCGACTTCAGCACGGGAAAGCCGATGCTCTCCAGCCCCTTGGTCAGACGGTCCCTGCTCCGCGCCAGCTCCTTGCGCATGTCGTAAAAATATTCGTCCGGCTTGCCGAGGCCGTAGGCGACGGCGGCCTGCAGGTTCGGCGCTGTCGTGAAGGTCAGGAACTGATGCACTTTTGCGGCCACCCGCAACAGCGGCGGCGCGGCGCAGACGAAGCCGATCTTCCATCCCGTCAGCGAAAAGATCTTGCCGGCGCTGCCGACCTTGATGGTGCGGTCGCGCATGCCCGGGATCGTAATCAGCGGGATATGCTCGCGGCCGTCGAAGATCACGTGCTCCCAGACCTCGTCGCAGATCGCAATCGTATCGAACTGCTGGCAGAACCGCGCCAGCAATTCGAGGTCCTCCCGCGGATAAACGACCGCCGCTGGATTGAGCGGGTTGTTGAACAGCACCGCCTTGGTCTTGTGGTTGAAGACGCTGGCCAGCATCTCCTCGGTCAGCCGCCAGTCCGGCGGCTCGAGCCGCAACAGGCGCGGAATGCCGCCGGCCTGGCGGATGATCGGCAGGTAGCTGTCATAGACCGGCTGGAAGCAGACGACCTCGTCGCCGGGTTCGACGACGGCGAGAATGGACGACGTCAGCGCCTCGGTGCCGCCCGAGGTCACCATCACTTCCGTCATTGGATCGAGGGTGAGCTTGTGCCAGCGGCCATAATGGGCCGCGATCGCCTGCCGCAGTTCGGGAATGCCCATCATCGACGGGTACTGGTTGTAGCCGTTCACGGTCGCGTCGGCCGCGGCGCGGCGGATGTCCTCCGGCCCGGGATCGTCGGGAAAGCCCTGACCAAGATTGATGGCGTTGTTGTCGCGGGCGGCCTGCGACATCGCCTCGAACACGGTGACCGGAAGGTCGGCAAAGACCTTATTCATGGATGTCATGGCGGGAATCAGCCGCCGGTTCGGGTCGGCAAGCCGGCTGCCTTCCAGCCGATGATGCCACCGGCCAGATGCTTGTCGTAAGGAAGGCCCGCCGCCTGGGCCGCAAGCGAGGCCGTCACCGAGCGCTTGCCCGAACGGCAGGCGAAAACCACCTGCTTGCCCTTGGGATCGGGAATGGCCGCCAGATCGAAGGTCTGGAGCGGAACGACCACGCCGTCCGGATAGGCTTCCACCGCGACCTCGTTGGGCTCGCGAACGTCGACCAGAAGATAGCGCCCTTCCGCTATACCGCTGGAAACGTCTTCCGGGGTCAAATCGTGCACCTGATGGTCCGCCACGCAATATCCTCCTGACAACCCGCCCGCGAGGGCTCAGATCAGCCCGGCCAAGCGGGCGCCAAAGTCGCCCCTCACGGAGCGAAAATCAAGCGCCGCGAACGGTTTAAACGGCCGCCAAAACCAGGCCGTCGCCCGTCGCATTTATTCTCCTCCCGCCGCTGTTTTCAGGCGAGATGTTCTTTCACCATGGGCCAGGCGCCTTGCGGCGTTTGCGGGCCGGTCGCGCGGTAGCCGCGACGAAGGTAGAAGCCGCGGGCGTTGGAGCTTGCCTCAAGGCGTACTGACGGGAACCCGCGCTCACGCATCAGTCCTTCGAGCCTGTCGAGCAATGCAGCGCCTACGCCCTGCCCGGCAAATTCTGGTGCCGTATACAGCCCCTCCAGCATGTCGCCGCACATGGCCCCCCATCCGGCGACGATGCCGCCGCGCTCGGCAACCCATATTTCCAGCTCCTGCAGCTTTCGCTCCATCCCGGTCAGCGTGAGCTGTGCTGCCCACGCCCGCGCCTCGGCGGCCGGCATCGTTGGCGGCGCGAGTTCAAGGATCGATCGCCGTCGAATGTCGTAAAGACGGCTTGCATCCTTGCGCATCGCCAGACGGTAGTCGGGAGCCATCGTCACCTGCTCCGAGTCAAACGGACGCTGCAGAACCAATGTCGGCATTTAAATATAAGCTATTTGGAGATTGGCCTACGTCGACCTGAGCATAACCCAATGCAGCGATGTGCGCAGGACAGACGTTGGCCTGACCACGCTCTTTTACCGACCTCCGGTGACGCTCCGGGCTAACGCGATCGTTTTAAAGTCCAAGGGCCCGTCTTCATTTTTTCGACTTGGGCTTGGGCTTGTCTTTTACGACCGGCGTTGCCGCGGCCTCTCGTGCGAGCCGCTCGGCTTTCAAACGTTCGCGGTTCTGAGAGAACGCGGTTTGGGCGATCTCGTGATCGCTCATGGCCGTCTTGGCCCCTACTTCGCGGAACGCCTTCCGCGCTTCCCGCTCGGCGCTGCTGATCTGCTTCGGAGGTTCATTGCCGCGCGGTGTCTTCATTTTCTTACCTTTGGCCGATCGACCCGCGCCTCTCTGAACTCTTCGGGCCCTTTCAGCAACCGGCTCTTGCGGCTAGCCCGATCGCCGGCGCTTGCTGCACTGTCGGCCAAATTGTCGATCACTGTGGCAGCCAATTGCTTGGCTCGCGTCGCATTTACCTGGGTTGGCTTTACCTTAGCCATAAGCCCCAACTCTACCAGCCGGCAGATAGCGTCTGAGCGGTTAACGTGATTGGCGGTCGCCCAGGCTTCCACCTCAGCCATCAGCGCTGCGGGCATCCGTGTCAGTGCGGACGGATCTCGTTCGGGGGAGAGTTACCGCGCGTCATCTTCGATGTCTTCATTTGAACATCACGCGCGCAGTACGGATTCGTTCCCGCCTGCCCTGCGCGTCAGCTAGCCGCAATTGCGCCTGTCAAGCCTGCGCGCCCCCTGTTGGAGGCGCGCTCGTGGACCGCTCCGTTGATCGGGCTGCGTTTATGCGGCTTCGTCTTTTTCAGCGTCCAGATTAATGACCGATTTCGCGAGTTTGGTCAGCGCGGCGTCGGTCGCACGTTCCTCATCGAGGGTCTGCTGCAGCAACTTCGCCGCCTTCGTGTAACCGAGCTCTTCGGCCCAGGTGCGGAGCGTGCCGTAGCGGGTCATCTCGTAGTGCTCGACGGCCTGCGCTGCGGCGAGCAAGCCTGCGTCGTGAGCCGGCATGCCCTTGTACTCATCCATAATCTCCTGGCCTTCCTTGGCGATGCCCACGATGGCGTCGCAAGTCTTGCCTTGAGGCTTCTTGTCAATTTCCGCGAACACCTGCTCCAAACGGTCGATCTGACCTTCGGTCTCGCCGAGGTGTTTCTGGAAGGCCGCTTTAAGTCCGGAATGCTGGGCGGCCTTCGCCATCTTCGGCAGGCTCGCGAGGATCTTCTTTTCGGCGAAATAGACGTCCTTGAGCGTGTCGTGAAACAGGTCTTCGAGCTTCTTCATCTTGGCCATGATCGTCTCCAGGTAAGGTGATTGCGTGGGGCAATCCCCCGCGTCCCGCTAAGTTCCTCCTCGAGCTGCAGTTGAGGAGTAACCGCGCAGCACCGACACCTGTTTTCGGAACTATCGGGGATTTGCCAATCCCGGCGAAACGGCAGCGACGAGCAGACGTAAGACCGCCGGATCGTTCGCGTCTGCCAAACGCGGTCAGAGAGTCACGGGCAGGCGAATTGTTCGGCGATGACCAATCCGGGTGACGCAACGGCTTAGGAACTAAAGCCGCAACGGGAGATTGGGCTGCTCCTGAAGCTCTGGAGATAAACGATGAAACGATCACTTCTCTTCATTTGTATTGGATTGTTGGCGGCCACCACGGCGTCGGCGCAAAATCCGCCCGCACAGCCGGGACCGAACAACAACGCGGTCAACAGCCCCGGTCAAAACAACTCCGATGCTCCTGTCGCCGGTCGCAACAGTTTCACTGAAGGACAAGCCAAGTCGAAGATCGAGGATGCCGGTTACACCAACGTCACCGAATTGAAGAAGGACGACAATGGTGTCTGGCGCGGCAAGGCCAGCAAGAGCGGGTCAGCCACGGCGGTAAGCGTCGATTTTCAGGGCAACGTCAATACTGCCAAGTAAGGAAGGTTTAGCATGACCGTTACAATTTCTCGTCTTTACGACAATCACAATGACGCGCAGCAGGCTGTTCGGCGCCTCGAATCCGCGGGCGTGCCGCACTCGGACATCAGCCTGGTCGCCAATAATTCAGACAGCTGGTTCAACACCGACAAGAAGGTGGATCGCGACCGCGACGGCGTCGACGATCGCGCGGAAGGTGCCGGAAAGGGCGCCGGCATTGGCGCGGGCGTAGGCGGCACTGCCGGCCTTCTTGCCGGACTCGGCTTGCTGGCGATTCCCGGCCTCGGTCCCGTTGTCGCTGCCGGTTGGCTGGCCGCGACGGCGGTTGGCGCCGCCGCAGGCGCAGCGACCGGCGGAATTGTCGGAGCGCTCACGGAGGCCGGTGTTTCGGACGAGGATGCGCACTCGTACGCCGAGGGGGTTCGTCGTGGAGGCACATTGGTGTCGGCACGCGTTCCCGATGCGGACCGCTCCCGCCTCGATTCAATATTGAACGAGTTTGCCATCAACCTGCGTGACCGGAGTGCTGCCTGGCAGAAGGCCGGGTGGAAGTCGTTCGATCCCGCCAGCAAGCCCTATGGTGCTGAGGAAGTTCGCAAGGAGCGGCAGCTTTACGGCGGCGCACTTCGCTAAGGAATATCGAAACGGCCCGCTTCGGCGGGCCGTTTTTTCGCCGGTTGCCGCGGGCAAACTGAGGGAACCTCGATTGCTGGCTCAAGCCTGGAATCCGGCTTATGCGTTGGTCTATGAAGAGGGTCACATCCACGCGCACCGCATGCGTCTATGAGTTAGAGCTACCTAAGAAGGGAGACTAACCATGACGGGCCTCACGCGAGTGTCCAATCTGAGTCAGGAAATGCGCGCCAACGCGGACCATACGCGCAACAAGCTCGGCCTGAGCAGCGATTTGCATTTGGGACAGCTTCATTGTCCGTCTTCGGATTCGCGCAATCCATAATTGTCGCATCGCTGTTGAACCTTCGCAAAATTCCCATGACCCACGCTAAGGGGGGACCACCTTAGGAGGTCCTGATGACGAAGCATCGAACGATTACCGGGTTTGTCGCTGTCGCTCTGCTCGCTGTTGCTGCAACTGCCGCCAACGTAAGGACGCACGCGCCTTCGACAGCCGTCTCCGCCGGAACGACGTCGAAAGGCTTGCCGGCTGACGCGAACGCCCCGACGGCAAGTTTCGACGAGCGCTGGTCCGCGATATCAGCTTCGAAAACGGACACGCCCGAACAATAGGCTCGATGCTCGCCAAGTACCGCCGCAATCGGTCTGCTTGGCAAATTGCAATCGACCCTTGGTCGTGGGCTGACGCTTTCGCGTGACGGGGCGCGGGCGCGCACGACAAGGTGATGACGGAGGTAGGTCCACACCACAACAGCAGTCGTTCGGAAATCCAACTTTTCGAAGGAGGCAACGATGAACGTGCTGAAAGCTGCAATCGTCGGCCTGGCTCTGATTTCAGCCAATACGCCGGTCCACGCCGACGTCATCGCCGACTGGAACAACACCGCCATGGACGTGATGAAGGCGGTCAACGTGGCCGGCAATCCGTGGACGCGCAGCATGGCGCTGGTGAACGTGTCCATGTCCGACGCGGTCAACTCGGTGCAGAACCGATATTCGCGTTACATACCGGAGCTTCCATCTGTCCCCAACGCCTCGGCCGAGGCCGCGGCCGCGGCGGCTGCCCGCGAAATTCTCATGCGCCAGTATCCTGGCCAGAAGGAGCGGATCGAGGCAGCCTTCGCGGAGACGATGAAATCCATTCCGGACAACCCCGCACGGGCCGCGGGTATCGATTTAGGTGCAAAAGTTGCGGACGCCGTTTTCACGGAACGGCAGAGCGACGCGACAAACACGCCCGACACATACCGCCCGCTCACCACGCCTGGCGTATGGGTACCGACCACACCGCCGCTGTTCCCACAGTATGCGACGGCCAAACCGTGGGGTATCGAGAGTGCCAGTCAGTTCCGCCCGGGTCCGCCCCCGGCCCTCAACAGCGCTCTCTACGCGCGCGATTACAACGAAACCAATGAAATGGGCGGCGTGAAAAGCACGAAGCGGACCGATGCGCAGTCCGACGCCGTGCGCTTCTGGACCCAGGCCAACCTTGGGCCCGCATGGTTCCAGGCGGCCAGGCAGGCTTCGGCTCGCCACAACCTCCCCGTGGCAGAAAGCGCGCGCGTGTTCGCGCTGATGTCCATGGCCTTGGCCAATTGCTTCATCCTCGATTGGGACGCCAAATTCCAATACAATTTCTGGCGGCCGATCACCGCGATCCGTAACGGCGACCAGGACGGCAATGATGCGACTGAACGCGATGCAGGTTGGCTGCCTCTGAACGCCACGCCGATGCATCCGGAATACCCGTCGCAGGCCGGGATCAACGCGGGTGCGGCGCGAGGCGTTCTTGAAGCTGTTTTCGGCAACGCGACGGAAAGTTTCGTCGCGACCGATACTTCCGACGCGCGCCTTTCACGCCAATTCACCAGCTTTGCGCAGATGGCCCAGGAGCACGAAGAGGTGCGCATCTGGGGCGGCATTCATTTCCGCAACTCGCTGGAGACTGGAGATGCGATGGGTCGCAAGGTCGCGGACCATCTGGTGGCAAACTACATGAAGCCTGCGCGGTAGCCCCATGTTGGGCGCCATCGCAAGGCGCGGGTTGACCGGCGGCGCACTGCTGCTCGCCGCCTTCCTTGCCGCTGACGCCGCTGACATCGACGACGATCTGCCCGACCTCAACGACCAGATCGCGCGGATGGCCTCCGAGGTCGCACTTGAGTTGCAGCAAATCTGTCCGCCTGCTTCACCCTCTGACCAGGCGGCCTTCGACCGATGCCGGCACAGCCTGTTCGGCGACTCCGCGCTGCGGCGCAACCTCGCGCCGAGGCTGCTCTGGGGCCGCCGGAACCAGGACGCTGGGGCAGCCCTCGCTGACACCAACCTCACGCAGTTTGCACCCGATGTGATTGCCGGCCTCTATCTTCCGCTGTTCATGTTCAGCGGCGAGTACAGCACCGAGTACGTCGAGCGCGAGCGCTTGTACCTGATCCGCCTGCGGGCGGGGTTTCGCAACCTGTTGCCGCCCGGGCAGTTTCCGTATCCGTTCTGGCACCAAGAGGCGAAGTGGGGCGTTTATCAGGCCGCGAATTCGGTTCTGCTCTGGGTCAATCCAAAGACTGCGAAGATCGTCATCGGGCAATTTACCGAGCGGGGCCGCGACAGCGCCGTCGTCTCAACGCAGCCGATATGGCCCAAATTCGATGGCAAATGGATGTGGATGGACAAGGAGGGACGCATCCAGCCGCGCGTGACGCTGTTCGACGGTTTGTTCCGGCAAGACAATCCCTATCTGGCAGAACTCGACTCCACGTACCGGACGATGGCGCTGCGGATGCGTGACGCGCAATGCGATAATTGTCACGTGCCGAACAACCCGATGCCGATGCGCCGGCTGGTACTTCTGCACACACCGGCCCACGCGGCGGGCGAGATTACCCGGTTAATGAAAGCGGTGCGTGCGGACAAGATGCCGCTCGACGACACCGGCGCCGAACAGCCGCTCGAGCCCGCGCTCAAACGCGCGCTGCTCGAAAGCGGCGCAGCTTTCGAAGGGTTGGTGAAGGCTGCAAAGGATTGGGAAGCGGCACACCGGGATTGAATGACACGCGACTGATCCGGGATCGCGAATTTCATTGTCAGATAATTCGGCCATAGCAAAGTTGCTGCTGCAACGCAGGCTGTGCCGGCGGCATGCTTCGTACAGCGAAGCGGCGAAACTAACTTCCGTGTCAGAAACTGTCGCATTATTCATTTGAAATCACTGGATCATTTGGGTCTGCTGATTGTCTTCTATTTTGCGATCGTATCGGTCGCTGCAATTCGACACGGAGGTTGGGATGAACAACAAGCTCCTTAAATGCCTCACTGCGGGCGCGATGGTTGCGGCGCTTGCGCTTGCGTCACCCGTGCTCGCTCGTGGTGGTGGTGGTGGCGGTCATGGTGGTGGCGGCATGCATGGAGGTGGGGGCATGCATGGAGGTGGAATGCATTTTGGTGGCATGGGCGGTGGCATGCGTGCCGGCGGCATGGGCTTCGCAGGCGGCCGCGTCGGCTTCGGAGGCAGCCGGGTCGGGTTCGCGGGTAGCCGCTTCGCGGGTCCGCGTTTTGCGCATGCAGGATTTGCCCATCACGGCCGATTCTTCCATCACCGCCATCATCGCCTTGCGTTCATTGGTGTTGGTGTGCCCTACGCCTATGCGGCCTACGACGGCTGCTGGCGCAGAACGTGGACGCCATACGGACTGCGATGGGTCAACGTCTGTGGCGCCTACGGCTATTACTGATTGAGGCAATGAAGCTGCCATATTGATCTTGCCGAGTCCGGGTCCGAGCGCGTTCGTGCCGTCCGTGCGCAAGGATCCAGACATGGTGATGGTCGCCACTGGCGCATGGTCCCGAAAAAGGGATCTGGTCCCCGTAGGTGGCGACCGTCACCTTGTTCACGTAACCTTCAGACTGGATGAGCGAGTCTCCCGCTGCCTGGGCAGTCGTTCGGAGACGGAAGACCATGACGGGAAGTCATCGGCGCATTCTGGTCGTCGAAGATGACCCGGAAACCGCCGGTCAGCTTGTGGAGTCGCTCACGAGCAACGGTTACAAGGTGGATTTGGCCACCAACGGCAGCGATGCGCTGAGCCGCGGCGCCGCCGGCGACTATGCCGTCATCACGATCGACCGCATGCTGCCTGATATCGACGGCATCGCCGTGATGCGCCAGTTGCGCGACGACGGCATCGCCGCACCCGTCCTGATCGTCAGTGCACTCGGAGAAGTCGACGATCGGGTGCGCGGCTTGCGGGCCGGCGGCGATGACTATCTGGTCAAGCCTTTTTCGTTCGTTGAACTCGTGGCGCGCGTCGAGGCGCTTGGCCGGCGCAGTGACACCATTGTCAAGGAGACCATCTTGCGTGTCGGCGATCTCGCACTCGACCTGGTGTCTCGGACCGCCAGCCGGCGTGGCAAGGACATTGTGCTTTTTCCCCGGGAGTTCCAGCTTCTTGAGTATCTGGTTCGCAACGAAGGCCGCATCGTATCCCGGGCAATGTTGCTGCAGCACGTCTGGGATCTTCACTTCGATCCCTCCACAAATATCATCGACGTCTATGTCGGGCGCGTCCGTCGCAAGGTCGACGGCCAGCAGGCCTATCCGCTGATCCATACGGTTCGCGGCACAGGGTACTGTCTCCGTGCTCCTGGCTAAGACTTTAACGTCATCGACGTTCAGGCTGGCGCTGATCTCGATCGGGACCTTCGGCGTGATCGTGTCGGCCATTTTCAGCTACGTCTACCTGTCCACCTCCGCCTACGTGCGCAGCCGGTCGGATCGCGCCATCGTGACCGAGTATTTGAGCCTGAAGAGCGCCTACGAACGGTCGGGGCGCGATGGGCTGATCGCCCTGATCCAGGAACGCATCGCCGACAGCAGTTTTGCAGACAACGTGTACATCCTGGCCGATCCTTCCTCGGTCACGCTGGCCGGCAATCTGAAGATATGGCCATCGACGGCCGCGGCAGCCGAAGGATGGATAGAGTTTCGCGCGGGCGAGCCGTTGCCCAATGCGGCAAACCGGCCGCTGCTGCGGGCCATGCTCGGAACATTTCCGAGCCGCGATCGTCTGCTGGTGGGAAGGGATATCAGTGAGCTCGACGGCTTTGCCGACCAGATCAAGACGGCCGTGATCTCGGGCATCGTACTGATATTCTTGCTTGCGGGGGTCGCGAGCATCCTCGTGACGCGCCGGACGGTGGGGCGGATTGAATCGATCAACGCCACCAGCCGGGCCATCATGCAAAGCGGATTGGATCAGCGCATCCCGCTCCGCGGCACCCATGACGAATGGGATCGCGTCGCGGAGAACCTCAACCTGATGCTGGACCGCATCGAAACCTTGATGGGAGAGGTCAGGCAAGTGAGCGACAATGTCGCGCACGACCTCCGGACGCCGCTGACGCGCATGCGCGGACGGCTGGAGAAGGCCTATCACGGCCAGCGCATAAGCGCGGACGATCAGGTGCTGATCGGCGACACGATCACCGACCTCGATGCCGTTTTGCGGATATTCTCGTCGCTCACGCGGATTGCGCAAATCGAGACCCAGGCACGCAAGGGTGCGTTCCGCACCGTGAACCTGGTGGAAATCGCCGGCGAGGTTGTGGAGCTGTACGATGCCGCGGCCGAACAGGTGGGCACCTGCCTCACCGTCGCCGGCGGTCGCGAAGCGCTCGTGACCGGCGATCGCGACCTGATCTTCGATGCCATCGCCAATCTCGTCGACAATGCGATCAAGCATGGCCGCGCCGGGGGGCAAGTCGTGGTCGCGAACGAAAACATCGATGGCAAGCCGGTCATCTCGATCGCCGATGACGGACCCGGAATTCCCGCTCACGAATACGAGCAGGTCTTCAAGCGCTTTTACCGGCTTGAACACAGCCGCTACACGCCGGGAAACGGTCTGGGGCTCAGCCTGGTCGCGGCCGTCGCACATCTTCACGGTGCGCGATTCGAAATGCTCGATAACTCGCCGGGTCTCAAGCTCAAACTCTGGTTTTCCGCGCCGATCCGTTAGCCGCGAATAGGACAAGGCGCCTGCGACAGCCCAACGCGGTTCCCGCGAGCCAAGCTCAGCCGCTCGGGCGACCACGTTATTGTCGGGTTCTTTCCATTGATGCCTTTATTTCTGCACTATTTGAGCAGCAAGATGAACCCATCTAGCGCTTCGGGGGGACTCGCAATGATGAAGTCCGGAATAGCGTTCTCACTGATAGGATTGGTCGGGCTGCTCGGCGGCTGCATGCAAGCGACGCTTGCGCCGTCGTCGAATGCCAGTTTGACCGCAAGGGACCGGCAGTTGCTCGCCCATCCGCCTTATGCGCAGGTGAGCATTCCGGAGACGTATCGCCGGCATATTGTCGACTACACGCGCAGGGAGCAGCCGGGCACGATCCTGGTCGATACCAATTCGAAATATCTCTATTACGTAATGCCGGGAGGCAAGGCGGTCCGCTATGGCGTGACGGTGGGCGAGGAGGCGCAGGCTTGGTCCGGCGTCGCGACCGTTGGCAAAGTCGCCGAATGGCCCGACTGGATTCCGACGGCGGATATCCAGGCGCGGCTCGGCCCCTACCCGAAGCGCGTTGCCGGAGGTCCGGCCAATCCGCTCGGCGCGCGGGCGCTCTACCTCTACGAGGGCAACAAGGACACGCTATACCGCATCCACGGCACCAACCAGCCGGAATACATCGGTCAGGCCATCTCGTCGGGCTGCATCCGCATGCTCAACGAAGACGTCATCGATCTGGTGAACCGGGTGAAGCCGGGAGCGATTGTCGTCGTCCTTCCGCCGGGCCGGAGCGCCTAGCAAGCAAAGTAAAACGAAAAACCCCGGCGTAAAGCCGGGGCCTGAAAGCCATGGCGTACATCCGGCCATGACGATCAGATCGCTATTTAGCATCCGGTTCTTGAACAAAGTGTGACGCTGGCTGCTCGAGCCTGCCCGCCAACTTCAGCGACGAACGCCCTCGGCGTCGTCTGCAGGCAACTGCGAGAGCGGCCGCTGTTTCATCAGCGCGTCCATGCCGTTCCCGTGCAGCCAGAGAAGCCCCATGGCAAGCTGCCGCAAATCATTGCGGGCCGCACCGACAGGCAACCGTCTTGCCCGGCGCAGTGCGTCGGCCGCTTGCTTTTCCAATGCCGACAGCTCGCGTTTCACCTGGTGTTTCCGATCAGGTCTCGCTTTGCCGGAGCGGTCTATCGCACTTCAAGCGCAAGCTCTGTGAAGAAGCTCACTAGCGGCCGGGCGCATAGCACCTCTGTGCCCGCCATGCCGCACCGGCAGGCGTGCCACCACTTCGAAGGCGCGAAACCAAAGCCGCTCCGCCCCTCCTCCATTTCGTTCGGCGCGGACCTTGAATGCGCGTCCAAGACAGCCATATACCATCCATACAGATGGTTCAGGGATGGTGAGCACGATGATCAACAATATCCGGGAACTTCGACCCAGGCCGCCCGAAACCGAAAAAATCACGATCAATCTCGGGTATGTCGACCTCGGTCATGTCGATCTCATGGTTCAGGAAGGGTTCTACTCGAACCGTACCGACTTCATCCGGACGGCGATCCGGAACCAGCTCGAACGTCACGCCGACGTCGTCAAGCGGTCAACGGCGCGAAAAAATCTGGACCTCGGTCTGCGAAACTACAGCCGCGAGGATCTCGAAGCGGTGCAGCGCGCGGGCGAAATGCTGCACATCAATGTTCTGGGCCTTGCCAGTATCTCCCAGGACGTCACGCCCGAGCTTGCTCGCGCCACCATTGCCTCGGTCTCGGTGCTGGGCGCATTGCACGCCAGTCCGGCGGTCAAGGCCGCCCTCGCCGACAGGACACGGTGATGGCGATGCTGAACCAGGACATCATTCGGGAAGCGACACGCCTCACGCGCGCGGGCCAGCTCGTTGAGGCCACCGCGCTGCTTCAGCGCATGCTTCACGGCGAGCGAGCGCCAGACGCGTCACCGGATACCGGCGGTCGCATCGCTCTCGCGGCACCGCTCATCATCGACGCGACGGCCAATGCTGTTGAGGAGACAGATCGTTCTCCGCAATCGGAGCCGGCCTCTTCCGTACAACCGAACATGCTGCGCACGTTATTGCATCGCAAAGACGGGCGCTCCGCGGGACTGCAAGGCGTGATGAAGCGCGCGCCGCTGTCCACACCGGACATCGTGCCGGAGGGTGCCCAGTTTATTGAAAGGACATACAGCAGTCCCGCAGGCAGCCGTACCTACAGGCTCTTCATCCCAAGCCGCTATCGGGAGCAGCCGCTTCCCCTGGTCGTGATGCTTCACGGCTGTACCCAGTCGCCGGATGATTTCGCCGCCGGCACGCGGATGAACGTCCTCGCCGAAGAACAGAATTGTTTCGTGGCCTATCCGGCTCAGCCCCGCCAGGCAAATCAGGCGAAATGCTGGAACTGGTTTCGCAAAGGCGACCAGCAGCGTGGCCGAGGCGAACCCTCGCTTATCGCAGGCATCACGCGCCAGATCATGGATGACTATTCGGTCGATCGAAAGCGCGTCTACGTGGGCGGGCTGTCGGCCGGAGCGGCCGCTGCGGCCATCATGGGCGCAACGTACAACGATGTGTACGCGGCCATCGGTATCCATTCCGGTCTCGCGTGCGGGGTTGCCACCGACCTTCCCTCCGCCCTTGTCGCAATGCGACAAGGCGGTTCCGATACCAAGGTCGTTTCAGGTGACCGACCGGCTGTCCCGACTATTGTTTTTCACGGCGACCGCGACACGACCGTGCATCCGAACAATGGCGGCCAAATTCTTGAGCAATCTTTGGGAACGATGGACACACAAGAGAAGGTGCATCGCGGGCAAGTACCCGGCGGGCATGCCTATACCAGAACGATCCTGAGCGACGCGAGCGGACGCGGAATGCTGGAGCACTGGAATATCCACGGAGCCGGACACGCATGGTCCGGAGGCAGCCCCGCGGGCTCCTATACCGATCCGCGAGGACCGGACGCAACACGGGAGATGCTGCGTTTCTTCTTCGAGCATTCGCTCCCGGAAAAGTAAGGCCGCCTCGGTCGGCGGCCTATTCGCGATCTCGTCAGCGCTTTTAGTGAAGCGTCGCGCCAGTGATGTCCGCGTCAGTCGTCGGCGGCTTTCGACAAGCGACCGGCGTGTTCTGTTCTTGACGCTATTTCCGTTGTTGCCACTGCATGAACTTGTCGAGCAGGACCTGGGACTTTTCGGGCGATTCCTTGGTCGTCGCAGCGGGCGCGGGTTCGGAAACGGCCGGCTCTACGCCTCCTTGCACTCTTTGGAACTGCCTGAACCCTTCGAGCAGCGCCTGGGAATCTTCGGATGGTGCCGCTTGCGTCGGTGTCGCCAATGCAGGCGTCGAAATGGAAACGGCGAGTTCGGAGGGATCGCTTTTCGACTTTGGGGACACGTTGAACACAACCAGCGTCAAGATCACGATGGCACCGATCGCTACGGCGATTGCGCCCGCCGTGGCGAGCACTCCGCGTGATCGACGGCCCTCGTAAGCGAACTGAGACTCCAGCGGGCGGGCGAATTTGGCGTAGGCTTCCTCGCGCATCTCGTCAAAACGAGACGAGGCAATGGGATGCAAATCGCCTGAGCCCGTCTGCGGTGTCGCGTGAGATCGTGGGTCGGCCATGCCGCGCGCCGAGCGCGGTGCGTAGTACAGCGGATCCTGCGGACTGACAGGATCAGAATGGTCGTTCGCGCCGACGAAACTCATTTGCGCTACTCCTTACAATATTCGGACCATTGCACCGAAATCTTTGCGATTCAAGGCTTTAGCCCGGCCTTCGAGCGTCGTCCCACACAATATGCTGCAGGCATTCGCGCCCTGCGTGCGGTAGCCAGTGGGGTAAACCTCGACCTGCCGCCCCCGTATTCCAACAGATTGATCCAAACCGCGATGTCTGTGGAGTCAGATGTTCTGTTCCGCCCGAGAAACAGTCAAGCTGTTGCTGACCGGCGACAATTTAGGCGGAATTTGTCGGGTTCACGCCTCTGGATCGTGACCTGCGTCCCCACTTCCACCACCCGCCCGTCGGGATCTGGAAGTAGCCGGTGGCGTCGTTGGCGGGGCGGCTCAGCCGCACGAACAGCAGGACCTGCCCGCGCGGCATGCCTCAATGCGCGGCGGGCTTGAGCATGCGGCGAGACAGGAGCACAAGCTCCGAGAGATCGCCGGGTAAGGCCGCCTCAGTTGCCTCTGCCCGTCGAACCTTATCGCGCCCACCGCAGACAGATAATTGCCGGGGGATTGCACTGTCCGGATTCAACACGGCGCCACCAAGCATTATTCGGCTTGGGGGCGCCGTCTGCATTAGTGGCCTATTTTGACCCAGCGAATGGCCTATTTCGGCCGGCACGAGTCGCCAGGTACTGTCCTGAGCTGCGGGCGGTGTCCTGATCCGATTTGGACAAAGGGTACGGCGCGTTAAAGTTTCTTGAGTTGGCAACCGGACACAAAGGGAATCTACTCGTGCGATCACCGCTCCGCCTTCGGCTTCCATCGGTGACTGAGAGTGTTGTGCTCCCGCCCGTTTCGGAGAGCCAACATGCCCCGCATCCCACGCAACCAACCCAAAGCGCCGTTACAAGATCGCCTGATGCCGGAGGCCATGCGCCTCAAGGACGAGCCGAACAAACTCCCGCCGGGTTCGTTGCGCGACGCCAGGATCAGAAAAAACCGCCAGGCTGGGTCTTCCTATGTGAATGAGTGGCTTTCGTCTCCAGGACTGCAAGGGCCGCAGTAAGGCCGCCTCAATTGACGGCCTCTTTCGCAGTTCCCTGGTGGCAGACGGGCGTGATCTACCAGATCTACCCGCGCTCCTTTCAAGATAGCAATGCCGACGGCATCGGCGACCTCAAGGGGATCGAGCGGCGGCTCGACTACCTGGCCAGCCTTGGCGTCGACGCTATCTGGATCTCACCCATCTACCCCTCGCCGATGGCTGATTTCGGCTACGACGTCGCCGACTATTGCGACATCGACTCGCGCTTCGGCGTGCTCGCCGATTTTGACAGTCTGCTTGCACAAGCCCATGCGCGCGGGCTCAAGATCCTGCTCGACTTCGTGCCGAACCACACCTCCAACCGGCATCCCTGGTTCGTCGAGAGTCGCGCCTCGCGCGACAATCCGAAACGGGATTGGTATATCTGGCGCGATCCCACATCGAATGGCGGGCCACCCAACAACTGGATCAGCGATTTCGGCGGCTCGGCATGGGAGTGGGACAAGGCCACCAGCCAATATTACTACCACGCCTTCCTGAAGGAGCAGCCGGACCTCAACTGGCGTAATCCGGCCGTGCAGGCGGCGATGTACGACGCGATGCGCTTCTGGTTCGACCGAGGCGTGGACGGCTTCCGCATCGACGTGCTGTGGCACCTGGTCAAGGCGGAAGACTTCCCCGACAACCCGCCCAACCCTGCCTATCAGGCGGCGATGGGCGATATGCACCGCGTGCTCCAGCTCCATTCGACCGACCAGCCGGAGGTGCACGAGATCGCCGTCGACATGCGCGCCGTCGCCGATAGCTATGCCGCCAGTGGACGGAGCGAACGCGTGCTGGTCGGCGAGATCTACCTGCCGGTCGATCGGCTGCTGCACTATTACGGCCGCGAACGGCCAGAGGTGCACCTGCCCTTCAACTTCCAGCTCATCGATGCACCGTGGGAGGCGCGCGCTCTCGCGACGCTGATCAGCGACTATGAGGCGGCGCTTCCGCCAGGCGCCTGGCCGAATTGGGTGCTCGGCAACCATGACCGGCCGCGCGTCGCAGCCAAGCGTGGGCAGGCCCAGGCCCGCGTCGCAGCGATGCTGCTGCTGACGCTCCGCGGCACGCCTACCCTCTATTACGGAGACGAGTTGGGCTTGAGCGATGTCGCGATCCCGTCTGCCCAGGTTCAGGATCCGCGCGGGCTGCGCGAGCCCGGGCTCGCCCTGGGCCGCGATCCGGTCCGCACGCCTATGCCGTGGGACGGGAGCGCGAATGCCGGCTTCACCACGGCGAAGCCGTGGCTGCCGCTGAATGCCGACTGGCCTATTCGCAACGTTGCGCGGTTGGCGCAGGAGCGCCATTCGATCCTGGCGCTTTATCGCCGATTGCTGGCCATCAGGCGCGGACATCCGGCGTTGGCGATCGGCGACTTTGCGCTGCTGGACGCGGAAGACGATGTACTCGCCTACGAGCGTCGGCACGGCGCTGAGCGATTGATCGTAGCACTCAATCTCGGGGGACATTCGCAGCGCCTGGAGCTACCGGACTGGGCGAGCGATTTTCGGGTGCTCTTGTCCACCGTCGCCGACGCAGCGCTGATCGGAGACGGTCCCGTGCTGCTACGGGCGGACGAGGGCCTGATCCTGATGGCTAATTAACGAACAGCAACGGAGGACAATCGCGTGCGTATCGCCATGCTGGCTCCGATCTCCTGGCGCACGCCGCCGCGCCATTATGGTCCATGGGAATTGGTGACGAGCCTGTTGACCGAGGCGCTGGTGGCGCGCGGCATCGACGTCACCTTGTTCGCCACGAAGGATAGCCGGACGGCCGGCAAACTGGCCGGTGTCTGCCCGGCGCCCTATTCGGAGGACCCCACCATCGACGCCAAGGTATGGGAGATGCTCCATGTTGCCCATGTATTCGAGCGCGCCGGTGAGTTCGACCTCATTCACAACCAGGCCGATTTCGTCCCACTCGCATTCTCGCGGTTGGTGGAGACACCAGTGGTGACGACGATCCACGGCTTCTCATCGGAACGCATCCTGCCCGCCTTTAAGGCATACGAAGATCGCGTCCATTATGTCGCGATCAGCGATGCCGATCGCCATCCGGACCTGCGCTACGCAGCGACCATCCACCACGGCATTCGGCTGGAGGACTTTCCCTTCGATCCGCACGGCAGCGAAGACCTGCTCTTCTTCGGCCGCATCCACCCGGACAAGGGGGCGGCCGAGGCGATTGCGGCGGCAGGTCGAGCGGGTCGGCGGCTGATTATGGCCGGTATCGTCCAGGATCAAGACTATCATAACGAGCAGGTCGTGCCCGCGCTGGACGAGCGTTCCGTCATCTATCGCGGCCCGGTGGGCGGACTGGCCCGCACCAGCGCCCTGGGCTCCGCGCACGCCTTGCTCCATCTGATCAATTTCGACGAGCCGTTCGGACTATCGGTCGTGGAGGCGCTCGCCTGCGGCACGCCGGTGATCGCCTGCAACCGCGGATCGATGCCCGAGCTGATCGACGATGGCGTGACCGGCTTCCTGGTCAACAACGTCGATGAAGCGGTTAGTGCGATCAGCCGTATCGGCGAAATTGATCGCGCCGCATGCCGCGCAGCAGTATCCGAGCGTTTTACGGTGGAACGGATGGCCGATCGGTATCTGGACCTGTACCGATCGCTCCTTGGCTGAGAACCTGTTCGGCTTTCATTGGCGCGGCTTCCGATGCTCGATGCGGTGCGGCTTTTGCTCAACTCTCATGCAACGCTTGTGCGATATCGGCGATCAGATCCGACGGGTGCTCGATGCCGATCGACAGCCGGATCGTGGAGTCGAGAACGCCTATTTTTTGGCGGATGTCAGCCGGAACCCCGGAATGGGTCATGCTGGCGGGCAGGCTGGCAAGCAACTCGGTGCCGCCCAGGCTCACCGCCAGCTTGAAGATTTGCAGCGCGTTCAGGAATTTGAATGCGGCGGCCTGGCCGCCGACGATGTCGAACGAGAATGTGGAGCCTGCGCCGGTGCATTGCCGCGCGAACAGTTGGCCGGCCGGCGACGCCGCTTCGTGGTGGCCAAGGTAATGAACCTGCGCCACCTTGTCGTGGTCGCGCAGATAATCGGCCACGAGCTGCGCATTTCTGTCGGCTTTCTCCATGCGGATGCTCAGTGTTTCGAGCGACCTGGAGAGCATCCAGCAGGAATGGGGATCGAGTTGGGTGCCGATGGCGCCTCGCAACGCCTTGACGTCCTTCATGAGGGCTTTTGAGCCGAGTGCGGCGCCCGCGATCAGGTCGGAATGACCGCCGATATATTTGGTCAGCGAGTACAGCGACAGGTCCGCGCCGTGTTCGATCGGTCGCTGAAACACCGGGCCGAGCAACGTATTGTCGCATGCCACGATCGGCGTGTGCCCTTGAACCTGCCCGATCAGATCGGCGACGCGGCGGACCATCGCGATATCGACCAGCCCGTTGGTGGGATTGGCCGGGGTTTCGATGAAGATCATCGCAACCCGGCCCTGGCGCATGGCGTCCTCCGCAGCCAGCTTGACGGCGGCTTCGTCGATGCCGTCGGCAAAACCCACCGCGCCGATCGAGAGACCGGCAAGCGTCTTCGTAAACAGGGTTTCGGTCCCGCCATAAAGCGGTTGAGAGTGCAGAATGACGTCGCCAGGGCGGACGAAGGCGAGGATCGTGGTGGAAATCGCCGACATGCCGGACGAGAACAGCGCGCATTTCTCGGTACGCTCATAGACCGCGAGCCTGTCCTCGACGATCTCGCTGTTGGGATGATTGAACCGCGAATAGACCAGACCCGCACCCATCCCATCGGGAGGCTCCCGGCGTCCCGAGACGAAATCGAAGAAGTCCTGCCCGTCCTCGGCGGTCCTGAACACGAAGGTCGACGTCAGGAAGACCGGCGGTTTGACGGCGCCTTCCGACAATTGCGGATCGTAGCCGTAGTTCAGCATCAGCGTTTCGGGATGGAGCATGTGATTGCCGATATGGGTCTTCGACGGAAACGGTTTCACCATGACTTTGTCTCGCTGTCTGAATCGGAAACGTCCTACATTTGCATCCAATGGCAAGGCGGTCAGGAAAAATGAATGCGAGGCCATTCAATGCACCGGTAACGTTGCCGGGATCAGCGTAGCAAACATCCGGGGCTTATTCGCCGGCTGCAGGCGATTTCGTAGCGCTCATTCGCGCTGCGGGTTCCGCTATGTCACATTGTCACGCATGCGAGGGTTTGTCCGCGGACTTGCCGGCTTTCAAGTTCCCTCTCGGAGACAGTTGTGCCGCTGCGAGTCGAAGAGATTTAGCGTGGCTGCCTGTGACACTTTTCAGACATGGCCCCATGACCGGTCCGTAATGCGCTGCCAGTCGGAATTTGGTTCGCGCCCTAGATCGTGACCTGCGTTCCCACTTCCACCACCCGCCCGGTCGGGATCTGGAAATAATCCGTGGCGTCGTTGGCGGAGCGGCTGAGGCGGATGAACAGCAAGTCCTGCCAGCGCGGCATGCCGGAATGTGCCGCGGGCTTGAGCGCACGCCGCGACAGGAAGAACGACGTCGACATGATGTCGAACTGCCAGCCGAGCTTGCGGGCGATTGCCAGCGTCTTCGGCACATTGGGCTGCTCCATGAAGCCGAATTTCAGCGTCACCCGGGAGAAGGTCTCGCTGAGCTGTTCCATCCGCACACGCTCCGCCGGATCGATCCGCGGCGTCGGCGCGGTCTCGATGGTGAGGATGACGTTCTTCTCGTGCAGAACCTTGTAGTGCTTGAGGCTGTGCATCAGCGCCGTCGGCGCGCATTCGGGATCGGAGGTCAGGAACACGGCGGTGCCGGACACCCGCTGCGGCGGACGCTTCTCCAGCATCGCCACCAGCTCGGCCAGCGGGAATTCCAGCTTGCGCGATTTCTCGAACAGCAGCCGGCTGCCGCGGCGCCAAGTGTACATCAACAGCATCACGATGCCGCCCAGCGCCAAGGGCACCCAGCCGCCCTCGAACACTTTCAGCAGATTGGCGGCGAGGAACGTGATGTCGAGAAACAGGAACGGCGCGATCAGGGCGGCGGCTGCGATCGGCGACCATTTCCAGACGCGCCAGATCACGACAAAGCCCATCATGGCCGTGACCACCATGGTTCCGGTCACGGAAATTCCATAGGCCGAAGCCAGCGCGCTTGACGAGCGGAACAGGACCACCAGCAGGATCACCGCCAGCAACAGTAGCATGTTGATACGGGGAATGTAGATCTGGCCGGAATGGGCCTCCGACGTATGACGAATTTCGAACCGCGGCAGCAGGCCGAGCTGGATCGCCGTACGCGTCAGCGAATAGGCGCCGGTGATGACGGCCTGGCTCGCAATCACGGTCGCCGCCGTCGCCAGCGCCACCATCGGGATCAGCGCCCAGTCCGGGAACATCAGGAAGAACGGGTTTTCGATCGCCTTGGGATCGGCGATCAGCAGCGCACCCTGCCCCAGATAATTCACCGCCAGCGAGGGCAGCACGATGAAGAGCCACGCGGTCTGGATCGGCCGCTTGCCGAAATGGCCGAGGTCGGCATAGAGCGCCTCCGCGCCGGTGACGGCAAGAAACACCGCGCCCAGCGTGACGAAGCCGATCATGCCGTGATGGAGCATGAAGGAGACGGCATGGAACGGGTTGAGCGCCAGCAGCACTTCGGGATGGCGCGCAATCTGCGGCACGGCCGCGACCGCGATGACGGCGAACCAGACGCACATGACCGGTCCGAACAACGCGGCGACGCGCGCGGTGCCGCGGGACTGCACGGCGAACAACGCCACCAGGATGATCACTGTCACCGGCACGACATAATGCTCGAAGGTGACGGTGACGAGCTTGATGCCCTCGATCGCCGACAATACCGACAGCGCCGGCGTAATCACCGCGTCGCCGTAAAACAACGCGCCGGAGATGATGCCGAGCAGCACGATCACAGCCCCACCCTTACCGACCGCGCGCTGCGCCAGCGCCATCAGCGCCAGCGTGCCGCCCTCGCCGTTATTGTCGGCACGCAGCAGGATGACGACGTATTTCAGCGTCACCACCACGATCAGCGCCCACAGGATCAGCGAGAGCACGCCGAGCACGGCCTGCGGCGCGGCCGCGGCCGACGTCCCGCTGGCGGCAACCACCGCCTCGCGCAGCGCGTATAAGGGGCTGGTGCCGATATCGCCGTAGACGACGCCGATGCTGCCGAGCATCAGGGCCCTGAAGGTCGCCGTGGAATGCGCTTCGCCATGCCCATTCGCCGCGGGCGTTTCCGCCGCGGGGATCGCAAACTGGACTGACATGAGACGGGGCCTCGGTCGCTTGCTGCACTGCACAAATGCAGGAGCGCAGCTCTATACTCCCGGCGCGCCGCACTGGTTAGCCGGAATTCGGGCCTCCGCTATGCGCCCCAAGCATGGATGGCGGAAGCTATTCCGAACAGTTTTTGGTCTAGATATCAGATGGTTACCTGAGTTCCCACTTCGACCACCCGCCCCGTCGGGATCTGGAAATAGTCGGTGGCATCGTTGGCCGAGCGGCTCATGGCGATGAACAGATGATCCTGCCATAGCGGCATGCCCGACTGCGCGGAAGGTTTGAGCGACCGCCGCGACACGAAGAACGACGTCGCCATGATGTCGAACTGCCAGCCGAGTTTGCGGGCGATCACCAGCGCCTTGGGGACGTTAGGCGATTCCATGAAGCCGAACCGCAGCCGCACCGTGGAGAACTTCTCGCTGATGGATTCCATCCTGACCCGCTCGGAGGGATCGACGCGCGGCGTCTGGGCGGTTTCAATGGTCAGGATCACGTTGTGCTCGTGCAGCACCTTGTTGTGCTTGAGATTGTGCATCAGCGCGGTCGGCACGAAGCTCGGGTCGGAAGTCAGAAACACCGCCGTGCCCTTGACTATGTGCGGCGGCCGCTTTTCCAGGCTCTTGATCAGGTCCATCAACGGCACCTCGATCCGCCGGGTCTTGGCGACCAGGATCGTGGCGCCGCGACGCCAGGTCCAGATCATCAACGCCACGGCAATGCCGAACAGCAGCGGCACCCAGGCGCCTTCGAACAGTTTCAGGAGGTTGGCGGCAAAGAAACTCATGTCGACGACGACGAAAGGCAGGATCACGGCCGCCGCCGTCGCCGCGCGCCAGTTCCACAATTTCCAGACCACGACAAAGCCCATGATGCCGTCGACCACCATGGTGGTCGAAACGGCGATGCCGTAAGCCGAAGCCAGGCCGCTTGAGGTGCGGAACAACAGCACCAGCAGCACGACCCCGATCAGCAGCAGCCGGTTGACGCGCGGCAAATAGATCTGGCCGGCGTGGGTTTCCGAGGTGTATCGCACTTCGAAACGCGGCAGCAGGCCGAGCTGCACCGCCTGGCGGATCAAAGAGAACGCGCCCGTGATCACCGCCTGGCTCGCGATCACAGTCGCCGCGGTCGCCAGCACCACCAGCGGCAGCAGGAGGAGTTCAGGGACCAGGCGGTAGAACGGATTTTCGATCGCCGCCGGATCAGACAACACCAGCGCGCCCTGCCCGAAATAATTGATCAGGAGCGCCGGCATCACAAGATAGAACCATCCGGTCTGGATCGGCTTGCGTCCGAAATGGCCGAGGTCCGCGTAGAGCGCCTCGCCGCCGGTCACGGCCAGAAACACCAGGCCCATCGTCACCAGCCCGATGGTGCCGTGGGAAAGCATGAACTGGATCGCGTACCAGGGATTGATCGCCGCGATTACGGTAGGATCATCACTGATGTGGACCAAACCCAAAGTCGCCAGCGTCCCGAACCAGACCACCATGACCGGCCCGAAGGCCGAGGCGACGCGCGCAGTGCCGCTGCTCTGCACCGAGAACAGGACGACCAGGATGAAGATCGTCAGCGGCACCACGTAATGTTCAAGCGCGGGCGTGACCAGCTTGAGACCTTCGACCGCCGACAACACGGAAATCGCCGGCGTGATCATGGAATTGCCGATGAACATCGAGGCGCCGACAACGCCGAGCGCCAGCAGCGGCAGGCTACGCCGGCCGAGCGCCCGCTGCCCCAGCGCCATCAGGGACAAGGTGCCGCCCTCGCCGTTGTTGTCGGCGCGCAACAGCAGCAGCACATATTTCGCGGTGACGACGATGAACAGCGACCACAGGATCAGCGAGAGCACGCCGAGAACGATGGCGCGCGACACCGGAGCCCCATTCGCAGCGTGGGTGACGGCCTCGCGAAACGCATACAATGGCGAAGTGCCGATATCGCCGAATACCACGCCGATACTACCCAGCGTCAGAGCCCAAAAGCCGGAGGTGGCCTGCCCCTCATGGGCTTCGGTAGATGTGACGCTGACAGTCATGATGGAGGGGAACGTTCTCGTCGTTGAATTGATCCGGGCTATCGACGCTTCCGGGTTGCCTGTCAATCATCGAACGAGCATATCACCGCGCGCGATGCGGAGTTGACGCAACGCAAATTTCCTCGACGACAAGATGGTATAATGGTAGTTTCGCTGTCTTACGGCTTCAGGTTGGGCGGAAGCGGCGGATTTTCGCGCATCAATGTGATGGTGACGCGACGGTTTGCCGGCAATGTCGGATCGTCGGGAAACAATGGCTGGCTGTCGGCCCTGCCGCCGACGGCGAAGACGTGGGATGCCGGCAGCCCCTCGCGTTCGAGGATCTGACGCACGACGTTGGCGCGGTCCGCCGACAGATCGAACGCGCCGTATTCGCTGCGCGCCGGCACGAAACCGGCCGAGGTGTGGCCGACAATGTTGACGCGCAACGGTGTCGCCTTCAACGGCACGGCCAGTTTCTGGATCAGCCGGCGGGTGCGGTCGTAAGGGACTTTGGAGCCGTCGGCGAACATCGAGCGGCCGTCCTGGTCGACGATTTCGAGATTGAGACCCTGGCTGGTCTCCTCGAAGATGATGTGCTTGGACATTTCGGTCAGTTCCGGCATGTCCTGCAGCGCCTGGCGCAATGAAGCCGAAGCAAGCGCAAACTCGCGATCGACCTTCAGGCGGGTGCCGGATTCGCGCTGGCGGTCGTTCTCGTCGGGCGTCGGTGTATTGGAGGAATCCTCGGGCGAAATATGCTCGAGATTCTTCAGCTTCGGGCGCGTCGGCAGGCCGTCGGATTCGACGATGCCCGAATACCGGGAGTCGGTCTGCACGCCGAATGCTTCGCGCATCGAGCCGGCGACGATTTTCAGCTTGTCCTTATCCTGGCTCGAGAACGCAACCAGCATCACGAAGAATGCCAGCAGGAGTGCCATCAGATCGGCAAAGGTCACGAACCAGCCGTGGCCGCCATGTGCCTCTTCGCGTTTTTTCTTGGCCATGCTCTATCTCCCCGCCTGGATGCCGCCGCCGATCAGGCAGGAACCAGTTCGCCTTCGTCGTGGCGATGTTTTTCGGGCAAGTAGGCCAGCAGCATTTCACGCACCAGCGCCGGGCTCTTGGAGTCGCGGATCATCAGGATGCCGTCGATGATCAGCGTGCGATTGGTTTCCTCGTCGAGCAGCTTGCCGTGCAGCTTGTCGGCAATCGGCAGGCAGATCAGGTTCGCCACCAGCGCACCGTAAAGCGTCGCCAGCAGGGCCACGGCCATGAAGGGACCGAGTTTCGAAGGGTCCGACATGTTGGAGAACATTTGCACCATGCCGAGCAGCGTGCCGATCATGCCGAACGCCGGGGCGCAGTCGCCGATGGCGCGATAGATCTTCGAACCCTCGTTCAGGTGCATCAGGAAGTTGTCGCGGTCGCGCTCCATATTGTCGCGGATGAATTCGAGATCGTAACCGTCGGCGACGTAGCGGATGCCCTTGGCGAGAAACGGCTCGTCGGTCTCGACCTTTTCCAGTCCGACGGGACCCTGCTTGCGGGCGATTTCCGCGATGCGGGCCAGTTCGTCGACCAGATCGCGCGCCGACAGGCGGCTCATGGTGAACGCGAATTTTGCCCCCAGCGGCATGCCGTGCAGGATCGCGCTGAGCGGAAACCGGATAAGAGTGGCGGCGAACGAGCCGCCAAAGATGATGATAACGGCATGGATGTCGTAGAACATCCGGAAGTCACCGCCCATCAAGATCAGCGTACACAGGACGATGGCGCCGGCAACCAGGCCAAGCAGCGTTGTGATATCCATTCTGAACTCCGACGCTTACGCGAACTACCGGCCGTCCTGGACGGTCGCGCAGCTCATCCGGAGCCGCACAAATGGCACCCTACGACTGCGCCATTAAAGAGCCGTAAAGGATAAACCTAAAGCCCGGCCGTAGAATTGCGGGCATGCGATCGGTGCGATCTCAAGGATTTGCTAACCAATAGGGGCAGTTGGGCACCGAAGGCCTCTCTCCGTCATTGCGAGCCAACGGGTCGGCGCGAAGCGCCGCCCGATGACAGGCTCCGCGAAGCAATCCATCGGTCGACATATGCGGACGGATGGATTGCTTCGTCGCTTCGCTTCCTTGTGCAAACGCCTCGCGCGTGTCGCAGGCAATGACACGGACGGGCCGGCGCTTACTGCGCCTGCGCGCCGATCCCGGCATCCTTGATGATCGGCCACCATTTTTCGATCTCGGCTTTCTGGAAAGCGGCCAGTCCTTCAGGCGTCTGCTGCGCGCGCGGCGCGACGTCGAGCCCCAGTTCGGTAAACCGCTTCTGGATCGCGGGGTCGGCCAGCGCTTCCACCGTCGCGGCGTTGAGTTTTGCGATGATATCCTTCGGCGTGCCCTTTGGCGCCCAGAAGCCGAACCAGCCGGACATATAGAGACCCGGCACGCCGGTCTCGTCCGCGGTCGGAATATCCGGCATCGAGGCCGAGCGCGTCGCCGAGAGGTTGGCGAGCGCCTTGATCTTGCCGCCGCGGATTTGCGGCAGCGCCACCGCGCCCTGCACCACCAGCAGATCCACCGTGCCGGACATCAGGTCGGTCATCGCAGGCCCCGCGCCGCGATAAGGAATGAACTGCACTTTTTGCTTGGTCAGGTTCTCGAACAACACGCCGGTGACATTCGCCGCCGCGTTCTGGTTGACGAAGTTGATCTTGCCGGGATTTTCCTTCATCCACGTGACCAGTTCAGCCAGCGTTTTCGCCGGCAGGTCATTCTTGGCGACTAGGAGCTGGGGATTGTTCGAAACCAGCGCGATCGGCTCAAAGTCTTTCTCGAGGTCGTAGTCGAGCTTGTAGATGATGCTGCCGACATGGGTGTCCCACTGGCCGATGTCGAAGGTGTAGCCATCGGGCGCGGCGCGGGCGACGCGCCCGACACCGATGCTGCCGCCGGCGCCGCCGACATTTTCGATCACGACAGACTGCCCGAGCGTTGCGCGCATCCGCTCGGCCATGATCCGCGCGGCGGCATCGGTCGAGCCGCCCGGCGGGAACGGCACCACCAGCGTGATCGGGCGGGAGGGATAGCTTTGTGCCTGCGCCGGCGCGGCACCGAACAGGATCAAGAATGACAGCGCCGTCCAGAACCCCTTCATGACGTTTCCCCCTGTTTGTTGAACCCCGACTTTTTGTCAGTGGATCTCGGACGAGCGCTTCAGCGCCTCTTTTAGTTTTTCCAGCGTGAAGTCCGGACTGCGGGCGATCTCCAGGATCGGCGTCTCGCGCCGGCCGCAGAGTTCGGCGGCTTCCGGAATCTTCGCCGCGATATCTGTGGGGATCACGATGGCGCCGTGCTGGTCGGCGTGGATGAGATCGTCGGAATGCACCGTCATGCCGGCGACGCGCACTTCGCCGCCCCAGTTTTCGGCATGAACCCAGGCATGCGACGGGCCGACCGAACCGGCCAGCGCCTGGAAGCCCGGCGCCCATTGCGGGATGTCGCGGATCGAACCGTCGGTGATGACGCCGAGGCAGCCGAGCGCCTTGTGCACATTGCTCTGCACCTCGCCCCAGAACGCGCCGTAGCCGACATCGGCACCGTCGATATCCTGGATCACGGTGATGCGCGGACCAAAGCCGGTACCGACATATTCGTAATAGGCGATGCGGCGCTTGCTCTGCTCATCGGCCGGGAGGGTGGATTTGAGCACCGAGCGGATCGTCACGGTGCGGGCATAACCGACGATGGGCGGCAAATCGGGGAACGGGCAGACCAGCGGCTTGGTAGTGTAACCGATCAGGCGGCGCTCGGGGGCTACGATTTCCATCGCATTGCAGATCGTCGGGGTGTCGTAGCGCGCCAGCGCCTCGAGGACGGAAGCAGGCAGCGGGGCGGTAATGGCTTTGTTCACGGCGTTCTCTCCTGATTTTTCGGCCCGGCTCTTTGAGGCCGTACGTCATCAAGCCCTATAGCCGAGATTGGCGTCGAACCCAACTCGGCGGCGAATCATGGCAGATATATCGGACGCGGCGCGGAGCGCTCAGTTCAGCCGTACCGGCCGTTCGTCCTCAGGATCTTCGGCAACGGGTGAAAACGTCGCCGCCGGAGCCGACGGCGCGGCGGCGTCAGCCGTGGCAGGCGGCTGGGCGGCGGCGGCCGCGGCGGCATTGCGCTCGTGGTCGCGATAGGTCTTCCATCCCCAGGGCAGGCTTGCGAGATAGAGCACCGAGCCGATCGACAGAATGTGCCAGGGATAACCGATCAGCAGCGCGACGAAGAACACCACCGAGACGAAAACCGGCAGCACCATTTCCGGCGGCACCCGCATCCGCACCGTCTTGCCGGAAAATACCGGCAGGCGCGACACCATCAGGAACGCGATCAGGAGCGTATAGCCCGCAGTCAGCATGGCCGGCGGCTTCGAGACGCCCAGGAACGCCATATAGAACGGCAGCATCGCAAGGATGGCGCCGGCCGGCGCCGGCACGCCGGTGAAGTAGTTCGCCGCAAAGGCAGGCTTGTTCGGATCGTCGATGCTGGCGTTGAAACGCGCCAGCCGCAGACCGCCCGCGATCGCAAACACCATGGCCGCGATCCAGCCGCCATTGTTCAGCTCATGCAGTTGCCAGAAATACAGCATCAACCCGGGCGCAACGCCGAAATTGACGAAATCCGCAAGGCTGTCGAGCTCGGCGCCGAATTTCGACTGGCCCTTGATCATGCGCGCGACCCGGCCATCGACCCCGTCGAGTATGGCCGCGAATACGATCGCGGCGACCGCGAGTTCCATCCGCCCTTCGATCGAGAGCCGGATCGCCGTCAACCCGGCGCAGATCGCCAGCAAGGTGATGACGTTGGGCACCAGCATCCGCACCGGGATCGGGCGAAACCGGCGGCGGCGAAGTTCAGGATATTGGGGATCCGGGGTCAGCATGCGTGCCATTATATAGCAAGCGACGGCCCGGTTCACCATTGACGGCGGCCTAGCCTTTAGCCGGCCAGCGGGTGGTTAATCAGCCCGAAACGTGCGGCCCTGCTCGCTCGACCCGAAATCGGCCAAAATCGTCTCGCCTGCAACCGCCGTCTGCCCCTCGGAAACCAGCGCGCGCGTGCCTTCGGGCAGATAGACGTCCAGGCGCGAGCCGAAACGGATCAGGCCAAACCGCTCGCCGGCGCCGATCGACTGGCCTTCGCGCACGAATGAGACAATACGCCGCGCCACCAGACCCGCGATCTGGACCACGCCGATCCGCCCCTGCGTCGTCGAGATAACCAGCGAATTGCGCTCATTGTCTTCGCTGGCCTTGTCGAGTTCGGCGTTGATGAAGCTGCCGGGCCGGTAGGCGATGCGGTCGATGCGGCCCGCCACCGGGCTGCGGTTCACGTGGCAGTTGAACACGCTCATGAAGACCGAAATGCGCGGCAGCGGCCGGTCGCCGAGGCCGAGTTCAGCCGGCGGCAGCACCTGCGCGATCATGGAGACGCGGCCATCGGCCGGCGACACCACGATGCCGTCGCGCACCGGCGTGACGCGGACAGGGTCGCGGAAGAACAGCGCGCACCACACGGTCAAGGCAGTGCCGATCCAGCCGAGCGGCGTCCAGATCCAGAACAGGATCAGGCTGATCAGCGCAAAGCCGCCGATGAAGGGATAGCCCTCGGGATGGATCGGCGGAATCTGCGCGCGGATGGAATTCGCAATCGACATTAGGGCTCGCTGTTATCTGGCCGACTTCCATTGGAAGTAGCGGGGTATTTGGATTATTCCGCGGCAGTTGCCAAGGGATCTTTAGACAAGGGATCTTCGGCGGGAGCCTGCCCTTTGGGAGGATCGTTGAGCGGATCGTCGACCGGCGGCGGGGCGCGGTTCGGCGCCTCGCTGCCGTCGTCGATCTGGGCGAGTTTCTCCCGCGCCTCCTCGGCTTCGCGCTGCCTGTTCCACATGCTGGCATAGAGCCCGCCGGCCGCCAAAAGCCCGGCGTGGGTGCCGCGCTCGGCGATGCGCCCTTGATCCAGCACGATAATTTCATCAGCGCCGACGATGGTCGACAGCCGATGCGCGATCACCAGCGAGGTGCGGCCGCGCGAGACGCGCTCCAGCGCTTCCTGGATTTCATGCTCGGTGTGGCTGTCGAGCGCGGACGTCGCCTCGTCCAGCACCAGGATCGGCGGAGCCTTCAGCACCGTGCGCGCAATTGCCACGCGCTGCTTCTCGCCGCCGGAGAGTTTCAGGCCGCGTTCGCCGACCTGGGTTTCGTATCCCTTCGGCGACATGCGGATGAACGCGTCGATCTGCGCCAGTTGCGCCGCCTGCTCCACCTCGGCGTCGCCGGCATCCCAGCGGCCGTAGCGGATGTTGTAGCGGATGGTGTCGTTGAACAACACGGTATCCTGCGGCACCATGCCGATCGCTGCGCGCAGCGAATTCTGCGTGACGCTCCTGATATCCTGGTCGTCGATCAGGATCCTTCCGTCGGAAACGTCATAGAGGCGGAACAGCAGCCGCGAGATGGTGGACTTGCCGGCGCCCGAGGGACCGACGATCGCCACGGTCTTGCCGGCCGGCACTTCGAAGCTGAGACCCTTGAGGATCGGCCGCTCCGGATCATAGGAAAAGCGCACGTCCTCGAAGCGCACATTGCCCGAGGACACCGCGAGAGGTTTCGCGCCGGGAACGTCCTTGATCTCGGCAGGACGCGCCAGCACATCGAACATCTTCTCGATGTCGATGACCGCCTGTCTGATCTCGCGATAGACGAATCCCATGAAGTTCAGCGGCACAAAGAGCTGGATCATCATGGCGTTGATCATCACGAAGTCGCCGACCGTGTGTGAGCCATTACGGATCGCGAAAGCGCACATCAGCATGGTCGCCGTCAATCCGGCGGTGAAGATCACGGCCTGTCCGGCGTTGAGAATCGCAAGCGAAGTGTAGGTGCGGATGCTCGCCTCTTCGTAGCGCTCCATCGAGTGGTCATAGCGCCGGGCTTCGCGTTCCTCCGCGCCGAAATACTTCACGGTCTCATAATTGAGCAGCGAGTCGATCGCCTTGGTGTTCGCCTCGGTGTCGGAGTCATTCATCTTGCGACGAATCTCGATCCGCCACTCGGTCGCGACATAGGTGAACCACAAGTAGGCGCCGACCATGCTCGCGACTGCCAGCACATAGCGCCAGTCGAACTGCCAGAACAGCACGCCGAAGATCAACGCCAGTTCGACGATGGTCGGGACGAGCTGCAGCAGCACGTTGCGCACGATAATCTCGATGCCGGTGCGGCCGCGCTCGAGGATGCGGGTCAATCCGCCGGTCTTGCGCTCGAGGTGAAAGCGCAGCGACAGCTCGTGCATATGGACGAAGGTGATGTAGGCGAGCTTGCGCACCGCATGCATGGCGACGCGAGCAAAAATGCCGTCGCGCCACTGCGTGAATAGCGCCATTAGCACGCGCACGCCGCCATAGCCGATCGTTATCAGAAGCGGCGAGGCAAACAGCCACAGCATCCAGTTCGACGCTTCGACCGGCGCGGTACCGACGCCGTTGAGCGCATCGATTGCCCATTTGAAGGTGAACGGCACCGTCAGCGTCGCGAGTTTCGCGATCAGCAGCAGCACCATCGACCACACCACGCGCATCTTCAGGTCCGCGCGGTCGCCTGGCCAGATATAGGGCCACAGGTGCACCAGCGTCCCGGTCAGGGTCGCTTTTTCGATAACGTCGCCGGCCGGAGCGGCGGAACCAGCATGCGGGTGCGAATCAGGATCAGCCATCGGCGTCGCGCCCAGAGCAAGGTGGCGCACCGGTCGCCTTCAGGGAATTTTTGGTAGTCTGCATATGTCCGTCATATAGAGCGTTTAACTCCCCCGTACAGCCTTGAAAGATAAATCTTTCCCCCGTTTGGTTTGATTTCGGGCCTATTTGTGCTGCATCGGCGAAGTCATCAGGCTTGAGCTTTTCTGGGTGCAGTGCCACATAATCTCTATGGATCAAATCAAAACTGTCTGTGTCTATTGCGGCTCCGGCGCCGGCTCCAGCCCCCGCTTTGTCGAAGCTGCCCTCGCCTTGGGAAAGATTTTCGCCGAGAGCAGTATCCGGCTGGTCTATGGCGGCGGATCGGTCGGGCTGATGGGGGCGATCGCCAAGTCCACGCTGGATCACGGCGGCCTGGTTACCGGGATCATTCCGGAGTTTTTGAAATCCCGCGAAAACATGCTGTCGCGCGTTCAGGAAATGATCGTCACGCCCGACATGCACGAGCGCAAGCGGTTGATGTTCGAGCATTCCGATGCGTTCGTGGCGCTGCCCGGCGGCGTCGGCACGCTGGAAGAACTGGTCGAGCAGATGACCTGGCAGCAGCTCGGCCGTCACACCAAGCCGGTGCTGCTCGCCAATATCGACGGCTTCTGGGAGCCGCTGATTGCGCTGCTGGCGCATATGCGCGAAACCGAGTTCATCCGCCCGTCACTGAATATCGACGTTCTCAAGGCTGAACGGGTCGAAGACATCGTGCCGCGCCTGCGCGCCGCCGCCGCGGCCCACGCTCCCGAAGGCAGCAAGGAGATGCCGGAATTGGCGCGGAAGCTTTAGGCTTCACTCGCTGGGAAATGTCACCGCCTCGATGCGGTTGCCGTCGGGATCGACGACGAAGGCGGCGTAATACTTGACGCGGTCGTGCGGGCGCAGGCCCGGCGCGCCGTCGGAACGGCCACCGGAGGTGAGCGCTGCGGCGTGGAACGCATCGACATCGGCGGTTGCCTTGGCGCGCAGGCAGATGTGCGTACCGCTCTCGGGCGGGACCTTCGCCATGCCGCCGCGCAGGTTGATCCAGAATTCGGGGTAGGTTTTGCCGAAGCCGATCGTGGCCGGACGGGTGACGAGGCGTGACAGGCCGAGCGGGGCCAGGGTGGCTTCATAGAACCGCGCGGCTCGTTCGAGGTCACTGACGCCGACGGAGATGTGATCGATCATGGAAAAAGCTCAATGTAGCCGGTCATTCCGGGGCGCGTCGAAGACGCGAGCCCGGAATCTCAAGGTTCCGGGTTCGATGCTTCGCATCGCCCCGGAACGACGGTTCAATTACCTCACGCCGGTGCGCCTGATTTCACCAGCTTGTAGATCACCGAATCCATCAGCGCCTGGAACGAGGCGTCGATGATATTGGGCGAGACGCCGACCGTGGTCCAGCTCTCGCCGTTCTCGTCCTCGCTCTCGATCAGCACCCGCGTCACCGCTTCCGTGCCGCCATTGAGGATACGCACGCGGTAATCGATCAGCTTCAACCCCTCGATGTATTTCTGGTACTTGCCGAGGTCCTTGCGCAGCGCGACGTCGAGCGCGTTGACCGGGCCGTTACCTTCCGCCGCCGAAATCAGCCGCTCGCCGGCGACATCAACCTTGACCACCGCGAGCGCCACCGTGACGCGCTGGCCGTTGGAATTGTAGCGCTGCTCGACATTGACGTCGAACTGCTCGACCTTGAAATATTCCGGCACGCGGCCGAGCGTGCGCCGCGCCAGCAGGTCGAACGAGGCGTTGGCGGATTCATAGGCGTAGCCCGCGGCTTCCCTTTCCTTCAACTCCTCGACCAGGCGCGCCAGCTTTGGGTCGCTCTTTTCGTAAGCGATGCCGGCGCGGTCGAGTTCGGCCATCACGTTGGAGCGGCCGGCCTGATCGGATACCAGCACCTTGCGATGATTGCCGACGGATTCGGGCAGCACGTGCTCATAGGTGTGCGGGTCCTTCATGACCGCGGAGGCATGAATGCCGGTCTTGGTCACGAAGGCGCTCTCGCCGACGTAAGCTGCGTGGCGGTTCGGCGCGCGGTTGAGCATGTCGTCCAGCGTGCGCGACACCTTCATCAGCGTCGCCAGCTTGTCCGCGGTGACGCCGATGTCGAAGGCGTCGGAAAACTCGTTCTTCAGGCGCAGCGTCGGGATCAGCGAACAGAGATTGGCATTGCCGCAGCGCTCGCCGAGCCCGTTGAGCGTGCCCTGGATCTGGCGCGCGCCGGCCCGCACGGCGGCCAGCGAATTGGCGACCGCCTGCTCGGTATCGTTATGGGCGTGGATACCGACATGGCTGCCCGGGATCTGCGTCACGACGTGGCCGACGATGGTCTCGATCTCGTGCGGCATGGTGCCGCCATTGGTGTCGCACAGCACCACCCAGCGCGCCCCGGAATCATGGGCCGCCCTGGCGCAGGCCAGCGCGAAATCGGCATTTTCCTTGTAGCCGTCGAAGAAATGCTCGCAATCGACCATCACCTCGCGTCCCGCCGCCTTCGCCGCAACGACGCTGTCGCGGATGGAGGCGAGGTTTTCCTCGTTAGTGGTCTCCAGCGCCACCCGCACCTGATAGGCAGAGGATTTTGCGACGAAGCAGATCGCGTCGGCCTTGGCCTCGATTAGGGCCGCCAGCCCCGGATCGTTCGAAGCCGAACGGCCCGGACGGCGCGTCATGCCGAATGCGGTGAACTTGGCGCTCTCGAACTTCGGCTTGGCCGCAAAGAATTCGGTGTCGGTCGGGTTGGCGCCGGGATAGCCACCCTCGACATAGTCGATGCCGAGTTCATCCAGCATCTGCGCGATGATCTGCTTGTCATGCAGCGTGAAATCGACGCCGTTGGTCTGCGCGCCGTCGCGCAGCGTGGTGTCGAACAGATAAAGGCGTTCGCGGCTCATGTAGGCGCTCCCGGCGCTGCGCCATCGGCCAGCGTCTTCTGCATCGTGGTGTTGGCGAGCCATTCGCCGTTGACGGTGACGGTGTTGCGCTGTTTTGGGGTGTAGCCGCGCTTGCGAAACAGCGGCTCCGCGGTGTCGCTGGCATCGACGGTGAGGGCTTTCGCCCCGCGCGCGCCCGCGAGTTTTTCCAGCGCATCGACCAGCATCGAGGCGACGCCCTGCCCCGCCACACTTGGATGAACGAACAGCATGTCGATATGGTCAGCGCCCCTCAGCGAGGCAAAACCGACCGGCGAATTGTTGATCGTCGCGATCAGCGTCAACTGCCCGGCGAGCTTCTTGCCGAACGCTTCCTCGTCCTCGGCGGTCGCCGCCCAGGCTTCCTGTTGCGCCTCGCTGTAGTCGTCGCCGGTCAACCCTTCGATCGCGGCAACGAAGATCGCCGCCAGCATGGGAATGTCCGCCGGCAAAAACGGCCGCAAGCCGGGTTTGGGCAATGCCTGTCCCATCGCGTCAAAATACTCCGGACAGTCTCAAGGCCAGCACGACCGCGGCAACGATCAGCGCCCATTTGATGAAGATGTAGTAGCGCCAATGTTTTGGGAATGGCGTATCGGGTTTCGTCATCACGCGATCTCCCATGTGGTCACGGGTTTGCCGTCGGCATCCTTGCCGTCCTTGATGGAAACTCCCATCGCGGCGAGTTCGTCGCGGATGCGATCAGATTCCTTGAAATCCTTTCGTGCGCGGGCTTCTGCACGAGACTTCAGCAGATCGTCCACCTTCGCAGGATCAAGCCCTTTCTCTCTCGCAGCCCCTTCTTGGAACGCTCGCTTGATGTCGCCTTTCACGTCGTCACTGCCAACGTGATCGATTGCTTTCTCGAAGCCCAACAATTGCAACGAACCTGCCAATTCATTTGCAGCATCATCGGGATGATCGGCAGCGCGAGTTGCGTTGGCAAGACGATACAGTTCGGTCAACACCGCCGATGTATTTAAGTCGTCCGCAAGAGCATTAAGGACTCCTTCAGATGGCTTCATCTTCAACCGATTGGCCGCACTAGCCGCTTGCCGAAGCTTACCGTAGCTTATTTCAGACTCGGCAAGCCCCGCATCAGTCCAGTCGAGAGGCTGCCGATAGTGCGTTCTCAACATGTTGAAGCGCAAAACCTCGCCCCATCGTGGATCTTTTGGACGGCCACTTAACAGATCCCGGATCGTGAAGAAGTTGCCGAGCGACTTCGACATCTTCTCGCTCTCGAGCTGCAGGAAGCCGTTGTGCATCCAGACATTCGCCATGCGGTCGGTGTGGAAGGCGCAGCAGGTCTGCGCGAGTTCGTTCTCATGGTGCGGGAACACCAGGTCGATGCCGCCGCCATGAATGTCGAACTTTTCGCCGAGATGCTTCCAGGCCATCGCCGAGCATTCGATGTGCCAGCCAGGGCGGCCTTCGGCCTTGATGCCCGCCGGCGACGGCCAAGACGGCTCGCCCGGCTTCGACGGCTTCCACAGCACGAAGTCGGTGTTGTCGCGCTTGTAGGGCGCAACGTCGACGCGGGCGCCGGCGATCATCTCGTCGAGCGAGCGTTTCGACAATGCACCATAGCGCGGCATCACAGAATTGGCTTCGTTCATCGCCTGCGGCGAGAACAGCACATGGTCTTCCGCGACATAGGCAAAGCCGCCGGCCACCAGCTTCTCGATGATCGCGCGCATCTCCGGGATATGTTCGGTCGCGCGCGGCTGTACCGTCGGCGGCAAGCAGCCGAGCGCGGCGACGTCGTCCTGATATTGCTGATAGGTCTGTTCGGTGACCTTGCGGATCGCCTCGTTCAAGGGCACGCCGGGATAGTCGCGCGCGGCGCGCACGTTGATCTTGTCGTCGACGTCGGTGATGTTGCGGACGTAGGTCACGTGGTCGGCGCCGTAGCGATGGCGGAGCACGCGGAACAGCACGTCGAACACGATCGCCGCGCGACCGTTGCCGATATGGGCGAAGTCATAGACCGTCGGTCCGCACGCATACATGCGCACGTTTGTCGGATCGAGCGGCACCAGCGGCCGCTTCTCCTTCGTCAACGTATCATAGAGGCGCAGTTCCATAGGAAACCCATCCGTTGCGGCCGGGCGTCCAGTGATCTCATTTTTGAGAAAAGACGGCCTCAGCCAGCGAATCGCTAGCTAATAATCTCGCGGCAAATGCTGCAGATGGCGAGGAGACCGTTCATGGTTCCACCATTGCGGTATCGGGCGGAAATCGTCAAGGCCTTGCTTGTGCCCGATTTGGAGCCGATCAGGCCGCGACCCCTCGTCAATCGCCTTCCCAAGGGGGCTCATGGTTAATCATTATTAACCCTTTGGGCCTATTCCTGACGGCGGTTTCTTCACTGCCGGTGCCCTCCATGCGACTTTCCTCCGCACTTCTTGCCAGCGTCTTCCTGCTTGCCGCCTCGGCCGCTTCCGCCGACAGCCGCGTCTTCATCGTTGCCAACCAGGCGGATGGCTATGGCGTCGACGAGTGCCTCGCCAGGGGCGAGAAATGCGGCGCCCATGCCGCCCGCTCCTATTGCCAGTCACGGGAATTTGCACAGGCGACCGCCTATCGCCGCGTCGATCCCGACGAGGTCACCGGCGCGGTTCCGAGCGGTGGCGGCGACAGATGCTCCGGCCATGGCTGCGGCGAATACGTCGCCATCACCTGCCAGCGCTAGAATCGGATACCAAAATACCGGGGAGCCGGTTGCCACACCTGCGCCCCGGAAACGACGTGACGATGCCCCGAGAAGCGGCTATTGGATGCGGCCTTGGCCGCAGAATGCCGCCTTGGCCGCGCGATTGGGCTTTCGAGCCGCGCGGAACAGCTCTCAATGGCCGGATATGCTGGAAATTCGCAACGCGCTCTCCTTTCGGATTTTGACCTGCGCCGTCCTGCTCGGTATCGCCACCCCGGGCGCGCCCGCGCTGGCGCAGTCGAACAACGACGCCATGGCGCAGATGAACCAGGACGCCCCGCCCCAGCAGAGCGCGCAGGGCAATCCGATCTGCATCCGGCTCGAAGGCCAGTTGGCGACGATCGACCGTGGCGCCGGCACCGGCGACCCCGCCAAGGATGAACAGATCCGCCGCTATCAGGAAGCGCAGGCCAAGCAGCAGGCCGAACTCGATCGGGTCACCCAGCAGGCCAAGCGCATGGGTTGCGAAAGCTCGGGCTTCTTCTCGCTGTTCAATGGCCGCTCCGCGCAGTGCGGTCCGGTCAACAACCAGATCCAGCAGATGCGCGGCAATCTCGACCAGATCACCTCAAGCCTGGAGCGGCTGCGCAGCGGCGGCATCGGCGGCGCGGACCGCGAAAACCAGCGCCGCTCGGTGCTGACGGCGCTCGCGCAGAACAATTGCGGCCCGCAATATGCCGCCGCCGCGCGCGGTCCCGGCAACTTCATCGACAGCCTGTTCGGCAACAACCAGACGCTGCCGCCGCCGAGCGCCGACCTTGGTGCGCCGTCCGGCACCTTCCGCACCGTCTGCGTCCGCACCTGCGACGGCGGTTATTTCCCGGTGTCGTTCGCCACCTACCAGGCACGGTTTCAGGACGACGAGAGGACCTGCAAGGCGCTTTGCCCGGCCACGGAAGCGACGCTGTTCACCTACCGCAATCCCGGCGAGGACATCAACCAGGCCGTCTCGATGAGCGGCCAGCCTTATTCGTCGCTGCCGAACGCATTCAAATTCCGCACCGAGTTCAACCCCTCCTGCGCCTGCAAGGCCGCGGGCCAGACCTGGTCGGAAGCGCTGAAGTCGGTCGACGACAGGGCCGGTGTCGAACAAGGCGACATCATCGTCACAGAGGAGAGCGCAAGGCGGATGCAACAGCGCTCGCAGCCGAAGGGCACGGCGCCGCCGCCCAAGAAAGGCGCAGCGCCTGCCGGCACCGCCGCCGCGCCGGCTGCAACAGCCACCCCTGCCGAACCGACGGCTATCGCCGCGGACAAGGACAAGGTCCGCACGGTGGGCCCGACCTTCATCCCGCCGAAGCAATAAACCAACCTGATTTGAAGTCGGCACCATCACTCGCGTGATGCTCACATGCCCTACGTAAGATGCACGCGCGTTAACCCGGGCGCATCACGACTTTGATCACACCGGACTCCTTGTCGCGGAATTTCTTGTACATCTCGGGGGCGTCTTCGAGACTGGCAGGATGGGTTACCACGAAGCTCGGATCGATCTCTCCGGCGACAATCTTTTCAAGCAGAGGCTTGGTATAGGCCTGCACGTGGGTCTGACCGGTCTTGATGGTAAGACCCTTGTTCATTGCAGCGCCGAGCGGAATCTTGTCGCCCATGCCGACATACACGCCCGGGATCGAAACAGTGCCCGCCTTGCGGCAGCACATGATGGCCTCTCGCAGGACATGGACACGGTCCGTTGCCAGAAAGGTCGCTGCCTTGACCTTATCGAGAACCGCGTCCGCAGCCCCGTGACCGGACGCCTCGCAACCGACGGCATCGATGCAGCTATCCGGACCGCGCTTGTTGGTACGCTTCATCAGCTCGTCGTAAACTTCTGTTTTCGAGAAATCGATCGTTTCCGCGCCGCCGGCTTCCGCCATGGACAGCCGCTCGGGCACTTCGTCGATCGCTATGACGCGCCCGGCACCCAGCATGAGGGCGGAGCGGATCGCAAACTGCCCCACGGGACCGCAGCCCCAGATCGCAACGGTGTCGCCTGGCTCGATTTGTGCGTTGACCGCAGCCATGTAACCCGTCGGGAAGATATCTGACAGGAACAGCGCCTGCTCGTCCGTCACGCTGTCCGGCACCTTGATCGGTCCGACATCGGCCATCGGGACGCGGAGATATTCGGCCTGCCCGCCCGCATAGCCACCGAGCATGTGGCTGAAACCAAAAAGTCCTGCCGGCGATTGCCCCATGGCCTTGGCCGCGATTTCAGCATTCGGGTTCGTCCGATCGCAGCAGGAAAACAGGCCCTTTTGGCAAAACCAGCATTGGCCGCAACTGATGGTGAAGGGAACGACGACGCGATCGCCCATTTTCAGATTAGTCACTTCTGAGCCAAGCTCGATCACTTCGCCCATGTTCTCATGCCCAAGGATATCGCCACTCTCCATGGTCGGCTGATAACCATCGAGAAGATGGAGGTCTGAGCCGCAGATCGCGCATGCGGTAATTTTGATGATGGCGTCCCGCGGATGCTGGATCTTGGGATCCGGAACGGTATCAACGCGAACGTCATTTTTGCCGTGCCAACACAGTGCGCGCATGGTCATTCTCCATTTGAGGGACGGCATGCACAGTCACCGGTCATGTCGTGCAGGCGCAACCGACGCCGGGAAGTTATGTTCCTAACTTGATGAAAGGGTCACGATCGAGGTCGGCCCAGTGTACGGCGCGGCACGGAACACCTTCTCTCCGGCAGCCCAAGCGCAGATATCACGGCCTCATCCCTCGGCATCCGGTACGTTTTCTGCAGTGAAAGTTTCAGAAATTAGATCGGATATCTGCTTACGTTACGAAATGCCAATGAGTGAAACGAATGATTGAAGGATGGAAGGGCGCGCAAGAGACGGGATGAAGCGTCGTGCAGAAGCACGCGGCGTACGACAAGTACGCTCAGTGATATTTCCGCTCAACACGAACCAAACAATTGTTAAGTTCGGAACTCGATTTCAAGTCTGCATTTAGCAGTAGCCAGATCTTGTGGATCGTTTCGTGCGGATTCTGGCAATTTTCGAAATGGTCGCTCAGCACAGAGTTGATCGCAGCTTCGATTGTCAGTATTTTAACAAGAGACATTGTCGCGCTTTCAATCTCAATGAAGCGACATTAATCAGCCGAAGCAGCATTCGTTCCTCCACGAAATAATGGTGGCACTTTGGCACATAATCGAAAGTCGATCGTTGGTGCGCGTAACAATGGAAGCATCAATGATACCGCCAAATCTCGCCGAGAAGTTTCGCAATCTGATCCATCAAACCGACTTTCCGTGCGTCGGCGCCAAATCCGCCTTGGCGAAGGGTACCCTGGACGTACTGATTGCGCGCGACATGACGTCCAACTGGGACGACCGGCGCATCTACGACGGCATTACGCGCATCGCGCGGGCCTATCGCAGGGATCGCGCACTGTTTCAGAGCTTTGCGGTGATTTTCGAGGGCCCCGTCGACCTCGACGAAACGACATTCGAGAAGTTTCTATGGGCGCGTGCCGAAAGTCTCACCAACAAGGATGCGTGGCTAGGAGCGTCACGCGACGCTCGCGTGAGCAGCGACCCCGAAGATCCGCACTTTTCCCTGAGTTTCGGCGAGGAAGCTTTCTTCATCGTCGGGCTGCACCCGCGCGCCAGCCGTCCGGCGCGTCGTTTTGAACGCCCGGCGCTCGTCTTCAATCTTCACGACCAGTTCGAACAACTGCGCGAACAGGGACGCTACGAACGGATGCGGGCCAAGATTATCGAAAGGGACGTGGCACTGGCCGGGTCGCCCAACCCGATGCTGGCAAGGCACGGCACTATTTCCGAGGCGCGACAATACAGCGGCCGCAACGTCGCAGAGCCCGGATGGGTTTGTCCCTTCAACCCGGTGGAGCGCCCGTGAAGGAGCCCACAATCATCTCGCCACGCTCAGGAACGGCTTTTCGGCTGGCGCGCGGTGAATTGCTTACGGTCATCGATCCCCAAGGCCAGCAGGTTGCAGATCTCGTCGCATTCAGCGCGGCTGACTTACGTGAGGCAATTTCTTCCGGCCGAAGCCTGGATTATTCGAGCAAGCTGTATTTGACCGAAGGTGACGCCATCTACTCCAACCGCAGCAATGTCATGCTGCGGATTGTCGAAGACAAAGTGGGCCGGCATGACTTCCTGCTGACACCGTGCTCCAAGGACACATTCAGGATCATCTACCATGATGAAGACCCTCACCCCGGATGCTTCGGAAATCTCGCGACCGCGCTGGCGCCGTTTGGAATCGAGCCGGATCACATACCAGTTGCTTTCAACTGCTTCATGAATGTGGTGATCCAGCCCACCGGGGTCTTCACCGTGGAAGCGCCCCTTAGCCGCAGTGGCGACTTCATCAAATTCCGGGCGGAAATGGATCTCGTCGTCGGCCTGACGGCATGCTCTGCCCTGCAATCCAATAATTACGCCTTTAAGCCGATTGCGTACCTCGTCGAATGATTGCCGGCCTTTCGGCTTTGTCCACCTAGTCAGGTCAGCTGGTAGTCAACGATCTTTCCGCAAATCGCGGATCAAGCCCCAGACACGCGTCGGTCGACGATACCTACCCCTCGAACGCTTCCGCCGAGGCGCGGCCGGCGCGCGCGACCAGCTTCTCGTCGGGCTCAGGCAGCGCCTTGCCATTGTCGCGGAAGCGATTGGTGATGGGATAGCGGCGGTCGCGGCCAAAGTTCTTTTCCGTCACCTTGACGCCAGGTGCTGCCTGCCGGCGCTTGTATTCGGCAACATTGAGCAGTCGGTCGATCCGCGTCACCACGTCGGCCGGGAAACCGGCCGCGATGATCGTGGCCAGCGGCTCTTCGCGCTCCACCAGCCGTTCGAGAATGCCGTCGAGCACCTCGTAAGGCGGCAGCGAATCCTGGTCGGTCTGGTTTTCGCGCAACTCCGCCGTCGGGGGCCTGGTGATGATGTTGACCGGGATGACTTCGCCCGAAGGCCCCAGCGCGCCGTCCGGCTTCCACTCGTTGCGCAGGCTCGACAGCCGGAACACTTCGGTCTTGTAGATGTCCTTGATCGGATTGAAGCCGCCATTCATGTCGCCATAGATCGTGGCGTAGCCGACCGACATTTCCGACTTGTTGCCGGTTGTCACGACCATCGCGCCGGTCTTGTTGGAAATCGCCATCAAGAGCGTGCCGCGGGTGCGCGCCTGCAAGTTCTCTTCGGTGATATCGCGCGGCAGCCCGGCGAAGGGTTTTGACAGGATCTTTTCGAATCCATTGACGGCGTCCGCGATCGGCAGCACTTCGTAGGGAAAGCCGAGCGCCTTCGCGAGTTTTGCGGCATCGTCGAGCGAGACCTGCGCGGTAAACCGGAACGGCAGCATCACGCCGCGAACCTGATCGGCACCGAGCGCGTCGACCGCGATCGCCGCGCACAGCGCGGAATCGATGCCACCGGAGACGCCGAGCAGCACGCCGGGAAATCCGTTCTTGCGGACGTAATCGCGCAAGCCCAGCACGCAGGCCGCGTAATCGCCCTTGTCGCCCTCGACCAGCGGCACCACGGGACCAGAGCAGCGCCAGCCGTCGGCGCTCTTGGTCCATTGCAGCGTGACGATGCTCTCTTCGAATGCGGGCAGTTGCGCCGCGACCGAAAGATCGGCGTTGAGCGCGAACGATGCGCCGTCGAACACCAGTTCATCCTGCCCGCCGATCTGGTTGAGATAGACCAGCGGCAGACCGCTCTCGGTGACGCGGGCAACCGCGATCGACAGCCGCAAATCGTTCTTGTCGCGCGCATAGGGCGAGCCATTCGGCACCACAAGAATTTCCGCCCCGGTCTCAGCGAGGCATTCGACGACGTTCTCGTATTCCTCGGACTCTTCGAGCCAGATGTCCTCGCAGATGGGAACGCCGACCCGGATGCCGCGGACGGTCACCGGACCCGCGGCGGGACCGCGCGCGAACAGCCGCTTCTCGTCGAACACGCCGTAGTTCGGCAGGTTGGCCTTGAAGCGCAGTGCGGTGATGCGGCCCTGATCAAGCAGCGCGCAGGCGTTATAGAGCTTGCCGTCCTCGACCCAGGGCGTGCCGATCAGCATCGCCGGGCCGCCGCCCGCGGTCTCGCGCGCCAGTTCTTCGACGGCCGCGCGGCAGGCGGCCTGGAAGGCGGGCTTGAGCACGAGATCTTCCGGCGGATAGCCGCAGATGAACAGTTCGGGCAGCACCACGAGATCGGCGCCGTCGGCCGTCGCCTTGTCACGCGCGGCGCGCGCCTTGGCGGCGTTGCCGGTGACATCGCCCACGGTCGGGTTTAGCTGGGCCAGCGAAATAGTGAACTTGGGTTCGGTCATGGGGCGATGGTGCCTCGCACAAGAGCAAACTGCAAATGCTCGCTTTAGAACGCGCCCATGCGCTCGGCGAGGGCGAACAGCCAGAAAGCCCCGGCCATCAGCAGCGCGACGCCTACCGCGGCCGAGCCCATGTCCTTGACCTGGCCGATCTTCGGGTCGTGATCGGTGGTCAGGCGGTCGGCGAGGTTCTCGATCGCGGTGTTGAGCAGCTCGACCACCAGGACAAAGGCGACCGCCGCGACCAGTTCCACCCGGCGCATGACTGTGGCGCCGACCAGCCAGGCCAGCGGCACCGACAGCGCCAGCGCGAAAATTTCCTCGCGGACGGCCTGCTCCGAACGGATCGCGAAAGCCAGCCCGTTACGCGTGTTGATCGTTGCCCGCCAGAGTCGCAGCAAATCAGAGACCCGCTGCGGCCGGCATCGGCTTTTCCTTGCCCGCGCGATCCTGCTTGAGCAGTTCGGCGATCAGGAAGGCCATGTCGATCGATTGTTCGGCGTTGAGACGGGGGTCGCAGACCGTGTGATAGCGGTCGTTGAGGTCCTCGTCGGAGATGGCGCGGGCGCCGCCGATGCATTCGGTGACGTCCTGCCCGGTCATTTCCAGATGCACGCCACCGGCATGGGTGCCTTCGGCGGCATGGATGGCGAAGAACGACTTCACTTCCGACAGCACGCGGTCGAACGGCCGGGTCTTGTAGCCCGAGGTCGAGGTGATGGTGTTGCCGTGCATCGGGTCGCAGGACCAGACGACGACGCGCCCTTCCCGCTGCACGGCGCGGATCAGCGGGGCGAGATGATCGCCGACCTTGTCGGAGCCGAAGCGGTTGATCAGCGTCAGCCGGCCGGGCTCGTTGTCGGGATTGAGGATGTCGATCAGCTTCAACAGCTCGTCCGGCTTCAGCGACGGGCCGCATTTCAGGCCGATCGGGTTCTTGATGCCGCGGAAATATTCGACATGGCCGTGGTCGAGTTGGCGGGTGCGGTCGCCGATCCAGATCATGTGGCCAGAGGTCGCGTACCAGTCGCCGGTGGTGGAGTTGACGCGGGTGAAGGCCTGCTCGTAACCCAGCAGCAGCGCCTCATGGCTGGTGTAGAAATCGGTGGCGCGCAATTCGGGATGGCTTTCTAGATCGAGCCCGCAGGCGCGCATGAAGTTCAGCGCGTCCGAGATGCGATCGGCCAATTCCTTGTACCGGCGCGACTGCGGCGAGTCCTTGAGGAAACCGAGCATCCACTGATGCACGCTGCCGAGATTGGCAAAACCGCCGGTCGCGAACGCGCGCAGCAGGTTCAGCGTCGCGGCCGATTGCCGGTACGCCATCAGCTGGCGTTGCGGATCGGGAATCCGCGCTTCCGGGGTGAAGGCGATGTCGTTGATGATGTCGCCGCGATAGCTCGGCAACTCGACGCCGTTGATCTTTTCCGTGTTCGACGAGCGCGGCTTTGCAAATTGCCCGGCGATGCGGCCGACCTTCACGACCGGCAGCGCGCCGGCATAGGTCAGGACGACAGCCATCTGCAGCAGCACGCGGAAGAAGTCGCGGATGTTGTTGGCGCCATGCTCGGCAAAGCTCTCGGCGCAATCGCCGCCTTGCAGCAGGAAGGCTTCGCCCGCGGCGACGCGCGCCAGCGCCTTTTTCAGGTTGCGCGCTTCGCCGGCAAACACCAGCGGCGGAAACGTGGCGAGCTGCGCCTCGACATCGGCCAATGCCTTGGCATCGGGATAATCGGGCACCTGCAGCACCGGCCTGGTGCGCCAGCTATCGGGCGTCCACCGCTCGGACATGACGTTAACTCCTGAGCAAAAACCGCAACTTACCGGCGGTTATGAAGGCCGGGTTATACACAGGCCGCGGGCCGACCGCCAGTTAGATTTCCGGTAGCCCCGACAAGCCCTTGCGGCAAAATCGGAATTCGCTTTTGTTATGCCGCCCACTAAACCTTAGATGGAGCAAGCGGTGGCCGACCCGGGGCTGGACGACGTTTTCATCGACGATATCACGCTGCCTGCGACCGACGGATATCCTCTTGCCGCGACGCTGTTTCTGCCTCGTGGGGCCAAGCGCCACGCCGTCCTGATCAATTCAGCGGCCGCCGTCCCGCGCAAGCTCTACCGGGGCTTTGCCGGCTATCTCGCCCAGCGCGGCTGCGCAGTCCTGACCTACGACTACCGCGGCACCGGCGACAGCCGGCCGCAGGCGCGGACCGGCTACAAGCCGAAGTCGCTGGCCGGCTTCAAGGCCTCGATGTCGGACTGGGCCGCACTGGATATCACGGCGGCGGTCAGCTGGATGCACGAGCGCTACAACGCGCTTCCTTTCGCCTATGTCGGACATTCGTTCGGCGGCCAGGCGTTCGGCCTGTTGCCCAACAATTCGGAGGTTTCGCGCGCGCTCTTCATTGCGGCCCAGGCCGGCTACTGGAAACTGATGACGGCGCCGGAGCGCTACCGCGTCTACGCCATGCTGAATTTCGTAGGCCTCCCCCTTACCCGCGCGCTCGGCTACATGCCGGGCAAGGCGGGCCTCGGCATGGACCTGCCGAAGGATGCGTTCCTGCAATGGGTCGGCTGGGTGATGAGCCCGCGCTATCTGTTCGATTCCGGGCTCGACGAATTGCAGAATTTTCCGAACTACCAGGGCGCGTTGCGCGCGCTCTGTATGTCCGACGATCCCTGGGCGACGCGGCCGGCGGTCGAACTGCTGTGCTCGGGGTTTACCTCGATCAAGCCTGAGCTCATCACGGTGACGCCGACCGATACCGGCGCCAGCCGGATCGGGCACATGGGATTCTTCAAGCCCGAACATCGCGACACGCTGTGGCGGGGTGCGGCGGAATGGATCGAGGCTGGGTAGTAGCCACAGTCGTCCCTGCGAACGCGAGGGACCCATAGCCACCGGCTTTGCGGCTGACTTCGTGCTCTCCCAACTTTCGACCCTTCGTTATTCGTTCGGGGCGTTAGACCAGTGACCCCGACCACGCGATACACCGACGCGCGGCCTGTGCGGAAAATTACGCCAAGGTCGGTCCCCTCGCGCTCCTTCTGGCATGGGATGCACGTTTTCGCTCGTTGATTTAAATCAATAAGGCCAATTGCAATCGCATCCGCACTAGCACTGACCAAATCCCCGAGGGACTTTGGCCATGAGTGGAATTATCTGATGTCGACCGGGACTCAAGCAGAACCCCGACTGGCTCTGTCGTTACGTCGCCCTTCGAATCAGAGCCGACATTCTTCACATCGGAGCAGCGATCGATGATTCTGGATCCCATTGGCGACTTGCGCCGCCTGCGCAACGAACGAATCGACTGGCTGCTCACAGTGCTGACCGGAGTGCTGATACTGTTGATTTTTGTCTTCGCGCCCCTCCAGGCGGTCGGTATTACCGCCTTTCACCTGTTTGCTATCGGCCTATTGCTCGTGATCATCGGGAGCATGGTGATCATTTCCGACAGTCCCATAGCCCTTATTCTAATGTCGGCTGCGCTTGTTGCCAATATTGCCGTATTCTTTCTGCGACTCTACTACCCCGTACCCTTCCACCTTCACATATTGGCAGGCGCATGGTTGATCATCGCTTGCACTCTGGGGATCGTGGTCACTCAGGCTGTATTCAGGGCAGGCCGTGTCACATATCACAGAATTATCGGAGCGATCCTTCTGTACCTGCTGATCGCGGTGGCGTTTGCAACCCTGTTTCTTTTTGTCGGCCTGTCAGATCAAGACGCTATCAAGGGAATAACATTTGACGACGATCAGTCACTCGCCAGCGCGCTGTTCTATATGAGCTTTGTTACGCTGACGTCGACTGGCTACGGCGACATCGTTCCACTGCATCCGTTAGCGCGAAGTCTATGCAACATCGAAAGCGTAATTGGACAACTTTATCCGGCGACGCTTTTAGCAAGGCTTGTTACCCTCGAAATGAGAGGTCCAAGCCAATAACTCACTCTGGAAGCAAGTTACTTTTCGATCCGAAATCGGACCGTCCTGGTCTTCTTGTCCGCGGATTCTTCGACTATTTCAAAATTCCCCACTGACGCTCGCCTTAGAAGCGCTTCACGGGTGCGTGCAGTCGATGATGAAACGTATCGATACGTTCCGGAAAATGACCCGCCACTCGCCTTGATTTCACGCTGCGGCACGTGTTGAAACGACATTGGGTATGGCTGCTTGGCGCCAACGCACTTGAATTCGATTCCGCTGCACTGAATCGTTTTGTTGCAAGTCGCCTTTACTTCGTTGATTGGCGTATCGTTGTAACCGGGTGGCAACTGGTACTCGAAGACCGTGTCGAGTGTATTGGTACAGCTTCCGATTGGCTTGAACCGAAAATTGACCGTCACAGTCGTTCCAAGAGGTCCTGGAGCGGATACGTATAAATCATGCTGGGTGATCGGCAGCACATAACGCCCCGCCAAGAAGACCGGTTGCGCTGTTGAGGAAGTGGAAGACAAGACAATTGCCAAGATGGCATAAACGATCATATGCATCTCGCACCCCAGGAAGAATTAACGCGTAAGTTAGGCCTATCGTCTCGGCGGAGCAACGGCTGCGCAGCGGGTGCCGCTCAGCAGGCGATGCGGCCAATGGTCTCCGCCGAGGCCATGAATGGCACCCGGACGGGGAAATTCTAGAATCCCGCGAAAGGACTTGCAGATCCCAATCCGAATAGCTGCGTAGGCGCAGCGTAACCTGCCCTGCACGCCGTTCCGCGCTCAGGCGGGCGTTCCCATGATGTAGGGCTTCAGCATCGCGTACATCATGCTGTGCGTGGGCGTGGGCACACCAAGCTGCCGCCCAAGCTCCACGACCTTGCCGTTGAGCCAGGGTAGTTCGAGGCGATTGCCGCGATCGAGATCAAGCGCCATCGACGCCTTCATGGCCGGTGGCGCATGGCCGATGAAATCGAGAATCTTGTCCACCGCATCGGCCGGCAGCGCCACTCCCTTTGCTGTGCCGACCGCGAACACTTCCCGCAAGGCGGCCAGCATCACCGGGCGAATGTCGGGATCATCCCTCAACTCGCCGAGCGGCCGCCGCGTCGCCGCCGTGATCCCGGCATTGGTGGCGAGCAGGATGAACTTCATCCAGAGTTCGGTAACGATCTGCTCGCTCAAGGTCGCGTCGAAGCCGGCTTTGTGGCAGAGCGCGAGAAAATCCTCGCCCCGCCGGCTGCGCTTGCCGTTGAGTTCGCCGAAGATCATGCGCATGAAGGTGCCGACCTGCTGGATCACGCCGGGCGCGATGATCGACGCGCTGATTTGCGCGACGCCGCCCATGACGGCGTTGCGGCCCAGGATCGGGAGCAGCCGCTCGGCCGCGTCGATGCCGTTCTGCAGCGGGATGATTGCGGTATCGGCGCCAACCAGCGGCTTGATCGCTTCGCCCGCGCTTTCGACGTCCCACAGTTTTACGCAGAACAGCACGATATCGACCGTGCCGATTTCGGCGGGATTGTCGGTCGCCTGCGTCGGCACCAGATGGGTGTCGCCGCGCGGGCCTTGAACCTTCAATCCGTCGCGCTTCATGGCGGCGAGATGCGCGCCCCGCGCAACGAACGTGACGTCGGCGCCGGCCTTCGCCAGCGCCGCACCAAAGCCCCCTCCGACGCCGCCCGCGCCGACAACTGCAATCCGCATGAAGTGTTCCTGACCGGCTAAATTTGTAGGATGGTTGGAGCGAAGCGATACCCATCAATTCGCATTCGGGGAAAGCGATGGGTATCGCTTCGCTCCACCCATCCTACGTACCGAGCGCCTGAGTTACTTGCCGTAGCTGTAAAACCCCTGCCCGGTCTTGCGGCCGAGATGGCCGGCGGCGACCATTTCCTTCAACAGCGGCGCCGGGCGGTATTTCGGATCGTTGAAGCCTTCGTAGAAGACCTCCATCACCGACAGCATCGTATCGAGACCGATCATGTCGGCCAGCGCCAGCGGGCCGATCGGATGGTTGCAGCCGAGTTTCATGCCGGCATCAAGGTCTTCCGCCGTGGCGATGCCTTCCTGCAGCGCGAAGATCGCCTCGTTGATCATCGGGCAGAGGATGCGGTTGACCGCAAAGCCCGGGCTGTTCTTCGCCGTGATGGACACCTTGCCGATCCGCTTCGCAAACGCCTCGGCCTTGGCATGCGTATCGTCCGACGTCTGCAAGCCACGGATCAATTCCAGCAGCGCCATCAGCGGCACCGGATTGAAGAAGTGCAGGCCGATGAAGCGGTCCGGCCGGTCGGTGGCCGCGGCGAGCTTGGTGATCGAGATCGAGGACGTGTTGGTGGCGAGCAGCGCCCGCGGCTGCAGTTTTGCGCAGAGATCCTTCAGGATCTTGACCTTCAGCTCTTCGTTCTCGGTCGCCGCCTCGATCACGAGATCGCAGGTGGAAAACTTGGCCGTGTCCGTGCTCGTCGTGATCCGCGCCAACGCGGCCTGCCGGTCGGCGTCGGTCATCTTCTGCTTGTTGACCAGCCGCTCCAGGCTGTTCGAGACTACCGACATGCCGCGGGTGAGCGCGGCATCGGAGATATCGGTCATGACGACGGGAAGGCCGGCGGCGGCACACACCTGCGCGATCCCGTTGCCCATCGTGCCCGCACCCACGATACCAATCTGCTCAATCATTGCTCACATAACTCCGTTCCTGAAGGCTGGGGTTACATCGTTAGCAGAGCGCGGCGGACACTGGTAGTCCGGACCCTTAATACCGGCGCGGGCTCGAAGGTCGGCCTGGGCGTCCCGAGCCTAAAATTACCGCACGGTCCCCGACCTCGATTTCGGAACAATCCGGGAGAGCCGGCCTTACCTATTCGAGCATGAAAATTCAGCCGACGAGACACGCCTATGAACACGCTTCCCGTTGATCGCGCGCTAAGCATCTACGAGACCCTCGCCGACCGCTCGGTGATCAAGGGGACCAGGGAGCGCCTCTCGAAGCACCTGATGAAGATGTATCTTGAAGGTGAGAAAGACCCGCACCGGCTGACGGTGCACGGGCTGGCGTATCTTCGGGATTTTGACCGCAATATTGATTCACGAAACTGAACGGCGGCTGGCGTCGCAGCATTCACTCGTCATTCCCGGCCTCGGCATCCACGTCCTTGCATTCCGACAGCGAAAGACGTGGATGGCCGCGACAAGCCCGGCCATGACGGAAAATGCGCTAGCTCTTCAGCGCGGCACGCTGCTTTCGCAGCGAGTTCCGGCGAGAGATTTTCGCTTTTACCGCGTCAACCTGTTCCGCTCTCGACCGGCCTTTTTTCGGCAAGTGTTTTTGAGCCTTCATTTCCGGGCTTGCTGACGGCATCAGCGGAAGCGTGGGTTGCATCGAACCAAGCTGAAGCGGTTGGGTTCGCATCGGTCCGGCAGATGATGATCCAGCTTTCGCCATATCCATCAACGCGTTCGGGCGCAATTAGTTCAATCGGGTAGCCCGCATGAGCGGAGCGCTATGCGGGAACGAACAACCCGGATGTCGCTGCGCTCATCCGGGCTACAAAAGTGTCCCTACTCCGCCGCCTGCCTCACGTGGCGCGATGTCGGCGTCCGCATCGTTACCAGCTCTTCGGCTGCCGTCGGATGCAGCGCAATCGTCGCGTCGAAATCGGCCTTGGTCGCCTTCATCTTCACGGCGATGGCGACCGCCTGGACGATTTCGGCGGCGGCGTCGCCGACGATGTGGCAGCCAAGCACGCGATCCGTCGTGCCATCGACCACAAGCTTCATCAGCACGCGGGTGTCGCGGCCGGACATCGTCGCCTTGATCGGGCGGAAATCGGCCTTGTAGATGTCGACGTGGCTGAACTCCGCGCGGGCTTCGGCTTCCGTCAGGCCCACCGTACCGACTTCGGGCTGCGAGAACACCGCGGTCGGGATGGTGGCGTGGTCGACCTGCACGGCGCGCTTGCCGAACACGGTGTCGGCGAAGGCATGGCCTTCGCGGATCGCCACCGGGGTCAAATTAATGCGGTGGGTGACATCGCCGATCGCGTAGATGTTGTCGACCGAGGTCTTCGACCAGCCGTCGACGGCGATGCCGCCGTTCGCCGGGTTGATGGCGACGCCGGCCTTTTCGAGCCCGAGATTGGCGATGTTCGGGTGCCGTCCGATCGCGAACATCACCTTCTCCGAGGCGATGCTCGAACCGCTCGATAGATGGGTGGTGAATTCGTTGCCGTGCCGGTCGACCTTGTCGATGGTGCAGCCGGTGATGATGGTGATGCCCTGCTTCTCCATCTCGGCGCGCACGTGCCTGCGGACGTCCTCGTCGAACCCGCGCAAAATGTTGTCGCCGCGATAGACCACGGTCACGTCGGAACCGAAGCCCGCAAAGATGCCGGCGAACTCCAGCGCGATATAGCCGCCGCCCTGGATCACGATGCGCTTGGGCAATTCGGTGAGGTGGAACGCCTCGTTGGAGGAGATGACGTGCTCGATGCCGGGGATTTCCCGCCCGTGGTTGGGCGCGCCGCCGGTCGCGATCAGGATGTACTTTGCGGTGACCTTTTCGCCGGTCATCAGGCGCAGCGTGTGGGCGTCTTCCAGCACCGCGCGGGTCTTGGCGATGCGCGCGCCTGATTTCTCGACATTGGTGGCGTAGATGCCTTCGAGACGCGCGATCTCCTTGTCCTTGTTGGCGACCAGCGTCGCCCAGTCAAAGGAGACTTCCGGGATGGTCCAGCCGAAACCGGCGGCGTCCTCTATGTCGTGGCGGACGTGCGAGCCGATCACGAACAGCTTTTTCGGCACGCAACCGCGGATCACGCAGGTGCCGCCCATCCGGTATTCCTCGGCGACCATGACCTTGGCGCCGTACCCGGCCGCGATGCGGGCAGCGCGAACGCCGCCCGAACCACCGCCGATGACGAACAGATCGACGTCGAACTCAGCCATCGTCAGCCTCAGTTTGCGCGAGTAGCGAGTGGCGAATAGCGAATGGTAGGCTTATCCGGTTGCGCGCGTTCCATTCGCTACTCGCTATTCGCAATTCGCCAGCTCAGATATCCTTGCCGCGCTTCTTCATCTCGGCGCGGAACTGGCCGTTGATGGTTTCGGCAAAGGCCTGTGCCCACTGGTTCATATAGGACATGCTGAACTGGATCGCGCGGGGCTCGTTCGTAAGCAGCTTCTGGCCGAGCGGCGACTTGTAGAAGTTGACGAGATCCTTCAGCTCCTGCTCGGTGAACTCGTTGGCGTAGACCTGCGCCATGCCATCGCCGATTTCCTTCTCGCGGCCGGCGAGATTCTTGGCCACGATCACGGCGACCTCGTTGAGATCCTTCTGATAGTTCAGATTGCTCTGCATCAGCACGTTCTTGGTCTGCTCGACGAGATTGGGAACGGCGTTGGCGTACATCGCGCTCGCGTTCTTCATCGTCAGGATTTCCTTGGCGGCGGCGAGCGCCGCCGGCGAAGCGGGCTTCAGTGGCGTGGCCGCGGGCGCTGCGGGCGCGTTCTTCTGCTGCGCCTCGGCCGGAATGGCGGTCAGGGCCAGTCCCATGGCAAGGCCGGCCGCCGACAAAATCCGTGAAAGGCTCTTCATTCTGATTTCTCCTCGATTACCGGCGTTACCGCCGCTCAACTACGCGAATTCCCTGCGCACCTGCCAGGATGGCGGTGGTGGCCAGGCCAATGAAGAACCCGTGTTCGACAACACCCGGGATCAGGCTCAACAGGCCCGCCAGACGCGGCGCATCGGCGATGCGCCCGAGATGGGCATCGACAATCCAGTGGCCGCCATCGGTGACAAAAACGTGGCCGTCCTTGCCCTTGCGGAGCCCCATTTGCCCGGAAACGCCGCTTTGGGCAAATGCCGTGGCAATCGCCCGCTGGGTGGCGGCCAGCCCGAACGGAATCACTTCCACAGGTAGTGGGTAACGACCGAGAACATCGACCCATTTGGTGTCGTCGGCAATCACGATCATGCGATCGGATGCCGCCGCCACGATCTTCTCCCGCAACAGCGCGCCGCCGCCGCCCTTGATCAGATTGAGCGCGCCATCGATCTCGTCGGCGCCGTCTACGGTGAGATCGAGCCGATCGATCGCATCGAGCGTGGTCAGCGGAATTTTACACGCTTCGGCCTGGGCGCGGGTCGCCTCCGAGGTGGGCACGCCCACTACTTTCATCCCGCCCGCGACCTTCTCGCCAAGCAGGTCGACGAAATGCTTTGCGGTCGAGCCGGTGCCGAGGCCGAGCTTCATGCCATCCTGCACATGCGCCAGCGCCTGCGCCGCCGCCTGCCGCTTTAGTCCGTCCATATCCACGTGCCGAGAGCCTTCCGAAATCCGCCGATCTGCGGGCGCATATCTAGCGTCGTTTGTGCCTTGGGAACAGCACTTAAGGTCTTACGTGAGAAGGATTATGGGGGTGAAACCCCATCCATCGCGGCCAAAATGGCAGCGAAACGCGCCTCGACCTCGGCCCGCACGCCGGGATGGGTGAAAATATAGAGCTCGTCGTCCCGGATCGCCGCGAGCACGCGTGCAGCGACCGCGTCGGGATCGAGCCCCGCCCCGATCTGCCTGGCGATTTCGGCCACCATCGCCGCTGCGGGACTGGCGGGATCGAGCGGCTGCGACTGGCCGTAGCGACCGGGCCGGTTGCGCCCGCTCTCGCCGATGCCGGTGCGGACGAAACTCGGACACAGCACGCTGACGCCGATGCCGAACGGCTTGAGCTGATGGCAAAGGCCTTCCGACATGCTGACCACGGCAAACTTGCTCGCCCCGTAGGGGCTGAATCCCAATCCGGTCTGCATCCCCGCCATCGACGCGGTGTTGACGATATGGCCGCCTTCGCCATGCGCGCGGATGTGCGGCAGGAAGCTCTTGATGCCGTGAAGCACGCCCATCAGGTTGACGTCGATGACCCATCGCCAATTATCGAGCGAGATGTGGTCGATACCGCCGCCGGCCGCGACGCCTGCATTGTTGCACACGACATGCACGCGGCCGAACGCGTCGAACGCAGCCTGCGCCGCGCGCTCGACGCTTTCCGCGTCGGCCACATCGCAGATGGTGCCGCGGATATCCGGCGAGATCTCCTGCAGGCTTTTTACGGCGGCCTGCAGCGCATCCGTCTCGATATCGGCCAGCATCACTTTCATGCCGGACCGGGCAAACGCCCGGCCGAGCGCAAGCCCGATGCCTGCGGCGCCGCCGGTCACAAAGGCTGTCTTGCCGGCGAATTCTCGCATGGCTGTCCCTCCCGGGATTTGAACTTCCCTACTTGCATGATGCCGTGCCTGCCGCTAGCGAATTCCCATGACCCTTCCCCGCACTATTGTTTTCGATCTCGACGGCACCCTCGTCGACACCGCGCCCGACCTGATCGCCGCGCTCAATTTCGTGCTCGACCGTGAAGGCCTGCCGCCGGTGCCTCTGAAATCGGCGCGCAACATGATCGGCGCCGGCGCCCGCAAGCTGATCGAGCGCGGGCTCGAGCTGGAAGGCCGCATGATGAGCGTCGAGGACGTCAACCGGCTGACCAAGGATTTCATCGACTATTACGCCGCCCACATCGCCGACGCCTCGCGGCCGTTCGACGGGCTGGAGGCAGCCCTTGATGAGCTCGCGGCGCAGGGCTGCCGCTTCGCGGTGTGCACCAACAAGCTGGAATGGCTGTCGAAGCGGCTGCTCGACCAATTGGACCTGAGCAGACGATTTGCCGCCATCTGCGGCGCCGACACGTTCGGCGTCGCCAAGCCCGACCCCATCATCCTGCAGCAGACGGTGGCGCGGGCGGGCGGCGATATGGCGGCGACCATCATGGTGGGCGACGCCGGCCCCGACGTCGGCGTGGCGCGACGGACCGGCATTCCCGTGATCGGGGTCGAGTTCGGCTACACCGACGTGCCGATCGCCGAGCTGAAGCCCGATCGGCTGATCGGCCACATGAAAGATTTGCCGGCGGCGGTGGAAAGCCTCAAGGTGGGACTTCGATCATAACCATATGATATATTTGATATATTTAGAACGCTGATACCCGGCGTTAACCACCCCTTAACGATTTTGCCCAACTCTGTTGCAGCTCTGTTCTCGTGCTCCTATGGTTCAGGGAGTGTGGCGGATTGCCGCAAGTCAGAGTGATTGGTCATGCATCGTGTCATCGCGATTGCCGTCGCTGGAGCGAGCCTCGCCGGGTGCTCGTCCTTTTCGCTTGATTCCTTCAAGTCGGCACCTCCGCTGGTGAACGTTGCGCTGGAATCGGCACCGCCGGGAGCAGATGCCACAACCTCGCTGGGACCAGCCTGCAAAACCCCTTGCGCGATCGACGTGCCGGCGCCCGATGCCGGCTTCTCCGTCACCTTTGCGATGCCCAAGTTCCAGCCGGTCACGGTTCCGGTCCAGGTGATCCGCAATCCCGGCGATTCTACCTCGCCGGCGACGACCATCATCGAGCCCAGCCCGGTGTTCGCGGAACTCCAGCCGGCGGCAGCGCCGCCGAAGGCGCGCAAGCCGATGCGTCCGAAGAAGCCGAAGCCGCCCCAGGCGGCCGCGGCGCCGGCCCCTGCTCCCGCGCAGCCCGCCACGCGCTAATCGCGCTCCGGCCATGTTGCGGATTGTAGGCGCCCTGGAAGGTGCCTAGATTGTGCCAGCGACGTCGCGGGCAGCCCCGCGCCGAAATCAGCAAGGCAGGTTATGAGCGGTTCCTCGTTGACTTCATCCGATCAGCGGCTCCAGCCGATGGTCGATCCGTTCGGCCGGACCATCCGCTACCTGCGCGTGTCGGTGACCGATCGCTGCGACCTGCGCTGCTTCTACTGCATGTCCGAGGACATGACCTTCCTGCCGAAAGCCGATCTGCTGACGCTGGAAGAACTCGACCGGCTGTGCTCGGCCTTCATCGCCAAGGGCGTGCGCAAGGTCCGCCTCACCGGCGGCGAACCGCTGGTCCGGCGCAACGTGATGTCGCTGGTGCGCTCGCTGTCGCGGCATCTCTCAAGCGGCGCGCTCGATGAGCTGACGCTGACCACCAACGCCTCGCAACTGGCGCGCTTCGCCGGCGAATTGCGCGACTGCGGCGTTCGCCGCATCAACGTCTCGCTCGACACGCTCGACGCGCCAAAATTCCGCGCCATCACACGCTGGGGCGATCTCGACAAGGTTCTCGCCGGCATCGAGGCCGCGCGCGCCGCAGGTCTCGCCGTCAAGATCAACGCGGTGGCGCTGAAGAACATGAACGAGGAGGAAATCCCTTCGCTGATGGAATGGGCACACGGCAAGGGCATGGGGCTGACGCTGATCGAAGTCATGCCGATGGGCGACATCGGCGAAGGCCGGATCGATCAGTACGTACCGCTGTCGCTTCTGCGCGCCCGCCTCGCCAAGCACTACACGCTGACCGACCTCGACGACGATACCGGCGGCCCAGCCCGCTATGTCCGCGTTGCCGAGACCGGCGGCAAGCTCGGCTTCATCACGCCGATGACGCATAATTTCTGCGAGTCCTGTAACCGGGTACGGATCACCTGCACCGGCACGCTGCACACCTGCCTCGGTCACGAGGATGCCTCCGATTTGCGCAGGCCGTTGCGAGCCTCCGCCGACGACGACCTGCTGTCGGCGGCGATCGATCGCGCCATCGGGCTGAAGCCGAAGGGCCACGACTTCATCATCGACCGCCGGCATAACCGCCCCAGTGTTTCACGACACATGAGCGTCACCGGCGGCTGAATTCGCTGCTCATTCACGCGCCACGGCAACGCGGATTTGTCAGGCCAACCAATCAATTAATCCCCGCGTCAATTTGTCCATTTTCCGATTGACGCCGCCGCAGCGCGCTGAAATGGTGCGCGTGCTTCACGCCAGCACGGCCGGAACAGGCCGCTGTATCCTCAGAGGTTGCAGTCAAGACGGCGGTCGCGCGAGACGGGGGAGGATTATCGTTGCAATCGCATCTGCGACTGAGTTGCGGACTCGCGCGTTTTTCGCGCGCGAACGGACTTGCCCGTTTAGATTTGGAGCAGGACGGCAGCTCCAGACGTCCGGCGCGAGATGGCAACGCAATGTCGATTAATACATCCGGCGCGCGTCGATGACGCGGCCGAGGAGAGCGTAATGCGCCCATTGCTGGCACTGAGTAACTCTATCGATTGGCTCAATGAGAAAATAGGCGGCGTCTGTAACTGGCTCGTGCTCGCGGCCTGCGTGGTGAGCGCCGGAAATGCGATGATCCGTTACGCGTTTGGTTACAGCTCGAACGCCTGGCTCGAACTGCAGTGGTACATGTTCGCCGTCTTCGTGATGTTCGGCGCCTCCTATACGTTCAAGAAGAACGAGCATGTCCGGGTTGAAATCCTGTATCTGATGCTGTCCGATCGTGGCCAGCTCAAGCTCGACATGATTGGCACGCTGTTTTTCCTGATCCCGTCCTGCCTGCTGCTCAGCTACCTGTCGTGGCCGTTCTTCATGCAGGCCTACGTCGTCGGCGAGACGTCGAGCAATGCCGGCGGCCTGCTGCGCTGGCCGATCAAGCTTGTCGTTCCCGTGGGCTTCGTTTTCCTGGCGCTGCAGGGTGTCTCCGAGGTGATCAAGCGCATCGCTGCACTGAAGGGTTATGTCGTGATCGATGCGAAGTACGAGAGGCCGACCCAATGATCACGCTGGAGATGATGCCGCCGCTAATGTTCGGCGGCTTGATTCTGGCCATGCTGATCGGCTTTCCGGTGGCCTTCACGCTGGCCGCGCTCGGCCTGTCGTTCGGGTTCTTGTCGATCTATCTCGGCTTCTTCGACATGAACTTCCTGCAGGCCATTCCGGGCCGCATCTTCGGCAGCGTGCTGTCCAACGAATTGCTGCTGGCTATCCCCTTCTTCACCTTCATGGGTGCTATTCTCGAGCGCTGCGGCCTCGCCGAAGACATGCTGGATTCGATGGGCCAGTTGTTCGGCCCGATCCGCGGCGGCCTCGGCTATTCCGTCATCATCGTCGGCTTCATCCTCGGCGCGATCACCGGCACGGTGGCGGCGCAGGTCATCGCCATGGCGCTGATCTCGATGCCCGTGATGCTGCGCTATGGCTATAACGTGCGCTACATCACCGGCGTGCTCGCGGCCTCCGGCACCATCACGCAATTGGTGCCGCCCTCGCTGGTGCTGATCGTGATGGCCGACCAGCTCGGCAAGTCGGTCGGCGACATGTATCTAGGCGCCTGGGGCCCTTCGATCCTGCAGATCGCCTTGTTCGCCGGCTACACGTTCTTTCTGAGTATCTTCCTGCCCCATCACGTCCCGGCCGTGCCCAGGGATGCTCTCACGCTGCGGGGCTGGCCGCTCTGGCGCAAATGCCTGATGGGCATCATCCCGTCGGCCGTGCTGATCTTCGTGGTGCTGGGCACCATGATGCTTGGCCTCGCGACCCCGACGGAAGCCGGCGCGATGGGCGCGATCGGCGCGATCGTTCTCGCCGCCATCCACCACAAGGATCTGAGCAGCAAGGGGCACAAGATGCTCCTCCTCGGCATCGCCGCCACCGGCGTCGCCGTGATCATCGGAATGCTCGTCGGCGAAGGCAAGCTGATGAAACTGACGTTCGCGGTGCTCTATATCGCCGTCGTCTGGCTCTGCCTGGAAGCCGTCCGCATTCCGGACCTGCGCGACCTGATCAAGCAGGGTTACGAATTGACGATGCGCCTCTCGACCATGGTGGTGTTCATCCTGATCGGCTCGACCTGCTTCTCGGTGGTGTTCCTCGGCGTCTCCGGCGGCGTCTGGCTCGAGCACCATCTGACTTCGCTGCCCGGCGGCGTCTGGGGCTTCCTGATCTTCATCAACCTCTTCATCTTCTTCCTGGCGTTCTTCCTCGACTTCTTCGAGATCGCCTTCATCATCCTGCCGATGGTGGCGCCGATCGCGCAGAAGGTGCTGGCGCCCGTGGTGGGGCCCGATGCCGCGCTGATCTGGTTCGGCGTCATGCTCTGCGTCAACATGCAGACGTCGTTCCTGCATCCGCCGTTCGGCTTCGCGCTGTTCTATCTGCGCGGCGTCGCGCCCAAGGAAGTGAAGAGCTCCGACATCTACTGGGGCGCGCTGCCCTGGATCGGCCTGCAGGCGATCATGGTGGCGATCGTAATCGCCTTCCCGATCGTGGTAACGGCGCTGCTCGACAAGCCCCTCGACGTCGATCTCAGCAAGGTCAGGATCGAGGTGCCGCAGATAGAACTGCCACCGTTGGATTTCGGCGGGCCTAAGCAGTGAATTCAAACCATTGATGGGCGCCGGCAGAAGGCTGTTCTGCCTGCGAAAGGCGCACCGTCTTCTTGCAGTATGCCGACCGCGTCCAGATCATTTGAGACAGATGAACCGGTAGCGTCGCTCGCTGTGCTCGTTGCGGCGCCAGCTATCGCCAAGCCAAACAGATAGCGTGGACGAATAGCCACATTGAGGTTTTCCCTCGTCGTTGCCGCACTCTTGAACCAGGCTGCGGCTGGCGCGCTAGCCTGTCTGGTCGCTATCGTTATGTGTAAATTTCGCATCAGAGATGCAACATAATTCAATCACGTCAGCGTGTATCCCGTCGTAACTCCACTCTCCACATCCCTTATAATGTCAGCACGGTCGCATCCAGGAGCACTGCATCCCAACAACGCCTTACGGTGTTTATGGCGTTAGCCGCCGTCACTTTGGAATAGAATAAAACCACTATTGGAGAGAGCTATGAACACAATTTGCAAGTCCGCAATGATTGCCGGACTCGCGTTTTCAGCCTTCGTCTTTGCTACTATGGCCGGATCTTCGGTGCAGGCTGGACCGATCGTTCCCCCTGGCCACTACTGCATGAGCTGGGACATAGGCGGCTCCGACTGCAGCTTTACAAGTTATGAACAGTGCCTTGCAACTGCATCAGGCCTCGATGCGGAGTGTTATGGCAAGACGCTTCGTGATGACGAAGGTTCGCAAAGCCAAGACCGTCGTGGCTATAACTCGCGAGCCCAAGTATCGCCAACGCGCCGCCACTGACTATCCGAGCCAGCGCTGGCAGCCCTGCACTTTTGCGGTGGCGCACAAAGCAGGAGGGGCGTGCTCGCTGTCGGCGATCCAGCTTCTGCCGAGGCGCCGGCCCAACGGCTGGACATAACCCCGGATCACTCCGGGGTTATTCTTGTCGAAGCTGCAGCCCGCTGATGATCAACCCTGCGAGTGACGCGCCATGAAGTTGTCGTAGCCGACTTCGGCGACCTGGAACCACTGGTAGCCACTGTTCGAGAACGACATCAGAGATTCGTGGAGCTTCTTGAAGTTCGCATTGGTGGCGGAGACTTCGCTATGCAATTCCCTCGCAGCCTTGTAGCTCGCCTCCATGATTTCCGGTGAGAAGCCACGCAGCTTGGCGCCGTTAGCCAGCAGCTTCTTCAATCCGATCGGATTGACCATGTCGTACTTTGCCATCATCCAATTGTTGGCGAGGTGGCCGGCCTGCTCGAGGATGTTCTGGTAATATTTCGGCAGCGCATTCCACTTGTCGAGATTGACCATCGCCAGCAGCATCGGACCGCCTTCCCACCAGCCGGGATAGTAGTAGTACGGCGCAACCTTGTTGAAGCCGAGTTTCTCGTCGTCATAGGGGCCGACCCATTCCGCCGCATCGATCGTGCCTTTTTCCAGCGCAGGATAGATGTCGCCACCGGCCAATTGTTGTGGAACGCATCCGAGCTTCTGCATCACCCGGCCGGCAAAGCCGCCGATGCGGAATTTAAGACCCTTGAGATCGTCGACGGTTTTGATTTCCTTGCGGAACCAGCCACCCATCTGACAGGTGGTATTGCCCGCCAGCAGCGACGTGACGTTATAGCTCTTGTAGAATTCGTTCAGCAGCTCCTTGCCACCGCCGAGCATGTACCAAGCCTGGTTGAGACGCGCGTTCGGTCCGAACGGCAGCGACGAACCGAACGTGAAAGTCGGATCCTTGCCGAAATAGTAATAGGACGCGGTATGGCCCATCTCGACGGTGCCGTTCTGCACGGCGTCGAGGACCTGAAGGCCGGGGACGATTTCGCCGGCCGCGAAGGTCTGGATCTGGAATTTGTTGTCGGTCGCCTCGCCGACCGCCTTGGCCATCATCTCGGCCCCGCCATGGATCGTATCGAGCGACTTTGGCCAACTCGTCGTCATGCGCCACTTGATCTCCGGCATCGACTGCGCGATTGCCGGCGCCGCCAGCGTGGCCGCGCCCGCGGCGCCAATACCGGTGACCTTCAAGAACTCTCTTCGCTTCATGGACTTCCTACCTGTTGTTTTTCGTTCGGCCTTCGTGGTGAGGCCTGTGATCAGCATGGAACATCCGATTCCGGATTGCCATCCCGACATTGGGGGAAAAACCGGAATTTGAGCCCGTTAGCGCGCTGGTAGGGTCTCGGCTCCCATGATTGCACGGTGGCGACGCATCTCGGCTGTACGAATGAAAAAACCCGGCCTCCTCACGGAGACCGGGCTTCTTCCTTCAAGTGAGCGTGATCAGCCGCGCGTGCGCGAGCGGATCATGAAGCTGTCATAGGTGTATTCGGCAACCTGCCACCACAGATACTGGTCGGAGCGGTAGGCCTGCATCGCGTCGATCGACTTCTTGAAGTCGGCGTTCTTGCCCGAGATTTCTCCCCACAATTCGTTGGTCGACTTCAGGCAGGCTTCCAGCACTTCGTTGGTGAACGGGCGCAGTTGCGTGCCGCCGGCCACCAGGCGCTTCAGCGCGGACGGGTTCTGCATGTCGTAACGTGCGGTCATCCAGGTGTTGGCTTGGGCGCACGCACTGGCCAGGATCGCCTGGTAGTTCTTCGGAAGCGAATTCCACTTTTCAAGATTGGTGAAGGCGTGAACCGTCGGACCGCCTTCCCAGAAGCCCGGATAGTAATAGTACTTCGCGACCTTGGCGAAGCCGAGCTTTTCATCGTCGTACGGACCGACCCACTCGGCCGCATCGATGGTGCCCTTTTCGAGCGCCGGGTAGATGTCACCGCCGGCGAGTTGCTGCGGCACCACGCCGACCTTCTGCAAGACCTGTCCGGCGATGCCGCCGATGCGCATCTTGAGGCCCGACAGGTCGGCAACCGTCTTGATTTCCTTGCGGAACCAGCCGCCCATCTGCGTACCGGTATTGCCGCATGGGAAGCCGATGACACCAAACTTCTTGAAGAACTCGTTGCCGAGCGCTTCACCGCCGCCCTGGTACCACCAGGAATTCTGCTGGCGCGCATTGAGGCCGAACGGGACCGAGGCATAGATCGCAAAGGTCGGATCCTTGCCGACGTAATAGTACGAGACGGTGTGACACATCTCGACGGTGTTGTTGGAGGTCGCATCGAGCGCCTGCAGGCCTGGAACGACTTCGCCGGCTGCGAACACCTGAATCTGAAACTTGTTGTCGGTCATTTCGGCGACGTATTTAGCCACCTGCTCGGCACCACCATAGATGGTGTCGAGCGACTTCGGAAAGCTCGACGTCAGGCGCCATTTGATTTCAGGCGATGATTGCGCGATCGCCGGCGAGGCTACGGCTGTCGCGGCAGCACCGGCCGCTGAAACCTTCAAAAAATCACGACGCTTCATTCAAGTCTCCTTAAGACGGGCGTTTCCCAATTCCTCGAGCACGTCCTCCGGCGGGCGAATCCATGTCATCCGGGGGGCTCTGGCGGGGCGGCTTTAACACGGAAGTCGGCCGTCGAAAACGCGACAAAGGCATGACTGCACTGATTAAACCAAAGTCTTAGAGAGCCGGGATAAAGGCCCGTCAGGCCGCGGCGATAGCGCCTTGGAGCTGGTCGCGGACCCTGGTTCCGATGGCCCGATAGATCGCAGCATGTGGACCGTCCGGGTCGCTTGCCACCACCGGGTTACCGTCATCAGAAGTGGTCCTGATCGACATGTGCAGCGGGATCTCGCCCAGGAACGGGACACCCAGCCGCTCAGCCTCGTGCCGCGCGCCGCCATGGCCGAAGATGTCCGAGCGCGTGCCGCATTCGGGGCACTGGAAGTAGCTCATGTTCTCGACGATGCCGAGCACCGGCACGTTGACCTTCTTGAACATCGCAAGCCCCCGTCGGGCGTCGATCAGCGAGAGGTCCTGCGGGGTCGAGATGATCACCGCGCCCTTCAGCGGCACATTCTGCGCCAGCGTCAATTGCGCATCGCCCGTGCCGGGCGGCATGTCGACGACGAGAATATCGAGCGTGCCCCACGCCACGTCGCGCAGCATCTGCGTGATCGCCGACATCACCATCGGCCCACGCCAGATCATCGCGGTGTCTTCCTCGACCAGGAAGCCGATCGACATGATGGCAAGGCCGAAACGCTGGATCGGAATCATCTTCCTGTTGTCGTCGAGTTGCGGCTTCTCATGGATGCCGGTCAGCCGCGGCACCGACGGGCCGTAAATGTCGGCATCGAGCAGGCCGACGCGCAGGCCGAGGTCGCGCAGACCGAGCGCCAGGTTGAGCGCGGTGGTCGACTTGCCGACGCCGCCCTTGCCCGAGGCCACCGCGATGACGGCGGCGACGCCCGGGATCTCCGCCTGTTTCGACATCGGCGACGCCGCGCCTTGCGGCGGGCGGTGCGCGGCGACCGGTTGCACGCCCGGAGAATGTGAATGCGCATGCCGATGCGGCGCTGGTGCTGGTGCTGGTGGCGGCGAGCCGGGCTTGCGCTCGGCCGTCAGCGCGATCATCGCTGCGGTTACGCCGGGAATCGCGCGCACGGCGGCGTCGGCCTGCGCGCGCACGCTTTCCCAGGCGCGGGCTTCCGCGGCGTCGACATTGATGGAGAAGAACACTTTGCCGTCGGTGACCGAGATCGCCGACAGCACGTTGGCATTGGTCAGGGGCACGCCACGGGGCGAAGCCACCTGCTTGAGGGAATCGAGAACCTGTTGCTGCGTAACGCTCACTCGCGCATCTCCTGAAGCCGTTTCGGTTCTGAGTGAGAACCGGGCTCTGCTCTCTTGTATTGACGCGCTTTCTTGACGCGCCCTGCTCCACCTCGGCGCTTGTCCGAGGCGTCGGGCTCGTCCCGAAACCACTACGTCAGTCCGATGCGACCCATAGAGCGGTTCAGCGCAAAAGGCTACCTCGCTCCGACATCGTCCGTGCGCATGGTTGGCGCCGAAGTGCCCTGCTCCTTGGCGGCCTCGTAATTCAGCTCGATCATGACACCGTTGGGGTCATTGACGAAGATCTGCCAGAGGTCGCCGCCCGGAACCTGCCGGGAATCGTATTCCATCCCCTTCTGCTCCAACCGTCGCTTCATGCCGTCAAAACCATAGCTCGCAAACGCGACATGATGGACGACGCCGGAATCCGGCTTCTGGGGTTCCTCGGTCTTGGAGATATCGACGAGGTGCACCACCGCCTTGCCCTCGCTGTACATCCACGCCCCCGGAAAGGCGAAGTTCGGCCGGGCGCCCTTTTCCAAGCCCAGAACGTCTTCATAGAACCGGACCGTATCGGCAAGGTTACGGGTCCGGATATTGAAATGGTCAAGCACACCCACGCTCATGCCCATGCGATGTCACTCCCTTTTTTGTGAGGTTCTTCAGACCCTAATACTAGCACAAATCCGGCCCTTTCCGCCAAACGAAGGCGTTGCCCTGCCCTGCGCAGCTTGTATGGTGCGGCTCCCTCAAGAACACCCGTCCGGCCAGCCCAATGTCGCCGGCAAAACTTCAAGGTATCGCACATGGCTAAAGTCGCTTTTCTCGGTCTCGGCGTCATGGGTTTCCCCATGGCAGGACATCTGGTGAAAAAAGGCGGCCACGAAGTGACCGTGTACAACCGGACCGGCGCCAAGGCCAAGGAATGGGCGGACAAGTTCGGCGGCAAGACCGCCGCGACGCCGAAGGCCGCCGCCGAGGGGCAGGATTTCGTGATGTGCTGCGTCGGCAACGACAATGACCTGCGCGCGGTCACCATCGGCCCCGACGGGGCTTTCGCCGGCATGAAAAAAGGCGCCACCTTCGTCGACCACACCACTGCCTCCGCCGAAGTAGCCCGCGAGCTCGACGCCGCCGCCACCAAGGCAGGCTTCAAGTTCATCGACGCGCCGGTGTCCGGCGGCCAGGCGGGGGCGGAAAACGGCGTGCTGACGGTGATGTGCGGCGGCAAGGAAGACGTCTATGCCGCGGCCGAGCCGATCATCGCCGGCGCCTACGCGCGGATGTGCAAACTGCTCGGGCCCGCCGGCGCCGGCCAGCTCACCAAGATGGTCAACCAGATCTGCATCGCAGGCCTGGTCCAGGGCCTGTCCGAGGGCCTTCATTTCGCGAAGAAGTCGGGGCTCGACGTTACGGCCGTGGTCGAGACCATCTCAAAGGGCGCGGCGCAGTCCTGGCAGATGGAGAACCGCTACAAGGCGATGAACGACGGCAAGTTCGATTTCGGCTTTGCGGTCGAATGGATGCGCAAGGATCTCTCGATCTGCATCGCCGAGGCCCGCCGCAACGGCGCCAACCTGCCGGTGACCGCGCTGGTCGATCAGTTCTACGCCGAGGTCGAGAAGATGGGCGGCAAGCGCTGGGACACGTCGAGCCTGATGGCCCGGCTGGAGCGGTGAGTTAAAAAAGCCGGTTAAGATCTGAGAACACGCCCCGCTTCTCGTCCCGCCAGAAGCGGGGTTCCGCCTGCCCGACAGGTTAATTTTAACTTCCGGTTAACGGATATTTTTAGCTCTTTAAGTCATCGCTTAATGATTTAGCGCCACAGATAGACAGTGCAAAAAAGCCCGCGCGGTTCGCGGGCAGGATTTGTGTTGTTTGATGAGTAACCCCGCAGAAAAGCCTGAGGTTGTCCAGCTTCCGGCAGAGGCGCCGGTCACGCAGCCGGTCAACACCCGGCGCGTGGCGGCGCAGCGGGTGCGCGAGGCGCGGGACCGGTTAACGTCATCGAGCGGCACCCGCCCGGCCTTCGATACTGAATTGCTCCGGCAATACGCCCAGACCCGGGTATCAGCCTCCTTTGTCGTCATGCTGCTGGTGGTTTCGACCGGCGTGCTGTTCGGCCTCTGGAAGGCTGCCGTGCCGGCCACGGTCTGGACCGTCGGCATGCTGTGCATTCATGCCGCCATCATTCGCAATTGCCGGCGCTTCCTCGGCGAGCAGCCCACGCTCGCCGCCACGCGCAAATGGCAAACCCACTTCGTGCTGCTCGACCTGCTCTACGGCCTGAGCTGGACGGCAATCCTGCTGCATCCGGCCGGCATCGACACCGTCTCGAACACCATGATGATGTTCCTGATGCTGCTGGTGATCGCGGTGTCGAGCATGCTCGCGGCGACGCTGCCCATTGCGGCGATGGCGGCGACCGCGCCGGTGACGGCGGCGATCGCGCTCAATTTCGTATTGGGCGGGACCTTCGACAATTACGCGCTCGCGCTGCTTGCGGTTGCCGCCGAAGCCTATTTCGCCCTGCTTGCCCATCAGCTCCATTCGACCACGCTGGCGACGCTGGAAGCGCGCGCCGAAAAGGATGCGCTGATCGGCGAGCTCGAACAGGCCAAGGCGATCTCGGACGAAGCGCGGCACCGCGCCGAATCCGCCAACGTCGCCAAGTCGCGTTTTCTGGCGCAGATGAGCCACGAGTTGCGAACGCCGCTGAACGCCATCCTCGGCTTCTCCGAGGTGATGAAGAGCGAAATATTCGGCGCGCACGCCGTGCCCGTGTACAAGGAATACTCCGCCGACATCCATAATTCGGGCGTTCACCTGCTCAATCTCATCAACGAGATTCTCGATCTGTCGCGGATCGAGGCCGGCCGCTACGAACTGAACGAGGAAGCAGTGTCGCTGGTGCACGTCGTGGCCGACTGCCACCATCTGCTGAAGCTGCGTGCGACCAGCCGCGGCATCACTATCCATGAGGTGTTCGAGCACGGCATGCCCCGGATCTGGGGCGACGAGCGCGCCACGCGCCAGGTGGTGCTCAATCTGTTGTCCAACTCGATCAAGTTCACCCCGCAGGGCGGCGATATCTGGCTGAAGGTGGGCTGGACCGCTTCCGGCGGGCAATATCTCAGCGTCAAGGATACCGGCTCCGGCATTGCCGAGGATGAAATCCCGGTCGTGCTGGCTTCCTTCGGCCAGGGCTCCAACTCGATCAAATCGGCCGAACAGGGCGCAGGCCTGGGCCTGCCGATCGCCAAGAGCCTGATCGACATGCATGGCGGCACTTTTACGCTGAAATCGAAGCTGCGCATCGGCACCGAAGTGATCGTGACCTTCCCGCCGGAGCGCGTGATGAGCGCGCTGGCGCCGATGGTCGAGGAGGCCCCGCCCCTGCAGCCGGATCCCACTGCAACCGCCGACGACAAGCGGCGGGCGCGTCACAAGCCGATCATGAGTGCAGGAACCGGGTTGTGACCGAAGCGCTTGCGCTAACAGCGCAAACCATTTCACTATCGCTGGATGAGCAAAGAAACGCCGTGTATCGCAGTCTGTATGATGGACCCCAAAACCAAACTCTGCTTCGGCTGCGGACGAACGTTGCCGGAGATCGCGCGCTGGCACCGCATGGAGACGGCGGAACGCTTGGCCGTGATGGAAGGGCTTGCGGCGCGCATGGCGGAGGCCGGCCTCGTGCCGATACCGCCGCGCGCCGAGCGCAGCTGATCCCGGGACGATTCCTGGAACGATCCTTGGTATCCTTGGGACGAACCGGCGGAGGCGCGCTGTGATCCGCATCGTGCTGGTTCTTGCCATGCTCGCCGCTACCGCCGGCGCCGTCGTCGCCTATGGCGATCCGGACCAGATCGCGCGCGCCAGCAATTCGGTTACGAAAATGCTGCGGCAACGCAGCCTGGAGCCGGCGCCCGCCGTGCAGATCGCGCGCGGCAAGGCCGGCGAATTCGCACTGCATGCCAAGATCAACGGCGTCAAGGCGCCGATGGTGATCGACACCGGCGCGACGTCGGTGGTGCTGACCTGGGAGACGGCGAAGGCGATCGGCCTGCCGATCGAGATGCTCGAATACAATGTCGACGTCGAAACCGCCGGCGGCCACACCAAGGCAGCGCGGCTGACGCTGGATCGCCTCGCGGTCGGCGGCCTCGTCGAGAAATCAATTCCGGCGCTGGTGGTGCCGCGCGGGCAGATGAAGACCAACCTGCTCGGCATGAGCTTTCTGGATCGGCTGGAGAGCTGGGGCGTGCAGGCCGACAAGGTGATGCTGCACGGCTATCCGGACGTCGCAGGCCGGAGCAAGCGCCGCGCGGCGGCGAACTAGAACGGGATGGGTTGGGGTCGAATCGGCTAGCGCGAAGCGCTAACGATCTCGTGTCACTGACGCAGTGCAGATACTCTTCCGGGGGACACCGCATGGCCCAGACACAAATCGCGAAAACAACCCCATGCAAAGTAGAATGGGCGCCGGCTCGCAGCACTCACGCCGCTTGCGTCCCGAGTACCGGATGGTCTTCACGCCGCGCCGCCGCACGGTCCTCGACCCGCGCGATGGCATCGCGCAGCACGTCGACGCCGGCGCCCGGCCTAACGCCGTTCTCCGCCAGATGGCGGCGGAAGGCCCGCGCGCCGGGGACGCCGTGAAACGCGCCGATGAAGTGCCGCGCCATCGAATGCAGCCTTGTGCCTTGCGCCAATTGATCCTCGATGTAGGGAAACATCGCCTCGAAGACGTCCTTCATGGTGGCGCACGGCGCCGCCTCGCCGAACAGTTCTGGATCGACCTCGAGCAGACGCCACGGCTCCTGATAAGCCGCCCGCCCCAGCATCACGCCGTCGACATGGTCGAGATGCCGCGCAGCCTCCGCAATACTGCCGATGCCGCCGTTGATGATGATGGGGACATCCGGCAACGCGGCCTTGAGCCTGTACACCCTGCCGTAATCGAGCGGCGGGATGTCGCGGTTTTCCTTTGGCGACAATCCGTTGAGCCAGGCTTTTCGGGCATGCACCACCAGCGCATCCGCGCCGGCGGCGACCACGCCGCGCGCCAGCACGTCGAGCGCGACTTCGGGATCCTGGTCGTCGATGCCGATCCGGCATTTGACCGTGACGGGAATTTTGACGGCGCGCTTCATGGCGGCAACGCCTTCCGCCACCAGCGCCGGCTCGGCCATCAGGCAGGCGCCGAAGCGACCGTCCTTTACCCGATCGGACGGACAACCGACATTGAGATTGATTTCGTCATAGCCAAAGTCCTCGCCGATCTCTGCAGCGGTGGCGAGATCGACCGGGTCCGAGCCGCCGAGCTGCAACGCCACCGGATGCTCGCTTGTATCGAAGCCAAGCAGCCGCTTGCGGTCGCCATGAATAATGGCGCCGGTCGTCAGCATCTCCGTGTAAAGCCGCGCGCGCCGGCTCATCAGACGGTGGAACACGCGGCAATGCCGGTCGGTCCAGTCCATCATAGGCGCCACAGAAAAGAGATAGTCTTGAACTTTCAACCGGTTATCCTATTCTTTCAATGGACTAGAACAGGAACAATTGCACACGTGTGCACTCCAAACTAGCCGAAATTGCACACGTTTGTACCGCATTTGATCTCCCGGTGCACACGTAGCGCACACGAAATCGGAACGGAGTGCACACGCAATGCCGACATTTACGAAGCTGAAATCGGGAAGCTGGCGCGTTCAGGTCAGAAGGAAACGCGAGTACGTTGCGAACACCTTCATCCGGCGGCGTGATGCCGAAGAGTGGGCAATAGAAGTAGAGCGCTCAATAGATCGAGGCGTTCCCATTCGACGCTCTCGGCCTCATGAGCAACCACGCATCTTTTCCGATTTGATCGCGTTGCATCTCGATGATCTTGCTCAGGTTGGTAAGCCCGTCAGAAGATCGAAATCTATGGTGCTTAAGGCGCTCAAGACTTCCCTCGGGCGTGTAAACCTCAAAGATATAAGCCGCGAGAGATTGATCGAGTTCGGAAGGAAGCGAGCCGCACAAGGCGCTGGGCAGGCAACCCTTGCGATCGATTTCTCTTTCATTCGAACCGTGCTCACGCACGCTGCGGCGGTCCACGGAATCGAGGTTTCTGTGGAGAGTGTTCAGTTGGCCCGGGCTGCGCTGAAGCACCTCGATCTCGTGGGGAAATCAAACGAGCGCGATCGCCGTCCCACGCAAGACGAACTGAACCGACTGATCGAATATGCTGAATGCAATCCTCTACAATTCATACCGCTCGGTAGAATTATTCGCTTCGCGGTCGCGACTGCGATGCGACAGGCTGAGATTTGCCGGATAGAATGGCCTGATGTCGATATGAAGAAGAGGACGGTCACTATCCGCGATCGCAAAGACCCGCGACGAAAAGACGGAAATCATCAGATAGTCCCTCTCCTCAATTCCACGGGCTACGACGCATGGCAGATCATTCTCGAGCAACGTATTGTCACGCGCAGCATCGGGCGCGTGTTCCCTTACCACTCGAAGTCAGTCGGAGCTGCATTCCATCGGTCTTGCGACGCGATCGATCTCGACGACTTGCGCTTTCACGATCTGCGCCATGAAGGCACAAGCAGGCTCTTTGAAGCTGGCTTCTCGATACAGCAGGTTGCGCTGGTGACGGGGCATAAGGATTGGCGGATGCTACGCCGCTATACGAATCTTAAGCCCGAAGACTTGCACAAGATGCAGAAAGCTGCGCAGCCTTCGATGGAGCAATTCATGTCAGCGTTAGTTGCGAACTAGGCCGTGTACTCACAAACTCACGTGGCATGATTCGAAGTCGATATTTGCTTTATTCACAATACGCTTGCTTCCGTTGAGTTCGACCTGGTCGTACGCATTTGATTGATCAGATTTAGCAGCTTCAATCTACTGAGTCTCATTCGAGAGCGTGATATTGATCTTGACAATGGACGGTTCTGCCACCAGCCAATGATCCAATCGTCTTGCCGGATGGGCGCGAGTTGCTGACGCTGCGCGACGCCGCCGAATACATAACCGCGCTGCCGGTGACCAGTAGGTCGCGGCGGTGGGTGGCCTTTAGGTCAATTGACAAATGCCGAACGGCAATGAATCTCATTTCATCAAGGACAATAGGCTTTGTTGGCATGGTCGAAGGTTGGACCGGAACTATCGATGTGGCCGTGAGGGAAGGCTATGTCAGTTACGTTGCCACGGGTGACTATCTCGACGCTCACGGCGTAGCAGAAATTTCGGGTAACGCGTCCTTGGTACGTTTTTCCGACCCAGAACCATCAAAGTTTCAGATATCGCTGGCAATCCTTGGCAAGTCGGCATCGGAAGCAAAGCGCGAGGCGGATCAGGAAAAAAGGCCATGGCCGAATGCGATGAACGAAATAGCAGACAATGACAACGCCATCGGCATTCTATTCAAGACCGGGGTCAAAGAATTTGAGTTGCGCCGGGGGTACCTGTATCTACACCCCGCTCAATTTGACAAACTCATGGGCAACCTGACGACCGATATGGAAATAAGGTTTTACACGCGACAGGGCGTCCAAGCCGAGTGCGACTTGATATTCAAGGTTGAGGTTTGCACACATAGAATTGAGAGCCCGACCCTCATTGCACGATGATGCAGCCGCCAAGATTTTCGGCTTATTCAGTGATCGAAGTGTTCCCCGGGCCACCCACACTCTGCCGATCATCGAGAACAATGCTTTTTTCAGCACGCGCTTTCGGAGGTGCCTATGAAGTAACCTTCGCCCTTTCGCTCATGTTCGTCGCCATCCGCAGTCAGGAACATGCTCGCAATTTGGATGCCGCTGTCTACAAGATGATGTCGCAGTGCCTCACCATTCATGTCCGGCATCCAGAGATCGACGATAAGGCATTCCGGACGAACGGCGAACAACGCTCCGGCAAACTCTTGTCCCAATGCGTAGGTCTGGATACGAAAACTGTTTTCTGGCGCCCGTCGAGTAGCGCTACTTTTCAGAACTGGCCCGGTTGAGCAGGCGGACTGGGCCAATCCGATCGCAGGTTGTTCGGGTTATTACGATCGAACAAGTCCTGCCTAATAAGGCCGCTCCGGCGAGCATCAATTGAAGTTGGGATTCTGCGAGGCTCATGGCTTGGTGCGACTACGACCCCGGGCCGCAAGATGCAGTTGGCAGGATAGCCAGCGTATTGGCAGTAAACTACGGCACTCCCCGCTTCAGTGCTTCCAGACAAGAATCCAATTACTAGCGACGCCCACAACGCGATTGATCGCTTCATTCGATCCTCCCTGGTGCAAAGCACTTGCGTAGCCATCAGATACAGGATGATCGCAAAAGAAGTGTCAGACTATGAAAAAAAGTGAAGATTATTGCTGTCTTCTTTGCGCGTCGCGGTCCCGGTCATTTCGACGGTCTCCGCTCGACTGTCGAGGGTTGCTATGAGCCGTTCAATCTCGCCGCAATCGCGGATCAACCGCAGACTTGGACCCGCCGGGCCCGCCAGTCATGGCCGTCCCAGAAGCGCTGTGTCACCCATTCGCAACTGCCAAAATCGTCGTATGGACCAGGACCCGCTCCGTAAGGGGCAGGCCGATAGCGGTCTGGCGCGACCGGAGTAGCGCCACGCTGTGCGCTTGCGGCCGTCGCGGCGATCGGACCGACAGCGGTTGTGATTGCGACCAAGGCAAGAAATGTCTTCCTCATTCTAGGCCCTCCTGCATTCGCCCCGCAGCATCAATAATGCCAACAATCCCGCCGTTGCAGGTCAGTCCCAGCGGGCCGATGTACCTAGTCAACCTAATAGCGTAGTCTTCGAATTGCTTGCTGCAAAGTTACTAACATAACCGCGGGCCATCAACCGTCTATAAAAATGCCAAAGGGCAAAACTGAGGGTGACCCGCACATGCCCCCTTACTTACGAAGACTGAGTTTTTCTGCCATCCGGACAAGATCGGCTACATTGCGAACACATCACCTGTCGGCGATGGACCTTGGCGGTCTTCTCAACGATGCCAAGATCACCCGCAATCTGCTTGTTGAGACGGCCCGCGACGACTTGCACCCATACCTCGCGCTCACGCGGAGTCAGAGTTGCAACTTTTGCTTGAATTGACTCCAACTCAGAATAAAGCGCACGCGAGGTGGCATCCCTGACCTCAGCACGCGATATCGCTTCCAAAAGGTCCTTGTCATTCACCGGCTTAGTAAGAAAATCGAGGGCTCCTGCTTTCATGGCTCGCACGCTCGTGGGAACGTCTCCTTTTCCAGTAATGAACACGATTGGGCGATGAGAACCCACGGAGGAGGTAAGAGCGCGCTGAAGCTCCAAACCGTCAAGCCCGGGCATCGAGATGTCCAGAACGGCACATCCGGGAGCCGCGACGTCATGCTCTTCTAGGAATAGCTGCGGCGAAGAATAAGATCTGACATCGTAGCCCCTGGCGCGGAGTAACCGTGAAAGTGCCTTGAGCACACCGGGTTCATCATCGACGAGATACACAGTAAATCTGTTGGGCACAGAGCATCCGGTCGCACGCGTTTTGAAATTAACTTTCCTTGAAAATGCGGCGCTATCCGCTTGGTTAGCTAACGTATCCGAGCAAGCGGAGCCGGACAATCCCTGCTGGACCTTCGATGCCCGCTTCGGGTCAATCTCTCGGTTTTGATGACGCCTTAGCCACTTCGGTCAACCTCTCATACCGACGTTCGCTGCGAGGATCAGCAGGTCGAAGGGTGCCAAAACCGACCTTTGCCCGCAGCTATGGCTTGCGCACCATTCCCATGCTTGGTGCCACCAATCGGAACGGTTTGCTAAGAACAAAAATCGCAAGGTCCAACTCTGTGCACTTCATTGAGCGGCCATCGCCTCGATCTTTTTTAGAGCCTCCGCGCAGCCGGTCGAAGCTGTGGATTTGTTCGCCAACAAACACGCGGCGATTCGACCTTGACCCGGCACAATCTTTCCACATACGCCATTTATTTCGGCTTTGCATGCAATCACACCGTCTTTCAGGGCGTCAGCGGCAGTTTGCACATTATCCGCGGCTTCTCCCAGTTCGAACGCACATTTGGCGCTTATCTTATCCTCATGTGCTTGCATGCAGTAGATCATGCGCCCCTCTCCCGGCGTCACCGTGCGGCAATACTTCTTTATGTCCTTCGCACAAGCGCTTTCGAGCTTTGCGACTTTAGCTGTCAGCTTTTCTAGTATCGTTTTTCCGAGATCTGTCTGCGCGCGGACGGGGCTGACGAACAATATTGTTGCCAAGAAGGGCAACAACCCAAGCATTGCCAGCAAACGCATTTTGATTTTCATCGAACGTCCCCTGATGACTGGCTCCGAACTGACCTGCTTCCGTCGCTCGGTCATGAAGACCGTGGGTCGCATTTCGCTCTTACTTTATTGCGCCAAGGTAAGCGTGAGGCTTGAAACTCCAAGGGACAGGTTTATCCCGACCGACCCTTCGACCGAAAGCGGCTGCAAGGCTATCGAACGTCCCGTTCCGCCAAACAGGAGATTGGCACCAACGCCGACGCCGACGCCGATCGCGCCACTTGCCCCAACATACGTTCCGGCAAGGGCGCCGCGCCTGGGGCCTGCGGTGGGTGCAAACACGCCCCATGCCATCACGCCGCCTGCCGTGATTCCGATATCGAGACCAATCGTCCCCATAACACCAACGTAACCTTCGGGTGGGTTGGGACCATTGGGAGTGAAACGGCAGGCCATCCGCTGGCGGGACCCAAAGATCAAGCCGATGGATGGCGCCATCTTGCAAGTGAGTGTACCCACGCTGGTTCCAGGCGGTTGCTGGGCGACTGCGGGCGAGACGAATGCCCCAGCAAGCACAGCTAACACCAGCGCAATGAGATGTTTGAACATGACTAAAATTCCCACGTTCTAGAACTGTTTCCTGGCGGCACAACGATGTCCACCTGGCCTCCAGCCAACATGCAGCCTCTGCCGAGTTTAGAACTTATAGCCGATGCGCGCCGTAATCTGATTGTTGCTCAGTTCTTGCTTAAAGCCGAGGAAGCCGAGGTTCAGGATAGGTATTGGATATACAAAGGACTTCGATTGGTACTGGGAATAGCGGTATTCAAGCCCTGTGAACCAGTTATTCGTGAAAGCGTAGTCGAGCCCTGCTCCAACCGTCCAACCCACACGCGTGCCGTCGCCACCGACTGAGATACCAGTGAGGGGAATCGAGGTTTCATTTGAGACGAACGCCGCGCCGCCGCTAACATAGAGCAGTGCGTGATCGACAGCGTAGCCGAGGCGCCCACGAATAGAACCGCCCCATTTGCTGTGCGCCGTAAGGAAATCTCCGGTAACGGAGGTGTACCGTATCTCGCCAACCGTCCAGCCTTGGAAGTCGCCTTCGACGCCGAGCACTAACTGGCCAACCTGATAATTGTAGCCAGCCAGAATTCCGTAGGTCAGACCATTCTTGTCCGATCCGGAAGTGACAGCGAAAGGCGCCCCGAGCAAAAGGGCGCCGGTGGTGTAGTTGGGTGCCGTCTGTATCCAGCCGAGTTCACCGCCCACATAAAAACCCGTCCACGAAAATGAAGGTACGTGGGCGACGGGCGCAACTGGCTCCATTCGACTCGGAAGGTCGGCGGCGGTCGCGGGCAGATTAAAAACGCCAGCAATGGAGGAAACCAAGGCAAAACCGGCAAAGCGCCGCATAGGGCCCTCACGAGTAGGAGAAATCAGTCATTTAAAAACCGTTCATAGCACTAGCACCCACGAAACTTACTGAATGGATATTCTCCGGCGGACGCAAGCTTTTTCATCAGCGCTCCGATCAAGCCGCGCCTGCCCATCCTCGAGGACACCCTCTCCTGGCGGTCGACGCGGATCGAACTTGCCCTCAGCACCTTTCTCTCTGCCACCGGCGGACCTTCCTCTTGTACGTAAAGAGAAGTGACAGTTTTACTTTCGATCGCAGAGACCTATCAGGGACGAGCGACTTATCGAACTCTCGTTTCCCATGTAGACAACCCACAACCGCATGATTAAGCTCGGTTATTAGTTTTACTAGCGTTTGAGTGTTTCAGACTGGATCGGATCTCGTGCGAGCTTACGGTCAGGTTGATGGACGAGAATTCAAGCGATCGCTGTTTCCGCTCATCATTTTGGTTTTGGCGACAGTATTTTTCAGCAATTGGACGCTGGCAGACGGAGCACCGCGGCGCGTTCTTATTCTACATTCGTACAATTATACCTTTCCGGCCAATTCGGCGATTTCGGATTCTCTCCGCGTGGAGCTCGGACGATCATCTCAGCCACTTGAAATAGAGGCCGACTTTCTGGATCTCGCAAGACGGGCCGACGAAGCACATGCGTTGAGAACGGCTAATTTTCTGCACGAGAAGTACGCGAATGTGCGTTTTGACGCGGTCGTAGTCATCGGCATTCCCGGGATGCCGTTTCTTCTCAGGTATCGCGACCTGATTGCGCCGGGTGTTCCCGTTGTATGGCCCGATGTCACGCGGGCCACTTTTGACGCCATGAAGGTACCCGCTGATATCACCGCGGTGATCAACGATTACAAACCTGAAAGGACGATCGAACTCGCTGAACGCCTTCAACCGGACGCACGACGGCTCGTGGTGATTGGCGGGACCAGCAGCATCGACCGCCGCTGGCAGGAGAATGGACGCAGAGCAGTCGAGGCTCACAACAGTCCGAAATTGGAAGCGGAATACTGGTTTGACCGCACATACAACAGACTGCCGGAAGATGTGTCCAAATTGCCGCGCGATACAATCGTCCTCATTCTTACGTTCTTCGCCGACAGCAGCGAAGACAAGCGGTTCATACCTAGAGATGTGGCTGTGGCAGTTGCGAGAGCCTCTGCCGCTCCGGTCTATGGCTTCTTCGACACGTATCTCGGCACCGGTGTGGTGGGAGGATTTTTCGAAACCTATCGGTCGATCGGGACGACTACTGCTGATTTAGTTCTTGAAATCCTTTCGGGCGAAGACGTCAAGAAGCTGGCTGCGCGAGACAATTTAAGGCCGGCTTTTCGTGTCGATGCGCGAGCTATGGAGAGGTGGGGACTCCAGCAGAAAAACCTGCCCTCCGGCAGCGCCGTCTCATTCCATAGGCAGAGCCTTTGGGAGCAACACCGCTACCTTATTTCCGCGACTGCGGCTGTAATCGTTGTTCTGTCATTAATCGTTGCAGGATTGTTGTTTCAACGGCGACGGCGCCGACAAGCCGAACAATCGCTCAAGGAAAGCGAAGACCGCATGACGTTTGCCGCGGCCTCCGCGAGTATCGGCTTATGGCATATCGATCGAAAGACCGACAAGCTTTGGGCTACCGAACACTGCCGAGCAATATTTGGCCTGCCGGCAAACACTCCCCTCACCCGCGAGACGTTTCTCGCGACAGTCCATCCCGACGATCGTTCCGTTGCGGCGGCCGCTCTTCGAGGCACATTGAAGGGTCGCCGGTCTGCCGTAGCTGACATTCGCATTGTTGACCCACGCGACGAGGTGCGGTGGGTGCGCATTCGTACCCGTTCACATGTCGATGGACAGAAAACACCAGACCAACTCAGCGGAATGTTCGCCGACGTCACGGACCAAAAGACTGCTGAGTACGATCTTGCACTCCAGCGGGCGCAAATGCCGCGAGATAGACGAGGCTGCGAACTTTCGGGTTATCGCCCGCTTCCGTGATGACCATTCCCCCGTAGGAATGCCCGACGAGGATCACCGGATGCCTGGCCTTGGCAATCACGCGCTCGGTCTCCGCGACGTCGTCACGAAGTGAGATCGTCGGCTGCTGGACGACGAGCACCTGATAGCCGGCATCCGAAAGTATATCGTAGGTCGCTTTCCACCCCGACGCATCGACGAAGGCGCCGTGGACAAGGACAATGGAAACGGTCTTCTCGGCCGAAGCCGCAGGCTCGGCTTGGGCTGCAACAATCGACATTGCGACAAGGGCTGCGAGAATCGTCTTCATACCAAGCTCCCGACTTCGGGACGGCTGCATCGCCGTTCGACGAATGACCACTAGATCGCACTCGCATTCAGGTATTTCCGATTCCTGCGCGATGAGAGACGAATCCTGCTCATCCGTGCGGTACAGGCTGCCTGCGAATCCTCAAGTCGGGCGCAGGCCCAAACCTTTGTTCTGCCTGCCTTTTACCTCTTTTTACCGTTCCTCCTCTGGACACCGCCGCGACCTCACTTAACAATCAAATGGATCGGCAGAGCGCTTCTACCTGACAGCCTCTGGGATATTCCCTGCACATCGGACGGGATCAGTGCTTGCTCGCGATACCGAAGCGGACCTGCCGCGGTTCAAGTGGAGGTCGCGATGACGCTCGCCACACATGGAGATCAAAAGTATCATAACAGCGAGAAGCTCGCGGAGACCAGCGACTGGCCGACACTAAGCATCGAGCACCGCAAGTTCGAGGCCGGACGGCAAGCAACACCTGTACCCATTTGCACGGAAGTCATTCTGTTGCTGTCAGGCGGCGGAATGGTCCGCCGAAGCGCCAATGGTGAAGTTCAAGCGAGCCTTGCCCGTCCGGGCATGAGCTATCTCGTGCCGGTGGGGACGCAGGAGAATTATCTCGAGCTTTCCGACCGGATGGAATGTCTTCACCTTTATCTGCCTCCGACGCTGCTGGACTAGAGCGCCCTCGCCGACTTCGACATCGATCCGGCCAAGGTGCAGATTGCCTATGCCGACGGCCTGACCGACCCTGTGCTCTTCCACATCTGCTTGCCGCTTCGCGACCTGCTGCATCGGCCCCGCCAGGCGACCGACGCGATGTTCGTCGAAGGAATTCAGGTCGCGATTGCGGCTCATCTTCTGGCGAATTACACAATTGACCGCTGGCGTCCGCCCGAAAAGTCACCATCGCTCGATCCGCGAAGGCTGCAGCGCGTTCTGGACTATATCGAGGCTTCGCTCGCCGCCGACATTCGGCTCGAGGAAATGGCGGCCCATGCGTGTCTCAGCCCCTTCCATTTTTCCCGGCTATTTCGCGAAGCGACCGGACTCTCGCCGCACCGCTACGTCATCGATCGCCGCGTCCAAGCAGCGCGGCAGGAACTCGCCCGCAACAACATGTCACTGGTCGAAATTGCTCTGGGATTCGGCTTCGGCTCCCAAGCTAATTTTACGCGTGTGTTCCGAAAGGCGACGAGTCTCACTCCGGGACAGTATCGCGAACTCTGCTGCGGTCAGATCGATAGCAACGCTGATTACAGGCGCAGAGGACTCCGCACGGATTGAGCATGATGAAGCAGGATTCGTAAATACGCTCGTCCTGCCGCTTACTAGACAGTGATGTCGCGCCAACTCTCGGACGAACCGGTTCGGAAGTGAAGAAGAACAATTATCCGCCAAAGGACAACCGACATGATCGAACTCACGGTCAATGGCACCAAGCATCAAGTTGACGTCGTTCCGGAGATGCCTTTGCTCTGGGTCTTGCGCGACGAACTTGGTCTTACGAGCGCCAAGTACGGCTGCGGGGTGGCGCAATGCGGGGCGTGCACCGTCCATATCGATGGAAAGGCGGTGCGTTCCTGTCAGTCGCGTATCGGCGAGATCGCCGGCAAGTCGGTCGTCACCATGGAAGGGTTGCAGAACAAGGACACTAACCCGGTCGTGCAGGCCTGGATTGCGCATCAGGTTCCGCAATGCGGCTACTGCCAGACCGGCCAGATCATGCAGACCATTTCGCTGCTCGAGCATATCCCCAAGCCGACCGACGAGCAGATCGACCAGGTGATGTCCGGCAATCTATGCCGCTGCGGCACCTATCCACGCATCCGCACGGCGATACACGCGGTCGCTGCCAAAATGGCGGAGAAGGCGGCGAATCTGGTTAATGAGCGGTGGGGATCGGACCTTGTAGCAACACGGCCAGCAAGCAGGAGGCGCCTCTCCGCCTGCGCGAAGCTGACGCCAGCCAGGGAGGACGGCAATCAGTTTGCGAGAGCAACAGCTGCGATCCAGCTAACGACGGTAGACTACGTCGATATGTCGGTCGCGGTCTTAGGGGGCGATTTCTGGTACAGACCGGACATCGGTTCACGCTCGCCTCCACCGCCGCTTTTGACCCAGACTGTGTAAAAACGTTTTTTCCTGCCCCAAAAAACTGCACGCAACCGGGGACGATCCGCGTCGACACGACGGTCTGAGGATATTTTTGCTTTATCGATTCAGGAGTTAACCCGGGCGCAAGCTCGGGCCAGGTTGCCAGGAGTTCCTCTCCTTTAAAGTAGCCCCGATCCGCAACGACGTCCAAATGATCGCTGCGCAGCGCGGCTTTCGTCGCCTGCGCCATGGTCGCCAGTTGTGATCTATCGGTGCCGACGTTGGTGACCTCGTGCGCGACAATCAGATGGTTCGTGGTGTCGACCGCACTTTGTACGTTGTAGGCGATCATGCCGGAGCCGCGCCCGCTCGTTGCCATCGAGCGGCAATCGGGATCGGTCAGCGATATCTGCTTGTCGGGCGAGGCGAGCAATGCCTTCTCAATCGCGGCCAGCCGTTTCACTTCTTCTTCGAGCTTCGCCAGCTTTTCCTTAAGCCGCGTCTTGGTCAGCAGCACCGTTTCCGACGGCTCTTCTCCTGTGGCAGTCTGGCGGTCGGCGGTGTCCAGTTGGCTCACGTAGCGCGCCACGCTCTCTTCGACCTGGTTCTGGCGGCGCTGGATCTTGCCTTGCGTGAAGTTGTTGTCGCGACTGTTCACGGCCTTGAACTTGCTGCCGTCGATGGCAACGCTGGCCTTCGTCAGCAGGCCCATCTTGCGGCACAACTCGACGAATTGCGCGCAAACCTTCTTGATCGCTGGGCCATTATCCTTGCGGAAGTCGGCGATGGTCTTGTGATCCGGCGCGAGCCGTCCGGTCAGCCACATCACCTCGAGATTGCGGCCAGCCTCGCGCTCCAGCCGCCGGCTCGATTGCACCCGGTTGAGATAGCCGTAAATGTAGAGCTTGAGCATCGGCGAAGGATGGTACGCCGGCCGGCCGGTCGCCGCAGGATCAACGCCATCGAACCCGAGGTCGCGCAGGTCCAACGCATCCACGAACACATTGACCGCGCGAATAGAATTGCTCTCGTCGACCCAATCATCGAGGCATTCCGGCAACAGCGTCGCCTGCTGGCGATCCACCCCTTGAACGAAACCCTGCATCACTTCCCCCGCCGATTCAGCAGGGGAATCATAGCATCGACGGGGTTTTCACACAGTCTGGACCCAAAGCGGTCACCGCTACTTGCTGTATTGCACGTCGCTCACCTTTTCCATCCAATCCACATTCTTGCCGTTGAGCGCTTCCTGAACCGCAATATGCGTCATCGCGGTGGTAGGCGTCGCGCCGTGCCAGTGTTTCTCACCGGGCGGAAACCACACCACGTCACCCGGCCGGACTTCTTCAATCGAGCCGCCTTCGGTTTGCACCCAGCCGAGCCCGGCCGTGATGATCAGGGTCTGGCCAAGCGGATGCGTATGCCACGCGGTTCGCGCGCCAGGCTCGAACGTCACGCTGCCGGCGTTCAGCCGCATGGGATCGCCGACTTGAAAAACCGGTTCGACGCGGACCGAGCCGCTGAAATAATCTTGCGGCCCTTTTGTCGACGGGCGCGAACCATTGCGTTCAATTTCCATTGCGGTTCTCCTTTCGGTTGATTGCTGCATTGGCTGTTGGGCAAATGCGGGCTGAACTAGCACAGCCACTCCGCCGACGAGACGAAGCAGATGTCTGCGCGTTACCTCCAGGCCCGTTGAAACCCGATCCATCGCTCATCCTCGCTCTGCCAGCCAAATACGCGTCGTTTCATCCAGGGATATAGAGCGTGCGCGTCTTTCGACTAGCCGCTACAATCCGAAAGGACTTATGACGGAGAGCGATAAATGCAGCGCGGCAACCTCGATGACCTTCTGGCTTTCCTAGTCGTTGGCAGGCAACGCAGCTTCACGCGGGCCGCAGCGCAGCTGGGCATGTCGCAATCCTCCCTCAGCCACACCATTCGCGAGCTTGAGGCGCGTCTTGGCGTGCGGCTACTTACTCGTACTACCCGCAGTGTTGCCCCGACAGAGGCCGGCGAGCGCCTGCTGCAAACCATCGGGCCACGCTTCGAGGAGATCGACGCCGAGGTTTCGGCGGTCCGTGAGTTGCGTGAAAAGCCGGTCGGCACCGTCCGAATTACCGCGACGGAATACGCTGCCGACGCGATCCTGCTGCCAAAACTCGCTACACTTCTGCCGAAGTATCCCGATATCAAAATCGAGATCGTCGTTGACTACGGGTTGAGCAACATCGTTGCCGATGGTTACGACGCCGGCGTGCGAAGCGGCGAGCAGGTTGCCAAGGACATGATCGCGGTGCGCATCGGACCTGACTTGCGCATGGCTGTCGTCGGAACGCCGAATTACTTCCGCAAGCGGCCGGAGCCGAAGAAACCGCAGGATCTCGTCAGCCACAACTGCATCAACCTGCGCCTTCTCTCGCATGGCGGGGTATACGCATGGGAGTTTGAAAAAGGGGGCCGGGAACTGAAGGTGCGTGTGGACGGCCAAATGACCTGCAACGGCGCGATCCAGATGCTGAATGCCGCCCTGGCGGGACATGGCCTGGCCTACATTCCAGAAGAGATGGCGGAGCCGCATCTCGCGAAACGCCGCTTGAAGCGCGTCCTTGGCGATTGGTGCCAGCCATATTCCGGTTACCACCTCTTCTATCCCAGTCGCCGCCAGTCTTCCGCCGCCTTTAACCTTGTGGTGGATGCGCTGCGGCACCGAAGTTGAGACCGAAAGCCATCGCTTGTTACTTCGCCTGGCTGCCGAGCACGACCGGGTCCACCGGGATCAGCTTCAGCGATTGTACCATCTTCTCGACGGTGGCCTTGTAATTCAGGAAGTGAGGTGCTTGCAGGTGAGCGAGATAGGCTTCGCGGTCCCGGTAAATCTCGAACACCGTGATTTGGCTCGGATTATCCTTGTTAGATACCGAATAGATAGCAAGCACGCCCGGCTCCAGCCGGATGGCGGCCTCGATCTGTTCGGCTACAGCAGATTTGTAGCTGTCTAGCTGGGCCGGATCCACGACGATTTCGGCTATCTGAATATGTTGCTTTGACTTTTCTTCACTCATGGCGGGCGCTCCCGACAGTATCGGAAACAGGGCTGTCACACCAAGGATCATAAATTGCCTGACACTCATGCTCAGCCCTCCCATGCGTTTTACTCATAATCGTTCGATGGTGGCGCTTACCGCCCCACGCACGGAGAGAGCTTCCACGCCCGTTCTGACTTTGCCGATAACGATGAGTCCGGGCGTCGGAATGCGTTCCCCGTCATGGCGATAGAAGATGGTCAAATCAGGCCCGGGAGGCCAATAGCCGATAGTCCCCACTGCGTAATCATGCGTGCGCTTGCCTTGTTCGGAAATCGCCCTTGGCAATGCTGCGAACTTCTCGCGCCGGAAAAGGTCGTTCATGGAAAGTGTGAGCGGCAGCAGGGATGCGAAATCGCGCGCCGTGTCGCTGTCAGCCAGCGTTGCCTCAATCGACGTGTTGTCGATAATGATGCGCACGCGGAATTCTCCGCCTGTACCTTTACTCATCGCACCTCCGGTGCACCCTCAACAATGTAGACACGGGATTTTGCCGATTGAAGGCGGATCGGTCTGATCGCACGATAGGCCGGCGAGTCATACCAGGCCTGCGCCTGTGCCATGCTGTCGAAAGCGATCATGACCACGCGTTTAGGCTGATCGCCTTCCAGTGACGCGGTTTGTCCGCCGCGCACGACATAACGGCCGGTGAACGGCGCAAATGTCGCCTCTACCTGCTGGCTGTAGGGTTTGATGCCTTCGGGATCGCTCAGTTCAAATTCGGAAATGTAAAAGGCCGGCCGTTTAGGTTGGGTTTGCGTCTGAGCAAAGATCACGTCCGTTCCGAGTGCTCCGGTGGTTACAGCACCAACGACTGCAAGCAGCGCAATAGTTCTCATGTTCATTTTATTTCTTCCCCAGCGCTTCAGCGCGCGCGTTTTTCAAAGACTTCCTTGACCACCGGCATCGCAGAGAACACGTTGGGCCAGCCTGCATAGAAAGCGAGGTGCGTTAGGGCTTCCGAGATCTCGGCTTGGGTCAGTCCGTTGTTCATCCCGATGGTGACGTGACCGGTGAGCTGAGCGACCTGTCCCGAGGCGACCAGCGAACTGATCGTGACAAGGCTGCGGTCGCGCGGCGCAAGCGCTGGCCGCAGCCAAAGATCACGGAAAAGAACATCGGTCGTGTACTGCGTGACGCCTGGGAATACCGCCCCGTAAAGGTCACCGACGCGCTTTGCTCGATCCGCTTCGGCAACGTCGTTGAGGGCGAGAAGTTTCGGCATTGCGGGCGAAAGCTGGTCGGCTGCGATCTTCTGAGTAGCGAACACTTCCTTGGCTACCGTGATCGCCCCCATCGCATTCCCCCAACCCGCATAGAATGCAAGATGCGTCACTATTTCGGATATCTCGGATGGCTTCACGCCGTTATCGAGCGCGTAGTTTAGGTACTCCGGCAACTCCGCGGTTTGATTGCGCGTAATCAGCGCGGCGAGCGTTGCAATACTGCGATCGCGAACGCTAAGGCCGGGACGCTTCCACAAATCGCCGAAAATTGTTTCCTGCTTGTATCTTTCCAGCGCGGGCGCGACCGAAGGCACGTCAGGTCGGCTTTTGGTCGGATCGGCGAGCACTATCGAAGAAGCGAACAATGATAGCGAAGCAAGGGACATGACGAGGAATTTCATGATGGGCTCCTATCTGGCTTGGAAGTGGTTGCGCCCACCAGTCCGGCTGCGCAACGTTCCTTTCCGGCAGGGTCCGCCAGCGCTTCTATGGCTGGGTTCTCAAGCATGGACCTAGTCTAGGTCGTTGCGCACCTTGCGATTAGGTAACAAAATGCGTATGGACTTATCGGCTGAGGGCAATAATCGGCAAACACAAGCGTGGGCCTCTGATGTCGCCTTCTGGCACCTTTGAGACATGCCAGGGCGGTCTGATGATGTCCGTTGTTCGTGGAAGACGGGAAGTGACCGGCATCCAGCCAACCGACGCGACTGACCCATTTCGGAAGTCGGAACCCCTAGCCCGGGGCAGCCCGCCGTGCATTATCTTGAGTGATGACTACCGGTCGTATGGGGCATTTCGATGAGAGCGAGTGGAACAACGACTGACAGCGGTTCGCGCTGCCGAACTTGGAGGACTGTCCCATGGGGCCGGTGAGGCGGCGACCTTGGATGCTCTAATCGGGCGGTGGGAAATCCCAGGCGGGCTGATCGCGGCCGATGGAGGCCGCGTTGCGGCATCGTGGACTTCATGGCCAAGGCGGCTCGTTTATATGTGGGTCACCGCCGCTGTCGTTCTTTTGGTCTCAATCGGCGGGACGGTCGCCCAGCCCCTGTCTGGCGACCCTGCCAGCCAACCGAAAAAAATCCTGTTACTGCATTCGTATGGCCCAAATTTCCAGCCGTGGGCCACGTGGCGCAGGGAGATCGGCCGTGAATTGAACCGCCAGTCGCCCTGGCTGCCGGACATTCAAGAATATTCCGTCGTAACCGCTCGGGGTGGTGATGACTCTTCGGAGCCAAAATTTGCCGAATATCTCGGGGTGCTCTACGACCGACGACCGCCCGATCTGATCGTCGCCATTGGTTCGCCGGCGGCTCGCTTCGTCCAGCGACACCGGGCAGACCTGTTTCCGACAACACCGATGCTGCTTGCGGCAATCGAAGTGCGTCGGATTGATCAATCCACGTTGTCCGGGCAGGACGTCGTGGTTGGGATGCGCTTCGATCAAGCCGCGCTTGTCGAAAATATTCTGCGGTTGTTGCCGGAGACGAAGGCCATCGCGATGATACTCGGGAACTCCCCTGTTGAACAGTTTTGGCTCAGCGAGCACAAACGGATTCTGGGCCCGCTGCTGGAGAACAGGGTTGATTTGATCTTCTACAACGATCTGCCGTTCGGGGAGACCTTGAAGAAGGTCGCGAGTTTGCCGCCCCACACTGCAATTTTTTTTCAACAGATGGCGGTGGACGGCGCAGGCGCCGTCTACGGCGACAAGGAGCCATTGAAGCGCATTCATGAGGTTGCCAACGCCCCAATCTTTTCGTTCGATGAAGCCTATTTTGACGGTGAGATCGTCGGCGGCCCGATGTGGTCACCGACCGAGGGTAGCCGACGGATGGCTGCTGCCGCTGTCCGGCTGTTGAGAGGAGAGAACGCAGAGGGCATCAATGTTCCCCCGATCGCCTTCTCAGTACCGAAATACGATTGGCGGCAACTTCAACGCTGGAACATCAGCGAGAGCCGCCTGCCACCGGGGAGCGAAGTCTTGTTTCGGGAGCCAACGGCGTGGCAGCGCTATTCGTGGCAAATCGCGCTGACCACCGCCGTTCTTCTCTTGCAGGCCGGGCTAATCTTGGCCCTGCTACGCGAGCATCGTCGGCGTCAATTGGCCGAAGTGCTGGCGCGGCAACGCATGGCAGAGCTGGCGCATGTCAACCGCTTCTCCACGGCTGGCGAACTGACCGCCTCAATCGCTCACGAAATCAACCAGCCGCTCGGGTCAATTCTGACAAATGCCGAAGCCGCACAGGCAATTCTGAAATCTCAGAGTGCAGACATCGCCGAGCTCCCCGACATCGTTGAACTCAAGGATATTGTGAATGATATTTTGCAGGACGACCGGCGGGCCAGCGAAGTCATCCGGAGAATGCGCAGCCTCCTGAAAAAAGCGCCCTTCGAGCCGAAAAGTTTCGACCTCAACGACGTCGTGCGGGAAACCGTCGAATTTCTCTCGACGCTCGCAATCGGACGAAAGGTCAAACTGGACAGCGTGATCACAACGGATGCGCTCCCGATCCTCGCCGACCGCATTCAACTTCAACAGGTCGTTCTGAACCTTGTCGTGAACGGGATCGACGCGATGAAGGATACGCCGAGCGAAAAACGCATCATCAGCATTCGGACTTCGCGCGTCGAGAACTTTGCCCGGCTATCCGTGTCGGATCGCGGCTCGGGCATTCCCGAGGACAAACTGAAACAGGTCTTTGAGCCGTTTTTCACCAGCAAGGCCGAAGGCATGGGCATGGGGCTGTCCATCGCGCACACCATCATCGAGGCGCATCAAGGGCTGATATGGGCAAAAAATCGGGATCACGGCGGCGCGTCGTTCCGGATCAGGCTTCCGCTTATCCCGTAGCTCGTGATCCACAGCATAGCGCATATGATATGTCCCGACTTCCGTTCCTGGCACTTCCCGGACTTGCCGACCCCTCTGACGAAGGTCGGCTATCGGGAGAAAAGCGGAAGTAACTCTGACATCGCCAAATCGACGCGATTGACCCTGGCTGTGTGAAAACGCCACTGCTTTGCTATGATTCTCTCGTGATTCTGCGGAGAATCTGATGAGGCGCTTCGTTGAGCAAGCGGATCGTGGGCAATGGACGCTATTGCCCGAATGCCTCGATGACTTCATTGACGAGAGCAACCCTGTTCGCGTTATTGACGTGTTTGTCGATGCGCTCGATTTGGCTGCCATGCGCTTTGAGGGTGTGGAGCCGGCGGCGACTGGTCGGCCATCGTACCACCCCTCGGTGCTCCTCAAGCTGTACATTTACGGCTATCTGAACCGGGTTCAGTCGAGCCCGCGGCTCGAACGAGAAGCCGGACGCAATGTCGAGGTCATGTGGCTGCTGGGTCGGCTCGCTCCCGATCACAAGACGATTGCGGACTTCCGCAAGGATAATGGCTTGGCACTAGCGCAAGGTATGTGCACGCTTCGTTGAACTCTGCCGCGAGATGGGTCTCCTCGCGACGGCGAGTGTTGCCATCGATGGCAGCAAGTTCAAGGCCGTGAACAACCGGGACAAGAACTTCACGCGGGCGAAGGTGGAACGGCGGCGTGCCCAGCTGGAGGAGAGCGTCGCGCGCTATCTGAGCCAACTTGACACGGCCGACCGGCAAGAGCCGACGGACGCACTGGCCGCGAAGGTGACGAGGCTTACCGAGAAACTGACGAAGCTGAAGCAGGAAATGGGCAAGCTTGCCGTTTACGAGAAGCAGATGCTCGCGTCGCCCGATCAGCAAATCTCACTGACCGATCCCGACAGCCGTTCAATGGCGACGAGCGGCCGCGGTTCCGGCGTCGTCGGCTACAACGTGCAGGTCGCCGTCGATACCGAGCATCATCTGATTGTGGCGCATGAGGTAACGAACAGCGGTTCAGATCGAGCGCAACTTGCCAATATGGGCAAGCAGGCGAAGGCTGTTCTACAGACCGAGACGCTCGCGGCCGTTGCCGATCGCGGCTACTTCAGCAGCCTGGAGATCCTCGCGTGTCACGAGGCCGGCATCACGGTAACTCTGCCCAAGCCGCAGACGTCGGGTGCCAAGTCAGATGGGCGCTTCGGCAAGCAGGACTTTGTCTATTTGCCGGAGGAGGACGCCTATCGCTGTCCGGCTGGGGAGCAACTGCCATATCGCTTTACGAGCGAGGAAGATGGCAAGCGGATAAGGCGTTACTGGACCAATGCCTGTCAAAATTGTTCGCTTAAATCACAATGCACGACAGGGCCAGAGCGACGGATTCCACGATGGGAGCACGAGCATCTACTCGACGCTGTGCAGCAGCGCCTTGATGCAAACCCACAAGCCATGCGCCTGCGCCGCGAGACGGTCGAGCATCCGTTCGGCACGATGAAGGCCCGCATGGGAGCGACACACTTCCTCACCAAAACGCTTCCAAAAGTAGCCGCCGAGATGGCTCTCTCGGTCCTCGCCTATAATATGACACGGGTCGTGAACATCGTCGGGACCAAGCAGCTGATGGCTGCGATCGTCGCCTGAGACCGAGCCGGTCCTGGCTTCTCACCGACTTCCTAGGAAGGGCGTTTTTACACGACCAAGACCCATTCCGGACCGGGCCTAGGAATTTCTGCGCTGACCATGTCTGGTTCTGGCTCTTACCGGCCGGCGATGGGCCTATTGCGCAGCTGTGAGCGCATACACCGACATCTCGGTACGGGCGTCCGCGATCGAGAACCAGCGATGCTGCTCCGCCCGGAAGGCGCGCCAGTTCTCAAGCACGCGCTTGAATTGCTCGCTTTTCGCGGCCTCCTCGTCCAGGACCTGCTCAAGCGCCGTGCGCAGTGCTTTCAGGATTTCGGGGCCGAGCAGGGAGAGCTGCGCGCCGGCGGCTACAAGGCGAACAAGAGCCTTGGGGTTGCGCGCATCATAACCGGCAAGCATGTCCATCACCGTGTACGCGCAGGCCGCTTTCAGCATCGCCTTATAGGACGGCGGCAGTTCAGACCACCTCGCCTTGCTAACGTAGAAACTGTTATTAGCTTCCAGTTCAAGAACGCCCGGAAGGTACATGAATTTCGCGACCTTGTGGAAGCCGAGCTTCTCGTCATCGTAAGGGCCGACCCACTCGACGGCGTCGATCGTGCCTTTCTCGAGCGCAGGGTAGATTTCACCGCCCGCGATCTGCTGAGGGACCACCCCGAGTTTTGACAGCACTTTTCCACCAAAACCCGCAACGCGCATCTTGATGCCGTTGAAATCGGCCGGTGACTTGATTTCCTTGCGGAACCAGCCAAAAGTTTGGCCGCCGGTATTTCCCATGGGGATGCTAACCACGCCCATGCCGTCATAGACCTCGTCGATCAATTTCTTGCCGTCGCCGTATAGATACCAGGCATAATGCTCGCGCGGCGTCATCCCGAACGGAAGCGACCCGTCGAAAATCGCCGCCGGATTCTTGCCAATGTAGTATCCGCCGTAGGAATGGCCGCACTCGACGGTGCCGTTGGCGACTGCATCCAGCACCTGAAGTCCTGGTACGATCTCTCCTGCAGCAAAAGGCTCTATGGTAAACTTGCCGTCGCTCATCTCGTTCACGAGTTTGGCAAGTGTCGGGCTTACGCCCCACAGAGTATCGAGACTCTTTGGAAAGCTCGACGCTAGTCGCCACTTGATTGCGCCTTGCGCGATTGCGGGCGAGGCAACAGCAACAGCACCGCTCGCTGCGGCAAGACGCGCGATGTTCCGGCGTGAGATCGTCATGTACTCCTCCCTGGCCGCTACGTGGCGACTTGAGCCGGCAGTTTGTCTTTGACGATTACCGGCAGTTTTCTGTACGCAGCATAGCACAGGCGCTAGAAAAGCGCCCTGAAGACCTGCCCGGTGGAGCAGCGCTGATATCAGTCGGGGCGGCTGGATCATTCATGGAAATGATGTGTCCGGCGACACGTCGGGCATTGGCATGTCTGCGGCCTATTGACCCAGATGGCACATGGCAGCGGGACCAGCTTTGCCAGCTTTCGGAGATTCTGGGCGGTGGCAGCCAGCAGGAACTCGTCTTGAGCGTCAAATGGACAGCCTGAGCCGATCGAGGCGTAGGATGCGCTTGAGATGTGCAAACAGCGTCTCGCGTCTCGATCTTCTTACGTTCACGCCGCGACGTCACATAGGTCTCGGTCTTGGTGATGTCTCGCGCAACGTCTCGGGCGTTCTCGCAAATTGACCGCGGGACCTTGCGGGCGGGCATGCAGGAAAAGCCCCAGAGCCACGATTGAACTCGGCCAAACAGTTGGCCGGATCTTGTCCTTCGCTCGAATAGGGCGAGAGACCTTACGTGTAACGAACCGGACGTCCGGCGACGCCTGCCACGAGAGTGAGGCGTTCGATCAACGTTTATCGTTGCGCGGAACGGTCTCTGCCTTTGCGCGGCATTGGCTGGGCATACACGATCGGCTCGGCACCTTGGCCTCAGCGAGCGCTGGCGCCGACACTTGCGAGCTAGCTGCAACGAGCGATAAGAAACCCATGACAGCGGCGGTGGCGATGGCTACCAGCGCGACGCGTAACGCTCCTTGCAGCAGTAATCGTCTTAGGGCCAGCAGCACCGGCTCGTCCTCGAATAGATACAGCCTCGACGCCGCGCTCGTGTTCCGCCACCGAGGCCGGTTCTCTCCGGGTACTCAAACACTCATCCCGAAAGACATTGTTGACTGTGCTCCAAAATCTTAAAGCGCCTCTTAACGGGCGCGGCTTCGAGCGATGACGCCCGTCCTATTGCAATCATCTGCTATTGGTTATTGTTGATGTAAGGCCGAATTCGGCCGGCAGCTTTTTCCAATTGTCAGGTTTTTGCCCTTGAGCGGGCGTCCGGCCGGAGCCGGTTCGAAGTCCGGTAGTGAACCATGTGATTCGCGCGATATGATTCCCGCACGATTTGCGGGGGGCTCGGATGAAGCGCTTCATTGAGAGTGCGGATCGTGCGCAGAGCACGCTGTTTCCCGAATGCGTGGAAGACTGGATCGGCGAGGACAATCCAGTTCGCGTCATCGACGTTCTCGTCGACGACCTCGATCTGGCCGAGCTTGGGTTCGGCGGGGTCGATCCCGAGGCAACCGGCCGACCGTCGTACCATCCCTCGATTCTCCTCAAGTTGTACATCTACGGCTATCTGAACCAGGTGCAGTCGAGCCGGCGGCTCGAACGAGAAGCCGGGCGCAATGTCGAGGTTATGTGGCTGCTGGGTCGGCTCGCACCCGATCACAAGACGATTGCGGACTTCCGCAAGGACAATGGTCTGGCGCTGCGCAGGGTATGTGCGCGCTTCGTCGAACTCTGCCGCGAGATGGGCCTCCTCACGACGGCGAGCGTTGCCATCGATGGCAGCAAGTTCAAGGCCGTGAACAACCGGGACAAGAACTTCACGCGGGCGAAGGTGGAACGGCGGCGTGCCCAGCTGGAGCAGAGCGTCGCGCGCTATCTGAGCCAACTTGACACGGCCGACCGGCAGGAGCCGACGGAGGCACTGGCCGCGAAGGTGACGAGGCTTACCGAGAAACTGACGAAGCTGAAGCAGGAAATGGGCAAGCTTGCCGTTTACGAGAAGCAGATGCTCGCATCGCCCGATCAGCAAATCTCACTGACCGATCCCGACAGCCGTTCGATGGCGACGAGCGGCCGCGGTTCCGGCGTCGTCGGCTACAACGTGCAGGTCGCCGTCGATACCGAGCATCATCTGATTGTGGCGCATGAGGTAACGAACAGCGGTTCAGATCGAGCGCAACTTGCCAATATGGGCAAGCAGGCGAAGGCTGTTCTACAGACCGAGACGCTCGCGGCCGTTGCCGATCGCGGCTACTTCAGCAGCCTGGAGATCCTCGCGTGTCACGAGGCCGGCATCACGGTAACTCTGCCCAAGCCGCAGACGTCGGGTGCCAAGTCAGATGGGCGCTTCGGCAAGCAGGACTTTGTCTATTTGCCGGAGGAGGACGTCTATCGCTGTCCGGCTGGAGAGCAACTGCCATATCGCTTCACAAGCGAGGAAGATGGCAAGCAGATAAGGCGTTACTGGACCAACGCCTGTCAAAATTGTTCGCTCAAGTCCCAGTGCACGACAGGGTCAGAGCGACGGATTCCACGATGGGAGCATGAGCACCTGCTCGATGCCGTGCAGCAGCGCCTTGATGCGAACGCGCTCGCCATGCGCCAGCGTCGCGAGACGGTCGAGCATCCGTTCGGCACGATGAAGGCCCGCATGGGGGCAACACACTTCCTCACCAAAACGCTTCCAAAAGTAGCCGCCGAGATGGCTCTCTCGGTCCTCGCCTATAATATGACACGGGTCATGAACATCGTCGGGACCAAGCCGCTGATGGCTGCGATCGTGGCCTAAGACCGAACCGGTCTTGGCTCCTCACCGAAGGCCGACATGCCGCCTTCAATCACTGCGCACCCGAACTCGGCCCCGTTTACCATCGCGATGTGCGTGTTAGGATCCACCCACGCGTTGCGAGTTGGGAGGACAATCGCCACGAACTGTTTGGACGGAAAGGTCCAGATGACATGGCATCTTCGCTCGCTTCGAAGCCACTTCCCAGGAGGAGACCCTCGAGCATGAAAACTATCCGATCGCCCAAGGTGGCGGAGGCGCCGCCGCAGACCTGGTCCAACATGAAAGTGGCAAACGGATTTTTCCACATTGCGGGGATGACCGGCTCGGGGCCTACGGGAGAGCATCCAGGCGACGACATGTACATTCAGGCCAAGTTGATCTTCCAGAAGTTCAAGGACCTGCTGGAGGCCGCGGGCGGCCAGATGAATGACATCATGTCTATCACGGTGTACGTCACCAATCTCGATGAAAACACAGAGGTGTGGCGCGCGCGCCGGGAGTTCTTCACCGGCGATTTTCCCTGTTCAACCTTGATCGAGGTAAAGCGCGTTGGCTCGCCCAAGGCCAGCCCGCCGCTCAAGGTGGAGATCAACGCGACCGGCGTAATCGGCGCGGGAGGCTAGTTCGCCATTCTCGGGCGTCCAACGAGTTGTCACGGAGAACCCGGACCTAACGGTCTCGGTAGCGCCAGCGGTTTAAGCGGGAGCGATCCCGCCTGATCGTAGCTGTTGTTACGTACCGTCCGGCTGTGTCGCCAGCGCAGTGAGATACTAAGCGGCAAATGGAAATTCCCAGAAGCTAAGCCCGCTTCATAACATCCGCTCGCGGCCCTTGCCGACACGAGCTGGTTGAGGTCTCCAACGACCGGTATTGCAAGAGACGCTATGGCCCCGCCTGGATTCCACCGGCGACCAATGGCCGTGGCTGCGTTCAGAATCCATAACTCAGTCCACCGTCGACGTCGATGACACTGGAAGTGATATAACTCGCGGCGTTCGACGCCAAAAAGGCGGCCACTCCCGCAACTTCTTCAGCCTTGCCGAGCCGCGCCATGGGAAGCCGATCCGGAAGCGCCTTGCGAAACGCATCGACCACGTCCGCCGGTAGCCCAAGCTTCGGGAAGGCAGCGGTGTCAATGGCACCGGCTCGTATCGCATTCACGCGGATTCCGCGAGGTGCCAATTCGGCGGCCAGCGAGGGAATAAGTCCCGTGATTGCTCCCTTGGCCGCGCAGGATACCGAATAGTTTGGCGCGCCTCTCTCGGTACCAACGGCTGTCGTGAACAGCACCGAGCTGCCGTCCGCGAGCAAGGGCAGAAGTTGCTGCACCAGAAAGACTGCTCCCTTGACGTTGGTATTGAAATGATCGTCAAAGAACGCCTCATCGACCGCTTCGAGCGGAAGCATGCGACTTATGCCCGCGTTCAGGTAGGCAAAATTGACCCGGCCAAACTGCTGTTTCAACGTTTCAGCGCGCTCCATGAACTTGCTACAAATGCGGCGAAGTACGGAGCACTCTCGGGTCCGGAAGGCCGGGTGGACATTCGCTGGCAAGTGCAGGACGATCAACTCAATATGAGTTGGCGCGAAAGCGACGGGCCGCCCGTTCTATCGCCCTCCCGCCGAGGATTTGGCAGCAGACTGATCGAAAACGCATTAAGCCGCGACCTGGATGGTCAAAGCCGACTGGAATTCGCTCCCGAAGGTGTAACCTGTTGCATAACTGCTGCGATCAGCGCGAACCCATCCACCGTGGGTTCGCCAATCTGACTCCCGCTACATAGGAGCAGGACGGCTCGGCAGCCAGCGCGCGTACCACGCAGCCGCGAAGCGCCACAGAAACCGGCTAGGCTGACTTCCGCTGTGGTTTGGCACGTCGGCTTCCTTCAGACGGCCCATCATGGATCGACCTCGCCGAGATTCGCGTCACCACAACGGAATCACGCTTCGCGGCGTGTCTCAACCGACTTTTGCAACAAAATCTGCCAATATCGGAAATTCCGGGCGCGACGTTGCGGCGTAGATAAAAGCAGCGAAACTATCCTCGCCTTCAATCCGACAGGACGAGGAACGTATGGATACGAGCGCGCGGATGTGAGGCAAATGCTTTGCAGCGTTCCTCGCCGGACGAGGGCCTTCCTCGCGCACGCTTTGGCCGAGAATTGGACGAGCCGATCGCTCTGCCGAACAGGCACGCGATCCATTACTTAAACCGCAACGCATTTCGAGTTGCGCAAGGCCGTTAGCCACCGGACCGGTGCAATAACGGATCCACTGACTCGGCTAACACAGTAGCCAATTTGGCGGCGGCAGGCATGGACTGCTTTTCGGGCGGCAGCGAGCCGACCGAATGGACCGCCAGTCCAGCACCAGCGGCAACTATCACAATTGCAGCAAGTTATTCGATCCTCATGGCGATGGTTCCTGCATCGCCCCCACGGACTAACCAGACGCTCTCTCAAATGGTTCCAGAGCGACTCTGATTTGTCTGCAATCGCGGCCGTGCTCTCCTCACTGCAGCAAGCATTGTGCCGCGGTCGTACTCACCATCGACCGAGCGTCGCGCTGTCGGTACGGTCATAGGTCATTGGAAGAATTTCCATAGCATGGCCGGGACCAATGACCCGATATTCCGCGCTGCAAGTTCCTCAATGCGTCGGCTTGGCGCTCCGATTGCTTCACCCTTCCGTCCGAACGGCGTCATGATCACAACTCAGGGAACGAAAGCTCCGGTCAAGACTTTAGGAGCATGAGACCGTCGCTCGCCGTTAACTACACGGCGCATGTCGCGGATAGCCAAAGGTTCCTGCTGCAGGCCCGCAGTCCGCAGTTCTAAAAGCGCTTGCGCAGATAGCCAAAAGCAACGGCCTCCGGTTCCGTTCAGAATTGCCAGCCGTGCTCGCAAGCGGAGCTGCGAGGGGTGGACGCCAATGCTGGCGCTTTCTTACCCGAACGAGGCTTCGTTATGCGCAACCGCATCGACATAAATTCCAAACACAGCCGAGCAATCGTTCAAGAGATCGGGGAGAGACTACGCGCGTTCCTGAAAGAAGAGTCGGAACCCCCGGGGACCCTTAGAACGCAAATCGACCGGCTCCGTGAATTGGACGAGCAGTCTCCATCAATCATTCCAGTGGCTGAGCGTTGGGCCAAGCGTCGCCATTGAGCCGCTTTGGGCAGCACAGATGGCTCGGCCGGACATGGACGGATCGGTGAAGCGCCGTGCGTCAAAAATTCTGGATGAGTACGGTGCGGCGCAATCCGAATTGATCGGCAAAGCCGCCGTGCTTACCGACGGAAAGGCAGGCACCGTTGAGAACGTTTGGCTGGATGAATTGCACGGGCTTCGGATTTCTATCGCAGGTCATGATGGAAGATGGCCAGTGTCAACCATCAAGCTTGCTGAGGCCTAGACCTCGGCTCAACTGCGGGTTGCACACATCAAGCGCTCCTTTCAAAGCACTCCAACCAAAATGAAGAGCCCGACCTCGGTCAGGAGAGTAGCGCTCATGATCGTGACCGTAAGGAACACGTCGCTCGCCGAGAGAGGGTTCATCATTGCCTCGCATCTTGCGAAGCCCCTGGGAGTAAATCGTTCAGGCTAGAAAATGTTTCGGTTCCAAATGCGGACGACGCGAGATGCGAACGGGCATCCGAGGCGGCCTAAGGCGAATTGCTAGAAGTCGGGTTCCGACCGTCTCACAATCACTTCCGATCTACACGGCTCGGCGGCATGTCTCGAACGCGCCAACAGGTGAAATTCGGAATGAAGTGGCCGCCAACTGAGGCGGCCTTACCGTAGGCCAATCCGGGCCACGGCCATTTCCGCGATTTCTCGCGGCTCGCCAGGACCTGACGCGCCGACCTCGATAACCTTGCGAGCGACCATATCGCAAAGCGGGTCATTACGATCAACCACGCCCAGCAAGTTGAGAGCGTGGTTGAAGGCCTTGTTCAAAAGCTCGATTTCTTCCGGTGCGCGCTTGTCTTTCAGCATCCGATTGATTGGCATTGTCCCGCCCTCAGCCGACGCAACAAAAACCCGTACCCCTTGCTTATAGCACTGGAACTCTGTTTACGGTTGGAGAACTACGGAAGGAACCCTGACCCTTCAAGCCGACCGCGCGACTCCTTGGGTGACTAATCCCGTTGGCGCTCGCGGTGGCAAATCCACGGTCCCAAGCGCATATTCCGGGGATGGCGACGATCGTACAATGCAGTTGCGGCGCTGAGTACAGACGCAGTGAAGAGAAGTTCTTGGTGCCGCATACGGGTGACGCGATCTGCACGGTCTGCGGAGCCGCGCTAGAATCGTGGTCGGAAAGCACCCACGTTCCCATCTATGAACTTATTGCACGTCCAGACAGAAAGCCGGAATGACTGGCGTGACGGCAACCATCTGTCCGCCGCGACGATGCCGTCACTGCCAACGATGCTGTGGCAGGACGACGGGCGGTAGAAGGGTGAGCGCGCCTTGGCGCTCAGACCGCCTCACTGCGGCAAATCCTTGCAGAGCTTGATCACGATCATGACTGTCGAGCCGATTGCAACTAACACCGGGCAGACAAACGGCAACTCATCCAACAGGCCGACAAGGACCGCTCGGACGCGGAGAGTTCTCTTCACATTCGCGAAGCGCCAGCCTGCCACACCCATCGGACATCTCCGTTTGGCCCCCAGCAGCAGCGGTCTGATTTTCTACGCGAAGCGAGCCCTTGGCTATTGCCAATTCGGGTGTTCCGTAGATCAAGGTGAAGGAACCCTTGCTTGAGCGCTCATTTGTGTGCAGATCACGGGCCGCGCGATGGGGCGCATGGCAATACGAAATCCGCGACCTTCTTGCATTGGAACGCCGGGGCCGGTGCGAGGTTAGATAAATCTCGCAGCATCGCGGCTGCGCTGAGGGGGCGTTGCACTGGAGGCAGCGCATGAAAGTCATCATCGACGAAGACGGAGAGATCATCGCCAAAGCAACCGATGACCATACTCTGATCGGCGGCCACCACCGCCTCTCGGTGGCGGCCAGCCTCGGTAAAAGACTGTTCTGGCGAGATACCGGCGAACCTGTAAAGCTTGACCTCTTCTTCAAGAATCATGGAAGTTCTCTTCGATATTCAGCCTGAGCCGCTCGCCAAGCATATCATTTTGGCAAGCCGCCGGAACCGAAGCCGTCCGCGCCCGTGACGGCGGAGCGGCGCGCATCATGCAACGGCGGATGCCGTCGCTGCCAACGATGCCTTGGGCAGGACAACGGGCGATGATCGGCGTGTGCTGGCACCGCGTATTATGCGCGGCGAGTTGGATAAATTGCCGCCGCACTATGCCGTTCCCGACAGGACGAGCCACGAGCTAGTACGCTAACATCAGCCCATGCAACCCATACGCGAAAGAGAAGGCTAAGATTTCAGCCAGCGCCGTCGCCGCGGTGGTGATGACTTGCTTTCTCTTCGCAATCGCACTTGCGTTTCTCCCAGTCCCTCCAGCTTAGGTCATACCCCAACGCCGGTGCTCACTTGCCCTGCTGCTTGATCTGCCACAGTCTGTCGCCTCAGTTGTGCCCGGCATGTTGTGGTCCGGGCAGCGCCGGCGCAATCGCGCTCAGATCATCTGAGTTTCATTTTGTCACTTCCGATTTGTTGATCGGATGCTCGGCGTTGGCGCGGTTTCTGAAGCGCGAGCCGGTACTTGAGCCGAGACTCCGGCTGTCTCTTGGCCGACACAGCCATGACGAATTCCACGAGCTAAAGCATCTCCGGCTTGAAGCGTGACCTGTATCGCGCCGTATTCTCGCCCGACAGCATGAAAACACCATCACCCCGATAATGAATCGTTGCAGGAAATTTCGGGGAGACAGCAACGCGAGCCGCCACCACCTCGAGCACGAACAAGCTGTATTTCTTGATCAGGCGTGCATCCACAAGTTTGCACTCATAGTTTGCGAAACATTCAGCAATGAGTGGTGCTTTGACTTTTTCACCTTGCTCTGCGGTCAAGCCGAATTTATCGAACTTGTCGATCTCCCGTCCGGACGTGTTGCCGATATCTACGACCTTCGAAGCGAGCTTCACTTCCGGAATGTTGATCACGCATTCCTTGCTCCTGCGGATCATCTCGAAACTGTGATTGGCACTCCAGATGTAGCAGCCGATCAGCGACGGCTGAAATTCCATCACCAAATGCCAGCCCATCGTCATGATGTTCCTGGAGCCCCCATACGCAGAGCTCACTAGCACGATCGGCCCGGGCTCCAGGAATTGACGGATCTGATCAACCGGTAAGCTTTTTTTCTTCAAGGGTTGATTCTCACGCGCTTTACGGTTGACCGGCCTTCAGGCCGATCGTCATCTCACAGCTGACGACGGGTTTACCGTTGCCGATGCTATCCCGGCAGCAGCTTGTCGAGCGTAATCGGCAGATCGCGAATCCGCTTCCCGGTGGCGTTATAAACAGCATTCGCCACAGCAGCGGCCGTCCCGGTTATTCCAATTTCGCCCACGCCGCGGGCGCCCATTGGCGTGTGCGGATCTGGAATGTCGGTCCACATCACCTCGATTTCCGGCACATCCATGTGCACCGGTATATGATACTCGGCGAGGCTCGGATTCATGACGCGCCCCTTGCGCTCGTCGAATTGAGTTTCTTCGAACAGCGCCAGCCCTAGCCCCATGATGATGCCGCCGCGAAACTGGCTTGCCGCGGTCTTGGCGTTCATAATCCGCCCGCAGTCAAAGGAGCCGAGAAACCTGCTGACCCGGATCTCGCAAGTGACCATGTTCACCCGAACCTCCGCGAACATCGCGCCATGGCTGTGCATCGACCAGTGCATCGTTTCCAACGGATCGGGCGCGGCCGCTTCGACGCAAATCTCGCTGCGCTGGGCACGGCCGAGGATCGACGCGTAGCTTTCGAACTTTTCTTGCTCGTCGAACTTGCACAGTCCCCCGTCGCGGCTCGCGATCTCATCCGGCTTGAGACCAGCGAGGGGGCTGTCATTGCCGGCGAGCCTTAACAATTCCTTGACCAGGGCGCGATACGCCGCGATCACCGAAGCGCCGATCGCTGCGGTCTGCTGGGAGCCCCCGGCAAGCACCACGCCGGGCAAGGTCGAATTGCCGTAATTGAAGGTGATGGCATCCAGCGGCAGCCCGAGCCGCTCGGCCGAAATCTGTGTCTGCGCCGTCGCGGTGCCCATCCCCATCTCGTGTGCGGCAATGTCGATCGACGCCGTTCCGTCCGCGGCCAGCGTTATTCGCGCCGCTCCGCCGGGCATGCGGTAATAAGGATAGGTTGCGGTGGCGCAACCCATGCCGACCAGCCATTCGCCGTCCTGCTGGTTGCGCGGGGCCGCCTTGCGCCGGTCCCAACCGAATTTCTCGGCGCCGGTTCGCCAGGCTTCGTCGATATGACGCGCCGAAAACGGTAGACCCGAGGAAGGATCCTGGTCCGGCTCGTTGAGCAGGCGCAGTTCGATTGGATCCATGCCCAGCTTCTCGGCGAGTTCGTCCATTGCACACTCAAGGGCAAAGGTGCCGACCGCTTCACCGGGCGCGCGCATGAAGGTATTGGCGAGCATGTCGAGCTCGACCGTCTGGACGTCCAGCAGCAAGCTCTTGGACGCATAGGCGCTCCGCGTCGGCATGATGAACGGCTCTGGCATCACATTGCCGTCGATCTTAGCCGTGATCCCGCTGTGAATTAGCGCGGCGAGCTTGCCATCGGCTCCAGCCCCGAGCGCGACCCGCTGTTCAGTGAGGCTGCGCCCGCCGACCACGCGGTAGACGCCCTCGCGCGAGAGGACGAGCCTTACCGGCCGGTCTACGAACTTGGAGGAAGCCGCGGCGAGCACCTGATGTTGCCACAGACACTTGCCTCCAAAGCCGCCGCCGACGAACGGCGAGGTGACGATCACCTGTTCCTCATTCAGCTCAAACATCTGCGCGATCGACCATGCGGTGTGCGCGACCAGCTGCGAGGCGTCGTGAATCCGCAGCGTGTCACCCTGCCACGCGACGGTGACGCCGTGGAGCTCAATCGCATTATGGTTGTGACGCGGTGTCGTATAGGTCGAGTCGATGCTGGTCGCGGCCGCACCCAGCGCTGCTTCGGCGTCGCCTTTTTCGTCGTGCAGCGGTCCGCCCATAAACTCGCCTGGCGTCGTTCCCTTTGTGATCGCCTCGGCGAACGACGTCAACGCCTCCTCTTCATCGTACTGCACGGTAACCAGCGAGGCGGCGTGCTCTGCCTGTTCCTGGGTTTCGGCGAGGACCACCGCGACCGGTTCGCCGTTCCAGCGCACCGTCGCATTTTGCATCACCGGCCAATTGTCGCCGCCCGCGGCCTTGGCGGCCGACATGAATACCGGCGGCGGCTTGAGCCGCGGGCCATTCTCATGCGTCATGACGGCGACGACACCCGTCGCGGCTTCGGCGTTGGCCGTATCCAACCGCACGATCTTGCCCTTGGCGATGGTAGAGTGGACGAGCGCGGCGTAAACCATGCCATCCAGCCGAAATTCGGCCGCGAACCGGGCTCGCCCGGTAACCTTCAGCGGTCCGTCAATTCGCGACAGCGGCTTGCCGATGTGGCCGTGCTGGTGGCGAATGAGCGGGTCGGGCTCACCGCCGGGCATCCAGCGATCCGGCGCGAGTGCAACGGCCTTGGCCATCGCACCCTGAACTAACCCCTGCATCGCCTGTTTTGCGTCTTTGACGATGCTCATACTCGAGCCTCCGATGTGTGCTTGAGCTCGCCCAGCACCGCGGCAATCGTCCGCTTCGCAAGTTCGATCTTGAACGCGTTGAGCGGAAGCGGCACGGCGTCCGACAATTCCGCATCGGCCGCCGCAAGGAACCCGACCTCGCTCGCGGGTTGGCCGATCAGAGCGGCTTCGGCCTTCGTCGCCCGCCACGGTTTATGCGCGACACCGCCAAGCGCAAGCCGCAGATCGGTGACGCGACCGTCCTTCACCTCGAGCGCAGCAGCAACGGAGATCAACGCGAAAGCATAACTCGCCCGGTCGCGGACCTTGCGATAGGTCGAGTTGCGTGCCAGCGCCAGTGGCGGCAGCTCAATCGCGGTGATCAGTTCGCCGGGCCTGAGTACCGTTTCGATGTCGGGTCGCTCACCCGGCAGGCGATAGAAATCGGTCAACGCGATCGATCGCGCGCCATCGCGTCCCTCCAAATGCACCACGGCGTCGAGTGCAATCAGCGCGACTGCCATGTCTGATGGGTGCGTCGCGACACAGTGCTCCGACGTGCCGAGGATCGCGTGATAGCGGTGGAATCCTTCACGCGCATCGCAGCCCTGCCCTGGCGAGCGCTTGTTGCAGGCCGAGCCGGCATCGTCGTAAAAATAGGTGCAGCGCGTGCGCTGAAGCAGGTTCCCGCCAACGGTAGCCATGTTGCGGATCTGCGCGCTTGCCCCGGCGACGATCGCGCGGGTCAACAAGGGAAAGTTCGAGCGAACCCGCCGGTCGGCCGCGAGCGAAGAATTGCGCACGGCCGCGCCGATTTTGAGGCCGCCTTCATTGATGTCAACGATGCCATCGTCCAGACCCGTCACATCAATCAGCGCCGAAGGCTGTTCAACCGACTCGCGCATCAGGTCGACCAGGTTCGTCCCGCCGCCCAGAAACTTCGCACCGGCACTTCCGCCAAGGCGAATAGCATCGGCGGCATTGTTCGCGCGGCTGTAGCTGAACGGCGTCATGCTGCGGTCTCCACCGAACGAGGATCGTGTTCTTGCGCTTCCTCGGCATAGGTCGCCTGGATCGCGGAAATGATGCCGTTATGCGCGCCGCATCGGCACAGATTTCCGCTCATGCGCTCGCGTAATTCATCATGGCTGAGCGCATAACGATCGGCGAGGAGATCGCCGGAAACGTGGCTCGGCATGCCGGCGCGTGCTTCGGTGACCATCGCCATGGCCGAACAAATCTGGCCGGGCGTACAGTACCCGCACTGGAATCCGTCGTGCTCGACGAATGCCTGCTGCAGCTTGTGGAGTTCGGTGGTCGTGCCGATCCCCTCTATGGTCTTGATCTCCTGGCCGGCATACTGAACCGCGAGTGCAAGGCAGGACAGAATCCGCTCGCCGCCGACCAGCACCGTGCAGGCCCCGCAGGCACCCTGGTTGCAGCCTTTCTTGGTGCCAGTGAGATGAAGCGTCTCACGTAGATGATCGAGCAGCGAGACGCGCGGATCATCAGGCAAGGGAACGTCGGTGCCGTTGACAGTGATGGACATAGCGCCTCGCTTTCGTGCCGGCCTCCTGCTGCGCTCAGTGGCCCGCCTGCTAACTCAACACTTAGAAACTTGTTCCAACTCTGGAACAATCACGGCGCCGTTCCAGAAGGCTATAGCTGAGGAGTATATTGCCCTTATGGACATGCGCCGGTTTCGCTAGAAGTCGGTTCATCCAGGCATGTCGCGGAAGATGTCGCCACCGCGCCCCGCGACTTGCGCCTCTCGCCTGGCGATGTCGGGCACTCTCCTAGAATCCGCGCTTTAGGCCCAAGCTTAGCTTGCGACTCCAGTCCACTTTCGGTCGGGAGCGCTTCTTCCTCGGAAGCTTCACGATCGGTTGGCGCTCTTCAGATCCGTCAGCAAACGTCTTGATCAGAAAGCGTACATCGCCATCTTGGACAACCTCGATCTTGTCGAGCATCTTGGTCATACCCCGAGAACGTGAGATTGGGACGGCAGTTCCTGGAGAACTACGATCACCTGATCGTCAAGCAACCTCTCAAGTACTCGCGGATTGTTCCAGCTCACACAGGAGAGTGGTATGGACAAAGACCGCATTGAAGGTGCCGCCAAACAGGCAAAAGGCACGATCAAGGAAACCGTTGGTAAGGTAACTGGCGACGCCAAGACCGAAACCGAGGGTAAGACCGACAAGGCTGAAGGTAAGGTACAGAACACCGTCGGCGGGATCAAAGACAAAGCCCGCGAAGTATTGAATGGCGACGACTGAGCCAGGTATCCAAACTGAAAGGCCCCTGTAAAGCCCCTGCGAAAGCGGGGGCTTTTCTTGTCTACTGCATCTGCTTAAGACCCTGTCCCAGCGAGCTCGATCTTTTGCCAGGCATACGGACCGGTTCGGTGAGCGCGATAGCCGCGGGCTTCTGCCATGCTTTAACAAACGCCCAACTCTCAGCTGGGCTAAACCGCTCGACGAGATCCCAGTCGAGACGTGAGTTGAGGCTTCCATGTGGTGTGATGGTGCCGGCAGATGCAAACGATGTTGCGTAGGCCCCCGTATGACATTTATTTTGCGCCAGCCTTGGGCACCGACGGCGGCGGCTTTCGTGATGGCAGTTGTCATCGCCGCCGATCAACGAAGGTAGCCGCTGGCATCCATGAAGTTCAGGAGCGCACCGCGGGAAAGACCGCCGCCGTGGATCTGGAACATGTTGGCATGAAAGGTTAGAGCGCGCATTCCGGCGAGCTTTTCAAAAACGGCGTCTACGGCAAGGTTGAGCCGGCCTTCATAGACCGAACCTCGCTTCAGGCCGCCGGACGGATTGCCCAGCGCTTCGCCGATATAGGTTGCCGCGAACTTGATTCCCCAGCGTTCGAAACGCGAGGCACAGGCCAAGCGTCGTCTCCTCGACCGTGCTTTCGCCCGTATCGGGATCGGCTGGCTTCAGGTCGTCGGTTTTCTTATCCTCCTGGGCCCAGGCGGAGGCTACAAAAAGTAAGGCGGCCAGCAGAGTGGCGGTGCTGCGCATGGGATTCCGGCTTGCGGCTCCGCCAAACTTGCAGGTTTGTGCGGGGGCTGACAACAACGCACAGGTAACTTCGTACGTGCAAAAGTGAACAATACGCAGGGGCTGCCAGTGCCTGCACATGCCGCTTTTTTCCGCGCCCCTGCTTCGGAACGAAGCAAAGCTCCCAGACTTATCGGATGCATTTTCGTACGGGAGACTACCTTGAAAATTCGGGCCGGCTGCGACATCGCATTCGAGTGCTATCAAGATGTGCCGATGGTGCTTTTGCTCAGCGTGCATCCATCGCGCGAGAGAGACCTTCTCACTCCGCAGCGCATTGAGCTGAGCCCTGGCGTTTCGGCCACGCAAGGCCTCGACCCGTTCGGCAACATCTGGACCCGCTTTCTGGCTCCGGCGGGGCGTCTTGAAATTCGCACCGACTTCCTGATCCGCGACAGCGGCCTACCGGACGAGGTCGTTCCCGACGCAGAGCAATGGGCGGTCCAGGAATTGCCTGACGATGTTCTCCCTTTCCTTTACGGCAGCAGGTACTGCGATACGCAAAAGCTCGCAGACTTTGCGTGGTCGCTTTTCGGACCGGTGCGCGGCGGCTGGGCACGCGTGCAAGCCATCTGCGACTACGTAAATGACCGCATCCAGTTCGGCTATCGCCATGCGCGCTGCGACCGAACCGCGTCGGAGGGGCACGCCGAACAAGTCGGTGTCTGTCGCGATTTCGCTCATCTGGCTGTTACTTTGTGCCGCTGCATGAACATCCCGGCCAGATACTGCACGGGCTACTTGGGTGACATCGGTGTTCCCAAGGACCTAGCGCCCATGGATTTCAGCGCTTGGTTCGAGGTGTTCCTGGACGGCCGGTGGTTCACTTTTGATGCCCGGCACAACGTTCCGCGCATCGGGCGCGTCGTTATCGCTCGTGGGCGCGACGCTGCAGACGTTGCGATCTCGACGCATTTCGGAAATGCGAAGCTCACGCGCTTCAACGTCGTGACCGAAGAAGTCTCAAGACAAGAATATGAAGTGGCGGCATGATCGCCCGACTGTTCACTTCGAACGCGGCAGTGACGCTCGGCGCTGGCGACGGCGTTCGCCGTACGTACACGATTTTCCAGTACCCGATGGCGAAGTTGGCCGCCTCTTCACGGCTATTTCCTTGCCTATCGTCGCAGTCGACGCGCCCGCCCGCTCCACAATACGCTACAGCTCTTCTTCCCGTTTGAACCGCTTCGTACGTGCGGACCTGCTGCGGTCCGTGAATTGATTTGTGTCACAGCAGTACTGCGCTGTTCTTCAGTTGCGCTCCGCCCGCCAAATCGTCCGGCGCGGTCTTGTCACTGCGCGCGCAATATTTGACGGCGACAGACGGCTCAGCGTCTTGAAATGAAGTCATTCCTAGGATGAATCGACGCCGCCCTAAGGCGGGGTCTCGCTGCGAGTAATGATGTATCAGGCGTCTGCTTCCTCGCCCTCTTCGGCTTCGATATTGACAACCGATTTGGCAATGCCCGTGAGGGCCTTGTCAGTGTTTTTTTCTTCCTGCAGCGTAGCTTTGAGGAGGTCGACCGCCTCGCTGTAACCGAGTTCGTCCGCCCACGTAGCGAGCGTCCCGTAGCGCGAAATCTCGTAGTGCTCGACCGCTTGGGCGGCAGCAAGAAGTCCTGCATCGAGGGCGGGCATTCCCTTAAAGTCCTTAATGATCTCGGACCCCTCTTCCGTGATGCCGTTGATCGCAGCGCAGGTTTTGCCGCGTACGGGCTTGCCGATGATTTTGAAGACGCGGTCAAGGCGCTTCACCTGCCCGCGGGTTTCGCGCTCATGCTGGACGAAGGCAGCTTTAAGATCTTTCGACTGCGCGGCCTTGGCCATTTTCGGCAAAGTTTTCAGACTTTTGTTTTCAGCATAATAAATGTCTTTCAGAGTTTCATGAAAAAGGTCTTCAAGCTTCTTAGGTTTTTTCGCCACAGGCTGCTCCTTTGTTGAACGTCACCAACAATTGAAGGACTGTTGCGTTCCCACTCCGGAACAATACTTGTGGAGAACGTTTCTGCGACGCCACGCCATGCAGGCGCCGGGCTGGACGGTCACTTTTGCGCAGGCGCTTGAAACAAGGGAGCGAACCACACCGGCACCTTATTGCCCTCGATGGTGTCGTACTAGCTTCGTTATCCGGCTTACGACTTTCGCCGACAGGCGGATAAAGCCTGCGGTCGGGCTTCGTTCAATTACGCTGCCTTCTGTTCCACAGCAGGTCGGAACACCCACTCGCGCCACACGGTCAACAGCGCTGCCATGATTACCGGCCCCAGAAACAAACCTATAAGACCGAAAGCAGCGAGACCGCCAAAAATTCCGACGAAAGCCAGAAGAAAGGGAAGCCGGGCCGAGCCGCCGACCAGGGTCGGCCATACAAAATGATCGCCGGCGAGCATGACGATCACACCCCAGCAAAATACGCCTGCCGCCGCCAGTCCACTGCCATCACCCGCGACCAAGACCAATGCCGCCACGGTGAAAGCCGCCCAGGCGCCAAAAGGGATCATTGCGAAAGCCGTCGTGAAAATGGTGAACAGTGCCGCATTAGGCACGCCTGCGATGAAATAGCCAGCGCCAATCAACAACCCCTCGCCGACCGCGACTAACACCGTGCCGTTCACCGTGCCGCGGGTGGCGTCTACCATCTTTTCAATCAGGCCTTCCCCCGCGTCTCCAAAAAGGCGGTCGCTTGTCTCCAGGAAGCGGTCCGCGACCGAGCGGCCGTTGCTTAGCAAAACGAATAATGTCAACAACGAAAAGAAAAGAAGAAACAAACGGTGTAACAGTTGCCCACCAAGTGTTCTGAAGAGCTCCGACGCATTTTCAGCATTGACCGTCTTCAGCCAGGCGGTCGCGGCTTTTGGATCCGAGAGGTTGTCGCGCCACCACTGCTGCATGCTTTCTGCCGCGACCGGTAAGCGGGCAATCCACTCAGGCACTTCGATCCCGCTCTCTCCTGCCTTCTTCATCCAGCCGATAAGCAGGTCACCTTGCTGCGCCACCTGGTAGACGGCAAGCGCCATGGGAGTAAACAGAATGAGCGCGACGATGAGGGTGAAAATGAGCGCAGCCAAGTTCGAAGGGCCTAAGGTGGAGCGCTTCGCAAACTTGAGGTAGAGGGGCCATAGCGAAACCGCGAGAATTGTGGCCCAGATCAGCGCCGGCAGAAAGCTTGCAGCGGTCCACAACGCAAGGCCCACCAGCACCAACGCAAGCACGACGCGAGCCTTCACGCGTGCCGCGGCGTCCAATGGCAACGGCTTTCGATCCTTGTTGGTTTCGGTTTGCTCTGGGCGCTTCTTCGTAGCGCTCGGTTTAACGCGATCAGTCATTGCGGATTACGCGCGGTTCGCCCGTGACACTGGGCCGATGAGGGCGATGCTCGCAACACACGCCAACGTTCGCTTTTCGCCCTTCCATCAGCCACGGTCCTCCAACCCATGTGCTTCAGAACAACCGAACGGCACTCCGAGTTCCGGGGGCAGCGGACGACAGGGAATGAATGTTCGCCGCGCGCCAGTCCCATGCCTGCCTGCTCAAATTTCGGAGGGTCTCTCTAAAACCATTGTTCAGCAGGCGTTCAACCTGGTCGATGTTGAAAATCGCAACCCTGCAGACAAATGCACTTTCAGTGTCGGCGCCCCTGGGGCGCCGCGGACTCTGTTAGCCGATCGCCCCTGCGGCGACGCATCGCCTCAATCCATCTAGTTCGGGAACTGGACGAGGAGGATCACTCGGTTTGTCTAAACTTGAAGAGCAGTTGGGGACACAAACACTTCGATCCCGCGATCCGGGTTCCTTCAAAGAGGCGCAGTCAGCAAATGAGGCTGAACCGGCGCGGTATTCGTTCCGGCAAGGAGCGACGCCATTCTCGAAATGGGGTCAAACTCAGAAGTCTGGGCCGGCCGGGAAACGGAAATTCCGGAGCCAACGTAGGCGGCAACAATCCCGGCGGGCGGTTCTACCGATCATGTAACGCTCGCGTTAGGGATAATCAGCTTCCGATAGAAAGGCGCTCTAGGGCTTCTATCGTCGTTTGAAGTTCCACAAACCGCGCCGATGTACGCGTCGTTCCCGGCCCCGCCAGCAAGGGTGTCATTGTCTTCCCTACCATCCAGCCTTCAGATTTACCGGCGAGTTGTCGGACAAACAATAAAGGTTCTCGACTCCGTAAGAAGAGGCTTGAAACTGACCTTTGACTGCCCCGATGCCATTGATCAAGATCCCCAAATCATAGGTGGGCCCGCTTACATTGTTTATTCTGTAGATCTTGATATCGCTTGCAGACAACTCAACCGGGACCCCGATAGTATGGTCCCGCCGTGGCAGCCGGATATGCTGTCGAGGCCATGGCCTGCTAGGTAAGTATCGTTTCCACTGCCGCCGCGAACCACGCAGAGCTGGAGCCGCCTTGGCGGCGCGGGAGCGGAAGGCGTTTAATGATGGAAGGGGTCTTACGCAGGCCGCAGCAAGGTTTCAGGATCGCCGGAATCCGTAGCGCGGATTGCGCACTTACCGAGCCGCCCCCAGTGTGTCAGCCATTTTTGCACCGCGCGTGCCTAACGGCTTTGGCCCGCCGGTAGTGGTGTCGCGCTTAGTTTGGTGCTCCATCTCCGCGTTGAGTTCAGCGCCAAGCAATATGGCTATCGCCGAAATCCAGAGCCACGTCATGAAACCGATGGCCGCGCCCAGCGAGCCATAGGTTTCGTTGAACGTCCCGAAGTTCGCAGCGTAGAAGGAAAACAGCGCAGAGGCCACAATCCACATGATCGTCGCGGCTGCGCTGCCCCATGTGATCCATCTCCAGCGTGGCGCTTCGCGGCTCGGTCCGAAGCGGTAGATGAAGGAGAGGCCGATCGCGAGGGCAAGGAACATTGCCGGCCAGCGCGCGATCCGGATCAGGAGATCTGCGGCATTCGAGAGTCCGAGATATTCCAGGATGATGGGAATGACGACGACCGCGGCCAGCGCCGACAGGATGAATGCGATCCCGGCGAGGGTAAACCCCAGTGACATCGCGTTAAGTTTGAGGAAGCTGCGCTTTTCCTGCTCCCCGTACACAATGTTGAGCGTGTCGAAGAGCGCTTTCATTGCAGCGTTGGCGCTCCATAGCGAAATAATGAGACCTATCGCGAAGGTGAAGCCGAGCGTGCTGCCTCCCTTTGAGGCCACGCGCGTCAGCTGCTCCCGCGCAACTTCTGCCGCGCCGCCGGGTATGAAGCCCGATACTACGTCAAGATGCTTTGCGATGCTGGCGGGGTCGGTAAACAGCCCATAGATGGCGACAAGAGCCGCGAGCGCGGGAAAAATTGCAAGGATGCTGTAGTAGGTCATGCCTGCGGCCAGGGCGAGAATGCGGTGGTCGCTTACATTGCCGTATACGCGCCAAAGAATGTCTTTCCATCCATTCGCCGGGATATCTGAAGGTGACTCCGCGTCGCGCCCGCGGTTCCCGTCTTCGCTGGCGAGGCCGGCGGTTGAGGCGTGGCGGCCCTCCTTCGGCGGAAGGGCCGGTTTTGCGTTATCCGCGGCGGCCGTGCGCTCTACTATAAAGGCAACCGTCACGAGTCCGAGCGTCGCCGCGATATCCCAAGCGCCAAGAAAGGAGCCTTTTCCACTGCCGCCTTTTATTCTGCTCATCAGCATCTCCGCGAAGGTAATCGCGTTCCACGCTCATCTGTTCCTCTTCCGCTGGTGTATCTGCTCGCGCCCGCCGAGTCATGCAAACACCAACGAGACTGAGGGACAGCGAACGCAGTCGGTCTGCTACTGGCGTCGATTTTTAGCTCGCCATCCGCTTGGACGGGAATTCGATCAGGTTGTCCATGCTGGTCTGTCTCTGCGTCATGGGCTCGCCGCTTTCGAGGCAAAGCAAAAGTTGCTGCAGATTGTCAGCAACGGCAAAGCAGCCGGCCTGCAATAGAATCGCTTCCTCGAAGCCGCCAGTGAGAAGGCCCGCAGCCTTCGTTCCGGCTTCGAGCCCCGCCTCGGCATCGTAGGGCGTGTCCCCGATGATGACGGCTTCCGGCGCGGGAAGTTTCAGTTTGCCGAGAGCGTGACCCACAAGACGGGGATCTGGCTTGCCGTGCTCAACATCGTCGCCGCAGGCAGTCCCCGTTATGAGCTCGTTGACGTCCAGAAGCGCAAGATAACGTTTGAAGGCAAGTCCCTTGCAATCCGTCGCCAGCGCAATCCTGCCGCCGCGTCCGGTCAGCGCGCGAAACACGTCGCGAACACCGTCGAAGGGCCGAACGCTATCAAGATACGACTTCTCGTAGATCGTGCCCTGCACCTCCAGTATTTCTTTTCGTTCCGGCTCCGCCGCGTCAGGCACTACGAGCTGCAGTGTCTGGTCGCCGTCGAGGCCGGAATAAAGATGAAGCGTCTGATACGGCACGCGATGCCCGAACCGTTCGAGGGCGTCCTGTAGGCTCCGAAGGTTTTGCGGGACGCTGTCGACAAGCGTTCCTTCCACGTCGAATATGAATCCGCTTAACATGAGCCGCTCCCTACCGCGCCCTTGTAACATAACTGTCATAATCTCTGGCACCGAGGGCAGTTCCTATGAGATGTTTACGCGGCTAGTTCGCGCAGGGTCGAGATTATCTCGTCGGAGCGGTAAGGCTGCCTGAAGAACATTGCGCCCTCCGGCAGATCAGGGTCGGCGACGAGGTGACCGGATACAACCACGAGCTTGATCGGAGGCCACACCTGTCGCGGACGGCAGCGGCAAGTTTTATCCCGTCCATCGAGCCCGGCATCCTGACGTCGGTGAATACGATCGCGACGTCTTCGCGGCCTTCAAATATCCTGACCGCATCATCCGCATTAGAAGCGAAGATCGGCTCGAGACCCGCATCTCCGACAAAATCGCCAGCCATCAGGAGAAGGAGCGGCTCACCTTCGACAACGAGGACCAGTCTGCTGCCGGGCTGCGCCTGTTCTCTCTCCCTGATGTCTTTCTTGAATTGCGCGCTGCTTGGACGCCCCGGTGGCGGTTAAGCATCTAATACGTCTATCGTTCCTGGGGTTGCCGTTGTATTAGACTTCAGATCCGTTCCATCGGAAGAACCGCGTCCAACCAGGCAAGTTGACGTCAGCTGCGGGAACAGAACGTCGAAGACCTCGCGGAAATCAAAATTGGCGACGCTTGAAGGCGACGGAAGGCTAAGCGTTCTGAAACGGAAATGACTCGAAATCGATGGGCGGGTTCCGATAAAACCGGCCCGCCGAGGCGGGCCGGCCTTTTATCGCTCAGCGCATTCCGGCAGTGTTACCGTAGAGCTGGCGCTCTTTGCGAACCTCGTCGGCCCCGTAAGGCTGGCTCGCAGGATCGAAAGTTTTCCAGCCGGTCTTCTGCCACGCCGCGCTGCGGTCTCGCAGGTTGACCGCAGACGTGTTCAGGATTGCGTCAAGGCGCGTGCGATCCGCGTCCGGCACCCGGGCCGAAACGAGCGTTCCGCCCCGCCTAACGCCTTCCGCATAAGCGTGCGCATCTTCGTTCGAAACGCCGGCCTCCGTTAAGGCTCCGACGATGCCGCCCGTCGCAGCCCCGGCCGCCGCGCCAACCGCCGTTGCCGCGAGCCAGCCGGCAGCCACTACCGGGCCAAGGCCGGGGATCGCGAGCAGCCCGAGACCGGCCAGCAAACCTGCCGCACCGCCAAGACCGGCACCGATGCCCGCGCCTTTGCCGGCACCTTCGGCACGATCATCGACGCCATCGCGATCACGATCGACCTTTTTGTCGGTGCCGTACCAGCTGTCAGAGTTGTTAGCGACGATGCTGATGTCCGAATGCGGGACGCCGGCAGCCTCTAAGCCCCGAACGGCCTTTTGAGCATCGACGTAAGAGTCATAAAGACGAGAAATTGTAACCGTCATGTGAAAATCCTTCTTCCTTACTTGGCTGCGTTGACGTTGCCCTGAAAATCGACGCTCACGTTCGTTGCAGATCCGCCTTTGCTGGCTTTTCCGCGCCAAACGCCATTGTCGTCTTTCTTCAGACCTGAAATGCCGGTGTAACCAGCTTCCTCGATCTTCGATTTGGCCTGGCCTTCGGTGAAGCTGTTGCGGCCGGCTACTGGCGCGTTTGAGTTGTTTTGTCCGGGGCTGTTGACAGCATTGTTGTTTGGTCCCGACTTTGCGGGCGGGTTTTGTGCGGATGCCGCACCGGTCAACAAAAGCCCCGCGCAAAGAATGATTAACGACCGTTTCATCTTGGTTCCTCCAGAAGATACAGAGTGTTCGTAACAGTCTGGAATTGAATACGTTCCTAAGCCGCAACGTTAGCCGGAACGTGAGTGGGTTCTGCAATTACTCCATCACATCGGGAAAAATCGGCATTGTGCGCCGCAAACGTCACGCAGTCGTCAACGACGCAACAAATTCGTGCGTCAAGACTGTCGGGAATTTTCGGCAAGTACGTCGGCGCGCCGTATGCGGCACGGAAATTTTGATCGCCGACAGGTCCGGGAAGATCCTTGATCCAGATTAACGCAGTCCCTCCCGAGGAGGATGGGACTTCCAGAAGATGAAGCGCGACGAAGAACCGCCGACCGAAGACCAAAGGGGAACGACAGGCTCACGAACGAGCAAAAGTCGCCTTATCGAGGATTATGTCCGCGAGATCGGAAGTTACGAAAGCCCTGCAGTGAGGCGACCGTGGTCGCCTCATGCGGCTCGATCAATTTCTCACCCCGTCAGACCCCTGCCCGGCGCTCGGCCGACCGCAGCCGCATCGGCTCGCCGGCTCGCGGATTGCGCGGGCCGTTTCCATCCAGCGCGCACAGGGCTTCGAGAATTTCGTCAATGCTCACAGGAGCCATCAGCCCATCCGGCGCGCGCAAGGCAGGGCATGATGCGATGGCGGACCCGTCGGATGCCCATGAGGCCAAGATTGCCCTCGCTAAGAACCAAAGAGAGATTCAGGCCACCGAAAAAGGCGGTCGAACGGCAGGCGGTTCACAAGTTGACCTGCGTTACCATTAGCGACGGCGTTCGAAGTGTCTCAATTACCGATTTTGCATCAGCAATGGCGTTTTTGGAAATTGCGAACACGGTCGGCGTTCCGTCCGACCGGAGCCCAAGGTTCAGGAATGATGAAGCCTTATCCGACCTACCGGCAGCGAGAAGTTCTGCAATTCCTTATGCAGGGCGATTGGGTGCCGATCCTCAAGCTGATCCCCGTGGGTGACAAATTGCTCGGGAACCTTCTACACGCAGGCTGGATCGAGCGGAGCCCAGATCTGAATACTGGTGACCTCTACCGCATCACCGAGGCGGGGCGGATAGCGTTTAGGACGCCTGTGCCAATCAAGTAAAAACCACCAGAGGCTCAATTGTGGGTCGATCTTGTCCGATATAAGCTGGAACGCGGCTCTGTGACTGAAAGTCTCCGGGCATGGCGAAGCGGACGAAACGGATTGCCATTCGGCGGCGCCAATTGGCGAGCCCTATAGTGTTGGCTACTTCGCCTGAAAGCACGACATCTCAGTAGAGCAGGCTCGCGAGCTGATGCGGAAGATTGGCCGTGACCGCGAGAAACTCAACGAAGTTGCTGCCAGGCTTTTTCGCAACTACGCTGCAGCGTGGCTGGCTTTGGGTAAAGCGAAGAGTGTGTAGCTTTTTGAATTCGATCACAGCTTGGGCTTTGTGAGCGGTCCGACTAATAAACAGCGAAGTTCATCGATCTGCCGTGCAAAGTCTATTGCCTTTGCCTTCAACACTTCCATCGCATGGCCACGATGGCCTTCATTTTCCAGTTCTATGATCCGATCGTTAAATGCGTTCAGCTCGTTTTGCAGATGCTGAATTTCGTGTTGGACCGGGAAACGCGAAGCTGGAATTCGATCGACTTGTTTTCCAGCCTCCGCCCGCATCGCAAGCAGGTTGCCGGTTCTCGCCCGCCTTGTGGTCATGGGCTTCTCCGCCGCCTACGAAAAGGGGCCCGCCATTTGCGGCGGTGCCCCCTAGTCTAGGGAGAAGATTTGAGGATACTGCGATTCGAGGACTCGTTGTGTGTCGGAAAACACACAGGCTTTACGAAACCGTCGCTTCCCCATATAAACCAGCTCCTTTCGTTCCCGCTTGCCAAGATAAAGGGCGGCGACGCCCGTGGGGTCGTTCACGAACCCTATGACGCAGAATTTTTTACGCTGGACGGTTTTGATTTTCAGCCAAGCCTCGGTGCGCTCAGATCGATATGGCGCATCGGCACGCTTGGAGACGATGACTTCCCAATTGAGCTTCGCCGCGTGATCGAACATTTTCTGTCCGTCGCCGGTCAGTTGTTCGGAGTAAAGCACCGGCAGCTCGATGTCGTTCTCGCCGAGGCATCAGCGCTTGCTTGCGCTCTAGTTGCGGCAGCTTGCGAAGGTCGCCATTACGCCAGAGCAGATCAAAACCGTAATAGACGAGCCGGCCCTGCCGCCCCGCGGCGAGTTCCGCCTGGAGTTCGGAAAAATTGGTGCGTCCCTCATGGACGACCACCACCTCACCGTCGATGATGGTATTATTCCGACTTGTCAGCCGCTCAAGGCGTGGAGCGGCTCATAAGCTGTCGCTAAGCGGCTGATTTCTTCAGGCGCCAAAGGCCTGTTTTGCAGAAGGCGATGGATCGGCATGGCATTTCCCCAAGGTAAGCAATCGAATTATACATGGGCAGCCATCGGGAAAAGATGGCAGTTCGCAGTTCCACCTAGGCGCCTTGCTAAAGAGCCGCCCCCAGCTTGGACAGCGGTCCCCGTCGGCATGACATGCTGCAAGACCAATAGCTGTGATTGCAATGCAGCATCTTAGAACCAAGGTTTGGTTGGTTAACCTGCGCGCGAACTTCTTTCGGGAACAAGTGGCAATCGCTTCGCGTTGAAGCACGCAACGCCAACCTTGAGGAGACGCTAATGAAGAACCTTTTGCTTACGAGCGCCATCGTCGCTTTCACCGCCTCTGCGGCTTTTGCGCAGACCGTTGTTTCGAGCGAATACTATGTCGTGCGGGATGCAACTACCAAGAAGTGCACCATTGTCGATAAAAAGCCGACCACCACGACGACGATAGTTGATAACGGCGTGTTCAAGACCAGGACCGAAGCGGAAACTGGCATGAAGACGATGAAGGTCTGTACGGAAAACTGATTTTCGATCAGTGAAAACCTCGCAGTCCTCGATGGCCCACCAAGGTCCCCGCTTTGCGCGTCCATCGACCTCTCTGCGTGACCCTGCCGAGCGTTCCTCGGCAGGGTTTTTCTCTTTAATCCAACAATTTGAGGAACGTAGCGTGAGCATGCTCGTTGGACAGACAGATCAAACGAGGCGTAAAATGAAACACGTTCTCCCTGCTGTCATGGCTTCTCTCCTGCTAGCCACCGGCGTAAGCGCGGAAGAAGCAGCCCCACAGACCGTCAAGGCTGACACCACCGAAGACTGCTCTAGACAGGTGTGGCCGAACTTTTCGCCGTCGTGCCTCCGTAACGGCGATCGAGCAATCAGTGTTCGTTTAGTAACAAGCGAACCGGCGCTAACGCGGAACGATCGGCCCCGGCTCTCTCGCTAGCCGCAGCAAGCGTTCTTACAGCTCTCTTGGAACGGGGGCACAGCACGGTACCGAATGAACAGAACACGCAGCAATCCCCCGGCAGCGGCTTAAGTCGCTTTCCGCAGCCGGCGCAGTTGTAGAAGAACTGGCAGGCCTTCCTTGGCATCGTCTCGATTGCTTGGCGTTGGCAATAGGGGCAAGTTGGTACAAATAGAAGTTGCATGCCCTAACAATCGCAATTTTGGCAGACATTTCAATCTGCCGGGGTCATGTGGACATTTTGTTGACCTACTGCTCCAGTGCGCGAATTTTCTGCTCGAGTTCTGCCGCCAGATCGTTGAGATTCTTAGCCGTCACGCCCTCGGGGAACTCGCTGAGCAGTATACGGCATCTAAGGAGCTTTTCTTGTAACGCCCGCTTTTCTCGTTCTGCGTCCATTTGCATTAGTCCTGGGCGAAGCCGAAAAGTTCAACCCGGAATGGGGTTCTAACATGTCCATACTCTGAACTTTTTCTAGGCGTGCGACCTGCTGGCGAAGCTTGAGAACAGCCTCCATTAACCGATGAAGTTCGATGCATTTACCGGGATGGCTCCGCTTAACATCCATCGCAGTACTCATCCCAACACCGCTTGGAAGGCGTCGGCGCCCGACGCTCATACCGAGACCAAAACGTTCCACTTATCCCCCTTCAGGACCGCGCCGAGCTGCTTGAGGTTTCCTTAGCGTTGCGCTGTCGGCTACCCAGCACCTTGTCGATGACCAATTCAGCATCCAACACGGCGTCAGCGCGGGTAAGCCCAATCCCGGTCCGGATTCTGGTTGCATCGAGAAACACGACCCATTTCCAGCCAAACGGATTTGTCGTTTCGACGACTTCAAATTGGATAGTCTTGTATTCCATGACCACCCTCCGTGACGAAATTCCTCCGTTTATCCAAACAGGAGTCGGACCGACGCCGTGATACCGGCCGCAATGAGACTTGCGACCGCGGCCAGCGTCCAATCCGGTCGGGCGCTTCGGGAGACCAAGCGATTCAGCGTCTCTGCAAAGTCTGCCATCCTGCTCTCACCAACTCTCCGACCTAAGCCTGGCTAAGTACGAAAGGCCGTAGCACGTCAGTTCTTCTGGATCGCTTTCACCAGCCTCCCAGCGCTCGCTGAGGTATCTCTCTAGCGAACAACGTCGCGGGTCAGCCGCATCAACATCGGTGCGCGTCGCAAGGTGCACGGTCCAAGCTTGATCAACGGCAACCCGTAACGGAAACTTGTCATCCATTCCTGAACTCCAGAAACTGCCTACTAGATAATTCGATGGGGAAGAAAAAGTTGCCACTTTTTCCCGACAAAATCAGCCCCATCGTTGCGCGCTCCGCCAGGAGCCGCCGGAGGCTCGTTTCGTCTGCCGGCTCTTTTCTTCGTTTTGGCTTATTGCTCATGGCGGAACAGCCGACACAACCTCTCCGACTCTCGATTTGAGTCAAGAATGTGCGCTCTCGTTCAGGGTTGGATCATAGAGAGGACCCGAGAGCGATCTTCTTGAAGAGTCCTTTGTCTTGAGCGTAGCTCATCGAGAAACGCCTCAAGTTGCGCGGTGTCTTTGTTTTGGCTCTTCAGAGAGACCAGCAGGTCCTCTTGCTCAGCCAACTGCTGCTCGCCTCGAACGACGTCTTGTTCAATCCGCCTCAGCTCATCGTACAGATGGTCTTTGTTGAACACGGCGGACTTATCGATTGTGCATGGTTGGAAAGTGCGAAATCGTCATGACAGGCGTTAACGGAGCCACCTTTAGGCGGTTCCGCAATGCGGATACCAATTTCGCCTCTAGCTGTGCGATCACGCGCTTTGCCACGATCCACCACCCGAGCGGCTTTGACTGCCTGAACAGCGGCGCCGCAGAGGTGGAGCGCCGTCCGGCTGATTGCATTTCTCAGCTTATTTTTGACGCGGGAATATGATCAGTCTTAGATTGCTTTTGATCTTCCCTGAAATACGGAGCCGTCATGAAAGCGCTAACCTGTCGAGACCTTGGTGGCCCATGTGATGCGGCATTCACCGCCAGCTCATTTGAAGAGATCGGACAGAAAAGCCACAGCACGTGATGGATCAGATCGCGAACGGGGATTTGGCGCACCTTTCCTCTGCTAACGAAATGAGGACCGCTACGCCTAATCAACAGAAAGCCATGATGGCCGATGTTCAAGCGGAAATTTGATGAAGCTCCAGACGTCTAGGTACGTGTAGCCAATTCAAGCAGTGCCAAAAGTACTCGCCGCTGGAGCTGCGGCCGCATAGCCAAGCATTACGCGCCCCGCTCAGGCGGGTCCAGCCACTGGCTCATGCCTGCCGCGGCTTCTGCCTGCTCAGTGCGCAGTAGAATCTCATCGCGCACGGCACCGGCGGGAAGCATTTAGCTTCCTCTCTCAACCGCGCCGCATGTGCGGCTAGCCGCTCTTCAAGAGACTGCGTCTGGGGGGAACGGTTTCGTCGCTTGTTCATCGCGCTGCGCCCTACCCCGCCGCTTGAATTGCGCCGCCTAGAATATCGCTCGCGTGGCGGTGGCGCGCCGTCTGGATCGTAGTGAATGCACATCAGGCCGAAGCCGAGGCCGCATACCACTCCAATTGCGGATTGGCCGAGCTTGATGCTTCGACCATCGTCTGACCGCGCTCAATTACGAAGCGATGCCGTCCACGTTAGTCGTCGCGGATGCGTCGCAATGCGATACAGAATAGCACCGCAGTCCGGAGCGCGATGAGCAGCGCCGCCCTAAATACTATCGTGAATATTGAATGCCGCGTCTCTGCTCATCACCTCGGAATGCACGCAGCTCCGTTGGCTTCTGCGCGCGTTGTCGCGCGCTGCGCTTACTCGTGCCTGCATGATCCCAATTCCGCATATGATCGTATAGCCTACTCAAGCTGTGCCAGGAGCCTTTGCGGCCACGGTTCGGGCGAGCGGTGCGCTCAATTCCGTTGTTGGCCCATGTTCTACTGAACGCGCTATTAACGAGAGGCTTTCAAGCTGGCTGGTATGACGTTTACATCACGACGCCCGAAGGATGGGATTACCACTCGTCTGAGTTCGGCGATTTGCCTCGTACACCCGTCGGCGTCGTTGAAGCAGCAAGACACAGAACCCGGATTGTCCAGATCGTGGGTTCAGGCGTTACGGGCGAATGGACGATAGTTGCAATTCGGCCACACGAACAATTCAAGAACGCCCATCGAGCATCGCACGTGATCGCCGACAAAAAAACCTGCCGTTTACGAGCCCGCGTTGTCGGAACCAAGCACGAGCAATCGTCTTGAATCCAGCAACGGTACTGGAGTTCGCCCGCTATGGCCCCCCGCGCTAATTGGAAAGGCTTTTTGCGCCTTTCTCTTGTGACCTGTCCGGTAGCGCTTTATCCGGCCACCTCGGAATCCGAAAAGGTCTCCTTCAATCAACTCAACCGGAAGACCGGCAACCGTATCAAATATGCCAAAGTGGATGCCGACACCGGCGAGGAGGTGCCAAACGAGGATATCGTCAAGGGCTACAAGGTCGATACCGACAGCTTCATCGAAGTGACAAAAGAAGAGCTTGAGAACGTCGCGCTGGAATTGACCCGAACCATCGAGATTGACGAGTTTGTCGACCGTACCGAGATCGATCCGCGGTATCTGATCCGCCCCTACTACCTGCGTCCGGACGGCAAGGTCGGGCATGATGCGTTCGCCGTCATCCGCGAAACCATTCGCGAGATGAACAAGGTCGCAATCGGTCGCGTGGTGCTAACCAACCGAGAACACATCATTGCGCTTGAGCCTTTCGAGAAGGGGCTGATGGGAACGCTGCTGCGCTACCCCTACGAGGTCCGCTCCGCGGAGGAGTATTTCGAAGATATTCAGGATGTCAAAGTGACCAAGGACATGCTGGATCTGGCCAGGCACATCGTCAATCAGAAGGCGGGCCGCTTTGAGCCGGACAAGTTCGAAGACCAGTACGAAACTGCTCTGATTGATCTTATAAACGCAAAGCGCGCTGGAAAGCCAATCACTGCGAAGGAACGGCCCCGCGGCGAAAACGTGGTGGATCTGATGGATGCACTACGCAAAAGTATCGGCGCCGCCGAGCCAGCCAAAGGTTCAACGCCGGCGAAGAAGCCACGCAAGGCCGCCAGCGGTCAAAAGGAAATGCTGATGCCGATCGCCGGCGAGAAGCCGGCGAAGGAGGCTGCAGCAAAGAAGCCGGCAGCCAAAGTGCAGCGGAAGTCGGCCTAGCGTATCGTGTGAAGCATCCGGTGACGCCTGACGGTCGCTACTTCGTCGTCCGCGGCAGGCTGTGGCGCATGGCAAACCCCAGGCTCGATGAAACCAAGCGAGCCGATCTCGTTGACCGGCTGGTGGCGGCCCGACGCGCGGTACGCGGCGCGAGACAGGCGGCCGACCGCGAGGCGGAAGCTGACGCGCGTAGGGCCGTAGACGAGGCCAAAGGGGGCGCTGGGTGCGCGCGGGCCGTGTGGTGGGACGACGGCGCGTCGGATCTTAACAGGCACATGGTCAAGAACACGCCATAATTCTAACCTGGAGGACATTGAATTGCCGAAAGCCGCCATCTTCGATCTGGACGGTACGCTCCTGGACTCGGTGGATCTCCACGCCATCGCGTGGCAGGAAGCTCTGCTCAAATTCGGCCATAACGTCAGTTTCGAGCAGGCGCGAAGCCAGATTGGCAAAGGGGGAGACAAGCTCATTCCCATCTTCCTGTCCCCTGCCGAACAACGGGACCACGGCAAAGAGCTGGAAGAGTGGCGCGGCAATCATTTCAAGAGCAATTATCTGCCGCTCGTGCGTCCCTTCTCGGCAGTCCCGGACTTGTTGCGACGCGTGCGCGATGCCGGGCTCCGGATCGCCGTCGCTTCTTCGGCCAAGAAGGATGAAGTCGACAAGTATTTCGACATTGCGCGTATCACCGGCCTGGTGGAGTTGACGACTTCTTCCGATGACGCCGAGGAATCAAAACCCGCGCCGGATCTCTTCGAGATCGTTCTGAAGAAACTCGACATCGAAGGCGCCGACGCCGTCGCAATCGGTGACACCCCTTATGATGCCGAAGCGGCGGGAAAAGCGAAGATCGCGACGATCGGCGTGCTTTGCGGCGGGTTCACGGAGAGCTCCCTTAGACAGGCCGGATGTGTCGGGATATATCCCGGACCGGCCGCGCTGTTTGCTGTCTTCTCGAACTCTCTGCTCGCAAGCAGATAATAGGACGAATGGCAAGTCGAATTTTATAAGCTGAGCGAGTGTGCAACTCATGGCGAGAAAACTGAAGACCTACCAGACCTCGCTGGGCTTCTTCGATCTCGCCATTGCCGCTCCGTCGATGAAAGCCGCACTGGAGGCGTGGGGCGCGGATAGCAATCTTTTCCATCAGGGGGCAGCAGGGGAAAGCGACGATCCAGACGTCATCGCTGCGACCTTGAAGAGGCCGGGCGTCGTTCTCAAGCGCCCCGTCGGATCCGACGGGTCGTTCAACGAACAGGCCGCACTACCCGCCAATCTCAGTAGCAGCACGGGACCGACAAAATCCGCCCGCAAGTCCAAAGGCAGCAAGGCGAAGAAGCCGCCCACCCGCCCTATCGACAGGGCGGCAGAGCGGAAGGCGGCCCTCGCCTACGAACGGGAGAAACAGCGCAGCGCGCGTGAACTGGAGAGGGAAGAGGCCGCGAGGCAGAAGGAGCGCGAACGCCGGAAGCAAGCCGTTAATAAGGCGCAAGCGATCCTGGACAGGGCTCAACGGGAGCATGCAAAGAGAGCCGACGCTATCCAGGCCGAACTGGAGGCCCTTGAGATCAAATCTCGAGCCGAAGAAACCCGCTGGGAACAGGAAAAAAAGCGATTGGAAGCAGCCCTGAGGCGCGCCCGGGACCAGGCGTGAGACGGGGCCGAACATCACCGACGAACTAATCGGGCGGACACTCCGGGCAAGTGTCGCCGATCGAATTCAGCACGTCCCGGATCTCCATGACGGCGTGCTCTGGTGAGATATCGGTTGGCGGATACTGACGAGCGATGGAGACGGCGCGCTCTCGCGCATGCGGATCAGCTCGATCCTGCATCCAGCCATGCTCTTCGCACTGCCGGATGGCGCCGGCTTCGTGCAAAACGGCGAGTGCCCATCCGTAAAGCGTGCGAGCCGCCGGCTCTAGTTTCTTAGTTGTCAGCATCGAACCTCTCCCGCCAAAAGACGAATCCTTCGGCCAAAGAGTTGTTCCACCGCGCCGGGCAGTTCTAGACCTTGGTGAGGTCGGTCACCTTCACCAGGCCGCTTTGAGATGTGAAGGAAAGCGTCCGCTCGCTGCTTTGAGCCTGGGCCACCCCGAAGATCTGATGATCGCCGGTATCATAGGTGGAAATCGTGCCCGCGATCGTCGATGACCAAGCGGCGGGTTTCGGGGAAAATTGCGTATCGGAGGTCGTTCTGACCACCCACCGCTGCCGGGTGGCCCAACCCGTTCGGCCACCAGGCCGGCGACGTCGCCTCCGACCGGTAGCTCACCTCCTCCGGCTTTGAGCTCACGTCACTACCAACGACTTCAGATGCGGTCAGATGAGCAACGATATCCGTGCAAAGCGCGTCGAGCCTGGATTTGAGTTGGGTATTGAACATGTCCCCAACCATCGACATACCCGGCGACCATTGAGACATCCCGCCAAAATCAGCGTGACTGAATTGCGCCATCCGTCCGCCTCCTCGACGAAGCGCAACAAGCACAACCTGTACTGCTGCTGGTGACAAAGAATGTCGCTTTGCCAAACGCTCGACAAACTTGTCCTCAGATTCCATCCGATGCTCTCCTGGTAAAAACAGTCCGAGGCAAGTGCGGCCAGATCGCTATTCAGCGGCTGCAAGCTCACTCGACCTGCCTGCGACTTCCCTTATCGCCGACATCACCTGATTGGTGGCTGTCTGTTGGATCATGTGGCCGTTGCCGGCTATCCTGTGAAAACTGCTCTGGATGATGTCGGCGTGAAGCCGGGCGGACTGAGTGTCGATATCAATCAACTTGTCTTGCTCGCCGGCGATGATGACGACCGGCATCTTCAAATCGGCATACTGGTGGCGGAGCATGAAAGCGTCGGGGATCATAAGCGCAGACTCGGCGGCCGATGCCCTGATTTGAGATGGCCGCAGCGCCATTTCCTTCGGAAATGCGTTGAACTTCTCCGGTACCGATCTCGGGCCAAAGATCTTCTTCAGCATCAGCGGCCATATAACTCGGCTCAAGAGCGGAGACAGTGTATAACTCAGAATATCGCCGACGACGGGCACAGACGGGACGGACAACGCCACGACGTCGGGCCTCAGCGTCGGATAATAGTACCCCGAGGCAAGAACGAGTCCTCGGACTCGAATGGGATATTTCAGCGCCATCGCAACCGCGACCGAAGCGCCCCAAGAATGTCCAAGCACAATTGCGTCGGAAATGCCGAGCTGCGCGAGGGCGAGCTGAATCAATTCCGCCTGGGCGCCCGGCGTCCACACGACATTGCGAGGCCGTTCACTATGGCCGAATCCGGGACGATCAAAAACAATAACCCGGTGATCTTTGGCAAGGAGATCTATCAGACCGCTGGATTCAAAATCCTGGATCATGCTCCCATTGCCGTGGAGAAGAACCACCGGGTCGCCTGCGCCGCGCTCGACATAATGCAGTCGGACGCCGTTAATCTTCAGAAAACGACCGGAAGGCGGGTTGTCGCGCTCGGCTTTGTTCGCAAGATATCGATTGGCCAAGGCCACCGCAGCCAGAGTTCCAATCACCGCCGCTGACGCAGCCACGAAGGAAGTCGTATTTGTAGCGGGTCGGCCTCGTACAGATCGGCGAAGCCGCTTGATAGAAACTGCGGTCATAGGTGATCCTCCGTCCGCGTGCACGAAATCCGGATGATCCTGGAAAATGTTGCAGCGCAGGATTGAACCTGCGGAATTCGGGATCGTTCCAAAGCATTTCGTGTCGTGAGGCGCTAGTGATTCAATACCTATCGCAGCGCGCCAATGATTTTATGCCTACAGGCGAGCGGCGTTTTCCCAAGCGCTGACAACGCTTGCCCTCTCTCGGGAGCAATCGACTTTTCCAGTCGGCGCGCCGCTCGGAAGTCTTCGAGATAATCGATGCTCGGAGCGACGGCCGCTTCCTTGGTCAAAAGCAGATAGATTCGTCCAACCGCTCTTTGAAGACGCTTTAACTTGCCAACGGGCATTCGTCGCGCCCTGCAGATGGCTCTTTTGGCGTAAGCGTGCAGATAGTCGACAGCATCGGACATTAGGGATCTCCGAGCTATCAACCGCGCCAGTTCTGTTCCGTTCCTGACCTCGGCCAAGTTCTCGCTCATGTAAGGTGGCCGAGCTTCGGAAGCGTCGACACGAAGCATCGCCAAGTCGTTCCACTTCGGGAACTCGTCAAATCCAACGGGTCCTGAACGCCCGGTTCACAACGCGTTCATTCGACTTGCCGCAAGTAGCCTCCCGGGAGGACCACCTATGGCGAATGCAAAACACCCTTTCGATGCTATCGGTATCGTTGTTGATTGGATAGACGCCTGCAAGCAGCGCCGCCTGGAAGCGCTGCTCGACCTCTACGATGACGGAGCTACCGTCGAATGTTGTGAGGGCGGCAACTTCATCGGCCGATCGGAAATGGAGCGATACTGGCGACCCCGGTTCGCCAGAGCCGGGCGTGATGCGTTTACAATTGACGCCTTGATGCCGGAAGAGGACGGCGTTTCGCTCGACTATCGTGGTTACGACGGACGCCCCATGAGGACGCATTTTCGGTTCACTCAGGACGGCAAGATCCGACTAACGGCATGTGAACCAATCCAACTTGCCGCATGAACTCAGTGCTTGTAACCCGAGCGGCGAGTCCAACAACTCGCCGCCATGGCACCTCACCGGGCTCTACATCACCGCCTTCTCCAGCGCGGCTGCCAAGTCTTTTGACGTATAAGGCTTGGACAAATGCCCAAACTCAATCGACCGGTCGGCTGGCAATTCCGCGTATCCGGTTGCCAGGATGATGGGTAGTTTTGGATTTTGCTGCTTAACCCGCTGAGCGAGTTCGAAACCGTTCATCCCCGGCATGGCGTAATCGGTCACGACGATGTCGAACGGAGCATCGCTTTCCAGCAGCTTGAGCGCGTGTGGCCCCGATTGAGCCTCAGTCACGCTATGACCGAGATCGAGCAACATATCAGCCGCCCCCATGCTCACCAGAATATCGTCATCCACCAGCAACACCCGGAGGCTTCGCGCTTCTTTCGGTTGCGCGAAGGGTATGTCCACATTCGCCGCCTTGCTGCCCTCCTTTGCTCGCGGCAGCCAGATCGTGACCGACGTTCCCTTCCCCGGTTGACTTCTGATACGCATCGTTCCGCCGGATTGCGCCGTAAATCCGTGGACCATCGACAGCCCAAGGCCGGTGCCTTTGCCTATGCCTTTTGTAGTGAAGAACGGCTCCTGTGCGCGTGCCAGCGTGGCTTCGCTCATCCCCTCACCGGTGTCAGTAACGGTGATACAGACGAAGGGATCTCGTGATAGCCCTATACTCTTCCCGCTCGTCTCGTTGTGACAAGCAATCGTCAGTGAGCCGCCTTGCGGCATCGCGTCCCGGGCGTTGACGGCAAGATTGATCAGAGCCAGTTCGAGTTGGTTCGCATCAACCTCGATTGCTCCGACCTCCGGCGAAATCTCCGCGCGGATCTCGATGTTCGGACCGACGGAATGCCGCAAGAAATCCAGCATTTCGGGGATCAGTTTTTGCAGAGCGACAAATTCGACTTTCAGTTCCTGCCGTCGCGCAAAGGCGAGCAGCCGCGTGGTGAGGGTAGCACCGCGCTCGGCGCCCTGGATGGCCCGGTCCAGCAAGCGGGAAATCCGCGGCTCTTGCGGCACCGTCTTCTTCAGCAGGCTCAGGCTTCCCAAGATGACCGCCAACAGGTTGTTGAAGTCGTGCGCGACCCCGCCCGTCAGCTGCCCGATGCTCTCCATCTTCTGGGATTTATGAAGTTGCCTCAGCGCGATCTCTCGTTCGCGTGTCCGCTCCTCGACCCGGCTTTCCAGTTCGTCGTGACTTCTTTGCAAGGCGTCGCGTGCATCGCGCAGGGCGGCATCGGCGGCCGCCCGTTCCGTAACGTCGCGCCAGATTGTCGTGACGAAATCGCGTTGATCGGCGCGCCAATGTCCAAGCGAGATCTCGAAGTTACCAGATTTTCCATTCTTGTACCGGCCGACGACTGATATCGCAGCATCGGCTTTTTGATCGACCGAACTTTGCGCCAGCGCGGAAGTCAACTGGTTGTCCGGCTGCAACAGGATGTCGAGTGGCTGCCCGAGCAACTCGGCGTGCCCGTAACCCAGGACATGATCCACCGCGCCGTTGACCCATTGAATGACGCGATTGTCGTCGATCGTGATGATCGCATCAGGCGCCGAATTGACGATCGCGTGGTATCGGGCGTTCTGACGCTCCCGCAATACCCTCTCTCGCGTAACGGCTACGGTAACGTCGGTAATCTGCAAAAGACAATAATTTGCATGCTCTGCCGATACAGGACGAACAACGATATTGTGGAGGATCGCCTCCCCGCCTTCACCTTGCAGGGGCAACAACGTATTCAGCGTATGGGTCAGGATGCTGGAGCTGCCGACCTGAAATGCATCCTCGATGATACCAGGTAAGCGGGTGTTACGCACGTCAGGAAAGATTTCGTATAAGGATTTGCCGATCACCTGCTGCGTCGGGCGTCGGGTGACGCGGGCCATCCAGGCATTCCAGCCAAAAACACACCCGTCGACATCAACCACAACGAGGCCAATGTCGACAGTGTCAAAAACGAGACTGAATACAGGATCGGACAGGTTATCCAACATGACCGGATGGTTGCTTTTCGATGGCTTCGATAAAGTCGTTCACGATCGTCTTTAGCGCTGCGATGGACGGCAAATCCATGAGGAGAGCAATGAAGCCGTGCACGTCCCGCGTCTTGATGTTGAAATCGATATAGAGAAACAGAACAAACTGTTCTCCCGACGCGGGCCCTTGCACCTCAAACAAGGTGGCTCCGTCTCCTCGAACGATGGATGGCAGCGACATCCGCATCGTCCGATTCAGGACATTCGCGATCGTCGCGAGGCATCCGTTCAGAATGATATTACCGGTTTCAGCAAGGGCCTCTTGCTCCAGATCAATGACATCCTCCAACGTATGCTGGTCGCCGACAATCGAGCGAACCAGCTCGAGACTTTGCGCTTCCGGAAAGATCAAAAGCGCCTTGCCGGCGAACGGCCCTTCGAAAGTCTGCTGCACGGCCACGAGTTTCTTCGCGTTCTCGCGCTCGACCAGTTTCGACGCCGCCTCGCGTGTTACGATCTTGACGGAGGGGACAGACAGCAGGACCTCTTCGCCCACCATCAGCCGGAGACTGCTCGCGGCGCGGCTGACCCCCATATTGGCGATTTCGGCTAGTGCATCCTGTTCGATCTCGGTGAGTTTGCCCGCGTCCTCGGTCATGTCGCTGATTTCTTGAGCCGAAGCGCGGCGCCCGAAAGAAACGCGGCGAGACCTTCATCGGTCAAGGGCTTTGGAATAAAGCCCGCATTCAATTCCCGCGCACGTCCGATAATTTCATTCTGGACGTTCGCCGAGACGACGGCGACCGGCATATTCGGATGTGTCTTGCGGATGCTTGCAACAAGCTCCAAGCCATCCATTCCGGGCATGTTGAAATCGATCAACGCAATTTCAACGGCGCCTCCGGAAACAGCGGCAAGCGCCTCGTCGGCGTTGGTGGTCTCTACCAACGTCCAGTTCGGTCGGATGCGCCGGAATGCGCTCGCCATCACCATGCGGGCGAGCTTGCTGTCATCAACGATCAAGACTTTGTGCATTTTCAGGCTTCTCGTGGCTAAACGTCTGACCTGTTCCGGTCATAGGCTGAAAGGCGGAAGGCCCGTAGCTCTAACCCTTGCCGCAAGGGGGTAAATGGCCGGGTTGCCCAGTTAGTTCCAATATGAGCGGCGACGCAGGGATCGCTATCCCGCCGTCCCCTTTTGGGGCAGTTTTGGCGCCAGCCATTGCTGCACCCATACGTCCCCGCAGGGTCCAATCGGGCCATTGCCCGAAGCCATGATGACCTGGAGTACGGCCGTGTGGAGTTGGCGACATTGTGTCCAGTCGACTGTCGCACCCGGTGTTGCCTGGAGCATCTGCAAGAGGGACTCGGCATCCTCCACGGCGCAAACGCCGTCGAGGATTAAGATACCTTCATCGCTACGACGAATGGTCAAGGCAGTATCTCCTTCACGTCCAGCACCAGCAGGACCTGTCCATTGCCCAGCAATGTCGTCCCGGCATAGCCGCGTGCCCCGGACAGCAGCCCCTGCATCGGCTTGAGCACCACGTCCAGGCGGTCGCGGACCGCGTCGATCTCGAAGGCGGCTATCCTGCCGGCAGCTTCCATAACGACCAAAAGTCTTGGCTCGGCGGCATCCCTCTTTCGCCCGGGCAGTTTCATCAGCTCGGCCAACGAAATGATTGGCACCACGCGATCACGCAAAACGAAACCATCATTGTTCTTGATCGTGCTCACCCGGTCAGGCGGGACACGCACCGTCTCGGACACCGCTTCCATGGCAATGCCGAACGACTGTCCTCCTGCCTCTACCACCATGATCCGGGACATCGCGATGTTCATCGGCAGATCGAGCCGAACCGTGGTGCCAATTCCGACTTTGCTCTCCAGCGAAACCCTGCCGCCGATCTGTTCAATTGCAGTGCGGACCACATCCATTCCGAAGCCGCGGCCGGAAATATCCGATACGATTGCTGCGGTCGAAAATCCGGCCGAGAAAACCAGATCGACCGCCGCCTCGTCCGTCAGGGCGGCCAGCTCATCCGGCGGCAATATCTGCCTTTCCGAGGCCTTGCGCCGCACGATCGCGGGATCGATACCACGGCCGTCATCCGTAACTTCCACCAGCAGGCGGTCTCCGCTGCGGGATGCCGCGATCGAGATTTTCGCAGCCTCTGACTTCCCTGCCGCCCGCCGTTGCTCGGGGTCCTCGATACCGTGATCCAAGGCATTGCGCACCAGATGCACCATGGGTTCGAAAAGACGGTCCATGATGGTCTTGTCGACTTCCGTGGTCTCTCCGCTCGTAACAAGCGCAACCTTCTTGTCGAGCTGCCTGGCGACGTCGCGCACCAGCCGAGGAAAAGACCCAAACAGCTGAGCGACCGGCACCATCCGTAACTGCAGGACCGAGCCATGCAATTCGGTCACCAGACGATCGATCGCGTCACGGTCGCGCTGGATTGACCTGGCGACTTCGCTGCCGTCAAGGTTCCGCTCGACCTGCCTGACCGAATAAGACAGCGCGTTTCTTGCGACCACGAGTTCACCCGCCAAATTGACGAGGGCCTCGATTTTCGCCTCGCTGACGCGGAGCACGCGATCGGCCGGTCTTTCGGACGCTGCCTGGGATGCGCCGTTGACGGCCGTCGTTGAGGGAGGGCTGGCGAAGGCCGCAAGTGCCTTTTCAAGCGCAGACAACAATGGTCCGGCGTCCTGCTGCGCCAGCGCCAGAGCGCCGGCGCGCCCGACAGTATCGGCCAAATCCAGTCGCCGGCCGTGGCGCAAGGCATTTTCCGCCACGCGTGCCGCTGCGCCAATGCAGCCCGCCAACTCGTCCGCTCGATCCGGTACGCGCAGCAGTTCGCATTGCGCCTCTATGACCGTGCAGATCATGGATTGGTTGCCGGATCCAACGTGCACCTCTGCGGCAGAAAGCGCTTCTGACGGAACGCTGATGATTTGTGTCTGATCCGGCACCAGCCGAAACAGCGCAGCGATCTCGTCTCGATTGCCGATCGAAATGGCCCGCAAGCGCAGATTGCAGGCGTAGGGATCGATATCCGCAAGCGGCACAAAAGGTTCACGCGGCTCGATTTGAAATGCCAGCAGGCCTGGCACCTGCTGCATCAGCTGAACCGGATCGTCACCATTGTAGAAACAGCCAGCGAAAGGTTCGTACGAAACAGCCGTGGCCGCCATTGGCCCCTCCGGCATCTGCGACGTGATCGCATCGCGCTCCGCCGCGATCAGCTGTGAGACCCATTCGGGCAATCGCCCCTGACCACCTTCCTTCGGAAGATCTGGTACGGAGGCCGCTGGCTGCTCGCCACTTCGACGCGGCAGAAACGATCGTAACCGCTGCGCCATCGCGCGGCTGTCTTCCCCGGCTCGGGACGGCAACGCTCCGGCTGCCTCGAAGTTGTCGACCCAACGCGACACCTGATCGAGGCAGGCCAACGCTGCATCGACGATCTCGGCGCCGGCTCCAAGCGATCCATGCCGTACGCTGTCCAGCAGATCCTCGGCGGCATGGAGCACAACGCTCATGGCCGGCAGCTCGACCACGCCAGCAGATCCCTTGAGCGTGTGAAATGCTCGAAACACATTGTCGATCCGCTCAGGCGACATGCCGTCGCGCTCCAGCGCGATAAGATTGTCCGTAGCCTGTCGGATGAGCTCGCGCGCTTCGGCAACGAATTGGTCCTCTAGGGCGCTCACAGCGCGGCTCCCGTAAGGACACAGACATGCCGAACCAGTTCGGCCTCCGCTACCGGCTTCACGAGGTAGAAATTGGCACCGGCCACTCTGGCTTCCGCGATGTCCTGCTCCCCGGACTCGGTTGAAATCATTAACGCCGGAAGCGTCGCTACATCAGCCGCGCCGGATCGTAGCGACCGCAAAAAGGTGAAGCCGTCCATTCGTGGCATATTGACATCGACGATCACCAGATCGAACGATTCCGACAATACCTTCTCCATTGCCTCGATGCCATTGATCGCCTGCTTGACGTCGAAGCCCGCGGTCTCGAGCGCAGACCGGTAGTAGAGCCGCACTAGCGAGGAGTCATCGACCACCAGAACCTTCGCTTTGGCCGGCGTTGCGGTGTCAGTCATGATCTGCCTCCGGCCTTTGATAGACAATCGCGTCGGGAAACCGGGACACACGAAACAGCGGGGAGATCCGGCTCATGCTCTCCGAATGACCGAGACAAATGTAGCCGCCCGGCCGCAGGCAGTCATAGAGATTTTCCGCGGCGAGCCGGCGCGAAGCGTCGTCGAAATATATCAGGACGTTGCGGCAGAAGATGAGATCGAAATCGCGATACTGCGTCATATCCTTGGTATCGATCAGATTGGCCCGTGTGAATTCTACGGAATTCCTGAGTCCCTCGTCGATCTGGTAGTTGCCTCCGGTGACCGGCCCGAAATAACGGCCGACGATATCGCGGGATAATCGCATCAGCGCGCGATCGCCATAGATGCCTTCAGCCGCGGCCTTGAGCGCGCGGGTATCGATATCCGACCCGACGATCTCGATATTGTAGCTGTCCACCTGCGGCCAATTTTCCATCAGCCAGAGCGCGATGGAATAGGGCTCCTCCCCTGTCGAACACGGGATCGACCAGATCCGTAACGTGGCGCCTGGCTTCTTTTGGCGGACAATGGCATCAAGCAGGCTCGTGGTCATGCAGCGAAGCTGATGTTCCTCGCGGTAAAAATAGGTTTCGTTGACGGTGAAGGAGTTGATCAGATGCTCGATCTCCTGATCGGCATCAGTCCTCAGCAGCGAGAAATATTCCTGAAACGACGATGATCCGGTTGCAGTGATGCGATCCTCGAGGCGCCGATCGATAAAATATCGCTTGCTCTCCGCGAACGACATACCGGTACGACGGTAAAGAAATTCGCAGAAGCGCTGGACCTGCTCCGGCGAAATATGGACGGCAAACGACGATCCTCCCTTTGAATCGTCCATCGGGTCTAGCTCTCTTCGCCCGATATGCGGCTCATCGCTACGGAAACCGCGAACGGCAGAAACGGGGTAGCAGCAAAGCGCGCCGCACACCTCTTCAGGGTCGGAAGCGCATCCGGCGTTCCAACCTCGGTCAGGACGTCGATCGCCGCGGCACAGACGTTGGGGTGGTGCTCATGCTCGATCAACTCGCAAAGCAGGCGAGTGGCCTCGGAAGCCTCCATGTTGCGCGCCAGTTCGGTCGCAAGCAGGCGCACATCGGAATCGCCGTTGTTCAACAGCGGCGACATGAATGGCGCGATAGCGTCAGGCAACGCCTGCAACGCTTCGATCGCCGCAGCCCGTACACTGGCGTCCTGCGTTCGCAGGTATGGCAATATGACCTCGACGCTGGCCGCATCGCCGATGCGGATCAGCGCTGTCATCATGGCTTCGCGCACGCGCGGGATGGGCTCGCGGGCGAGAGCCACGGCAAGCGCCGGCACTGCGTCCGCCTGCCCCGCAAGTGCGCGAGCCGCCGTCCAGCGGCTGTCCGCATCGGGACTGTCCAACGCGGCCTGCTGCGAGCCTGAAGTCTCGCCACTTGCCCCGCCCTTTCTGCCTCTAATTAGCGGCACACGAATTCACCATT